>JBDHBD010000004.1:0-173395 GCA_039587755.1 Gemmatimonadota bacterium | reverse complement strand
CTTCTGGGACGATCGACCCGGTGGCAATCTCCGCATCCTGGCGGCGATCGACGACGGCGGTTGGCGTGCGTTCGCGCCGCTGTCGGACGATTTCATTCTCGCGCCCGACGGCTCCTTTGTTGGTGAATAGAGCGGAAAAGGGGGGTGGTCGTGCTCCGATCAACGAGGCACAGGCACGCTCACAGGAGGCCATACTGTCACACTTCGGCTTCGATTGAGCCGATCGCTCACTCATGTTGACGGCTCGAGAGGCGCTGGATCGCCTTCGTGAGGGAAACCGCCGCTTCGTAGACAACGTGGGGAAGGCTGCCGCGTTGGTGGACCCGGCGAGGCGTTCGGAGCTCATCGCGGGCCAGGACCCGATCGCGATCATCCTCGGCTGCTCCGACTCACGTGTTCCGGTCGAGCTGGTGTTCGACCAGGGGCTCGGCGATCTGTTCGTGATCCGCGTCGCCGCCAACATCGTCGCACCCTCCCAGGTGGGTAGTGTGGAGTTTGCGGCGGCGAAGTTCGGCACTCGCCTGGTCGTGGTACTCGGCCATGCACATTGCGGTGCGATCGAGGCTACTCTGGAGGAGCTGCGCCGGCCCGGCGAGACCCGCTCCCCGAACCTTCGCTCGATCGTCGATCGGGTGCGGCCCTCCGTCGAGGGATTGTTGGAGACGGAGCTACGCCACGATGACGAGGCGCTGCTACGGAATGCCACTCGAGGCAACGTCCGCGCCTCGGTCACTCACCTCAGGCATGGCTCGGAGATCCTCGAGCGGTTGATCCGCGAGGAAGGGCTACTCGTAGTCGGCGCGGAGTACTCCCTGGATACGGGTGAGGTGGACTTCTTCTTTGGGCTCCGGGACGCGCACTGAGCAGGAAAGGAGCAACACTTGTTCACCCTGCTGCTGGTGATACTGGGCGTCGTCGTACTCGGAATGATCGTGCTGCTCAGCAGTCGGGGCGACGGGGAGTAAGCAGTCAGTACTTAATCTTGTTCTCGAGGCTCTCCCACAGCGTGAGAGCCTGACCTGCCTCTTCCACATCGAGCTGTCGCATCCGGATGGATCGCGCCTCGATCGGTTTCGCGAGCTCTTCGTAGATGAACTCGTCGTCGAAGCCTGCCAGGGCGGCGGCGTGCTTGTCGGCAGCGAACATGACCCGGCGCGGCCGGGCCCAATAGATAGCGGCCATGCACATGGGACACGGCTCACTGCTGCAGTAGATGTCGCAGTCCGTGAGCTGAAAAGAGCCGAGCGTCTTACAGGCCTCGCGAATGGCTTCGATCTCGGCATGAGCGGTGGGGTCCTTGTCGGAGGTGACGCGATTGGCCCCTCTGCCGATGACGGTCCCGTCCCTTACCACCACGGCACCGAACGGACCGCCGTCGCCGGACTTCACGCTCTCGACGGCGAGTCGAATCGCCTCTCTCAGGAACTCGACTCCCTCGGGTTCGTTCATCTCTCGACCTTGCCAGCTACGTCGTCCTTGTTCCAGCGGCCCAGTTAGTCTAAGCCGTTGTCGCATTGCCCACTATGCAGAACCGGCGCAGAATATGAAACCAGCAAGGCGGCCGTCCTCAGCCGCTGCTCCTGGAGGACCACGCTGGGAAGTTGGTCCGGAGGGAACCGATGAAGCGACGCGAAGGGCTTGCCAAACTCACCGGCCGCGAGCGGTACGTCGACGATCTGCCGGTTGATGACTGCCTGTGGGGGGTGACGGTGCGCAGCCCCGCACCGCGTGGTCGAATCGCCGACGTCCTCTTCGACCCCTCGATCGACTGGTCTGAGTTCGTCATCGTCGATCACCGAGACATCCCCGGTAAGAACTGTGTCCTTCTGATGGAGGACGATCAGCCTGCACTGACGCCCGGCTACGTACGACACAAGCATGAGCCGGTTCTGCTCCTGGCTCACGCCTCGCGGGATGTAGCCCGGCGTGCGGCGACGAAGGTCGAGGTCGTAGTGGAGCCCGATCGCCCGATCTTCGACCCTCTCGCGGCGCCGGCGAACGACCAGATCCAGTACGGCACGGACAACGTCTTCAAACGTCTGGAGATCAACAAAGGCGACGTGGAGCGGGCGCTGGAGGAGGCGCCGATCGTCGTAGAGGGCGTCTACCACACCGGTGCCCAGGAGCACGTTTACATCGAGCCGCAGGGAATGCTCGCCTACGGGGATGGCGACGTCCTGGTGATCGAGGGCTCCATGCAATGCCCGTTCTACATCGAGAAGGCGCTTCTCCCACTGTTGGATCTCACCAGGGAGCGCCTCCGGGTGGTCCAAAGAGCCACCGGGGGCGGGTTCGGCGGCAAGGAGGAGTATCCGTCGATGTTAGCGGCACACGCCGCACTGCTGGCGCTGGAGTCCGGCCGGCCGGTCAAGATGGTCTACGACCGCTCCGAGGACATGGCCGCGACGACCAAGCGACACCCGTCCACAGTGCGGCATCGCACGGGGGTGGACACCGATGGCCGCCTGCTAGCCCAGGACATCGAGGTTGTGCTCGACGGCGGTGCCTACGTGACGCTGTCCCCCGTCGTGCTGAGCCGCTCGGTCATCCACGCGGCCGGTCCGTACGCCTGCGACAACGTCCGCATTCTCGGCCGCTGCATGTTCACCAACTCGGTGCCCTACGGCGCCTTCCGCGGTTTCGGCAACCCACAGGGCGCCTTTGGAGTCGAGCGACACATGGATGTGATCGCTCATCGACTGCGGAGGGACCCCGTCGATCTGCGACGCGTGAACCTGATTCGGGACGGCCAGAGCACGTCCACCGGCCAACTCATCTCCGACGGTGCGGACCGGCTCGCCGTGCTGGAGAAGGCGCTGGACATGAGTGGCTATCGGGAGAAGCGACGCGTGCCCCCTCCTGCGGCCGCATCCTCTGCATCTCAGCCGACTGCCGCCTCGAACGGGGCCGACTCAATGCTGCGCCGCGGCATCGGCGTCGCGACCATTTATCACGGGGCCGGCTTCACGGGAGCCGGTGAAGTCTATCTCGACTCCCTCGTCCACGTGGCGGGGCTGCCCGATGGCCGGCTGGAGGTGCGGACGTCGTGCGTGGAGATGGGGCAGGGGACGACCACCGTCTTCACGCAACTCGCGGCGGACCGGCTCGGCCTTGATGCGGATGACGTCTCCGTACCGGCTCCCGATACACACCAGGTGCCCAACAGCGGTCCGACCGTGGCCTCGCGCACGGCGATGATCGTGGGCGGACTCGTGGAAGGCGCGTGTGATGATCTGCGCCGCCGCCTCGTCCTGCCTGATGACGCGCGCGGACAGGCGGTGAAGGACGCGGTCGTCGCCTGGCACCAGGAGAACGCCCGCGGACAGAACGGGGACGAGTTGGTCGGCGAAGCCCGCTACCAGGCTCCACCCGGCATCGAATGGGACGACGAGAAGTACGAGGGCGATGCGTATGGCGCCTTCGGATGGTCGACGCACGTCGCTGAGGTGGAGGTCGATCTGCGCACCTACGGGATCCGGGTGCTGGACTACGTGGCGGTGCAGGACGTAGGACGGGTACTGAACACCACACTCGCTCGCGGGCAGATCCAGGGTGGGGTCGCCCAGGGTCTCGGATGGGTGCTCATGGAGGACTGCGTGCTCCATGACGGGGCGATGGAAAACACGCAGCTCACCAATTACGTCATCCCCACGAGCGGAGACCTGCCGCCCATCCGCGTGGACTTTCTGGAGACGCCGTACCCATACGGTGCGCAGGGTGCCAAGGGGCTCGGTGAGCTTCCGTTCAACGGACCCGCGCCGGCCGTGCTCAACGCAGTGGCCGACGCACTGGGGGTCGAGCCGACGGTCGTTCCGCTGACCCCCGAGCGCCTCATGGAGCTCCTGGACGATGTCTGACGCGACGACCACTGACGCGCCGATGTCGGATGCAGCCACTCTCTCGATCTCGTTCGTACTGAACGGGGAGCCCGTCACGATCGAGACGGATCCGTCACAGCGGCTGCTCGACGTCCTGCGTTATGACCTCGAACTCCCCGGGACCAAGGAGGGATGCGCGGAGGGCGAGTGCGGAGCGTGCACAGTCTATATCGACGGGCTTCCGGTCGTCTCCTGTCTCGTCCCCGTCTATCAGGTCCGCGGCCGCCGTGTCGAGACGATCGAATCGATCGACCCCGACCGTCTCGATCCGCTCCTCCAATCCGGAGCGACCCAATGCGGTGCCTGCACGCCCGGTGTCGTGATGACCGCCACGTGGATCCTGGATCACCCGGAGAATCTGGAGAGGCACACCGTTCGTGAGCTGATGTCCGGGAATCTGTGCCGGTGCACCGGTTATGACGGGATCGTGGAAGGCATCGAGCGGGCACTCGCGGGAAAAACGCCCGCACGCGGTCAGAGCTCGGGTACCGATGCGTCCGCGGAGTCCACGCCAGCAGCGGCCGGTGGAGACTGACATGAACGTCATCCTCCCCTCGACGGTCGCCGAAGCCTGCGAGATGCTCGCTGCCTGCGCAGGAGCGATCCCGATCGCGGGAGGCACCGACCTGCTGGTCCACTGGCCCGAGGCGCACGATCTACGGGACGAGACGTTCGTCGACCTCTCGGCGCTAGAGGGCCTCAAGCCCGTTCGGTGGACGGACGAAGAGCTGGTCCTGGGCGGCCTCACGACCTACTGGGATGTGATCTGCGACCCGCGCGCGAGCGAAGAATTTCCGCTGTTGGTCGACGCCGCTCGACAGGTGGGGGCCGTCCAGATCCAGACCCGCGGCACCTGGGCCGGCAACATCGTGAACGCCTCGCCCGCCGCGGATGGGGTTCCGGTCCTGATGGCGTATGATGCCTCCGTCGTGCTGACGTCAGTGGAGGGAGACGAGGAACTGCCCCTTTCCGACTTCTATGTGGGGTACAAGCAAATGCGACGTCGACCCGACCAGCTGATCACGGCGATTCGGGTGCCCCGCCGCCCGTACGCCTTCCAGGTGTTCGAGAAGGTCGGATCGAGACGAGCGCAGGCGATCACGAAGGTGGGCTTCGCCGTCACCGCATTCGACGGCGAGTGGCGGGTGGTGGCGAACAGCGTGGCGCCCACGGTCCGGCGCTGTCCGTCGATCGAGACGCTGCTGGTGGAGGAAGAACCGGTCAGCGGACCGGACGACCTGATGCCGGCCATCCGTCGCGATGTGTCGGCGATCGACGACATTCGCTCCACGGCCGAGTACCGGGAGCGGGTGCTGGCGAGGCTGCTCTACTGCGACCTTAGAGACGTGTGTCCGGGGTTCGAGTGACAATGCCGCAGATCCGCTTCACGCTGAACGGTCGAGAGACGACCGCAGAGTACGAGGAGGGGATGAACCTGCTCGAGCTGCTGCGGGATCAGTGCGGCCTCACCTCGCCGAAGGACGGCTGCGCTCCGCAGGGCTTCTGCGGCTGCTGCACGATCATGGTGGACGGGCGGGCGGTTCTCGCCTGTCTGCGAAAAGCCGAGTCGGTCGAAGGCAAACCGGTCACGACCCTGGAAGGGGTTCCGCAAGAACAGCGCGAGGCCCTGGCGAAGGCGTTCGTGCACGAGGGGGGCTTGCAATGCGGATACTGCACGCCGGGCATCGCCATGAGGGCGGCGTCACTCATGGACCACGGCGGAGTGGACGATCGCGACAAGGTCGCGCGCGCCCTCTCGGGTCACCTGTGCCGCTGCACCGGCTACAACAGGATCGTCGACGCGATCATGACGGCCGGCCATGCGGTCCAGGCGAACGGTGAACTACCTAGCACCGAGCCGCGACGGCCGCTCTTCTTCGGCGAAGAGTTCGGCCTGTCCCGCGCCTCGCCCCACAACGATCACGGAGTCGGGAGCTCCAGCCCTCGGTTCATGGGCGAGCGCCACACATTGGGTGAGAAGCCCTACGTCGCGGACATGCAGGCGGACGGAATGCTACACGCCGCCGTCGTGCTGAGCCGCCACCCGCGAGCCCGGGTCATCGGGATCGATGTCTCGACGGTCAAGCGCATGCCGGGCGTGGAGCGAGTGGTGACGGCGGACGACGTGCCCGGCGAGCGATACGTCGGGCTGATTCGCAACGACTGGCCCGTGTTCGTCGCCACCGGCGAGGTCACGCGCTGTGTGGGGGACGTGCTCGCCCTCGTTCTGGCCGACACGCGCTGGCATGCGCACCGGGCGGCCGAGGCGCTCGAGGCGGCGGTCGAGTACGAAGTTCTCACACCTGTCGCCGACCCGGTCGAAGCGTTGGCGCCCGACTCTCCCCAGGTCCACGAGAGCGGCAACCTGCTCGAGGTATGCGCCTTTGTGCGCGGGAACGTAGACGAGGAAATGGCGGCTTCGGCTCACGTGCTGGAGCAGACGTTCGTCACCCAGCGTGTCGAGCATGCTTTCCTGGAGCCGGAGGCGTGCCTCGCAATGCCGGTGTCCGGGCCGGCGGTTGCGGCCGAGTCCGACGGAGTTGCCCTCAAGGTGCTCTCGCAGGGGCAGGGAGTGCACGACGACCAGATCCAGATCGCGCGTGTGCTTGGGGTGGCACCCGAGACGATCGAGGTGGAGCTGGTGACGAATGGGGGCGCGTTCGGCGGCAAGGAAGACCTCTCGGTTCAGGCGCAGACAGCCCTCGCGGCGCAACTCACAGGTCGACCGGTGCGGACCGTCCTCACCCGCGACCAGTCGATGCGCCTCCATCCGAAGCGGCATCCGATCACGCTGCACTACACGCTCGGCGCCGACGATGCGGGACACCTCACGGCCGTCAGGGCGCGCATCATCGGTGACACGGGAGCCTACGCTTCGGTGGGAATGAAGGTGCTGGAGCGGGCGGCAGGTCACTCGTGCGGGCCGTACAGCGTGCCGGCCGTGGACATCGAGGCAAAGACGGTCTACACGAACAACCCGCCCTGCGGGGCGATGCGCGGCTTCGGCGCCAACCAGGCCGCGTTCGCGATCGAAGGAATGATGGATCTGCTGGCCGAGCGGGTGGGCGTCGACGGGTTCGACATCCGTGAGCGAAACCTGCTGGAGCCCGGCGATCGCTTCGCGACGGGCCAAAGGATGACGGAGAGCTGCGGAATCCGTCAGACGCTCGAAGCCGTGCGGGACGTCTACAAGAACGCCCGCTACGCGGGAATCGGCTGCGGAATCAAGAACACCGGCATCGGCAACGGGATGGACGACAGCGGACGCGTGCTGTTGCGGGTCGACGAGGGCGGCCGTCTCGAAATCCTCACCGGGTACACGGAAATGGGGCAGGGCCTGTACACGGTGCTGCGTCAGGTCGTGACCGAGGAGGCGGGCCTCGGGCCCGAGCTCATGAGCGTTCGCACGGCCAGCGATTCCCGGGTCGTGTGCGGGATGACCACCGCGTCGCGCGCCACCGCGCTTCTCACGGCCGCCACACAGATCGCCGCGCGCAAGCTGGCGAGCGACCTCGAGACACTGTCGCTGGAGCAGCTAGCGGGCCGAGAGTACCACGGCGAGTACGTGTGCGACTTCACCACCAAGCCGGGCGAGGAAACGGACGACCCGGTCACCCACGTTACCTTCAGCTACGCCACGCAGGTGGTGATTCTCGACGACGATGGTCGACTCGAGCGTGTGGTGGCCGCCCACGACGTCGGCCGGGCGATCAACCCGATGTTGTGTGCCAACCAGGTCGAGGGGTCGGTGCACATGGGCCTGGGCTATGCGCTCTCCGAGGACTTCCCCTGCACCGACGGGGAGCCCGATTCGCTGCTGCTGCGCGATCTGGGGATCCTGAAGGCGAAGGAGACCCCGCCCATCGATGTGATCCTGGTCGAGGTGCCCGACGAGGTGGGCGGATACGGGTCGAAGGGCGTGGGCGAGATCGGGCTGGTACCGACCGCAGGGGCAGTGGCGGGGGCACTCCACGCGTACGACGGTAAGCGACGCTTCCAATTGCCGATGATCGACGCGCCGGCCGCCGCTCCCTCCGTGCCCAAGGCGCGGCGATCCGGGTCGGCCTGATGGCCGAGCTCGCTCCCACCCCGTTCGCCGAGCTTCTCCGACGCATGCGTCTGGAGGTCGAGACGGCCGAGGCGATCTTTGACCTTCCCGTGCGCAAATGGTGGATTCCGGAGGGCGGGCTGGACTTCTCGGCTCTTCATTTCTCGCGACGCGCTTCCACCCCGGTCGGACCGGCGGCAGGCCCGCACACCCAGCTGGCCCAGAACATCGTTCTGGCCTGGCTGGCCGGGGGGCGGATCATCGAGCTCAAGACGGTGCAGGTGAACGACCGGCTCGAGATCCCACGCCCGTGCATCCACGCGCCGAACATTGGCTACAACGTCGAGTGGTCGCAGGAGCTCCGAGTGCACGAGTCGCTGATGGAGTACGCCAAAGCGACTTATCTCATCGAGATCCTGAAGCAGACCCGCGGGTTTGGCGTCTACCCGACCGATCTCGGCTTCGACACGGTGTTCGACATCAGCGTCGGCTACGACCTGGACGGTATCCGCAGCGAATCCGTGACCGGTTTTATCGAGGCGCTGAAGAACCCGGGCTCCGCCTTCGACGAGCTGCGCGCACAGCTGACCGGCGATCTGGCCGAATTCCGCGACCTCGCGCTGCCCGAATCGATCTCCGACTGCGTGACGCTCTCGACCTTCCACGGTTGTCCGGCCGACCAGATCGAGTCCATCACCCGCTATCTGCTGGAGGATCTGGGGCTGCACACGATCATCAAGCTGAACCCGACGCTGTTGGGGTTCGATCGCGTGCGCGAGATTCTCGTCGATCGGCTCGGATACACGCATTTGAAGCTTCGGCGCGAAGCGTTCGACGTGGACCTCCAATTCGAGGATGGGCTGGAGATCGTCCGCCGTCTCCGCGAGGTGGCCGAGCGCCGGGGCTCCATCGTGGGAGCGAAGTTCACCAACACGCTGGTCGTCGCGAACGAGCCGTCGATCTTTCCGACTCAATCGGACCCCTACATGTACGTTTCGGGCCCCCCGCTGCACGTGATCTCAATGAACCTCATGCAGCGGTTCCGTGAGGACCTGGGGTTCGAGTTTCCGGTTTCTTTCTCGGCCGGCATCGACGTGAAGAACTTCTCGGCAGCCGTGGCCTGCGGGATGGTCCCGGTCACGACTTGCACCGACCTCCTTCGGCAGGGCGGGTTTGGGCGTCTGTCCGGGTACCTGCGTGCCCTGGGCCGGGAGATGGAACGCTCCGGCGTGACGACGCGAGAGGCGTACGTTCTGGCCGCGAGGGGCCACGCCATGGAAGCGCTCGAGCAGACGCTCAAAGCCTTCCCGGGCGCCTCGACGATCGTAGACGACGACGGGCACGGGTTACGGCTGGAAGACCTCGGAAAGGTTGCACGGAGCTCGCCCGCCGACCTTCCAACCGCCCTGCGGGAGGCCGCCGGTGCCGCGGGTCTCGATGGTGACGCGCTGGTACTTCAGGCGACCCGCGTGGCCGGACGCCTGAATGGTCGCGACATTGTCCCCGGTCTCGTGGACGATAGGCGCTATCACGCCGCCTCGAACGCCAAGACGCCGCGTCGCATCGACAGCGTGCTCGCGCTGTACGACTGCATCAACTGCGATCTGTGCATCCAGGCTTGCCCCAACGACGCGATCTTCGCGTACGAAGCGGTGCCGATGGAGGTCGACACGCACATCCTGCGACTTGCCGAGGATGGAAGGCTCGAGCGCCCGCCCGGCGGTGGGTTCGTCGTCCAGGAGAGCCATCAGCTCGCTGTAATCGAGGAGGCCTGCAACGAGTGCTCGAACTGCGAGGTGTACTGCCCGGAAGAGGGAGCACCCTTCAGGGTCAAAGAGCTGCTCTTTCTTCAGCAAGATCACTTCGACGCATCGACGCTGGATGGATTCCATCGCAGCGGCGATGTGCTGCATGCCCGGCTGGATGGGAGGACGTTTCGGCTCGAAGTCGATTCGGCCGGCGACCGGGCGACGCTCATGACGGACGACGTCGCACTCGATCTGGCTTGGGAGGGGCTCAACGTGTTGGACGGGCGGCAGCTGGAGGGTCGGCCGGGCGAGCCGGCCGCTTCCGCCGTAGCCCCGTTCGATACCATGCTGATCCACCGCATGAAGACTGTGTGGGAGTCGATCTACGGCTCGCCGACGCCCAACCCGGTCGCGCCCAGCCCGTCTACCGCCCCGAACCCGCCGCCGACCCCCACCGCGTGATCCGATGGCCAGCAAGCGAAAACGGTTTACGAACCTGCGGATCCCGGCCGGCGGAAACGAGACCGAGTCTGCCGACATCCTCGTCTCCAACGGTCGTATCGCGGAGGTCGCGACGCCCGGGTCGGCCCCGGCTGAGGCGGACGAAGAGGTCCTCGAGCTCGGAGGCCGGCTCGTCCTCGCCGGCGCAATCGACGGTCACGTTCACTTCGATGACCCCGGTTTCACGCATCGCGAGAACTTCGCCACCGGTACGCGCGCCGCGGCGGCGGGTGGCGTCACCTGCATCGTCGACATGCCGTGCACGTCGCTTCCCCCCGTCACCTCGGGAGCCAACCTGCACCAAAAGCTCGACGTGATCGCGCCGAAGGCCCACGTCGACTTCATGTTGTGGGGGGGCGTGTCGGACAACGCGATGAGCGAGGTCGACTGGCGTTCACATCTCGAGGATATAGCCGGTGAAGGTGTCTCGTCCATCAAGGTCTACATGTTGTCCGGGATGGAGACGTTTCGCGACCTTGCGCAGAGCCAGATCGCGGACGTGCTGAGAGAGACGCGGCGCCTCGGGGTCCCCGTCGGGGTCCACGCCGAGACACGCGAGACGGTGAACGACCTGACGCGACGTCTACAGGCCGAGGGTCGGAACGATCCGCTCGACTACGCGGCCTCGCGGCCGGAGAAGCAGGAGGTCGAGGCCGTCGAGACGATGCGCGATCTGTGCCGAGAGACCGGCGCTGCGGTCCACATCGTTCATCTGGCGAGCGGAAGGGGCGTGGATGTGGTGAGCGCGGCACGCGCAGAGGGGCTGCCGATGACGGCAGAGACATGCCCACAATATCTCGAGTTCACCGTCGAGGATCTGACGACCCAGGGTGCCCTGCTCAAGACCGCGCCCGTCGTGAAGTCGTCGGCCGATAGGGACCGTCTGTGGAAGGGCGTAGCGTCGGGCGAGCTCCAGCACGTCGCCACGGATCACGCGGCGGGGCAGTGGCCGCAAGAAAAACACACCGGCTCCATCTGGACCGACTACGGCGGCGTGCCAGGTGTGGAGCTGCTCCTTCCCTACCTGTTCTCAGAAGGGGTGGACAAGGGTCGCATCACGCTGGAGCGTCTGACGGAGGTCGTTTCCTCGGCCCCGGCCCGCTTCTTTGGAATCGAGCGCCGCAAAGGCCGTATCGCCGCCGGCTTCGACGCGGACCTGACAGTACTGGACGTGGGTGAACCTTGGGAGGTCCGGTCGGAGATGCTCCACAACCTGAATCGATACACGCCGCTCGAAGGCCGCGAGCTCACAGGCCGGGTGCAGGCCACATTCTTGCGGGGGGAGCCGGTCTATCTCCGGGGCTCCGACGGATCGGAGACGTTTGGGCCGGCGGGCAGCGGAGAGTGGGTGCGACGAGAGACGAAAGTGAGCGTATGAGCGGTCAGCATATATATGGTGTCCTGAAGAGAGCGCGATGAGCAAGAAAGTGCTGATCGGAAACGGCGTCGTCGTGACGGGCGGTTCCAAGTCGCGCGTGATCCCGGGTGGCGCGCTCGTGTGGCAGGGCGAGCGGATCGTGGCTGTGGGGGAGGAGGCGAAACTGCGGCGCGAACATCCCGACACACTGTTTCTCGACGCTCACGGGGGGATAATCCTGCCCGGCTTCGTCAACCTCCACCACCATTTTTATTCGGCGCTGGCGCAGGGGCTGACCCCCGAGGCCAGCATGCAGGATTTCGGCGAGGTCCTGGACAGGCTGTGGTGGCGGCTGGACCGAGCCCTGGATCTCGAGACGGTGCGGATCTCGGCCCTGCTGTCTGTGGCCGAGTGCGTAAGACACGGCTGCACCACGGTGTTCGATCACCACGCCTCGCCCTCATGTATCGCCGGTTCTTTGGACGCGATTGCCGAGGCGGTCGAGACGGCGGGTATCTCTGCGGCGTTGTGCTACGAGGTTACCGACCGCAACGGTTCGGATGAGGCCGCTGCCGGAATCGAGGAGAACTTGCGCTTTCTGGCAGAGCGAGCTGGGGACCCGCGGATCCGCGGCGTGTTTGGCCTCCACGCCAGCTTCACGCTGGCGGACGAGACACTAAACACGGTGGCGGAGCGCAGACCCGCGAGCTCCGGCTGTCACGTCCATCTGGCAGAGGACCCCATCGATATCGAAGCCTCCGTGGAGGCATTCGGTGTCAGGCCCCTGGAGCGTCTCAAGCACTTCGGCCTGTTGGGGGAGCGTGCGCTTCTGGCCCACGGTGTGCACCTGGAGGATGAGGATTACGAGGAGATCGCACGGTCCGGGGCGGTCCTCATCCACAACCCCGAGTCGAACGCGAACAACGGGGTCGGCCGACTCGATGTGCCACACGCCGCGGATCGAGGGTGTATGGTTGGTCTGGGGACCGACGGCATGTCGTCCGCCCTGCTGCGGGCGCTGCGCTTCGCGTTTCTAACGCACCGCGGGGCCCAGCGCGACCCCTCGGCGGGCTTCGAAGCGTTGCCGCAACTGCTGCTCAACAACGCGACCGCGGCAAGGCGTTTCTTCCCGGAACCGCGCCTCGGAAAGTTGATGGCGGGCGCTCCAGCGGACTTGGTCGTCGTCGACTCGACAACCCCTACGCCGATATCGAAACACAACCAGTTCGGACATGTCGTCTACGGCGTGAGCGAGTCTCCGGTGCGGCACACTGTGGCCCGCGGGCGGATCCTGCTCGAAGACTTTCACCACACGACGCTCGATCCTCAAGAGATCGCCGCTCACGCCCGAGAGCTGGCTCCCGATCTATGGGAGCGCTTCCACTCCCTGAGCTGGGGCACCAGTTTTCTCGGAGGTGACACAGGCGAATAGGACGCCGGGCCATCGCTGCCTCGAGCAGTCTTGAGCACTCGCCGCGCCGCGGCCACAACGAATGTGAGGGTTGCACGCTTGGTCCGAGTAGTCGACGCGGAGATTCGCCGAAGGGCGCTGGAGAGGTGTCGGGAGCGCGGGATTCTGATCCCGACCTTCGCTCAAATGCGCGACCCGAGCGGTCTGGATCCGGTCATTCTCGAAGCCCTGGGCAGCGTGGACATGCAGGCGCTGGACCCGCTGAACCTGTTCCGCATCACGTGGCGCAATGATCCGGTTTCGGGTGGCTTCGGCGACGTCAACGCGCTGGAGCTACCCTCCGAGCTCACCGGCATCCCCGCGCGCATCGTCGGTTTGGTTGGCGAGCATTTTCCGACGGGCGCGCACAAGGTGGGAGCAGCCTTCGGGTGCCTCGTGCCCCGTCTGGTGGCGGGCGAGTTCGACCCGACCACGAGCCGCGCCGTGTGGCCATCCACGGGCAACTACTGTCGCGGCGGCGCCTTCGACAGCGCCCTGTTGGGCTGCCATGCGGTGGCGATCTTGCCCGAGGAGATGAGCCAGGAGCGCTTTCGTTGGCTGGAGGAGATCGGGGCGGAGATCATCGCCACGCGCGGCAGCGAGAGCAACGTGAAAGAGATCTTCGACAAGTGCTGGGAGATCAGACAGACCCGCCCGGAGGCGGTGATCTTCAACCAGTTCGATGAGTTCGGAAACTACCTGTGGCATTACGGCGTGACAGGGCCGGCGGTGGAGTGGGTCTTCCATCGGGTGGCGGCCTCAAGCGATCGTCTCGCCGCCTGGGTATCCTCCACGGGATGGCGGGTGACTATCTGAAGCGTGAGTTTCCGGGCGCGCGCCTCACGGCCGCCGAGGCTCTCCAGTGCCCGACCCTGCTCGCCGCCGGGTTTGGCGAGCACCGCATCGAGGGCATCGGCGATAAGCACGTGCCCTGGATCCACAACGTGCGGAACACGGATGTAGTGACGGCGATCGACGACGAAGCGGCCATGAGTCTGTTTCGGCTGTTCAACGAACCGGCCGGGCACGCCGTGCTCTTGCACCGTGGCGTGCCGGAAGAAGTGGTGGCCGATCTGCGACTGCTCGGGATTTCCAGCATCTGCAACCTGCTCGCCGCGATCAAGACCGCCCGTTACTACGAGCACGACGAGCACGACGTCGTGTGTACGGTGTTCACGGACTCGATGGAGCTCTACCGCAGCCGCCTGGGCGAGCTCGAAGAGGAGCGCGGTACGTACGGCGAACGGAGAGCCGAGATCGACTTCGAGCGCTTCCTCCTCGGTACCACCACCGACCACCTGCGCGAGCTGCGTTACGCTGACCGCAAGGCGATCCACAACCTCAAGTACTTCACCTGGGTGGAGCAGCAGGGGAAGAGCGTGGAGGAGCTGAACGCGTTGTGGAGCTCCGCGTTCTGGGACGATCTGGCCGATCAGCTTCCCGAGTGGGACGGGGCGATCGAGGCTTTCAACGACGACAGCGGTGTGCTGAAGGGTCTTCGCTCGCATGCCCAATCGTCGTCCGGGGCGCCATGAGCGAAAGGGGCGCTACCGCGCTGGACGCGGCCCGACGCCACGAGACGGACGTCGTGACATTCCTGCGCGAGATGATCGCAATCCCCGCAGAAAGCCGTCAGGAGGGAAAGCGCTGCGAGCGGGTGAAGCGCGAGTACGAGCGCCTCGGCTTCGACGAGGTGTTCTTCGATCGACTCGGCAATGTGGTCGCTCGCCTGGGCGATGGGCCGTTCAAGGTCCTCATGGACGGCCACATCGACTGCGTCGGGGTGGGCGACCCCGCCGCCTGGGACCACGACCCGTTCGAGGGAAAGCTCGAGGACGGCAATGTGTGGGGCCGGGGTGCGGTGGATGAGCTGCCGGCGATCGCCTGCATGGCCTACGGCGCTCTCCTGGCGCGTGAAAGCGGCCTGCCGTCCGACGTCAGCCTCTACCTCACGGCCTCCGTGATGGAAGAGGATTGCGACGGATACTGCCTCCTGCATCTGATCGAGAACGAGGGGATCCGACCCGACGTCGTCGTGATCGGCGAGCCGACGGACCTGGGCGTGTACCGGGGCCATCGCGGGCGGGTCGAAGCGACGATCTCGACGGCCGGAAAATCGTCGCACGCCGCCTTCCCGGAGCACGGGGACAACGCGCTGTACAAGCTGGCCCCCGTCATCTCGGACATAGAGGCACTGAACGAGCGCCTCCCCTCCGACGATTTCCTCGGGAAGGGCACCGCGGTGGTCTCGTTCGTCGAGTGCACCTCACCCTCTCTGAACGCTGTGCCGGACAGCGGGCGCATCTATATCGACCGACGTCTCACAGCGGGCGAGACCGTGGAAGAGGCGTTGGCGGAGCTGCGGGCGCTTCCGCACCTGGGCGACGCCGAAGTGGAGCTTCTCTCGTACGACGAGGTGAGCTGGCGCGGCGAGCCCGCCCGTCAGGAGAAGTTCTTCCCCACCTGGGTGCTGCCCGAGACGCACCCTCTGGTCGACGGGGTCGCCGCCGCCGTGGACGCGGTGCTCGGTGCCCCGCCCCGGATCTCTCGCTGGTCCTTCTCTACCAACGGAGTCGCGACCATGGGACGCCACGGCATTCCGACCGTCGGCTTCGCTCCCGGCCTGGAAGAGCTGTCCCACACGACGGGAGAGTGGGTCGCCGTCGAGGATCTTGTGCGCGCCAGCGCGGTCTACAGCCTGATTCCCGAGTACCTGGCGGAACGCAAAGGAGAGCTCCTTCTGTGAACGAAGACTTGAGCGTGAGCCAGGCCCTCAGGGGACGCGACTTCATCACGACCCAGGACTGGACTCTGGAGGAGCTCGAGACGCTGTTCGAGCTGGCTTCCCGACTCAAACGGGCCAAGGCGGCCGGGGAACCGACGCCGCTTCTCCAGGCCCGGACGCTGTACATGATCTTTTTCGAGGCGTCGACCCGCACCCGGAACTCTTTCGAGACGGGCATGACCCAGCTCGGAGGGCACGGGATCGCGCTGTTCCCGGAGCACATTCAGATCAGCCACGGCGAGAGTGCCCGCGACACGGCGAAAGTTCTTTCTCGGTACGGCGACGGAATCGCCATCCGGCACTGCATCTACGGCGAGGGAAACGCGTACCTGCGGGAAGTGGCCGATAACGCCCAGATTCCCGTCCTCAGCATGCAATGCGATGTGTATCATCCCTGCCAGATACTGGCCGACTATCTGACGATTCGTGAGAAGTTCGGCGACACACGCGGGCTCAAGCTGGGTGTCGCGTGGACGTGTGCGCCCAACTACCTGCGGCCGATCTCCGTGCCGCAGAGTCTCATCCTGATGATGCCACGCTTCGGTCTGGACGTGACCCTCGCCTATCCACCCGAGTTCCGCCTCATGCCGGAGATCGAGGAGCAGGCGAGAGCGAACGCCGAGGCCACGGGGACCCGGTTCGAGATCAGCGACCGCTTCGAGGACGCGTTCGCGGATGCCGATGTGGTGATTCCCAAGTCGTGGGGGCCACACGTCACCACCCGCGATTCAGACGAGGGACTGCGGCTGATCGAGGCTTATCCGGAGTGGACGTGCGATGCGGAGCGGATGGCGCTGGGCAAGGATCGCCTTATCTACATGCACCCGCTCCCCGCCGATCGCGGCCGCGAAGTGACGGACGAAGTGATCGATGGGCCGCAGTCCGTCGTGTACGACGAAGCGGAGAACCGTCTGCACGTGCAGAAAGCCCTCATGGCCCTCACGATGTGAGCCGCTGGCAGAATGCCGAAATGAACCCGTCTCTGACCGCCCTACGCCTGGACCCGCGTCATCCGTGAGCGCCTTCCGCTTTCGCTGCACCGAGTGCGGCGCGGAGTACGCCGACGAGCGGGACCGGCTCGTGTGCGATGACTGCTCCACCCTCCAGGAGCCTGGCGCCCCCATTCGGGGCGTGTTGGAGGTCGAGCTGGGCGACCTGCCACCGGCCTGGCCGTCAGCCGCTCCCGAGGACGCCGCGTTTCTGACCGCTTTCCTTCCTCTGACCTCTGCCGACGAGCTGCCCCCGCTCGCGGTGGGTGGCACGCCGCTCCTGGACGCCCCAGGGCTGCGGAAGGCACTAGGCTTCCCACATCTAAGCCTCAAGGATGACACGCGTAACCCGAGCGGATCGACCAAGGACAGAGCATCCCTCCTCGTCGTGGCCAAGGCGTGTGAGTACGGGTACGACACGGTCGCCACCGCCTCCACCGGCAATGCCGCCACCGCTTTGGCCGCCGTCGGGGCGGCAGCGGGAGTACGATCCGTGGTCTTCGTCCCCGTCTCGGCACCCGAGGGCAAGCTCGCTCAGATGTTGAGCTACGGTGCGAAGGTCGTACGGATCGAAGGGTCCTATGACGAAGCGTACGAGCTCTGCCTCGAGGCGTGCGACGAGTTTGGCTGGTACAACCGCAACACGGGGCTCAACCCCTTCACGGTCGAGGGGAAGAAGACGGCTGCCCTCGAGATTGCCGCCGCAATGGTTCCGGAGGCGCCAGATGTCGTCATCGTGCCGACCGGCGATGGGGTGATTCTGGCGGGGGTGGCCAAAGGCTTCGCGGATCTGGTGCGTGCCGGGTTGACCGAGAGGCTTCCCCGGCTGATCGCCGTTCAGGCCATCGGCGCCGCCGCCATCGTCCAGGCGCTGCAGGACGGGGCCGCCACGATCACCCCCGTCCCCGATGCGAACAGTGTCGCCGACAGCCTGGTGGTGCAGGCGCCTCGCAACGCGATCCTGTGTCTGAAGCGCATTCGCGAGTCGGATGGCGGGGGTGTATCGGTGCCGGACGAAGCGATTCTCGAGGCGATCCCCGAGCTGGCGCGCCACACCGGGGTGTTTGCCGAACCCGCCGCTGCGGCGTCCCTCGCCGGCCTGAACGCAGCCCTGGCCGAGGGCCTGCTCGACCGCGACGAACGGATCGTTCTTCTGGTGACCGGCACCGGTCTCAAGGACGTGCCCGCGGCTATGAGGGCCGTCGAGCGCCCAGAGTCGATCCGGCCGACCCTCGATGCAGTGGCGGCGAGATTGGGCACATGAGCTCGTCAAGGCGCTACAATACTACACCCGTTACGCAAGCACGCTGACAGAGCGAGGATCTGACCGTGATCGACGCAGCCGAAGCCCAGGGCTCCCTGGAGGCCGTCCTCAAGGACGAGATCATCCGGATGTACGAGGAAGTGGCCGACAGACCCGAGCACGAATTCCACTTCTATCACGGTCGAGACGCGGCGGAGCGGTTCGGCTATTCGCCCGAGTGGCTGGATCGAGCACCCGTGGGCGCAGTCTCATCGTTTGCCGGGGTCGGCAACCCACATGAGCGAAGCGACATGCAGCCGGGTGAGACGGTGCTCGATCTGGGGAGCGGCGCCGGCCTCGACGCGATCGTCGCGTCCTGGCACGTCGGCCCGACGGGGAAGGTGATTGGGGTGGATCTGAACCCATCCATGTGCCTCAAGGCCCAGGCGCACGCGGCGGCGACCGGCACGTCGATGGAGTGTCACGAGGGCCGCATGGAAGAGATCCCGCTCCCCGACGAGTCGGTGGACGTGATCATCTCGAACGGCGTGATCAACCTCTCGTTCCGCAAGCGCCGTGTAGTAGAGGAGATGTTCCGCGTGCTCAAGCCCGGGGGGCGGATCTCGATCACCGACATCGTAAGCGCCAAGCAACTCTCGCAGTCGATCGTCAACGATCCCAAGCTGTGGGCCAGCTGAATCGGGGGCGCTCTCCTGGAAGGAGAGATGTTCAGGCTGCTCGAAGAGTCCGGCTTCAGCGGTGTTCGCTCCGCTGTCGTGCCCAACTTCCGCTTCCGCAAGGAGGCCACCCAGAACGCGGCGGAGGAGTTCGGGGTCAAGGCGGTAATGATGACCGCGCTCAAGCCGGCCGGCGAATAGGGCGAATAGGCAGCCGATGACGCGAAGACTGACGACCGCAGTGATGCTCGTGACGGTTGCCCTACCGATCGGTGGTGTACTTGTGTTCGATGGGGCTCCGCTGAGCGGTCAGGCCGTGGAAGGCCCGCCACCAGAGCATGTGTTCGTGGCGATGGATGAGGTGACCGAGCCGTCGCAGCTTCTGGCCCGAATCCGGGACTCCTTGATTCGCGCCATCTCCGAGGCAGATCTCGCCCCGGCCGGGTACCCGAAGCCCTGCCAGATCACCAGGGAGCCGGATCCGGATCGACCCGGCGGGTACCTCGTGTTCTGTATCGAGCAACCGCCGGGGTTGACCGAGCCTGCGCCCACCGAGCCGGAGCTGACCGACGTTCGGCCCATCGAGCCGGACGGGATCCTGTTCGACTCCGAAGGCCATCACATGCAGCTCTCGATCGTCGACTTTGCCGATTCGAGGGTGTACCTGACGAGGGTCTACCTGGTGCCGCGAATGCCGTACCCCGAGCTGGAATCGATGGCGCGTCTGGAGACCCCGCGTGTGGTGCTCCACACTCCCCACATCCCCGACCACTGGCACCCTGACATCTGGGGCGTCATTGAACGAGGTCTCGAGGCGTCGGGCGCGAAAGAAGTCGACCTGGGCCCGATCGCCCCGGAACCCGGCAAGCCGCGGTAAGACGAGTTGAACTTGCGTCGGAGCCGGCTGTGGCCGGTCGCTGCCTTTACCTTTGTCTATCTAGGCGCCGCACTCGTACTAGCACTCGTCCGCGGCAACGCCGAGTTCCTGTTCTACATCGCGGTCATGCTCGTCTTGATCGGATGCGTGTGGGTCGTGCATCGCCACGTGGAGCTGAGCGCCGGGGTGCTCTGGGGGCTCAGTCTGTGGGGTCTCGCACACATGATCGGCGGGCTGTTGACGGTTCCCGCCGGCTGGCCGGTCAGCTCGGAGAGTCGCGTCTTCTATACCCTGTGGCTGATTCCCGAGCGCCTGAAATACGACCACGTCGTGCACGCGTATGGATTCGGCATGACGACCTGGGTGTGCTGGCAGGGCTTCCGGTCGGCGATCGTCCGTCGAGGGGGGACAGCCGTGCCGACGTTTGGCCTCATGGTCCTGTCCGCGGCGGCGGGGCTCGGCTTCGGCGCGTTGAACGAGGTGGTCGAGTTCGTCGCGACGCTGCTCGTACCGGAGACGAACGTCGGAGGCTACCGCAACACGGGGTGGGACCTGGTCGCCAACCTGTTCGGAGCGACGGTGGCCGCGACGCTCATCTGGCTCGCCAATCGAGAACCACCGGACAAACCGGAGACGCAATGACTCGAACCGGACTTACGATGACCGCAGGACTGGCGTTCGCCTGCCTGTCCTGTGAAGCCACGCCACGGCCTGCCGGGGACACTTCAGCGCCGGAGCCCGCGCTCGAGGCGTCAGGGCTTCCAACTGCTGCCCCGGAGTTCCTCAGTTCGTCCGCCACCGAGTCTCTGTCACTGCCGTTCGCCGAAGCCGTTCGTTACGGCGGCATGCTGTACCTGTCCGGCCAGGTCGGGAGCCCGCCCGGCACGCTGGAGCTGGTGCCCGGAGGCATCGGGCCGGAGACCCGACAGACCATGGAGAACATCAAGTCGATCCTGGAGAGGAACGGCTCGAGCCTCGATCGGGTCGTGAAGTGCACGGTCTATCTGGTCGACATGTCCGAGTGGCCAGCCCTGAACGAGATCTACGTCACGTACTTTCCCGGCCGTCCACCAGCTCGCGCGGCGGCGGGGGCCAGCGCGCTGGCGCTGGGTGCCAGAGTCGAGATCGAGTGCATGGCGGCGGTCGGGAGCTAACGAGCTGAAGGTAGAGACCCTCGATGGGTGACGCTTCGTTCATTACTTGGTCGTCACTTGGTCGTCGGCCATTCCGCTGGCTCTGATTGTCATAGTGATCGTGGCCGCCGCGCTTGCGTGGCACTCCCGGCGACGCCGGCTGCGGATCGCTGCGTTTGGCAGGCAGGCCGGGTGAGCCGCCAACGGTCCGTTCGACGGACGTTCCTGTGGCTGAGCTGGCTTCCGCCTGCGCTCTACGTTCTCGGGCTGGCATATGTGGAGCGCTTCGAGGGTTGGGGTCAATGGGCAGCGGCCCCCGTGCTATTGCCAGCCCTTGTTACGAGCCTCACGCTTGGAGTGGTGGGTGCCTTTCTGCTCCTGACGGAGCTGAAGAGGGGTGGCCGGCTCGACTGGAGTCTTCTCGCAGGTACTGCACTGGCTTCGTCGGTGATTCTGTATCTGTGGCTGCGCAACGTGCTGTAGTGCCACGCGCGGCCGCCCCATGGCCCAAACGGCTCCCCACACACAAGGTTGGTCGTTACATGCGCCCCGGTCGACTGGGCGCACAAGAGTCACAGGGGGATCTTATGCGATTCACATGTTCGATAGCGGTTTTGGCGTTCGTGGCGGCGGCCACCACGCTCCCCCTTCGCGCTCAGGAGCACCAGCACGAGCATGAAGCGGAAGCAGGCCAGGCGAGCGACATTCCATCCCTTTCCGATCAGGATATTCAGAACCTCAAGACGGGTGCGGGGATGGGTTTCGCCAAGCCGGCGGAGCTCAATCACTACCCCGGCCCGAAGCACGTTCTCGAGCACGCGGAAGACCTCTCGCTCACCGACGATCAACGCGACGCCCTGGGCGCGATCCGAAACTCGATGCTGGGAAAGGCCATTCCACTGGGAGAGAAGATCATCGAGGCCGAGCGAACGCTCGGTCGGCGCTTCGAGCACGGACACATCGATGCGGAAGCTCTGGCAGAGATGACCGGCGAGATCGCGGTGTTGTACGGAAAGCTCCGCTATGCGCATCTTGCCGCCCACCTGGCGACCAAAGAGCTGCTGACTGAGGATCAAATCGCCGCTTACGATCGTCTGAGGGGCTACACGTCCGAGTGATTCCGCTCCAAGCGTTCGCCGCTTGGCTGACACAGTTCAATGAGCCCGACGGCGTTCCAGACGACCCTGGGTGACGTCGGGCTCGGCTCGCAGTCCCTCATCTGGAGAAGCGACGCATGACACGATACGGTCGTCAAGAACCAACCTCGCACATGCCGCTGCTGCTACCACAGAAGGAGCATAGAGCGTCGTGATACCACCCGCCGGAAGCGCAGCGGGCCTGTACGTCCGAACGGACATTAGCCGCGACGTCTGGAAGGCGCCGGCCGGAATGTCCGTCACGGCGCACCGCCCTCGGGGGCGACGGTGAACGTCACCCTCGATGAGGTCGTCCGGCTGTGGTTTCACTGTCAGGGCCTGGCCGCGCCGCGTGGCACGCACAGGCTCTCAAAGGGCTCACTCACGGATCACCTGGAGCGGACCGGCGCCCTGCAGCTCGACACGATCAACGTGCTCGACAGGGCGCATTATCTCACCCTGTGGAGTCGGTTCGGCCCGTACGATCGGAAGCGGCTTCATCGCTGGGTGTACTGCGACCGGGTCGCCTACGAGTACTGGGGTCACGAAGCCTCGATTCTCCCGATCTCCCATCTGCCGCTCGGTCAGCGACGCATGCGACGCTTTCCTCCAAGGAGCTGGAGCGGGAAGTCGTGGTGGAGCGTGTACCAGACGTCGCCCGGGTCCAAGCGACGGGTGCTGAGGAGGTTGAAGGAGGAAGGTCCGCTGGAAAGCGCGGACTTCGAGGAGAGTCTCGAGGAGTTCGGGCCGGACGGACCGCCAGGCGGGGCCATGCCGCTCGGCAAGGAAGACCGTCGATCCCTCAAGCTGCTATGGCACGCCGGACGAGTCGCGATCCATTCGCGCCGCCACTTCCGCTGCGTCTACGACCTCGCCGAGCGGATCTACCCCGACGGTGTGCCGGCTACACCCGCCGAGTTCGAAGACAGCTGGCTGCTCATCGGATTATCCGGGAACGGCATCGCCTCCGAGCAACACCTGGTGAACTATTTGACGGCGCCAGCCCTGAGCGCGGCCACACGGAAACGAGTCATCGCACGCAACCTCAAGAAGGGTCGCATCGTCCAGGTACGCGTGGACGGAAGAACGAAGCCGTTCTACGCTCTTCCCGAGCACCTCGAGTCCCTGAACGCGCTCCCCGAGCCCGAGGGCACGACGCTCATCTGTCCCTTCGACTCGTTCCTCTGGCAGCGCAAGCGAGCCGAAGAGCTGCTCGATTTTCGCTACCGGATCGAGATCTATGTCACACCGGCCAAGCGCGAGTTCGGCTACTACGTGCTTCCGGTCCTCCACGACGGCAGGCTGGTCGGGCGGCTCGATCCGAAACTCCACCGCGACCGCGGCGAGCTCGAGGTGAAAGCCGTCTATCTGGAACCGGATGTCAAGCGAAATCGGCGGTTGGAGAATGGGCTGGCCGAAGCGCTGGACAGCCTGCGATCGTTCGTCGGGGCCGAGGCGCTTACACTACCGAAAGAGTGGAGTCGGCTCGGGTAGTCGGCTCGGGCAGCCGACTCGCGAAACCAGACACGTCGTCGGTGAATCGTGAGCGAGCATCCGAGAGAGCTCACCAGGGACATGCTTCTACGCGGCGTCGCCGAGCTGTATGAGCGCGATGGGGATCTCGCCGCGGTGGTGCGAAGGCTCGGCCCACCCCCTCTGTGGCGCAGACGGCCGGGTTTTTCGACGCTCATCCGGATCATTCTCGAGCAACAGGTTTCGTTGGCGTCGGCCGCCGCCGCCTACGCCCGCCTGCAGGGCGCTCTAGGTCGAGTGACGGCAAGACGGGTCGCGGCTCTGTCGGTTCGGCAGCTCCGCAGACATGGCCTGACACGACAGAAGGCGTCGTACTGCCATAATCTGGCCCAACTCGTGGATGCCGGAGAGCTTGATTTGCGAGTCATCGGATTGGCCAAGGACATGACAGCGCGTCGCAGGCTTCTCGAGATTCGAGGGATCGGTCCGTGGACGGCCGACATCTACCTTTTGATGGCTCTGGGACGACCCGATGTGTGGCCGGATGGCGATCTGGCTCTCGTGCAGGCGGCGCGTCAGGTCAAGCGACTTCGGCGCCCTCCGAGCCGCGATCGGTTGCGGCGGCTCGCTGCTACCTGGAGGCCATGGCGTTCGGTCGCGGCGCGGATCCTGTGGCACCACTATCTGAGTACGCGCCGAGACGGACCAGAAGCTGTCTGACGAGGTCACGCCTTCACGAGGAACAATATGGTGCACACGATATGGTGAGCGACGATAGCCATGGGGCGCCCGCCACCCTGGCAGGGCTGGTGAGCTATCAGGAGGACGCGATCGTCAGCCGCAGCCTGATCAAGCGGAAGAATGGGTCGGTGACGATCTTCGGGTTCGATCGGGGGCAGGAGCTCAGTGAGCATACGGTGCCGTTCGACGCGCTAGTGTACGTTATCGATGGCGAGGTGGAGGTGCGAGTTTCCGGCGCCACCCATCGCGTGAGCGCTGGCGAAGCGATCCTCATGCCGGCCAACGAGCCTCACGCGCTCACGGCGACCGATCGGTTCAAGATGCTGCTGTCCATGGTTCGGGCCTGAGATTCGGCTCAGAGGGCCCGCGCTGGCAGATGGGAGGACTCTCGTGGCAGATATCTTTCACGACTTCGTGATCCGGGCGATCCCCGAGGACGTGTTCGAGGCCGTAAGCAGTCCGCGCGGCTTGGACCGCTGGTGGACGAAGCGGTCGTCCGGGGTGTCAACCGAAGGATCCCAATACAACCTGTGGTTCGACCCCGAGCACGACTGGCGTGCGAAGGTGACCCGGTGCGTTCCGGGCTCCGAGTTCGAGTTGGAAATTGTGCGCGCCGACCGGGATTGGATGGGCACGCGCGTGGGCTTCCAGATGACGGCCGTGGGTGAAGAGACGCACGTGAGGTTTCACCACTTGGGCTGGCCGGAGGCAAACCGTCATTATCGGATCTCCAACTACTGCTGGGCGATGTATCTCCGCCTCCTCAAGCGGTACCTGGAGCACGACGAGTCCGTCCTCTATGAGCAACGGCTGGATGCCTGATGCGTCTCACCTGGAGGAACCTGGCCTACACTGCCTCGATCTCCGGCGGCTTGGGCTTTGGCTGTGGCGGACCGGATCGGACGATTCCTGTAGCCGATACCCAGCCTCAGGGGCAGCCGGCCGAGACCACACAGGTCGACTCGGACACTACGACCGTCTGCTCGGCTGTGTCGCGGTGATCACAGGCCGACGATCCTTGGGAGCTGGCTCTGAAGCCCCGGATCAGCGTCTGAGATCTGTATTGCCGCAGTTGGGCTGGCGGGAGGACCTGGGCTACGGGGCGGATGGCAAGGATGGCACTGCCTTCGGCTTCCGCCGAGGCGAGACGCTGTGTATCGCACGAGCCAGCTGGGACGGTGGCGACGACGCGGATCCGACCTACGTACCCGACGATCGCTACGAATTGCGAATCGAGTGTATGAGGGGCGCGACCGACTGAGACGTGTGAGCACGGCGGGACACAGATGAAGCCGATCAGTACGGACGATGTCCTGGACGTGTTGGACGCACCGTTCACATCGGCGGCCCTGGGCGCGGCGCTGGAGCTGGGCCTCTTCTGGCTGCTCGACTCCCAGCCTCTGGATGAACAAGGGGTGGCTAGCGCGCTCGGAATCCCCTCGAAGCGTTGTTCCTACTGGCTACAGCTGCTGTGCGGCGCAGGCATGATCGAGCGAACGTCCGAGGGCTATCGGCCATCCTCGATCACCCGCACGGCCGTTCTCGAGACCTATAGCCACGAGTCCTGGGCGCTTCTGGCAGCAGAGGCGCGAGAACGGCTGCCCGGCCTGTGCAATCTGTCGACCCACATCCGGGATCCCGGTTCCGTTTGGCGGGCTCTGGGCCTGGAGCCGCCGATGTACTTGGACCAGATAAGCGAGGATGCCGACAGAGCACGGCGCTTCACCCGAATGCTGTACGAGCTGCATCAGCCTGTGGCTGAACAACTGGCTGGCCTGCTGGAACTCCACGGTGTCGAACGACTCATGGATCTCGGGGGTGGCTCGGGAGTCCTGTCGATGGCCCTGGCGCGTCGGTATCCGGGACTCTCGGCGACTGTGGTCGACCTTCCCAACGTGTGTGCGGCCGGTCGCGAGATTGTTGCCGAGAACTCTCTTGAGGATCGGGTCGCGTTCCACGCTGCGGACTTTCTCTGCGACGCGCTACCGGCAGGCTTCGACATGGTGTTTGAGTGCGACGTGAACGTCTACAGTGCGGCTCTGTTCAAGAAAGTTCGAGCCTCCTTGAATCCTGGAGGGCGCTTAGTGATCGTTGATCAGCTCGCGCCCGCGCCTGGAGTGGCACCTGGGACGCGCGTGCACTGGGCGTTTGAGGGGTCTTTGTTGAACCCCGAGTTCGAGTTCCCCACCGCGGCCGGTATTCGCGAGCGGCTCGAGAAGGCGGGCTTCCGCGTGCTCTCCGAATCGTCACTTCCTCCGATTTCGGCTGAATGCAGGAGGATGACAACAGGCATGACCGTGCTCGAGGCCAGTACTGCATGATCCTCGCGGGTTGCCATGCACTCGTGACCGGTGCCAGCCGCGGCGCGGGACGAGGCATCGCTGTCGCCCTGGGCGAGGCCGGGGCGACCGTGTTCGTGACGGGCAGGACCACTGCTGCGGATTCTCCGACCGGGCGATCCGAAACGATCGACGAGACCGCGACGGCCGTGACGGAGCGGGGCGGGCAGGGTATCGCGCTGCGTTGCGACCACTCGGAAGAAGAGCACGTCGAAAGCCTTATCTCGCACCTGGGCCAGCACACGGATCGCCTCGATGTCCTGGTGAACAACGCCTGGGGTGGTTACGAACATTCAATCACCGCGGAACCGTTTTGGGAGCTGTCGCTGGAGCACCTGGATCTCATGTATCGCGCAGGTTTGAGGGCGACAGCGGTAACGACACGAGCCGCTCTTCCGCTCGTACAGGCTTCGGATCGAGGGCTGATCGTGAACACGACCTCCCCGATTCGCGGCAAGTACCACGGCAATGTCTACTACGACGTGATCAAGACCGCCGTGGCGCGGATGAGCCTGGGAATGGCCGAGGACCTTCGAGGAGAGGGAATCGCCGTCGTTGCGCTCGCGCCCGGCTGGATGAGAACAGAGCGCATCCTAGAGCACTTCAAGGTGACGGAAGAGAGCTGGCAAGAAGTACAAGCGCTTTCTGAGACGGAGTCACCGGAGTATGGAGGCAGGGCGGTGGTGGCGCTCGCAGCCGACCCGGACGTCATGGAGCGCACGGGTCAGATGGTCGAGGTCGGCGAGTTGGCTCGGGAGTATGGGTTTGACGACCTCGATGGAAGACGCCCGCCGCCGTTCAGCGAGATCCACCCCGAGCTATTCTAGGGACCGATGAAGATCGAGTATCTGACCGAGGTGGAACGCGAGCAGGTGGTCGGCGTCCTTTGGGCGGCTTTCCATGACTACCCGTTCGGATACGAGGTGATCGGCGAAGCAGATGTGGCAGAGGTACACACCACCTACATGTTGCTCCGGACATCGGAGGACCCGGAATGAAGCTGGATCAGGTCGCGCCAGATGTGCTGCGGTTGGCCCTGTGGCCACTGGACGCGCTGAACGTGTATCTGCTGGGTGACGTCCTCGTGGATGCGGGGGGAAAGGCTGCCGGGCCACGGTTAGTGGCCGCGCTCTCCGGGCACCGCGTCGCGGCGCACGCCCTCACGCACGCGCACTTCGACCATCAGGGAGCCAGCCACGTCGTGTGCCAGCAGCTCGAGATTCCGCTCTGGTGCGGCAAGGGTGATCGTGAGGCTGTCGAGACCGGCGACCTGACGCGGATCCTGCCGGATCCCGATTCTCGGTTCTCTCGCATGATGCAGCGGATGGCCGGTCCAGCGCACCCGGTGTCGCGAACCCTCACCGAGGGCGAAGAGGTGGGCGGTTTCACGGTGATTCCCACGCCCGGACACACACCGGGCCACCTCGCGTTCTGGCGGGAGAGCGATCGCGTGTTGGTGCTGGGAGATGTCCTGTTTCACCGCAATCCGATGACGATCCGGAAGGGCCTCACCGAGCCTTTTCGGTTCGCCACCTGCGATCCGCCCAAGAACCGGGAGTCGGCCCGGCGACTGGCCCGGCTCGAGCCGAGAGTGGTGTGCTTCGGGCACGGAGAGCCCCTGCGCGACACCGGCGCGTTCGCGGCGTTCGTCGCCTCTCTGTCGTGACCTGCTGATACCGCTCGATACCATGGTTCGTCGCGTCTGACCGGCGTTGGACTGGTGTTGGACCGGCCGGGGGCGGAAACGTATCTTGTTGCAGGGACTTACGGCTTCCTGACACTCGGCTTCGACCATGGCTCCGGCTCCCGCTGAACAGATCTATCTGGGCCTGCCGGGACCGGCTCTGCAGCTGGTTCTGCTGCTCCTGTCTCTGAGCGCGTTTGCCTACATCCTGTGGAAGCGGATCGGGCTTCTGCGGCTGGCCGCGCCCGACCCCCGTCTCGACCGGGGACTTACGCGACTGCGGGAGCTGCTCGTGGTCGGTTTCGGCCAGTCACGCCAGCCGCGCTATCCAGTGGCCGGCAGTCTGCACATTCTGATCTTCGCCGGATTCCTGATTCTCTCCGTCCGCTCGTTTACCTTGCTGGGCGAGGGCTTTCAGGAAGGCTTCTCCGAGATCGGGGCCGGATACGCGACCGTCAAGGACGTCACGGCGCTCATCGTGCTGTTGGCGTGTGCGGTGGCCGCCGTACGGCGGCTGGTCTTCCGACCGGCTCGCTACCGGGATCGGTACGCCCGAGTCTCCCATTCACACGAGGCGTACGTCATTCTCGGGCTCATTGCCCTCCTCATGGTGGCCGACGCGCTGTACGAGGGCAGCGAAATGGCCCTGGCCGCTCAGGCGGGAAATGGAGCCGGCGCCCCCATGAGCGCAGCGAGCTCGAGCGGTGGGGGCTTCCTGCCTCTCGCCTCCGCGGCGGCTTGGCTCCTGGGCGGCGGGTCGGCAGCAGCGCTCGAGGTTCTGCACCTCTCCGGTTTCTGGGTGCACAACGTGGCCCTGCTGTTCTTCCTGTGTTATCTGCCGGTGTCCAAGCACTTCCATGTCATCACAGCGCTGCCCAACGTCTTCCTCTCCAATCTCGGCGCCGGCGGACGGGTGAAGCCGCCGCGACACGACCAGCCGGACCTGGATGAGCTCGAGGAGCTGGGCGTCGCGAAGCTGGAGGACTTTACCTGGAAGCATATCCTCGACTTCTACAGCTGCACGGACTGCGGCCGCTGTTCAGACCACTGTCCGGCGTACTTTACCGGGACGCCGCTCTCGCCACGCATGATCAGCATCAAGTGCCGCGACGAGGCATACGCACACTTCCCGATCTTCGGCAAGGCGTCGGCGGCCGAGGCGCGCGCCGAGCTGGTGGGCGACACGATCGCCGACGAAGAGCTGTGGGCCTGCACGACCTGTGGAGCCTGTGAAGAGGCCTGCCCGGTGCTGATCGAGTATGTGGACAAAATCGTCGACATGCGTCGTTTTCTGGTCGACGAGGGCCGCGTGCCGCCCAGTCTGCAGAAGCCGATGTCGGACCTTGAGAAGCGCGGCAACCCGTACGGCAAACCATCACGCAAGCGAGCTGACTGGATTCTGAACGGGAACAATGCCGAGAACGGGGCTGATGGCGGCGGCGATGCCTCGGACGACGAGAGCGATGGCGGGAGCTGCGGCGTGAGACGACTGGCGCCGGGCGAACGGGCGGAGCTTCTCTTCTTCACCGACAGCTGCGTCGCGTTCGATCCGCGTATCCAGGCCACCGCCCGAGCGTTCGGTCGTGTGCTCGCCGCGGCCGGCGACGACGTGGGCACCCTCGGCGCGGATGAGGTCGACTCGGGTCACGAGGCCCGGCGCATGGGCGAGGAAGGCCTGTTCGAAGCCCTGCGCGAGCAGAACATGGATGCGCTCAAGGAGAGGAGCTTCGAGCGTGTCGTTACGACGGACCCGCACGCCTTCAACGCGCTGAAGCACGATTACGAACTGGAGCAGCCGGTCCAGCACCACAGTCAGGTGCTCGCTGAGCTGATCCGGAACGATCGGCTGAGCTTTCGCTCCACCGATGATGACCGCGTCTACACCTTCCATGACCCGTGCTACCTGGGACGCCACAACGGGGAATACGATGCCCCGCGGGAGGTGCTGGACGGACTGGGGGTCCGGACCGTCGAGATGGAGCGGAACGGCAACCGCAGCTTCTGTTGCGGCGGCGGCTCGCTTTACCTGTTCTACGAAGGCGAGAGCGAGACCCGAATGGGCGAGGCTCGGCTGGACATGGCCGAGAAGGCGGGTGCCCAGGTAGTCGTCACCGCCTGCCCATTCTGTCTGATCAACCTGGAGGACGCGCTCAAGACAACCGGCCGCGACGATCGCATGGAGATCATCGACCTTGCGGAGCTCGTGGAACGCTCGCTGGCCTGAGCACCCGGCCGAGCAAAGCGTGGACGCGAAGGCGCTCACGGAAAGAGAGCTCATGGAGATCATCGTCTGTATCAAGCGAGTCCCCGACGTATCGGAAATCGAGGTGGAGCTGGCTCGGGATGGGCGGTCCATCGTGACGAGAGACCTCGACTACGACGTGAACGAGTGGGACAACTTCGCGATCGAGGCGGCCGTCCAGCTCAAGGAAGCGCAAGGGGCTCGAGTAACCGCGATTACGGTCGGTGACGACGATTCCGAGGACGTGCTCCGTCGGGCGCTGGCCATGGGGGTGGACGACGCGGTGCATCTGATGGATCCGGCGTTCGAGGGGTCTGACGCCTGGGGGCTGGCGACGATCCTCCACCGCGCGATCGCCGACCGACCGCGCGACCTCGTGTTGACCGGCGCGATCTCGGCCGACCAGGCTCGCGGGCAGGTGGGCGGCATGTTGGCCGCCATGCTCGACATTCCGATGGTCGCCCTCGTCACGGATCTAGCCGTGGAGGGTGGGACGACCACCGTTAGGCACGAAGTGGAAGGAGGTCTCGAGCGAATCGAGCAGGTGGATCTGCCGGCTCTGCTCACTGTCCAAACCGGAATGAACGAGCCGCGGTACGTTTCGATTCGCGGCATCCGCAAGGTGGCAAAGGCCGAGATTCCGGTGCTCACGGCCGTTGACTTGGGACTCGATCCGGCGACGATCGGAACGGGTGCCGTGCGGGTGACCGAGGAAGGGGTCTCTCTGCCGACGAGGGGAGGGGGGGGCCAGATCCTGTCAGGCAGCGCTGATGAGGTGATCGCCGGGCTCGTCGATCGGCTGCAGCAGCAGGGAGGTTTCTGAGCGATGCGTAAGATCCTGGTGGTCGTCGAGCGCTCGCGCGGCGCACTGGATGAGACGGCGTTCGAGCTTCACTCTGCGGCGAAGGAGCTGGGGGAGCCCGCGGTCGCAGCGGTGCTGATGGGCGAAGACCTTGCCGCGCCAAAGGCCGAGCTCGTCCGGTGGTTCGACGAAGTCCACGTGTTCGAGGATCCACGTCTCGCCCAGCCGGATGGGGACTTCCAGGCACGGCTCCTCGCTCCATTCGTGCAACGAGAGCAGCCTCTCGCCACCCTCGTGCCTCACACGAACACGGGCATGGAGCTGGCTCCGATGCTCGCGGCACGGGTCGATGCACCGCTCATCGCCGACGCAGTCACCATGGAGGTGGCCGGGGAGACTGCGGGCGGCCACGTCCGAGCGCTTCGGATGGTTCTGGCGGGCAAGGTCCAGGCGCGTGTGTCGGCCACCGGCGGCCCCTGCGGCGTTATTCTGAGCGTACGACCGGGGGCGTTTACCCCACTTGATAGGCCACCCGAAGCGGGCGGCACCGTGCACTCCGAAGCCGTCCCGGCTGACGTGTCTCCACGTCGCCGTTTCGTGGAAACGGTGACTCCGGATCCGAGTGCGGTGGACATCAGCCAGGCGGAGGTTCTGGTGGCTGTCGGGCGAGGCATTGAAGATGAAGAGAATCTCGACGAGGTTCGTTCACTGGCCGAAGCGATGGGGGCGGAGGTCGCCTGCACCCGGCCGGTGGTGGACAAGAAGTGGCTCGAAAAGAGCCGGCAGGTAGGCACCTCCGGTGTCACCGTCAAACCAAGGGTCTACCTTGCGCTCGGGATCAGTGGCTCGTTCCAGCACATGGGTGGCATCAAGGGTGGGCCCTTCATCGCAGCCATCAACAAGGATCCAGCCGCCCCCATTTTCGACGTGGCCGACGTCGGCGTCGTCGGGGATATTCTCGACCTGGTACCTTTGCTGGAGGAGAAAATTCGAGAACGGAAGACCTGACGTTCCGTTTCCATCGACCTCTTGTTGGCACGCACGCAGCCGGAGGCCGCGAACGATAAACGACACGAGGACGCGACATGGACTTCGCGCTGAACAAAGAGCAGAAAGACATCCAGAAGGCCGCCCGGGAATTCGCCAAGGGCGAGTTCGACAAGGAGCTGGCTCTCGAGCTGGAAGAAAAGCACGAGTTTCCCACCGAGATCTGGAAGAAGGCGGCAGAGGAAGGCTTCATCGGCCTGCATTACCCGGAGGAATACGGTGGATCCGGGTATGGTATCCTGGAGAACGCGTTGGTCGTGGAAGAGTTTTGCCGCCGGGATTCGGGGATCGGCGCGGCCCTGATGGTGACCCACTTCGCATCCGAGAACATCCTCTCCTACGGGACGCACGAGCAGAAGGAGCGCTACCTCGTGCCTGTCGCCGAAGGCGAGGCGATTTCTGGCGGCGCCATCACGGAACCGGACCACGGGAGCGACATCACCCAAATGGCGACTACGGCCGTGCGCGACGGGGATGAATGGGTGATCAACGGGGTCAAGACTTTCATCACCAACGCCGGGATGGCCGACTACTACGTCGTGGTGTGTCAGACGGACCCGGAGGCCGGCCACCGCGGGCAGTCCATGCTGATCGTCGAGAAGGACGCCGAGGGGCTCGAGATCGCCACCGTCGGCAACAAGATGGGCATCAAGATGATCCCGACCGGAGAGCTCTCGTTCAAGGACGTTCGCGTCCCTGCCGAGAACCTGCTCGGCGAGGAGGGTCGCGGCTTCTACCAGATCCTGGGGTTCTTCGATGAGAGTCGGATCGAGACCGCCGCCCAGGCGCTCGGCACCGCTCAGGGCGCGTTCGACCGTGCACTGGACTATGTCAAAGGCCGCGAGCAGTTCGGCAAGAAGATCGCGCAGTTCCAGGTGACCCAGCACAAGCTGGCCGACATGGCCACAAAGCTCGAACTGGCGCGGCTCATCACCTACAAGGCGGCGTGGACCGCCGACGAGGGAGAACCGGACACCAAGCTCACCGCCATGGCGAAATACTACGCCGGGCACGCAGCTGTTGAGGTCGCGGACGAAGCGATCCAGCTGTTCGGGGGCTACGGGTACATCACGGAGTTCGAAGTGGAACGCTTTTACCGCGATGTGCGGATCACCGAGATCTACGAGGGCTCCCGAGAGATCCAGAAGAACATCATCGCGGGCGCGGTGATCGGGAGGCTGAAGTGAGCCTCAGGACAGCGGGAGCGTTCCGGCCATGAAGATTCCTCTATTTGCCCTCGCAATACTCGCCACCGGAGTGAGCGCGTGTGGCCCCTCCGACACCAGCGAGAACACAGCCGAAGCGGACGTGTCGTCTCGTTACGAGATCGATGCGGACAAAGTACCGGTCGAGCTCCGTTCGCTGATCCCGTTCGCCGAGCGGTGGGGGATAGGCGATGATGCGGAACGGTCAGAGTTCATCGATGCTGCGTCGGCCTCGGACAGAGAGGATCTGAGGGCGGCAGTGCAGCCACAATACGCCCGGATCACAGTGTGGCTGGACTCCTTCGGATCGGATCCGATGTCCGACGAGGCGGCGGCCTTCATGTACATGCAGCTCGCGATCGAGGAAGTGCCGTAGAGCAGGCCTGGTTGCGCTCCGGCGGTGAAATCCGAAGCTTTCCGCGTCTATCCGACAGCATCGCGGTGCCCCTGTCCCGAACCACAGGAGGTCACGATGGTCCCCATTCTTTCGCTGTGGCTCCCCATCCTGCTCGGCGCCGTTCTCGCGTTCGTCGCCAGTTCCATCATCCACATGGTGCTGCAGTACCACAAAGGCGACTACAGCGCACTCCCGTCCGAGCCCCAGGTGATGGACGCGCTGCGCAGCTTCAACATCCCACCCGGCGAGTACTGTATGCCATACGCCGGCAGCTCGAAGGAAATGGGAAACCCGGAGTTCATCGAGAAGTGCGAAAAGGGTCCCGTGGCCTTCATGACCTTCATGCCGACGGGTAAGCCCACGATGGGCGCACAGCTCGTGATGTGGTTCGTCTACTGTGTCGTCGTGGGGATCTTGGCCGCCTATGTGGCAGGGCGGGCTCTCGGCCCCGGTGCCGACTACCTGGCTGTGTTCCGCTTTGTGGGAGTCACTGCATTCATCGGCTACAACGTCGCGTTGTGGCAGAACTCGATCTGGTACAAGCGTCCCTGGAGCACGACGCTCAAGCAGACCTTTGACGGGCTGATCTACGCGCTGCTGACGGCGGGTGCGTTCGGCTGGCTGTGGCCCGCATAAGTCAGGATTGACAAAGTGGCGTCTGTAATCCGCGAGGTATAAGGGGCAACAAGGGTGAGATCATCGGTCGCACTCGTCAGTTTGGCGGCGTTGCTCATACTGCCTCTGGACGCCCACGGACAGGACGAGCACGCTCGCGGAAAGCCTAGCGCCGACGACGTCGGCTGGCTCGCCGGCTGTTGGGAGATGTCGGTGGGGGACATGTCGACCGAGGAGCACTGGATGTCGCCGCGTGGCGGAATGATGTTGGGGTTGAACCGCACGATCCGAAGCGGGCGGAGCCCCAGCTACGAATTTCTCATCCTGCGCGAATCCGAATCGGGTCTGGTCCTGGAGGCGCATCCTTCAGGACAGACGTCCACGGAATTCGCTGCCACGCAGACCACTTCCGAGAGCGTGACGTTCGAAAACCCACAGCACGACTTCCCCAAACGCATCCGGTACGCTCGGAGAGGCTCCGACTCGCTCGCAGCCCGGGTCGACGCCGGAGAAGGGGAGCGCGGATTCGAGCAACTGTTCAGACGGGTGAGCTGCGAATAGGCGAGGACGTCCGGAGGCCTACGTATGAATCAGCCGGCATCCACCCGTGCCATACTGATCGAGCGCTGTGGACCACCCGATGTGTTCGTCGAGCGGGACGTACCGCTCAGCGACCTCGGGCCGCGCGACGTCCATCTGCGAATTGAAGCCGCCGGTGTGAACTTCGCCGATCTGATCATGCGGATGGGCCTCTACGGCACCGTCCCTCCCCGACCCTTCAGTCCCGGTTTCGAGATTGCCGGAATCGTGGCTCGCATCGGCTCGGAGGTGGAGGACTGGCAACCCGGCGATCGCGCGGTCGCGATATCGGCGTACGGCGGCTATGCGAGAGACGCCGTCGTGCCGGCCGACCGGCTCTTCCCGTATCCCGATTCTCTCTCACCGGCCGAAGCTGCCGCCATTCCGGTCGTGTTCCTCACCGCCTGGGTCTGCTTGTTCGAGTCCGCTCGCGCACGGGCCGGCGAGACTGTGTTGATACTTGGAGCCGGTGGTGGTGTCGGCACCGCTGCCGTACAGCTAGCCGTACGGCACGGTATGCGGGTGATCGGCACAGCCGGGAAACCCGAAAAGCGAGCCTTTGTCACCGACGAGTTGGGTGCCGAGGCGTGTTTCGATTCGCGAGGAGATTGGGAGCCGGCAGTGCGGAGCCTGGTAGGACCGCGTGGGATCGACATCGCCCTCGACCCGGTTGGTGGCAGGGCCACAGCCGCCTGCCGCCGCCTGCTGTCGCCGCTGGGGCACCTGGTCTTCTATGGAATGAGCGCCGCCACGCCAAAACGAACGCGCAGCTGGCCCCGTGCGATTCAGGCGTGGCTCCGAACGCCCCGCTTCCACCCGATGCAGCTCGTAGAGCCGAACACTGGGGTGTCAGGCGTGCACCTGCTTCACCTGGAGGAGAAGGGCCCGCAGGTCTTGCCGCCGGCCTTGGGCGAGATCTACCGGGCGGTCGAGCAAGGCGAGTTACGCCCGATCCTCGATCGGACGTTCCCTCTCGATCGACACGGCGCCGTTGAGGCCCACCGTTACCTGCACGAGCGACGCAACCTCGGAAAGGTGGTGCTGGCGGTTTGAGTCCCCGGGCTGCCAAAATCGCGAATCGAAGTGGAGGTACGTTATGAAGGCGACGGCCGAGATACAGGTCATTCCGATCGGGGTGGGTGTATCGGTGCGCGGCGAAGTGAAGCGAGCGCACGGGATTCTGAAGGACTCGGGTCTAGAGGTTCAACTTCACTCCTACGGCACGAACGTCGAGGGCGAACTGGAGGAGATCTTCAACGCGGTGCGCGTCGTTCACGAGACCCTGCACGCCGAGGGCGTGGCGCGGCTCTCCACGGCGATGAAAATCGGGACTCGGACCGACAAAGAGCCCACCCTGGGCGGCAAGCTGTTCTGAAGACGAAATGAGACGGGGCTAGATGCTGATGGTTACAGCGGATGAGTTTCGGCGGTGGCTCGCATACGAGACGGAGGCTCACCAGAAGGTGCTCAGAGCGCTCGGCGCGGTTCCGCCCAGGAAGAGAGCCACGCCAGAATTTCGGAAAGCGCTGGATCTCTTCGCGCACGTGATCGCCGCCAGACAGCTGTGGCTGGACCGTTTCGGGGTCACACAGCCGGAGCCGCCCGAGGACCTGTTCGCGAAGGCGAGCGATCTCGCCGATGTCGAGCAGCGGTGCGAAGAGGTCTACGGTGTGTGGCGAGAATACATGGAGAAGCTGGAGGACGCCGACCTAGGGAGAGTCTTTGAGTACACGGCTACGGAGGGCGGTCGTTTTCGAAGCGTCGTCACCGACATTCTGATCCAGCTGTTCGGCCACTCGTGGTACCACCGCGGTCAGATCGCGGCCTTGGTACGCTCTCTGGAGGAAACACCCGCTGAGACCGATTTCGTGTTCTGGACAAGAGAGCGGGTCGACTGATCGATGGAGCTGACGCTTCTCCTCGCGGTGCTTGCGACGATCGCGTTCTGGGCCGGATTCCGCGCCCCGCCCCACCACTGGCAGTACCTGTCACAAGCCGCCTTCTTCGGGTTCCTCGCCCTGGTCCTTTTTACCGGTTACTTCACCTGGCGCGAGTACCGAAGCGTGAGCGAACTGACCCGCCTGATCGAACCGGTTCCGGAGATCACAGGCGGCACCTACGTGCCGACACCTGGCGAAGTGCAGACGATCGCGAGAGGGCTGGCTACAGTGCCCGGACGCGGACGCTTCGGAACGACGCAAGAACAGCGTCGTGAGCTCGCAGAGGATACCGAGCAGTTCGACGACCGGTACTGGAGTCTGGAGACTCCAATCGCGGCCGAGGACGTCGTCGAGTTCTATCGTGATTCCCAGAACGCGAGGGACTGGACGCTGGTGACCGACGAGCCCCCGTTCTTGATGCTCGAGCGGCCGGGCGAGACGCTCACGATCTTCGTTCAGGAGGACTGGAAGTCGGCCAACACGAAGGTCTGGTACATCTACAGCGTGGCCAGGTGAGCGGATGATCGAGCTTCTTCTGATCGTTGCCGCCCTCGGGCTGGTGGGCGCCGCGGCGTACTTGATTTATGCCCGCTGGTTCGTAAGAGCAGCCGCCGCGGAGCTGCCCCGGGTGGCCGTAAAAAGGCTCCCTTATGAGGAGCCAGGGATGGCGCGATTCGAGCTTACGCTACGAGCCACCCGCCGGGCTTTCGAGTGCGTCAGGCTCGCGGCAGACCACACGGCGGTGGAGGCTGTGGGTCTCGAAGCCCCTCTGGGGTTCGTGACGGAACAGGCTTTCGAGCTCGCGGCCGAGCAAGTCTACTGGGTTCCGGAACCACCCGGACTGATCCTGCACCCCAAGGAGCCCGTAGAGATCGTCGTGCCGTTTGCACCCGGGCGGGAAGCCACGGGGGTCGTGCACGGCTGGTGTGACGCCCCGTTCGGTCTCGGTGGATCCATCCTGCCGTTCAAGCTCATCGTCGGTGAGCAGAGCGCGCGAGACATCGAGGCCGCGAACCTCCGTGCCGAGCTGTTCGCGAGAGCGGCCGAGCTGGGCGTGGTGCCGAACACGCTTCCGGAGTGGGCCCAGCTCGAGGACCTCGAGCGCGAGCGCAACAGCTAGCGGGCCGGGTGCTTCACCGAACGCACGAAGCAATCCTGCCCACTCCCTCGCGTACCGGGCACGAGGGCTCTAACGTGATCCGATGAGGCTCTTACTGCTGGCAACGGTCGCAGCAGCGGTCTGTGCCTGCGGGCGCACACCGTCGGCCCGCGCCAATTCGTCCTCGATCCGAGGTGAGACCGTGAACGCTTCGCTGGTCGGCCGACAGGACACGGTCCACCGGCTGTCCGAGCCCAATCTGACCGGTGAGCGGTCGCTCGAAGCGACGCTGGCGGGACGGCGTTCCGTCCGCGAGTTCAGGAGCGAACGTCTGAACGAGTCGGAAGTCGCGCAGCTTCTGTGGGCGGCTCAGGGTGTGACGAGCTCCCTGGGCCTGCGCGCGGCACCGTCGGCCGGCGCGCTCTATCCGCTGGAGCTCTACGTAGTGACGGCCGAGGGCACGTCTAGGTACGATCCGCACGACCACGCCCTGGAAGTGATTTCCGCCGAAGACCTGCGTGCCCGCGTGCAGCGGGCGGCGCTGCGCCAGGAACCGGTCGGGGCGGCTCCGGCCGTCTTCATGATCGCCGGAGTATTCGAGCGAACGGCCGCCAAGTACGGCCGGCGCGCTCCCCGGTACGTTCACATGGAGGCGGGTCATGCGGCCCAGAACCTGCTTCTGCAGGCGGAGGCGCTCGGCCTCGGCGGCGTTCCGATCGGTGCCTTCGACGACGACGCGGTCGCTGAGGCGCTATCGCTCCCTGACGACCATGCACCGCTGTACCTGATTCCGGTCGGCCACCCCAGGTGACGGCCTTGATCGAGGACTGGCTGAGCCGAGTCCTGCTCCGGGACGTGGAGGGGCTGCGTCTCCAGCTGGAGGCGTACCCCGACCAGCAAGACATCTGGAAACCCGTTCCCGGTCTATCCAACTCGGCTGGAACGCTCGCACTCCATCTGGCGGGCAGTCTTCAGCATTACATCGGCGCGGTCTTGGGCGGCACGGGCTACGTGCGGGACCGTCAAGCGGAGTTCGAGAGGCGAAACCTGCCACGTGAGGAGCTGGTGAGAGAGATGGAAGCAGCACGGGCCGCTGTAGTGGCGGGCTTCGCACGCCTGCGGGAGCGCGGCACGGAGACCGAGCTGGAGCGCGAATATCCGGAGGCGATCGGCGGGGTCACTCTGACCGCGGGTCAGTTTCTGATTCACCTGGTTGCTCATCTGGACTACCACCTGGGACAGGTGGACTACCACAGGCGGGTCGTGACAGGTGAAGACAGCGTTCCGGGTATCGTATCCCCTCGCTCCCTAGCCTGAATGGCGCAGGCGCTGAACGGCACTGGCACAGGAGAAGCCAACGATGCAATCGAATGCGACGACGATAGAAGACTACCTGTCCACCCTTCCTGACGATCGGAGAACAACCATCGAGCAGGTCCGTGAGGTCATACTCGAGCACCTCCCGGGAGGCTACGAGGAGGCCATGAACTGGGGGATGATCAGCTATCAGGTACCGTTGGAGACGTATCCCGATACGTACAACGGCCAGCCGCTCCTGTACGCTGCGTTGGCCTCCCAAAAGAACCACATGGCGGTGTACCTGACGGCGATCTACACGTCGGAGGAAGACCGCAAAAGGTTCGAGTCGGCCTATAAGGCCACGGGAAAACGGTTCGATGTCGGCAAGTCGTGTGTCCGCTTCAAGAAGCTGGACGACCTGCCCCTGCCCCTGATCGGCGAAACGATCGCCTCGTTCGACATGGACCAGTTCATCGCCCGGGTGGAGCGAGCCCAATCCGCACGCAAGTCCAAGAAGTCCAAGGGGCGCTGAGCCATAACGAAAGAGAGGCTGCCGATGCGCGTCGCCGGAATCCTGACAACACTCACCTTCATTCTGCTTGCGCCCAGCGCTGCGAGCGCCCAGGAGGCCTCGGGTTACCCGATCGAAGAGTACCTGGGCGTGACGAACTTCGCCGGGGTCGCGGTTGCCCCTGACGGACGGCACGTGGCCTTTGTCGCTTCAGCGGACGATTTCGAGGAGAACGCGCGCCATTCGGCGATCTGGCGGGTCGACCTCGACGACTCTGGGCGGAGGAAGGACATGGTGCGTCTTGCCGCATCGAACGGGTCCTACTCGCAGCTCCGCTGGTCCCGCGATGGCCGCTATCTCTTCTACATCCACTCCGAGGGGGACGCGAAGTCTCAAATCTTCGCGCTCGACATGCGGGGAGGGGAAGCCCGTCGGCTGACTGACCCCGAGCATTACTCCGACGGCGTCGGGAATTACGACCTGCTGGGCGAGGCCGAGCTCGTGTTCGTCGCGCCGGCGCCGAAGACAGAGGACGAGAAAGAGGCGATCGAAGAGTTTTACGGCGACGTGATGCGGTTTGCGGATGAACCGACGACCACGTGGGTCGCCCGCGTCGGCATCGCGGCCGAGGATGCGGCGGGTGAGCTCATAGCCACGGTCGAGCTACCGGTCCAGAACGTCAGAGCATCGGTCGACGGCTCCCAAGTCGCACTCGGTACGGCCGCCCGCTCTGAGCCGCAACGTTTTTTCAATAACTTCTCCGAGTCGGAAGTCTACCTGCTCTCGACGGACGGAGCGGGTGAGCCGAGACAGCTCACGCGCAATCTCGTCCTGGAGGGCGACCTGCGGTGGCGAGCCGGCGACAGTGGGTTCTATGCGGCCGGAATCGGCGACCCGAACGACCCGCGTGGCGGCTACACGCAGGGGCGTCTTTTCACGATCGGGATGGACGGGAGCGTCGAGAACCTGGCGCCGGGGTTCATAGGGGCCTTCAGCGCGCCCTTCGTGGTGCTGCCAGACGGCTCGCTGCTCGCCAGCGCGGCGGTCTCCACCCGCACGAACTTCCATCGCGTCGACCCTCGTAACGGCGATGTCGAGCGGCTGACCGACTTCGCCGGCGCCGTATCAAACCTCTCGGCTTCGGCCGACGGAGGAGTGATCGCTTTTGCCTTGATCTCTGATCGATCGGCCCCCGAGGTGTACGTGGCTGCCGGTTTGGAGAACCTCGTTGCTGCCGAGCCCGCCACCGACTTCAACGCCGATTTGAACAGCCAACCGATGCCGCAGATCGAGGCACTTGCCTGGCCGAACGGCGAGGGCGATGAGATCGAGGGGATCCTCTTCTGGCCCCCGGGCAGGAGGGGCGAGTCCGGGCTGCCTCTCGTAGTGGACATCCACGGTGGACCCTGGTCGCTCAGGACCGAGAACATCGGGCCGATCGGCTTCGCCTATTACCCAGCGCTTCTCGCCTCACGGGGCTACCTGGTGCTGGAGGCCAACTATCGCGGAGGTACGGGTCGCGGCGACGAGTTTCTGCACGCGATCGAAGGCTTCTCCTGTACGCGACCGGCCACGGACATCCTGTCAGGGGTCGACTTCCTCGTCGAACGGGGGTGGGCCGATCCCGAGCGGATGGCGGTGATGGGCTACAGCTACGGTGGCGTGATGACCAACTGCATCATCGGGCTCACGGACCGCTTCCAGGCCGCGGCGTCCGGCGCCGGCATCTGGAACGACATCTCTTACTTCGGCACCGCCGACAACTTCATCCAGAACGACGTCCGAAATAACGCGACGGCGCCCTGGGAGAACCTCGAGAACTACTGGAAGGAGTCAGCGATCAGCCGCGCGGGCAACATCTCCACTCCGACCCTCGTGACGATCGGCGGGGCCGACCGTCGAGTGCCGACCACTCAGGGATACGAACTGTACCGGGCGCTGGTGCGTCTGGGGGTTCCGGCCGAGCTACTCGTGTTTCCCGATGAGCCGCACGGTTTTCGCAAGCCGAAGCACAAGCTCACCAAGGTGAAAGCGGAGCTACGCTGGATCGACCGCTATCTGAAGGAGAAGGACGTCACGCTGGTGCACTGATCAGCCGGACCGGCTCAACGACCGACCCGACCGGTTCACTGAAAGTCGACACCTCGCTCGAGTGGGGCTCCGACTGGAGCCCCTTCAGGAGCCTGACTATGACAACGTGGAATCCTGCCCGCAGCCTGGCGCTTCGTCTGCTGCTCGGCCTGGTTGGTGGGCTTGTCCTTGGCGCCGCCGGGCCGGCGGCCGTCCGGGCCCAGCAAGAAGAGCCGTCGAGCACGCTGGCCGAGATCCGGGCCGAGTTCGAGGCACAGAACGAGACACTCCGACATCGGTTGGATGAACTCGTGCGCCGGGTGGACGATCTCATGTTCTTCCAGCGGCTGGGGGACATCGCCGAGATCGACATCGTGCGGCTTACCGGCCCGCCACTGCGCTATCAACCGAACCCCACGGCCCAGGGAGCCGGCAACCCGTTTCGCTTCTACTCCTACGTGTTCATCCCGAAAGATCTCGACCGGAGCCGCAGCCAACCGCTCATCGTGTTCCCGCACGGGGGTGTGCACGCCAACTTTACGACCTACTACGCGAACATCCTGGAAGAACTACTCGCGCAGGGATACACGGTTGTCGCTCCCGAATATCGGGGGAGCACCGGGTACGGCGGTGGAGTCTACCGGGCGATCGACTACGGCGGCCTCGAGACCGAGGACACGTACGCCGCTCGCAACTACGCGCTCGAGAACTACAGCTTTCTGGATGCGGACCGCGTGGGGATCATTGGCTGGAGCCACGGTGGATTGCACGCTCTGATGAACATATTCGATCATGGAGGGGACTACGCGGTCGCGTATGCTGGAGTCCCCGTGAGCGACCTGGTTGCCCGCATGGGCTACAAGACGGAGGGCTACCGGGACCTCTACTCGGCCGAGTATCACATCGGAAAGACCGCCTACGAGGATGTGGAGGAGTACCGACAGCGGTCGCCGTCATGGAACGCCCACAAGTATGATGGCACGCCGCTCCTCATCCACTCGAACACGAACGACGGAGATGTGAACGTGCTCGAGGTGGAGCGGTTGATCCAGGCGCTCAAGGCCGAGGCCAAGCGCGGGTTCGAATACGAGATCTACGAGGACATGCCGGGCGGTCACAGCTTCGACCGGCTCGACACGCAGGCTGCCAAGGAGATCCGCCGCAAGATCTGGCGCTTCCTGGCCCCGCACCTGCGGCCGCAGAATCCCGTTCGTTAGCTGGGCCGCGCAGAGCTTCATCCTGCACGACGGTGAGTGGTGGCTTCTGGCCGAGTGAGCGCGAATGCGAATCGGTGGAACCGCGATCCTCACGCTCCTTGTTTCGACGGCTCTAGTATTCCTCGGAGTCAGAGCCATAGACCGCGCGTCGTCGCAGACACGCCTGCCCGTGACACTCTCCTTCTTGGTCTGGTATGCCCTGACCCTCGCCTTCGGACCCCGTTTCTTTCTTTACAGCGACGCCATACTGCTCGCGGGGGCGGTGGCTGCCTCCAGTCTCATCGCGCAGGCCGTGCGGTCCCCCGAATCGCTGGTCGTGTTCTGCGTCGCGGCAGCGGTGGCGGATGTCCTTTCGTATTCAGGAGGGCTCACCGAGCGCATCGTCGAGGCCTACCGACTAAGCGACAACGATCTGCTTCTCTCGCTCATGGTGACGGTCCCCGTGGCGGGGGAGCTGCGTCCGATCGTCGGAGTGGGTGACCTGATTATCACCGGCACCGTGTTCTCGGTGCTGGACCGCGCGCGTCATCCACCACTGGCCACGTTCTTTGCGCCCGTCTCTGGGCTGCTCGTCGCGCTGATCGTCGGGCTGCTGACCGGTGGTATCGGGGCGATTCCCTTCATCGCGGCAACCACGATCGGCTATGTGCTCTGGAGCCGGAGATCTGAATGAACAACGCTGAACAAGCTGCAAAGACCATTCTCGACGCCCTCGACCGCGGCGCCTGGCTGGAAGTGGCCGAGCACATCGATCCACGGGTGGCCGATCGGCTGTATGCCGAGACGAAGGAGCGAATCGAATACTGGGTGGAGCCGACTCCTCTCACGACGGAGGCATTCCAGTCGCAGGACTCCGATATGCCGGACGAGGTCGCCGAGTATCTGGTCGAGAAAGCGACGAAGCTCAAGGCTAGGCCCAGCGCGTGGCAGGATCACTTTCCCGGACTGCAGAGCTCGGAGGAGTTCGAGTCCATGTCGCCACGCGAGTACCTGGCCCGCTATCTGGAGGAATCCGATCCGGCCACTCGCGCGCAAAGGGAGCTCGAAACGGGACAAGCCGAGGATCTGGAGAGTCTGGAGGCTCTGGGGCGTGGACCCGCCCGTCGACTCCTGGGGGTCGTCTTCGAAGGTGAAGACATCGCGCACGCAGCGTATCGAATCACCTGGTCGACCGATGAAGGCCCTGGGATCTTCGATCACGTCGATCTCCTGGAATTCCACCGCGGGGAAGATGGGTGGAAGGCCGTCAGCATGGAGCTCGGTGGCCTGCCCAAGAACATGTACTTCTGGATTCAGCCGCCGCCGGTTCGCGGAGGCTGAAGAACAGCGCCTCGCAGATGCAGTGACTAGTTCTATTCCGCTCCAAGTACCTGTTCGGCGGCTTCTCGGAGTTTGCGCTTGGCTTCGTGTACGTCACTTAGAGCGCTTCGGAGTTCGTCCAGCTCGCTGGCTCTGACTTTCAGCCCTTCGCGTATGAACAATGCAGCCGCTTCGGATCGACTCTTCACGACCCCTGTCTCTACCCACGCATCCAGCGTCTGGATCGTCTTCTGGTCAATCCGACCATTACGACCTGGTCTCGCGCCGTCTCCCCCATCGCCTCCAGACTGTCGCCCAGGCGAGCGCCCACACAGACGACCTTCACTCCAGTACCACACTCCACGTCTTCGCACAGAGCATCGAGCCCTATTCCCTGCTTCTCCAGCTGCTCACCTATCGCCGGCCAAATGGCGCTCAGCTCTCCACCATGATCCTCGCCCGTGTAATTTGTAATTCCCTTACACGATATCAGCTTACAATCCGCGGGCGAAGGCGACACAGGGGTCACGAGACTCGGCGGGTGGCGCAACCTGAGCTGGAACGCCATATGATGCTTGGGCGAACGTCCGCCGCCGAATCACATCTGCGACCCTGGAGGTGCCCGTGAAACGCTGGAGTCTGTTCGCTTTGCGAGTCAGCACAGGCTGGCTGCTTGTGCTGTGGGGCCTCGACAAACTGGTCAACGTCGATCATGCAGTGCGCGTGGCCGAGCGCTTCTATCTGGGTGTCGGCAGCGCGGCCTGGTTTCTCAGCGCGTTCGGTGTGCTCGAGGCGATCGTCGGGGTGTTGATCGTGGTGGGTCTGTGGCGTCGCTGGACGTATCCCGCGATGCTGGCGATGCTGGTCGTTTCGGGCTTGTCGGTGTGGCGATCCATCCTGGATCCCTGGGGCTGGGTGTTAGCGGATACCAACGTGCTCTTCTACCCATCGCTGATCATACTGGCGGGGGCGCTGGTCGTGTGGGCGTTTCGGGCCGAGGACACCCTGTCACTCGATGCGAAGCGGGCACAAGGCTGAAATCCTCCCGGCCGTCCGCTCTGGCAAGAGGTGGGGGAGGTCGAAATCGATTTCGAGCGCGGGCTGTCGAGACTCTCAATCACCGGAGCCGGTGCAGAACTGATGAAACCGACGTACTGGCAGGCCGTGGCCGCGGTCCTTTTGGTTCTCTCCCCCGCAACGTCGCTGGCGTAGGAGTCGCACACCGGCGAACCGAGCCTGTCGACCATGGACCCGGGCTGGCGGCTCGGAGTGGGCGTGCCCGGCAGCTTCGTGGTCGGTGATGCGAGCGACTTTCTGTCCGACGGCATCGGAATCCTCGGCTATGGTGGTCGCCGCGTGGCCAGACCGCTGTGGGTGCAGGCGGATGTGTCCTATCTGTGGCTGCGCGGGGAGTCGTTTCGAGGGGAACGGGCGGACGACGCCTTCCTGATGCTCGGGCTCGGTCCAGAGTTGGACGTCGGCTGGCGGATCTTCCGCTTCTACCTGCGCGGATCGGGAGGGCTGATAGCGAACTTCCAGAGCCGGGGAGGATCGAGCTTGCCGGAGGAAACGAGCTGGGCCGGCTTCTTCGGAGGCGGCCTTGGCTTCCGCGTTCGGTTCGCGCAGGGACCTCGCCCCGTCGCCCTCGACCTGGGAGGCGACATCTTCAAGACGGGTGAACTCGTCGTTGCCACGCTTTCCGAGGCCGGCGGCACGAGCGACCAGGCGTTTGGCATGATCACCCTGCGCGCCGGTCTGACGATTGGCTTCCCTTAGGGATCGCGCCGTATGATGCGCTGTCTCCGCCCAATGGTTGCCGGGTTCGCTCTCCTGCCCCTGGTCCCTGGAACGGGTTCGCCGCAGGAGCGTCCGTCCCGGCCGATGCTCAGCGTTGAAGTCCCCGACACCGTCAGGGCGGAGGGCCACTTCCCCACGGACGTCGGGACGACCTGGACATACGTCTGGACCTATAAGCAGCTGTCAGACGATCTCGCCGACACTGTCACCACTCGCTGGACGGAGACCGTCTCGATCGTCGAAATACGGGAGATCGCGGACGGCTTGCTCGCTGTTCGGGCCCGCGCCGCGTCCGATCTGAGCGTGAGCAGCTCCGACGGCGCGCCAAGGCCGGCACCGGATCGGCCTCCAATTCATCTTTCCGAAGACGTCCCTCATCTCTTTCTGCGGGGACCCTATGCGTACGAGTTGCGCGTCCATCCGGACCTGGCAGAGCAATGGACTGGCGAACACTTGGAGAAGCTTACGCCGGTTCTCTTCTTCCCCATGAGTGCCGGCTTGCGCTGGTCGGATCCGGAGCGCCAGAGAGCCGATTATGCGCAGGTTCTCAGGTGGCGTCGAGGTGAGGGTGGTGCTCCGAACCCAGGCATGTATTACTGGATCGTGGAGAATGTCCGCGAGGAAGACGTTCTTGGCCGGCCCACCGAGGTGTTCCAGCTCGTGTACCGTACAATTGGTGGACCATCGATCAACTTGTTCGCAAAGGACATCGGGTTCGTTCGCCGCTACAGCCGCCATGCCGGAACGTATTGGGAGACGGAGGGAAGGCTGGTCGACTTCCGGCGCGGCCGTGAGTGATATGGCTCCCCTGCCGGAAGATTCGCGAGTCACCTCCTCGCAGAGAGTCCTGGCGGACCGAACGGCGGCTATGCTGGCGAACACCGGCATCGAAACGAAGGTAGAATTAATAGAAGGACTTGATGAATCCTGGTATCGGGTGGATCTGCAACTGCCGCGCGAGCCGGATCTGGCGGCTTGGCCTTTCGTCGCTCGAAGCTCTGTTGGGCTCCGATCTGCGGATTCGGGTCCGCCGCACCATGTGGGGAAGCACTACGGGTGCCGTATGGATCCCCGCACCAGGTGGAGGGGCGTGGAGCGGCGATCTGTTCGCCTGTGTCGGCATGGGCAAAGAACAGCGTTTCCGGCCATGGCCCGCCGGCCCCAACACGGAGGCCTAGATGTCCTGGATCGTAGTCGCGATTGGCGCACTCATCGCCGTCATTTCGCTGGTGATGTTCGTCGCTGCGAAGCAGGTGGCCGCCGTGCTTTTCCCGCGGCTCACCGTGGGAACCCTGCGGTGGGCCACGGGACTCCGGCTCGTCGTGGGCGTGCTTCTGGTGATCGCTGCGAGCAGCACGAAGGTCCCGATGCTGTTCACCATCCTTGGGGTCTTCGTGATTCTCGCGGGCCTGGCGCTGCCTGTGCTGGGTATCGACCGCGTTCGATTGATTGTGGGCTGGGCACTGGATCGACCGGGCTGGGCGTTACGCGTATGGGCCGCCGCGGCGCTCGGACTGGCCGTTCTTCTCGTGTGGGCGGTGATCTGACTCCAACGCCACACGGCACCACCGTGCAGCGTTCACACGCCCTGGCCATCGGACGGAAGAGGCCAGCGACGGCCGAACGGTGGCTGTAGGTTAACGCATGCCGTTAGGCTGCGAGAGCCAGTCTGAGCGACTCAGGCTGCCGCGAGCTCGAGAGTGGGGAGTAGGCGGTGAAGGGGAAGGTCCGTAAGGCGGTCGTGATCGTCACAGGCTTGTACGTGCTGTGGCTCATGTTCGCCTACCGCTACCACTTCCTGGATGGTGTGAACCTTTTCATCCACGAAGCCGGCCATGTCGCGTTCGGTCTGTTCGGCGAGCTACCCGGCGTTCTGGGCGGTACGGTGCTCCAGCTGCTGTTTCCCGTTCTGTTCGCCTACTACTTCTGGAATCGTGGACAACGATTCGAGGCGAGTCTGTGCGGAGTGTGGCTCGGCGAGAGTGGCATGTACACGGCCCGCTACATAGTGGATGCCCAGGCACAGGAACTCCCGCTGCTCGGGGGCGGCGTCCATGACTGGAACTGGCTTCTGGACCGTGCTGGGATGCTCGAGTGGAGTAAGGAGCTGGGACTGGTTGTTCACATGCTCGCCAGTATCGTGGCGATGGTCTCTGTATGGAAGATGGCCCGCGAGGCGTTTGCACCGCGCGCCTTATGAGGCCCGGGGTGCCACAGCAGACAGCCGCGCCGCGGGCCCGCACGGACCCCGCGACGCATCGACCGGGAAAATGCCGAGGCCGCCAGCGAAGCCTACGGACGGCGCCGCGTGCCACGCTCCGGCGGTCCTGAACGACGGCCTCGCATTCCGCGTTCAGCCGCCCCGCGCCTCGCCCGCATCTCCTGCCGCTGAAACTGCTGAAACTTCTCTAGCTGTTCCTCGGTCAGAATCTTGCCCACCTGCTCGTGGGTTTGCTCCCGCATCTGGACCATCGCGTCCCGCATGGCCTCGCCCTGCTGACGCATCTGCTCCCGCTGCTCGCGCATCTGCTCGCGCCGGGCCTCGGCGTCCGCTCGCCGCTGTTCCACCATAGCCTGCATGGCCTCGAAGTGGCCCTGGAAGATCGGGCGCAACTGCGCGACCTGCTCCTCGTTAAGGGACAGGCGCTCCGTGAGCCTCTCCATGTGACGGTCGAGGTCGAAGTCGGGGCCGCGTCGGCCCTGCGCCTGCACATTCCCCGCCGTGATCACGACGATCCCGAACGTGACCGTCGCGGCTCGCGCGATTCGGCGTGCCGTGGTTGTTCGAATGCCCTTCATCGTTCTTCCTCTACTCAGACGGTGATCTGTTCTGCTTTCACTCCGCTCAACGCGAGACTTCGCGCCTGCGGGGAAACGTCTCTGAACTTTAGACGTCTAGCCCGGCGCCTACGTTAAACTTCACCCATCGGCTCGCAGCACGGATACGCAAAGGGGAACGAGGTACACGGTCGACGCCAGCCGACCCACCAGAAAGGCCAGGATCGCTGCGGTCACTCCTACCATGCCGAGAACCCAACCAGCGAGCACAAAGGTTAACCCGATTCCGACGATCTCGACGGCAGATGCCACCGTGATCGGACGGGTCCGGCGTTGCTGAATCAGCAGGGCGCGTTGAAACGAGAGAATGACGGATAGTGCCGGGAGCGCCACCAGAATGCGGGTCGGTTGGATCGCGAGGGACGCCAGCTCGGCCGAGAGACCCGAAACGGTCTCGAACCACACACGAGCGAGGGGCGAAAACGCGATGAAAGCCAGCCCGGCAGCGGACGCCAGCGACAGTCCGAGCGCGAAGCGTGCGAGCTCGCGGAAGTGTTCGTTCTTCTCTCCCAGCAGTGCCAGCGCGGCATCTTGAAAGCTGAGGCCCAGAGCGCGGAATATGAACCCGAGCGACTGCACCACCGGGAAGACGGCCAGCGACTCGACCGGTGCCACCGCACGCCCCATGAAGAAAGTGAGCAGCGGCTGCACGGTCAGCCCGATGAGTGACGTGAGAGCCAGGGGAAAGTAGAAATGGGCGATCCACCGATAGGTGAGGGTGTGACGAATCTCACCCCTAGGCTCCCGTGACCGGATCTCACGCAACGTGGGTGTGGCCATCACGCGGGTAACGATCAGCTCGACAACGACGCCGGTCGAGAGGGCTGTTGCCCCGACCCACGCTCCAGGCAAATCGGAGAAGAAGAACAGAGCCAGGGCGATTCCGGTCATGGCCAATAACCGGATGATCGTTCCGAGCGCCACGAGCCGCGTGCGGCCGGATCGAATCAGAACCCCGTGCAGGAACCGCCGCACCCCGATCGCCGCGGGCCAGGGCAGAAAGATCCAAAGCGCCCCGTACGTGAGGTCTGCGACCTCGTCGGGGAGACCGATCGCGGACTGCATTAGCCATCGAAAAACGGGTGGTATGAGGACGACGAGCAGCAGCGCCGTTGAACCCGCGTTCACAGCGTTGGCGAAGTTGCGGAGCTTGCGATAGCTGGCCGCGTCCTCGACGAGTGCGGTCGCCGCGCTCATCAGCATCATCACCGGCGCTTCGATCAGAATCGCGAATGCGAACGCGACCCCGTGCGCGGCCAGGTTGAACTTCGGGTCCACGAGTCGAGCGATGATTGCCGCGAGGAAGGGGCCCTCCAGGGCCATCATCAACCAGGTGGCAGCGAGGGGTGCCCAAAACAGCACGATGGAGCGAGTGCTCAGCCTGGACGGTTGCGGGTTCACAGCCTCGGTCTGTTGGAGGGGGTCTCAGTGCCAGCTGGGTCCAAACGGCGCGGAGAGGACCTCTTCTCCGGTCACGACCAACGAACTCGCCTCGGGAACCTCCACCCAAACATCCGTGAGCTCAGTGAGCGGCTCGGACACGACGGCCGTCGCCTCTTTCGAGAACCTCTCGAGGCGAGGGTCACCAGAGACGAGCTCCTTAAAGGCCCGGACACTCTTGCCGTGAAACAGGCTCGGGGATCGACCATCCGATGAGTAACGGACCGCGATGACTCGAGCTCCATCGCTCAGACCTAGCGTCATCTCGACTGGATGCTCGACGCCGTTCTCGTGCCCGACTGTTTCGATGAAGCCGACCATCCGCTGCAGCGCCGGCAGCGGCTCGTCTTCGAGCCCGAAGGTGAGCGCCAGGTAGAACATTACCTCCGAGTCCGTCGTGCCCAGGATCTCCGGAAACAGAGCCGGATCGACGGAGAGCATCAACTCACGTTTGAGGGCACGGAAGCTTCGGATGCTGCCGTTGTGCACGAGCAACCAGCGGCCATGGCGGAACGGGTGGCAGTTGGCTCGCTGCACGAGCCCTTCTGTCGCTGACCGAGCGTGGGCCACGAACAGCGGCGATTCCACGTGGGCCGCCAGATCTCTGAGGGCGATACACGCCCGGCACGTCCACGTCGCCATACCATCCGATTCCGAACCCGTCTCCGTTGGTCGTCGTGGTGCTCCGACGCGCCGACAGACTCTGATCGATCAGCGACACCTCCGTCTTGAATAACAGTTCCTCGAGGGCGATAGATGCGCCCGAATATGCCAGCCAGCGACACATGGTAAGGGCTCCTGGGATTGCGTCACACAAAGTGCGATCGACACGACCGCACGGTCTCCACGACAAACTAGCGAGTGAGTCGCTCGTGGCGGAGATTCTTGTCGAACACGGCCTGCTGCTTGGTTTGCGCGTAGCCTCTCTTCCGGTAGAACTCGTGCGCCTCGGCTCGGATGACGTTGGAACGGACGCGGATCGATCTGAACCCGCGCCGGAGCGCCCAAGCCTCGACCTCTCGCAGAAGCGCAGACCCCACTCCCTTGCCGCGCAAAGACGAGTCGACCACGAGTCCGCCGATTTCCGCGAACGCGTCGGCCTCGAGACGCTGGCTCGCGAACACGTGGATCCAGCCTACGATCGCCCCTTCGCGTTCTGCTACGACGACGTCGTGACCTTCTCTGTCGCGGACAGAGCTCAATCTTCGGCGGATCTGGTCCGCCGTACTGGGACAGCCCAGCTGTACGGTCAGCCGCGCGAGGAGTGCGGCATCCTCCTCACTTGCCGGGCGCGTGCTCAGCTCCGCCGGGGTCGGAGATTCCTCGAAGTTCACCGGGGTTGCGGCAGAACACCAACGGCAAGAGCGAACTGCTCGTTGGCCTCGACTGCCGCGATCCTTTCTCGTGTCGGTCCCGTTCTCCAGTGGTCTTCGAGCCCGAAGTCGGTGAACGCCACGCTCTCCACCACGACAGATCCAATGTCAGCCTCTTCGAGGAGGAGCCGGAGCGTGACGGGCATGTCGTTCCAGAACGTGAGACTGTTTCCGACGAAGAGTACCGCGAGGTCGTCCGGCTCCGGTCCGGGTGGTGGTGGAGAGGTCGCACCCGCACCACAGCTCACACTCCCCGCGAGCGCGAGTGCCAGTCCGATGACGACCCGCCAGCCCTTCATGGAAGCGCACAAAGTGCATCCTCGCTGTTGAGGCAAAATCTCTCGGCCTCGCATAGCTTAACCGAACTTGCGCTTGCCGACACCCGCGGGGCCGGCGGTCCGGCAGCGGAACCGGCCGGAGACGCCGACAGGAGCTCTCAGTGAACAAGTCCTCGACGACGTTTCGTAGTTTGACACTGATCTGTGTTGCAGCCGCGACAGCCGGGAGCACCCCGGGCATAACCGCCGCCCAGGACACGTTGTGGCCCACGAAGGGTTGGGCCGTCTCAACGCTTGACGCGCAGGGTCTTTCCTCTAGACCGCTCGCCGAGCTGCACGCCGCGATCGAGGCTGGTGCCCACGGCTACATAGATCGCCTCGTTGTCGTGCGAAACGGCCACCTCGTGATGAGCGAACGGTATGATAACGACTACCGCGAGATCAGCCGCGGGTTCAAGGGCGATCTGGGCTGCGGAGCCGACACGTGTGACGGGCCTTCGGACGTTCATCAGTACAACTATTACCATCCGGACTGGCATCCCTTCCACCAGGGTCGGGACGTCCACTCGCTTCAATCAGTAACGAAGTCCATCGCATCGACGCTGATCGGAATGGCGCTTGGACGTGGCGAAATTGAGGACGTGGATGTGCCCGTGCTGTCGTTTTTCGCCGAATACCAGCTCACCCAAGCCGACGATCGCCTCGGTCGTGCGACGCTGGAGGATCTGCTCACTATGCAACTGGGCATGGAGTGGCACGAGGCCGATCGGCCGATAGACGCGACGAACACGACGTTGCAGCTGGAGATGAGCGACGACTGGATCCAGTTCACCCTCGATCAACCGATGGAGACCGAGCCGGGTGCCAAGTGGGTCTACAACAGCGGTGCCAGCCACCTGATGTCGGGGATCATCAAGCAGGCCACAGGGCGCTATATAGATGAGTACGCGGAAGAACATCTGTTCGGGCCGCTCGGGATCACGGAGTATCGCTGGAAGAAGACGCCGAAAGGCTATCCGGACACGGAAGGCGGGCTCTATCTGGAAGCGGAAGATCTGGCCAAGGTCGGCTACCTGTACCTGAACGAAGGTGTGTGGGCAGGACGGCGGATCCTGCCCGAGGGCTGGGTTTCGTCCGCCACGGCGCGCCAGGTAGACGACACCACACCGTCGAATCCCGACGCAAACTGGGGCTACGGTTATCAGTGGTGGCGGCTGGATCGAGACGGGGCCGATGTGTGGGCCGGGCTCGGGTTCGGAGGGCAGTACCTGCTGGTGATCCCGTCGCGTGACCTCGTGGGTGTCGTCAACAGCTGGAACATCTTCGGAGTCAGCCGGAAGGCGATTCTGGAGCCCTTCCTCGACGCGCTGCTGGAAGCGTCGAATCCGGTTGGCGAGTAATCGGCGATGACGTCCCGACGCACTCGCAGATCGCGCCCCCCCACGTCGCTCGAGGCGGGCTTGATCCTCGCGGCTGTGCTTGCAGTCATCGTGATAGGTATTCGACTCCAGTCGGGCCTCACGGCTACGTTCTTCCCGCTGCTCCTCTCGGTCGGCATCGTAGCCGCCTCGGGTCTGTATCTCGGACATCCAGGGTCGGCCGTTCAGGCAGGTATCCTCCGAGGTGCCGGCCGGGTCGCGATCGCGGTCGTTGTACTTCTCCTTGTCGGAGCGCTGGTCGGACTTTGGATTGCCGCCGGAGTCATTCCGACCGCGCTCGACTACGGCCTCAGGGCGATCGCTCCAGACTACCTTCTGCCGACGGCTTTTCTCGTGTCTGTGATCACGTCGCTGGCGACAGGCACGGCGTACGGGACGATTAGCACGGTCGGCGTTGCCCTGATGGGTGTGAGCGCCGGTCTCGGAGTGCACCAGCCCCTCGCTGCGGGAGCCATCCTGAGCGGCGCCTTTTTTGGCGACAAGATGTCCCCACTGTCGGATACGACGAACATCGCGGCCGCGACGGGCGATGTCGATCTCTTCCGCCACATCGCGTCGATGCTGTACACGACGCTGCCGGCGGCGATCATCTGCCTCGTTCTGTTCACTTTGGCCCGTGGTCCAGTCTCGGTGACAGATTCGGGAATGCGCCAGGAAATGCTGGCAGCCGTGCGCGGAACGTGGAGTGTGGGTGCCATCCACCTTATCCCGTTACTCGGGATGCTGGCGCTGGCCGCCGCACGGATACCGGCGCTGCTCGTGCTCTTCGTCAGCGTGCTGCTGGCAGCGTCGTGGGCGGTCATTTTCCAGGGAGCCTCCTTCGCGGGCGTTTTTGTCGCGGCGACGAGTGGCAACGCATCTGATACGGGTATGGCTATGGTCGACAGCCTAATGAGCCGCGGGGGCATGAGCTCGATGCAACCAGTGATCGTGCTGATCGTGCTGGCAGGTGCTCTCGGTGGGGCTTTGAGCGCCTCGGGGATTCTCGAGCAGGTGCTGAAGAACCTGGTCCGAAGGGTTCGGACGGCGGGAGGATTGGTCGTGTCGGTGCTGGCCGCCTGTTACACGATGATTTTCTTCACGGGCAACCAGGGGCTGGCGCTGATCATCCCCGGCGAGATGTTTCGTCCCGCCTTCCGGCGACACAAGATCCATAACGCGGTGCTCACTCGCACCCTCGAGGACGCCGGGACGATCGCCGCGCCACTGGTTCCTTGGAGCGCTGCCGGCGCACTCGCGACTCAGATGCTCGGCGTACCTACTCTGGAATATCTTCCGTTTGTGTGGCTCTGCTTCCTTGTTCCCATCTTCTCGGTGACGCTGGCATTCACGGGAATCGGCGTCTGGCCCGCCCCGAGCACCGACGAAGACAAGGATGAGTAGTGCCGACATGCTATCTCGCGCGATTGCAGACAGCATGTTGCCGATAGGACGGCGAATTGCCGTCCTTCGGCGAGGAGTGTACGTGGAATGACGACTGAGAACAGTTGGCCGGCCCTACCCTATGACGCCTGGGGCGACACGTGCGCCACCCTTCACCTGTGGACGCAGATCGTCGGCAAGACCCGTCTCGCTCTCACGCCGTGGACGAACCACTCATGGCACGTCACCCAGTATCTGACCACGCGCGGTCTGACGACCTCGCCGATTCCCCACGGCAATCGTCGGTTTGAGATCGAGTTCGACTTCCTGGACCATATCCTGCGAATCCAGTCCACCGAGGGGACCACTCGCACGCTCGCCCTCGAGCCGCGTAGCGTGGCTTCGTTTTACGAGGAACTGTTCGCGAAGCTGGGTGAGCTCGGGCTGGACGTTCACATCCACCCGGTGCCCAACGAGGTACAGGACCCGATCCCGTTCCCCTCCGATCACGAGCACGCTTCCTACGACCCGGAGTATGCGACGCGGTTCTGGCGGGTTTTGTCGCAGGTGGATCGTGTGTTCAAGGAGTTTCGTGCCCGCTTCACGGGCAAGTGCAGCCCGGTCCACTTCTTCTGGGGCAGCTTCGATCTCGCCGTGGCTCGGTTCTCGGGTCGGCCTGCGCCGGAGCACCCCGGCGGGATCCCCAATCTTCCCGACTGGGTGACGCGCGAAGCGTACTCGCACGAAGTGAGCAGCGCTGGGTTCTGGCCCGGCGGGCCCGCCTTCCCGCAGCCGGTCTTCTATTCATATGCCTACCCGGAGCCGGACGGGTTCCCCGCCGCCACAGTGCGGCCGGAGGCTGCGTTCTACGGAGAGGAGATGAGCGAGTTCTTTCTTCCGTACGATGCCGTGCGGGAGGCACTCTCGCCCGAAGATACCCTGCTGGCGTTCCTGCAGAGCACCTATGAGGCAGCGGCGGAACTCGGCGGCTGGGATCGGGGGGCCATTGAATGGGCGAACGGGCCGCCCGTCAACCGATAGTCTTCGTACGCCTGGCGAACTTGAGGCCCGAATACGTGCTGTCGATCGCGCAGATCTTGTAGTCGATCAGGCCCGCGTCCAGCCCGGCCGAGCGCACCGCCTGCTCGGACAGATCCGTCTTGACCCCCGATTCCTTTTTAAGCCAGGCGATCCACAGACCGCCCCGAGCCGCGATTTCGCCTAGACGGTCGACCCGTCGCTCCAGCTCCCGGCGAGTGCCCGGAAACCAGGTCGCGAGCTCCGGACGGCCCCGGGCACTCCGGCGGAGCACGACGTCGGCCGGCAGCTCGCCGAGAGTCGCGCCAAACGTCTCCGGGGCGCCGACCAGACCCACCACCATCCCCGGTTTGATCCCCAGCTTCTTGGATAGCGGTGTCCCCGAGTATCCGGCCTGTGATCCTCGCGTCTGCTTCGCCATTCAACCGCTCCTGTCTTGATCCTGCCCCGCCTTGACACGCATCGTGCGTTCGTCGCGCACCGTCAATCGAAATGGAGCGAAGTATACATGGGTACTTTTGATCTGTCGCACCACGGCATCGTGGTCGAGGACATACGTCACAATCCCCCGCCTGCCAAGCTATACGAGGAGGCGATTCGGGCCGAACGCGACTCAAGGATCGCAGCGAACGGGGCGCTCGTCGCGTACTCGGGAGAGAAGACAGGTCGCTCGCCGATGGACAAGCACCTGGCCCAGCATCCGGACTCCGAGGCCGACGTATGGTGGGGACCGGTGAACTCGCCGATCGATCCGGACGTCTTCCAGCTGAACCGGGAGCGAGCCCGTGATGCTTTGAGTTTGTGTGATCACCTCTACTGCATCGACGGCTTCGCCGGCTGGGATCCAGACTACCAGATCAAAGTGCGGGTGATCTGCTCGCGTCCGTACCACGCCCTGTTCATGCATGACATGTTGATCCGGCCCACGGCGCGAGAGTTGGCGAACTTCGGCGACCCCGACTACGTGATCTACAACGCGGGTCAGTTTCCCGCCGCGAGAGACACGACCGGCCAGAAGGCACCGACGACCATCGATCTGAGCTTCGAGGAGGGAGAGGTCGTGATCCTCGGAACCGAGTACGCCGGAGAGATGAAGAAGGGTGTGTTCACGATCATGAACTACCTGATGCCGAAGCGGGGCGTGCTGTCGATGCACTGCTCCGCCACGGCGGACCCGTACAGCGAGCACTCGTCACTCCTGTTCGGCCTCTCTGGCACCGGAAAGACCACGCTGTCGGCCGATCCGAAGCGGTTGCTCGTGGGTGATGACGAGCACTGCTGGACGGACAAGGGGATCTTCAACATCGAAGGTGGCTGTTACGCGAAGACGATCGATCTCAGCATGGAACGCGAGCCGGACATCTTTCAGGCTCTGCGATTCGGTGCCGTGTTGGAGAACGTGGTGCTAGATGATTTGCGTCATGTGGATTACACGGACGACCGGATCACCCAGAATACGCGCGGGGCCTATCCGATCGAGTACATCTCGAACGCAAAGATCCCGTGCATGGCCGGTCACCCGACCGACGTGATCTTCCTGACCTGCGACGCGTTCGGGGTGCTGCCGCCTGTCAGCAAGCTGAGCGGTGGGCAGGCCATGTACCACTTCATCAGTGGCTACACGGCCAAAGTCGCCGGCACCGAGGTGGGGGTGAAGGATCCGCAGGCGACCTTCTCGTCCTGCTTCGGCGCGCCCTTCCTCGTCTGGCACCCGTCCAAGTACGCGGAGATGCTGGCCGCGAAGATGGAGGAACAGGGGGCCGACGCGTGGTTGGTCAACACGGGCTGGAGCGGTGGAGGGTTCGGAGTCGGAGCGCGGATCAGGCTGCACTACACGCGCGCGATGATCGACGCGATTCACACCGGGGCTCTGGTCGGTGCGCCGACCGAGACCGACCCCGTGTTCGGGCTGGAGATGGTGACGGAGGTTCCCAACGTTCCCGCAGAGGTGCTCATTCCGCGCAACACCTGGTCCGACGCGGCCGCGTACGACGAAGCGGCCAAGAAGCTGGCCAGTTTGTTCCGCGACAACTTCGGCAAGTACGCCGACAGCGTGGCTGAGGACGTAGCCGCTGCGGGCCCGAGGATCTGAAGAGAGGCGAAGCGCGAGAGAAATGATCTCACGACGAGGATTCATCGGAAGCTCTGCAGCCGCCGTGGCGGGCGTTACAGGCCCGATCGCCCTTCACACGATTGGGCAGCGAGCCGGCAGCACGCCCGTTTCGAAGCAAGATCAGGACCTCCCACCGTCGATCGCCGCCCTCGAGTCCATGGCCGAACAGGCTCGCCCGATCACAAACGAGGAAAGGCTGCAGCGCATCGAGAAGGCACGCCGACTCATGCACGCGCAAGGCCTGGACGCCCTGTTTCTAATGGGTGGGACGACGATGCGCTACTTCGCCGACATGAGCTGGGGTGGGGGTGAGCGCCTGTTCGGCATCGCGATCCCGGCCGCCGGCGACGCATTCATCGTCTGCCCCGCGTTCGAGGAAGATCGCGCCCGCGAGCGGCTGGCTGACGGACCGTTTGCAAACGACACCGACGTGCTCACCTGGGAGGAGGATGAGAGCCCGTACGCTCTCGTCGCGAACGGACTGCGGGCACGCGGGGTGTCGACGGGACGTCTCGGAGTCGAGGAGACAGTCCGCTACGTGTTCAGCGACGGCATCGCGCACGCGGCGCCCGCGCTGGAGCTGACGAGCGGCACGCCCGTGACCGCCGGCTGTCGGGGCGTAAAGGACTGCCACGAGCTTGAGCTCATGAGGCTCGCGTCGGCGGCCACCCTGAAGGCCTACGAGGCCGTATACCTCGCCCTCGAAGCAGAGATGACCCAGGGCGACGTCTCGCGGCTCATATCGCTGGCGCACGAGCGTCTGGGATTTCGTGGCGGCGCCAGCGTCCAAGTGGGCGAGTACACGGCGCTTCCCCACGGCTCCTCGACGTCGCAGGTGGTTCGCGAGGGCACCATCATACTGATCGATGGCGGCTGCTCGGCGGAAGGATATCGCTCGGACATCAGTCGCACGTTCGTGCTCGGAACGCCCACCGAGAAAATGAAGCGCGTGTTCGAGATCGAACGGCAGGCTCAGGACGCGGCGCTCGCCGCCGCGCGGCCCGGCGTGGAGTGCCAGGCGGTGGACGCCGCCGCGCGGCAGGTGATCGACGAGGCCGGGTACGGACCCGGGTACATGTACTTTACGCACCGAGTGGGGCACGGCATCGGAATGGATGGCCATGAGTGGCCGTACTTGGTCAAAGGCAACACACTGCCCCTGGAGCCCGGCATGACGTTCAGCGACGAGCCCGGCATCTACATTCGCGGGGAGTTCGGGGTCCGTCTGGAGGATGACATGGTGATCACCGAGGACGGCGCGGAGCTGTTCACCCCGCAGAGTCCCTCACTGGAAGATCCGTTCGGGATCCACTGATCGCCGACCGTTCGGCGAGCGTCGCGCTCCTGTGACGCTCAGGCCTTCGCCAGCTCCTCGACGCCAGCCAGCAAGCGCTCCACTTCATCGTCTGTCGTGTAGCAGGCGCACCCGGCCCGCACGAGGCCTCCGTCCGCCTTTCCGTATCTCTCCACGACCGCCGAGGCGTAGAAGTCGCCGTGCGACACGAAGGCCGCGCGCAGCTCCGCTAGCTGGCTTGCCACTTCCACGGACGGAAGATCTTCCAAGGTGAACGCGACAGTCGGCGTGCGCGGGAGCTCGGGCGGCGGACCGTAGCAGCGCACACCGTGAATGGCCCCGAGTCCATCCCACAGCCGTCGTATGAAGGCGGTGCCGCGTTCCTGGAGGGCCGCGAACACCGTGCGAAGTCGCTCGCGCTCCGTGGGCCCGGTGGCGAGCGACGCCAGGAAGTCTACCGCCGAGGCGGCGCCTACAATCCCCTCGAAGTTTAGCGTGCCGGTTTCCAGACGCTCCGGGGCCGTGTCCGAGGCACAACGAAGCCGGGGCACGTCCAGCTCGCTCAGCAGACGCTCCCGCGCGAAGAGCACCCCGACGTGAGGGCCGTAGAACTTGTAAGCGGAGCAAGCCAGGAAATCGCACTCCATCTCCGTGACGTCGATCAGCTCGTGCGGCGCGAGGTGAACGGCGTCCACGAACAGGAGCGCGCCTTCCGAGCGCGCGATGGCAGCAGCCCGCGGGACCTCGTTGATAGTACCGAGTGCGTTCGAGGCCGCTCCCACCGCGACGAGACGAGTGGCGGGTGTGATCGCCGCCTCGAACGTCTCCCAATCCAGGGTGCCCGTGTCGGGCACGAGCGGTACGGTACGAAGCGTGACACCCCGCTCCACGGCCAGCGCTTCCCAGGGCGCCACGTTCGCCAGGTGATCGAGCTCGGTGACGACGATCTCATCACCTCGGTCTAGCTGTCGGCCCAGTGCACGCGAGACGTGATACGCAAGTGTCGTCATGTTCGCGCCAAATGCGACCTCGGTCGGTCTGCAGCCCAGGAAAGCCGCAAAAGTGGCGCGGGCCGCCTCCAGCGCCTCCTCCGTCTCTACGCTGGTCGGATACGCCCAGCCGGCGTTCGCGTTATGACGGGTCAGGTACCCTTCCATGGCCGCCACGACGTCTCTCGGCACCTGGGTACCGCCAGGGCCATCGAAATAAGCGACCGGATGGCCGGCATGGATGCGTTCGAGAGCCGGAAAATGACCGCGAATGTCTTCTACCGATGCAACGTGCACGGGGCGTGCCTCAGGCAATTGAGCGACCTTTGAGGGAGCGGTTACATGTGAATCGTACTAGCCTGTCGGACACGTCGACAACCGAGCGCTTGAGGGTCCCCCCTCGGGGTTGTGGGATCCTCAGCGTCGGGCCCAGCTTGAGCGGCGGACGAGAGGCGATCATGAACGATGAGATACCGCTCAACATCGGCGGCGGGATCGGCCAGGCGCGCACCCACATGCTGCAGCGCCAGAAGGCACACCTCGGCGAGGTGAGCGTGACCGTGTGGCCGCAGATCCTCAAGGAGATGTGCGCCCCAAAATACATCTTCGTGCTCGAGTAGACGGGAGCCACGGCGTGCCCGGTGCCTGAGGAGCGCCAGTCCTGGCTTCCGGCCCGGCCTCCCTCGCGGCTGGCGCTCGGACTAGCGTTCGCGGCGCTGTACGTCGTCTGGGGGTCGACCTACCTGGCGATCCGATTCGCGATCCAGACGCTTCCGCCGTTTCTCATGGCGGGCACGCGTTTCGTCGTCGCCGGCAGTCTGCTGTACGCGTGGCACCGAGCACGAGGAACCCCGAGGCCCACACTCCGTCAGTGGGGTGGGGCCGCCGTAGCGGGCGGCCTGATGCTGTTTCTCGGCAACGGAGGAGTCTCGTGGTCGGAGCAGTACGTACCCTCGGGCCTGGCCTCACTGCTCATCGCGACGGTTCCACTGTGGCTCGTCCTTTTGAATTGGGCCGAACGGGGTGGCTCGCCCCCATCGGGACTCGAGTATCTGGGAATCGCGATCGGGCTGGCCGGAGTGGTGCTGTTGATCGAGCCCGGTACGGTGACGGACGCAGACTCGTCTGCCGGATCGTTCTACCTGATGGGGGTGATCGTTCTCTTGCTGGCATCGGGGGCGTGGGCGGCAGGCTCGCTGTTCAGCCGTCGCGGTGTGCTGCCCCGCCGGCCCCTGTACGCCACATCGATGATGATGATGTGCGGCGGGACTCTGCTGTTGGCGTTCAGCGTCTTGCTGGGGGAGCCGGCACGGGTATCCATTGGTTCCGTTTCGCTCGAATCGGCGCTTGCCCTCTTATACTTGATCGTGTTCGGCTCGCTGATCGCGTTCTCCGCCTACACGTGGCTGCTCCGGGTCACGCGGCCTGCCCTCGTCGGGACCTACGCCTACGTAAATCCGGTCGTCGCGGTGCTGCTCGGCTGGTGGCTGGCCGACGAGCCGGTTACGGCACGGACGTTGGCCGGTATGGTGGTGATCGTCGGATCGGTGATCCTAGTGCGACGGTCCCGCACGCCGGGGAGTCCGGCCGCACGCGGCTGACCACGGTGGCGCGATAACATGGCAGACGCTATGCGTAGGCGTACTTTGTCGACTTCTGCGGGACCCGAAAGCACGGGATGAAGCGATCGTTGAAATTCTCGAGCTATGACACGGCCCTGCGGCCGTGCCGCGAACGAACGTGATGGCCGGGTCGCTATTCGTCACCGGCGCGAGCGGATTCATCGGTCAGCGGCTGCTCGCACGACTCGACCCGGACGAGTTCGACGAGGTTGTCTGCCTGTGTCGCAGCAAACGCACTCTCGGACGGCCCGCTGCGCACATCTCGAATCTTCGGGTGATCCAAGGCGATCTGAAGGCGCGTGGGCGGTATGGGTCTGCGCTCCGTGCGGAGACATCGGTCGTGCACCTTGCGGCGAAGTCGCGTGTGAGCCGTGCCGACGAGCTGCACGAGACAAACGTCGCGGGGACGGAAGCGCTGCTGGATGCGTGCGCGAAACGCGGCGTCCGCCGCTTTCTGCACGTAAGCTCCATTGCCGCTTCGTTCGCCGATGTGCCGGACTACCCGTATGCGGCATCCAAGGCTGCGGCGGAGGAGGCTGTTCGCCAGAGCAACCTCGCCTGGACGATCGTTCGACCCACCATGGTCCTCGGTCTCGCGTCACCGTTGTGGAAAGGACTTACACGACTCACTCGCCCTTCCGTCGTACTCGTTCCAGGAACGGGCCAGACGCGCATCCAACCGATCCATGTAGATGATCTGGTCGACATGCTGCTCAGCATCGTGTTCGAGCAGATCTTCCAGCGCGAGAGCTACGATCTGGGTGGACGTGAGGTGGTGACCATCGGACAGTTCCTGCGACGCGTACACGCCGCGTTGCACGGCGGCCAACCTCGCGTCGTGCATGTCCCCTTGAAGTCCGTTCGCTGGGTGCTGGAGCGATTCGAGAAAATCGCCCCTAGTCGGATGCCAGTCCGGAAGGGTCAGCTCGTGAAATTCGAGCACGACACCGTCGCGGAGTCGAATCCGCTGCTCGAGCGCGCCCTGCCACGGCTCCGGGACGTGGATGCGATTCTCGAGGACCTGGTCTCCGCGCGGGTGCAACTGCTGAAGTCGAGAATGCCGACGGCCGGCGGCTAGCAGGTCGCACAGACCACGCGACCCGCCATATGTTGAGCGCATGCTTCGTCTGCACCCCTACGAGTATCATCGGCCGCACACAGCGGATGCAGCCATCTCACTGCTCACGAAGCACGGAGATGACTCGATGCCGATCGCAGGCGGCACGGATCTCGTTCCCAACATGAAGCACCGGTTATTCACGCCGGGTCACCTGATCGCGCTTCGCGGCATTGCAGAACTTCGAGATATCGAAGTCGCGGACGAGGGTGTGCGAATCGGCGCCTGCGCGACTCTCGCGGAGGTAGCGGGTCATCCGATCATCCGGCAGCGGTTTCCTTCGCTCGCCAAGGCCTGTGACCTGATCTCCGGCCCGCAGCTGCGGCGCATGGGGACCCTGGGCGGCAACGTCTGCCTCGATACGCGTTGCACGTACTACAACCAGACGCTGTTCTGGAGAAAAGCCCTGGGTTACTGCCTAAAGAAGGAGGGAGACGCCTGCCACGTGGTAAAGGGTGGCACGCGCTGTGTGGCTGCCCACTCGGCCGACAGCCCACCGGTGCTGATGGTGCTGGACGCCGTCCTGGAAATCGCGGGTCCGGACGCTCGCCGCACGGTGCCCGTTCGAGACTTCTTCACCTCGGACGGGGTGTGGAACCGGCGCATGGAGCACAACGAGCTTCTCGTCTCGGTACAAATCCCCTTTGTCCCAACACGGGTGCGCACGTCTTTCCAAAAACTTCGCGCTCGTGACGCGATCGATTTTCCGCTATTGAACCTCGCCGTCGCGGCGGAACTGGACGACGAGTGCGTGCAGAGTCTTCGCATGGTTGCATCCGGCATCGGCTCGTATCCACGGCAGGTCGGGCGTGTGGAGGAAGCCGCCACCGGGCAGCGTCTCACACCGGCCGTGATCGATGCCATCGCCGAACAGGCGTTCAGACAATGCCGGCCCCTCAGCAACATAACGGTAGACCCCGACTGGCGGCGTGCCATGGTGCCGGTGCTCGTTCGACGCGCCCTGAAGGAGATCGCCAGCTCGGAGCCCGACTAGACGGTGGTCGGCAAGCCGCGCCTTTCCTACTTTCCTCGCCGCGAACGAGTCACTACCGGTCTGTCCGGCCACACGAACCACCGGGGCTGCCTGTCGGCAGGCGCCGGACGGCCCCCCTATTGACCGCGAATACGAGAGGATGAACCCATGCATTCACTACCTGACCTGGCGTACGGGCACGATGCGCTGGAGCCGTACATCGACACCCAGACGATGCAGATCCATCACGGCAAGCATCACCAGGCGTACGTGAACAACCTGAACAACGCGCTTGAGGCGTACTCCGATCTCCAGGAGAAGTCGGTGGAGGATCTGCTGCGCAGCCTCGATGGCGTGCCGGAGGCGATACGCACCGCGGTCCGGAATAACGCTGGCGGCCATGCGAACCACTCGCTTTTCTGGACGCTGATGTCCCCGGGTGGCGTGGAAGCTCCTACCGGTGATCTGGCCGACGCGATCGTAGACGCCTTCGGATCGGTCGCAGCTCTGAAGGCTGAGGTGTCCAAAGCCGCCGCAGGACGATTCGGAAGCGGCTGGGGCTGGCTCGTCGTCACCGCCGGCGGAGCGCTTTCCGTCTACTCGACGCCCAACCAGGACAGCCCGTTCATGCAGGGCGATACGCCGATCCTCGGGGTCGACGTGTGGGAGCACGCGTACTACTTGAAGTACCAGAACCGCCGACCGGAGTACCTGGAAAACTGGTGGAACGTCGTGAACTGGGATGTGGTGGCGTCGAACTTCGCAGCGGGCCGCTAAGCGGCCGGGAGCAAGAGAACGGCCGAGAATCGGTGAAGGGTAGAACCCGATGAGCAACGACGTGAAACGGATGGGGATCCTGGTCGGCGGCGGCCCGGCGCCCGGGATCAACAGCGCGATCAGCGCCGCCGCACTGAAGGGGCTGAACGAGGGGTGGGAGGTTTTCGGGATCTACGACGGCTTCCAGAACCTGATGGACGGCCGCACCGATGCCGTGGTCAGGCTGGAGGTGGGCGACGTCTCCCGCATCCATTATCAGGGCGGCTCGGTGCTGCGGACCTCGCGAGGCAACCCCACGCAGAACCCCGAAACGCTGCAGCGAGCGGTCGGGTCGCTGCGAGAGCTCGGGATTACCCGCCTGGTCACCATCGGTGGAGATGACACGGCGTTCGGAGCGAGCGAGCTGGCGCTCGCCGCCGGTGGTGCCCTCCGTGTCGCACACGTCCCGAAGACGATCGACAACGACCTGCCCCTGCCGGGAGACCGGAATACGTTCGGCTACTCGACGGCGCGTCAGGTGGGTAGCCGTCTTGCCCTCAACCTCATGGAGGACTCGCGTACCACCAACCGCTGGTTCTTTGTGGTCGTGATGGGTCGAAAGGCGGGACACCTGGCGCTGGGCATCGGGAACTCAGCGGGAGCGACCCTGACGATCATTCCAGAGGAGTTCCCGGAGGAACGAATCGACGTGGCCGACGTGTGCGACGTGCTGGAGGGGGCGATCCTGAAGCGCCGAGCGCAGGGGCGGGCCGACGGCCTCGCGGTGATCGCCGAGGGCATCGGCGAAAAGCTCGATCCCGAGAGTTTGGCCAGGATTCCCGGCGTGGAGGTCGAATACGACTCGTACGGACACATACGTCTGGCGGAAATCCCGCTCGAGACGATTCTCAAGCGCGAAATACAGCGACGGTTCGCCGAAAAAGGCGAGAAGATCGCCATCGTGGACCTCACGCTGGGCTATGAGCTACGATGCGCCGCTCCGGTTCCGTTCGACATCGACTATACACGTACGCTCGGCTACGGCGCCGCGCGCTTTCTCCTGGCCGACGTGCAGGACGAGAGGATCCAGATCGGCGGGCTCGTGTGTCTCGGAGAGGGAGGGCGATTGCGCGTGCTGCCGTTCGAGGACTTGAAGGATCCGGACACGGGCCGAACCCGGGTCCGGATGGTCGAGATCGACGCCGAGCCCTACCAGGTGGCGAGGCAGTATATGCTCCGGCTGGATCCGTCGGACCTGGAAGATCCAGAGACCCTGGGCCGTCTGGCGACGACCGCCAACATGACGCCCGAGGCGTTCAGAGAGCGCTTCGAGAATGCCGCCGCCGTGGGCCTGCGCCGCGAGGCGAGGGTCGGCTGATGGCTGAAACGCGGCTGAGCCGGATGAAGCAGCTGGCGAAAGGGACGCGGTCGGCCGCCGCGGCTCTTCCCGCAGAGAGCCAGGAGATATCGCAGCGAGTCAGCCACGCAGCCGAGGCGTGGAGCCATGTGTTGGGAGGGCTCGAAGAGGCTGTCGAAGCGCCTCCTGGACTGGAGCCGGTGTTACAGCCCGCTGTATCGATGCTCGAGTCGCTGCACTTCGAGCTGTTGCAGATGGGAGTGCTCGAGCGGGAGCCCGACGAGGTAGCGATCGAGGACGCAGTGACGGAGTTGAACCGCCTGGCCGAGGAAGCGGCTCGGCTGGTCGGCGAGTCGCTCCCGTCGGACTAGCGGGCTGACAGAGCGTGCGGTCGGGCCCGGGCCAGCTAGGTGCCGGCCGGGACCTCCGCAGGTGCTTCGCTGCTGGTGGGTGTTGGGCCCTTTCTTGCCTTCGTATCTGCCGCTTCCGCACCGCTGCTCGGCCCGCCGACCAGCGGTCCGCCGTTTTCAAGCGCCAGTGTCATGACGTCGTCCAGCGTCTCGACAAGGTGGAACTTCGCCATCTCGCGAACGTGATCCGGCAGCTCATCGAGATCACCCTCGTTGTCGGCCGGCATGATGATGCGCTGGATCCCGGCTCGGCACGCGCCGAGAATCTTCTCCTTCAGGCCGCCGATCGGCAGCACGCGCCCGGTCAGCGTGATCTCGCCGGTCATGGCCACCTCGCTGCGCACGCGCAGGCCGCCCAGCGCGCTGACGAGTGCCACGGCCATTGCGATCCCCGCCGACGGACCTTCCTTCGGAACCGCGCCGGCCGGCACGTGAACGTGCACCTCGTGGTTACGCAGACGCTCCTCCGCAATGCCGAGCATGTCCGCGTGACTCCGCGCGTACGTGAGCGCCGCCTGGGCGCTCTCCTTCATCACGTCGCCCAGTTGACCGGTGAGGACAAGGCCTTCCTTGCCCTCCATCACGCTGACCTCCACCAGCATGATGTCCCCGCCTGCCGGCGTGTAGACCATTCCGGTCGCGACCCCGACTGTATCCTCCTCCATCTTCTTCTCGGGATGGACCTTGGGCTGGCCCAGGAAGTCGCGCAGGTCGTCGGCACCGATCTCGACCTGCTCGGCGTCGCCAGAGGCGATCTTGCGCGCTGATTTCCGGGCCAGCGAGCCGAGCTCGCGCTCAAGGTTGCGTACACCTGCTTCGCGCGTGTACGTGGCGATGATCTCTTGGATGGCGTCGTCACCCACCGCGAGCTGCTCGGTCTGCAGGCCGTTCTGCCGGATCTGACGGGGCAGCAGGAAGCGTTTCGCGATCTCCAGCTTCTCGGCCTCCGTGTATCCACGGAACTCGATCGCTTCCATCCGATCACGCAGCGGACCGGGGATCTGGGCGAAGACGTTCGCCGTCGCGATGAACAGCACCTCCGACAGGTCGAAGGGGACTCCCAGGTAGTGGTCCACGAACGTGTCGTTCTGGGCGGGGTCGAGCACTTCCATGAGCGCGGCCGACGGGTCTCCCTGGAAGGACACGCCGAGCTTGTCGACTTCGTCCAGCAGGAAGACGGGGTTGTTCGTGCCCGCCCGCTTGAGACCCTCGATAATGCGTCCCGGCAGGGCACCGACGTACGTGCGACGGTGGCCCCGGATGTCGGCTTCGTCTCGGGCGCCACCCAGGGACACCCTGACGTACTTCCGCCCCATCGCATCCGCGATGGACTTGGCGATCGACGTCTTCCCCACGCCCGGTGGGCCCACGAACAGGATGGTGGACCCCGTGCGGTCGTCCTCCTGGCCCTGCGGCAGCTCGTCCGTCTCGCCTTCCGCCGCCGCATCGGCGTCGGCGGACTCCTCGACTTCCTCATCGGGGCCGGTCACAGGCTCCGTATCCGCGCCGCCGCCAGCCGCCGCGTCCGACTCTGCCTCCGCATCCTCTTCACCGGGCTCGTCGGTCGGCCGCTGTGACTCCTGCAGCTTGCGCACGGCGAGGAATTCCAGCACACGATCCTTCACGTCGTGCAGGCCGTAGTGGTCGCGGTCAAGGATCTCCTCGGCCCGCCCGATGTCCAGCCGGTCGGGCGTGGTCTCGTTCCAGGGCAAGTCGGCGACGGTTTCCAGATACGTACGGACCACCTGCGCCTCGGCCGACTCGCGCGGGACCCGCTCCAACCGGCGCAGCTCGCGATCGACCTCCTGGCGGGCCTCCGGGGGCAGTTCCAGAGCCTCGAGCCGTTCGCGGAGTTCCTCGACCTCCTGCGAATCGACGTCCTCGCCGAGCTCCTTCTGGATCGTCTTCATCTGCTCGCGCAGATAGATTTCGCGCTGCCGCTCGCCCAACTCCTCCTGGACCTTGCTGCGGATCGACTCCTGTGCCTCGAGAAGACCGATCTGCTTCTGCAGGTGGATGAGCAGCTTCCGGAGCCGATCCTCCACGGAGAGCGTCTCGAGAAGCTCCTGTTTCTCGTCGACGTCGAGCTCGGTATAGAACGCGACCAGGTCGGCCAATTCGCCAGGTGTCGAGACGCCACCCAATAGGTGATCGACGATCTCCTTGGGTACGCCCCTTAAGCGCGACACTTCGGCTGCACGCTCGGTGACCTCCTTGTAAAGCGCCGCGAACGCCGCTTCGTCGGGATCCAGCGGCACCATGTCCTCCATGCGCCGCGCCACGACCTCGAGGTAGTCTTCGTGCATCGTGTACTCGAGGGCCGCCGCCCGGGTGCTGCCCTGGATGACCATCTGAACGCCACCGGGGACCTTCTGCATCTGCGCGATGCGACAGATCGTACCCACACGGTGGAGCACCTCCGGCACCGGGTCTTCAAGGTCCGGGTCGACCTGGGCTACGGCATAGATGAGCCGATCACCCGCCAGTGCCTCCTCGATCGCCTTGAGGGTCTTTTCACGCCCCGCCGCGATCGGAGCTGCGACCGAGGGGAACACGACAGTACCTCGCAGCGGGAGCACCGGCAGGCGCTCCCTCCTGCTTCCCTGCTGCTCTTCGAACGTCTCTTCGTCCGGGCCGGATTGGCCGCGGTCTTCCTGGCTCATGGCTCCGCTTTCGTCAGTTGACATGTATCTAAACCAGAAGAAGCGCCCCCGAGATCCATCGAGCAAGGTCGCGGGGCCCCCACCGGTTGCTTGCACTCCATCCGCGCGCGACTCGTGAAATGTGACCGGTGTGCAGGTTCCGGACCATGCCTCGTGTCCTAATCGGCGCCCTGATCGGCCGTTATGGCACGGTTTGGCATGCGGTCCGGGCGGTGGGCCAGCCAAGTCGGCATGGCGGCCGCGTGATCACATCCGCGCTGGCGGGGTACGGGATCGAAATTTGGAGGCCGCACTGCGCTGCGGCCTCCCGGCAAAAAGCGCAGAGAAACTCGATACATGACAGACACGATCTTCGGACGCTCAGGACGGCCACAGCCAATCATCGGCGGAGCCTGGCACTTTCTACTGACCCTCATACTCCTGGCGCCTGTTACGACGGGGTGTCTGCCGCCGCTCGGCAATCTGGAGTACCTGGATCGAGCGGAGGCTCCCTTCGTGCGCTTGCCGTACGTGCAGGCGGTGGATCCGGCCGGTGGGTGGGTCGTGTGGCTGGCGCGAGCCGACGCAGACGATCGGGTTCAGTATCGGGCGTCCGGAGAGACGGAGTGGCGACTCGCGCAGATCACCCGGGACTCGATTGCTGCCTACGGAGAAGACGGCGAGATGCTGACGCGACGCGCGCGGTTGGAGGGGTTCGCGCCGGGGACGCTCGTCGAGTACGAAGTGTGGAGTGGCGATCGCGGTACCGGGCGCTCCGCATTCCGAACGGCACCGGCGAAGGGCCGCATGGCGAGTCTGTCGGGCCCTCATCCGTCCGGGTCAACGGAGGAATCCGACTCAGTTAGATCTGAGGCTACGACGCCGGCCTTGGACACCGTACGCATCCTCGCCTTCGGTGACTCCGGGTGGGGCTCACCGAGCCAGGTGCGTCTGGCCACCTTGATGCCGCTCGAACCTGCCGATCTAATCGTGCACACCGGCGACATCGCCTACGAGAACGGATCGGACGAAGACTTCACGCTGCGGCATTTCCGTGCGTACCAGGACCTGCTGGCACAGGTCCCCTTCTTCCCCACGCCGGGCAATCACGATCTGCAGGCGGATGGATGGGGCCCTTATCGACGGGCTTTCGAATGGCCGAACCCTCGACCTGATGCGCTCTACTACTCGTTCCAGTGGGCCGACATCCTGTTCCTCGTACTCGACACCACCAGCGAGACGGGTGCGGGCGATAAACTGCGTGCCGGCAGGGGTGACCAGCTAAAGTGGCTGACGGAGTCGCTCGAGAAGGGACGAACGGATCCGAGCGTGCACTGGCAGGTGGTCGTAATGCATCATCCGTTGTTCAGTGGCGCGACCGGTCTCTCTGGGCACGGATCGGACAAAGAGCTGCGAGGGGTGCTCGGACCGCTGTTCGAGCAGTATGGAGTGGATCTCGTACTCGCCGGGCACGATCACCACTACGAGCGGACTCTGCCGCTGTTCAGCGGGTTGCCGGTCGAAGCGGGGTGCGGGCCGGTGTACGTGGTGACCGGAGGGGGAGGGGCAAGCCAGTTCAGCCGCATGATCACACCGACGAGGCGAGCTGCCGTCGCGCTCTCAAGGTATCATTTCGTGCGCCTGACCGTGACGTTGGACCAGATCGTCGGCCGCGCCGTGGGTGAAATGGGCGAGGAAATCGATCACTTCGTCGTGCGGCCCTACGATGGCATCGTCGGCGCAGGGGCGACCGCGCGCTGCCAGGTAGTCGAGGAGACCCGTTCGTGACTTCAGGACCCGCCACGGAACCCGACAGCCGCTACTTCCGCCGAGGTCTCGGGCTCCGGAAGGAAGTCCAGCCCGTGCTCGATTCGGAGTACGGCAGTGCCCTTGTGGGCCTCGTCCGAGAGCGTGACTACGAACTGCAGGTAGGGCGACTCCATTTCCGTCTCGCCCGGAGCTTCGGTTTTTGTTACGGGGTGGACCGCGCCGTGGAGTACGCGTACGAGGCTCGCCGCAAGTTCCCGGAGCGCAGGATCTTCCTGGTCGGGGAGATCATCCATAACCCGCACGTGAACCGTCAGCTGGAGGAGATGGGGATCCGGTTCCTGTATCCGGACGAAGAGGGGGCCTTCGACTTCTCGAGCGTGCGAAAGGAGGACGTCGTCATCATACCGGCCTTTGGCGTCACGCTGCAGGACTTCCAGACCTTGCGCGAGCTCGACTGTCTTCTGGTCGACACCACGTGCGGCTCGGTGCTCAACGTGTGGAAGCGGGTGGAGAGCTACAGCCGGGAGGGCTTCACAGCGATCATTCACGGCAAGCACTGGCACGAGGAAACCCGCGCCACGAGCTCACAGGTGCGCAAATACCCGGGCGGCAAGTACGTCATCGTGCGTGACATGGAAGAGACCGAGCAGGTGTGCGCGTACATCCGTGGCGAACTCGATGCGGAGCGCTTTCTCGACCTGTTAGGCCACTGCTGCGCGGAGGGATTGCACCCGGAAGCCGATCTACAGCGGGTCGGCGTGGCCAATCAGACGACGATGCTGGCCTCGGAATCGCTGGCGATCGCGGCCCGCATCGGCGAGGCGATCGCGGACCGATACGGGCCGGACGAGCTGGCGTCCCGCTTTCGAAGCTTCGACACGATCTGCTCGGCCACGCAGGACCGCCAGGACGCGATCCTCGAGATGATGCGCGAACCGCCGGACGTGATGATCGTGATCGGTGGCTACAACTCGTCGAACACGAACCACCTGGCTCACCTGTGTGCCCAGCACACGCGCACCTACCACATCGAGGATGCCCTGTGCATAGCTCCCGACGCCGGTTCGATCTTGCACAAGAAGATCCTGGAGGACGAGATCCTGCTTGACAGCGACTGGCTTGCGGAGGGCGCAGTGCACATCGGACTTACCGCCGGTGCGTCGACACCCGACTCCAAGATCGGGGAGACGATCGAGCGTGTTCTTCTCTCTGCCGGCTACGATCCGGCCGAGCTGTTCGCCTGACACCACCCTCTGAAGCCACGCCCAAGCGTTAGCCGACGTCAGCCGACGCGCCGTGAGCGGCGACATGAGCGGGGGCCAGGAGAAACCGTCGTCGAGCGACCCGGCCCGACGTCGGGTGCTACGGCCTCACAGTGATGGATACGCCAGCAGCACCGCTCCCAGCGCCACCAAGACGATTCCGGGCACGACGAACAGGCGGGGATCCTTCTCCGAGGCTTTCTTAATGCTGCGAAGCCCGATCCCGGGCGCGAGGAAATACAGTGCGGCCTTCGCGAGCGAGAGCCATCCGTACACGGTGAGAAGTAATGGCACGCCGTCATACACCTGATGAAACGCCACGATGAATCCACCGGTGCCGAGCGAAAGCAGCGCGTTGACGAAGTTTCCGGTCACACCGCGTGCGCTCAGCACGCTGAAAAACTCGCTCCACGCACGCGATTGGAGGACGTGGGAGCCCCCGACCACGAGTAAAAGGATGGCGACAAACACCTGTACTTCACGTTCCATGACTTCCTCCTGCGACGGCTCGAGCGCCTTGTAGACGGGGTCGGTGCGCGGCAATCGGCTCAGCTATCAGCGAGCTCCTCGACCGCGCGTTCGTTGTCCTCCGTTGTGTTGTAGAAGTGGGGCGAGAAGCGGAGAAAGCGACCCCGATGGTCAATGATCACGTCCCGCTCGGCGAGACGCCGAACGGTCGCTGCCGGATCGGGATAACGTGCCAGAACGAGGGCCGAGCGCCGCTCCGGCTCGCGTGGCGTACAAATACGCCAGTCCTGGCCCTCCGCACAGCCATTTCAAGGCGCCCGAAGCCAGAAAGTCGACGCCCAGCGTCTCAACATCGATCTCCATTTGTCCATTGGACTGATAGGCGTCCAATAATATGGACGCACCGGTGGCGTGTGCGATGTGGGTCAGGGCCGTGGCATCCTGGATCGCTCCGCTGGAAAAGAACACGTGTGAGGTGACGAGCAGCGCTGTACGCTCGTCGACGGCTTTCGCGATGGCCTCGAGTGGCACTTCGACGCCGTCGGGGCTGACCACGATCTCCACCTCCACGCCCAACCGACGGCGTGACAGGAACTGGTGGCCGACCGTCGGAAAATCGAGTTCCGTCAGGACGACCTTCGGGCGGCTCGTGAAATCGAGGCTGCCGGCGACCGCACCCAGCGCCGCAGATACGCTGGGCAGAAGCGCGATGTCCGCACCTGGTGCGCCGATCGTCCGACCGAAGGCAGCTCGCACCTCCTCCAGCTTGGCGAGCCAGATCTCGTACCATGCGCTGGCACCCAACTCGTTCCACAGGCGCTCGAATTCGGCGCGTTCCGCGAGCGAACGGCGCGACAGGGCGCCGAGCGAGTTCGAGTTCAGGTAGGCCTTCCGTTCCAGGATGGGAAACTCGTCGCGGAAGGGCGCGGTAGCGGTGGTTCGGCTGGCCAGGATATCGTTCATGCAAGCGCTGTCGAGGTGAAACCGTGAACGACGACAATCTCGGGCCGTTGCTGGATCCGGAACAGAGCTCCGGGCTGGAGGCGCTCGATCGAGAGCACCCGGGCCCCGGCGGCGAGCCGAACTGTCCTGCATGCGAGTCGCCGATGGCGCGCATGGTCGAGCGCCACCCGGCCCCGCGCACGGACGAATCCCCGTTTCGTGTTCGGCTGGTGTGCACGTCTGCCGAGTGCCGTCGGTGGACGGTCTACGATTGGTGAGAATGGAGACAGTCCGGGGCCTGGTGGACGCTGCCAGACGCGTCCAGACGGAATGGGCGGCACGGTCGCCCGAGGAGCGCGCCGAGGTGCTGCTGCGCTTGCGTCGAATCGTGGCCGACCGCGCCGACTCGATCGCGTGGGTCATCCAGAGCGATACAGCGAAGATCGGGGCGGAGGCGCTGTTCGAGGTAGGTGTCGCCTGTGATTATCTGCGATACCTGGCCCACATGGCCCCCCGCTTCCTGGCATCCCGCAAGGCGAAGACGGGCTGGATCTCGCACCGCCGGGCGAGCGTGAGGTACGAGCCATACGGCGTCATCGCGGCGATCACCCCGTGGAATTTCCCGTTCGCGATCAGCATGAGCACCGTGAACACGGCACTGGCGGCCGGGAACGCGGTCGTGCTGAAGCCGTCCGAGCACTCGCCGGCGACCGGGAAACTCGTCGGCGAGCTGCTGGCAGAAGCCACGGAGCTCCCGGATCTCGTGAAGGTCGCGATGGGCGACGGCCAGACCGGCGCCGCGCTGGTCACAGCCGGTGTCGACAAGATCGCCTTCACCGGCTCGACCGCCACGGGAACGAAGATCATGGCAGCAGCAGCCGACTCGCTCACACCTCTCGTGCTCGAACTGGGAGGCAAGGACGCGATGATCGTCTGCGCCGATGCCGACGTGCAGCGGGCGGCCAGAGGTGCCGTGTGGGGCGCGATGTACGGATGTGGGCAGGTCTGCATGTCGATCGAGCGAGCGTACGTGGCGGCCGAGATCTACGAAGAGTTCGTCGAGGCGGTCGTCGCCGAGGCACGCCAGGTGAGGAGCGCGGATGGGCCGGATGCGCAAATCGGTTCCATGATCGGCGCGTTTCAGCGGGAGAAAGTGGAGCGCCAGCTGGACGACGCGCGATCGAGCGGCGCCAGGGTGCTGCTGGGTGGGCGAGCCGTCGACGGCCCCGGCCACCGTTTCGAGCCGACCATCGTGGTCGACGTCGATCACGATATGGCGATCATGCGCGAGGAGACCTTCGGCCCGGTGCTTCCCATCATGCCGGTGGAGGACGACGAACAGGCCATACGTCTGGCGAACCAGAGCGAGTACGGTCTCGACGCCAGCGTATGGAGCCGCGACAGCGAACGGGCGAACCGGATTGCCGAGCGTCTGGAGGTCGGGACGGTCGTCGTCAACGACCACCTCATCAACTACATGATGGCGGACCTGCCCTTCGGTGGAACGAGGGGCAGCGGTTTCGGTCGTGTGCATGGCCGGGAAGGACTGCGGGAGTTCACACGACCAAAGGCGATCGTCGAGGATCGGATCGCCCTCGGGCGCGAGCCGTACTGGTTCGACGGGACGGGCAGTGGTGAAGAATCCATCTCTGCTCTGCTCGACTTCCGGCACGGGCGGCGACTCCGCCAGAAGATGGCCGGTGGATGGCGGCTCATCCGCAATGCAGTGCGATGAGACAGTTCGCGTTCTACAGCGTAGTGCTCGTCCTGCCTCTGGTCATCATGGCTACGGCCCTGGCCCTGGCCACCAAACAACGACCTGAGGCAGGCTCGTCGACGGACCGACCCGCTGCCTCCCCGGGCTCGCAGGCCTGACGAGCGGTCGTGCAGGAAAACCTTCCCGCCGTGGGCGTCTCTGCAGACCCGTTCGCCGTCGGCGCCTTCATCAGCTACCTCGTCCTGATCGTTGGGATCGGGGTGTGGGCCACCCGTTTCTCGTCCGCCGGAGTGTCGGAGTTCTTCGTTGGCGGTCGGCGGATGAACCGGTTCGTGGTGGCGCTCTCGGCGGTGGTCTCCGGCCGCAGCGCCTGGCTCCTCCTCGGCGTCACCGGAATGGCCTATGCGACCGGCCCCTCGGCCACGTGGGCTGTGGTCGGCTACATCGTGGCCGAGCTTCTTCTCTTCCTCTACTACGCCCCCCGTCTGCGACGCTTCAGCGGACGCTACGACTGTATCACTTTGCCCGACTTCTTCGCCGTTCGCTTCGGCGACGAGAAAGGCCGGCTAAGGGCTCTGCTGGCAATCGTGATTCTCGTGTTCATGGTCGGATACGTGGCCGGGCAGTTCGTGGGAGGCGGCAAGGCCTTCTCGGCGGGGTTCGGTCTGAGCACGACACACGGTGTGCTGCTGACAGCGGGGATCGTCCTGGTATACACTGTGCTCGGTGGCTTCCTGGCCGTGAGCGTCACCGACATGATCCAGGCGTGCTTCATGATCTTCGCGCTCGTGTTGCTGCCGGTCATCACGATCGTCGAGCTGGGTGGGCTCGACATCCTGACCGCTCAGTTGCAGGCGCTCGATCCCGATCTTGTCGACCCGTTCGCACTCGGTGTCGGAGCGGGGATCGGATTCCTCGGGATCGGATTGGGCTCGCCGGGCAATCCTCACATCCTCGCGCGGTACATGTCGATCGACGATCCGGAGCAGCTCCGCTTCTCGGCCGTGGTGGGAACAGTGTGGAACGTGGTCATGGCCTGGGGCGCCGTGTGGGTCGGACTCGCCGGTCGGGCCTACTTCCCGGACGTTGCGGCGCTACCGGGGGCCGACACGGAGAACCTCTATCCATTGCTCGCCCAACAGCACCTGCACCCGATGCTGTTCGGCGTGGTGCTCGCCTCGATCTTCGCCGCGATCATGTCGACCGCGGACTCACAGCTGCTCGTGGCGGCCTCGGCGGTCGTCCGGGATGTGTACGAAAAGGGGGTTCATCGAGGAGAGTCGCTTCCGCAGCGAAGGCTGGTGACTCTCAGCCGCGTGGTCGTCACCACGCTCGTCGCCCTGGCCGTGGGCGTGGGCCTGGTGGCCGATCAGCTGGTGTTCTGGATCGTGCTCTTCTCGTGGGCGGGTCTCGGCGCCGCGCTCGGTCCCACGTCCATTCTGGCGCTGTTCTGGAAGGGAACGACTCGGGCGGGCGTGATGGCCGGCCTGGTTACAGGGACCGCGGTTACCATCGTGTGGTACTTCGTGCCGGCACTCAAATCACGCATGTACGAGCTCGTCCCCGCCTTCCTCCTCGCGCTCGTCGTCACGTGGCTTGTGAGCCGTCTCACCAGCCCGCCTTCCGACGCCGACGAGCTGTTTGACGCCATGCGTCGATAGGACTGATCATCCCTTTGAGGCACTGATTCTCGGCGCGCGCGTTCCCGAACTGCTCGCTTCGAGAGCGCGCGACTGAAACCGATCCTGAAACAGCGATACGAAGATGACACCAGCCCCTCGCCAGCCATTCGAACCACCCGACGTGGGACCGCTCGCGCCGCCGCAGCGACTGCTCATGGGACCGGGTCCCAGTAACGTGCACCCACGCGTGCTCGAAGCGATGAGCACGCCACTAGTCGGGCACCTCGATCCAGCGTTCATCGAGATCATGCAGGAGGTGCAGGCCTTGCTTCGCTACACCTTCCGCACGGAGAACCGGTGGACCATACCGGTAAGCGGCACCGGCTCCGCCGCGATGGAGGCGGCGTTCGCGAATCTGGTCGAGCCTGGCGATACCGTGCTCGTGCCCACGAACGGCTACTTCGGGGCGCGCATGGAGAGCATGGCCAGCCGCGCCGGCGGCCAGGTCGTGCATGTCGAGGCCCCCTGGGGCGAGCCGCTGGATCCAGACCACGTCCGAAGTGCGATCGAGCGGCATCGTCCTCGAGTGTTCGGCTTCGTTCACGCGGAGACGAGCACCGGTGCGCTCCAGCCCGGCGTGCCGGAGCTCACGCGGATCGCGCACGATCACGATGCTCTGGTGATCGCCGACACGGTGACCTCGTTGGGCGGCGTCGAGGTCCGGGTGGACGAATGGGAGATCGACGCCGCCTATTCCGGTGGTCAGAAGTGCCTTTCCTGCCCGCCGGGGGCGAGCCCTCTCACGCTGAACGAGCGAGCGATGGACAAGGTGCGAGCCCGCCGCGAGCAAGTCCGGAGCTGGTACCTCGACATCGGGCTTCTGGAGGGCTACTGGGGGGACGACCGCTCGTACCACCACACCGCGCCGATCACCAACGTCTACGCGCTGCGTGAGGCCCTGCTGCTCGTGGCCGAAGAGGGGCTGGAGCAGCGGTGGGCACGCCACCGGCAGGTTGCTGGCGCCCTGAAGGCCGGAGTCGAGGCGATGGGCCTCGAGATGAACGCGAAGGCCGACTACTGGCTTCCGAGCCTCAACGCCGTGAAGCTGCCGGCCGGCGTCGATTCGAAGGCCATCGTGCGCCTTCTGCTGAACGAGCACGGGATCGAGATCGCGGGCGGCCTGGGTGACCTGGCCGGGAAGATCATCCGCATCGGGTGCATGGGGCACTCGGCCAGGCTGGAGAACGTGGAGCGGCTGCTTCCGGCTCTGGCCGACGCCTTCCGACGTCAGGGCGTGGAGCTGGAGATCGAAGCGGGCCTCGCCGCAGCGACGACCTGAAAGTCAGCGCTGCGCGGCCTCGAACTCACGCGCCCGGAAGCGCTGTCCCGTCACACCGCGGGAACGATCGGACACCAGATAAACGAACACATCGGTGATCTCGTGGGGTGTGGGGACGGTCTGTGGATCCTCGTCCGGATACGCCGCGGCCCGCATCTCCGTGCGCATGGCGCCCGGATCGACGGCGTTCACCCGGACGTCCGCTCCCTCGAGCTCACCGGCCATCATCTCGGACATCGCCTCGAGGCCGTTCTTCGATACGCAGTACGCCCCCCAGTACGGTCGTCCGTGATCCCCCACTCCCGAGGAGATATTGATAATCGAGCCCCCGGTTTCTTTGAAAAACGGAACGACAGCCCGCGCGCACAGGAAGGCGCCGGTGAGGTTCACGTCGATCACGTGCTTCCACTCTTCCAGGTCGTAGTCCTCTATGGCGACGCGCGACCCGAGCATGGACGCGTTGTTTACCAGCGCGTCGATCCGGCCGAGCTCGTTGAACGTGAACTCGACCCAGCGGCCGACATCGTCCTCGTGCCGTACATCGGCGTGGAAGGGCACGCAACGCGCTCCCATCGCCTCAAGCTCCTTGCACGTGTCGCGGAGCGCGTGCCGTCCTCTCGCGCATATAGAGACCGCCGCTCCCTCCTCCGAAAGTCGACGCGCGATCGCCGCGCCGAGACCTGTCGAACCTCCCGTGATCATCGCGACCTTGTTTACCAGTTCCATGTCACCACCCGTCGCCTCGTTTCCGCGACCCTGGTCGTTGACTCTCTCTCCCGCCAAGCTCTAGGCTGAAGTCCGAGCGTCGTCCCACAACGCTTCATTCGACTCGAGCGCCGATGTCAAACGCCACACAGCCCAGTCGCCTTCCCGACATCTCCGGTTCGGTGCCCGGTGCGATCTCGAGCGCCCTGGCCGATCGCCTGGCGCGAGTAGAGTCCCGCAACGTGACGTATCGTTCGGAGAGCTTCCCCATCTTCTGGGACCAGGCTCGGGGGAGCAATGTGTGGGACGTCGACGGGAACCGGTACGTCGATCTTACAGCGGGCTTCGGTGTCGCCGCGACCGGCCACGCGCATCCCAAGATCGTAGCGGCGATTCAGAAACAGGCCGAACGCCTCGTGCACGGGATGGGCGATGTGCACCCCCCATCGGCCAAGGTCCAGCTGCTCGATCGGCTGGCAGGTGTCGTGCCGATGGCCGATGTGCGCTCCGTCTTGTGCACGAGCGGCAGCGAGGCCGTCGAGATAGCGCTCAAGACGGCCTGCCTCGCGACGGGCAAGCCCGGCGTCCTGGCGTTCACGGGAGCGTATCACGGCCTCACGTACGGAGCGCTCTCGGTCACGGATCGGGCGCTGTTCCGGGGTCCTTTCGAGGCGCAACTGAACCCGCACGTCGTCCGGGTGGATTTCCCGCACCCGTACCGGGTACCGGCGCGGTTGACGCAGCTGGCGCGCGACGAAGATGCTCCACGCTCGACCGGCTCAAAGCGACTGCCGGTGGACGCCGACGACGCAGAATCCGGGGCGTGGTTGACGAGAGCCGCTCTGCGAGCGGTCGAACACTCCCTGGATGACGCCGAGGGCGAGCACATCGGGGCGATCATCGTCGAGCCGGTTCAGGGTCGAGGAGGGGAAGTCGTGCCGCCGGCCGGTTTTCTTTCCGGACTGGAGAAGTTGTGTCGATCGCGCAGCCTGCTGCTGATCCTGGACGAGATCTACACAGGGTTCGGACGCACGGGGTCGTGGTTCGCCTGCCAGGCCGAGGGAGTCGAGCCGGACCTACTGTGCGTGGGGAAGGCGTTCTCCGGAGCCATGCCGATCGCTGCCTGTGTGGGCCAGCGCGAGTCCATGGATGCGTGGCCCGAGTCGCGGGGCGAAGCGATGCACACCACGACCTTCCTGGGCCACCCGATCGCCTGTGCCGCGGCGTCGGCCGCGATCGAGATCATCGCGGAAGAAGAACTCGTGCAGCGCGCCGCCGAGCTCGGAAGATGGTGGCAGGACCACCTCCGAAACGCGCTGGATCATCACCCATGGGTGGGGGACGTGCGTGGGCGTGGTCTGATGATGGCGATCGACCTGGTGTCGGATCGCTTCAGCAAGCGTCCGGATCGGGCTCTCGGCCAGTATGTTGTGAAAAGCTGTCTGCGCAGCGGCTGGATCGTGCTTCCCAGCGGTCCCGACGGGAACGTGATCTCGTTCTCGCCGGCGCTCGACATCGGGCAAGAGCTTCTGGAGGCAGCCACGGAAATGCTGGATGAGGTGTTCACGAAGGCTCGCTTGCGGGATCCGGACCGCACCCCGTAGTAAGAAGAGTGAGCGGCTCGCGGGAGCGGAGTATCACCCTGCAAAGTGGTCAATGGCCAACGTGAACGTAGAAATCCAGGGAACGCCGAACCCCAACGCGGCCAAGTTCCTTCTGGACCAGCCGGCGATTGGAGAGCCCAGTCGGTCGTACTTCGATGTGGAGTCCGCTCGCGGGGACCGGCTGGCGGAACGCCTGTTCGAGATCGCCGGGGTACGTGCGCTCTTCATGGTCGAGGATTTCATTACCGTGACCAAAGAAGAGGACGCGGCATGGCCCGACATCGTGGACCGTATCGAGGCGGTGATCCTTTCCGAGCTCGGCTGAACCGGTGTTGAAGCACTTCTAACCTGATCCGAAACCGGTCCGAAACCTCCCCGCCAGTCTCGTCAGGCTCTTGCACGGGCCGGACGTGTCGAACCGATCGCCCGTTCAGGTGTTCTCACATCGCCATGGAAACGCTCACGACGATCTTCGAGACCTATGGGTACGGCCTGCTCCTGTTGGTGGGATTCGCCGAGTTCATAGGCGTTCCTATCGCCAGTGTCCCGGTGCTGGTAGGCGCCGGCGCCCTAGCCGCGGGCGGTGGACCGAATCTGATGGGTGTTGCCGGAGCGGCCGCACTGGGCGGCTTTCTCGCGGATGCAGGCTGGTATTCCCTCGCACGCTGGAAAGGGAGTCGACTGGTCGGCGCCGCGTGCGGTCTATCGTCGAATCCACGGGCCTGTGTGGTCGGGGTCGAGGATCGCGTCACACGGCTGGGAAGCCTGTACGTGCTGAGCGCGAAGTTCCTGCCGGGTGCGGCCAACCTGGTTGCGCCCGCAGCCGGATACGCCGGCTTTTCCCCCGTGCGGTTTCTGGCGCTCGATGCCGTCGCGCTGATCGCGTGGGCTTCGGTCTATTCGACGCTGGGCTGGCTGCTCTCCGGTCAGGTCGAGACCCTGATCGTGGCGACCGTGGCGTACTCGCGCTGGGCACTCTTGAGCGCCCTCGTGCTGATGGGCGCGGCGGGAGCCTGGCGGTTCGTCAAGATGCGCATACACCAGACGCATCATCCGACGGTCGAGCGGCTCACTGGCGGGGCCGCTGCGTCGGGACCTTCGTCAATCCCGGCGTCGGCCCCCGCGAAGACCATCGGCGACCGGCTAGGGTAACGGCGGTTCCTGGTCGAGCGGAATCGGCGACTCGTATGCGGCTCCGCCGGTTTGCTCCAGGAAGAAGGACTGGGCTTCCTCGAGCAGGTCGGGGTCGGTCAGGATGTCGATTCCCGTAAGGGCCAGGACTTTCGCCGCGACGTTCGCCGCTTCCACCGCCTCCTCGCGACCGTGTGACGCACTCGTTGCCCAGCTGTGCCAGGGTACGCCGGCCGGTGCGGAGGTGACCCGTAACTCGACCGTGGGCGTGATGTAGCTCACTTCCGCCACATCACTGGATCCGCCCTGTGGCGGCTCCGGGCCGTCCGCCAGCGGCTGGATCTCCGTGTCCAGCCCCTTCTTCTCGACTCCCAGCCCCTCCTGCATCTCGACGGCGAAGCTCTGGAACGGCTCCTCGAATCGTGGCGAGCCGACCAGCTCGAGGTTTTTCTGCATCGCCTCCTGGAGGGGCCGGTTCAGCTTGTACTCGTGCACGCCCGTCACCAGGAACGCCTCGTGCTCGGTTCTCGTAGCGATAGCCGCCGCCTTTGCGATGTCGAGAATCCATTCGTAGTACTCGTTCACCGTGACACGCGACGTATCACGCACGTAGTACCAGACCTTGGCGTATTCGGGGACTACGTTCGGCGCTTCGCCGGCCGACGGAATCACGTAATGGATACGGGCCGTCGGCTGGACGTGCTCCCGCATCATGTTCACGCCGTAGTTCATCAGCTCGACCGCGTCGAGCGCGCTTCGACCGTTCCACGGGTCGGCCGACGCGTGAGCAGCCTGGCCACGGAACTCCACCGTGAAGTTGTTCATTGCGCGGCCCGGCTGGTTCGAGACGCCGGTCTCGAGCGCGGGATGCCAGACCAACGTCGCGTCCAGGTCGTCGAACAGACCGGCCTTGGCCATGTAGACCTTGCCGACCACTGTCTCCTCGGCTGGTGTCCCGTACAGGCGAACCGTCCCGTTCAGCCCTTCACGCTCCATGGTCTGCTTCAGGGCGATCGCCGCGCCCACCGACCCTGCGCCGAAAAGGTTGTGGCCGCACCCTTGGCCGCTCGTCACCCCGTCCTCGCGAGGCGCCTTGTAAGGCACTGGTGCGTTGCCGACTCCGGGCAGCGCGTCGTACTCAGCCAACACGCCCAGGACCGGACCCTCTTCACCGTAGCGGAAAGTGGCTGTGAAGGCAGTGGGCATTCCCGCCACTCCGCGTTCCACGGAGAAGCCTTCCTGCTCCAGGAGGCTCGCCAGAAACTCGGCTGATTGCTCCTCCAACAACGCGAGCTCGGAATGATCCCACAGCGTCATCGCCATGCTGTGGATGTCGTCGCGCAACTCCTCTACGGCGCTGAGGGCCGTTTGCTTGACAGGGGAAAGCGATCGAAGCTCTTCCTGGGCTGTGACCATGACGGGAGTCGCGGCCAGAACCGGGAGTACGCCGATCAGTCTGATGAGAGCCGCTGTCGCCACACGGGTGCACGCTGTTCGTCGAGTCACATACCTCTCCTTGCTGAGAATCGCCGCCGAACATAGTGCGAAGCGCCCCGCTCTTCTATGCCCGGCAGACGGCTCCTACCTTGGGGCGTCTCTCACCCGGAGGTGCACATGCGCGGCACGAACGTTTTGACCCTCACCCTGCTCGCCGCCGTCGGCGCGTGGAGCTGCGGTCCGACGAGCCATGGGGAGCCGGAGGCGCGGGCGGCGGATACCGCCGCACAGCCAGGGGATCGGCAGGAAAGCGGTGAGGAGGTCTTCCGACGACAGCTCGGCGAGGCGAGCCCCAAGATCCGGGCGGAGGAAGGTCGCACCTGGGTGTACGCTGGCGGAGAGCTGGAAAGACCGGACACCGAGTGGTTCGATTTCACGAACGCCCCCATGGCGGCCGAGGAACTCCAGTTCGGTATCGGCAAGGATGGCATTCCGTCGATCGACGACCCCGTGTTCGTGTCGCCCGACGACCCCCGCCTGCTCGACATTCCTGTGAGTCCCTACCGTGAGGACGAAGTGCCCAAGACGAACGACGAGATCATGGTCGTCGGCTACGTCGAGAGCGGGGAGGCAAAGGCCTATCCGACGGCGCTGCTGGACCGTCACGAGGTCGTGAACGATCGGATCGACGGGAAGCCTGTCACCGTAGGCTGGTGACCGCTTTCAGAGACGTCCGTAGTGTACGGACGCCAAATCGACGGCCACCTCGACGAGTTCGGTGTCAGCGGCTACGTGTACCGCAATACGTTCGTTCTGTACGACAGGCGGACGGAGAGCCTGTGGTACCCGCTGGACGACGAGAAATGGACCGCCATTTCCGGCCCTCGCCAGGGCGAAGTCCTGCCGTTCATCGAAGAGCCGACGCCGGTTCCGTTGGGTGTATGGCGTCAGCTACACCCCGAGACAGTGGTGTTGCTCGGCGATCGCGGCCGTCTCGAAGGTGACGGGGAGGAAGAATAGAGCCGAGAGGCGTGGCCAAGCGCCCGGCCAGCTGGCCGGGCGGCCGGCGGCCACTCCCTACAGCCGCTTCCGGACGCTGTCGTAGCCCTCCTTGAGCTCGTCGGCCAGCAAGCGAGCAGCCGTCTTGATATCGTCGCCCGCCTCATCCGCCGCGTCGGCGACCTGTTTGAGCTTGCCACGCAGGCCGCTCCACTTCTCCTCCAGCTCGTCCCATTCATCGCGCAAGTCGGCCGTGCCGAGTCGGAGCTTGAGCTTCAGCTCGTCGCGCTCCTGCTTCAATCGCTCCGCCAGCTCGTGAAGCCGGCCTTCCTCGAGCCCTTCCTCGCCCATCTGCTCTTCTGTCATACGATTCTCCGTATCGCTTTTCCCGCTCAGGTACCCGCAGTAAGCTGATGCTGCAACAAGCTGATGCAGCGAAGCGGACTGGGACAATACCGAACCGCAGGAAACGACGATGCCCGACTTTAGAGACTCTATCGAGCAGAACCTGGATGGCTTTCTCAGCGAGCTGGGGGAGTGGCTGCGAATTGCGAGTGTGAGCACGGATGGAGCTCACCAGGACGAGGTGCAGCAGGCCGCGGAGTGGCTGAGGGACAAGCTGCGGGCCGCCGGCCTCGAGCACGCCGAGCTGATACCGACGGCGGGCAATCCGATGGTGTTCGCCGAGCACGTCGTGGATCCTTCCGCGCCGACTCTTCTCATATACGGGCACTACGATGTACAGCCGGAGGATCCCGTCGATTTGTGGACGTCGCCGGCTTTCGAGCCCACGGTGCGGGACGGGCGTCTTTACGCCCGCGGCACGGTCGACGACAAGGGACAGATCCACATGCACGTGAAGGCGATCGAGACGCGCATGCGCACGGGCGCGGGCGTTCCGGTCAACCTGAAGTTTCTCATCGAGGGCGAGGAGGAGATCGGCAGCGAGCACCTGGCCGGGTTTCTGGAAGAGAACCGGGACAAGTTGAGCTGCGACGCCGTATTGATCAGCGACACGGGGATGCTCGGTGCCGACCTTCCAGCGATCACGGTGGCGCTCCGTGGCATCGTCTACATGGAGGTTCACGTGCGAGGGCCCGCGAAGGACCTGCACTCCGGAAGCTACGGCGGCGCGGTCGTCAATCCCTGCATCGCGCTGGCCGGTATGCTCGCGGCTCTGAAGGACGCCGACGGTCGGGTGACGATCCCCGGGTTTTACGATCTGGTGCGCGAGATTACCGACCGCGACCGGGCCGACCTCGATGCCGTGCCGTGGGACGATGAGGTCTTCCGAGCCGAAGCGGGCTCGCCGACCCTGGGTGGAGAGACAGGCTTCTCGACGCTCGAGCGACTGTGGTTCCGCCCCGCGCTCGACGTGAACGGCGTATGGGGAGGTTTCACCGGCGACGGCTCCAAGACCGTGCTGCCTTCACGTGCCGCGGCAAAAGTGTCCATGCGGCTCGTCTCCGATCAGGATCCCGTGGAGATCGCGAAATCGTTCGAGCGACACGTGCTGAACCTCGCTCCGGAGGGCGTCGAGGTGGAAGTCCGGCACTTACATGGCGGACACCCGTGGGTCGCCGATACGAGCAGCCCGATCTTCGAGGCCGCCGACGACGCCCTCGAGCGGGCGTTCGGCCGCAAGCCGGTCTACATGCGTGAAGGCGGTTCGATACCGATCATCCCGCTGTTCGAGCAGATGCTGGAGGCTCCTGCCGTGCTGATCGGCTTCTCGCTTCCGGGGGCCAACCTGCATGCTCCGGATGAGTGGCTGGATCTGTCGGTCTACCAGAACGGAATTGGGGCACTGGCCGACCTGTACGACGGGATCGCCGAACGGGGCGTATGACAAGGATCAGTCCAGTGGACCTCGACTCAGCATCGTCATGGCGCGCGAGGCCGTGAGCCCCGTCGACGCGACCTTCTCGGTCGGAGTGGACCTCGGTGGCACCAAGGTGAAGGCAGCCCTGGTCGACGCCGCGGGAAAGATCCTTGCCAGCCATCGACACGCCACAGAGGCGGCTCGCGGAGCCGAGGCGGTGGTCGCCGACGTCGTGGAGTGCGTGCGCGAGTGCCTACCCACCGACGAGATGAGCTTCGGGCGCCTGGCGATCGGAGTGGCGGGCCAGGTGGATCGCGTGACGGGCGTGGTCCGATCGGCGCCGAACCTGGGATGGCGAGATTTTCCGCTCAGAGAGCGGCTCGAAGCCGCGTTAGAGGTGCCCGTCACGGTCGTGAACGACGTGCAGGCGATCGCCTGGGGAGAGTTCTGCTACGGCGCGGGTCGAGATGTTGACGATCTGCTGGTGGTGTTCGTCGGCACGGGCATCGGTGGGGGCGTGGTGAGCGGAGGACGTCTGCTGCGGGGCGATCGAGGCGCCGCCGGCGAGTTGGGCCACATCACGATCGTAGCGGACGGACGGCAGTGCAGCTGCCCCAATCGAGGTTGCCTCGAAGCCTACGTGGGCGGCTGGGCCATCGCGGAACGGGCTAGTGACGCGGTGCGTGCGGATGCGCAGGCTGGCCGCCGCCTCGTCGAGCTGGCCGGCGACCCCGACTCTGTCACGGGCCGCACGGTTACTCGGGCGTACGAGGAGAACGACCTGTTGGCGGTTCGACTTGTGGAGGAAACGGGCGATTATCTGGCCGCGGGCCTGGTCGGATTGGTCAACGCCTTCAATCCGAGCCGCCTCATTCTGGGCGGTGGGGTGGTCAAAGGGCTCCCCGTACTTGCCGAGCGGGCCGCCGAGGTGATCGAGCGCCGCGCGCTCGCGGTGGCTTCGGAGAAGTTGGAGATCGTCACTTCGCAACTCGGAGCGGATGCCGGCGTTATCGGGGCGGCGGCGCTCGCTCGAGACGGTGTGGGTTGAACGGCTACGTCAGGAATCGACCGAAGAGTCGAGAAGCGCCAGAAAGTCCATGATGATCCGGTACGTGAGCCCCCAGATCGTGTAGCCGCGAAACTCTATCGTCGGGAACTCCCGCAACTGTCCATGGTCCTGCAACTCGAGCACGGAACGGTACCCGTCGTCGAGCAAGACGGGGAGCGGGACCCACACGTGATCGCGCACTTCGGCCGAGCTGCGCACGCCTGTTCCTGAGTCGTGCCAGGCCACAAAAGGGGTAATGCCGATCGCGGGGAGCGCCGGGTTGCCGGGCGCGACCTCGTCCAGACGGCCGATCACGTCGGACGGTTCGAGCTCCAGGGTGGTCTCCTCCTGTAGCTCCCGGAGCGCCGTCTCCACCAGGTCCGCGTCGGTGGGATCCCGCCGACCGCCCGGCAGCGCCATGTGACCGGACCAGGGGTCCCGCTCGACGACCGCACGCTGTACGAACAGCAACTCGGCGGCGAGCACCTCCGAGATCTCCGTGCCACCAGAGATCTCTGTGTCGCCTCGGGTCGCCCGTCGGCCGCCGCTCGCGGCTTGCGAGCCGGCCGTAGCCGCCGTGGGTCTGAATACCAGTGTGACGGCGGCGCGCGCGTCCAGCGCCTCTTCGGGCAGCCGCTTGGGCGCGTGTGCCGCGAGCGCTTTGCCGATCCGACGACGGGCTTCGTCCGGCATCTACCGACCTTCCTCTGCTTCCGCGAGCAAGGCGAGGTAGTGTTTGTATCGGCGCTCGGAGACCGATCCCGCATCCACCGCCGCCCGAACATCGCAGTCGGGCTCGTCGCGGTGCCGACAGTTGGCGAACCGACACCCGGCAGCCGGCTCGGTGAACTCGGGGAACGCATGTGTGAGATCGGCTGGATCCACTTCCCAGAGCGCCACGTACTGCAGACCCGGCGTGTCCGCCACGTATCCACCATCCCGAAACGGGTAAAGCGCCGCGGCCACAGTCGTATGGCGACCTCGTCCCTTCCGCTCGCCGACTTCCCCGACTCGCAGATCCAAGCCCGGCATGAGGGCGTTGAGAAGGCTCGACTTGCCAACACCGGACGGACCGGAGAAGACCGTGATCCGATCGGCGAGACGGGCCCGCAGCTGCGGAAGACCGACACCGTAAGCCGCGCTGGTCAGCAGCACATCGTACCCGGCATCTACATATGGCCTGAAATCCTTCGGTACGGCGGTGTCTAGTGGGTCCTGCGGCGCCGCGGGTCCAGGCTCTACGAAGTCGTTCAGAAGGTCTGCTTTGTTGACGATGACGAGGCCGGTCACCTCGTTGAGCTCGGCCAGCGCGAGCAGGCGATCCACCATCGAGAAGTCGGGGTCCGGTCGGGTGACGGCTACGACAGCAGCCACCTGATCGACATTGGCGACGATCACCTGCTCGCGTCGACGTGCCACCCCGTGCCGTGTCAGTGCGCTCTGTCGCGGCAGTGGTTCGGCGATGCGGCAACTCCCGTCCTCGAGCTGCTCGACCTCGACGAGATCTCCCACCGAAACGAACCGGGCCGAACTTCGCTTCACACGACCTGGAAGCGAGCACTCGAGTCGTCCTCCGGCCACCTCGACGTGGTAGGTGCCGGCGACGACCTCCATCACCCGACCCTTCACCTGCCCTGGCCGCCCTCCGCCGAGTCGTCGGGCGCCTTCCCGACCAGCTCATCCAGACAGTTGAAGCCCAGTAGAGCGCATTTGATTCGCACCGGGAACTTCGAAACGCCGGACAAGGCGCGCAGGTCGCCGAGATCCGCATCGTCGGTCACAGATGCGTCCCCGTGAAGAAGGCGCGTGAAATTCTGTGATAGCTCGAGCGCTTCGGGTATCGTCCGACCCTTCAGCCGCTGCGTGAGCATGGAGGCCGAAGCCAGGCTGATCGAACAGCCTCGACCCGCGAAGCGGGCCTCGTCGATTCGTCCTTGCTCGACTCTCAACATCAGCTCGATTACGTCACCGCACAGCGGGTTGCTCATTGTGATAGCATGCGTCGCGCCCTCCAGCGGCCCCTTGTTTCGCGGTCGCCGGTAGTGGTCGAGGATGACCTCCTGGTAGAGGCTGTCGAGGGAGGCCGGAATCTGGCGGTCGACGCGAGAGGGGTCCGAAGCGTTCTCACTCATCCTTCGGCCGATGCTGGAAGGCCGAACAGCTCCGCCGCGAGCGCCAATCCGTCGATGAGCGCATCGGCCTCATCCGTCGTGTTGTACAGATAGAAGCTGGCCCGTGCGGTGGCGTCGATCCCGTAATGATCCATCAATGGCTGATTGCAGTGGTGTCCGGCCCGGATCGCCACGCCCTGCTGATCGAGAATCGTGGCAAGATCGTGTGGGTGCACATCGCCATACGTGAAGGAGAATACGGAGAGCCGATCAGGCCCCGCGTTGCGGAGACCGTAGAGCGTGAGGTGCGGGATGACAGGAAGCCGCTCGAGCACGTACTCCGTCAACTTCTCCTCGTGGGTCTGGATCGCCTCGATCCCGACCTCGTCCAGGAAATCGACCGCCTCCGCGAGGCCGATGGCCCCGGCGATGTTCGGAGTGCCCGCCTCGAACTTGTGCGGTACCGCCGCCCACTCGGATCCGTCCAGCCGGACCTCCGAGATCATCTCGCCCCCGCCCTGGAACGGCGGCATCCGTTCGAGCAGCTCGCGGCGGGCCCACAGCACCCCGATGCCGGTCGGCCCGCACATCTTGTGGCCACTGAACGCGTAGAAGTCACAGTCCAGACTCTGAACGTTCACGGCCAGGTGCGGCGTCGCCTGCGCTCCGTCGACCAGCAAAAGGGCCCCTGCATCCCGCGCGATCTCGGCGATCTCGGGAATCGGGTTGACAGTGCCCAGCGAGTTGGAAACGTGGGTCACGCCGATCAATCGCGTCTGCGGCCCCACGAGGCTGCGAAGATCATCCAGGTCCAGCAGGCCGGTCGGCGTCACGTCCGCGAACCGGAGCGTGGCGCCAGTACGCTCGGCCGCGAGCTGCCACGGAACGATGTTGGAATGATGCTCCATCTTGGTGAGGACCACCTCATCGCCCTCTCCCAACACATCGCCGCCCCAGCTGGAAGCGACGAGGTTGATGGCTTCGGTGGTCCCGCGGGTGAACACAATCTCCGCCGCCTCGCTCGCACCGATATGATGGGCGACGCGGGACCGTGCCCCCTCGTACGCCTCGGTGGAAGCCGCGCTGAGGGCGTGCACCGCGCGGTGCACGTTGGCGTGTTCTTCCCGGTAGTAGCGACCGACGCGCTCGATCACCCGCTGCGGACGCTGTGAGCTGGCCGCATTGTCCAGATAGACGAGCGGGCGGCCATGAACCTCGCGGCCAAGGATCGGGAACTGGTCACGCACGGTCTGCACGTCCAGCGGGGGCTGCCCTGCTGTCGCGCTGCGTGAATCGATCTCCTTCGTAGGAATCTCCATGCCTGAAGCCGAGCGCACGCCTCGTGCACGCCGCGGAAGGCCGACGCTCACTTACTCCTGTAGACGAACCTGAACCTCATCGCCTTCGATCCGCACCTCGTACGTCTTGACGGGGAGCACCGCGGGCAACGCCTTTGGCGCCCCGGTCTCGAGATCGAACCTGGCACCATGCAGCATGCAGGTGATCTGGTCTCCGGTGACTTCACCCGCCGAGAGCGGATAATCCTCGTGCGAGCAGCGATCCTCCAGCGCGTGGACCACGTCCCCATAGCGAATCAACACGAGCTCCGTGTCGTCCACGGAGACGCCCAGCACCGCACCGTCGGGCACGTCATCCAGCCTGGCCACCGTGATGAAGTCGCTCATCGGTGCATTACAGCCCGAGCTTTCGCTCGATCGCTTCTCGGACCCGGACCCGAACGCCCTCTACCGGAAGACGGCTCAGAACCTCGTCGAAGAAGCCGATCACCAGCAGACGCTCGGCCTGTTCCTTGGTAAGCCCCCGGCTCATCAGGTAGAACATCTGTCGCTCCTCTACCTGACCGATAGTCGCACCGTGCGAGCAACGGACATCGTCCGCCTCGATCTCCAGATTCGGGAGGGCCGTAGCGTTCGAGGTCTCGCTGAGCAGCAAGTTACGGTTCGTCTGGTAGGCGTCCGTGAGCTGCGCTCCCGGGTTGACCCTGATGAGGCCTCGGAACACGCTGCGCGCCTCGTCTGTCAGCGCACCCTTGTAAAGCAGATCGCTACGGGCGTGGGGCGCCACATGGTGCTGAAGCGTGTGATGGTCAATGTGCTGGTCACGATCGCCAAACCACAGCGCCAGCATCTCGCTCTCGCTGCCGGGCCCACGAAGCCAGCTGCTCACGTCGGCCCGGGTGAGATCGCCGCCGAGGGTCACGTTGAAGCCGTTGACGACCGTGTCCCGGTGCGCCGTTACGTGCTGGATCCCGAAATGCTGGACCCCACGCCCGTAACGCTGCAGAGAGACGTAGTGGATGTCCGCCGACGCCTGGCCGACGATCTCCGCCCCCGCAAGACTCAGCATGGGCTCTTCGAGATCGGGCGACAGGTATTCGTCGATACACGTGACGACCGCCCCCGGCTCGGCGACGACCAGCGAATGAACCGAAACCAGAGAAGCCGCATCGTCCACGATTCGAAACACGTGCAGCGGCAACTCCACTTCGACGTTCTTCGGAACGTACAGCAGATACCCGCCCGTCAGAAACGCCGCGTGAAGGCTCCACAGCTTGGCCTCGGCCTCCGCGACCTCCTCACCGAACAGGTGTTCCCCCAGTAGCTCGGGATGGGAGCTCGCTGCTTCGGTGAGCGACGCGAGCACCACGCCCCGCTCTGCAAGATCCGGCTCGAGGTGATGGTGGATGCAGGCGCCGTTTCGCTGAACGAACACGCCTGCGCGTCCGTGCGAGTGCTCGATGAGATCCCGGATCTCTGCTGGTAACTCCTCGTATGGGACTTGCACCGCGCCTTGCTCGGTCGGTGTCGACGGCCGGAAGGAGTCCAGCGCGAGTCGGCTCAGATCGGTGTAGCGCCACTCTTCCGACCTGCGCGTCGGTGCCGGGAGCTCGCGGTAGCGGTCCCACGCCGCGCGCCGCCGCTCGGCGAGCAAATCGGGCTCGTTAATCACGGTCGTGAATTCGTCGAACCTGGCGTCAGTGACCGCCAGGTCGGCGGCGTCGGGTCCGGCCTTCTCTATCGTCGTCGTACCGTTTGCCACGTCTGTCGCTTCTCCAGTTCTGTACCAGGCGAATCCTACCTCACGGCAAGATGCGCCATGCGTTCGGGTGATGGCCCTACGCGGAGACGGTCTTCTCGGCGGGCGCTAGCGGGTTTCTCGGGGCGAGCCTCGGACCCCGTCCGCCAGCTCGCGGAGAGATAACCTGCTAGCTCGACAGCCAACTCACATGAAGAAGGCCGTCACCCGCTGGCCGGCGGGTCTTACCCGACCGAGCCCTCCATCTCCAACTCGATGAGGCGGTTCAACTCGATCGCGTACTCCAGCGGGAGCTCTTTCGCGATCGGCTCGATGAAACCGCGCACCACCATCGCCATGGACTCTTCCTCCGAGAGCCCGCGGCTCATCAGATAGAAGAGCTGCTCTTCTCCGACCTTGGACACGGTCGCCTCATGGCCAACCGTGGCCGTGCTCTCGTCGATCTCGATGTACGGATACGTATCCGTGCGGGACGTCTCGTCGAGCAACAGCGCGTCGCACTCCACGTTCGACCTCGCCCCCTTCGCCCCGTCATACACTTTGCACAGGCCGCGATACGTAGAGCGTCCGAGGCCCTTCGAGATCGACTTGGAGGTGATCTGCGAGGTGGTGCCCGGCGCCACGTGCACCACCTTGCCACCCGTGTCCTGGTGCTGTCCGTCCGCCGCGTACGCGATGGAGAGAATCGAGCCGTGTGCACCCTCACCCACCAGATAACAGGACGGGTACTTCATGGTCAGCTTGGACCCGAGATTGCCGTCAAGCCACTCCATCTTCGCGCCCTCGTGCACCAGCGCCCGCTGGGTCACGAGGTTGTACATGTTGTTCGACCAGTTCTGGATCGTGGTGTAGCGGAAGCGGGCGTCCTTCTTCACGATGATCTCGATCACGCCGGAGTGGAACGACTCCGTCGTGTAGACCGGCGCCGTGCAGCCTTCGATGTAGTGGGCCTGCGAGCCTTCATCGACGATGATCATGGTGCGCTCGAACTGGCCCATCCGCTCGGCGTTGACCCGGAAGTAAGCCTGGAGCGGGATCTCGACCTTCACGCCCTTCGGGATGTACACGAAGGAACCGCCCGACCACACGGCCGAGTTCAGCGCCGCGAACTTGTTGTCGTGCGGCGGAATGATGGTCGAGAAGTGCTCTCGGAAGAGCTCGGGGTACAGCCGCAGGCCGTCCTCGATCGACTCGAAGATCACCCCCTCCTCTTCCCACTGCTCCTTGAGGGAATGGTAGACCATCTCGGACTCGTACTGCGCCCCGACGCCCGCCAGCATTTTGCGCTCTGCCTCCGGGATGCCGAGCCGCTCGAACGTGTCCTTTATCTCTTCCGGCACGTCGTCCCACGAGCGCTCCATGTGGTCTTGGGGCTTCAGGTAGTAGTAGATGTCATCGAGGGTCTCCTCGAGCGTGGTAAGGTCGCCGCCCCAGTCGGGCATCGACTTGGCGTAGTAGATCTCCAGCGCCTTGAGCCGGAACTGCAGCATCCACTCGGGCTCTTCCTTGTGGGCCGAGATCTGGCGCACGATCTCCTCGGACAAGCCCGGACGCGCCTTGAAGACCGGTTTGTCTTCCGTGATGAAATGATACTTGTACTCGTCGAGCCCGAGGTCCGCGACAGTCTCGTTGTGGGGCATCGTTCCTCCGTATCGGTGCGGCTCGCGTGAAGCTTTGCGGAGCGGCTGTACGACAGCCGCCCGGTGCGCTTATACGCCCGCCGTTGCCGCCTCCTCCTCGTGCAGCCAGTCGTAGCCGTGCTCTTCGAGCTTGTCGGCCAGATCGGGACCGCCGCTCTCGACGATCGCTCCATCGATGATCACGTGGACGTGATCAGGATGGATGTGGTTGAGAATCCGCTTGTAGTGCGTGATGAGCAGAACACCCAGGCGCTGGTCCTCCGTCGTGAGCGTGTTCACCCCATTGGCCACGACTTTGAGGGCGTCGATGTCGAGGCCGCTGTCGGTCTCGTCCAGCACGCCGAGCGCCGGCCTCAGAATCGCCATCTGGAGGATCTCGTTTCGCTTCTTCTCACCACCGCTGAAGCCCTCGTTCACGTACCGCGTCGCGAAACTGGGATCCATCCGCAGCAGCTCGAGTTTCTCGGTCAAGAGCTTCTGGAACGCGAACACGTCGATCTCCTCGCCTTCGCTGCGGGCGTTGAGCGCCGTGCGCAGAAAGTTGGAGATCGAGACGCCGGGGATCTCGGCCGGGTACTGGAAGGCCATGAAGACACCGGCTCGGCTCCTCTCATCCGGCTCCATCTCAAGGATGTTCTGGCCGAGGAACAGAACCTCCCCGTCGGTGACCTCGTAGCCGGGATGACCGGCGATCACTTTCGCCAACGTGCTCTTTCCCGAGCCGTTGGGGCCCATCAGCGCGTGGACCTCACCGTGATCCACCACGAGGTCGAATCCCTTGAGGATCTTGACTTCTTCTTCCTCGACCCGCGCGTGCAGGTCGCGTATCTCGAGCAGGTGCGTGGCCATGTATTCGTCGCCTCTAGTATCGGGTGGCGCCGCCTCGGTGTACGCCGGCTGTCGAGGGCGCCGTGGTTGTGGGTCGAAAGACGTACCGGGGCCGGCCAATCTAGTCTAGTTGAGACTCGTTTTCAACTAGCCGAACGCTCCTACACGGCTCGGTGCGGAAAGGTGCCCATCCGGGTGCAGTCCACCCAACGCGCGCCTAACTTGGGCGAGTTCGCGACTCGACAGGGGGATCGAATGAAGGCGGCCTTCTTCAGACAGCACGGAGGACCGGAGGTGCTCGAGGTCGGCGAGCTCCCGGATCCGCTTCCGGCACCTGGCGAGGTGGTCGTGAGCGTTCGTGCAGCCGCGCTCAACCACCTGGATCTGTGGGTGCGGCGCGGGCTACCCGGGCTGGACGTCGCGATGCCGCACATCGGTGGCTCGGACATCGCCGGCGTCATCGCCGAGGTGGGTGACGGTGTCGAAGGGTGGTCGCCGGGCGATCGAGTCGTGGCGAATCCGGGCCTGTGGTGCGAGCGCTGCGAATGGTGTGCGCGGGGAGAGCACAGTCTGTGCGAGCGCTATGGGATCATCGGGGAGCACGTCGCAGGCGGTTTCGCAGAGAAGGCGCGCGTGCCAGCCCGCAACCTCCTTTCACTGCCAGCGGGACACGATTTCGAGCGTGCGGCTGCCGCACCCCTCGTGTTTCAGACGGCGTGGCGCGCGCTCATGACACGGGCTTCGCTGCAATCCGGCGAGACCGTTCTGATCACCGGCGCGTCGGGTGGCGTGTCGACGGCAGCGATACAGATCGCGAAGCTCGCGGGCGCGACCGTGTTCGCCGTGACGAGTGGTGACGAGTACGTGCGCAGGGTACGGGAGCTGGGTGCAGATCTCGTCATCGATCGTCAGAAGGAGGATTTCGCCGACCGTGTGTGGGGCGAGACGGGGAAGCGAGGCGTAGACATCGTCCTCGACAGCGTGGGCGAAGCGATCTTCGAGGCCTGCCTGCGCACCCTGGCACCCGCCGGTCGTCTGGTCACCTACGGCGCCACGACGGGTGACGCCGGCCGGCTGTCCATTCGACGCACGTTCTGGAGACAAATCGCGGTGCTCGGAAGCACGATGGCCAGCCAGTCCGAGTACGAGCGAGTGATGAGCCTGATCTTCGAGGGTCGGCTGTCGCCGATCGTGGACGCGGTGCTTCCCCTGGATCGGGCCGCCGAGGCGTATGAGCGGTTGGAGACGGGCTCCGTCTTCGGGAAGATCCTGCTCGCCCCGTGATGCCGTGATCGAGGTACGGCGCGCCGATCACATCGAGCGGCTCAAGAAAGAGGCGTTCGACATCCTGGTGATCGGTGGCGGGATCACGGGGGCCGCGGTGGCGCGCGACGCGGTCCGCCGCGGGTTTCGAACCGCCCTGGTCGAGGCGCGTGACTTTGCCGAAGGGACCAGCAGCCGCTCGTCTCGTCTCGTCCACGGCGGACTCCGCTACCTGGAGCAGTTCGAGTTCGACCTCGTGTTCGAAGCCAGCCAGGAGCGCAGGAGACTGCTGCGTAACGCCCCCCATCTGGTGCGTCCGCTGGAGTTCCTGTTCCCCATCTACCGCGACGGGCGGGTGGGGAAGCTCAAGCTGGACGCCGGAATGTGGCTGTACGACGCGCTTTCTCTGTTCCGTAACATCGAGCGTCACCAGATGCTGAGCACGGTGGAGGTGCTCCGCAGCGAGCCACGCCTTCGCAGCGAAGGCTTGCTGGGAGGGGCGCGGTACTACGACGCCCAGGTAGACGACGCTCGACTGGTGCTGGCCACGGTTCTCGGAGCGATCGAGGCGGGGGCCGCCGTTGCGAACCGAGTCGAGGCGCTCGAGATCGACACGACGGACTGGCCGGGCCACGCGGTCCGCGTCCGCGATGATGAGCGCGAGGAGGAATGGACGATCGACGCGTTGGCCGTCGTGAACGCGACCGGACCCTGGACGGACCGCAACCTCGCGCTGGCCGGGGCAAAGAGCTCGGCGATGCTTCGGCCCACGCGTGGCACCCATATCCACGTGGGCCGCGAACGGATCAGGCACGATCACGCACTCATCTTCGAGTCACCGCTCGATCGTCGCATCATGTTCGTCCTGCCGTGGCGGGATCTCACGCTCATCGGGACCACCGACGACTTCGATCGAGGAGATCCGGCTCGCGTCACACCCACCGCCGCGGACGTACAGTACCTGCTCGACTCGACGAACTCGCTGTTTCCGCTCGCACGTCTTCGCGCCGAGGATGTGCTAAGCGCTTGGGCCGGGCTGCGACCGCTCGTCGTGACGGAGAGCGGCGGCTCCGGTGAAGAAGGCGAGGTTTCGCGGGACTTCCTCGTCCACGAGGAACCTGAGGGCTTCTTCACGATCGCGGGTGGGAAGCTCACCTCGCACCGGTCCATGGCACAGGACGCGGTCGATCAGGTCGGGAAGGTGCTGGCCGAAGCCGGCGTGGAAGCCGAACGACGGTGCGACACGATGAAGGTTCCGCTGCCCGGCGGCGACTTCGAGGACCTGGAGGAGCTGCAGGAGCACATCCGAGTTCGTGCCGCCGATCTGGGTCTCGTCGAGGGCGGTGCGGAACGTCTGGTTCGTGCGTACGGTACGCGCGCCAACGACGTGTTAGACCTCGTGCGGGAACGACATGAACTCAACCAGCCGCTGGTCGAGGACCGCCCTTACCTGGTGGCGGAAGCCGTATACGCAGTGCGCGCCGAGTTGACGCTGCGGCTGGATGACTTCTTGTACCGGCGCACCCACGTGGCGCTGGAGACCCGTGAGCAGCTGGAGGCAGTGAGCGAGCGTGCGGCCGCCCACCTCGGGCCGGAGTTGGGCTGGAGCGACGAACGTATGGAGCGGGAGATCGCGAACGTGCGAGAGCTGCGCGCACGGGGGAACGCGTGCCTGCACGTGCTGCGTGGAGGTCGCTGAGGAAACGAATGGAGATGGTGGCGCGGAGGAGCGGCTTGGGGCGACGGATGAAGATGCTGGCGATGGGCATGGCTCTGGCGGTCCATGCGGACTGTGGGGTCGGTCAGGACGACGGAGTGGACGCGCGAGGGGATCCTGCGGCTGCCGCGCCCGCGGATTCGAGCGGTGTGTCCGGGGAGGAGAACCCGGGAGTCGGCGAGGGCGACGGGACACGAGCCCCTCCGCTCCTCCTGGGACGTGGCGGTCTCCCGGTCGAGATCCTGGAACCGCAGACCTACGCGCTTCGTCTGGTGAACCGAACGGAGCAGCCGGCCGTTGTGTACGCGGACGCCGGGGTCGGGCGCGTCGTTCTCGACACGATCGAGCCGGCGGACTCGGCTCGGGTCAACGTCGAGGTCAGGGCCCGAGAGGTGAGGCTCCGGGCAATGGATTTGACGGGACAGCCGCTGATCACCGACACGATCGCACTGGTCGCGGACTCCCTGACGCGCTGGGAGGTGTGGCGCGAGGGGCCGGATCGCTTGTGAGGCACTCGGCTGCGGCCGTATCCTCGGGCGAACTTGCGGGGCCATCAGGCTCAACCGCGCCATAGACCAGGCCACAGGGAGCAGCGTCTATGCAGACGACGGGACAGGGACGAGCGACGTGGGGCTCGAAGCTCGCGTTCATTCTGGCCGCCGCCGGAAGCGCCGTCGGACTCGGCAACATCTGGGGCTTCCCCACGGTGGCCGGACGGAACGGCGGTGCGGCCTTTCTCGTCATCTACCTGATCGCCGTCGCCTTCATCGGGGCGCCGGTCATGCTGGCCGAGCTGATCGTGGGCCGGAGGACGCAGCGCAACCCCGTCGGTGCGTTCAAAGCGCTGGCTCCGGGCTCGGTCTGGGTCGCGGTCGGTGCGCTCGGCGTGGCGACCGGAATCATGATCCTGAGCTTCTACTCGGTGATCGCCGGCTGGACGCTCGCCTACATCTTCAAGACGGCCGTCGGCACCTTCGGTCCAGAAGCAGACACCGCTGCAATCTACGCCGAGGTGGCGGGCGGGCCGGTTCAAGCCATCGGCTGGCACCTCCTGTTCATGTGCATCACGATCTACGTCGTCCTCAGTGGCGTACGCGAAGGAATCGAGCGTTGGACGAAGGTGCTCATGCCCGTTCTGTTAGTGCTCCTCGTTCTCCTCGCCCTGCGGGCCGTGACCCTCTCGGGTGCCGCGACGGGGCTGGAATTCTACTTCAAGCCGGATTTCAGCAAGGTCAGCGGGACTGTCGTGCTCGCCGCGATCGGCCAGGCGTTTTTCAGCCTGAGCCTCGGAATGGGGGCGATGATCACCTACGGCTCGTATGTGTCCAAGCGTGATGACCTCGTGTCCTCAGCCGCCTGGGTAACGGGATTCGACACGAGCATCGCGATCCTCGCCGGACTGATCATCTTTCCGACTCTGTTCCACGCAGGCCTGGAGCCCGGAACCGGCGGGCCCGGCATGGTCTTCGTGGTGCTCACCTCTCTTCTGTCCTCGATCCCGCCAGCACCCATCGGCGGCATCGTGTTCGGGACCGGTTTCTTCGTCCTGCTCGCGATCGCTGCGCTCACGTCCAGCGTGTCTCTGCTCGAGGTCACGACGGCATGGGCAGTGGACGAACGGGGTACATCTCGAAAAAAGGCTGCGATCCTCCTGGGAACCCTCGCCTTCCTGATCGGCGTCCCCAGCGCACTCGCGAACGGCGCGGTGGGCTGGCTGTCGCAGATTCCGGGCGTCGGGCTGGACTTCCTGTCGCTGCTGTTCACGATCTTCGGGCAGTACTCGCTCGTGATCGGGGCACTTCTGATCAGCGTGTTCGTCGGCTGGGTCTGGGGTGTGAAGGGCGCCGGTGAGGAGGTGAGGGAGAACGACGGCGAGTTCCCCATGGGGCGCACGTGGTCGTTCCTCATCCGGTTCGTGTGTCCGGTCGCGATCGTGGCGATTCTCGTGTCTCTCGTCCGCACACTGCTCGCGTAACCGCTGAGCCGCGAGGCTCGCCGGTCTGTGGAGGCGGCGCGGCAATCTGCTACACAGGTGGGGAACTTCTGCTACGCTCGCGCCTGGCGGGGGGTTTCGCCGACGCCCTAATTGCTTGAGTTACCGATAGTTATGTAATCTATACACACTAGCAAGGAATATGCAGTAAGAATAGGATGAGCGAGGCGCCTTTGGGTCGGCTTTCTCGTCGGTGACGCAAGGCCGATCGAAGGGGTCTTCAGGGTGGAGGAAGCACGGGCCGGGAACCCTGGACTTCTGTCGAGGAGGTTCGAAGCCGAAACACACCTGGTCAGGTAGCAGGAGGAAACGATGAGGACCTACTACCTGCTTGTCGCGCTGGCCGCGGGCATTGCGGCTCTGGCTATGGCGACCCAGCTGCACCATGAGCCGGACGACGAGCAGCACGAGGTCGAATCCGAGATGGAGGCCTGGTTCATCTGAGCCAACGCTCGATTCGCTGAAGCAGCAACCAGACGACGGCGCGCCGGAAGGCGCGCTCACCCAAGCTCGGGACGCATCTCCCCGTCGAGCTCTGCGCCGAGGTCTGCCGCCACGTCAAGCAGGGCGTCCATGTCCTCGGCTTCGGTGCGGAAGTTGACGATACAGGCTCGCAGCCAGAAACGGCCGTCGATGACGGTGTTGGATGGGAATACGCGGCCGTGCATCTGAATCTCCGCCATCAAACGCTCGTTCAGGCGGTCCACGTACTCCTCGAATTCCCCCCGAGCCCCGGCAGCCGCGCCAGCGGCTAGATCCGGGGGCACGTAACGCACGCAGGTGATCGACAGCTCTGGCGGATCGGGTAGCGTCTCGAAGTCCGGCCGTTCCGTGGCCATGTCGTACAGGTAGCGGGCGAGAGCGCAGTCGTGGGCGATCCGTCGCTGGTAAGCGTCCCAGCCATGCGCGAGTAGTGACACCCACAGCTTGAGCCCCTGAAAGCTGCGTGACCACTGCGGGCCACGCGGGAAGAGGTCGATGCCCCGCCCGGTGAGTTCCTTGTCCTCGTGCACATACGAGGCATCCACCGAGAAGCTGTGCGACAGCCCCTCGAAGTCGCGCAGGATCACGCCGCCCCCCGACTGCGGAGTGTACAACCACTTGTGCGGGTCGACGGCGATCGAGTCCGCGCGCTCTATGCCACGGAACTTGGGACGCAGCTTGTCCACCATGGCCGCGACCCCTCCATACGCGCCGTCGATGTGGTACCAGATCCCGTACTCTTCGCATACGTCGGCAATGGCGTCGAGCGGGTCGACCGTCCCGGTGCCGACGGTTCCCGCGCTCGCGACCACCGCCACGGGCCGGTGATCTTTCTGGATGTCGGCGGCGATCGCCGCGCGGAGGGCGTCCAAGCGCATCCGGAGATCGTCGTCAACCGGGATCACCCTCACGGCAGCGCGACCGAGACCCAGCATGTCGGCAGCGCGATCGTTGACCCCGTGTGCCTCGGAAGAAGCGTAGATCGTGAGTTGCGGACCGGCGCTCACCCCATCGGTCCTCACGTCCCATCCGGCCATCGCATCGCGCGCCACCTTGAGCGCCACATAGGCCGCCATTGCCCCGCCTGAGGTAAAGATTCCACCCGAGCCTTCCGGCAAACCCAAGCGTTGAGCGAACCATTGCATCAGGTGGAGCTCGATTTCCATCGCTCCTGGCCCCAGCCGCCAGCCTCCGAGGTTCTGGTTGATGCCCGCGGCGAGCAGGTCGACGGCGGCCCCAGGCACCGTGCTGGGCCCCATGATGTACGCCATGAAGCCCGAATGGCCTGGGTACATCGCATACTCGAAGACGAGGTCGTGCAGGTAGCGGCGCAGGTCCTCTTGCGGCATAGGGTCATCGGGCACCGGGATAACGACGGCGTCCCGGACCTCATCGGTCGTCCACACGCGCGACACCGAAAGCTCGGGCAATCGGCGCAGAAACTCCTCCCATAGCTCGAGGACATCCGTGCCGAACTCTCGAGCGCGGTCCGGATCCCAGTTCAGGTCACAGGTCGGTTCGGGGGGCCGAGGCCGGCTCATCTTAGTCGCCGTTCCTTCCCGATCGGCTCACGCGCTGCTCCACTCTGCGAGTGCATCCAACAGACGTTGTAACCGTTTCTGGGTTGCCTCGTCGGCCAACCGCCCCTTCTCGTCGAACACATCAGCCGCCCCGCCCACATACAGTTCGGGTCTCGGCATCACCTGACAGCCGCACGCGCGTAGGATCTCGCGCAGCGTGCGCTGAGAGTTCACGGTTCCGAACCGACCGGGGCTGGCGCCCATTATCGCGACGGGCTTTCCGCTGAGCGTCGGGTTTCGCGGGGGCCGAGCCGCCCAGTCGAGCGCGTTCTTCAGAACCCCCGTCACGGACCGACTGTATTCTGGTGAAGCGATGAGCAATGCGGCCGACTCAAGGATCGCCCGCTTCAGCGCCGCGACAGGCTCGGGGTCGCCATCGGCCTCGACATCCTGATCGAAGAGCGGGAGATTGCCAACCCGGTCGAATACGCGCAGCTGCAACCCGGGCGGCGCCAATTCTACGGCGGCCCGCAGCAGCGCGCGGTTGTAAGAGTCCGCGCGCAGGCTTCCGGCGATCCCACACACCACGAGTCCATTTTCTTCTCTGTTGCTCATTGTCCGTCGCTCATGACATCCGTTCGATTCGTTCGCTGGTAAGCACTCGGCCACTCTTGCGTGTCACTGCTCCTTCGACCGTCGTGCCGTCGGCTCGTCGCGGAACCTCGATCCGGGAGCAGACACCGTCAACTCTCCTGTTTCCGGGTCGGGAACGGAACGAGTCCACCCCGCGTTTCCGATCACGTAAGCGAATCGGGAGCACGACGCGAACTGCCACGGCAGTCCGGATGCACGTCCGCACCGTCACACGAAGTGGAAGACGAGAGAATCGATGAGAGCCAGGCAGTACGGGAATTGCGACTTAAGATGGGCACTTCTCCCGCTCGCGCTCGGCGCGTGTGCCGACGCCGGTCCGCCCGTGGCCAGCCCGTACCCCGACTCGCGACCCTCGCGCATCGTCGAAGATGACGCCCCTCCCCTCGTCGAGCACCTGACGCCACGAGACTCGCTTCACGTGTACGAACTGCATCAGTATGCCGAGCTCACGCTCGTGTTCTTTCAGGGGCGTGGAATCGCCACGGACGGGAGCGGCATCGCCTATGTTCCGGACGCGGACGCCAGCCGGGTGTTGGCTGTGGACCGATCGCTCCAGGTGGTGCGAACGATCGGCGGTCCGTCCGACGAGGCGGGTCGTGTAGGGCTCCCGCTGTCCGCCGCGCCAACCCCCGACGGCGCCGTGTTCGTCACCGACGTAGAGCATCCTGACGGACTACTCTATTTTGCCCCAGACGGTGACTTCATGGGTTCCAGCCGCCCGCCCGTCTTGAACGGTCAGCTGAGGAGCGGGCCGGGATCTGCGCTGTGGGCCGCTCGGTCGCCGTACATCTTTGGCTTCGAGCCGACACCGGCCGGCGAACCACTCCTGTTCCGCTTCGATCCGCTGGCCGGTGTGGGCGTCGGAGTCGCGGAGATCGAGCCGCTCGAGGACCCGAGCTGGAACCGGCTCGCCAATGCAGGCTCCCTCGCAGTCGACCAGACGGGGACGGCTTTCTTCGCCTTTCTGTTACATAACGAGGTCCGAGCGTACGGGAACGCAGGTGAGCTGATCTGGCGCGTGCGACGAACGTTGTCGTTCGACACTCCCCGTCCGGCGGCCAGTCTCGTAAACGACCAGGTACAGCTGCGAATGCGGCCTGTGACCCAGGCGTTGGCTCTGGGGCCCGACGGCCTGCTATACGCGCTTACCGCATCCGACAGGCCTGCCGACGGAGCCGACGTTAGCGACGCACCCGACGCGACTGACTCGCCGGCCGGTCACCGGCGAGTGGAAGTCTATGATCCGACCAGCGGCCAGCTGATTCGAGCGACCACGATTCCCGCGAAGTGGAACACCTTCGGTGTGGACGACGAGGGCCGCCTGTACCGGCTGGATCCGGAGGCGATCCTGGCGACTGCCCCACCGGCCGAGAGACGACCGCTGCCGGACGTCCCCCTGGTCAGCTTTGCGGGCGACTCGTCGTACTTCGCCGACCACCGGGGAAAGGCCCTCCTGGTGAATTTCTGGGCCAGCTGGTGCGTGCCGTGTCGGAAGGAGCTCCCTCAGCTCGCTGCGTACTACGAGACGCTCGATCACGAACGCGTGGAATTTCTGGCCATCTCGGACGATGAAAACGAGTCCGCGGCCCGCCGCTTCGCCGATGCGCTGGATCTGCCCTTCCCGCAGTTCTTCGGTGAGGGGCACATGGCCGAGCGTTTTGGCTACGTGGCGCTCCCCTACACGCTGATCGTCGACTACCGAGGACGGATCGTGGAGGAGTTCTACGGCTTTGGAGGTGCGGAAAGCTGGCGTCGCCTGACCTCCGCGCTCGAGCGGGAAATGTCGCACGCCGTCCCCGCAGATTCAGTAGCGCAGCCTGCGCACGAGGGCGGGCGGCACGTGGCGCATGCCGGCGGAGAGGATGCCAACGCTACCGCCGACGAAGGTCACGGAGACGACTCGCGGGAGACACACAAGGCACACGACCACTGAGCGTCGGGAACCCGGTTCCCGGCGAGGATGTTCGTTGGATGAACATGGCACTGTGGCGGCACAATGGCCGACCAATCTGAACCCGAGGTCCAAGGAGGATCGATGAAACCCAGGACGATGACTCTCGCTCTCGCGCTGGCTGGTGGCTCGGTGTTGGCGGCTGCGCCTGCGCTGGCTCAGGAAGAGGCTGAAGACGCGGCCAATACGATCACCGCCCAGGTGGTCGACATGTCGTGTTATCTGGCTGCCGGCCTGAAGGGCGCCGATCACAAGATGTGCTCTGAGGTGTGCGCGAAGGCCGGTGTGCCGCTGGTTTTCCTAGGCGAGGACGGCAACCTCTACCTGCCTATCTCCATGGCGATGCCGAGCGCCAGCTTCAACGAGAAGCTGATCGAGCACGCGGAGCAAAAGGTGAAGGTGACCGGCAAGGTGGTCGAGCGGTCGGGATCGCACGCGATCGTGGTCGACAAGATCGCCGCAGCCAGCTACTAGCCGACCACACGGCGACGGAGCGGGGGGCCCGACAGGCCCCAGTGGCGCAGCGGGGGTTGCCCCCTGCGTCCGTTCCGCGCCATGCGAGGACCATGACGCCCCAGGCGACGTTCGAAGAGTTGGTGACCCGTGAGCTCGACGTGCTGTACGACGGCGCGCAGTTGCTGACGGGAGAAGACGCTCGAGCAGAGGCTCTCGTTCTCAGCGTAGTCGTCGACGCCTCGCGCCGATACGAACGCGGAGTCGACGGGTTCACCTTTCGGAAGTGGATCGTGAGCCAACTCGTGCAACGGTATCTGGATCACCTGTTCGAGATAGGAGAGCTGCCCGACCCCGCGGCGCAGTCGCCCATCGGTGATCGAGCCGAGTCCCCGGTCCCGGATGAAGCGCAGATGAGCCATCTCCTCAACAATCTGGCGAGTCTGGACGATGCCGCTCCCGACGAACTGGGAACCGTGGTTCGACGCGCGATGGAAGCGCTTCCGGTGCATCTCCGGGCAGCGTTGTGGCTTGTCGACATGCTGGAGTTCACGTACGCGGAGGCAGCACACACCGCGGATCTGACCCTGCGGGAGCTCCAGGATTGGCTGTACCGCGCCCGAAGAGAGCTCCAGGCGCGACTCGTTCTGTCGCTGCGCGACGGAGCTTGCGGCCGAAGATCGGCCACCGGCACGTCCGAAGGATTCGGAGTGCACTGACCCATGGGCGACCTACGGATGGAATGTGACGCGGCTCGCCGCATGCTGTGGCCCCTCGATCGCCCGCGGGTGCACGTGGAAGGCGAAGCAGCGGCACAGGAGCACCTGCGGGTCTGCTCCGCGTGCCGGGCGTTCTTCGAGCGAGATGCCGCCCTCACGCGTGTGCTGCAGCGGGCTGACTTCGAGACGAAAGCGCCGCTCCAGCTGCGCGAGCGCGTGTTCGACGCGTTGGCCCGCGAACGAGCGCTGTGGGGTGCGGACCGTGGCCAGGGGGGGCGTCCGCGCAGCTTCGCGCTGGCGATGGGTGCGGCGCTTCTCGTGGCCCTCCTGGGGGCAGGGGTCGCGTGGGGAGTCATGACTCGGGATGATGCCTCCCGGGCGATGATCGCTTTTGTCGACGATTATGCGGGCCGGGCAGTCGAAGAGCTGTCAGTGGAGAAGCCCGATCCCGATTCGGTAGGGCGCTTCTTCATGCGCGAGCTCGGCGTGAGCATCATCCCCGTGACAGCGAACGGAACGACCATTAACCGCGCCATGATCTGTCTGATTCAGGGTGAGCGCGCCGCCATGGTCGAGTACGACGTGGATGGGACAACTGTCGCGCACTACCGTGTTCCCCGCGCGGGCGGCAAGCGCGTGCCGGAGCGATCGCTCTTCCCCGCGGACCTGCGCTCCGACGCTGCGCGGGGGATCCAGGTCGTTCGCTGGACGGACGACGACTTCGAACACGCATTGGTCTCGAGCCTCCCCGAAGCCGACCTTACAAGCCTCGCCAGCCTGCGTTTCGCGGCCCGCTGAGCAGGTAAGAGCAGCCTTCGCCTCGCTCCTCGCCGGAAGGACAGCCGGGTCGGGGGTGACCACGGAATGTTCAACGGCCCTTTCGCGCCTGTTCAGAACGCGACCCCGTATGTAACCTTATGCCCCTTCTCGACGGATAGAGAAGAAACATTGGGAGTGACAGGGGCGTAAGGCTTCGGGTCGTTCACGTGCGATTCGCACATGCAATTCCGCCCGAACGGATAGAGGCGCAGAGGCTGTCCCGTGAAGCTTTCCGACACATCGATCCAGCGGCCTGTGCTCACGAGCATGGTGAGCCTGGCCCTGATACTGTTCGGCTTCATCGCGTTCACGCGCCTGTCGGTGCGAGAGTTCCCGGACGTCGACTCGCCCGTCATCTCTGTGAGCGTTTCCCTCCCGGGGGCGAACGCACGTGTCGTCGAGTCCTCGATCACGGACGTCCTCGAGGAGGAGCTGGCGACGATCGCTGGTGTCCGGACACTCACCAGCGCGAGCGCTGAGCAGTTCGCCAACATCAGCCTCGAGTTCACGCTCGACCGTGACTTGGAGGCGGCAGCACAGGACGTGCGCGACAAGGTCGCACGGGTCCGGGGCCGGTTGCCGGATCAGATTCGGGAGCCGGTGGTCGCAAAGCAGGACGCGGACGCGGAGCCATTCTTCTGGATCGCGCTGGCCGGGGAGAACTACACGTTGATGCAGCTCTCCGACATGGCCGATCGTCTGGTGAAGACCCAGCTCCAGAGCCTCCCGGGTGTGGGACGGATCGAGATCTTCGGCGAGCGGCGCTACTCGATGCGTGTCTGGCTCCGATCGGCGGAATTGGCCGCCCGTGGGATCACCGTCCAGGACGTCGAGAACGCGATCCGCACTCGCAACGTGGAGGTACCTGCCGGCCGCATCGAGTCGGCCCGCAGGGAATTCACGGTACGGTCGCTGGGCGAGCTGAAGACACCGGACCAATTCGCCAACATGGTTGTCTTCGCCCGCGGCGGACAGGTGGTGAGGCTGAGTGACATCGCACGCGTCGAGCTTGGCTCCGAGAACCTGCGCAGCGCGCTTCGTTACAATGGCCAGAACGCGATCGCGATCGGCGTGGTGCGCCAGTCGAAGGCGAACCTGGTCGAGGTGTCCGATGCGATAGAGAGAGAGCTGGACGCGATCCAGCAGGCTCTCCCGCCAGGGGTCGAGATCACCGCAGGCTTCGATCGCGCGGTCTTCGTGCGACGCTCGATTCGCGAGGCGGAGGAGACGCTGATCTTGGCCGGGATCCTGGTGGTCCTCATTATCTTCGTGTTCCTGCGAAACATCCGTGGAACGATCATCCCGGGACTGGCGATCCCCACCTCGATCGTCGCGGCCTTCGGGGTCATGTACTTCCTCGGATTCACGATCAACAACCTCACTCTGCTGGCGCTCATCCTGGCGATCGGGATCGTGGTGGACGACGCGATCATCGTGATGGAGAACGCCTACCGGCATCAGGAGGAACTGGGCGACGACCCGGTCACGGCGGCCACCAACGGGACGCGCGAGATCGCGTTCGCGGTGATCGCGACCACCGTGGCCCTCGTGGCCGTCTTCTCGCCCCTGGCCTTTTTGCAGGGCACGGTCGGACGGCTGTTCAACGAGTTCGGGATCGCCATGGCGGGGGCCGTGGTGGTGTCGTCGTTCGTGGCGCTCACCCTCACGCCGATGCTGTGCGCCAAGATCCTGCGCGTTCAACGGCAGCACGGAAGCGTGTACAATGCGCTCGAGCGCGGTTTCCAGGCCATCGCGCATGGATACGCCCGAACGCTCGGATGGGCGATCCGCCACCGGTGGAGCGTGGTGGGGGGTGCCGTCGCTGCGGTCCTGCTGGCCGCTGTGGTCTTTACCCAGCTCGAGCGCGAGTTCGTCCCTCCCGAGGATCGAGGCTATTTCATGGTGATCACGGTGGCGCCCGAGGGTTCCACCCTGGAGTACACCGATAGCTACCAGCGACAGGTGGAGGCAGTACTCGGTAGAACCGAAGACATTGACAAGTACTTCAGTGTGGTGGGATTCGGCGGCAACGTGGCCGGTGGAATGGTCTTCGCACGGCTCACGGATTGGGAAGACCGGGACCGCACGGTAGACGACGTCCTGGCGGAGATCCGGCCGCAGCTGTTCGGCATACCCGGGATCTTCGCCTTCGCAGCGAACCCGCCCGCCTTCGGATGGGGCAACCCGGTCAACTTCGTAGTTCGCCACCCGGACTTCGATTCACTGACGGCCGCGCAGCACCGACTGCTGCCGAGGGCCAGACAGATCGCGGCCCTGCTGAACGTCGACACGAATCTGAAGGTGAACAAGCCCGAGCTTACGGTCCGATTCGAGCGTGACCGAGCGGAGGATCTGGGCGTTCCGGTCGCCGAAGTCGCCAGCACGCTCCAGACGATGCTGGGCGGGCGCCGCGTGAGCACCTTCACACGCGAGAACAAGCTGTACGACGTGATCGTGAGACTGGAGCCCGGGGAGCGCGCCACGCCGGGCGACATTTCGGGGCTGTACGTTCGGGGCCGCGGCGACCAGCTCGTCCAACTGGATGCGGTGGCCAGCGTGGAGGAGGGGATCGGACCCCGATCGCTGAGTCACTTCAACCGGGTCCGTTCCTTCACGGTTAGCGCGGCCATCGCACCGGGTTTCACGCTGGGTCAGGCACTCGACTCGCTCTACGCAGCGGGTGAGGACGTGCTCCCGCCCGGCACGAGCCTCGCCCTGTCGGGTGAGTCGCGCGAGCTGGAGGAGAGCGGTTCGGCCCTCTACTTCGCGTTCGTGCTCGCCATCGTGGTCGTCTTCATGGTGCTGGCGGCCCAGTTCGAGTCGCTGGTGCACCCGTTCACGGTACTGCTGGCGGTGCCGCTGGCGGTTACGGGCGCCCTTCTCACCCTTCTATTAGCCGGTTCCACGCTCAACCTGTACAGCCAGATCGGGATGATCCTGCTGGTCGGCATCGTGACCAAGAACTCGATCCTGCTCGTCGAGTACGCGAACCAGCGTCGAGCGGCCGGACGTGAGGTCGTCGAGGCGATGATCGAGGCCGGTCGAATTCGCCTGCGTCCGATTCTCATGACGGCGGTCGCGACGATCGTGGGTGCACTTCCGATCGCCCTCGGCCTGGGCGCCGGCTCTGCCAGTCGCCGACCACTGGGCTATGCGATCGTGGGTGGGTTGCTGTTCTCGACGTTGCTTACCCTCTTCCTGGTCCCGGTAGTGTGGATCTTCTTCGAGCGCGCACGCGATCGAATGCGCGACCTCTCGACGGCTCGCGCAGAGCGCGACCTCTCGCCACTCGCCGAGCGTGCACGCGCGATGGTGGCCGGTGCAAGGGACCGCGGAGGAGCGAAAGCGACATGATGCGGTTGGTTGCCGCCCTCTTGCTGGGCAGCTTCTTCCTCCCGATGAGCCTCCATCCGACAGCTCTCCACGCGGTGCAGACGGTTCAGGAAGATTCTCTCCCCGTCGTGACGCTCGAAGAGACGATACGTCGGGCGACAAACCTGGATCCGTCCTACGTCGCGGCTCTGGGCCGCATGGACAGCGCAGGCTGGGCGCGCCGCGCCGCGATCATGGCGTTCGTCGTGCCGTCCGTCGAGGCAAGCACGAGCTTCACGCGTTCCTCATCCGAGTTCTTCAATCTCGGAACGGCCGAGCTGACTGACCGACTCGTGCAGGGCCAACTGCAAGCGAGCCTCAACCTGTTCGACGGCGGTCAGAAGTACTTCGAACTGGGCCGCACTAGGGCGGAACTCGACGCGTCGGCCGCCGGCGAGCGACAGGCCCTGTATCAGACCGCCCTGGACGCAGAATCCGATTACTACGACGTGTTGGCGGCGAAGGAGCTTTCGGTTGTGGCTCGCGAGCGCGTGAGACGCGCCCGGGAGCAGCTCGGAGTGGCGCGGGCGCGGGTCGTGTCGGGGGCGGCCGTACAGACCGACTCGCTTCAACTTCTACTCGAGCTGGATCGAGCCCGGGTCGATCAGCTGGTACAGGAAACACAACTGCGCGTCGCACGCTTTCAGCTGGCGCGCCGCGTTGGGTCTCCAGGAGCGGTCGATGCCGCCCCGCTGACGTTCGAAACCGCGCCGGAACTGCCGCTTACCGAACAGGAAGCGGTCGAGGAGGCGCTGACGGGTGGGCCCGACTACCGACTGGCGATCGCCGAGGAACGGAGTGCTCAGAAATCCCTCGATCAGACGCGAACCCAGTATCTGCCCAGCATCGACCTGTTCGCCGGCCTGCAGACGTTCGACGACCAGTTCTTTCCGACCGCGACCACTCGTAGCCAATATGGGTTCCAGATCTCCCTGCCCATCTGGAACGGTGCCCAGCGCGAGATCCAGATCACTCAGGCGCGGGTGGAGCGGGACGTCGCCCGCACGCGGCGCGAAGATGTGGAACGCGAGGTGCGGCGCGACGTGGTCCAGTCCTATGCGGCGTACAACACGGCACGCGCCACGGCGCAGATCGCCGCGGAGGCGGTGGGCGTCGCGCGGGAGAACCTGCGCGTGCAGGACAGCCGCTACCGGGGTGGCGCGACCACGATACTCGACCTCGTCACCGCGCAGGTCGATCTGGCCGATGCGGAAGCCGCCCTGGTGCAGGCCCGATACGCGACGCGTCTGGCTCTGGCAGGCCTGGAGGCAGTGCTGGGCCGTCGCCTGTTTCCCGACCGAGTCGAACCATGACCGATAGACAGACATTTGCGGGAGCCGCGGTGCTCCTGATGGGACTGATCACTGCTGCCTGCGGCGAGGCGGACGCCGGTGACGGCCCGGGTGGCCGAAGGGGACCGCCTGCGATGCCGGTGGATGTGGCGGCGGCGATCCGTGACACGGCGATCGATCAGATCCTCGCCACCGGAGAGATCGAAGCGATCCAGCAGATCGAACTGCGGCCCGAGGTGGACGGTCGCATCGTGCGCATTCTGTTTCGCGAGGGCGCCGAGGTCGGACGCGGAGCGCCGCTCTTCAAAGTCGATGATGCGGAGCTCACGGCGCAGGTGGCGCGACTCGAAGCCGAGCGTGACCTGGGACGACAGGCGCTCGCGCGGACGCGTCAACTGCTGGCCGAAGAAGCCGCGTCGGAGTCAGAGTTGGAAGCGGCGGAGGCGCGAGCTCGAAGTACGCAAGCCGATCTCGACCTCGCCCAGGTTCGCCTGGATCGGACCACAGTCAGGGCGCCGTTTGGCGGCGTGACCGGCGAGCGCCTCGTGAGCCTCGGAGATTACGTGACCTCGTCCACGTCGCTCGTGACGCTGCAGACCGTGGATCCGCAGCGTGCGGCCTTCGAGGTGCCCGAGCGTTACGCGGCCCGACTCCAGGTCGGGCAGACCGTGAGTTTCCAGGTCGCGTCAGTGCCGGATCGGGAGTTCGAGGGCACCGTCGACTTCGTGGATCCCGTCGTGCGGCTACCCGCCCGGACGATCAACGTAAAGGCGCTGGTCCCGAACCGGGATCGGGCTCTGCGGTCCGGGATGTTCATCGAGGCCCGGCTGGCCACCGAGGTCCGGCCGAACGCGGTGCTGGTGCCCGAAGACGCGATCCTCACCCTGGAGATGGGGAGCTTCGTCTGGGTCATCACCCAGGAGAACACGGCCACACGTCGACCCGTGCTCCTCGGCGTCCGGACGCCTGGCTCCGTCGAGATCTTGGAAGGCGTGGACGCTGGCGAGACGGTTGTGGTGGGTGGTCTGGAGAGGCTGTTCGAGGGGACCAGCGTGTTGCCCATCCCCTCGGACCGTGCCATGAGACCGCTCGAGTCTGGGCAACAGGGGCAGGAGCCGCCCGAGGGCGCCGAGGGCTAGCGATCCGGCGGCAGCACGCAGCCCTCTCGCTGGCGTGTATCGGCGATACTCACGATTTGCCAACCATCCTCGGTGCGCGTCAGGATGAACGCGTCCACCCCGCAGTGGCTAAACGTGCCCGCACGGTAGAACGCGTAACGCGTCCACACCGTAGCCAGGTTGTCCTGGACCTGCACAACGGAATCCCAGAAAGGTTCGTCCCACTCCTCGTCGCCGCCTCCGATCGCCGCGACGAATCCATCGGCCGGGATCACGCGGATCGAGGGGACGCCCTCCTGCTCTCCCGTGGCGATCAGTCGAGCCTCGGGGTGAAAGGTCGCACGGACTGCCGCGCTATCTCTGGCCCGCATTCCGTCGAACAAGCGCTGCACGACAGCCAATACGGCCTCGCGCTCTTGTTCCGTCTCCGCCTTCGGCTTCGCCTGTGCGCTCAGCGGGGCAAGCGGCGCTAGCGCCAGGAGGGCGCTGATCGTTAGAGATCGCCGCATGACTCCTCGCTTTCCGTTCCGGTGTGCGCGGCGGCATGTTATACTCTTCGGCCGTGTCGAACCACTGCGCACGACTTCGCGCCGTGCCGCCCCGGACCTCGTAATTCCGCTGACACGCGTTCGCCTGTGGTACGGGTGCCCGTGAACCGATCCCGATTCAGTCTGTCACAACTCGTCGGCGTCGCCCGGCGACGGTTGCCGGGTCGTGCCAGGGCTCCGGAGCAGATCGGCCCCGGCCTCGGTACATTCGGCGGCGTATTCACACCCTCCATCCTGACGATCCTCGGCGTCATCATGTACCTGCGTCTGGGCTGGGTCGTGGGGAACGTGGGGCTCGGCGGCACCCTGCTTATCGTCACTCTCGCCAGCGCCATCACCTTCCTTACCGGCCTCTCCGTGTCGGCGATTTCCACGGATCAACAGATCCGCACCGGCGGGGCCTATTACATGATCAGCCGCTCGCTGGGTGTCGAGGTGGGTGGTGCGGTCGGGATCCCGCTCTACCTCGCACAGGCTCTATCCATGGCCCTGTACACGGTGGGTTTCGCGGAAAGCGTCGAGCGCGTCTTCCCGGCTTTGGACGAGAAGACGGTGGGCATCGTCACGACCCTGCTGGTTGCTCTGCTGGCGCTGCGGTCGGCCCGCACGGCGATTCGAGCGCAGTACTTCATCATGGGTGCGATTGCGCTGTCACTGCTCTCTCTCCTGCTGGGCAGTCCGCTCGCGGAGCCCGTATCCGAAGCGACCACCGCCGGAGTGGCCACCGAACCCTTCTGGGTCGTGTTCGCGGTGTTCTTCCCGGCCGTCACCGGGATCATGGCGGGGGTCAACCTGTCGGGAGATCTGCGGAACCCCACCCGCTCGATCCCGATCGGCACCCTGGCCGCAATCGGCGTCGGATTTGTCGTGTACATGACCATACCGATCCTCCTGGCGTCGCGGGCCGACCAGGCCTCTCTGCTCGCGGACCCCCTCATCATGCGCCGAGTCTCGTTCTGGGGCGATGCGATCCTGCTGGGGGTCTGGGGTGCCACGCTGTCCAGCGCGGTGGGAAGCATCCTCGGAGCGCCGCGTGTTCTGCAGGCCCTGGCACGCGACCGGGTGCTGCCGCGTCAACTCGGCTGGCTGGGCAAGGGGACCGGCGAGGAGGACACGCCGCGAAACGGCACCCTGGTCACGCTAGCGCTCGCGCTGGTGGCGGTGTATCTGGGCAACCTCAACATCATCGCGCCCATCTTGACGATGTTCTTCCTTACCACGTACGGCGTTTTGAACGTGGTAGCGGGCGTCGAGCGCTTCGTGGCCAGCCCGTCCTATCGCCCGCTGTTCACCGTCCACTGGTCTCTGTCCCTGCTTGGCGCGGTCGCCTGCACGTGGGTGATGATCATCATCAACCCGCTGGCGACGATCCTGGCGGCGGTGTTGGTGATCGGCGTGTTCGTGTGGCTGCAGCGGCGGGAGATGCGGGTCGCATGGGGTGATGTGCGGCGCGGGATCTGGCTCGCGCTGATGCGCACGAGCCTGCTTCGCGTGCGCGACATGCCCGATCCCAAGAACTGGCGGCCGCACTTGTTGGTCCTTTCCGGTTCGCCCATGCGCCGCCGCCACCTGATCGACCTGGCGAGTGCGTTCACGCACGGGCGCGCGCTCATGACGGTCGCAGCCGTGGTACCGCCTGACGCCGTGTCGCTCGACCGGCAGAGCCAGATCGAACAGCGCATCCGGGACCACCTGGAAAAGCGGGGCGTCCAATCGCTGGTGCGCGTAGTTTCGGCTCAGAATCCGTTCGAGGGCGCGCACCGGCTGGTCGAGACGTACGGGCTGGGCGCACTCGCGCCGAACACTGTGCTGCTGGGCGACAGCCGGGATGAGGCGCATCGGGAAACGTTCGCCGACTTGATCCGCTTCATTTACGAAGCGAAACGCCACGTCGTGATCGTGCGACCGGGAGAAGAGGAGGCGTTTGGAGAGGTGACGGACCGGCCGATCGCGCACCGTCGCATCGACGTATGGTGGGGAGGTCTCAAGGGAAACGGTGGGCTGATGATGATACTCGCCTACCTGCTGCAGACGAGCCTCGTTTGGCGCGGCGTCGAGGTGAGGGTCAAGATGGTCGTGCCGACCGATAGCGCGGCCGATGACGCCGAGCAGAACCTGACCGCGCTGGTCGGGCGCATCCGCACGCTCGCCGTGCCTGAAGTGCTCGTGTCGGGCGGACGCCCGTTTCCCGAGATTCTACGCGAGTCATCCCGCGACGCCGACCTCGTCTTCCTGGGAATGGCCGAGCCGGATGAGAACTTCGCCGACTACTTCGATGATCTGAGGGAGCGGGCGGCCGGACTGCCCACCACGGTGTTCGTTCTCACGTCAGAGCAGATCGGTTTCGGCGAGGTATTGCGCTAAAACGTTTACAGCTCCTCGGGCAGGTCCCACGTCTGAGCCCAGAACTCGTCCTCCTCCTCACGGATCTCATCGAGGTCAAGCGGCTCGGGCACGTCCACGCGCAGCCGTCCCTTCTTCTCGATGCGCTGGACCATGTCGTCGGACAGGACCGACTTCCTCCAGGTTGCACGTAGCTTTCGGCGCGCAGCCAGCCCACCGGCCACAACGAGCAACGCCATCAGGAGACCGAGCTCCATCCGCTCAGCGACCTCGAGGTGCCTGGATCGCGCGCACCGCCCAGGTGACGAGTCGCCGTGGTGCGATCCGCGGGCCGAGCGCGAGAAGCCGGTTTCCCAGCCCCGGAATCACGACTCGCTTTCCCTTTATCATCCCCGCGTAGCCGATTCGTGCCACGGTTTCTGCGTCCATGAGCAGCGGACCCTGCAGCAATCCCGAATCCTGCATCTGGGCCCGCGACTGGAACTCGGTTCGGGTCGGGCCCGGACACAGGGCCGTCACGGTAACCCCCGTGTCGCGCAGTTCGTCTGCGAGCGCCTCAGAAAAATGCAGCACATAAGCCTTGCTGGCATAGTAGACGGACATCAGTGGGCCAGGCTGAAAGGCGGCCGTCGAGGCGACGTTCATGATGCGACCGCGGCCTCGTCCCACCATGCCGGGCAGCACCAGACGCGTAAGGCACGTAAGGGCGGTGATGTTGAGCTGGATCATTGACGCCGTGGCGTCGAGCGGTGTGCGGGCGAACGGGCCGAACATGCCAAACCCCGCGTTATTGATGAGAATCTCGACCTCCGTGCCCTCGCCACCCAACTCCGCCATTAGCGTCTCCGGCGCCTCAGGCTCCGTCAGGTCGAGAGGGATCGCACGGGCCGTTACCCCGAAGGATTGGGTCAGCTCCGAGGCGAGCTGATCGAGACGGCTCGCGTCACGCGCGACGAGTGCGAGCGCATGCCCGTGGGTGGCGAGTATCCGGGCGAGCTCACGCCCGATTCCGACCGAGGCGCCGGTCACGACGGCGAGGGCGCTGGGCGATTCGGCGGTGGCTTCCGACATGCTTACAATGAGTGACGGTTACGAGCCTGCGAGTCTTGCCAACTCGGCCTCGGCGGCGATGTAGCCGAACGCTGCCCACTCACCGGTCTCCAGCACGCGCCGCAGGGCGCGACGAGCCTGCGGCATCCGTCCGTTGTACAGATGCCAGTTCGCGATCCCATAGCCGATCGTCGCGTTCCCGAGAGCGTCGGCCACCTCGTCCCACAGATCGTCGGCCGCCAGCTCGCCCTTGTACACGAGGAGCAGGCGGTGGTAGGCGTCGTTCTCGATGATGTCGAGATCCGCCCGGATAGGCGCGAGTACCTCGGCCGCCTCTCCCTCTCGTCCGAGCCGACGCAAGGCCATGTACAGCCAGTGGGAGGTGGCCACGAGCATGTCCGGGTTGTCGGACACTGCGAGACACTCGCGGTAGGCGGCCAGCGCTCCCTCGAAATCGCCAAGCAGGTAGTGCGCGAGGCCGAGGTGGTACCAGATGTTGGACTGGAGGGTGCTCGTGGGGATGTTACGCGCGTTGGGGAGACCGTCCGGCTCCACCTCGTCCGGAGTACCCTCGATCAAAGAAGCGGCCTGCTCGAGATCGGCGATCGCCCGCTCGAGCTGACGTGTTGAGATGAAGCGATGGCCGCGGTGCCGGAAGAATCTCGGATCGTCGGGGTGCTGTGCGATCCCGTCGTCGAAAATACGGATGGCTGACCGGTAATCCCCCGCGTACGCAGTGCGTCGCCCGAGCCAAATGATTGCCTCCGCGTCGCTCGGGTCCGCTTCGTAGGCCTCCCGAGCCTCCGTGAGGCGCCGCTCCCGATCTTCCCTTACGTCCGGCGCCAGCTGGGGAGTGAACAGGGTGTCGCCGAGCAGCGAGACGGCCTGAGCCCCCGTCGGTAGTGACGCCTCCGGTGGCGAGCCCTCCGGGAGCGATCGCTCATTTGCCTGACAGCTCACCAAAAAAGCCGACAGGACAGCGAGGAACCGGGTCTGGACGTACAAGCGAGCCATGTCGGACATCATAGCCCGCGGGGGTTCAGAAGCCGAGCCAGTGCTCGAATTTCACCAGGAGGACGTTGGTTGGATTGGTGTCGAAGACTCCGCTGAAATCACGGCCCAGCTCGAAGCTCCCGTCGCCCGTCGAAGAGCCACGGTTCTGGCTCCACACGACGAAGAACGTGGACCCCGGACGGTATTCCCAACGAAGCACCACGTTTGAGCGGAACTGCTTCACATTGAAATCGGGGTCGTCGAACGTGAAGTTCGCTTCGCCATCCCCCGTCGTGTCCACGCCGAAGCCGTCGTCCAGCTCGAAGATCTCGTCCTCTCCGAAAGTCCGGAACCGTCCTTCGAACGCAACCGCGCGCGGGTCGTCCACTTCCTTGAAGCCATCGTATGAACCCGCGCTCACGAACGGTTGCGCGTATACCTGCAGTGAGAGATCCGGGGTGAACGTGTAGTTGAGGCGGGCAGTGAGCGACGCGGTTTTCTGCTCGATCTGCCCGAACACGTAGTGCGCTTGCACTTCCGAATCCGTGGTGGTCACGTATTGCCAGGTGCTGTTTCGCAACGAAAAGCCCGGGCGCAGGGAGATTTGCATACGGCTCGAGGCCTGCACGGTCACGCTCGGCGACAGACTCAGGCGGCCGGAAGGGGTCTCCATGTCGCCGCCGAAGTTGAAGTTCAGGCCGAACCGAACCGTCCTGCGGGAATCCGACCCGAAGCCGAGCCACCCCGAGTATTCCGCCGGCGTGCGGAGAGCCGGCCCTCCGCGAAGCGCCGTGGGCGACAGGGCGGGAGTTTCGACGTTGATGCCTGCATACCCCCGCCAGTAGTTCTTGAGCTGGAAGCTGCCGTTGACGTTGCCGCCCGTGGAGATCCGCTCACCCCCGAACGACCAGCCCGACCACGAGTTGGCGTTGAGTCGCCAGCGCCGGAACGGGCCGCCGGGCTCGAACTGATCATAGCCGACGTACCCCAGCGCGATCGCCTCGTCTGCCCGACGCTGGAAGCCCAGGTCGTTGACCTCGAAGCCGGGCGAGCGGGCCGTCCCGATGAAGCCCCAGCGCCAGCGGCCACCGCCGATCTTGCTGATCTCCAGGTTGGCCGCGCTCCCGCTCAGCGATCTGCGTTCAGGATCGAACTCGACATGGGTGGCGTCAGGTCGCTGGTAATAGTGGGTCGACGATGTCTGGAGATCCTCCATTGCGCCCGGATTGCCGCGCACGTGGCTGCCGAGGAGGTATCCCGAAACCTCATAGTTTCCCTCTCCGAACCTGTGCCGGAAGTCGACCCCACCGGCGTAAGCTGCGTCGGGGAGGAAGTAGAGCGGACCGTCGGCATCGATCCCGCGATTCGTCGCTGTCGCGACCACGCCGATAGCACTCTCGCCGTCGTTGAAGTCCTTGATGGCTCGGCCGACCGCATAGTTCGTGAGCGGCTCCGCGGGCACATCTCCGAACTCTCCTTCGGGCGTCCTGTACCGCGTCGTCTCCTCGCCGGTCAGCGCGTTCAGGAAGCCGACGGACCAGCCCCCCGATGTCTTCCCCGAGAGCTTTGCCGCCCCGAGGATGGTGGTTGCTTCGGGCGTGTCCTCGAACTCGGCTTCCGAGGGTCCGTCGCCGCGGGGCCGGCGGCCTATACGGCGCGTGTAGAAGAGCTGTTCCTGATCCCCGTCACCGAGTCCGATGCCAAAGTTGAAGATGTCGACACCCTCCTGAAAGAAGGGGCGTTTCTCGGGGAAAAACGTCTCGAAGGCTGTCAGGTTGACGACCGCGGCGTCAGCCTCCACCTGACCGAAGTCGGGGTTGATCGTCGCATTCAGCGTAAGATTGTTGGTGATCCCATACCGCAAATCCCCTCCGAACGACGCGCCCAGGTCGGTCTTGCTGAAGAAAGGATTGTCGCCGTCTCCAGGCGCTCGCGTCCCCTGCAGCAGGGCATACGGACGGAGCTCGAGATGACGTGAGGGCTCGATCCCTTCCAGACCGGTGAGCGTTCCGAAGGCGGACACGGCGCGCGAACCGTCCGCTGGATGCGGGGACCACTGACTCGTCTCGTCCAGACGGGCCAGCTCGCGTTGGAAGTTCACCCCCCACTGCGAGCCCGCGCCCTCCTCCGTCGGCCGATTGAAACGCAGCTGCGACAGTGGGATCCGCAGCTCGGCTGTCCAACCGTCCTCGTCGGTGTGCGTTGCCGACTCCCATACGGCGTCCCAGCTGTCGTCCTCGTCGGTGTCGTCGAACACCAGATAATCGCGCTGCACGCCAGCGACACTCACGGCGAACACGAACGCCGTACGGCGGTCGAAGTAACTGTCGAACCCGACCAGGAACTCGTCCGTTACGGTCGACTGATCGCGACGCGCGAGACGCCGGATGATCGAAGTGGGTTGCGAGTCGAACATGCGTGCGCCGACGTAGACGGCCTCGTCCGTGTACAGCACCCGGACTTCCGTGGCTTCGCTGGGTACCGCCCCCGGGTCGGGTCTGAATTGTACGAAGCCTTCAGCCACCGCCGAGCGCTGCCAGACAGCCTCCTTCAGCCGGCCGTCGATGTGCGGTCTGTCGTCGTTGGCGCGCACGGCTTCCATCGATCGATCGACGGGCGCGTTCGAATTTCGACGCTCCGTGACTCCTTCGGACGAGCCCGCCGCCGAAGGGATTGCTAAAGATGGAGTGGAACCCGTGCTCTCTTGAGCGGAGATCGGGAAGGGGACGAGCGCGGCGGCGAGCATGCCGCACGTAAGAGTCGGCACAAAGCGAACTCCGGAGCGGATGCGTGGCGCACCCACTCCGGGACTACAGTCCATCGTTTCGTACCTGGATCTCGCCATGTCCGGTTCGCGCTGACTGGTAAACGACGACCGCCTAGTATGACAGTTCCTGAGCCGCGATCGTTGCAAGGCGCGCCCGGCTCCGGTCGTACCGATCTGCAAGCTTCGTACGAACCCTTATAACGAAATCCCTTGGCGCCTGGTTTCCGACGCCCGCCTCGACCGCCTGCGTCCTCATCGGCCCGGTGTTGAAGCCTCGACGCGCTTCCTCTCGTACGTTCAGAAGACGACGCAGCCATAACAGACCGGCAAAATGCAGTCGAGGAGTCAGGAGACGAGAATGGGCGAGAAGAAATACAAGACAGAGGAGCACAAGGTCCGGGGCGACAACCTGGTCAGCAAAGTCAAGGAGATCATCCACGAGGGCAACGTTCGGAGGATCATCATCCGGAACGACGACGGGAAGGATCTCATCGAGATCCCATTGACCCTGGGAGTCGTCGGTACCCTGCTGGCCCCGGCCTGGGCAGCGATCGGGGCGATCGCGGCTCTGGTGACCAACTGCTCGATCATCGTCGAACGGCATGACAAGGCAGAAGCGGAAGCCGAGAAAGACGCCGACGCGGACGCCGAGGTGATCGAAGCCGAGGTCGAAGTCGAAGTAGAGTCCTAACGAATGAGGAGGCCCGCCTCGTGCGAGGCGGGCTCTCCCCCGTCGGATTGCGAGTCAGCCGGCGCTCAGCACCAGCGGACGCGCACGCGGTAGCTGATCTTGGTGGAGTCGCGCGCCGGCACGTCCACGTCGAACTTGAAGGTGTGGGCGTCGATCTTGGTGTAACGGTGGCTCGAGCTGAGGACGTGCCAGTCGCCGCCGATCGGCTCCACGACCTCGACCTCGACGTCTTCGTCCTTGTGGTTGCGGAGCTCGACCTCCCAGGTGCTCTCCGACACGCAGCTGGCGATCACGTTGTACTCCATCTGCCGCCGGTCCCCCAGCACGTCGAAGGCCTCACCCATCTTGATCCGCACGCGCTCGTCGCGCGGCGTGTGGTCTATCCGGTCTTCGCCGATGAACTGCTGGGAGCCGGACTCGTCCGCCTTGTAGACTCTTACCACGCCGGCCGGCAGCGGCATCCCGAGCTTGTTCTTCTCGCTGTTCTGGAAGTCGAGGAACACGCCGATCTTGGCGTTCGACTCCACGTAGCCGTAGCTGCCGCGGTAGTAATGGGCCGCCCCGTAGTAGATGAGCCGCTTCTTGAGACCGAAATCGCTCGCCTCGAGCAGCGTGACCTGCTTCTGCTCGTTGTTCTTCACCGTGGTGGGCCGGTTCAGCGTGTACAGGTGGTACTCGAAGAAACCCTCCTCGGTGAACGGCGCCGCTTCGGCCGCCGCCATCTCGTCGAACGCACGCGCGTTCTTCATCATCTGCATTCGGCCGCCAACCCGCTGGACATCGCCGGCCACCAGCTTGAGTTGGGCGTTGTCGTACGAGGTGCCGCTGTTGTTGGTAAGGGTGACCCAGCCGGTCAGGTCGCCGAGCCGGTCGTCCTTGTCGATCACCATCACGTAGTCGGACTTCCAATTTAGGTTGTTCGCCAAATACGACACGTCGAGGCGCTCGCGTTCGGTACGGCTGTTGGCCAGCCACAGGAGCGTGGGCTCGGCGATCAGGTTTTCGGGGACCTCGGGGAAGGCGATGCGGCCGGGATAGTTGAAGGTGATCTCGTCGCCGATCTTGAGGATGGTGCCGCCGTTGACCGCCAGCACCTCGGCCTCGAGCATCTCCTCCTCACCCGTCTCCGGATGATAGCGGTACACCTTCACCGTCCGGCCCACGTACTTCTCGAGCAGCTTCTGCGGGCTCAGCAGGTCGTACTGATAGTTCTGCTCCAGTACCTGTAGCCGACCGCTCAACGGTTCGATGTGGACCGTCTCGGTCTGAATGGACGAGGCCACGTCGCCGAACTCCAGCTCGATCAGGCCACGTGTCAGATCGATACCGCGCACCTCGCGCACGAGGCCGAAGTTCTGGTTGTACACCGTGATCATCACGGACTCGCGGTCAGCCGCCGTGGAACGGATACGGCCCGGGTCGTCGTCACCCTCGTCGGGCTCGGCCGCCAGGATCGCGCGAGGTCCAAACCCCTGTTCCGGTGTGGCCAGAACCCGGGGCGCCAGGAATCCGATAAGGGCCACGAGTAGCACGCCCGTCACGTAGATCGCTTTGCGTCTGGTCGATTTCATCGTCCTCCTCCGTCGTCTGCGTGAGCGCGTCCTCGCGCCCTACCGGCGGACAGGACGACCCAGGTCGTGGATCTTGCACAGGCGTACGCAGGCGCTTCCACGCCGCGGAAGTTGGACCTAAAGGAGCGAGGGCAGTATCTGGAGGGGCGGGCGTTACCAGCGCAGCAGTGCACTCGCCCAGGTAAACCCGGAGCCGAACGCGGTTAGGCAAACCAGGTCACCGTCCTGGATCTTCCCCTCTTCTACGCACTCGTGCAGGGCGATCGGGATGCTGGCCGCGGTGGTATTCCCGTACCGCTGGATGTTGTTGTACACCCTGTCGTCGGGCAGGCCCAGCGACTTCTGGACCATCTGCGAGATCCGCAGGTTGGCCTGGTGGGGGATCACCATGGTGAGGTCGTCGATCGAGAGGTCGTTCGCCTCTAGAGCCTCATGCACGGCCTGCGGCATGCGAACCACGGCATGTTTGAACACATCACGGCCTTGCATAGTGGGCCGGGTGCGGCCGTTCTCCACATCGTCGACGCTGATGAACGGCTCGTAGATGGAGGCGGGTGCTTCCACCCACAGTTTCTCGGCGTGCTGGCCGTCGGCATGGATGTGCGTGGAGAGGACCCCGCGCCCAGGCTCATCCGTCGGACCGAGGATGGCGGCGCCGGCGCCGTCCCCGAACAGCACAGCCGTGTCACGTCCCGCGTCGTTCTTGTGGAGTCCGGTCGAGTGAACCTCGGTCCCGACTAACAGGACGCAGCGGTATTGACCGGTGCGAATCCAGGCGTCTGCGATGGAGAGCCCGTAGAGAAAGCCCGTGCACTGGTTGCGTACGTCGAGGCAGGGAACCTCCGTAACGCCTAGCTTGCGCTGCAAAAAGACGCCGGTTCCCGGAAAGTAATGATCGGGACTGAGGGTGGCGACGATGATGCAATCCACGTCGTCCGGCTCGAGGCCCGCCGTGTCCAGGGCCATGAGGCCGGCCTCCCGGCCCATATCAGACCCACCCTGTCCAGGGGCCACCCAGCGCCGCTCGACGATCCCGGAGCGCTGCTGGATCCACTCGTCCGATGTGTCCATCATCTGGGCGAGCTCGTCGTTGGTGACGATCCGCTCGGGGACATAGAAGCCGGTGGCGAGGACGCGCGATTGAACCATGGCGGGCGTAACATAGTTATAAGCTGGGTGGCTGCAAACCGGATGTAACGGCATTATCAGGGGCGTGCGTCGCTCCGAATGAACCCCGAACCCTTGGAACTGTAGTCTCTTTCATGAACGGTGATCAGAGCAATCAGCTTCATATAGGTGGCGGATACAGCACCTCCGGGTCTTTCGACGAGGAATTGCGCGGACTGCTGTCTCGCCGCGCCAAACTGGTGTTTCGCGTCGGCGTGGTAACGTCGCTCACCGTATTTGCGTTGACGCTTGTCGTGGGTTTCCGACCGACGATCGAGGAACTCGGGCACCTGCACCTCGCGCCGTACCTGCTCAGCGGCACTGTTTGGATCAGCGGGCTCATCTACGTGTCGACGGGAAACCGGACCACCGGGCAGCTACAGGGCGCGGCCCTCTACGCCATCGCCCTCACGCTTCTCTTTCTGATGCCGGCGTTCGCCCTGCTTTTCCCTGACAAAGAGCCGTTTCTTCCGATCGCGCTCATGCTGTTCGTCTACGCGGCCTTTATCCCTTGCAAGATCGGCCAGACGTGGCTGGCCGGCCTGGCGGTCGTCACCGTGGTGGCCTCGCAGACGCTCATCCCGGGGCTGGTGCCCGCCGTGAGTGCCTACTGGGCCTCCCAGCCAGAGGGACTGCGGCTCACGGAGGCCGCCTGGACCATCGTCGGCACGACCTTGCTGGCCGGCGTCTCGGTCCTCGTGAGCCGGAACCTGTACAGCCTCCAGCGGACGGCGCACCGCGCGAAGCGGCTCGGCAACTATCTGATCGAGCGACGGCTCGGCAAGGGTGGCATGGGCGAGGTGTTCGTGGCGCGGCATTCCATGATCTGCCGGCCCACGGCGGTGAAGGTGCTGACGACGGGCAACGGCGACCAGCCCGTAGCGCTCGCGCGCTTCGAACGCGAGGTCCAACTGTCAGCCTCCCTCACGCACCCGAACACGATTACCATCTTCGACTTCGGACGCACCGCGGAGAACACGTTCTACTACGCGATGGAGTATCTGGCCGGTCTGGATCTCCAGCGCCTGGTGGAGCGCCACGGACAGCTGCCGGCGGATCGGGCCATCTACCTGTTGAAGCAGGCGTTAGGCTCGCTGGCGGAAGCACACGAGCGGGGGATCGTACACAGGGACATCAAGCCTTCCAACCTCTTCGTCACCCACCGCGGCGGCCTATACGACTTCGTGAAGGTGCTCGACTTCGGGCTCGCACGTGAGATCACACAGGTCGAGGGGTCGGAGCTCACCAAGACGGGCATGCTGTTCGGAACGCCCCGTTACATTGCCCCGGAGAGCGTGTACGGTAGCACCGCCGTCGACGCGCGGTCCGACCTCTACAACGTGGGAGGCGTCGCCTACTGGATGCTCACGGGCAAGCCGCTGTTCGCGGGCTCCTCCAGCCTCGACCTGATCATAGACCACGTGAAGACGATTCCGGCCCCACCGCGAGAGCTGTCGGAGCTCCCGATCCCCGACGAGCTGGACCGGATCGTAATGCAGTGTCTGGAAAAGGACCCGAACGACCGCTTCCAGTCTGTGTTGGAGCTGTGCGCGGCGCTGGAGGCCGTCCCGCTCGACAGCGAGTGGGATCAGCCACGGGCTCGCGAATGGTGGGAGCTGCACGCGCCCGAGCTCATCCGGGTCTCGAGCTGTCATTGCGGTGGAGTCGGATGCGAGCACTGCGGCGGCGAAGGGGCCGAGAAGGCAGCCGACGAGGAAGCAGCGGAAGCCGTTGAGATCGCGGTCGAGGTATAGGCCCGATCCTAATCCGCGGGCCAGGGTCGACTCCGGTCTCCAGAGCCGCGACTGAGGGGCGCGTCGGCGTCCCCGAGGCACATCGCGAGGAGCGGATGCGGCATTGAGCCTTCTCGAGAGACTCGCCGAGTGGCTGAACATCCGGCCCCACGAAGTGCGCACGGTGTTTCTCTCATTCTGCGGCGCCTTCCTCGTCCTTTCTTTCCTCATCCTGGGCCGTTCGCTGCGTGAAGCCCTCTATCTCACGACGTTTCCCGTCGAGACGCTCCCGTACATCACCGCCGCTGTGGCCTTTTTCAGCCTCCCGGTCGTCGCGCTCTTCGCACGGCTGCTGGCGGGCCGGGAACCTCGGAGCGTGCTGAAGGCACTGCTCGTCATTCTGGCCGTCGGGATCGCCACTCTGTGGCCCGTGGTGGCTGCAGTGCCCGCAGCCGTTGTCGTGTTCTACCTGTGGCTGGCGCTCGGGACGCTGCTCGTCACCTCGAGCTTCTGGCTGGTGACCGCTGAGCTGTTCGCCGTACGCGGTGCGAAACGGCTGTTCGGGCTGATCGGGGCGGGCGGCACGCTCGGCGCCATGGTCACCGGCAATCTCCTCGCCGCGCTGAGCAATCGCCTGGACGTGAGCGAGATGATCCCTGGCCTGATCCTCATCCTCGCTCTGTTCCTCGTGATCGAGTACCTGCTGCCGCCTGCATTCGTATCGGAGGCGCGAAGGGCGGAGGGTGGGTTCGCCTCTGCTCGTGAGGGATTGAGTCTCGTGTGGAGGACGCGTCACCTGCGGACTGTGGCGCTCGTCGTGTTCACGGCGACTGCAGCGAGCACACTGGTCGACTACCAGTTCAAGGAACTGGCCCAGGAGGCGCTGAGCACCAGAGAGTCGCTCGCGGGCTTCTTTGGCGCCTTCTATGGGTGGACGGGAGCGGTGGCTCTTGTTCTGCAGGTTTTCGTCGCGTCGCGGGTTATGGCCACGGCGGGGATCGGTGTGGCCCTGAGCGTGCTTCCCGTCATTCTGCTGCTGGGCTCTGCCGGGCTCTTGATCCTTCCCGGCCTCGCCCTCGCCACGATCGTCCGCGGGGCCGACAACTCGCTCCGCAAATCACTTCACCGCTCGGGCCTGGAAGTGTTGTACGTACCCATTCCGGCAGCTATTCGCCGGAAGACCAAAACGTTTATCGATTCGGTGGTCGACGCGTTCGGCGAGGGCGTAGGGGCGGGGATCGTCTTCCTGTGGGTCACCCTCCCGGGGTTTCCATCCCACTTCCTGTCGATCTTCGTCATCGGCCTGGCCGGGCTGTTCCTGTATCTCAGCCGCTTCATGGGTCGCACCTACGTGTCCACCGTCACCGACCAGCTGCGCAGGGGCGGCGAGGCGATCGAGGCGCGCACCGATCAACGCGATCTGCTGAGCGCCAGCTTCACCCGTCTCGACCTGCGACCGATGCTCGAGCAGAGCGGTGTCGCCACCCCGACGATCGAACTGGAGAGCGGTGGGGCACGAGCCGCCGCCTTGCTGTCGATGGCCGCGCCGCTGGAAGCGGAGACCGAGCTCGAGGCATCGTCACGCGATGTCTCGCTCGATGCCCGCATCGACGACACGAAAGAGCCGGCCCCGCCGGTCGACGAGCACCCGGACCCGATGGCCCTTCTGGCCTCAGCGCAGGAGTCTGACGTACTCCGCGGGCTCGAGCTTGTGGACTTCTCGAGCCCGACACAGGTTCCCGCTCTCGGCCGCCTTCTCGCCCGTGAGCGCCTGGTTGGCCAGGTGACCGCGCGGCTTGTCGACCTGGAACAGCTCGCCCTCCCACACCTCTCCGAGCTCGTGCGGGATCCGGAGACCGATTTCGCCATCCGACGCCGCATTCCGCCTATCCTGTCCAAATACGAGAGCCCGGCGGCGGATGACGCGCTCCTCGATGCCCTGACGGCCCCCCGGTTCGAGGTGCGCTATCGATGTGCGATCGCCCTGATGGAACGACGGCGGCGCGGTCTGACCCTGTCAAAACGCGACTGGCCGCAGTTGGTCTGGGATGCCGTTCGACGAGAGGTGGGTCGGGAGCGGCCGGTGTGGGAGCTGCAGCGCCTGCTCGACGACGTCAGGCCCACGGGGGACGGTCTGGTGGCGCGAGAAATGGGCACGCGAGGCTCGCTCAGTCTCGAGCATACCTTCCGCCTGCTGTCGCTAGTTCTGGACCCGGAAGCCGTACGGGCGGCGTTTCGGGGGATCGCGGCCGAGGACTTGCGCCTGAACAGCCTGGCACTGGAGTACCTGGAGAATTGTCTGCCGGGCGACATACGAACCAGGCTGTGGCCCTTCATCGGAGACCTCAGCACGCGGCAGAGAGAGAAGACGGCGCGCCCGCTCGAGGACGTCGTGTCGGATCTGGTAACGACGAACGCGACCCTGTTCGGCGGCGAGCTTCAGCGTGAGGACCTGCGGGACCTGCTGAGGCGGGACGAGGTCCCGCCGCGAGAAGACGATGAGGACTGATCTTCCGGCGCCTGTCCCGCGGCGGACGCGCCTCGAGCTTTCTTTACTGCTCGAACTCGACGATGTACGCACGCGGGTTGTAGACGTCGCCCACGAATTCGAGTCCCGCTTCGGCGAAGTCCACGGGCGCATCGTTCGCCATGTCGTTCCAGCTGCTGGCCCGGTTGTCCAGCCCTCCTCCGAAGAAGTGCCCAAAGTGCTCGATTCCGGCCATATCGTTGGGTTCGGGCCCCTCGAGCGTCCACCAGTTGCTGTAGTCCAGCGCCTCACCGGTGACCCAGGTCCAGCCCCCGTCCGGCTCGGGTGAGCCGGGCGGCTGGTACAGTCCGATCCAGGGACCGAGTGTGGCCTGGATGGGCCTCTCTTCGCCCTCGCTCACATCGGTCACCTCCACGGTCACCCACAGATCTGCGTTCTCGGCGATCAGGCTGTGGACAAGCTCATTCTCCTCGGCCGAGCCGATCGTGACGAGGTGGCCTCCATCCGCCTCGGCGCGTTCCTTGGCCTCTTCCCAGCTGAGGCCTTCGGGCACCGCCACGACCCGATAGCGCTCGCTCTCGCCCGCGGCCGCTGTCTCCGCGCTCGCCTCTGCTTCACCCTCTGCTTCGGCGCTCGCCCGCTCCTGGCCGCCGCACGCCATTAGCAAAACCAGGCCAATGGGAAATAGGATGTTGCTTGGAGTTCTCATGAACCGCATCGGATGCCTCCTTGGCTGGTGTTTCGGGAGCCAAGGTAGGCCTCGGCCACGGATCGTCAAGCAAGTCGGCAGCCGTTGTGTCGACGTCGATCGCGTAAGCGCTGTGCGCGATTAGTCTTGCTCCAGCCGCGCCAAGATCTCGTCGCGGAGCGCCGCCAGGTCGGCTCCTTCTTCCACCCCCACCCGGCGAGCGGCGATCGTGTGAGCCGCTTCGACCGCCTCGCTCGCCTCGGCCAGTGCGTCCGCACCCTGTGGTCGAAGACCCTCGTCGAGACGCTGCAACAGCGCGAGGTAGCCAAAGCGGGTCGCCGCGTACGTCCAGTGGGTAGGCGAGAAACGAGCGGCGTTTTCGGCATCGCGATACGCGGCCACTGACTGCGGTCCACGGCTCACCTGGGCGCGGAGGGCGTGGAAGGTGGCGTGGCGGGGGAGTCCCAGTTGCGTCAGCGCATTTCCAAGGTAGACGCTGGCGTGGCGATCCGGTTCGAACGCCCAGCCGAGGTACATCCAGACCGCCCAATTCAACACCGCATTGTCGATCCGCTCGTCGGTGAACCTCGACCGTCGCGCGACATTGCCTACATCCCACCAAACGTCGTGCAAAACCTGGTGGATCGGCGTGTCCACGCCGGAGCGGAGCATGTGCTGGGCGACGAGGGTCGAGATCCACCGCCGAGACTCGAAGCAGGCCTCGGGCTGAAGTCGGTCGATAGGCTCGACAACGCATGGTGCCTGCGGGTTGTCCGGATCTCTATCGGCCACGCGGAAGGCGAACACGACCCGGATCAAGTCTTCGGTCGAGCCGCTGTCGTAGTATCGGCTCAGCAGCTCACTCCCCGGCCCGACTGGCGTGGGATGATTCAGGATGCCTTCCGCGATCCCCGTCTCCGGCATCCAGTCGAGGTTGCTCTCCTCGAAAGACCACAGCGGGAAGGGCAGGGCAATCGGAACCTCGCGGGGGTCGATGACCTCCAGGTCCGCCGAAACGAGACCGAGAGGCCATGCGTCCTCACCGAACAGCCGCGCAGCGAACGACTGATCCGTCGCCACCTGTTCATCCCCCGGCTGGAAGATGCGCAGGTCCCGAGCGGTGGGGTCAACACGCAACGTGCGGATGTGGCTGACGATGTCGTGCGCTGTGGCCGAGTCGACATGAGCCACCGCCCGACGCACGATCGTCGAGTCCGGGAACGCAAAGAAAGCCAGGTCGAATCCGTCACGTGACGTGTGACATGCCGAGCAGGCCTCGAGAAAGGCGACTGCACCAACCGCCGCGTCGCCGCTGATTCCACCGGGGGCATCGACGGGTCCAGCTGGACTGTCCGAGCAAGCCGATGCACAGATCGCCGAAGCTGCGGCCACTGCGCCGAACACGCGCAGCAGTCCGACACGAGGAACCTGAAAACGCCCTATTCTGTGCATGATCGTCTCCTTCCGCCTGCCTGCCCTGTCGCATGTTCTGGCCATGACCATTTCAGATGTTGACGTCGTCTTGCGTCGTATCGTTAAACAGCTGGGAGAGCCCCCGCCGTGGCAGAAATGGCGGTGAGGCCTGCAGTAGCTTAGAGTTATCCGGGATTTTTCACGCGGACGCGTACTACGGAGGGGTGGGTAATGAGATTGGGCAGAGTGCTTAGGGGTTCTCGACTTCTGGTGGCAGTCTTTCTGGTGGTGGGCGTGGTGGCCGCCTGCGGCGACGACGACGGCGGTGGACCGGTCGGGCCGCAGCCCGTCGACCTCTCGGGCACGTACGTGCTGCAAACCATCTCTGTCGCGGGGCAGCCCGTGCCAGGTACCACAGGCACGCTGACACTCACCGCGACCACCTATACGGCCACTATCGACTGGCCGGAATCCTTCCCTCAACCGGACGTCAACGACAACGGAACGTACCAGGCGTTCGATGACGGCACCTGGTCCCAGAATTCGGCCACCGGCCAACCCGATGTGCAGGGGACCTGGACTCTCGTAGGCAACACGTTCACGGTGCGTATCGTCGGGATCGTGGAGACAGAAAACGTCTGGACGCGGCAGTAAGACCCTCATGCGACGATCCGGTGAGCTGCTGAAGGCTCCTGGCTGGTTCTCGCGCGCGCTGGTCACCACGGCGCTTCTGTCGCTTGGTGGGCTGGTCGGCCCGAACGCGGCGACGGCCCAACAGACGACCGGGTCGCTCACCGGAACGGTTGTGGACGCCGAGACCGGCAGCCCGATCAGCGCCGCCACGATCCTTTTGAGCGGATCCACCCTGAGCGGGCTCACCAACGAGCAGGGGGTCTTCCGCCTCGACGAACTTCTGCCAGGCCGCTACACGGTGCAGGTCATCGTCTACGGCTACGAGATCGTCGAGCGACCCGAAGTCGAGGTCGTGGCAGGTCAGCTCACGCGCATCGAGGTCCTGGTGACCAGGACGATCATCGAGGTGCCGGGGCTGATCGTGACGGCCAGTCGACGATCGGAAAGGCCCGGCGAGGCTCCGGTCAGCGTTGCCGTGCTCACCAGTCGGGAGATCTTTGAGCGCAACGTCACGACGCTCGACGAGGCGCTGCCCTTCGCTCAGGGGGTGGTCTTCAACGCCGGCCAGATGGACATCCGGGGATCGACGGGGCTGGCCCGGGGTGTGGGCAGTCGGGTTCTCATGCTGCTCGACGGCCACCGCATGTTGGGTGGGGTGAGCGGTGACATCGACTTCAGAGCCCTTCCGGTCATGGACGTCGAACGGGTCGAGATCGTGAAGGGGCCGCACTCCACCCTGTTCGGCTCGAACGCGCTGGGGGGCGTGGTCAACGTGCTCACGGAACGACCACCCGACGAGCCGGAGACGATGGCCCGCCTCCACTACGGCCAGTTCGACACGCCCTCCCGGTTCCAGTTCACCGACGAGACCCTGAGCATGCAGGGCGTAAAGCTGCAGCACTCGCGCTGGTTCGGCGACGTGGGCGCCACCCTGGCCGCTGGTTGGGAGAGCTCGGACGGGTTCCGACAGAACGGGAACTTCGAGCGCTGGGCGTTGCGGGCGAAGACCGTGTTCGGACGCCAGTCGGACCGTCCGGTCGAAGCGTTCGTCCTCTTCTCGCGGGTGGACGAAGACGAGTTCTTCGACTGGCTCTCGGCGGACCGGCCGCTGGAGGTCGATCCGGTACAGCTGGGAGACTGGATGCGGGACGACGATCTGGTGCTCGGCCTGACAGCCAGCCCCATCAATACGCAGTCGTTGCTTCTACAGGTGAAGCCTCACCTCTACTACACGAAGATCCAGAACCACTTTCACGACAGCGACGACTTCCACCGGTCGACTCGGTACGCGACCGACATTCAGCTGTCCACGAATCCGGCTGCACGACACGGACTGACGTTCGGCACCGAGGTGGCAGCGACCACGGTGACGTCCAACATCGTTGGTGACCCGATCCTGTGGGATCTGGCCGCGTACGCTCAAGACGAGGTCGAGATCTCGGACGACGTCAGGGGCTCGATGGGCCTGCGGCTCGATTACCATTCGGCCGAGGGTGCCGAACAAGAGCTGAACCTGAGTCCGAAACTGGGCTTCGTGTACAAGCCGACCGAAGGGCTGAGCCTGCGAACGTCGATCAGCCGGGGCTATCGGGCGCCGACGCCGTCGGAACAGTTCACCGAGACCGTCCAGTTCGGCTTTCGGGTAATTCCCAACCTCGAACTGCTTGGCGAGACAGCCTGGGCGGGCGAGGTCGGCCTGACCGCGAACCCCTTCCCCTGGCTGTGGCTCGACGGAGCCGTGTTTCACAGCGAGTACAACAACCTGATCGAGCCGAGCACCGTGCCGGATCAGCTGTTCCTGTTCCAGTTCCGGAACGTGGCGGATGCCCGTGTGACGGGATTGGACCTCGGCGCGAAGTTCGGGATCATCCCGGACAAGCTGGGGCTCGACGTCTCCTACATGTTCCTCGATTCCGAAAACAGGGAAACGGGGAAGGCGCTCCAGTATCGATCGCGATACAACGTCACCGGTACGCTGTGGGGACTGAAGCGAGCCGTGGCGGTCGATGTGAGGTTCCGCTCGCGGGTCGAGGAGGTGCTCGCCTTCCCGTTCGATCCGCGCGATGACATCACGGTCGTGGATGTTCGGGCGGGCCACCGGCTGCTCGGCGTCGACGTGCAGGCCAAAATCACCAATCTCTTTCAGGCCGAGTACGTGGACGTGCAGGAGCGCAATCCGGGCGCCTCCCGCAGCTTCGTGCTCGCGGTGTCCCCCCGCATCTAACACACCTCCGTTACTGGCTAGCCAGCGGTTCCTTCGAGTTCCGGAGCAGGGCAAGGAGCGTCGGCAGCACGACGAGGGTGCAGATCAGCACGGCGCTCATCCCCAGTGTGAGCATCTGACCCATCGTCGCCATCCCCCGGTGGGTGGCGAACCCGAGGTTTCCGAAGCTGAGCATGGTGGTCAAAGTGGCGAACAGCACGGCTCGAGCCGTGCTGGTGGCCACCATGTTTCCATCCGAGGGCGGTGCGACTCGGGCCCGGTGAACCATGTGGATCCCGTTGTCGACCCCGACTCCGAGCAACAGAGGAAGTGTGATCACGTTCGCGAAGTTGAACGGCAGGTCGAGTAGCACCGAGGCGCCGCCCGTGAGCAGACCGGCCAGCAGCAGAGGCACGAGCATGAGACCCATGGCTAGGGGGCTGTGCAGCAGAGCAAGCAGGATCGCCGCTGTTGCGATCGTGGCCCACAAGAGAGCGGAGCGGAAAGCGCTGACGGCCACTCGCCCTGCTTCGAGGTCGGTAACAGCTACACCTGTCGCGTGCGGTGCAACCGCATGCACGGCGTCCACGAACGCCTCCTGGTGCGCTTTCAGAATCGGTGGCTCGCTCGGCAGCACCTCTACGCGCCACTCACCGTCTACGCCCAGCCAACGCTGACTCAGATCCCGCGGGAGGCGGCTCATGTCGAGGTTCTCGTCGGGCTCGAGCGCTCGCCGAAAGAGACGCAAACGCTCCGTCAGCGTACCGACGAGGTTGGCCTCGATCACGTCCACCGCCTGCTCGCGGGTGGACGGTGGCCAGGTGTCCAGCTCACGCCGCCAATTCCGCACCACGTAGTGAGCCTGGTGTGCCAACTCGGAGGATTCGTCGGCGCCGTGCCACAAGTGTTCCTCCAGGCTGGCCTGAAAGCGCTCGATTGCCGCGAATCGCGCGTCGGTCAGCGAGTCGTCGGATCGCCTTTCGCCGGGCCGCGCACGGTCTGGTCGGTCGACACGAGTCGGTTCGGGAGCCGGACTCCGTGGCTCGATCGCGAGCGCTTCGGGAGCCGGACCCAGCAGGTCCCCGATTTGTGCCAGGATCTCCCGCTTACCCGCCTGGTCTCGTGGAACGAAATCGTGCAGGGTCAATGCCGCTCGCACCTCGGGAAGACGTTCCAGACGGTCCGCCGTCCGACGGGCGCTCTCCTCATCCGGCTCCAGGATCGCGATGGTGAGCGTGCTTGCCGTCGTGTCCGCCAGCAGCTCTCGGTATACTGCGATCGACTCCGATCCCGGGTCGCTCAAGTTCGTGTGGTCGTGGTCGAAGCGTGCCCTGGGTATAAGCGCTAGACTCACGCCAGCAGCCACGGCGGCCCCCCCCAACACGACAAAACGATGACGATAAAGGAACGACCAGGCATAACGAGCGAATCGCCCCTCGGCCAGTAGCGGATGGGACCACCGCACGGCGTCCTTTTCGGCGAGCTTCGCGGGATCGAGCGGAAACAGCGAGAGCAGCGCCGGAAGTAGAGTGAGGGTCGTGGCCAGACTGATGAACATGCCCGTGCCGGAGATCAGTCCCAGCTCGGCCAGCCCAACGAAGTCCGTGGGCACAAAGGCGTAGAAGCAGAACGCTGTCGTGATGGCGCTCAGGAGAATCGAGCTACCCACGCCTTCGGCCACGTTCCGCAGTGCAATCGCGTGCTCGTGCCCCTGCCGCAATCCCTCCCGGTACCCGAGACAGAAGTGAATCGCGTAATCGATCCCGAGCCCGATGTAGAGAACGCCGAACGCGATCGAGATCATGTTGAGGGAGCCGACCGCGAACGCGGCGAACGCCGCCGTCCCGCAAAGTCCGCCGACGAGCGTGATCAGCGAAGCGATTAGCAGACGCTTGGAGCGTAGACCCAAATACAGCGTGGCGGTGACAAACAACAGAGCGAGCAGACCCGCTCGGGTCGAGCTGCCAGCCGCGCTCGCAAACGCCTCCTGGTCGATGACGAGACGGCCCGTGAGCCTCACGCGTGCTCCACGACGTGCGCCGACCGGCAGCTCGTCGAACGCCTCCCGGATCCGCTCCATGGCAGGCCGGGCGGGGAACCCGCTGCTGAAGTCGAGGTGCGGGCGCGCGGAAAAGAACAGGCGGCGGTCGGCTGGCGTGGCCCGCCGTCCTCGTATGACCTCCTGCCACGACACCTGGAAGAGTTGGCGCTGGGTCTGGGCGTAGAACGTTCCCGCGATCACGCCGATCAGTGGGGCGACCTCGAGGTCCGCACCCTCCCGCGCCTCGTGCATGGCCGAGTCCACGACTGCGAGCGCTCCATCGAGGTGCGGGCGCTGTTCAAGGCGACGGATCCACGGTGCGAAACGCCCGATGTTGTCGCGAAGCTCGACTAACTCTTCCTGGTCGAGGAACAGAAGCGCGTTGCGCTCGAAATAGTCTCCGCCACCGAAGACGTAGACGCTCTCGAACAGTGCGGTGTCGGCCGCCAGCTCTGTGACGAGCGCACGGCGAACCGCATCGACCTGATCGGGCGTCTGGCCCTCGACCACGACCTGGATCTCGTCTTCGAGCTGGGGGAATCCGCGCTGGAAAGCGAGCTCCGCCTGCCGCCACGGGAGTTCGTCAGAAATCATCCCGCCCGTGTCGGTGTTCACGCCGAGGCTCGTGAAGGCGTAATACCCGAGCCAGACGAACGTGGGGAGTGCGAGCGCCACGACGAGACGCGCTCGCCGTCGCACCCAATCGGCCCACCAGCCCAGCGCCTGTCCGGCGCGCGCTTCGAGGGTCACGCCGGGATTGTAGCCAGCCGCCGTGCGGTCGTCGAACTCGAGTTCGTGACGCACAGCGGCTCCGATTCGTCGTTCTATTGGATCGAGGGGCTACGGGGGTCCATGAGGGCCATAGGAGCGGGAGGCGCAAATGAAACGAGCATTCGTGGGACTCATGCTCATCGCACCGTTGCTGAACGGTTGCGCCGTCGGCTTCGCAAAGCACTCGTATCACGAGCCTTACGAGCCACTGAGTCTGGCGGAGCTGGGCATTCCACGCGGCCATCTGCCGCCACCCGGCCGCTGTCGCGTTTGGCTTCCCAATGTGCCCGCCGGTCACCAGGCATATCCGGGGCCGTGCCGGCGGCTCGAGCGGCGTGTACCGCCCGGCGGTTGGTTACTGAATCGGCCCGGTCGGCACGTGGTGGAGCTGTGGATCTACGACGAGTATCGGTCCAGGGTCAGGGAGATTCTGACGTTCGAGCTGCGGACCGGCTATGCGTACGATGACGGGCGATACGGCTACTGATCGGACGCGGCTTCGCTCGGCCTGCCAACCATCTCGCCACGAGTGAGCCCAAGAGTGGGCCAATCAGGGCAGCCGCCAATACCCATATGGAGAACGTCACCTGCCCGAAGATCCACGGCGCGAGGAGGCTGGCCGCTACGGCGGGAGCGGCCAGCGTCAGCGTGGGCCGCAGGCGACGGCCCCAGAATCCGATCGGCAGCGTGAGCAATAACACCCAAAGGAAGTCGATGCCGTCAGTGAACCGCCGCACCACGAGTTCGGGGTAGACCAGAAACGACCAGGCTCTCCCCGCCGTGTGAGCCACCGGGCAGGCGCGCTCGCGGCCATCCAACCACACGCAAAAGCCCTCGTCCCGCAGGTGCGCGACCCACGTGACCGTCGAGACGGACGGATCGAACGCAGCGTCTACGACTCGCAGGTCCGGCTGGTCCAGCCGGATAGCGACCGCACGGGTTCGGTACCGCAGCACGAGGTCGCGATCGTCAAGGCCGTACAGGACGATCTCGCGCTGGTGTTCGTCGAATACCGAGAAAATCGGGGCGAGCCCGGGTGGGCGGGGGCCTGGCTGGAAGACCACCCGCACGGGCGCCCCGCCCAGCAGGCGCGCCCGCACGGCGTGCGAGTCGGCAAGCCGACGCGAGGGCGCCGCGGACTCGCCGATCGTTGCCTCCAGGATCCGCCCCTCGTATGCGTCAAGGTGCCCCAGGTCGGCCGTCCATTGCCCGTAATAGACAGACTCCGGAAACGAGGGTTGAAGCAGCCAGGCCGTGGCCAATAGCAGGGCTGCAGGCAGCGAGGCGGCCAGTACGCCGAAGCGGCGACGAGCGACTGCCTCGGGGCGAAGTAGGTTTGGCAGCAGGCCGGCCGCCAGCACGCCCAAACCGGCCCCCAGTGTGTTGAAAACCAGGTCGCCGAGCGCCGGGTGCCGTCCGGGAATCAGGAACTGGAGCCCTTCGACCGCGCCCGACAGGAGAAATGCAGCGGTCAGAGCCACGAGCGGACGCGTCAACCTCCAGCGGAGTGCCATGCCGAGCGGCAGAAAGAGAAGGACGTTGGCGATCGCGTCGGCCAGGCCTCGGTAGCCGCAGATGAGGCAGACGCCGGAGAGCGGCTCACTCGGGCCAAAGTTTGGCGTCAGTGTGCCGGCGAGGATCAGCCCGATCACAACGGGGCTCACCCATCGCTTGAACCGCCGGCCGTCATGCAGTTCAGCCACGTCGGGACCTCTCCACCTACAAGGCCGGCCCGAGCTGCAGGAACCAGCCGGGCGATCGGTCCGTCATCCAGCTCCACCCGACGCTGACCGGGCCGAGGAGCGTGTCGAGGCCCGTGAAGACGCTTACGCTATAGATGAGCGAACCGAGATCGATGTCGGCGGTGGCATCCCACGCCTGACCCGCCTCGAGAGCCGCTCCGAACCGCAACGGAGCACCTCCCGTCTGGCGGGCCGGCGCGCCCGGGCGCAGGTAGTACGCCAGGCGGACCAGACCCGCATACGAGCCCCGCACCGAGCCCGGCTCCGCGCCTGACAAGCGAAACAGGCCGCCGAGCCGGAACTCCCCGGCTATCGGAAGCTCTCCACCCAGCCCGGACCCGAACAAGCCGCCGACCAGCAGTGTGTGATGACCACGGGAGACGGCGCCCAGCACCTCGACTCCCAGTCGCTCGAAGTTGACGTCCCCGCCGAGGAACGATCTGGCCAGCCGAAGCTCCGCGATCAAGAGCAGTCCCTCGCTCGGAAACCCGATTCGGTCGAGCACGTCGATTTCCAGCTGGGCGAGCCAGCTCGTCTCGTCGGAAGCCTCCGGGAGATCGACGTCGGTGGCGCTCGCCCGGTCGAGGTCGAAGCGGCCGCGAAACAGTCCGAGCCTTCCCTCGCCCCACGCACCCAAGCGGGCGCCGAAGAACGGCGTCACACCGAGGTCGGTCACGTCCAGGCTCTCCATGCCCCCCGTCTCGCGCGGTATGACATCGTCCCGCTGGCTCGCCTCGAGTGCCGCGCCCACGAACCAATGCTCGCCCGTGTCGATCGGCTGGTACCATTCGATCCAGGCGCGCTGATCGGAGCCTACGAGCAGTTCTGTGCGGAGCTCGCCGCCCCGAGGGTTGAGTCGCGAACGGTTCCAGTTCACCCGCAAGCCCCAGCGGGCCGTCCCGCGCCGCCGGTCGGATGCAGCCAGTCCCGCCCGCAAGATGCCTGGCCCCCACGTTTCGTCCCGCGGTCGCAGCCGGATGTCGACGCACACGTTCCTGTCTGGCGGATCTACAAGCTCGAACTCGACGCTTGCGAAACCGCCGTAGCCGAGGACCCGCCCGAGTCGCTGCTCGAGCGCGGTGCGCGTGAGAGTCTGGTTCGGGTGGAAGGAGAAGGCGGCTTCGATGACGGCGGGGGCCAGCACCGTACCCGTCGTGTCCACGTACAGCGCGGCCAGGCACAACTCCGGGTCGGGATCCCAATCCGCTGTCCGCTCCTCGTCCCAGGCCTGAAACGCTAGCGCATCGAGCGAGAGGTGACCCAGCTTCTCCGCGACCTCACGCAGTGCTGATCGACCGGCACGGATCGCCGTTACCAGCTCGTCGGCACCGAAGTCGGCCGCTCCCATGTCCTCCAGATCAGGCCGGGCGAGGACATCCCCTTCTCCAAGCGAGGCGATCTGCTCTTCCGTCGCCCTCCGCGTCAGGATGCGGAGCGATCGGTTAGCGATCTCGATCGCCGACTCACCCTCTGATCCCTCGATCCCACGCCCGACATCCGCCGCGATCACCACATCGGCTCCCATCGAACGCGCGACATCGACCGGTAGATTGTTGACTAGGCCGCCATCCACGAGCTCGAGTCCCTCTCGCGCGACGGGACTGAAGACGCCAGGAATCGACAGGCTCGCCCGCAGCGCCGTGGCCAGACTGCCCTCGCTCAGGATCACTGCATCTCCCGATCCGACATCGGTAGCCACCGCCTGAAACGGAATCGGTAGCAGGGAGAAATCCGAGGTTGCCCGGACGTGGAGGGTGCTTACCTGCAGCAACGTGAACAGCTTCGCCCCCGACAGAAAGCCGGGTGGCACATGCAAGCCGTCAAAATTGAAGCCAAGCTCGAGGGGCAGGAGCAGGTTTCGCTCCTCTCGCTTGCGGCGCACGCGAAGCTGCGGGCGAGGCGGGTCGTCGTCGAAGATCGCCGTCCAATCCTGCTCTCGGAACAGGCGCGCCAGGGTGGATACGGGCATTCCCGAGGCGTACAGGCCGCCGACCACGGCTCCCATGCTGGTTCCGGCGATTACGTCGACCGGAATGCGCAGATCGTGCAGCGCGCGCAGCGCGCCGATGTGTGCGAAACCGCGCGCCCCGCCGCCGCTGAGGACCAGACCCACCACGGGGCGAGAACCCTCCGCGGCGCGCTCGGCCGCAGGGATCTCGACGCCGGCTTGCTGGGCGCCGGAGCGAGCAGGCACCACCGTGGCAGCCAGGAATACGTAGAGGAGCATACGTCGGGTCATGGATCGACCATCATGCGAGAGCCGCCGGTGACCCGCCAGATTACCGCACGGCGTCCAGCTCGTAGAGGAGGATCGCGGGCTCCGGCAGGTGCCGGGCCCCATACAACCGCCGCCCCTCCTCGTCGACGGCGATCACGAACAGGTCTTCGTCCAGGTGATAGGCGTCGAGAAACGCGCCCTCCCAATCGAATACGTGGACGTACTCGGCGTAGTTGTCGCGCCCCGGGTGGCTGATCTCGGTGCGGCCCGAGAACAATCCGAAAACATGCTGCTTGGTCACGGCAAGATCGATGTAGCCATAGCGCGTGTTTCGCGTCGGCGCGAACGTCAGTCCCCGGCTGCCCTCCACGACGGCGTATTGAGGTTCGAACGGAAAAGGCACGTCAGCCGAAAGTGCTTGCCAATCGTGAGCCCGATAGATGTCCAGCCGACCGGCGTACGGTGCGCTGACGGCGAGCCGAGGGCGATCCGGGGCAGCCCGAAGCTTGCCCATGTAAACGACTCGTATGGCCTCGGTCGAGTCGCCACGTGGATTGGGGGGTAGCGATCCCACGAACCCCACGACAGCGCCGGTGCGATCGAAGATGCCGAAGCGACCTTCGGAAAAGAGCCCAGTTGCCAGAAGCGTCCCATCCTCCAACCAGACGGGGTCAAAGAGGACCATCTCTGGTGGGAGCTGCACCACCGCAGAGGTCGAAGTATCTATGCGAGGTGTGCCGTCCTGGAGGCGCACGCGGGTCAGACGCCGGAGGGCCACGTCGAAGAGCCACCTGCCCCCCGAGTCGTCCGTTGTCGGAACAACGGCTGCCGGGGCCCGGAACTGCCGCCGCCCGTCCCCCTTCGCGCCCGCCGAACCGGTGAGTTCTCCCGTCTCGGCCGACACGACGTACAGGGCGGAATCACTCCTGCGGGCACCGACCAGCACGCGGTTCCCAGTCACCGAGAGGAAGGAAGCACGCCCGATCTCCGGCCGCGCGTTCAGGATCCTGCCCGGTACACTGCGCGCTGCTACAGACCCGTAATCAAGACTGGCCTGCTTACGCTCCAGGTATCGCAGCGTGGTGCGACCGGCCGCTACCAGCGCAGCCAGCATCACGAGCGAAACGAGGATTCTGTCACGGAGGAGCATGGCGAACCGTGATCGGTCGATGGACCGGGACGCCCGGCAGAGCGGCGAACTCTGAATCGTTGCGACGTCCTCCCATGCTCACGAACCACCGGCCCGTACGGGCGCCGGCCGGCGATGTCACTCGGATACGCTGTAAGAGCGGTAGTCCCACACCACCTCGGGTCCGATCAGACACGCGGATCCGTCCTGTCGCTTGCACGCCTGGCCGTCGGCGCACAACTCCTGCGAAGTAAAGCCGCCGGACCCGAACCCGATCGGTAGCAGGGCCAGCAGGACGAGCAGCAGAAAGATTCTCGTGATAATGCGCCTGGTCGAGGAATTCATGGTGTTCTCCTTTGTGTGGATGGTGTTCTCGCCGCTCTGCCACAGAAAAACTCTCTATGAAAGCAAGCGCCGAACCATGCGGTTGGCGCAGGAAAAGCGAGGCTGTCTGGAGAGGTCTCCGCCGGTACCGGCGAAGGGGTTGTGGCCGGCCCGGAGCGTCAGTTCTAGGAGACCTGGCGCGTCTCGAGCACAGCATGCCGCATGGCGTCCGCCAGCGTGCCGTGCTGCAGGTGCAGCCGGCCACGCGCGTCCAGCACGAGGTGTTGGCGGTGCAGCCAGGTGTCGAACTCACCGAGAAGCTGGCCATGAGGATCGAGCAGGACGCCGAACGTGGCTCCACTCTCCTCCAGGACGCGACCGATATGGGGGGTGGCTGGCTGCCTCAACACGAGGGAAAGCGGTACACCGAAGCGAGACAGGACCGCACGCGCTCTTTCCAGCTCGTCGATCGTTTCAGTCTGGGGCAACGACGGAAGCGTCCAGTAGACGAGAACGGCTGGCCCGCTGTTGCGTTGTCCGAACAGCAACTGCGCTTGGCCGTTCAGATCCGTGAGCGCGAGCTCCGACGAAGGCGCTCTTACGATCGGATCACCCACGAGGCGTTCCACGAGTTCGCTCTCGCTGCGGGCGACCCGAGCCTCCCACGTCGCTCCAGTCGCGGCCGATCCGAGCATCTGGCACAGTGCATCGGACTCGGAAGCGGGCGTGAGTGGGTCGGCCACGATGCGGGCGTAAAGCTCGACCGCATCCGCCCTCTCGCCCAGCGCCATCTCCGTGTCGGCGACCTGACGATAGAGGTCGATATCCCACACGTCGGCGACAGACAGCCTGAGCGTATCGATCGCCGCTTCGTGCTGACCCTCGGTCGCCAGAGCCCTGCCGAGGCCAGCCAGCAGGGTGGCCCGCCGGACTCCAACAGCCCTCCGGTGCTGACCCGCAGATTCAGCAAGACCACGGTCTGCGTCAGAGGCGTGATCGAGGTGGACGAGCTCTCTCCGCACCCGACTCATCGCCTCGGAGCGCAATCCGTCGATCTCGAGCATTCCGAGCGCCACTGTGGCTGACTCGGACGGACGAACCTGAACGAAGCGATCGGCCCAGGTCACGATGGCCTCGACCCCGCCTTCCCTAAGCGCCGCTTCGTATCCGGCCTCGACCAGCAATGCGCTCACCGGTCCCGAGCGGTGCCACTCTTGCTCAAGCGCTTCCAGCAGTCGTGACGGCTTCGACCACAGTGTGGAATAAACAGCGGCCGTGCGTCTCAGTACGACGGAAGCGTGAGTGGGGTGCACTGCCTCCAGGCGTTCGGAAAGCATCCCCAGCGCGTCCTCGTCTCCGAGCACGCGGGCATACTCCACGAGAGATCCGAGCTGCTGCACGTCGGGCACAGTCTCTGCAAGAGAGGTCCGTTCCAGAACCGCCAGACGCGCGCGATGAGAGTCGATCAGGTCCTCGAGGGACGAGCCGCTCGCGAGCTCGCGTTCGTAGCTGAACCGGTGCCACCAGCCTTCCGCCCGCTTCGGATAGAGCTCCGTCATCCGACGTGCCGTCTCGAGCGCGCCCATCCAATCCCGCGCCTCCAAGGCCACGAACTTCTGTCGCAGCGCTTCGTAGAGCGGATACCCTTCCTCGTCCCTGGCCAAAACCTCCCAGAAGCGCCCGGCATTCGTGTCGATGGTCTCGCCGGTCAAATCCTCGACAGCGAAGAAGGCGTACACGGCGGACGGAGGGAGGGGGACCGACGTGTGGTGCGTCCCGGCAGGGTGGCGAACCAAAACCCCCTCGATCGGAATGCCGGGATCGTCCGCGGAGGTAAGGTGGGACGCCGTCCGGTACCGACCGCGCAGCCGGAGCTCCGTCTCGCCTGTGAGCCCGAAGGCGCCGCGGTACTCCACGTGAACGGTCCGCGGTGCGGTCGCATCGCGTGTAAACTCGAACGTGAGCGTGCTCGCGCCGGCCCGCGCGTCGGGGGAGAGGAGCCCCAGGCCGCCCAACGTGAGTCCGGTAGCGAGCAGCAGCGCGAGGGGAACAAGGGCAAGTCCCCGGCGGCGTGGCGGAGCGGAAGGCGTCTCGACCGGTAGAATCACGCGGTGCCCGCTCGCCCGAGATGTCTGGATTCGGTCGAGGAGGTCGCTCGGTGGCCGCGGTGGGGAAACCTTGCGTGCCGCATGCCCGATCTTGTGCATGAAGGCGAGCTCGCCACGGCAGCGATGACAGTCGCGGAGGTGTGCCTCGACCCGCAGACGCTCCGCGGGCTCGAGGGCTTCGTCCGCATACCTGCTGAGCTGGCTCAGCGTTGTGTGTTTCCCGTAGAACTCCATCACCGCTCCCCGAACTTACGGCGCAGAATGAGCCTCGCCTTGTACATGAGGTCCATGGAGGTGCCGGGCTGTATGCCCAGCAGTCGGGCGATCTCCGTGTGGGAAAGCCCCACCGCTTCCTTCAGCACTACGACGACCCGCATTCGCTCTGGAAGACTGGCCAAGGCTCGATCCAGCGTGACCTTGACCCCGGGATCGCTGGTGCGAGTCGGGAGGCGCGCGATAGCGGAAAGGGGAGTCTCACGGCGAATCCTGTGCTGGCGCAGCTGGACGAGTGCCCGGCGAACGGTCACTCGCTTTAGCCAACCCTCGAAACTGCCCCTTCCCTCGTAGCTGCGAATGGCTTCCGGCAGGCCGACGAAGACGTCGTGTACGATGTCCTCCGCGTCCGCAGTCGATTCCGTCAGCCGGAAGGCGAGCCCGTACAGCATGTCGGCGTACCGCTCGTACAGGCGCGCGAGGGCGTTCGGGTCGCCCTCCGCCACCGCGTAGAGAATCCTCTCTTCTCCGAAGCGTTCTTCCACAGCCTGGCTCTGCCGCACGAATACGGCCGCACATCACGCCCTTCCTCGCCACCCTGCGTGCTGGCATAAGCGTAGCGAATGCGTGTGCTTGAGGCACCCCGAAACTCTCGGACATTCCCTTCCTGCGCCGGGTTACGATCACGATCTTCGATCCCAGCGTCTGAGCTTCCGGTGCAGCGTGGAAGGATCGATCTGGAGCACGTTCGCCGCCCGAAGCTTGTTGTTGGAGCAGCTCTCGAGGACGAACAGCACGTACGCACGCTCCAATTCCTCGATCGAGAGCAGCTCCTGCAGGTCGAAGGACAGGTCGGAGCGATCTACCCCGGCTTCCTGCCCGGCTGCGTCCTCAGCAGAGGTCGGACCGGAAAATCTGATACGGGCCGGCGGTCTTTCCACCTCCGGCCCTCTTCGTCCGCGGAGTCTCCAGCGATCCCCCTCGCTGGTGGGCTCGACGAGTTCCAGAGCGATCGCCTCTCCAAGCCAGGCCCGCACTTCATCTGGGTCCCAACGCGAGCCCCAGCGACGACCCAACTCCGACTCCGTCCAGCTCTGACGGCCTTCGGTCTCGGCATCCTCCAGCGCCAGATCGACCCAGGCGCCGAGGCACTCCGGTTTGTTCGCCCACCCGGTCAGAAGACGTTTCGGAACTCTGAGCTGATTGCCCCTCTCGAACTCTGACATGTCGGCACCCGAGCCTGGGTGTGAGGGTCTCCTCTCACTCCTCCTACCAGACAGATGCACGAGGAGGCCGAAATCTCTTTTTGGCGATTCGGATGAGATGCCGCTCGAGCGATGACGGGACCGCGTGCGGTGCGGCGAGAAAACCACGGAGAGTCTTGCCCGACGTCGAAGGCCGAGTTGCTTCTCCCGCTGCGAGAGAGTGTCGTGTCTACACTAGCGGCTCGCTGTGCGCCGGATGGCCCCGCGGTCGACCTTTCCGAGGTGGGTGCGGGGGAGTTCGTCCACGAAGACGATCCTTCGTGGGTATTTGTACGGAGCCAGCCCCTCCCGGACGAAGGTCTGGAGCTCGGCCTCCAGCCGCGCAGGATCTTTTCGCGCGCCGTCACTCAGGTCCGGCGAAAGCACGACGTAGGCGTGCGGCTTCGTGAGGCCATCGTCGTCCGTCACTCCTACGACGGCCGCCTCCTTCACGCCGGGGTGCTCGAGCAGCCGGCTCTCCACCTCGCCGGGGGCAAGCCACTTGCCTGACACCTTGAGCATGTCGTCCCCCCGACCGCAGTACGTGAAGTAGCCTTCCTCGTCGCGACGTAGCATATCCCCGGACACGTACCACTCGCCCCGAAACGCCTGTTTCGTCTTTTCCATCTGCTGCCAATAGCCAAGGGCGCGGGAGCCGCCCCGCACCCACAGCCACCCCGTGTCGCCTGCTGGAAGCTCGCGTCCCTCTTCGTCACACACGCGGACTTCGAAGCCCGGCACCGCCTTTCCCAGAGTCCCAGGCCGAACGTCGCCCGGACGATTCGAGATAAAGATGTGCCACATCTCGGCGGTTCCGAGCCCGTCGAGGAGCTCCACGCCATACGCCTCATCCCAACGTCGATGAAGCTCTACCGGCAGGGCCTCGCCGGCCGAGGTCGAAACCCGGAGGCAGGACAGGTCATACGCGGATGCTGCCGGGTCCGCGAGCATTCGGTTCACCATCGTGGGCACGTTGACGAGGATCGTGGGGCGAAAGCGCTCGATTTTCTCGAACAGCACGTCCACGGTGCACGGCTCGGGATACAGAACGGATGTGCCTCCGACGGCGAACGGGAACAGGAGGTTGGACCCGGTAGCGTACCCGAAGAAGAGCTTCGGGACTGCAAGCGTGACGTCACGTTCGCTGTAGCCGATGACCTCCTTTGCATAGCACTCGGTGCTGTTCGCGTACGACGCGTGGGTCTGCAAAACGGCCTTTGGAAAGCCCGTCGTACCTCCAGAGAAGAGCCAGATCGCCGCATCATCGCGGTGCGTCGGGTACGTCTCGAGTTCCGGGCTGGCGGCCGCGAGCCGAGCGTCGAAGCCGGGGTCGTCCACGACGAGAACGGCCTGGAGGTGATCATGAATGGCAGCGCGCGCCTCCTCAAACGCAGGGAGGCTTTCGCTGTGGGTCACGAGAGCCACGGCCCGCGTATAGGCAAGGAAGTACTCGATCTCCTTCACCGACAGGCCGGGGTTCACCATCACGACCGCTGCGCCGATCTTGAGTATGCCAAACAGCGCCGCGACGTACTCCGGGATGTCGGACAAGGCGATCATCACCCGCTGCTCGGGTTGAACCCCCATCCCCCGCAGCACATTCCCGAACCGGTTCGCCGCCTCTAGCACCTGAGCGTACGTAAGCTCGTCTTCCTCGGTCAGGATCGCCGTGTGTTCACCTCTTCCCTCACGAAGACGAGCCTCGAGGAAGTAATCGGCGATATTGAAGCGCTCGGGCGGTGAGAAGGGCATGGTGTGAGCTCCGGAAGCGGGATGTGGTGCCACGATGTTACGCAGTCACTAGAATGAGCGTCAACGCGTAACCGGGGGGCGTGTGCACAGACTGTCCGACATGACGTGGGAGGAGGTGGCTGAGTTGAACGGCCGGAACACCGTGGCCATCCTCCCGGTGGGCGCCGTAGAGGCGCATGGGCCGCATCTGCCGTTCGGCACCGACGTGATCATCGCTCGGGGCATGGCCGAGGCAGGGGCTGCAAAGCTCCTGGAAGATGGCTCCGAGGTCCTCGTACTCCCTCCCGTCGCCTATACGCCAGCCCGCTTTGCCGAGGATTTTCCCGGCACAATAGGCGTCCGACCGGGCACGCTCACTGTCCTTCTATTGGACATCGCGGAAGCGCTCGCTCGTCACGGAATGTCGATCCTAGCGCTGGCGAACTGCCATCTGGATCCCGCCCACCTCGACGCGATCCACGCCGCCGTGCAGGAGATCGTTTCGCGTGGGCTCCTCAGTGTCGCTTTCCCCGACCTCACACGAAAGCCGTGGGCGGTGCGGCTGGGCGAAGAGTTCCGCAGTGGCGCCTGTCACGCGGGGCGATACGAAGGATCGCTCATGATGGCCTTGGCCCCCGAGCTCGTTCGTGAGCACATCGCCAGCGCGCTCCCTCCGAACCCGGCCTCGCTCTCCACGGCGATCCGTGAAGGCCTCGCGAGCTTCGAGGATGCAGGCGGACCGCGCGCATACTTCGGCTGGCCCGCAGAGGCGACCCGAGAGGAGGGTGAACGCACGGTGGACACTCTGGGCGGCATTCTAGCCGACGCCGTTCGAGCCGAGCTCGAGAGAGTGGCGAAGCGCGGCGAGAGTGAGTCATGACGGCGCCCGGTTCGCTGACCGAACGAGGTGCCGTCATCGTTGGTGGGGGTCGCGGCATCGGAGAGGCGGTGGCCAGGAGGCTGGCCGAGGCGGGTGCTGGGGTTGTGGTGGCCGCCCGCAGCGTGGACGACATCGATGCAGTGGCCGCAACGCTCCGGGGGCTGGGCGTCAGAGCCTGGGGAGTGCCGTGTGACGTAGCTGATCCTGCTTCCGTCGAGACGCTGGCCGAGACATCGGTCGAGCGCCTGGCCACTGAAGGTCTGCAACCGGACATACTGATCAACAGCGCCGGCATCGCCTCCTCGGCACCCGTGACCGGCCTCTCCCTCGACGAGTGGAATCGTGTTCTGACCGTGAATGCAACCGGTACCTTTCTGTGCACCCGTGCCTTTCTACCCGGGATGCTGGAGCGGGGCTGGGGTCGAGTCGTGAACATCGCCTCCGTGGCCGGCCTGGCCGGCGCCCGGTATATCTCGGCCTATGCCGCCTCGAAGCACGCGGTCGTGGGTCTGACTCGGTGTGTCGCGGCCGAAGTGGCCGGCCGGGGTGTTACCATAAACGCCGTCTGTCCGGGATACGTAGACACGGAGATGACGGCCGCCTCGGTGTCGAGGATCGCTCGCAAGACGGGTCGAACCGAGGAAGAGGCATTGGAGGCGATCCTCGAGATGAGTCCGCATGGAAGGCTCATTAGGCCGGCCGAGGTAGCCGACGCCGTGGCCGCTCTGGTGGCGGAGGAAGCGGAGGGGATGAACGGGGAAGCAATCGTGATCGACGGGGGTGACCTTCCAGCGTGAGATACGAGATCGTGAACCCGGAGTCCCTGGGCGCGCCCAGCGGATGGAACAACGGGCTGCTGGCGCCATCCGGTAATCGCGTGCTGTTCGTCGCCGGCCAGGCGGCCACCGAAGCAGACGGGACCATTCGCAGCACCGGCTTCGTCGACCAGTTTTCCCGCGTCCTGCAGAAGATCCTGAAGGTGGTTGAAGAAGCCGGCGGCGGACCGCAGGACATTGGCCGGCTCACCGTCTACGTGACCGATCTAGCGACGTATCGCGCGAGTCGAAGGCCGCTGGGAGAGGCGTGGAAAAGGCTTATGGGACGGCATTACCCGGCCATGACACTGGTCGAGGTCTCGGGTCTCCTCGACGACGGGGCGCTGGTAGAGATCGAGGCGACGGCCATGCTGGACTGACACGCTCGAGCACGCCTGCCGCCCGGACCGATTCAAGACACAAGACACCGAAGCAGGAGAAACGCATGACGCTGGCAGCCCGCTCGTTTGCCTACGGGCATGACACAGACAACTCGGTCGCTACGATCACGCTGGACCGCCCGGAGCGGCTCAATGCACTCACGTTCGAGGTGTATGACGAGCTGCGGCAGACCTTTCGAGCTCTCGACACCGAGCCTGGCGTGCGCGCGGTCGTGCTCACCGGACGGGGCCGTGGCTTCTGCTCGGGCGGCGACGTCGAGGACATCATCGGCGCCCTGTTCGAGCGCGAGTACCAGGGGCTTCTCGAGTTCACACGGATGACCTGCGATCTCATTCTGGCCATCCGCCAGTGCCGACGGCCCGTCATCGCGGCCCTCAACGGGACCGTCGCAGGTGCCGGTGCGGTGATCGCGGCCGCCTGCGACGTACGCATCGCCGCCGAGACGGCGAAGATTGCGTATCTGTTCACGAAAGTGGGTCTGTCGGGTGCGGATATGGGCGCATCGTGGCTTCTGCCGCGGATCGTTGGGCTCGGCCGCGCAACCGAGCTCTTGCTGACGGGCGACTTCATCGACGCGAAGGAGGCCCATCGGATCGGGCTCTACAACCGTGTTGTACCGGTCGAGCGAGTGGTGGAGGAGGCGAGGGAACTGGCGGAGAAGCTGGCCCGCGGACCTTCCTTCGCACTCGAGATCACTAAGGATGCGCTGAACCGCGAGGCGACGATGGACCTGGCCTGCGCCCTGGAAGCGGAGGCCCAGGCACAGGCAGTGTGCATGGAGAACCCCAACTTCCGGGAAGCCTACGAGGCGTTCGTGCAGAAACGCGACCCGGCGTTCGCTTGAGCTTCGAAGGGTACCGCCCCATGAGCGAGGCAGGCGTGTCCGTAAGCGACGTGATTCCCGACACCAGGCCAGTTCGAGCCTTCCTCGACGACCGCCATTTCGAGCTGGCCGAGCGCGCCGCTGACTTCGCGGCCAACCAGCTCGCGTCTCTCTCGGAGCCCGCCGACGACGACTCTGCCCGCTCGCTGGCCCGAGAGATCCTCGGCGTTCTTGGGGCTGGAGGCTGGCTCGATCCGATCGCGGACGCCGATTACCGCGCGTGCTGCCTCGTACGCGAGGTCCTCGCGGCCGCCTCTCCGCTGGCCGACGCGGTCTTCGCGCTGCAGGGACTCGGAGGCACCGCCTTGGCACTGGCGACCGATGAGGGACAGCGGGCGGCATGGCTCGATCCGGCGATCCGGGGAGAGGCAATGGCCGCGTTCGCGATGACCGAGCCGCAGGCGGGGTCGGATGTCGCCGCCATCTCCACGCGCGCAGTGCGGACCGGCGACGAATACGTTCTGGATGGACGGAAGACGCTGATCTCCAACGCCGGGCTGGCCGACTTCTACGTCGTGTTTGCTGCGACGGAGCCGTCGGCCGGACGGAGGGGGCTCTCCGCCTTTTTCGTCCCGGCGAACACCCCGGGCCTGCGCTTCGCCGGTCCACAGGTCATGTCTTCTCCGCACCCGCTCGGGGAGCTGGCCCTTGAAGGCTGTCGTGTCCCGGCGGCGCAGCGCCTGGGAGCCGAGGGGGAGGGCTTTCGCCTGGGAATGGCAACGCTGGACCGGCTCCGACCCACCGTCGCCGCCGCTGGGTGTGGAATGGCTGCTCGGGCCGTGCGGGCAGCGGTCCGTCATGCGGTTGGACGGGAACAGTTCGGTCGCCCCCTGTCGGATTTCCAACTCATCCAGGACAAGCTGGGTCGTATGACGATCGAGCTCACCGCCGCTCGCCTGCTGGTCTACCGTGCGGCGTTCGAGCGCGACTCAGGTGCAGAGCGCACCAACGTGGAGTCGGCGATGGCGAAAGCGTTTGCGACGGAGGCGGCGCAGCGCATCGTCGACGAGGCGGTGCAGATCTTCGGCGGACTCGGCGTGCTGGCCGATCATCCTGTGGACCTTCTGTACCGCTCGGTCCGCGCGCTCCGCATTTACGAGGGAACGACGGAGATCCAGCGACTCATCGTGGCGGGACACGTGATCGACGAGGCGCGGGCGGCGAACCACGGGGCTCACTCTGGGCGCGACGAAGCGCGCGCCCAGAGTGACGGGGCAGCCGAGTGAAGCTCGTTTGCGTGGGTGGCGGCCCTGCCGGGCTCTTTCTGTCGATCCTCCTCAAGAAGGCCGACCCGTCTCACGAAATCACGGTCCTCGAGCGTAATCCCCCCGACGCGACCTACGGGTTCGGCGTGGTCTTCTCCGACGCCACGCTGGGCGAGATTGCGGCGGACGATCCACCCAGCTACGAGGCGATTACGCAGAGCTTCTATCACTGGGACGACATCGACATCCACTACCAGGGAGAGGTGATCCGGTCGACGGGGCACGGGTTCAGCGGCGTGAGCCGAGCGACCTTGCTGAGGATCTTGGGGGAGCGGGCCGAGAGCCTGGGAGTCGACCTGAGATACGGTGTGGAAGTCGAGCACCTCGGCGGGTTGCCGGAGGCGGACCTGGTCGTGGGCGCCGACGGCGTGAACAGCGTCGTGCGGGAGCTCGGGCGCAAGCGCTTCCGTCCGCGCGTGGATCTGCGTCCGAACCGTTTCGTGTGGCTCGGTACGACAAAACCGTTTCCGGCCTTCACCTTCTATTTCAAGGAGGATGCGCACGGTCTGTGGCGAGTGCACGCGTACCAGTACGAGGCGACCCGGAACGGCGAGGCGCGCTCGACCTTCATCGTCGAGGCGCGAGACGAGACGTGGCAGGCGTCCGGACTGCGCGAGGACGATGAGGACGCTACCGTCGCCTTCTGCGAGACGATGTTCGCCGCTGAGTTGGAAGGGCACTGTCTCATAAAGAACAACTCCGTGTGGCGTCGCTTTCCGACCCTGACGACGGAACGCTGGTGGGACGAGAACGTGGTCCTGCTGGGGGACGCCGTGCATACGGCCCACTTCTCGGTCGGCTCCGGCACGCGAATGGCGATGCTGGATTCGATCGCCCTCCGCGACGCTTTGCTCGCCACGCCGCAGGATATTCCAGGGGCTCTGACCGCGTACGAGGCAGCCCGTCGGAGCGAGGTCGAGAGCCTGCAGCGCGCCGCGCAGGCAAGCCTGCAGTGGTTCGAGGGAACCGAACGCTACATGGAAACCGAGCCCGCTCAGTTTGCCTTCAGCATCCTCACCCGCAGTATGAGAATCACACACCAGGACCTGAAGATCCGCGACCCCGACTTCACGTCCCGGGTCGATCGCTGGTACGCGCAGAAGGCCGCGGGCCAGAGCGGCGTGCCGGTCACGCTGGACCCGGCACCTCCGCCCGCGTTCACTCCCTTCCGACTCCGTGACCTGTTGCTCGTGAACCGGATCGTCGTTTCTCCGATGTGTCAGTACTTGGCCGAGGACGGCACGCCGAACGACTGGCATCTGGTCCATCTGGGCAGCCGGGCGATCGGGGGCGCAGGGCTCGTGTTCACGGAGATGACGGACGTGAGCCGCGAGGGCCGAATCTCGCCGGGCTGTGCCGGTATGTACGAACCGGAGCACGTGCCGGCCTGGGGTAGAATCGTGGAGTTCATTCACAAGAACAGCGAGGCCAAGGTGGGCCTCCAACTCGGCCATGCGGGCCGCAAGGGCTCCACCAGGCTCGCCTGGGAGGGCATGGACGAGCCACTCGAGGACGGTGGTTGGGAGATCATGGCCGCATCGCCTATCCCGTATTTGCCACACAGCCCGGTGCCTCGCGAGATGGATCGACAGGACATGGATGAAGTGCGCGACCAGTTCGTGCGCGCGGCCCGCATGGGCGAAAAGGCCGGCTTCGACCTCGTCGAGATCCACTTCGCGCACGGGTATCTGCTGGCCAGCTTCATTTCACCTCTTACGAATCAAAGAACGGACGAATACGGCGGGGAGCTCGAGAACCGGATGCGGTATCCGCTGGAAGTGTTGACGGCTGTCCGTGCGGCCTGGCCCGAGAGTAAACCGCTCTCGGTGCGAATCTCTGCCGTGGATTGGGCACCGGGCGGCATGACGGCCGATGATGCGGTTGCCGTGGCGAGGCTGATACGGGCCGCTGGCGCCGACATCGTAGACGTTTCGGCCGGCCAGACCGTGGCGCATCAGAAACCGAAGTACGGCCGACAATTTCAGACGCCGTTCGCCGACCGAATCCGCCACGAAGTAGGTATCAGCACGATGGCCGTGGGCAACATATCCTCATACATGGACGTGAACACGATTCTCGCGGCCGGTCGTGCGGATCTATGCTGTATGGCCCGCGCGCACCTGTGGGAGCCCTACTGGACCCGGCACGCCGCCTACGCCATGGGCCAGGACCTTGCCTGGCCGGATCCGTATTCGACTGTGGATGTCTACACACCGCGCTTCGAGTGGGGATACTGATGGACGGGTCGAGATACCTGACGTACTCCGGCTACCTGAAGCTGGACGAGCTCCTGTCGCTCCAGCACGAGCTGTCAGCAGCCGAGCCCAGCGGGGAGGCGGAGCACGACGAGATGCTCTTCATCGTGATCCACCAGGTATACGAACTGTGGTTCAAAGAGATGCTCCACGAGCTCGACTACGTGTGCCGCCTGCTGGAAAAGCACGACCTTCCTCGCGCGCTTCACACCATGAAGCGGATCCTCACGGTTCTGAAAGTGCTGGTCGCGCAGCTCGATATCCTCGAGACGATGACGCCGCTCGAGTTTCTCGCGTTTCGGGAACGACTCGAGGAAGCCAGCGGACTGGAGTCGTTTCAGTTCCGCGAGCTCGAGTTCGTACTGGGCCTGAAGCGGGAGGCGGTGTTGATGCGCTACCCCGAGGGCAGCCAGGCCCGAAACGGGCTTGAACGGCGGTATCGCGAGCGCACCCTGTGGGACGCGTTTCTTCGATATCTGGCCGACGAAGGTTACGAAGTGCCGGCGGAATCACTCGCCCGAGACGTGACTCGCCCCCCGGAGCTCTCGGAGAGCTTGCAGGACGTGCTGATACAGATCTACCGCGAAGACCCCCGGATCTCGGAGCTTTGCGAGCGGCTGGTGGATCTGGACGAAGGGGTGCAGGAGTGGCGGTATCGTCACGTAAAGATGGTTGAACGCACGATCGGTGCGAAGACTGGGACCGGGGGGACGACGGGGACCGCCTACCTACAGACGACACTGTCGAAGCCCGCCTTTCCGGATCTGTGGGAGATTCGCACGCGGCTGTGAGTTGCTACAGCTATGCTTGAGAATGGCCGCAAGGTACCCACCGGAACGCAGATCGAGGCCGACGTATGCGTGGTCGGCGCCGGGCCCGCTGGCATTCCCATCGCGCTGGAGCTTGGTGACGCGGGGGCCGGCGTTTGCCTGCTGGAAGCGGGCGGCCTGCGACCGGACCGCGCGACGCAGGCCCTCCTCGACGCCGAGAGTCCGACGCACCTGCCATTGGATCACACCCGACTTTGCTGCCTGGGTGGGACGACGAAGGTCTGGTCGGGCTGGTGTCGACCGCTTGATTCCGAAGCGTTCGAGCCGCGGGATTGGGTTGACGAGAGTGGTTGGCCGTACCCCAGAGCGACCCTGAACCCCTATTTCGAGCGCGCGCACCGCCTGTGCGAGCTCGCCCCGTACGACTACAGCAAGGCCGCGTGGGAGACCCCATCGGCCCCCGCGTTCGAGCTGGAGCGAGACCTGATCGAAACAAAGGTCTTTCACTTCAGTCCGCCCACGAAGTTCGGACGCACCTATCGAGGAGCCCTCGCCAGATCGCCCTCGATTCGGGTGCTGCTGCATGCCATTGCGAGCGAGCTGGTGCCCGGCGAGTCCGGTCGGCGCATCGAGAGGATTCGGGTTGCGACTCTCGGTGGTGGAACCTTCGAGGTCGTGGCTCGCTTCTTTGTGCTGGCCGCCGGCGGCATCGAGAATCCACGGCTGCTCCTCGTCTCCGACAGCGTGCAAGACTCGGGTGTGGGCAACAGTCATGATCTGGTGGGCCGCTATTTCATGGAACACCCGTACGTCAACTCGGGCTGGCTGCACCTGGACACGAACGCGCCGTCGTTGGCCTTCTATTGGCGGCATCCGGTCATGCGGAACGGCAGCAGCGGCCTGATCCGCGGTGTCTTCACCATGCCGGAGTCGCTCGTCAAGTCGGAACGTCTCCTGAACTGCGTGCTCTTTCCGCTACCACCACACGAGGCCCACCCGTCGTTGTCGACGACGGGTGCGGATGGGCTACGTGTTGTCGCACACGCGATACGGGCGGGGTGGATTCCGCCGGATATCGGGACGCACCTGGCGGCTGTCGCACGCGATCCCTGGGGGGCGCTCGTCGCCGCATCCCAGCGTCTCAAGCCCGGCCGACAGGATCTGGGCTCGCTGCGGCACGTCCGACTTCGCTCCTACTGCGAATCGCCGCCTCGATACTCACATCGGGTGCAGCTGACGCGATCGCGAGATCGACTCGACCGGCCAGGGGTGCGCGTCGACTGGGAGCCCTCGCCGCTTCAGCGGGACAGCCTGAAGCGCGCCCACGAGCTGCTGGACGCGGCACTGCGACAAGCGGGGATCGGTCGTGCCGAGTGCGAACTCGACACCGAGGCCGAAGCCTCCTGGGAAGTCGGCAGGCACCACATGGGCACGACCCGCATCCATCACGAACCCGAGCGTGGTGTCGTGGACCCGGACTGCCGCGTGCACGGGGTCGAGAACCTCTTCGTGGCCGGGAGTTCGGTGTTCCCGACGGCCGGCTGTGCCAACCCCACGCTCACCATCATCGCGCTGTCGTACAAGCTCGCCGATTTCCTGAAGGGCGAGCTGACCGCTCGACACGGTGCCCGGCGGTGACGGATCAACCGGGCTCGCCTCCGACAGCCACCCGAGAGACGGAGCGCAGTTCACGCAGGACGTTCTCCGTGTGTGTCATCAACTACAACGGTGAGGATTATCTGCAGGAGACGCTCGCCGCGCTGGGTCGAGTGACGGCCGAGGTGGGTGAAGTCCTCGTCATCGACAGCGCCTCGACCGACGGGAGCGTCGAGCTGCTCGAAGACCGACGGGACATCGAACTCGTTCGGCTGTCAGAGAACCGTGGGCCGGGGCGGGCGCGCAACGTGGGTTGGGCACAGGCGCGGCACGGTCTGGTGCTCTTCGTCGACAACGATGTGGCCGTGGAGCCGGACTGTCCCGCGCGTCTCATCAGCGCGCTTCAAGAGGAAGGCGCCACGTTCGCCATGCCGCGCATTCTCTACGCCGACGAACCGGGCACGATCCAGTATGAGGGAGCGGCCAGCCACTTCACCGGGCTGCTCCGGTGCGAGAACGCGGACCGTCCCCAGAGCGCGTGTCCCGAGGTGGTGCGGCCAATTCAATCGCTTATCACAGCCTGCTTCCTGGCTGATCGGGAACGCTGGGGCGACGGCCCTCCGTTCGACGAGGAGCTGTTCTACCTGCTCGAGGATCACGAGCTCGGACTCCGAGCACGGATCGCGGGCCACGAGATACGGTCGGTGCCGACCGCTCGCTGTTTCCATCGTGCCGGGACGCCGGGTCTCTCACTGCGGCTCACGGGTCAATACGCGGATGTGCGGATCGAAAATCTGATCCGGAACCGGTGGCTCGTGGTGCTCAAGAATTATCGGGCCCGCAGTCTCGTGGTTCTAGCACCGGTCCTGCTCCTGTTCGAGCTCTTCCAGCTGGCGGGTGCCCTCAAGAAGGGCTGGTTCGCGCGCTGGGTCTCTTCATTTCTGTGGCTTCTCAGCCGCCTGGGACACATCCGTCGTGAGAGAAGGCGAGTGCAGAGGGGGAGGGTGGTCCCCGATCGCGAAATCCTGAGTGGTGGACCGATTCCGTTTTCCAGCCGATTGGCCGGCGGGCGGCTGGAGTCGACAGCAGCCAGGGCGTTGGATCGGACCGCTCAGGCGTACTGGACGGTGGCCCAACGTTGGCTGTGAGCTCCGGGCCCGCTTCCGCGACGCTGGATTGGCGGAAGGCGCGCAGCGACCTGTCGCTCTCCTTCTCCGCTCAGCTGATGTATAAGCTGATCGGTTACGTCATTCTGGCGGTGCTCGCCCGCTATCTAACGCCGGATGAATTCGGTCAGTTCTTCTACGCGGCGGCCGTGGCCGGGATTCCTGATGCGGCTCAACCGGACCGGCCTTAGGCAGGCCGCACGCTCAGAACCTGACCGGACGACCCTGGAAGCTCCCTAGCTGCCGGGCGCCGAGCCACTCGAAGATCGTCGGCGCGAGGTCGATGGAGTCACAGGCAGGCAGGGTGGGCCCCGGCTCGATGCCGGGCCCCGTCGCGATGAGCCACCCGTCCGGCAAATGGTTGCCTGAGCGACCAGAAGGTATGGGCGCGCCCCTTTCCCACCGTACTTCTCCGTACTGATCTGAGACGACGCCGGAGAACTGTTGAGAGGATGTTCGGGCCCAGCGGATCACGAGGTCGGGCAGCAAGTACCGGCGGTCCGCGTCCGAATCGACGGCGTCATCGACTTGCACCACGTTATTGACGATCGGCTCACCGGTCTCGATGGTGCGAAACCCACGAAATGCCGACTCGATCTCGTCGAGGACTGCCCGGTACTCTTCTCCCGGTTCCACGATTCCCAGCGGCTCTCGCCCCTGTAGATTGACGCGTACGTAGCCGTTGATGTCCACCGGCAACGCGAAGAAGCGGGTCTGGCTCCAATCGAGCATGCGAGTAGACCAGAGCGGTAGCAGCCAGTGATTGACGGCCGTGGGCAGACGTGTGGTGAACTGTCGAACGACCCGCCACGGGATACGACGCTTCCAGCGATAGAGCCAACCTTCGTGCGGGGCCCCGCCTTGCCCGCCACTGTGCACCTGTCTGACCAGCTGAGGCAAGCGGTCCACCCATCCGCTGTTAGCTTCCATGCCATGTAGTGCGAACACCAGAATGCGTGCGTTGTCCGGAGCGACTTCAAGGATGCGTTCCAAGGCCCGGTCAGCGGCCACGTACAGCTCATCGCGCGCGTCCTCGAGCGTCCGCAGCGTCTCCTCGTCCACCCCCGATGTATCGATCTGCGACACGTCCCACAGGTAGTGCGTCCCACGATGGACCGCTCCAAACACGAACAGAAACAGGTCCCAGTCTTCGGACTCCAGCAGCCAGCGGCCGATGTCCACTGCTTGCTCGAGCGTGTCCAGCATCTCCTGACGCAAGCGCAGAAGAGACTGGGGGGTTTGCCCTCCGAAACGTTCGGGTTTCATTGCGGACCGGCCGAAACGGGATCGCAGCTCTTTCACCCTTTCGGCGGGATACGAGAATACACCGAACGCATCGTGCGTTTGCCAACCTGAAACGTAGGTGCCGTTGAGGGCATCCGGAGTGCGCAGGGCGTAGGGAACGTCGAACAGGGCGACCCGAAACCTCTCGCGGTCGAGTTCTTCCCAGAATGGTGTCTGGTGCAACCACTCGTCCCGTGCGTATTCCAGGCGCATGCGGTCCGGGCGCCACACCTTGCCGTAGTACCAACCGTGGTACTCCGTTCGCTGTGAGCTGTAGAACGTCGGCCAGACGGCGCTCGCGAAGTTCACCGAGTCGGACTTGATGCGTCCGAAGCGACCTTCCTCGCGAAGACGCTGTAGCGTCGGAAGACGCCCTTGCTCAAGCAGGCGTTCGATCAGGTTGACATCGGCCGCGTCAATCGAGATCGCTATTACCGGGGTTGTAGCGCTCATGCTGCCTTCCAGCCTACTGTTGAAGCCGTCGGTTTCATACCGAACGCGCGGCGAGCCGGAAGGCGAGGAGAACGAGAGAGGCACAGTTGCCAGTCCCGACCGACAGTTCCTTCAGCCCCTTTTTGGTGCTCGTGCCCCAACCCTTCTACGAGGACCGGGGCACATCGATCGCGCTCAGTCATTTCCTCCGTGCCCTTTCTCAGCTGGGGCAGCCGGCGGACGTGCTGTGCTTCGCGCCAGGCCGTGACCTCGATCTTCCCGGGATCCGCTTGATCCGGGCGGCGAATCCGTTCGGCTATAGACACATTCCGATCGGACTGTCGAGACGCAAACTGATCCTGGACGGCTTCCTCCTTCACACCCTTCGCAAGCAGCTCCGACGTCACTCGTACCGCTGCGTTCATGCAGTCGAGGAAGCGGGCTTCATCGCCGCCCGAGTCTGCCGCCCTCGCGGAATGTTCGTGACATACGATATGCAATCCTCCCTGGTAGAACAGCTGGCACAGTATCGGTGGCTCGGGAACCGGCCTGCTCAGCGTCTCGCCGGACGAATGGAGCGCTGGCTGCTACACCACGTCGATCTGGTAGTGTGCAGCGCCGGCCTTGAACGCCGAGTTCGGAGCATCGCGCCGGATGCTGAACTGCGCTCGTGGCACTTTCCATCCGCGCTGGGCCACCCGCGTCCTGGGGCGGTGGTCGGCCTTCGGGACAGGCTGGGCCTCACGCCGGCTGATAGGGTCGTGGTCTACGTTGGCTCGTTCGCCCGTTACCAGGGCATGTCGTTGCTGATCGAAGCGATACCGCGCGTGCTCGATGCCAACTCGGCAGCGGTCTTTCTGCTCGTGGGAGCGGCGAGCCAGGCCGAGGTGTCATCGACGCTGGATCTGGTTCCCAACCGCCTGGTGGACCGGGTACGCATCGTGCCACGTGTCGATCGTGCCGAGACTCCCGACTACCTGGCTCTGGCCGATGTTCTCGTGTCCGCCCGCATCCATGGTGACAACGCGCCGCTGAAGGCGTTCGACTACCTCGTCACGGCCAAGCCGATTGTAGCAAGCGACATACCGGCGCATAGGGCACTGTTCGACGAGGGCGTAGCGCTCCTGGCACCGCCGACGCCGGAGGGGTTCTCGGACGCCATTTGCCGGGTGCTTGAGGATGACGAGCTGTCGAAGAGTCTCGCGGCCGGCGCCCGCGTCTTCTCGGAGGAGCACCTGATCTGGGAGCGCTTCGTGGAACGCGTGGACGAGATAATACAGCTCGCCCGTCGGCGGACGTGAGCGGTCTTTCTCGCGTCAGCCGCCTCGTTTAACTGTCGCCCGGGAAGGGGACTTGCCCGAGTGCCGGGCCTGTGGTTATTTAAGATAACCTGATCTGAAACTCCTTAATGAGCGGGCACTCGGATTCTCTATTCGAACACCTGTGAGTACGCGATCCGGGCGTTGACCTATCTGGCGCAACAGCCGACGGGCGAACTGACGATGCTATCGGAGATCTCAGCAGCGCAGGACCTCCCACGTCCCTTCCTCGGAAAGATCCTAAATGACCTGGTGCACACAGGCATGCTGAGGTCGGCCCGCGGACCTACCGGCGGGTATTCCCTGGCCTGCGAACCAGCGGAGATCTCACTCCTCGAGATCAAAGAGGCGATCGACGGGCGTGGGGACCTGGAGCGCTGCGCCGTGGGCCTGGGCCCCTGCTCGGACGACGTGCCCTGTCCGCTACACGACACCTACAATCCGCTTCGCACGGCCATCGCGACGTATCTGCAGGATACCACGCTCGCAGGCCTGGCGGCGGGCTTATCTGAGAAAGAGATACTGTTGGGCGATCGGAGTGGCTCGTGATCGATCGATCCCGTGGGACATAACCCCAAGAGCAGGTGTGAAGTTGGGGCAAACGGGGGGCTCACGGGGACAAGGCAGGTCTCCCGGTAACCAGCAGCGGGGAGCTACGACCCAGGGTTAGAGAAGCAACGGCGGTCCACCTACAAGGGCAGGTACAGCGATGCGGAAGCTCTCGAGAGTGCTCGCGGTGGTTCGTAGCTTCGCCGTGGCCTGCTGTGCTGCCCTGACATGGGCGGTGTTGCCTCTAGACCCCGCATCTGCGGCCCAGGAACCTGTATCGGCAGTCCAGGACCCCGCATCTCAGGGTCAGCAGACGTTCCAGTCGTTGTGCGTAATGTGTCACACGATCGGCGGTGGCACGCTCGTAGGCCCCGACCTCCAGGGGGTGGCCGAGCGCCGCAGCGAGGACTGGATCGTCAACTTCGTCCAGCGCTCCCAGGAGCTCGTCAAGGCCGGGGATCCCGACGCGGTAGCCGTCTTCGAGGAGTTCGAGCTCGTGATGCCCGACCAGCCTCTCCCTGATGACGAGATCTTGGCGATCATCGAGTACATACGCACGGCTCCCGGAGACGCATCCACCGGCGCGGTGGAGGTCATGGAGGAGGCTACCGAGGAGCAGATCCTCTTGGGGAAGGACCTGTTCCAGGGAACGATTCGGTTGGCCAACGCGGGGCCGTCCTGCAACTCGTGCCATGAGGTGCGGAACGACGCCGTCATCGGGGGTGGGGTGCTGGCTCCCGATCTCACGACGGTGATCTCGCGGTTGAGCGCGCGCGGGGTAAGGGCAATCCTCGCACGCCCCCCATATCCAGTGATGAGGCGGGGCTACCTGACCAGGCCGCTCACCGAGGATGAGGTCGCGGCCCTCGTTGGCTTTCTGCAGCAGGCCGACGCGGACCAGGCGCTGTATCAGCCACGGGCCTACGGCATCAAGCTCTTCTTGGCCGGGATAGCCGGCACCGCGGTCCTCCTGTTCCTGTGCACACTGATCTGGCGTGGACGCAAAGGGGGTTCCGTGAACCAGGCGATCTTCGACCGGCAGCTCAGGTCCACCTGAATCCACAAGCAGCGGGAAGCTGAGAAAGAACCATGGGCTGGATCAAAGACATCATCTCGCCACAGACCCGGCAGTGGGAAGAGTTCTACCGGAACCGCTTCCAGCATGATCGCGTCGTACGCAGCACGCACGGCGTGAACTGCACGGGGGGGTGCTCTTGGCAGATCCACGTGAAGGACGGGATTGTCACCTGGGAAACGCAGCAACTCGACTACCCGCTGCTGGAGGACTCTCTGCCCCCCTACGAGCCCCGGGGATGCCAGCGGGGAATCTCGTATTCGTGGTACCTGTACAGCCCCCTGCGGATCAAGTACCCGCTGATTCGAAGCGCGCTGATCGATGCCTACCGGGCCAAGAAGCGCGAAACGGGCGACGCCATGAAGGCGTGGAAAGCCCTGCAAGCCGATGAGGGCGCCCGCAAGGGTTATCAACAGGCCCGCGGAATGGGCGGATTCCGGAGGGCGAGCTGGGATGAGGTCATGGAGATCATGGCCGTCGCCAACATCAGCACCGCCCAGGAATACGGCCCCGACCGGGTGATCGGGTTCAGCCCGATCCCGGCCATGTCCATGCTCAGCTATGCGGCCGGCGCGCGCTTCCTCCAGCTCTTCGGAGGCGTCAACCTCAGTTTCTACGACTGGTACTGCGACCTCCCCGCGGCCTTTCCGGAGATCTGGGGCGAGCAGACCGACGTCTGCGAAAGCGCCGATTGGTACAACGCGAAGATGATCGCGGACATGGGGGCGTGTCTGAACATGACCCGCACGCCCGACTGCCACTTCTTTGCCGAGTCACGTCACAACGGCACCAAGGCGGTCGTGTTCTCGCCCGACTTCAGCCAGGTCTGCAAGTACGCCGACCAGTGGGTGCCTCTCCACGCCGGAAGCGACGGCGCCTTCTGGATGGCCACGACACACGTGATCCTGAAGGAGTTCCACCACGAGAAGCAGACCCCGTACTTCATCGACTATGTCAAGAAATACACGGACAGCCCGTATCTCGTGAAGCTCGAGAAGGACGGCGAGCATTACACGCCGGGACGACTGCTCCGCGCATCGGAGATCTCCCGGTACAACGCCATCGCGAACGGGGATTGGAAGTTCCTCAACATCGACGCGACGAGCGGCGAGCTCGTGGTTCCGAAAGGGAGCTCGGGGTCCAGATGGGACGACAAGCAGGGCACCTGGAACATGAGGCCCGAGAGCGCGGTCGACGACCAACCCTACGACCCCGTGCTCACCCTCCTCGGGCGGTCCGACCAGGTGGCTCAGACGGCGTTTACCGAGTTCGGGCTCGAGAATACCGTCTACCGCGGCGTACCCGCGATGCAGGTCCAGACCACCGAGGGCTCCGTCACGGTCACCACGGTCTACGACCTCATCATGGCCCAGTACGGTGTCGATCGGGGTCTGCCCGGCGAGTACCCGAAGGACTACGGTGACAAGAACGCGGCGTACACACCGGCGTGGCAGGAGATCTTTACCGGCGTCGCCTCAGACACCGTGCTCCAGTTCGCCCGCGAGTGGGCGAACACCGCCGAGGCCACGGGCGGCAAGTGCATGATCATCATCGGGGCGGGGATCAACCACTGGTACCATTCGAACCTGATGTACCGGGCGGGCGCGATGGCCCTGATGCTCACCGGCTGTGTGGGCAAGAACGGTGGCGGTCTCAACCACTACGTGGGTCAGGAGAAGCTCGCGCCGATGGACTCCTGGAGTGCGATCGCGTTCGGCAAGGACTGGCAGGCCGCCATACGGCTCCAGCAGACGCCCATCTGGCACTACATCAACACGTGCCAATACAGGTATGATGGGCAGTTCTCCAGGTACAACACGGTTCCCGACAACGAGCTAACCCGGCAACACGCGGCGGACCAGATCTTCAAGTCCGTGCGCATGGGATGGATGCCGTTCTACCCGCAGTTCGACCAAAACACGCTCGAGCTGTGCAAGGAGGCGCGTGACAACGGAGCCACCGACGACGAGGGCATCAGGCAGTACGTCCTGAACAAGCTCAAGAGCAAGGAGCTGCAGTACTCGATCAGCGACCCGGATGCCGAGCACAACTTCCCCCGCGTGTGGTACATCTGGCGTGGTAACGCGATCATGGGAAGCATGAAGGGGCACGAGTACGCCCTGAAGCATTACCTGGGAACCCACTCGAACCTGATCGCGGAGGACTCTGAGGATCACACCAGCGAAGTAAAGTGGCATGAGTTCGCGCCCATCGGGAAGATGGACCTCATCGTCGACTTGAACTTCCGGATGGATTCCTCCGCCCTCTACTCCGACATCGTCCTACCTGCGGCTTCGTGGTACGAGAAAGCCGATCTGAACAGCACGGACCTCCACTCTTTCATCCACCCGCTCTCAGCGGCCATCGCGCCGGTCTGGGAGTCGAAGACGGACTGGAACATCTTCCGCGACCTGGCGAAGGCTACCTCCGAGGCGGCAGCAAAGTACTTTCCCGAGCCCCAGCAGGACATCGTCGCGTCTCCAATCGCGCACGACTCCTCGGGAGAGATCTCCCAGTCGGTCATTCAGGACTGGTATCACGGGGACTGCGAGGCCGTGCCGGGCAAGACGATGCACAACCTGGCCGTCGTGGACCGGGACTACGCACGGCTCTATGAGAAGTTCATCACGCTGGGCGATCTCGTTCGGACGAACGGTCTCGCTGCGCACGGCAACCACTTCGAGTGCGCCGACGCGTACGACGAGATGATCGTGTCCAACCACTTTCCCGTGGAGCGCCGGAACGGCAGCGTCAGACCGTCGCTAAAGGAAGACGTGTGGGCGGCCAACGCGGTCCTCCACCTCTCGACGCTGACCAACGGCGTGCTGAACATGCGCGCCTACCGGGACGCGGAGAAGAAGACCGGTCTGGATCTCGTCGACTTGGGGGCCGGCAGCGAGGACGTACGCATCAGGTTCGCGGACCTTCAGGCACAGCCCCGCAGGTACAACACTTCGCCGCTCTGGTCGGGCATCATGAATGGTGGACGGGCTTATGCTCCCTACACCTACAACGTCGAGAAGCTGGTCCCCTGGCGGACGCTGACCGGTCGCCAACACTTCTACCTCGACCATGAGATGTATCTGGCCTACGGCGAGAACCTCCCGACCTACAAACCGTCTCCGAAACCGGAGGCCTACGGCGATCTCAAGCAGACCCTGAAGGACGGCGAGGCGAGGATCCTGAACTGCCTCACACCACACGGAAAGTGGCACATCCACTCCACCTACGGGGACAACCAGCGGATGCTGACCCTCTCCAGGGGCTGTGAGCCCGTCTGGCTGAGCGAGGTGGACGCGGAAGAGCTCGGCATCCAGGACAACGACTGGGTCGAGGTCTTCAACGACCACGGGGTCTACTGCGCTCGCGCAAGCGTCAGCGCTCGAATCCCCAAGGGCGTATGCATCGTGTACCACGTTCCCGAGCGCACGGTCGGAATCCCCAAGTCACAGGTGCGCGGCGGGAAGCGTGCGGGCGGTCACAACAGCTTCACCCGCATCCACCTCAAGCCCAACTTCCTCGCCGGGGGCTACGGGCAGTTCACCTACCACTTCAACTACTGGGGGCCGATCGCCCCGAACCGGGACACCCACGTCATAGTCAAGCGAATGGACAAAGTGGTGTTCTGATGGCCAAAGAAGTGCGTCAAGGACGGGAGACCTGAGATGGATGTTCGCTCGCAGATTTCGATGGTGTTCCACCTCGATAAGTGCATTGGCTGTCACACATGCTCGATCGCCTGCAAGAACATCTGGACCGACCGCAAAGGCGCCGAATACATGTGGTGGAACAACGTGGAGACGAAGCCGGGGACGGGCTATCCCGGCAAGTGGGAGAACCAGGACATCTACAAGGGCGGATGGGAGAAGAACGGTAAAGGGATCGAGCTGAAGGGTGCCGGCAAGCCGAAGAGCCTCACCAACATCTTCCACAACCCCCACCTGCCGGTGATCGACGACTACTATGAGCCGTTTACCTATAGGTACCTTGACTTGATCGAGTCACCAGCCGGCGATGATCAGCCCACGGCGCGCCCGATCTCGCTGCTCACCGGCGAACCGATGGACATCAAGATGGGGCCGAACTGGGACGATGACCTGAGCGGGTCGCCCGACTACGCCCGCAACGACCCCAATCTCGAGGAGCTCTCTCCCTCCGAGCGGGAAGCCATGTTCCAGCTGGAGCGCATGGCTTTCTTCTATCTCCCGCGGATCTGCAACCACTGCCTCAACCCCGCCTGTGTGGCCTCGTGTCCTTCGGGTGCGATTTACAAGCGAGGTGAGGACGGGGTTGTTCTCATCGACCAGACCGTGTGCCGGGGATGGCGTATGTGCGTCACGGCCTGCCCCTATAAGAAGACCTACTTCAACTGGAGCACGGGCAAGTCCGAGAAGTGCATCCTGTGCTATCCGCGGATCGAGGCGGGCCTTGCGCCGGCCTGCATGCACTCGTGTGTGGGGCGCATCCGGTACCTGGGGGTGCTGCTCTACGACGCCGACCAGATCGAGAGCGTGGCATCGGCCGACGAGGCCGACGTCGTGGCCCGTCACATGGACATGATCCTTGACCCCTTCGATCCAGACGTCATCGACGCGGCGAGGAGCAACGGCGTCGCCGACACGACCATCGATGCGGCCAGGTATTCACCCACGTACAAATTCGTGAAGGAATGGAACCTGGCGCTCCCGTTACACCCGGAGTACCGAACGCTTCCTATGCTCTTCTACGTGCCGCCCCTGCTGCCGGTGATGGCCTCGGTTTCGGACGTCGACCACAGCGAGCAGGCCGAGAAGATGAACCCGATCGGAAAACATTGGCCCGACAGCTGGCTATACGATACCAGTACCGAGCAACTCTTCGGCACCATCGATGAGGCGCGTTTCCCGCTCCAGTACATGGCGAACCTGTTCAGCGCGGGCGACACGCTCGAAATCGGAGCCCGGCTGAAGAAGCTGATGGCGGTCCGACTCCACCGCCGCCGGGAGACAGTGGGTGACGTCGCCGAAGATACGGTGAGGCAGGCGTTGGCCGACACGGGGCTGACCCCGCAACTCGCTGACGACATCTACTACCTGACCTCTCTGGCCTACTTTGACGATCGCTTCGTGATTCCGGCCGCGCATCGCGAGCAAGCCATCGAGATGTTGGAGTTCACCGGCGATGTGCAGGGCAGCGAGGGGTTCGGATTCGAGGCTGGGACAGCAAGAAGGGGAGCCTGAGCATGAGGACGCTGGCTCACTACGAGATGCTCGCCGCTCTCTTCGAATACCCTGGGCGCGACTACCCCGCCCAGGTTCAGCGGATCTGTGACCTGCTGGAGAGCCGCTACCCGCTCGCGGCGGCCCAGCTCGACCGCTTCGCAAAGGCCCTGCCGTCCGAGGGCAAGACCTTCTCGGAAGAAGAACTGGACGAGGTGCAGGAGATCTTCACCCGGTCCTTCGATGTGCAATCGATCACGACCCTGAGTGTGGGCTACGTGATGTTCGGGGACGACTACAAGAGAGGAGAGCTCCTGGTCAACCTGAACCGCGAGCACCGGGAGGCCGGGGTCGAATGCGGCACCGAGCTCCCGGACCACCTGCCAAACGTCCTACGGTTGATCGCCGGGTGGCGCGACCCGGAGATGGTGGTGGAGTTCGTCGAGGAGATCCTGCACCCGGCGCTCGAGAGGATGATCGCGGAGTTCGGGAGCCAGCGCATGGAGCAGCGGAACAGTCTGTACAAGAAGCACTTCAAGACCCTGATTGCGACTTCGGCGGAGCGCGGCACGATCTTTCGTGAGCCCCTGGCGGCCCTTGTAGCCGTGCTCAAGGAAGACTTTGGCCTTTCCGAGTGGAAGCCGCCGGAGCGGGAGAACGATTTCTTGCGGTCCATCGGCCGCGAGCTCGACATCGAAGCCAGTGAAGGACGCCCGGCACAGGCGAGGAGTATGCTATGAACGTGCTCAACACTTTCCTGTTCGTCGCGTTTCCGTACGTGGCGGCCGCTGTCTTCGTTCTGGGTCTCGCCTACCGATATCGACGTAGGGGCTTCACGATCTCGTCGCTCTCGTCGCAGTTCCTGGAGGGCAGGAAGCTGTTTTGGGGCTCCGTGCCCTTCCACATCGGGCTGGCGGTTGTGTTCTTCGGGCACCTCATCGCATTCCTGCTGCCGCAGGCCAACTTGGCCTGGAACAGCGTCCCCGCCCGCTTGCTAGTCCTCGAGGTAGCGGCCTTCGTGTTCGGAGTGACCGTATTCGTTGGCCTGGTCTCTCTCATGTTCCGACGGTTCACCGACGCTCGCATCCGTAGTGTGACCACGAGGATGGACGTCGTCATCTTGCTGCTCCTGTTTGTCCAGGTGGTGCTGGGATTGTGGATCGCGCTGGGCTATCGTTGGGGCGCATCTTGGTTCGCGGCCGACCTTTCCCCCTACCTGTGGTCCCTCGTCGCGTTGGCTCCCGAGACCGGGGCGATCTTCGCACTCCCCTGGGTTATTAAGCTCCACATCCTCGGTGCGTTCGTCATCATGTTCACGATTCCGTTCACGCGCCTGGCGCACTTCATCGTGGCACCGCTGCACTACGTCGTGCGGCCCTATCAGAAGGTGATATGGAACTGGGACCGGAAGAGGATCCGGGACCCGGGTACGGCCTGGAGCACCGCACGGCCCAAGAACAACTGAACCGAGGGACATTCGATGCTGAACACGGTTGTCGATCGGGCCCTCAGGACCCGTAAAAGCCGTCCGTAGGGTGCGACAGGTACGGGGCACACCGAACGAAGGGCTGCTCGGAGCGACCCTCGGCTTTTTCGTCGGCTTCGCCGCCGTCTCGCTGTTCGGACCGACCGCCCAGCGCTTTCAGGGCGCGATGGGCCTGAGCCCCGTTATGGTGGGCTTTCTCGTCGCGGCCCCGGCGCTTTCAGGCTCCTTGCTCCGGATACCGTTCGGAGCTTGGGCGGATACTACCGGTGGTCGGCGCCCATTCCTGGTTCTCCTCCTCCTCTCCCTGCTCGGGATGCTGGGCCTGCTCGGAATCAGCTGGCTACTCTACCCGGATCGGCTGACTGCCGCGCACTATCCGCTCGTCCTCGCTCTGGGGGTCCTGAGCGGCTGCGGAATCGCCACCTTCTCGGTCGGCATCGGACAGGTCTCGTACTGGTTTCCTCAGAGGCGTCAGGGATTTGCTTTGGGGACCTACGCCGGACTTGGGAACGTGGCGCCGGGTGCCTTCGCCTTCCTCCTTCCGATTAGCCTCGTGCACTGGGAGCTGGCGGGTTCCTATCTCGCTTGGATCGTGCTTCTCACGCTGGGTATCGGTGTCTACTACTTCACCGGACTGAACGCACCCTACTTTCAGCTACGCGGCGCTGGCCTGGAGACCGCCGAGGCCAGGAGCGTCGCTCGGGAAAGGGGACAGGAGCTGTTCCCCGCGGGCAGCGCCGCCGAAAGTCTTCTCATTGCTGCGAGGGTGTGGAAGACCTGGGGCCTCGTCCTCATCTACTTCACGACCTTCGGCGGGTTCATCGCCCTCACCGCCTGGTTCCCCACATACTGGGTGTCGTTTCACGGCCTTGGCCTCGGAACGGCGGGGCTGCTGACGGCGGTCTATTCGGTGGGAGCTTCCCTAATCCGAGTACCCGGGGGCAGCGTCGCGGACCGTCTCGGGGGCGAGACAACAGCGAGCGGCTCACTTCTCGTCATGCTGGTCGGTGCCGCTCTTCTCACCATATCCCATGAGACTCCCCTCGCTGTCGCGGGAGCGGTGCTCATGGCGATCGGGATGGGAGTCGCGAACGCCGCGGTCTTCAGGCTCGTCCCTCAAGAGGTGCCCGAAGCGGTCGGGGGCGCGGCCGGATGGGTAGGAGGGCTGGGGGCATTCGGCGGCTTCGCCATCCCGCCGGTTCTCGGCACATTCGTGCGCAACCAGGGGGGCACCGGGTACGCCACCGGCTTCATCGCGTTCGTTGTCCTAGCCGCGACGTCGCTGGTTCTCGCGCTCGTGCTCCGGAGATACCGGTGACTATGAGAACAGCTCGGGACCTCTGAAATCCGGCACTTCCCAACCGCTTGGGCGCGTCAGCCAGCCATGGATCGATCGAACGCTGCACGGCTCTTGGAGGCTACGGTCGCGGCGTGTGCCTTCCTGACGGCGCCCCTTCCGGCACAAGAACCCGTATCCGATGAGCAGGGAAAGGCACCTCCGTCATCGGAAAGCGCCGTCTCGATCAACCTGGCGGCCGAGCTCCGGCTGAGGATGGAGAGCTGGTCCAGCTTCGGACTCGAGCCAGACCAGGATGACGTCTTCCTCCTGGGGAGGATCCTATTCGGAACGGACCTTCACCTTGGTGACCATATTCGCGTCTACGTTGAGGCTCGTTCCTCTCTGAGCACCAAGCGCGACCTACCGGGCGGACGGCGGCCGATCGACGCCGACGACCTGGGCCTCCAGAACGCTCTCCTCGACGTAATCTTTCCTCTCGGCGCCGACTCGAAGCTCACCGCAAGAGGGGGCCGCCAGGAGCTGTCCTTCGGTAAGCAGCGGCTGGTGAGTCCGCTCGACTGGGCGAACACTCAGCGGACGTTCGATGGGGCTGGTGCGATCGTGGACGCGAAAGGACTGAGTGTTCAGGGATACTGGGCACGACTGGTGCGAGTCCGGAAATCCGATTTCAACAAGAGCGACAACGGGATGGATTTCTTCGGGATCTACGCGACTAACAGCTTGGCCGATCAGTCTCTCGGCTTCGACGCCTATTGGTTGGCCCTGGTCAGAGATTCCACGTCATTCAACGGAACCTCGGGCAAAGAGAACAGGCACACGCTCGGAGCTAGGGTCAGCGGTACTTCAGCAAGCAGCGGCTTGGAGTACGATGTCGAGGGCAGCTTTCAGTTCGGCACCTTGGGAGGGGAGCGCATCTCGGCCTTCATGTTGGCCAGCTTGCTGGCGTACAGGTTCTCGCCTGTCGCAGCGGTACCCCGGCTTCTTGTCGGGTTCGACTTCGGAAGCGGAGATGCCTCAGCGGGCGGACCAGTTGGCACGTTCAATCAGCTGTTTCCACTCGGCCACGCCTTCCTCGGCCACGCCGATGTCCTCGGCCGGCAAAACGTGATCAGCCCGAGCGTCAGTGTTGACCTGCAGCCGCTCCGCGGGCTCACCGTCGCCCTGCGGGGCTATCGCTTCTGGAGGGCTAGCGTAAACGACGCCCTCTACAATGCGGGTGGCGTGGTCGTTCGAGCACCCGGAGCCAGCGACTCGAAAACCGTTGGCGACGAGCTTGATCTCACAACGACCTACAGGTTCGCTGGACACTTCATCGGACAGCTGGGCTACAGCCGCTTCTTCACCGGACCGTTCATCGAGGAGACCGGGCCGAGCGACGACACGGGCTTCCTGTATGTGTCGATTACGGCGCGACTGCCGGATTGAGCGGGGCGTCGGGAGGATGGAGCCGATCGGATTTGAACCGAAAGGTCTCCAATCCACAGACGACCCCTTGTAGGGTTTTTCCCCACACGCCTGTAGGGTTTTTCCCGACAAGACAAGACCGGTCGCGGATGCTATCCTGAGAGTAAGCCGCGACGTGTTACAGCCGTTGGCCGTCACGGCGCCGCGCCTGCTCAACCTCTCTTCCGAGGCCGACGCCGTGGCCATGCAAGGTGTGCTGGCGTGGGACTTTGGAAACTGCCTGACCAAGTAGTCCGGCTGGGGATACTGCTGGTCGTCTCGGTTGTGATCCTGATCCTGGCCAGAAACCGGTTTGTCCCGGAGTCGTTTGGCGAGACAGGGCACTATCGCGCCGACGCCGTGGCTGCGATCGCCAGTCAAGAGATACGCTACGGCGGGTGGCAGGCGTGCGAAGGATGCCACATCGAGGTTGGAATCAAGCGCCGCTCCTACCATCGCAATCTGTCCTGCGAAGTCTGCCACGGTCCGGCGGCCGCACATCCTGTCGAAGACCCGCAAGTCGTCATCCCGCGGCGGAGAGGTGAGGTGTGCCTCTACTGCCACGATTACCTGCCCTCGCGGCCGACCGGCTTCCCGCAGATCATCGAGCGTCTTCACAACCCGCTCGACCCGTGCATCGATTGTCACGATCCGCACGACCCGACGCCTCCCGAGGTGCCCGAGGCATGCTCCGCCTGCCATGGTCAGATCGCCAGGACCAAGGCGGTCTCGCACCATGGCTCACTGGACTGCGAGACCTGCCACCAGAGCGCACCGGAGCACCGGCAGAGTCCTCGCTCGTTCGTGCCGACGAAGCCTGCGACGAGGGAGTTCTGCGGACAGTGCCACGATTACGATGCCGACAGTCCAACGGACATCCCGCGCATCGATCTCGACGCGCACGGAACGGTTTATCTCTGCTGGCAGTGTCATTACCCCCACTTCCCGGAGAGCTAGCCGATGGCGCGCGACTACGAGCGGAGAGAAGTTGTCGCCAAGCTGGCGCAGCTCCCCTGCTCCGCCCTTCTGCTCTCCGTGTGCGGCCCGCTTCCTGCCCTGCTGGAGGCGGCCCAGGCGGATGGTGACCAGACCCAGGAAGACGACGCCGAGCACTACTACGGGATGGGCATTCAGATCGATAAGTGCATCGGCTGTGGTAGATGTGTCGAAGCCTGCAAGGCCGAGAACGATGTGCCGCGAGAGCCCAAGTACTTTCGGACCTGGGTCGAACGCTACGTCATCCACTCCGATGGAGAGGTAAGCGTCGATAGTCCCGAGGGGGGCATCAAGGGCTTTTCGCCCCTCGCCGAGGAGGCCGGCGAGGTGCTCCGCGCCTTCTTCGTTCCGAAGCTGTGTAACCAGTGCGATAATCCGCCGTGCGTTCAGGTGTGTCCGGTGGGCGCCACATTCAAGACCGACGACGGCGTCGTGCTTGTCGACAGCGACTACTGCATCGGCTGTCGCTATTGCATCCAGGCCTGCCCCTATGGAGCCCGGTATCTCGATCCACGCACCAAGACGGCCGACAAGTGCACTTTCTGCTACCACCGGATCACGAAGGGGCTTCTGCCGGCCTGCGTGGAGGTGTGTCCGACAGAAGCGCGTGTGTTCGGAGAGCTCGAGTCCGCAGCGAGCCCGCTGCGTCGGTTGATGCGCATGAGCGAGCTTCAGGTCCTCAAGCCCTCGCTGAATACCAAGCCCAAGGTTTACTACTCGAAACTTGATGGGGAGGTGAGGTAGGAATCGTGCACGTCCACCTCCTGCTGTCCATGCAGGATCGGATCACGGGCTTCGTGTACCCGAACGAGCTCGAGCACCACTGGGGCCTGCTCATCGTCCTCTACCCCTACATCACGGGGCTGGTAGCCGGGGCCTTCATCCTCGCCTCGCTGGAAAAGGTGTTCAGGGTGAAAGAGGTCGAGCCAACCTATCGACTGGCGCTGCTGACGGCCCTGGCGTTTCTCCTGGCGGCTCCGCTGCCGCTGCTGGCCCATCTCAGTCACCCCGAGCGTTCGTTCGAGATCTTCCTCACCCCTCAGTTCAAGTCCGCGATGGCGATGTTCGGCTTCGTGTACGCCTGGTACCTGATGCTCGTATTGCTCCTGGAGATCTGGTTCGAGTACCGGGCCGACGTAGTGAGATGGAGCGAAAAGGAGAGGGGGCTCAGAAAATACCTACACTGGGTGATCTCGCTGGGGTCGCGGGATCTCTCGCCCGAAGCCGTGGAGTTCGACCGAAAGGCTGTTTACACAATCACGCTTATCGGGATTCCGTCCGCTTTCCTGCTACACGGATACGTGGGCTTCATCTTTGGCTCGATCAAGGCCAATCCATGGTGGAGCAGCGTTCTCATGCCAATCGTCTTTCTGTTCTCGGCGATCGTTTCCGGGATCTCCCTGGTGCTCATCCTCTACTACATCACCACGTTGGTCCGGCGTAAGCCGCTCGACATGGCCTGCCTCGACAAGCTGGCCGCGTTTCTTCTCTACGCGCTGATCCTCGACCTCTCGTTGGAGGTCCTGGACTTCATCCACCGGCTGTACGAATCGGAGGAGTCGATCGAGATTCTGTCCGAATTGGTGTTCAGTAAGCTCTTCATCAGCCTCACCATCGTTCAGATACTGATCGGCTCGATCGGCCCGCTGGTGCTGTTGGCCTGGACGCGCTTCTCCAGGCTGCCGGCGGAGCTGAAACGCGTCATCTACTTTATTGCGGCGCTGCTGGTTCAGGTCGGCATCTTCAGCACGCGGTGGAACGTGGTGATCGGCGGGCAGCTTTTCTCCAAGAGTCTGCGGGGCCTCACGGTTTACAGGATGGAGCTCGGAGGGCTCGAGGGCATATTCACCTCGATTGTCCTGCTGATTCTCCCCTTCGTGATTCTGTACCTGCTGATCAAGATTCTCCCGCCCTGGGACGAGGACAGGACCGCTCCTTCCGAGCCTGCGGTGACCTAGTCTCCGGGCTAGCAACAAACAAAGTCTTGCTCTCAACTGCCGTCCGACGTCAGACTTGGGAGGCTTTCCAGCTCGCGTCAGATGGAGATGTCCCCCATGATTCCGATTCTCGCGCTCCCGGCTGTCGCAGCGATTCCGTTCTCACCCGCCAGGAGGCGACTTCATCGGCCGCGTGGTGGTGGAGTGGCTGACCGAGGAGAACGCCGACCGCACGATGAGGCTCGTCGAGGACTTCGCCTTTCGCGACTCCGACGGGAGGGTCTGGGAGGTTCCGGCGGGAGCCGAAATCGATGGCGCGTCCATCCCCGAGACGCTGTACTCGATCATCGTGCCCCCGTTCGTGGGTGACTACCGCCGTGCGTCCGTCGTGCACGACTATTTCTGCCGGGAGCGAACCGAAAGCTGGAGGGCCGTCCACAAGATGTTCTACGAAGGTGTC
>JBDHBD010000003.1:0-126507 GCA_039587755.1 Gemmatimonadota bacterium | reverse complement strand
CGGTACATGAGCTGGGTTTAGAACGTCGTGAGACAGTTCGGTCTGTATCCGCCGTGGGCGTTGGAGATTTGAGGGGAGCCGCTCCTAGTACGAGAGGACCGGAGTGGAGTGACCTCTAGTGTACCTGTTGTCCCGCCAGGGGCATCGCAGGGTAGCTACGTCGCGAAGGGATAACCGCTGAAAGCATCTAAGTGGGAAGCCCACCCCGAGATGAGATCTCCCGCACCGTAAGGTGCCTGAAGGTCCGCAGGAGACGACTGCGTAGATAGGCGGCAGGTGTAAGACGTGCGAACGTCTCAGCCGAGCCGTACTAATCGACCGTGCGGCTGGATCCCTCTTTACGAACGCGAGCACCTCAGCGCCCCGCGACTGATTCGCACCGCTCCACTACCTGTTGATCGATGCACCGCTGCCCCGCGGTGTCATGACACGGGGTGTGGTGCGAAGATCTTGGCCGGTGGTCATGGCGAGGGAGAAACACCTGGTCCCATCCCGAACCCAGCAGTTAAGCCCCTCAGCGCCGATGGTACTCGGGCGGAGACGCCCCGGGAGAGTAGGTCGCTGCCGGCCTTGATAGATGGCCCGCTCGGTGTTTCCGAGCGGGCCTTTTTTTGCGTCTGCTCGTTTCGGCCCTGCGGCTGTCCCGCCTGGGCTCGAGGTGCGTGCCCCTAACCTATCGCCCGTAGCAGTTCCCGTACGACTTCGGCGGGCTCCAGCGCGTTCATCACCGCACCCAGGACCGCGATGCCCGCTCCCGTGCGCGCCACCTCCGCCGCGCTCTCTGGCGTGATCCCGCCGATCCCGACCCCGGGCAGGTCGGCCGCCGCGAGCACCTCGGCGATCCGCGCCGGACCGATCGCCTCGTCGGCCAGGCCCTCCTTGCTCAGCGTGCCGTACACGGCGCCCACACCCAGGTAATCGGCGCCGTCCGCCGCCGCCGTGGCCGCCTCCACGGGGTCATCCGTCGAGTAGCCGATCAGGAATCCGGGCGGAACGACCTGGCGGGCCGCCCCGATGGGGATGTCCTCTGGGCCCAAATGCACGCCGTCCGCGCCGCAAGCGAGAGCCACGTCCAGCCGATCGTTCACGAGGAACAGCGCGCCGGCGGCCTGAACGATATTCACGAGTACGTCGGCCTGCTCGAGCAGCTCGCGGGCGAGAGCCGATTTGTCGCGAAGCTCGATCGCGGTGGCACCGGCCTCCACGCATTCGGCCACGACCTGGGCCAGGCCGCGGCCGCAGGCGGGGTCCGGTCGGGTCACGACCAGCAGCCGGAGCCGACGCTTCAGAGGCGTCGTCACCGCCGCCCGTCGCCTCCGTCGGTTTCGGCTTCCGCCGCGGCACGGGCGGCCTCGCGACGGATGCGGTTCTTTGCGTTCGCGTGCTCCCGCGGGGTCCGGCTGAACGCGTGCGAGCCGTCGGCCTGTGCGACGAAGAACAGGTACGGCACATCCTCGGGCTCGAGTACCGCACGCAGCGCCGCCTCCCCGGGAGAGGCGATTGGACCGGGTGGCAGGCCCGCGTGCGTGTACGTGTTGAAGGGGTTGTCGGCGACCGCCTCGATGTCGCGGAACAGGAGCCGCTCCTTGGGCTCGCCCAGCGCGTACTGCACGGTCGGGTCGGCCTGGAGCAGCATGCCGATCCGTAACCGGTTCAAGTACACGCCCGCAATCACCGCGCGCTCCTCGGGGAGCCTGGTCTCCTCTTCGACGATACTGGCCAGCGTGACGATCTCGCGCTCGCTCATACCCAGGGAATCGGCCAGGCGTCGTTCCGCCGGCCCCCAGAACTCGCTGTATTTCTCGACCATCGTCTCGATGAAGACACGGGCATCGAGACCTTCCGAGAATCTGTAGGTCTCGGGAAACAGGTACCCCTCGAGCGTGGGTCCCGGCACGCCCAGCTCCCGGGCCAGCGCCGGGTCCTGCAGCATCCGGAGCACCGAGTCGGAGGATGCGCCCGCAAACTCCGCGATGCGGGGCGCGGCCTCCCGCAGCGTGAAGCCTTCGGGGATTGTGAGCGGATGGGTGACGACGTCGCCGCGGCGGATCGCTTCGAGCAGCTCCCCCCAGCTCGAACCGGCGGTCAGTCTGTAGTGGCCGGCCTTGAGCTCGCTCTGGGCGCCCTTCATCCGTGCATAGAGCGAGAACAGACGGGGATGGTCTATGAGCCCCGCCTCTTCGAGGCGCTCGCCCACGCCACGAGCTGTCGCTCCGGATGGAACGCGGACCTCGACGGCCGTACCCACCGCGAGGTCGGGGCCACCACCACAACCGGCGATCCCCAGGACTACGATTGCCAGCAGGACGAGCCGCGGAGACGGAAGCCGCAGAAATGTAACCGGAAGGGCAGCCCGGAGAGGCCGCAGGCACCGACTCCTCAGACGTGCGTCAGGTCGACTCATCTTCTCCCCGCACTGCGTTCCCTTCGTGCCCCTCCAGGTACCCCCGCAAGAGGAGAGCCGCGGCGATGCGGTCCGACAGGCCCTTCTCCCGTTTGCGTGAGGCGGGAAGGTCGAACGAGCGGATCTCTCGCTCGGCGTGAGACGTAGTGAGTCGCTCGTCCCACTCGGTGACCGGTCGGCCGCTCTCCCGCGCCACAGCCTGAGCGAACGCGCGCGCCTCCCGAGCCATCTCTCCCTCCGAGCCGTCCATCTGGAGCGGAATACCCACCACGACGAGCGCCGGGTCCAGCTCGTCGATCAACGCGAGAAGGGCCTGTGGCGGTTGATCGGGACGCTTCGACGCGTCCACCGTGCCGTGCGGCGAGGCGATGGTGCGGGTGGGGTCCGAGGCCGCGATGCCGATTCGCCGTCGCCCGTAGTCCAGGGCGACGACACGGCCGAGTTGGTGACTCAGCGTTCCAGCGCGGCTGTCAGGGCCGTGCCGGTCGTCAGCTTCCGATGGACGGTCGTGAGTCTCGCTTCGGAGCCGACGAGAAAGAGGCACGGCTGTCCAGCGTGCGCTCCGCAGTGGACCTCGAGCACGGCGATCGGCCTCCCTGCCGCGCGGCTGAACACACCACCCAGCAGACCCGTGGCGAAGTGACAGCCGGCACGACGGCGCGACTGGGCCGGGTTCGTCGGATCGAGCGCCGTGTAAGCGGAAGCGACGCCGTGCTCCGCGCGTTCCGCCTCCCCGCCGGAGATTCTGTCCTCGTCGGAGTCCATATGCGGGGCGGAATCCCCCTCGCCATCGGGACTCGACCTCGGCGCGTTCGGGTCCGAGCTCTCGGGCGTCCGCCAACGCACGGCAAGCAAGCCGTCGTCCGCTCGATCGACCTCGAGCGGGCAAAGCTGCAGATCACCCAGCCTCTGACTCAGGGCCGGCCAGAACTCCTCCGCGGGAAGTCCCTCCGGTCGCTCGGCCAGGGTGGTGTACACGTGCGACCCGGCGACCCGCCCCGCCTCGCGCAGGGCCGAGACGCCGGGCTCCCCGAGGCTGCCGCACCGCTCCACCAGCAGGGAGAGGGCGGCGGCCGGGAGCCGGACGAAATGTGGTGACGCGTGATCTGTCATGGTATCAGCCATGCTTCCATGTACCCGCAAAGTGGACAAGCGGCCCAAAAATGCGCAACCTGAAAAGGTTTCGGATTGTCAGTAGCCGCGGCCGGGGGACCCCGACGCGGAAGACCAGATACACGGAGGTGGCCATGTACTACGACGATGAGCGCGGAACCATAGGCTTCCTCGCAGGACTGGCGGTCGGAGTGGTACTGGGAGCCGGTGTCGCCCTGCTCACGGCCCCGCAGTCCGGGCGACGTACCCGCGAGCAGATTGCCAAACGGGCGGAGGAATGGGGTGAGCTGGCGAGCGATCAGGTCGAGACGGCAGGCGACCGACTGCACGACGCGGCCGATGAGGTGCGGAAAGCCGCCGAGGACACGCGGCGCGTGGCCGAGCGGGCCGGCAAGAAAGTCCGCGGACAGGTCAAGCGCACTCGCAAGCGGCTGAGCCACTGAGCCGACTCGCGGTAGCTCGAGACCGTTGGACCTGACGGCCGTCGTTTGCTCGCCGCACAGCTGATCGCAGCCAAGCGAGAGGGCTCGGAGCTCCCCCCCGAGGAGCTGCGGGCGTTTCTCGACGCCTACCTTGCCGGTGAGGTGGCGGACTATCAGATGTCCGCCTTCCTGATGGCCGTCGTCTTCCAGGGACTTGGAAGCGGCGAGCTCTCGGCCCTCACGGAAGCGATCATCCAGTCGGGTGAGCGGCTCGACTTCGACGACGGCGGCCCGCCGGCGGTCGACAAGCACTCGACGGGCGGGGTCGGCGACAAAGTGTCGCTGATCCTGGCCCCACTTCTCGCCGAGGCCGGTCTCCGCGTGCCCATGATGTCGGGCCGCGGTCTCAGCCATACGGGCGGTACGCTCGACAAGCTCGAGTCGATTCCCGGCTTCCGAACCACGCTCGACCTGGATGAATTCCGGCGAACCGTGGCGGATGTCGGCTGCGCGATGATCGGTCAGACGCCCGAGATCGCACCCCTCGACGGTCGTCTCTATGCGCTCCGCGACGTGACCGGTACGGTGGAGTCCGTGCCTCTCATCGCATCGAGCATCGTGTCCAAGAAGGTCGCGGAGGGCATCGAAGCGCTCGTCCTCGACGTGAAGTGCGGGGGCGGTGCGTTCATGAAGGACGAGAAGAGCGCGCTGCGGCTCGCTGGCGTCCTGGTTGCGCTCGCCGAGACCGAGGGCGTGCGCACGACGGCGCTCGTGACCGGGATGGATTCGCCCCTGGGCAGCGCGGTCGGGAACGCACCCGAGGTTCGGGAAGCGATCGACTGCCTCCACGGTGGAGGCCCGCCGGATTTGCGAGAGGTGACGCTGGCGCTCGGGGCGGAGCTCCTGAATCGGGTGACGGACGAGCCGCTGAATACTGCCAGCGAGCGGCTGGCGGGGCTTCTGGACGGCGGTCGGGCAGCCGCGCGGTTCGAGCAGCTCATCGAGCGTCAGGATGGCGACCCGAGGGTGGTCTCTGATCCCAACCGACTCCCGGCGGCGCCGTGGATTGGTGAACACGAATCGCAGGACGAGGGATGGGTCGCCGCCATCGACGCCCGCGAGGTGGGACTCGCCGCGGTCCAGCTGGGAGCAGGGCGCGCCCGTATAGAGCAACACGTGGATCCCGCCGTCGGGTTGGAGATGCACGTGCGGCTGGGTGAGACAGTGGGGGCGGGCCAACCACTGGTCACCGTTCACGCTCGGGACGAGTCCGAGGCCATGCGGGCGGTCGAGCGACTGGATCACGCGATCCGCATCGAGCCACAGCCGCCCGAGGAGGCGATCCCCACCTCCCGCCTCCTCTACCGCATAAGGCCCGAAGGCACCGAACGCCTCTAACCCATCCCCTTCGCGCCCGAAGACATCGGAAAGGGAGTCGGGGCTGCAGCGGTAGGTAATCAGGGGGGCAGGGATCCGGCGAAGGAAGCCTCGGACCCCGTCCGCCAGCTTCCGGAGTCGGACCCCTGGTCCCCCTTACAAAGACCTTCCGGAGTCGGCCCCGCGGCCCCTACCAGTCGACGTCGAGGCTGTCCGGTCGTTCGCGAATCCCCCACGGACCGTGCAGGTCGCATGTCTGGGCAGGCTCGGTACCGGGAATGTAGATCTCCGAGTACACCAGGTCGGGTGGACACCACGCGGTAGCGAGCAGGCCGGTCGTACGATCGACGCTACGGCGCGTAAGACCGGACGGCTGTGGCCACGGAGCCGGCGGCGCGCGGTCCCGGTAGTACCAGGCGAGCACCGCGCCGCCAACCGGAGCAGCGTCCGTACCCCCGTACGCGTTGTAATGCAGCCGCGCGGGCCGATCGAACCCGATCCAGGTCGCGGTTACTATCTCCGGTGTGAAGCCCACGAACCACGTGTCCGTCGCGTCGTTCGTCGTGCCGGTCTTGCCCGCCACCGGGACATCGAACGGTACCCCGCCCTGGATGCGCACCCCGGGACGGCCCGTTCCGCGGTCCACCACGTCGCGAAGCATCGAGAGCATGATCCAGGCGGTGCGCTCTTCCAGCACGCGCTCGGGTGTCACACGGCTCTCCCACACCACACGGCCTTCTGAATCCTCGATCCGGCGGATAAATCGCGGGGCCACACGAACACCCATGTTTGCGAAGGTCGTGAAGGCCGTGACGATCTCCATCGGCGTGACCGAGGCCGCCCCGATCGGGGCCGACATCACGCGCGGGATTTCCGACGTCACGCCCATGCGGTTCGCCACCTGGGCCATCGATTCCACGCCCACGCGCTGCCCGAGCTTTACTGTGACGACGTTGATCGAGCGGAACAGCCCCTCACGCAGGGTCATCGGACCGTGGAACTGGTTGTCGAAGTTCTTGGGCGAGTAAATGGGCCCCCCCTCGAACGTCTCCAGTTCGACCGGCGTATCGTAGATGACGTCCGAGGCCGGAATGCCGGCCGCGATCGCCGCCGTGTACGTGAACGGCTTGAAGACGGAACCCGGCTGCCGCAGGGCCTGGGTGGCCCTGTTGAACTCGGAATCGCCGAAGTCCCGGCCGCCGACCAGGGCGAGGACGTCACCAGTCGTGGGCTCGACGGCCACGAACATGCCCTGCACGTACGGCATCTGCGGCCCGGCCAGGCTGTCCTCGGGCCACTCACGCGTCTCGACGAAGGTCGGAGCCTCAAAACCCGGCTGCTGCTCCACCCACAGCAACTGCGCCCGAAGCGCAGAATCGGCAACCGCCTGCAGGGCCGGGTCCAGCGTCGTGAACACCCGCAGACCTTTCTCGTATACGTCCTCGCCGTACCGTCGATATAGGTCCTGCCGGACCCACTCCACGAAGTACGGGGCGCTACGCCCTTCGCCGGCACCCTCGCTCAGTTCGAGAGGAAACGCCTTCGCCGCTTCCACCTCGGCTCGCGCTACCATTCCCTGATCCGCCATCAGCTCCAGGATCAGGTTGCGCCGCTGCAGGGCTCGCTCGGGGTGCCGGACCGGTGAATAGGTCGCGGGCGCTTTGGGAAGCGCCGCGAGAAGCGCGGCCTCGGGGAGGTTCAGGTCGCTGGCGGGCTTTCCGAAGTAGCGAAGCGCCGCCGCCTGTATTCCGTAGACGCCGTCGAAGTTGATCTGGTTCAGGTACGCTTCGAGGATCTCGGACTTCGTGTACGCCCGCTCGAGCGCGAAAGCGACCTGCATCTCGCGCAACTTGCGACGCACGGAGATCTCCCGCCGGTCCACCGAGAAGGTGAACATGTTGCCGGCGAGCTGTTGTGTGATCGAGCTGCCGCCCGCGGCGCCGTATCCGCCGATGACGAAGTCGAGGAAAGCCTTGACCGTCCGGCGTAGGTCGATGCCGTTATGCCCCCAAAAGCGACGGTCCTCGACCGCGACGAACGGCTCGAACACGTGTTCGGGAAGAACATCCAGAGAGATGGGCGTCCGACGTTCGACAGCCAGCTCGCCCAACACGCTGCCGTCGGCCGCGTAGAGACGCGTCGCCTCCTTGGGCTCGAACGCATAGATTTGGGCGATCGAGGGGCAGTTATCACACAGGTGATTCCACGAGCCCCACACGAGCCCTGCGCCGAGGCCGAAAACGCCGATGCTCAGTGTCGCGGCGAGCCACCGTCCCTCCGGCGACAGTCTTCCCAACGTCTTTTGACCCAGCCTTCGAATGAATCGTCCCACGTCGTCTCCACGTCACACTGGCCGCCGACCCCTTCGCCGAGCGATCCTTGATCGAAAGGGGGATGGAGGCCTATCCTTGCGCCGCCCGGTAAGACCGCCGGCACTGGCCCTATACCACTGGCGAAAGACGAATGTTTCTCCCCGTAAAAGAGCAGCTCGCCCGGATTCGCGAGGGCGCATCGGAGATCATCCCGGAGGACGAGCTGATCGAGAAGCTGCGCCGGTCGCGACAGGAGGAGCGCCCGCTCACGGTGAAGCAGGGCTTCGATCCCACCCGGCCCGACCTCCACATCGGACACGCCGTGTCGCTGCGCAAGCTGCGAACGTTCCAGGAGCTGGGCCACCAGGTCGTCTTCGTCATGGGGGACTTCACGGCGCGGGTGGGAGATCCATCCGGTCGCGATCAGACACGACCCATGCTCTCCGAAGAGGAGATCGAGGCGAATCTCATTACGTATCTGGAGCAGCTCTCGCTCGTCCTCGATCCCGCGGCGACGGTTGTCCGGCACAACAGCGAGTGGCTGGCCGGTCTTCGGCTGGATGACGTGCTCCGTCTCACGTCGCAATACACGGTGGCGAGGATGCTCGAGCGGGACGATTTTGCCGGGCGATACGCCGAGGGATCGCCGATCTCGCTGGTCGAGTTCCTCTACCCTATGATGCAGGCGTACGACTCGGTGGCGCTTCAGGCCGACGTGGAGCTCGGTGGAACGGACCAGAGGTTCAACCTTCTGCTCGGCCGGACCCTGCAGGAACGGGCCGGTCAGGAGCCCCAGATCTGCCTGATCATGCCGCTGCTGCGCGGCACGGATGGCGTGCGCAAGATGTCCAAGTCGCTCGACAACTACGTCGGTCTCGCAGATGACCCGGGCGACATGTTCGGCCGTACGATGTCGATTCCCGACGAGCTGCTGCCGGAGTGGATCCGCCTTGCCTCGAGTGCCTCTGAAGGCGAGGAGCTCAAGCGCCGCCTCGCCGAAACCGAATCCGACCCCCTGGCGGCGAAACGGTGGCTCGCCCATGACATCGTGCGTGAGTATCGGGGCGCATCCGCCGCCGACGCGGCACAGCGCGACTTCGACCGCGTGCACCGGGAAGGACGTGCTCCGGACGAGGTCCCGACGAGCAACCTGGCGAGCGAGGCCGCGACCGGAACGTTGTGGCTCGGGTATGCCCTCAAAGAGACTGGACTCGCCACCTCTACGTCCGAGGCGGTTCGGCTGATCGAGCAGGGGGCGGTGCGTGTGGATGGAGAGGTGATGTCGAGCAAGGACCATCAGCTACCGCCCGGCGAGTACCTCGTGCAGAAGGGGAAGCGCGGCTTCGTGCGACTCAAGGTGGAAGAGGCAACCGGCGCATAACCGACCGTCGCTGGACCGAACCTTGCAAGCAGAATCGCCTCCGGTACCCGTGGCCATCGGTCTCGGGTCGAACCTGGGCGACCGGGCGGCGCACCTGGCATTCGCCCGACTTCGCCTCGCAGAGTGGATCACCGGGCTCACATGCTCGCGGGTGTACGAGACGCGGGCCCGCTACGTGGACGAGCAGCCGTCCTTCCTGAACGCGTGTTGTGTGGGTGGGACACGGTTGTCGCCCGGCGCGCTGCTTGGGCGGCTGAAGGGGCTGGAGGCACAACGCGGACGACCGGAGGAAGGCGTGCGGTATGGCCCCCGCACACTGGATCTAGACCTTCTGCTTTACGGCGAGGAAGTCATTCGCCAGCCCGGGCTGTCGGTCCCGCACCCACGCTTGCCGGAGCGAGGCTTCGTGTTGATTCCGCTTGCCGAGGTCGCGGCCGATTGGCGGCACCCGGGATTGGATCGCACCGTCGGCGAGCTCGCGAGGCGGGTCTCGCCGGAAGGCGTGAGATTGTACGAAGATGATGAGGGGGAGGGGAATGAGAACGCGACTCGGGCAGATGGCTGACCGTGGTTCGGCAGTCGAGAGACGTTGGTGGTCGCGGAGGGGGGCCTGCACGGTCTGGCTACTAGGCACCGCACTGCTGTTCGGTCCGGCGGCCGGCTGCGCCGAGCGACCCGAGCGCGAGGGGACCGCCAGTTCGGACACGACGCTCAGCCAATTGATCGCCGAGCTCCAACCGGAGGTCGAGCGCAGCAGCGGTCTCATGGCTCGAACGCCGCCCAGAGTGGCCGTGAGCACCCGGGATCAGCTCGAAGCCTATCTGCTCGGCCAACTGGAGGAGCAGTTGCCTGAAGAGAAGGCGGCTGCCGTCGCCTCGGCTTACGCACGCTTCGGCCTTTTTCCCGACACGCTGGATCTGCACGCCGTGCTCGTCGAGCTGTACAAGGAGCAGGTCGTCGGCTACTACGACCCTCGGGCGGACACGTTGTTCGTGCTCGATCATGTGGATGCCGATCAGCTCGAGCTCGTGCTGGCCCACGAGCTCGTCCACGCCCTCCAGGATCAGTACGTGGATCTGGACTCGCTCACCCGATCCCTGGAAGGAAGCAATGACCGCGGTACGGCCGCTCAGGCGGCGATCGAAGGACACGCCACCCTCGCCATGCTCGAGTGGCAGATGGGGAAGATGATGGGTCAGTCCACGGACGTGACTCAGCTGCCCGACCTGGGGGCTCAGTTCGCGGGGCTCGATCTGGCCCAGCTGGGAGAGGCAGCCGGGCTTCCCGTGCTGAGCGATGTGCCGCGCGTACTGCGCGAGGCGCTCGTCTTCCCCTACGTCGGAGGACTCGTGTTCGTCCAGCGCCTGTGGAAGCAGGACCCGTCGCGGCCGATTCCCTTCGGAGAAAACCTCCCGAACTCCACGGAACAGCTGCTTCACTGGGACCGCTTCAAGGGGTCCGAGCGTGATCAGCCACTGGATGTGGTGTTCACCGAAGAAGTGCCTGCAGGGTGGGATGAGGTGTACGCCGACGGATTGGGCGAGCTCGAAACGCGGATCTTCTTCGAGGAGCATCTGAGGGACGAGGAGCGGGCTTCGGCGGTCGCGGAAGGCTGGGACGGTGATCAGTTTCGGCTTCTCCGAGGTCGAGGCGGCGAGGTGATGATCTGGGTTACGGCACTGGATGGAGAGGGTGACGCGTCGGAGTTTGCCGGTGCCGTACAGGATGCGTACGACAACCTGTACGGGGCAGCCACCGGACCCGATTCCGACCGGCGGGTCCAGGTGTGGGTGCTGATGAACGTACTCCAGCCCACGGTCCTCGTCGTTGATGCACCCACCGCCTTCGAGGTCGATCCGGACTGGAATCCGGCGCGCTTCGAGCTGCGAAGCCGCTGAGGTGCCCGCACGGGTCACGAGGAAGAACCAGGAGGGAATGAGCGAGCCGACGACACGGGTCAACGTACCGGGCACGGCCGACCGAGCGTACGACCTGCACGTCGAGGCCGGGGCGCTCGCGCGCCTCGGAGGACTCTGCCGATCCGCTGCCCCCGCCTTCCAGTACGCCGTCGTCGCCGACAGCCGGGTTGGCGAGCTGTACGGCTCGCGAGCCGTCGAGTCGCTCGTGGAGACCGGAGCTCGCGCCGAACTCATCACCTTTCCCGCCGGCGAATGGAACAAGAGTCGGGAGGAATGGGCCGGCATCACCGACCGTCTGCTGCACCGGGGCTACGGCAGGGACATGGCCGTCGTGGCCCTGGGCGGTGGAGTGACCGGGGATCTCGCCGGTTTCGTTGCAGCCACCTACATGCGAGGGGTCCCGGTCGTACAGGTTCCCACGACGCTGCTTGCCATGTTCGACAGCGCGATCGGCGGCAAGACCGGCGTCGACACCGAGGCCGGCAAGAACCTAGTCGGCGCTTTCCATCACCCCGCGCTCGTGGTGATCGACCCTGAGCTGCTTGCGACGCTGCCACGGATGCAGAGGATCGCGGGTCTCGCGGAAGCGGTTAAGACGGCTGCAGTCGCCGACGCCGACTTGTTCGAATGGCTGGAGGAAGTGGCGGAGTGCCTGGTCGAGGGGGACGCGAGTGCGACCCGCGAAGCGATCGATCGCGTCGTACGCCATAAGGCAGCCGTGGTCGGAGCGGATCCGGTAGAGAGTGCCCGCCGGGCGATTCTCAACTTCGGGCACACGATCGGGCACGCGCTCGAGCTGATCGGGGGCTTCGAAGTACTCCACGGTGAGGCCGTGGCGGCCGGTATGCGGGTCGAGGCCAGTCTGGGCGAACACCTGGATGTGACCGAGCCCGGGACTGCCGACCGGCTCGCGGCTCTGCTGGCTGCGTGTGGTTTGGACAGCAACCTCGAGTCAGAACATCCACCCCGCCTGCTGTGGGAGGCCACGGCACGAGACAAGAAGGCACGTGACGGTGAGATACGTTGCGTCCTGCTGCACTCTGTCGGTCAAGTCGCTCGCGACCCGTACAGTGCCTGGACGCACCAGATTCCCGATGCGTCCGGCGAGGCATGGCTGACGGCCGCTTTACGACCGGGCTGAAACGCGTAACTTCAAGGCCTCGAACGGAGGGGACGTAGGCTGCATGCGGATGGCGACAAAGGGCGAAGCGGGTGTGTCGGTGGCCGGCACATTGTGGAAGATGGCGGAAGCACGCCCCAACGCGGCGTTTCTCACGTTCGACGACCGCACCATGACCTACGGACAGGTCGCCACCGAATCACGCGCCCTCGCCGTCGGCCTCCGAAACCTCGGGATCGAGCCGGGCGACCGCATCGCGATCAACCTCCCCAACTGGCCCGAGTTCGTCGTTACGTGCTTTGCCGCCGCCGAGCTGGGCGCGACGATCGTACCGCTGAATCCCGGCTTCGCGCCACGCGAGCTCCAATACCTGCTGCGAACTAGTGAGGCCACGGTTGCAGTCACCGCCGAGACGTATCGTGATACCGATTACCTGCAGCTGTTCGAATCCCTGCTCACGGAACTGCCCGACCTTCAGTACCTGGTGACGGTTGGCGAGGAGGATCTGTGGTACGACGATCGGATCTTCCAGTTCGAGGACATGATCTCGAGCGGCAGGGGCCGTGAGTCCGCGCCAGCGCAGGTGGATCCGGAAGAAAGCACATTCGCGATCATCTTCACACCGGGAACCGCAGGCACGTCCAAGGGCGTGATGCTGTCCCACGAAAACTTGCTCCGTACCGCGGGTGCAACGGCCCGGGCCCTGGCGCTCGAGCCAACCGACGTGACGCTGTGTTGTGTTCCGATGTTTCACATCTTCGGTCTGGGTGCGGCCCTTCTCCCTGCGCTGGCTTCCGGCTCGCACGTCGTGCTGCAGGAGCGTTTCGAGCCCGACGAGGCGTTCGACCTGATCGAGCGGCACGGCGTGACCGTGCTGCACGGCGTCCCGACGATGTTCGTCATGCTCCTCCGAGAGCCCGAGCGGGCCCAGTGCGACTTGTCCAGCCTGCGGACGGGGATTGTTGCTGGAGCGCCGGTCCGCGAGGAGGTAGCCACCGCTGCGCGTGAAGAGCTCGTGGCGAACCTGGAGATCGCTTACGGGCTGACAGAGACCTCGCCCACGGTCTCGATCACGAGCCCAGCCGACGACGGCGCGAAACGCAGCCAGACCGTGGGACGCCCGCTCGAGGGTGTGGAGCTTCGCGTGCTGGACGAGCAAGGCGAAAGCCTTCCGCCAGAAGCAGTCGGTGAAGTGGCCGTGCGCGGCTTCAACGTGATGAAGGGCTACTTCCGACAACCGTCTCAGACAGCCGACGCGTTCACCGCGGACGGTTTCCTGAAGACGGGCGACCTGGGGATGATCGACGAAGCTGGCTATCTGCACATCGTCGGACGCCGGAGCGATGTCATCATTCGTGGCGGGTACAACGTACAGCCGCGCGAGATCGAGAACCATCTGCGCTCTCACCCGGGCGTGGATGATGCAGTCGTGCTGGGTCTTCCAAACGATGTGCTCGGGGAGCTCGTGTGCGCGTGTGTGGTGGCCGTCGAAGGGGCGCTTCTCACCGAGGACGAGCTTCTCGACTATTGTGACGAGGCGGTCGCGGACTACAAGGTACCGGACCTAATCCGCTTCTTTGAGGTATTCCCTGACGAGAGCGTGGAGGCGCGCCGCGTCACGTTGGCCCGTCTGGTCCGCGCGGAAGTGAAAGAAACAGAAGAAGAGAACGTGTAGAGCGGCTCCTCGAATCATCCCCTCCGGTAGAGCCGGAGGCGAGATCGAGGGGCCTCTCGCCCGCCACGGCGGGTTTGCCTGGAAAAAGGACGAGAGGAAATGAATCAGGAGCACACCCATGCCCCGCATCGCTGGGGCACGCCCTCCGAAGAGCATTCGCCCCACGCGGCCCTGCTCATCGACTTCGACAACGTCACCATGGGGATCCGCTCCAACCTGGGTGCGGAGCTCCGCAAACTACTGGACTCGGACATCATCAGGGGCAAGGTGTCGGTGCAGCGGGCCTACGCCGACTGGCGTCGGTATCCACAGTACATCGTTCCCCTGTCGGAAGCCTCGATCGATCTGATCTTTGCACCAGCGTACGGCTCATCGCGGAAGAACGCGACGGACATTCGGCTGGCGATCGACGCCCTGGAGATCGTCTTCACACGACCCGAAATCGGAACCTTCATCCTGCTCTCGGGCGACTCGGACTTCTCGAGCCTCGTGCTGAAGCTCAAGGAGTACGGGAAGTACGTGATCGGTGTGGGTCTGCAGGAGTCGTCCTCGGACATGCTCGTGCAGAATTGCGACGAGTACTACAGCTACAACACCCTCTCCGGTCTCACCTCCGCCGCCGATATGGCTTACGTGCGTCTGGATCCGTGGGAGCTGGCAGAGCGCGCCGTCGCGCGAATGACCGAACGCGGGGACGTGATGCGCTCGGACAGACTGAAGCAGGTCATGCTCGAGCTGGACCCCACTTTCGACGAGAAGGGCGCGGGCTTCAGCAAGTTCAACCGATTCCTGGCCGAGGCGGCTCACAGGGAGATCGTTCTTCTGCGCAAGGCGCCGAACGGCCAGTACGAGGTGGCGCCCGGCCGCTCGGCTTCGGAGTCGACCGAGCGGGTGGAAGCCGAGCCGCCGTCGCGCCGCAAGGCCGGCTCGAAGCCCAAGAAGACATCCTCACGGGCCGCACCGAAGCCCCACAAAGCTGCGAAGACCGAGAAGACACCGCCGGCCGAGCCCACCGCGGCGCCCGCCGTGGAGGCCCAGGTCGCACCGTCCGAGACCGTGGTCGAGCTACCCACCGCTGAGACGCCGGCTGCTGAGGCGCACGCCGCCGAGGTGCACCGCATTCACACGGCCGATCTCCGGCACGCCTACGACATGCTCCGGGAGGCCGTCGGGAACCTGGCCAAGAATCGAGAAGCGGTTCGCGACTCCGAGGTGAAGCGCAGGCTGCTCTCGGGCGACGAGGGTTTCGACGAGGGGGCGCTCGGGTTCCGGAAGTTCAGCCGCTTCCTCGTGCAGGCACGCGATGAAGGGGTCATCGACCTGTCTCAGGGCGAGGACGGCAACTTCTACCTCTCGCTGCCGGCGGTCGAGGCGAGCCCGGCGACCCAGTCGCGGTCGGAGGCGGCGTCGACCCCCGCGCAGGAGGCCAAGCGTCCGCGTGCCGGACGTGGCCGCCGGGGCGATGGTCGAGAACGTGGCCCCGGCCGCGGGGCGCGCGATGAGCGGCAACCCGAGGCGGCGCCGGCGGCGGAGCCAGAGCCAGAGCCGCAACCGCATGAGGCGCCGGAAGGGGCGTCCGAGACGGCCGAGGTGGTTGAAGCGACTCCCTCGGCGCGGCAGAGACAAGGGCTGGGTCGCTTCCGTCGCGGGTCACGCGGTCGGGACAAGCCCATCGGCGAGGGGTCCGGCCCCCGGCTAGGACCTGTGACTGAGTCCTCCGAGGCGCCCGGTGCCGAGCGAGCGCCGGACAACGGAGATAGCACCGAGCCCCTGGAGCCCGTTGAGAAGGCCCCGGCGCTCGACATGGAAGCCGCGCCCAGCAGGGGCATGGGACGCTTTCGCGGCGGATCACGCGGCCGGGCGGCCCAGAGATCGCCGGCCGCCGGAGTCGCTTCCGAGGCCGGCGAGGCTGAGGCTGGCGATGCCGAGGCTGACGAGGCCGAAGCTGGCGATGCCGAGGGCGCGTTCCTCGATGGACCGGCCGCACAAGCCGTCGAGCACATGGTGCGCTCGTACCCGGGCGTCGGGCGCCGCACGGCAGAGCGTCTGGCGAAGGAGTTCGGCAGCCGCGTGTTCGAGATCATCGACAACGAGCCGGATCGGGTATTCGCCGTGTTGACCAAGAGTCGGGCAAACGCCGTGATCAGTGGCCGAGAGGCCGAGAAGTCGGCGTCCGCGGGGAGCTGAACCGCCGATGCCGATGCGCGGAGCGGATCCCGAGGGTCGTCTCGCCGCTTCGCGCCATCCCCCGGCAGCAGATGCGCTACCGGATCCGCGCCCCGATCCGCCGGCGGTCCCGCCCCGCTTCTTCGCCCGGCCGGCAGCCGACGTAGCCCACGATCTGCTGGGCTGCCTCCTGACCTCGGAGTGCGGTGGGGAAGTTGTCTCGGGACGGATTGTCGAGACGGAGGCGTACGTGGGACCCGAGGATCCGGCAAGCCACGCGGCGGAGCGCATCGGTCGAACGGCGCGCAACGATCCGTTGTTCGGGGCACCCGGCACCGCGTACATCCACATGAACTATGGGATCCACTGGCTCCTCAACGTGGTGACCGGCCAGGCGGGCCATCCGGCAGGGGTTCTGATCCGAGCGCTCGAGCCGATGCAGGGCCAGGCGGTGATGCGCGCGCGCCGCGGACGGCCCGAGCTCACCAACGGCCCAGCCCGGCTCACCCAGGCGCTCGCCATAGGTCCCGACGTCCAGCGACACCCGCTCGATCGACCGCCCCTGTGGTTGAGTCCGGGCGAGCCCGTCCCGCCCGAAGCGGTGTCGGTCGGACCGCGCATAGGGATCTCACGCGGAGCGGATCACGAACTGCGGTTCTACGACCGTCGCAGCCGCTGGGTGTCCCGCCGATGATCGCAGGGCGCGAGCCGACCTGATGGACGCGGCCACCACGCACGGCGCCCTGTCGCTGCTGCCGCCGCTGCTCGCGATCGGGCTCGCGATCTACACGCGCCAGGTCTACTTGTCGCTGGCGGCTGGTATCTGGCTCGGCTGGACAATCGTGGCCGGCGGCAACCCGATCGCGGGGGCTGGCCTGGCGATCGATCGCACCGTGGGTGTTCTGACGGACGCCGGCAACGCCAAAGTCATCGTTTTCACCTTCCTCATCGGCTCGCTCATCGCCGTGATCGAGGCGAACGGCGGGGTGCGCGGGTTCGTCACCTGGGTGGAAAGCCGGCGCTGGGTCACGAACGGGCGCCGGGCCCAGCTGCTCGCCTGGCTGATCGGACTGGTGATCTTCATCGAGTCCAACATGACGATCCTCGTGGCGGGATCCGTTTGTCGGCCGCTGTTCGACCGCTTCCGTGTCTCGCGAGAGAAGCTGGCCTACATCGTGGACTCGACTTCCGCTCCGGTCTGCATACTGATTCCGTTCAACGCCTGGGGGGCCTACGTGCTGGGCCTGCTGGCCGGTCTCGGCGTGGCGGATCCGCTGGCCACGTTTCTCGTGGCGATCCCGCTCAACCTGTACGCGATCGCCGCTCTCGTCCTGGCCGGTACGGTCGCTGCAGCGGGCTTCGATTGGGGTCCGATGCGCAAAGCCGAGCAGCGGACAGTCGGGGGCGAGCTACAGTGGAAGCATGCGGTCGCGCTGGCTGATCCCGGGGACATCGCCCCCGAACCGCCAGAAGGGATTCCCCTGCGACCGGTGAACATGATTCTTCCGATCGCCCTGATGGTGGGCTTTATGCCCGTGGCGATGTTCGTAACGGGAGACGGCGAGTTCTCGCAGGGCTCCGGGTCGACCAGCGTTCTGTGGTCGGTCATGGCGGGGATAGCCGCGGCCTGGGTGCTGACACTCGGTCAGCGGCTGCTGACTCTGGAGCGCTTGAGCGATGCCAGCATCAAGGGGGCGGGTGCGCTGACCGGCATGGCGGTCGTGCTCCTGCTGGCGATCGCGCTCGGAAACGTGACAGACGAACTGGGGACGGGCGAGTTCGTCGCGAGCGCCGTTGGCGGCCGGCTGCCGTTGCCGCTGCTGTTGCCGCTCGTCTTCGCCGTAGCGGCCGGCATCGCATTCGCTACAGGAAGCAGCTGGGGGACGTTCGCGATCACTCTGGCCGTCGCCGTGCCGCTGGCGGGCGCCCTCGGGTTGCCGGCGGCACCCTTCGTGGCCGCGGTTCTGTCGGGCGGGATATTCGGCGACCACTGCAGCCCGATCAGCGACACGACGATCATCGCCTCGCTCGCGTCCGCGACGGATCACATCGAGCACGTGCGCACACAGCTGCCGTACGCGCTGCTTGCGGCCGCCGTTGCGGGCCTGGGGTTCGCCGTGGTGGGGGCGACGCTGTAACGCCTAAGGCTCGTTCCGCGGGCCGTCCAGCTCCTCGATCGTCGCGACGGACGGAGCGCGCTTGCGCTGCAACCGTTCTGCCACTCTCTCCGCCTCATCCCACGCGCGGAGCACGTTCTCGCTCGCGAGCTTGCGTAGCTGCTCCTCCGTCCAGCCACGCCGGGCCAGCTCGGCGAACAATGCCGGGTAGGTGGAGACGTCCTCGAGACCTAGCGGGCCGGAGCCCATGCCGTCGAAGTCGCTCCCGATCCCGACGTGGTCGACTCCGGCCACTCGTCGGATGTGGTCAATGTGGTCGGCCACGTCGGTCAGCGCGGCCCGCGGTCGGTCGGGCGGTCGCTCGACCTCCGGCATGCTCTGGTACTCGTTCACCTCGGAGTTCACGAACGACTGGACGAACGTCACCATGACCACCCCGCCGTTGTCGGGCAGACGCCGCAACACGTCGTCGGGGACGTTGCGCACGTGATCGGTGACCGCCCGGGCGGACGAGTGAGAGTAGATGAGCGGGGCCTCCGTCACGTCCAACACGTCGTTCATCGTCTGCGGTGATGTGTGCGACAGATCGATCAGCATGCCCAGCCGGTTCATCTCACGCACGACCTCCTCGCCGAACCGGGTCAGACCCCCGTGCACGGGCTCGTCCGTGCCGGAGTCGGCCCAGTCGACGTTGGAACCATGCGTGAGCGTCATGTACCGCACGCCTATGCGGTGGAACGATCGCAGCGCGCCGAGCGAGTTCTCGATCGCGTGCCCCCCCTCCATGCCCATCACAGAGGCGATTCTTCCGGCCGACATGATGCGACGCACGTCCTGGGCGGTCGCCGCTTCCTCAAAGACGTCGGGATAGGCGTCGAAGATCTGCTTGGCGATATCGATCTGTTCCAGCTGCACCCGCGCCGCTCCGTTCCCGGCGCTCCACGCCGGCACGTAGACGGACCAGAACTGGGCGCCGACCATGCCCTTCCTGAGACGCGCGATGTCGGTCTGCCCACTGGTCTCCGCGCGCAGGTCATAGGCTGCCACCACACGCGGCGCGTCCTCGTTCTCACGGATTGCCCACGGCAGGTCGTTGTGCCCGTCGAACACCGGGCTGGCGGTCAGGGCGCGCCGGGCCTTTTCATAGTCGGCTTCGCTCGGCTGCTGCGCCGCCGCGGGCTGCGTCAGGACGAGGGCGAGCGCCAGGAATAAGGGAAGCACGTGTACTGTTCGCTTCATGGGCGAGGCTGTTCTCCGGGTCGTGAGTTCGTGCCGCTGCGGCCGCTCGAGCCGTGCCCGGCGAGCTGACGGCGAACAAGAGTCGCCCCAATGTAGCGGTCAGGGGACCTGCGGCGAGGGTTTACAGCTCGGTTGCCGGTCCAGGAGCGGGCGCCGACATTCCACTTCACGCTACCTGCTTGCAAACCCCCGAGGTCCAGGAGTGCAGGATGCCCCGCTTCAACAGTCCCAGGAGGTCCGCATTCGGCGGTCGAAGCCCACTGCGCCGCGGCGTGGTTGCCCTTGCGCTGTCGGCTGTGCTGTCGACCGTTTCGATACTTGGTGCCACCGATCTCGCTGCGCAGCAAACGGCCAAGCCCGTGCTTCATGGACGCCACTGGATGGCGATCACCGGCAAGCCGCTGGGAGCCACGGCCGGAGCCATGATGTTCCAGAAGGGCGGCAACGCAGTCGATGCGGCGTGCGCGATGCTGGCCGCCACCTCGACCATGTGGGACGTGCTGTCCTGGGGCGGCGAGACACAGGCGCTCATCTATCACCCGATCGAGAAGAGCGTGATCGGGATCAACGCTCTCGGCGTCGCACCCACGGGTGCCACGGTCGAGTTCTACAAAGGGCAGGGCCACGAGAAGTACCCTCCGGATCTGGGACCCCTCTCTGCGGTGACCCCTGGGACACCCGGCGGATTGCTGGTGATGCTGGCCGAGTACGGCCGACTGAGCCTGGCCGAGGTGCTCGAGCCTTCGATTCAGATGGCCGATGGCTATCCGATCGAGGCACAGACGGCGAACCGAATGGAGCGTGACAGGGAGCAGATCAAGGAATGGAAGTACTCAAGGGAGGTCTACCTGCCTCACCTCGGGGAGGAGCGAGAGGCAGCGAAAGCCGGAGAGATCTTCCGCCAGCCGGACCTCGCCGCCACCCTGCGCAAGCTCGTGGAGGCCGAACGTGAGGCCGTGGCTGCCGGCAAGACACGCGAGGAAGCCATCTACGCCGCCTACGACCGCTTCTATCGGGGCGACATCGCGGAGGAGCTCGTACGGGGTGCCCGGGAGGAAGGGGCCCTGATCACACTGGAGGACCTCGACAAGTGGCAGGTCTATATCGAGAAGCCGGTCAGCACGGACTTCAAGGGGATCGAAGTCTACAAGCTCACGCACTGGGTGCAGGGTCCGGTCATGCTCCAGGCGCTCAACATACTGGAAGAGTTCGACCTCCAGAGCCTCGGCTACAACAGCGCTCGCTACATTCACCTGCTGTACCAGACCATGAACCTGGCGTATGCGGATCGCGACTTCTACTACGGCGACCCGTACTTTCCGCCCGTGGAGCCCATCGACGGGCTGCTCTCCAAGGCATATGCTCGCGAGCGAGCGACGCTGATCGACTGGGAGAAGAATGACCCCGATGTTGGGCCGGGCGATCCGTATCCCTTCCAGGGCGAAGAGAACCCCTTCCTCCGGTATCTGGAGGAGAGAGAGCGGCCGGCGACCACGGAGGAAACGCGGGCGTCGGCGGATAAGGCGCTCGATGATGCGACCACCTCCGTGCTCGACGGCGCCTTGTCAGAAATCGACGAGACTTTCTATCTCGGTACGACGTCCATTCAGGCGGCGGACGCCGAAGGGTGGATCGTGTCCGTCACCCCCAGCGGCGGTTGGGTCCCGGCCGTGATCGCGGGCCGCACGGGGATCGGCCTGAGCCAGCGGGCGCAGAGCTTCGTGCTCGACCCCGCCGAGAACCCGTACAACGTGATCGAGCCGGGCAAACGACCGCGGGCCACCCTCACGCCCGGGATGGCACTGAAGGACCGAGAGCCCTTCCTGTCCTTCGCCGTGCAGGGCGGCGACGCACAGGACCAGAACCTCCTCCAGTTCTTCCTGAACATCGTCGAGTGGAAGATGAACGTGCAGCAGGCAGCGGAGGCGCCCAACATCAACAGTTATCAGATGAAGGGCTCGTTCCGTGATCACCCCTCGCAGCCCGGCCGACTGCTGATCCAGGAGTCGGTGCCGCCGTGGGTCCGCACCGAGCTACGCCGTTTGGGCTACGATCTCACGACCCGTGAGCGTACCTCGGGGCCGATCAACGCCATCTGGTTCGATCACGAGCACGGGACGATGTGGGGCGGCTCCAGCCACCACGGCGAGGACTACGGGATCGCCTGGTAACGCGTGGCACTTACTTGATCGAACGGCCCGACACCAGGGGCATGTGCTCGACCGACACGGGAGAATCTGCATGTTCAGACGCTCGGCAGAACACGTCGTAACGTGGCCGCTGCCATTGAATCTCGTACTGCTACTCGTCGTGACCGGCGGTATGCCCGCTCCCGTGGCCGGACAAGTAGCCACACCGCCCACGGACGCAAACACGGCCTACGACCCGTCGCTCTACGAGGGCCTAAAGTATCGGCTGGTGGGCCCGTTCCGGGGCGGACGCTCCACGACGGTCGTCGGCGTGCCCGCGGAGCCCCACATGTTCTACATGGGCACGACGGGGGGTGGCGTGTGGCGTACCGACGATGCCGGGACGACGTGGAGGAACATCAGCGATGGGTACTTCGGCGGCTCGATCGGTGCCGTGGCGGTATCCGAGTCGGACCCGAACGTCCTCTACGTGGGTCAGGGAAGTGTGGACATCCGGGGCAACACGTCGACCGGCCGTGGCGTGTGGAAATCCACCGATGCGGGCAAGACGTGGACGTTCACAGGGCTGCCGGAGGTGGGCCAGATCGGCCGCATAAGAGTTCATCCGCGCGACCCGGATCTCGTATACGTGGCGGCACTCGGCCACCCGTTTGGCAAGAACCCGGAGCGGGGGATCTTTCGGTCACCCGACGGCGGAGACACCTGGGAGCATGTCCTGGCCGCGAACGACAGCACGGGCGCCTCCGATCTCGCCATGAATCCCGCCAACCCGCGCGTGCTTTACGCAGGCATGTGGCGCGGGGAGCGGAAGCCGTGGGCGTTGATTAGCGGTGGGCTGGAGGGCGGCGTCTACAAGAGCACCGACGGCGGCGACTCCTGGCACAAACTGGTAGGCGATCTGCCCCAGGGGCTGGTCGGCAAGGTCGGAGTCACCGTGTCGCCAGCCAACCCGGACCGCGTATGGGTCATCATCCAGCACGAGCCCGAAGGCGGCGTGTGGCGATCGGATGACGGGGGTGACAGCTGGAAGCGGGTCAACGGAGAGAACAAGCTGCGCCAGCGTGCCTTCTACTACACGCACATCGTGGCGGACACACAGGACGAGAACACCGTGTGGGGCTTGAACGTGCAGCTTCACAAATCGGTGGACGGCGGGCAGAGCTTCGAGACGGTGGCCGTTCCGCACGGCGACATCCACGATCTGTGGATCAACCCTGACGACAACCGGATCATGGTCGTGGCCGATGACGGGGGTGCACAGGTGACCCTGAACGGCGGAACGAGCTGGTCCACTTATCTCAACCAGCCTACGGCCGAGTTCTATGATGTACTCGTGGACAACGAGTTTCCGTACCGGCTGTACGCCGGGCAGCAGGACAACACCACGATCAGCGTACCGATCTGGCATGAGTCAAACACACTCGACGCTCGCCGCGGCTGGGAGCACGTCGGGGGTTGCGAGACGGGTCCGGTCGCCCTGCACCCCGAACGACCCGAGGTGGTGTACGCCGGCTGCTACGGTGGGATCATCGACCGTTGGGACCGCACCACACGACAGCGCCGCTGGATCACCCTCTATCCGCAGGAGCAGTCGGGCGAGGCCGCCTACAACCTGAAATACAGATTCCAGTGGGTCGCCCCGATTGTGGTGGACCCCCACGACCCGGACGTGGTCTATCACACCTCACAGTTCGTCCACCGCTCGGCGGACGGGGGCATATCGTGGGAGACCATCAGCCCGGATCTGACCACGAACGACCGATCCACGCAGGACTATGCGGGTGGTCCGATCGATCACGATATCACCGGTGTGGAGATCTTCAACACGATTTTCGCGCTCGCCGTCTCGCCCCACACGCCGGGAGAGATCTGGGCGGGCAGCGACGACGGTCGAGTGCACGTCACCCGGGACGGCGGGCAGACGTGGGAGGACATCACGCCACCAGGCATGCCGCGCTTCGGCACCGTGGACGAGATCGAGCTGTCCCCTCACCGACCGGGCAGCGCGCTGCTGGCCGTGCACCGCTACCGAATGGACGATTTTGCGCCTTATCTTTTCCGTACCGACGACTACGGTGGCACCTGGAGGCGACTCACTGACGGCACGAACGGCATCCCAGCCGACTCCCCCGTGCGCACGGTGCGCGAAGACCCGGTTCGCGAGGGCCTTCTGTACGCGGGTACCGAGTTCGGCGTGTTCGTCTCCTTCGACGGTGGTGCGCGCTGGCAACCGCTGCAGCTGAACCTTCCCGCCACTCCGATCACCGGCATACGGGTCGCACACGACGACCTGGTTCTGGCGACCCAGGGACGCTCCTTCTGGGTGCTGGACGACGTGACAACTCTTCGGCAGCTCGGACCGGAGACCTCCACGGAGCGTGTGCACCTCTTCGCGCCCCGACCGGCCTATCGGGCGAGCGCGCTCGTGCGGGAGGAGTGGGAGCCGGTCGTTGCGGAGCCGGCATCGCGACCCGGCCCGGCGCTTGTCCACTACCAGCTTCCGGAGCAGCTGACGACGGAAGTGCGGCTCGCGATCCTCGATGGGTCGGGCATGGTCTTGCGCGAAGCTACGACCGATTCGGTGAAGGCCGAGGAGGAGCAGGTCGACTGGTTGGGCGAGGCGAAGGCCAAACCAGGCATGCACCGGGTGGAGTGGGATCTGCTCACGGCTGGTCCACGAACGCTGAAGGACGTCGTGATCTCGGGCTATCAGGACGGAGTGAAAGTGCCGCCGGGCAGCTATACGGTTCGGCTTACGGCGGGAGGGGAGAGCCGCACGGCAGTGCTCGAGGTGGTCGCCGACCCGCGGCTGCCCGACGTGAGCCCGGCCGACTACGAGGAGCAGTACCGTCTGGGGATGGCCATCCGCGACAGCCTCACCCGTCTCTACGACGGTCTGAAAGCCGTCGATGACGTAAAGGAGCAGCTCGAAGAGATCGGGAAGCGGGTGGTCGAAGCGGATTACCCGGCTGACGTCGGTGAACTGGCCGACACGGTGGCAGCCAGGCTGACCCGGGTAGAGGAGGCGCTTCGGCAGACGAGGAACAAGAGCGGCCAGGACAACCTGAGGTACTCGCCGAAGCTGGACACGCAGTTTCTCACGCTCTACGCATTCGTGACAGGTAAGGACAACTACAGCTTCGGTGGTCCGGAGGGCCGGCCCACGCGCGGCGCGTACGAGCGCTTCGAAGACCTGAACGCGGAGTGGGCGGTGCTCAGGGCCGACCTGCAACGGATTCTGGCCGAGGATGTGCCGGCGTTCAACGCGGTCCTGCGGGAGCAAGGTGTCCCGGGCGTGATCGTTCCGGGTCAGCCGACGGAGCTGGTGCCGTGACCGGGGCCTCGGCCGTTCGTGGTCGCGTGAGCATGGCGAGCGCGTAGAAACCCCCCACCAGCAGAAGGAGCAGCCGCACTCCACCGAGGAAGCTCACCGACTGCAGCACGGCCCCCACCATCGCACCGATCAGGTTGGCACCCAGCGCGTGGTCTTTTCGAGCAGCCAGGGTGAAGGAACGGGCGAACACCATGCCCGAGAAGAGCATCGGGAGCGTGGTCAGCCCGCCCACGAGAAGTGCCTTGGTCGCATAGGGCAGGTGGGCGAAGCGCGCCAGGTCGACGAAGTAAAGGCCCACAGCAGTGAGCAGCAGCACCCCATAGATCGGTTTCACCGGCAATAGGGGGCGCGCCGTCACGATCGCGTTCGCGCACAGAATCATGACCAGCACGCCCGAAATGATGACGGCGTTCACCTCCCATGTGCTACCCAGGACCACGGCCGCTTTGCTGATGTTCTGGACCTCGAGGAGTAGGAAGGCGGCCCCGAGAAAGAAGAAATGCCACCCGGTAGAGCTCCAGCGTCGCGGATCCAGTGCAGCGGATTCCCGCAGCCGTCCGCGCAGGTGTAAGACCAGCACGGCGAGCAGACCGGCCAGGAGCACGTAGAGGATCGGGATCTGACGGCTCGGAAGATACAGATATGGCCAGTCATCCGTTATGGCCGGCGTGGCATACGAGATCTCGTAAGGAAGCAGCTCGTTCCAACTGTCGACCAGTCCTCGGAGTCGTGGATTCGTGGCGAGTTGCAGTCGCACCGTCTCCATGTCTCCGGCTACGAACGCGTCGCCTCCCCATGCCAGAGGGTGCGCCGGCAACTGAAACACGAGGGGGTCTTCTCCGAAGATGTCTCTCAGCATGCCCGCCATACGATCTGCGATAAAGGGCTTTTGGATCGCGAAGCTGAGGAAAAGGATTCCCCCTTCGTTCAGAAGGCTACGCGCGCGCTCGATCGCTTCTCGAGTGTAGACGTAATGATCCAGACGCGTGTTGGTCATCGACGTGGTGGTGTGCGAATCGAGCAGACCGAAGACGATCACGTCGTACCGTTTGTCCGTGGTGGCGAAGAAGGAACGGGCGTCGTCGTTCACGACACGAACACGCGGTGAGTCGTAGGGCCGTTCGGGATGGAGGCGTTGACCGATCCGGATGATGGCCGGGTCGATCTCCACGGCCGTCACGCTCTGTACGTCGGCTCGCAGCGCCCCGGCCGCGTCGTTTCCTGTTCCAGCCCCCACCAGGAGCACGGAGGCCGGCGCCGGATGGAAGTGGAACGGTAGATCGTACTGTGTAAAGTCGACCCGCAATGCAGGGAACGACGGGGTCTTCTCGAGCACTGCCGGCCGAAGATCGGACATCTGCTGATAGCCGACGTTGTTGACGTCGAGCACGTAGTGCTCGCCCGGGTAATCGGGAATCTCGAAACGTCCGTCGCGAAGGACGAGCTTCTGGTACGGTGACCAGATCACGTCGCCGCCCTGCCCACGCCCCCCGAGCCAGCTCAGTCCGATCACCGCAGCGAGTAGGGCGATCTCCCCGCGCGCGGCCGGCTTGCGGCCAAGGAAGATCGGTAGGAAAAGCGCTCCCATCGCCATGAACCACACGGCCGGCGGCTGCTCGAGCGTGCTGAGCAAGACGAAGAACCAGGTCCCGAGCAGACTTCCCGCGACGTTCACGGAGTAGGCGAGAATCGGCTGAGGGTGCGCGTCGAGCAGGCGACCCAGGAGCCGGCCCAGCGGGATGAATGCCTCCGCCAGTAGCCACATCAGGAACAGCGTCAGGACCAAACCCGCTACCACACGACCGATCACGTCCACGGGGCCCGTGGCGACGGCCGTATACCACATGGTCGCTTCGCCGAGCACGCTGAGCAGCTCGCTGATAGCTGCCAGCGCCTGGCCGGTGGCGGGTAGCGTCAGGAGCAACACGAGGGCGGCCACGCTCGCGACCGAGTGCAGGGGTACCACTGGCCGGCGGGCCGTGAACAAACCGGCGCCCAGACCAAGAAAACAGACCACCAGAATGGTGTTCTGCAGGTACGCGAAGATCCGGATCTCCGTGCTGATCCAGCGGATGAGCAGAAGCTCGAGAAACAGCCCCAGGACACTCACCCAGAAGATGGTCAGTAGGGGCCGGCGCCGTCCCCAGGCGGCTTCCAGAGCCGATCTCGCCAGAGGATTGGACTTGAGCATGCGCTCGTTCACTGCAACAGACGAGCCAAAACGAGATCAGCCAGCCCCTGTTCCCCTGAAGAAGAGCGCCTTCATGGCATACGCCAGGACGAGGGTGATTCCGAAGGCCACGACGAGCAGCGGACCGGTGGGCAGATCCGTCCGGAAGGAGACATAGACCCCGGCAACTGCCGCGACAGAACCACTGGACAGCGCCACGGCCATCAGGCTCAAGGGCCGGCTCGCATACAGGAACGCGATCACCGCCGGTATCACGAGGAACGTGAACACGAGAAGCACCCCCGCGATGGCGACCGACATCGTAACGACCAGCCCGAACAGCGCGTAGAACAGAAAATCCCACCCGCCCAGCGACCAGCCCAGCTCCCGCGCCTCGTCCGGGCGCAGCGACACGGTCAGAAAGCGCTTCCGGAACACCCAGTGGACAGAGAAGATCGCCACGTACGCCACGGCGAGCCTGAGAATCTGGGGCCACGTAACCCACAGCAGCGAACCTGCCAGGACCTCTTCCACATGCTCGGCGCCGCGCGGCGCCTGGGCAGCCATAAGGATCGTGCCGGCTGATGCGACCACGAAGACAGTCCCAATGATCGCTTCCTGCGTGATGAACTTGTGTTCGACACGCGTGACGCTGAACAGCAGAGCTCCGAGAAGCGTGGCTCCGATACCGAATGCATAGCCTACGGGTGAGGCAGCGCCATACCCCAGCAGCGTCGCGGTCGTATACCCCAGGGCTGCGACCTGCGCGAGCGCCAGGTCGACGAATATCACACCGCGAGCGATCACGTGGATTCCCAGGTACCCGTGGCTCGCCACCAGGATGAGCGCCGCGGCCAGAGCTGGCAGCATCAACTCGAGCATCGAGTCCTCCTGCCCTTCCGCGGGCGATCGTACCCGGTCAATCGCCGGACCTCGGGGCACTGTAGACGCGGGCCAGACCGCTCACCCACACATCGACCAGCGAGAAGTAATCGTCGACATTTGCCGCCCCCTCCACATGCTCCGGGACGATCAGGGCCTCGGCGAAACCTCGATGCGCCACCTGCTCGGCCTGCCGGCGGCTGAAGTAGTTCGCCGTAAACAGGACCGGGATGGAGTGCTCCCTCAGGTACATGATCACTTCCTGCACATGTCCCGGAGTGGGCGGGATCCCCGGCCGACGCTCCACGTAGACCGCGCAACTGATCGCGAACCGGGCGCTGAAATAAGCCCAGTTCTTGTGATAGCAGGCCATCTGCCTACCGCGAAACACCCGTCCTTCCGCCAACCATCCCCCCAGGTAGTCGAGGAGCGGCCTCCCTTCAAACTCCTGGTTCTCCGCGAAGCTCCAGAACTGGTTCGAACGACCGAGCCGAAACAAGGTCTCGACTCCGAGCAGCTCGGCCAACCGGCCGCCGAACAGCCGGCGGATGACCCCTTCTTCAAAGCGTTTCGTGTTCGCCTCGTAGGCGTCCGCGTTCGTCGAGTCGATCCGTCGAAGCCCCGCGAGGATGTTGCGGCCGATGATGATCGCGTTGATCGGATCGGTGTGGATGTGGGGGTTTCCAAACACGTGGACGTCGCCACCGACTCTCGAAACGTTGGCTGGAACGTCGAGAAGTTCCACGCCCGCATAGGCCACGACGTGACCTGCGCCCCCTTCCACGACCTTCGGATTGTTCGCTCGGTCGAGCAGTCCCGGCACCCATAACTCCAAATCGAGGCCGGTGCTTATGAACAGATCGGCGTTCTGAAGAAGACGGGCGAAGCTGGGGCGCGCGTCTACGAAGTGCGGATCCTCGTCTCCCCTCGCGATCGAGTGGATCTGAGCCAGGTCGCCCGCGATCTCCGTCGCGATCGCAGCATAGGTCGGAAGGGACGCGACGACCTGGATCTTCTCCTGGACCTCGAGCGGAATCCGACTCGTTGGCCCGATGGCGGACCCGGCCAGGAGCAAAGCGAGAGTAGGGCGCGCGCCGGAAGGCATGCCGACTCGCGTACGCTTATCGGTCGTTCGGAAGGCCATCGACGGCCCCCTAATACGTCTCGTGCTTGTGCGGTCCGATGGACCACACCGTCTGCACGAGCAGCGAGTGGTTGCCGCTGAGCGACTCGGGCTTGAGGAAATTGTACTGGAGCCGAAGCCTCAGCCATTCGCTCTGCCACCACGTCAAAGAAGGTACGAGCTGGAACGCGCTTCGTTCCGTACCGAAGTTGTCCAGGTAGTCGGCCCGCAGCCCGGCGATCCAGCGTCGGTCCAGCCGGAAATTCGCCTGCGCGTAACCGCCGTTGCCCGTCTGCTCGTTGTCGCCGAAATCCTTCTCCGCCCAGTACCACTCCCCCTTCAGCGTGAGTTCGCGGTACAGGCTGCGTCCCGGAGGGGCCCAGCGAAACGCCACATCCACGCTCAGCAGTCTCGAATCGAGTGACACCTCGTCATTCCGACCGTACAGACCGTTAGCGCCGAACTGGAGGTACGTGCTGGGGCTCAGGTCGAGAAAGCTCTGAACGCGCCCCAGGTATGAGAAGTCCGAGCCACCATCGAACAACGCGTTATCCGCCACGGCGACCTCGAACCAGGCCGTCTGAGTGGCGGGTCCCACGCCAAAACTGGGCAACGTGAGCGAGGCCCCGGTCTGGATCAGCCCGTCCTCTCCCAGGAACGCGACGCTGGCCAGCGGACGCTCGACCTCGAACAGCGCATGTGTGTGCCACCGGTTGAACAGCCCGATCTCGTGCCGGAACTTGCCCGCTTTCAGCGCGACGGGGAGGCCAACCCAATAGACGTATGCCTCCTCGAGCTCGAACCCTCCACCCTCCTCTTCGGGCTCGTCCGTGCCCGGTTCTTCCGTGCCTCCCGCTGAGAGGACGTCTTCGAGACCGGCGATCTCGATCTCCTCCTCGCGCGTCACGAAGATCTTGGTCCCGGAGTACGGGTCGAGCGCCGACTGAAACGAGAACTCGAACTCCCGGGGTACCGCCGTGACCTGCGAGTCTCCTCCTTCCGGTGCAGCGAAGCTCCCGACCAGGTCGCCCGTGACGCTGATCTCCGGGTTGAGCACGTTCAGGTTGCGGGTGCGGCTCTCCTGCGACCCGGCCGTATCAGTTACCGCGGTCGGTCGGGCCGCCTCTGCCGCGGCTGCTGCTGCCGCTCGCAACGCCGCGAGCTCAGCCTCTTCATCGACTACCTCTGCCGGCGCCGCCACAACCGCGTCGGCTCGCTCGGCGGGGAGGCGATGGAGCTCGGCCAGGAGGCTGTCGACCAGCGCTTCCAGCCGGGTCACACGGGCTTCGAGCGAGTCCGAGCGCGTCTCCTGCGCGTGGGCGACGTTGGGCCAGAGGGCGCACGCCAGAATCAGTCCGGCTACTGCGGCCCGCAGCGCTTGTCTGTCTCCGAATATCATGAACTTCCGTCTCCTAACCTGCAGAATCGCGCCGATCTCGAGCTTCCATGAAGCGCGAATCGACTCAAATCGTCGCAACGCCGCGGGGCGACACGAGCCCGAACTGCTGAACAGCCTGGTAAGAGCAGCGCGCGCGTGCGGCGTGCGTGCGGCGTCAGGTAACTGGAAGCGGAGGGGCGCGGGGCCCGAACCGGAACACGTCCGGGCGGGACGAGGACCTCGAGTGGGGGGGAAGAGCCGTCGCGTGCACGACGGCTCTTCTATCGAACGGCTGCCAGACAGCCACAGGCCCGAACAGCGAGCGCGACCATTGCACACACGCAGCATGGTCGTGATGGCCCGCACAGCGCGCGGGATCGTGGCTCGACTCGACGTGAGCCCGCGCGCCGGCCTCCTCGGCGTCGAGGATCGCCACCACCGCCGGAAGTCCGATCGACGCCAAAACGAGCGCGCTGCCCCAGGTTCTTGCCCACAGCCGTTGCCGGACCATGCGACAAAAGGTAGCGTTCCGGCGTTCTGCAGCAACTCGGTGCAGCTCGCGCGCCGTCCCCTGAATGAAGGAATCGGTACATGCTCGGGTGGCCCGCCGTCCTCGCCTTCGCCGCCCTCGCGGGCGGAGCGGGCCTCGTAGGTGTGTGGCTCATGTGGCAGCACGAGGTATGGGCACGCCGCCACACGGGTGAGCTCGTCACCTTCGCGAGCGGACTCCTGGTCTCCGGATCGCTGCTCCACCTGCTGAACCGGGCGCGGGACATGACCGGCCCGGTGGCCGCGGCGGGCTGGGCTCTGGCGGCGTTCGTGCTGCTGTACATTGCCGAAAGCCACTTGTTTCCCCACCCGCACGGCCGTCACGAGGACGAAGTCGACGAGTCAGTGCACGCCCCCGATCACGGGCACGGCGGGGTGACGATGCGCCCGTTCGGGGCGGCTGCTGTGTTCGGTCTCGGTCTGCACGCGCTCCTGGACGGTGTGGCGGTGGGCGCAGGGTTTTCGACCAGCTTTCTCACAGGCAGTGTGATCGTGTCGCTCGTGATAGCCCACAAGCTTCCAGTGGGCATCGCCACCATGGGCGTGTTGTACCACGGAGGTCTCGACCGGGCCCTTGCCGTGCGCTACAGCGCGGTTGTCGCGCTCCTGACTCCGGCCGCCGTCGTGATCAGCTTCGCCGTGTTACGCGACTCGTCGGCCTCACTGCTCGGTGCCGTGGTAGCGGCCGCAGGGGGGACGTTCCTATACGTGGGGGCCGCCGATCTGCTGCCTGAAGGACAGGCCTCGGGGCGGAAGCGCAACACGGTCGCCTTCATTCTGGGCGTGGTCGTGATGGTGGCTGCGCTCGCGCTGGTGCCTCACGACGGTGCCTTTTGAGGGATACGGCTGCGCTTTATGCTTATTTACGCACCTGGCGCATTGACGCTGGCACCTACCTTGCTTTAAGCTGAAGGTGGCGGTGGTGAGGCAAACATTTTGAACCAACAGTTACTCAAAATGTCCCTGATATTTCGGCGGAAGTCACGCCCAGGTTGGGACGACGGAGCACCGAGATGACGGGCAAAGCCTGAGCGAAGGGCTTCAAAAGACCCCTCTCATCGCAGAAAGGGCGACCGAATAGGTCGCCCTTTCTTCTTGCCACGGTTTTTCGCAACGTTCGGCTCCCCGTGCAACTTTGAGCGGCCCGCCGGGTCTCTAACGTCCCGGCCCGCACGAAACCAAGCTGCCGGCTTGAAAGCGTCCACGAGAACGAGACGATGCCCAGCGTCCAGGTGACTAGACATGTGCACTTCTCCGCCGGACACCGGCTCTCCAATTCCGAGTTCACCGAGGAGGAGAACCGTAATGTGTTCGGCGGGTGCTACAGCCCGCATGGTCACAACTACGATCTGGAAGTGACGGTGGAGGGTGAGATCGAACCGAAGACCGGGTATGTGATCGACCTCGGTCGTTTGAAGCACCTGCTCCACGAGTTGGTGGTGGATGAGTTGGACCACACGTTCCTGAATGACGACGTGGAGTGGCTGAGAGGAGTGAATCCGACCGCCGAGAACCTGGTCGTCGCCATATGGAACCGACTGGAAGGTCGGCTCGACGGCACCAGTCTGGTCCTGGTGCGGTTATGGGAGACGCAACGCAATATCGCGGAGTATAGAGGTGAGTAACGAAAGCACTACACTGGATGAGAGGGCCCGCCCCGGCGACGCCGCTGCGGAGGAAGACAGTCCGCCACGGCTCCTCTCCGAAGCCGGCCTCGAAGAGCTGGTAGCAGCCCAATTAGAACGACTCGGTGTCGACGGCTCGCGCCCTGGCATGGGTACGACGCCGGAGCGCGTCGCCCGCAGCCTGCGCTGGCTGACCCGTGGGTACAAGATGTCGGTCGACGAGATCATGAGCGGGGCGGTGTACGAGGAGCCGCACGACAGCATGGTGATCGTCAAGGACATCGAGCTGTACTCGCTGTGCGAGCACCATATGCTGCCGTTCTTCGGGAAAGCCATGGTCGCATACATTCCTGACGGCCACATCGTGGGCCTCAGCAAACTGGCTCGCATCGTGGACGTGTTCGCCCGCCGACTGCAGGTGCAGGAGAGGCTCACGGAAGAGATCGCGCAGGCGGTCGAGGACGTGTTGCAGCCGCGAGGCGTCGGGGTCGTCGTCGAGGCCTACCACCTCTGCATGATGATGCGGGGCGTCGAGAAACAGAACAGCAAGACGATCACCAGCGCAGTACGCGGCCTCTTCCGTAGCGATCCGCGCACTCGGGAAGAATTCCTGCGTCTGGCGCTCTCCCCGCAGTTCATCTCCTGAGGCCGCGGACGTCGGCGAGTCGGCGGTACGCCGAGATGAGCGTGCTCTCGGGCTCCACGGCCGTGGTGACCGGCGGAAGCCGCGGGATCGGCCTGGCGGTCGCACGCGGACTCGCGGCCGAGGGAGTACGCCTTCTTCTCGTCTCCAGGGGTGGAACCGCCCTCGAGGCGGCCGCGAAGCAGACCGGTGGGCACGGTGTGACTGCCGATCTCGCCACGAACGACGGGGTAGATCGTGTCGTGGCCGCCACTCATGAGCAGTTGGGCGGTGCCCCCGATGTCCTCATCAACAACGCGGGGATCTTTCGTCTGGCGCCAGCTTCCGTCGTCACCCCGGAGGACTTCGACCTCCACCTCGCCCTGAACCTGCAAGCGCCCTTCCGCCTCACTCGAGCATTCCTTCCCGCCATGTTGGAGCGGGCCTCGGGCGTGCTCGTCCACGTGGGCTCGGTGGCCGGGAGACAGCCGTTTCCGGGGAACGCCGCGTACGGAGCCTCGAAGTACGGACTGCGAGGGTTGCACGAGGTGCTGTGTACCGAACTGGCTGGCACCGGAGTGCGGAGTCTCCTGGTCGAGCCGGGTCCGGTCGACACGGAGACATGGAATGCGTTCGAGGAGCGCCTCGGGCAGGACCTTCCGTCGCGGTCCTCCATGCTGAAGGCCGAAACCGTAGCCGAGGCCGTGCTGGAAGCCCTGCGGCTGGGTGCTCAGGGCGCCCGCTCCGAGATCCTCGTGCTCCCCGCCTGACCGGGCGAAGACCCGTCGATGAGGATCGAGCTCACCGAGGTGCTCAGCTGCCCCCGCTGTCCCTCCACAGCCGGCCTGATCGCGCTCATCGAGCGTGCGGATGGCAGTCGAGTTGTGGAGGGAGCTCTGGGGTGTCCATTCTGCGAGGCGCGCTATCCGGTTCGAGCCGGCGAGGCGGATCTGACGAGTGGTGGCGAGCCCCAGGACGACGCCGCAGCCGGGGCGCGGCAGACCGCTGAGGCATGGCACGAGGGCGCGAGCCCAGCCGAGCGCGCTCTCGCTCTGGCGGCGCTTCTCGGCCTGCAGCAGGACACAGGCGGTTACGTATTGCTGGACGAAGCGCTCTGCCCGCTTGCCGAGCGTGTGGCCCAGCTGGCGCCGCGAAGGAAAATCATTGCCCTGGTGCCTTCCCGCCCGGCCCAGGCAGAGCCCGAATCCGCCTATCCGTCAGGTATCGAGGGCGCATCGGCGAGCCGCGTGCGGGTCGATCTCGGTGCAACTCTTCCAGTTCTCCACGGTCGGCTTTCCGGTATCGCTCTTCTCGGACCCGACACCGAACGGCTGAGAGATGCGACCCTAGCGTTGGGAGCCCGTGGACGACTTGTCGTGCTCGAGCCCGACGCCGGGGTGCCGGTATCCACACAGGGGACCGGACTGCGAGTATTGGCGTCGGACGAGAGAGCTCTTGTCGCGGTGCGGGCCGTGGTCTCGGGCTAGTGCTCGCGTTGCTGATCATCTGGGCCGTCTCTAACTTCGAAAGCGTTCGCTCGCGGGCGAATCGACCGCGAGTCCACCAGCGATAAGACCGGCAAGGATGCGACTCGACACGAGAGCATGCGCCATGGCCGCGGGCGCTCTGGCCGCCGTCATGGTCTTCGGCGCGACACTGCTGCTTCTCGCGCATGCTGGCCAGGCTTCGGCGCCGCTTCTCGCCCGCAGCGTCCTGTTCGGCCACTCGATCAGTGTGGGAGGGGCGTTCATAGGGGCGATGTGGGCCTACGTGTACGGGTACCTCATCGGCGCCGGCTTCGCCTTCTGCTACAACCTCGCAACCTCGCCGTCGAAGCCGCCGGTTACGCCCGCCGAGGGGAGGCGCGCCGCGGGTGATGAATCGGCGCGCGCGCGGACCGAGCGAGCCGACACAGATTCGAGCTAGACGGGCGCGCAGCGAGCGGGCGCCTGGCGAGAGCGGCGAACGCGAAAGGATCACGGGCATGCCCTGGTGGAAGTTTTGGGCGCAAGATGGAGAGGGAGCCGGCAAGCCGGACTACTACGAAGAGGGAGTGTCGCTCGTCCGCCAGGAGCGCTTCCACGATGCCCTCACTTCATTCCAGCTGGCATTGCGCAACAAACCGAACGACCCGGCCACGCTGGAGCAGCTGGCGACCGTGTACACCCGCACGAACCAGCCCATGGAGGCGATCCGGGCGTACCAAAAGGCCCTCGAGATCCGCCCTCGAAGTCCGAGCGCTCACTACGGCATCGCGTTTCTGCTTCTGCGAAGCGGCGATAGAGAGGCGGCCGAGACACACCTGAGGACCTTTCTCGCCTCCGAACAGGCAAACCGGGATGAAGACCCCCACGTTCAGCACGCGCGCTCGACACTCCAGCGTCTCATGGGCACCGCTGAGGGAGAACCGCTCGGAGACGTCCCGGGACCGGCATCCGCCCCTGAAGCTCCACCGCAGATCGACCCCGAGATCGGAGTGGATGATGAAGAGCCCAGGCGCGATCCGGGCGGGGAATAGCGGAGCGCGAGGCGAAGTGTGACCGAGGAACGACGCGAGGGGACCTCCCGCAAGGTCGGCTCGCCGGCAAAGCTCGAGCCGGGCACACTCGTCGATCTGTATCTGGGGGCCGTAGCTCGCCACGCACGCACCGACGCGCTCCTGCATCGTCGCCACGACGGCTCGTGGGAGCACCTGTCCAACCAGGAAGCGGCCACGAAGGTCCGCGATCTTGCCCTGGGGCTCCGCTCCCTCGGGCATGATCGCAGGACGCGGATCGGGATCCTCTCACAAACCCGGCTCGAATGGGCACTCGCCGACTACGCGATCGTGATGGCGGGCCTCGTCAGCGTACCCGTCTACCCGGTGCTCCCCGCCGACCAGATCGCGTATGTCCTGCGCCACGCGGAGGCACGCGCCGTCTTCGTTTCAGATTCGGAACAGCTGGCCAAGGTGTTGGCCGTGGTGGACGAGCTCCCCGAGCTGGAGCGGATCGTCACGTTCGATTCGGAGCGGACGCCGGCGAAGACCCACGAGCGGGTCGAGCACATGAGCCTCCAACAGCTGGCCGAGCGAGGCCGGGATGCAGATGCGGCGTTGAAGGAGGATTACGAGCCATACGCCCGCGATACGCGACCGGAGGATCTCGCGACCCTTATCTACACATCGGGCACGACCGGCCCGCCGAAGGGCGTGATGCTCACCCACGACAACCTCTACAGCAACGCCGTGTTCGCCACGCGTCGCATACCACTCGACCCGACCGACCGGGCGCTCTCCATCCTTCCGCTCGCGCACGTTTTCGAGCGCATGGCCGGCCATTACGTCATGTGGCACGCCGGTGTGTCGATCGCCTACGCCGAGTCCCGCGAGACGATCGTCCGCGACATGGGCGAGGTGAAACCGACTTTGATGACGTCGGTTCCCCGAGTGTTCGACAAGATCCTGGAGAGCGCCGAGGCCAAGGCGAGAGAGGCGGGAGGGCTGACCTGGAAGATCTTCCGCTGGGCTCGCACCATCGGTGAGGAGCGCGCGAGCCGCCGGCTGGAGGGACAGTCGGCAGGTCCCTGGTTGCTGGTGCGCGCCGCGCTGGCCGATCGACTCGTCTTCCGGAGACTGCGCGACCGAACGGGCGGACACCTTCGATTCTTCGTGAGCGGTGGCGCACCGCTCGACGCCAGCGTGGCCCGCTTCTTCTTCGCGGCGGGCATCCCGATCCTGGAAGGATACGGCCTGACGGAAACGTCTCCAGTGCTGTGTTTCAATCCCATCGACGAACCCCGTCTGGGGACGGTCGGCCCCCCGATCGACGGTGTGGAGATTCGGATCGCTGAGGACGGCGAGATCCTGGCCCGCGGCCGCCAGAACATGAAGGGCTACTTCCGCGACGAGGCAGCGACCCGCGAGGTGATGCTCGAAGACGGATGGTTCCGGACGGGCGACATCGGCCGGCTGGACGAAGCCGGATACCTTCAGATCACGGACCGCAAAAAGGAGCTCATCATCACGGCATACGGCAAGAACATCGCGCCGCAACGAGTCGAGGAAGCTTTGCGCCGCTCTCCGTTGGTCAGCCAGGCCGTGATGCTGGGCGACAGGCAGAAGTATCCGATCGTGCTGCTGGTGGTCGAGCCGAGCGCCGCACGCGAAGAGGCGACGAAGCTCGGTCTGAGCGGCGAACTCGCGGAGCTGCTGGCGGACGAGCGGCTTCACGCCGTCATCGAGGAAGATGTGTTGGGTCGCTGCGAGGAGTTCGCTCACTTCGAACGGCCCAGACGGGTGCTGCTGGTCGCGGAGGAGTTCACTGTGGAGGGCGGAGAGCTGACCCCGACCCTCAAGGTGAAGCGTCGTCGGGTGGCCGAAAAGTACGCCGGGCAGATATCCCGCCTCTATCGGGAGACGCGGTGAAGCCCTTCGACGCAGCTCCGGGCGATGCGATGATCGCGCTGGTGACCGGACCAGATCGTGACTCGCTGCTCCGCATCGGTCGCACGACCGTCGAGGAGCAGTTGGCCGCCTGTGTGAACGTGCTGGACGACATCGTCTCCGTGTACCGCTGGCAGGGAGCGGTCGAGCAGGAGGCCGAGGCACTGGCGATCTTCAAGACTTCGAGCGCTCGGATCGCGTCGCTCCGCGACCGCGTGCTCGAGCTCCACCCGTACGACGAACCGGAGTTTGTGGCGCTGCGTGTCGACTTCGGCTCGCACTCGTACCTGGCCTGGATCCTGGATTCTGTGTCGGGCTGAACGAGCCGCGACCCGGTCCCCGACGGCTCGCACGGCCGACGGAAGATCAGAACAGGCCACGCAAACGAGCAAGGACAGCATGCGAAAACTCATCGTCGTGACGCTCGCGCTCACCTCGGCGGGCGCGCCCATCCACCCGCTTCGAGCTCAGACGTTCCCCGTCGAAGATTCCGTGCTGCGGGCGATGTGGACGGAGGGAATGGAGAACTCCCAGGCCTATGCCCTCGCCCAGGCGCTGCTCGACTCGATCGGGCCGCGACTCACCGGCTCACCTACCCACAAAGCGGCCAACGACTGGGCGGTCGAGATTCTCCGCCGCTGGGGCATCGACGCCCGCAACGAGGCCTACGGGACGTGGACCGGATGGCGCCGCGGGCTCGCGCACATCGATCTGCTGTCACCGCGGGTTCGCGCTCTGGAAGGATCGATGCTGGCCTGGAGCCCCGGCACGGACGGACCGGTCGACGCCGGTGTCGTGTTGTTGCCGGATTTGAGCGACCAAGCGGCTCTCGACGAGTGGCTGCCAGCGGTCGACGGAAAGTACGTGCTCGTCTCCTACCCGCAGGCCACCTGCCGGCCAGACGCCAACTGGGAACAGTACGCGACGTCGACCTCGCTCGAGGCGATGCGGGAGGCCCGTGATGATCGTCGACGAGCCCAGGGCGATCGGATTGAGGCGTTCGGGGGCGTGGAGGGCTTGCACCGCCGGCTCGAGGACGCGGGAGCCGTCGGGATCATCAGCTCCAACTGGTCGGGTGGCTGGGGCGCGCACAGGATCTTCGCGGCCGACACCCGGCGCGTGCCCACCCTTACCCTAAGCTGCGAAGACTTCGGGCTCCTGTACCGGCTTGCCCTCCACGGGCAAAGCCCGAAGCTGCGGGTCGATGCAGACGCCGAATCTTTGGGTGAGGTGCCCGTCTTCAACACGATCGCAGAGATCCCGGGAACCGAGAAACCAGATGAGTACGTCCTGCTATCGGCGCACTACGACTCATGGGATGGCGCGTCGGGTGCGACGGACAACGGTACGGGCAGCGTCACCATGCTCGAGGCGATTCGAATCCTGAAGAGCGTCTACCCCTCACCCAAGCGCACCATCCTGCTCGGTCTGTGGAGTGGGGAGGAGCAGGGCCTCAACGGCTCGCGCGCGTTCGCCGCCGACCACCCCGAGGTGGTGAACGGCCTGCAGGCGCTGTTCAATCAGGATAACGGAACGGGTCGCGTGTCGAACATCCCGATGCAGGGGCTGACGGAGGCCGGAGCTCACTTCGGAAGGTGGCTGGCCCACATGCCCCCTGAGATCACTAAACATATCGAGCTGGCACTCCCCGGGATGCCGAGCGGGGGCGGCAGCGACTACGCGTCGTTCATCTGCGCCGGCGCCCCCGCCTTCGGCCTGTGGTCGCTCAGCTGGGACTACTTCTCGTACACGTGGCACACGAACCGCGACACGTTCGACAAAATCGTGTTCGACGAGATCAAGAACAACGCGGTTCTCGTCGCAATGCTTGCCTATCTGGCATCGGAGGATCCTGAGCGCGTACCGCGTGATCGGCGGGTCATGCCGGTGGACCAGGAGACAGGGGAGGGGCGTTCGTGGCCGGAGTGTCGGGAGCCCCGCCGGACCGCTGACGCGGCGCGTACGGATGGCTAGCCAGGTCGCCGGCCAACTTCCAGTCGGTCGCGGAGGCAGGCACGGGGCTCCGTTCGGTCAGGCTCCGGGGCGCCCCTCCTCCGCGCGGTACCAGCGGAAGAAGAGAATCCCGATCGCGGTCCAGAAGACCACGCCGCCCCCCAGCTTCATGATGAGCCCGGCGATTCGTTGATCCTCCCGGGCCGATAGGCCTCCCACGGGCGGTGCCAGCTCATAGGTCGCGTAGAACGGAAGCTCGCCAAACACGAGAAAGGCGTACGGAAGCGTGTTGAGGATCGTGTTGAGCAAGAGGTAGCCGATCTTCGCCACGTATGGAAAGCGCCGTTCCGGCACCGGGCAGACGACCGGCCACCAGTAGATTGCCCCCGCCACCAGCCAGGTCATGTCGATCGCGAACGATCCGGGCTGCGAGGCCATGAGAACGTCCACCAGGGCAGGCCAGTGGGTCGCTACGACGGTCGCGTTGTATAGCAGAATCGCGAGCAACGGGTTCGTCACCCGACGCCAGACATTGTACAGGCGGGGACGTCCGTGCAGTCCCGCCAGTGCCTCCGGCGGTAGGCCGTACAGCAAAAGAGGCGGGGCCACGAGCGAGATGAGGACGAACTGCACCATGTGAAGGCTCGCTAGGTACCCCGAGCCGAGCGCACCCACCGGCCAGTCGAGCGCGAGCCACAGGACGAGGACGCCGGCGATGAAACTGGTGGTGCGCAGGCGGGACCCACGACGTCTCGCGAGCCAGCCGTAGGTCAGGACAAGGAATCCCACGAACAGCCAGACCCCGGGGTACGGACGCCAGGTCCATTCCCACGGGATCCCCTGCGCCGCGCACCACCACTGCATCGGCTGAGCGGTTGCTACCGGCCCGACGTCGCTCGTGCTTCGTCGACGAGCCGCGGGAGGTCGTGCGCCCAGTCCGCCTGGCGAGTTCCCGACGGATACACGAGGCGAGCCGGGCCATCCGCGCCGAACGCGAGCACCTGCGATGCGTGGCCCACCGCATAATCCGTCGTCTCGCCCATCCGGACGGCCGGCGCGAGCCTCAGCTGTCGCTGGATCTCGTTCACCTGTTCCAGATCGCCCCGAAGCCCGATGAAGCCGCGATCGAACCCCGCAAGCCACTGCCGCATTCGGTCCGGTGTGTCCCGCTCTGGATCCGTGGTGACGAAGACGGTCTTGATCGCTCTCTGCACTGGCGAGGGGAGGTCGGACAGCACGGACGCGATGTTCGCCATCTGCACGGGACAGATGTCCGGGCAGTGCGTGTACCCGAAGAACAGCAGCGTGACGAAGCCCTTCGTCTCGTCGACGAATCGGAAGGGCCGCCCCTCCGTATCCGTGAGCGTGAAGTCGGGGCGCTGCACCGGTTCCGCCAGGGCGACGCCCCGGTATCCTGATTCGCGGGCACGCCGGTCCGCGTCGCGCTGTTCAGCGGTGCGGCCGCACGCCGCGACCGCCACGGCAACCAGCAGCGCGAGCGCGATCCCTCCACTTCCTGTCGGGTAGTCTCTCATGCTCCTGCGACTCGGCAGCGCACAGCCACGGCCTCGTGATCTTCCACCCGCGATCTTCTATCTGAGTATCTGGCTTACCACGACCAGTATCGTGCCGATGAACGCCCCGAGGATGTACCCGAGCCGAATGATCAGATCCAGCTCGCGCTGCGTGATGGTTCGGACGAGGGATTCCACTTCACGGACGGGATAACTTTCGATCTTGGACTCGATTCGTTCGGAAATCCGGATCCGCCTCGCGATCTCGGGCACCTGATCGGTCACCCATTCCCAGGCGGGCGTGGCGAGGGAGTTCGCCAGGCGCACCGCTGCATCCTCCTGGAGAAATCGATTCAGCCGACCGATTGGTCGAGTCAGGACGCGCTCGGTCAGGGTTTCCGTCAACTGCTCGATGACGGCCGTACCCGGCTCGGACCGCAGCCCAAACGCCAGCCATGCACCCAGCCGGTCGGGGGGCAGGATACGCAGCAGGTCGGCCCAGGTCTTCTCGCCGAGCCGCCAGACCGCCTCCTCGAGCTGCTCGAGCAGGAACTCGCGCGCCCCTGGGTCGGAGGCGCTACCAACGATCCAGTCCGCGACAGAGTCAAGCCCCGACTTAACCTGGTCGTCGCCGATCTTTCCGAGCACGCTAATGGTCGGACGCCGCAGAAACTCGACGATCGCATCGTTCACGTTGCGCGCCATTACCGCCTGGACATCGGTCTCTTTCAGCAACTCGCTCAACTGCTCGGCGCCTTCGGTTTCGATCGTCCGCAAAACCTTGTCGACCGTTTCCTCGGTGACGATCAGTCGAGCGACTACGCGCTGGTGGAACTTCAGGTCGAGCATGAACCGGTCGAGCAGCCCGTGGAGTGTGCGCTCCACCCGCCGACGTGCCAGCGGATCTTCGAGCAGACGGCCCAGCCGCTCCATTGCGATCGGCAGGTAGTCGTTGATCGCGTGCTCGACGGCTGCGACGAGACCCGACGGTATCAACTCCTCTAGGGTGCGGCCCGGCTGCAGCACGTGCTCCGCGGCCTGATGGAGATGGCGACGAACGGTCCGTTCGAACGCATCCGACGTAACAAGCTCGCCCAGCCAATCGTGGGCGCTCTTCCGCAGCTCTCCGACTCTCTCGGGGTCGAGCGCTTCCGCGAGCGTCTCGTTCTCCAGTGCCTCGGAGAGGTTGGCCAGGATGCGGCGAGCCTGTGTCTCGAACTCGGGCGACTCCACGGCCCGGATGATCTGACCCTGCATCTCCCCCAGAACGTGTTCGATCAGCCCGCGAACCTCCGTGAGCGCCGGTTCGGGCAGCAGGTCGGAGATCGCCGGCTGTTCTCCCTGCACCAGCTCCGACACAACCTCTCGAATCCGACTCTCGAACGCGTGCCGCAGCTCCTCGTCCTGCAACTCGGCCGACATGTCCTCGGGTGTGAGTAGCGTGCTCCCTACGACCCGGCCGATCGAGCTGGCAAGCCGCTTCTGATTCTTGGGCACGGCCCCCTGGAGCCAGAGAAGCGGTCTCCCCAGCAGCCGTGGAGGCTCGTAAGGGTGGAAGAGCATCCACACGGCCACCCGGTTGGTGAGACCGCCGGCAAGGGCACCGAACGCGACGGTAAGCAGTGCCTGCAGCCAGTCCAGTCCCGAGGCGGTCTGAAGGAGGTCGGGGACTTCCTGGATCATCAACCTCATGGCAGCGGACTCTCCACTCCGATGCCACGCAGCGCGAGAAGCAGTTCTCCGACTGCCAGCTCGCCTGTCAACAGGTAGAACCGCTCTCCGGGCTGAAAGGGGCGTGTCGGGTGACCGGCCGAATCAGCTTCCGCCACCCGCAACCGGCCCGTCGCCTCCGCGTTGGGGATTTGGATCGCCCACTCCCGCGCCTCTCGGGGATCCGCTTCCTCTTCGAGATCTACGGGGGACAGGCGCACGTCCGACCAGGTGTTCTCCACCCCTTCGACCCAGGTCCACGCGACCGACGTCCGTTCCGCCTCGCCGAGGACTGTCTGGATGAGGATACCGTTCCCGAGCGAGTCGGCCAGGAGAAAAACCCGCTCAATAAGATCGGACTTCTCTGCGCTGGCCGGACGGGCCGCACGGCGAAAGAAGAGGAGACCGGCATCAGAGGTGTCGGCGAGGTCGAGGCTCGCGAGCCCGAGACGGGCACGCTGGCCGGTCAGACCCGTCCACTCGGCAACGACTCCCGATGGGGTGAGCTGCGCGCTCCGCTCGGACCCCTGGAAGAGGAGCCCGGACAGCTCCGCATCGTCTCCGACCATCACCCGCAGCTGTTCGGACGGGAGGACCCGCCACGCGGCACGTGGAACCGGCAGGGTGTCTTGTAAGTCGAGCATCCGCGTCCAACCGTTCGCATCCGCCAGCCAGGCGCCGTACTCCCGTCGCAGCTCCGACTCCGAAGCATCGTTCGCCAGCCGGACGTAGAGCTGGCGTGCATTCACGCCTGCGCCGGCGAACGCGAGCGTCGTCAGGTATCGCGCCGGTGTCGCCACTCCGATCCGACCCGGCTCTGTCTCGTCCGGGGTCTCGGTCGGAGGGATGTCGACCCGCTCACCACACGCCACCGAAACGAGCGTCGTGCCTACCGCGAGCAAGCCGGCCCAGCGCCAGACGACCTGCACCTGCATACGAATCCGATCCAGAGAGTTCAGATGGTCAACCGGAGGTCCGAAAGGGCGCAAGATAGGGGATTCTCCAGCGAGGTCACAGGAGGGACGCATTTGACCGCCAAACGGCAGGACCCGAGATTGCCAGCACTTTTCACCGGTTGGAAATGCCCAAGCGCGGCGGGCGAAGCCGGCTCTACGGCCACCGCCTGATCTGACGCCACGGAGCGCACATGCAGCTCTATACGAAGATCTCCATCGCTTTGCTTCTGGGAGCGTTGCTCGGTCTGCTCGCGAACCTGCTCGACATCGGCTGGCTCTCGACCCTCCTCATCGGCATCAGACCGGCCGGCGACGCCTGGATCAAGCTCATCACGATGGTGGTCATCCCTCTGGTCGTGGCCAGCCTGATCGTAGGTACCGCCAGCCTCGGCGACATCACCAAGCTCGGTCGCATCGGCGGAAAGACGATCGCGTACTACCTGGGTACGACGGCGATCGCGGTCACGATCGGTCTCCTCCTCTCGAACTTGATCGTGCCAGGCGCCCGGATCGATCCAGAGGCGCTGGCCGACTTGCGGAAGACCTACATGGCAGAGGGGGCAACTCGGGTCGAGATGGCGCAACAGGCCCCCGACATGATCGACGTGGTGCTCAACGTGATTCCCCGCAACCCGGTAGAAGCTCTCGCAAGCGGGGACATGTTGCCCATCATCTTCTTTTCGATCTTCTTCGGCGCCGCGCTCTCGGTGCTGAAGTCGGAGTTGCGGGCTCCTTTGCTCACCTTCTTCGAGGGCGTGAACGAGGTCGCGATGGTGATGATCCACTGGATCATGAAGCTCGCGCCGTATGCCGTGTTTGCACTGATCGGCGCCGTGATCGCCCAATTCGGTGCGGACGTCCTGGGCAGTCTCCTTGTGTACAGCCTCACCGTGGTGGGAGGACTGGTGCTCCATCTCTCGCTCACCTACACGGCTGCGCTGCGTTTCCTGGCTCGCGTCAATCCGCTCTCCTTCCTGCGCAAAATCCGCGAGGTGCAGATCATCGCGTTCTCCACCTCGAGTTCCAACGCGACGCTTCCCGTCACCATGGAGGTCGCCGAAGAGAAGGTCGGGATCAGCCCCGAGGTGTCGAGCTTCGTCCTGCCGCTGGGCGCCACGATCAACATGGATGGGACGGCCCTTTATCAGGCGGTGGCCACCATGTTCATCGCTCAGGTCCTGGTAGGCGACCTGTCGCTGGCGACGCAAGTCGGCATCGTACTGACCGCCACGCTCGCGTCCATCGGAGCGGCCGGTGTACCGTCGGCCGGCATCGTCATTCTCATCGTGGTGCTGCAGCAGGCCCTCCCCGCCGGCGTAGACCCCGCGGCCGGGATCGCTCTGATTCTGGGAGTCGACCGCATACTCGACATGTGCCGCACCGCCGTGAACGTGACGGGCGACCTGACCGCCGCGTCGGTCGTGGATCGGTCGGAGGCCCTCCGCACCGAGGTGCCGGTGCAAATCGCGCGTCGCGGGGAAGGCGACGCCGGCGGGTCCTCGTGAGGCCGCTGCTCGCTTCCGTCTCTCGGTCGAGCAGGCGCACCGGCTTGAGCGCCCGCGTCCGCAGATTGATCCTGGCCCTGGCCTTGGTGTTTACAGGCGCAAAGTCGCTCGGGGCGGCCGTCCAGCAGTCGGCGACCCAAGGCACTCGCTCGGAGGAAGCGAAACCGGATACGGTAGCTGCAGACGTGGCCGCACCGGACACGGTTCGTCCGCCCGCCCGCCCGCCGTTCGACGCGATCGACGCCATAGAGCTGCCGTTTCGCGTCGTACTCTGGCCCGTCGCGCTCGTTTTGGATGGCGTATTCCTGCTCGTGGAGCGCCTCACGCTTCCCAGTCGGCCGAGTATCTTCGTGCGGGCGCTCCAATCGATGAACGAAGCGCGAGCGTATCCGGGCGTCGGTTCGATCGGGCGTCGCTCGGGCCTGTCGGCGAAGATGGACGTCTACTCTTTCGAGCCGTTCTTCCTCCAGACCGGGATCTCCGTTCGCGGCTCGCAGCGACATCGCGCGGGACTGACTTTCGGCGACGCACAGTCCGGACTGGAGGCGAGCTACGGTTTCCGTCGCGACGCCGCGGTTCGCTTCTGGGGCATTGGCGGCACAACACCGGAAGCGAACCGAGCGGAATACCTGCGAGATCGGCAGGAGGCCGGCGTGCGAGGCCGCGCGCAGGTCAGCCCTCGAGTGGACTTGGGCGCGTCGGTCCTTTACGAGGACAATCGAGTGGACCGTGCCCTGGGGTCCGAGGTAGGAGTGCCGGATCTATTCGATCCTGTACCGTACGGTTTCCAGGAGCGGACCCGATTCGTGCGGTTTGATGTTTCCGCAGGGCTGGATCTGACGCACCGTGAGGCGCTTCAGGTGAGGGGAGCGTCGCTTCGAGTCGGGGCCTCGCTGTTTCGAGGCGTGAACGGGACCGATACGGACTTTCACCGTTTTGGCGCCGATCTGCGTGGTTTCGTTCCACTGAATCGACGACAGATCCTGGCCGTTCGCGCGTTCGCCGAGCTGAATCGGCTCGACGACGGCCCTGACATCCCGTTCTTCCATCTGGCGAGTGTCGGAAGCACGACCGGGTTACGTGGATTCAGCTCGGATCGGTTCACGGACACGGACAGCTTCGGGGTGATGAGCGAATGGCGCTGGGAGATATGGCGTGATCTTCACGAACGGAGTCGTTCGGAGTTCTTCCTGTTTTTCGACACCGCGGGCGTCGGCCCCGGTCTCTCGAACATCACCACCTCCGGTGTGCGATTCAGCTGGGGGCTCGGCATGCGGTTGCTCACCCTGCAGAGATACATCGGTCACTGGTACCTGGGGTTCAGCGAAGAGGGGACCCGGTTCCGGATCGACAACAGCGTGATCTTCTGATGCGGGACCTTCCGATTCTTATCCGCAACGTTGTGCAGGTCGTACCGATCCGGCGCCTGATCCCGACGCCGTGTCACGCGCTGCTTGCGATCGCACCACTAACGGCTTGTGCGTCACGGGGACCGCTGCCGCTCCGGCCCGAGCCGATCGCCTATGTGGACACGCTTCCGATCCCCGAGCCCGCCGGCCGGGAAACCCGCGAGATCCGCCACCTGACGAACGAAGCCGTTGTGGAGGAGTTCGGCCGTGCGATCAGCTTCCGTCGACTCACTGGCAACCACCACGAGGCCCTCAACGTCACGCACTTCGACGACGTCGTGAACTCTGCCTGGTTCGAGCACCGGAACGGGCGCAGGCAGATAACTCCGGCACAGGTCGCGCGGGGGCCCGAGACCGTCGAGGGCCCTGACACAAGCCGCGTCCTCACGGTAGTCGAAGCGAAAGCCCAGGGCATCTCACCCGGTTTTGAGGTTCGCGATGCCCGCGGCGACCGCTACGTGTTCAAGTTCGATCCGATGGGGTTCCTCCATCTAAGCAGCGCAGCGGGGGTGATATCGAATCGCCTGTTCTATGCCTCCGGGTATCACGTGCCCGAGGATTTCATCGTCATCTTCGATCCCGGGCGTCTCGTCGTCAGCCCAGAAGCGACGATCGAGAACGAAGAATTCGAAGAGCGCCCGATGAGCGAGGAGGACATTCGCCGAGTGCTGACGCTGGTGGATTCGCTTCCCGATGGACGTTACCTGGCCGTGGCGAGCCGGTTCGTGCCGGGAATCCCCAAAGGCCCCTTCTACTTCAACGGTCGTCGAAAGGACGATTCAAACGACTACTACGACCACCAGTTCCGACGGGAGCTTCGCGGACTGGCCGTCGTATCCGCCTGGTTGAATCATGTTGACATGCGCTTCGCCAACACGCTGGATGCGTACGTGCCGCCAGGCTACCTGCGTCATTACCTGATCGACTTCGCGGCCACCCTCGGAAGTGGTACGATCCGACCGCATTCCCCGCGCGAGGGGCGAGAGTACAACTTCGACCTATGGCCCAGCCTCGGACGCATCGCGACGCTCGGCTTCTTCACGATGGGTTGGGAGGATCGACCGTACGAGGTCATTCACCCGTCGATCGGCTGGTTGCCCGTGGAGGAGTTCGATCCGGGAACATGGAAGGCGAACTGGCCAAACGAGGCGTTCAACTCCGTCACCGCCCGTGACGGTTACTGGGGAGCGAAGCTGGTCGGCTCGTTCACCGACGAGCAGCTCCAGGCCGCTGTTCGGGCGGGCAAGCTCCCGACGCGGGAAGCGGCCGACACGCTGGCCACGATCCTGTCCGTTCGTCGCGACAAGCTCGTCGCCTACTGGTATGCACGCGTCACGCCGATTGAGGACGTAGTGGCGAGTCGGGCGACCGGGGCGGCCCCGGCCGACGAGGCGCTCGAGGTCCGCTTTAGCGATCTGGGACTAGAGGCCGGTGTGTGGGATCCGGACGAAACGACGTACCGCTTCCGATTCCGGCACGACCGCCGCGGCGTGGACCACCGTGGGATCGGCAGGTTCGCCGGTGCCAACGAGTCGGCTCTCCTCATCCCGCTCGCCGGCGCGGAGCCGCTCGATCCGACGTCACTCTCTGAGTCCGAGCGCCTGGCGACGCTCGAGATCCGGGCCGAACGACCGGGCGCCAACGGGCGCGCCACGGTGGTCTTCCTGCGCTGGGGGGGAGTCGCGGAAGGCTACCGGGTGACCGGGCTGGAGCACTGAACCGCGACGCTCGAAGGGCTCGGTCGGTCCGGCAGCTGGCCGCACGGGTTGACCGGTCTCAGCGGGGTGGCTCCTCCCAGATGCCCTCCCACAGCCGAAGCGGAGGTGCAGGGACCGAGTCCTGCTCCTCGCACACGCGGTACTGGAGCTCTCCCTCGGGCAGGCAGTGCTTCGTCGACCGCCAGGTCCACTGTTCGGGTTCTTCCGTGTATATCGGGGCCTCGAACACGGTCACCTCACGCCAGTCGTCCGACACGAGGATGTCGACGTTCTGGTAATCCGCCACCCGTGCGTATGAAAACGCCGCCGTGATCTCGCCGGTCATCCGATCCACGTGGTAGATATCGAGCCCGATTCTCGGACACGCGCCGCACTGGCCGGAGCCGTAATACGAGAAGGAGACGCGTGGCCCCTCCTTGATCAGTAGCCCGCTTTCGCCGAGATCCCGCGGCTCGAGGTAGAACTCGGGAACCACCATGTCTGCGCCGCCGCTCCACAGCCGACTGTCCATGCGCGTTGAATCCACGGTGGTCGAGACACGATCCCCGCGTCGATGGGCGAGAACCGGACCGCACAGCAGCTCGTCATCGGCCAATCGTCGCGTGTAGAACCGTGCCTCGAAAACCGCTGGCGACAGGCTTGTCTCATCCGGTTCGTACTGATATCCGGCCGCAACGTTGTCGAGCAGAAGCAGGGAGCGGAGGTCGCGCTCGGAACCCGGGCGGATGTACCGCACCGCATCTTCGGACGGGAAGCGGTAGTAGACGAGCGAATCGGACTCTAGAACCACAGTCTCCGTGCCATACCGGCACGGAGAGAGGAAGTACTCGCGCGGCCGGGGAAGATACACGGTACGAACCCGTGGCACCGCGCTGGCGTGAGCGATATCGGCGACCCCGCTGTCCCGGGATGCCGCGCCCCGATCCGCAAAGGAAAGGGTCACCCCCACTCTGAGCGCGTCGACGACCAATCCCTGGACCGGCGGGAGGGCCTCCCACGGCACGAGCACCTCGAAGGCGCGGCGGCGTTTCGGATCCCCTGGCTCGGCCCAGGCGGGCACGAGTTCGTGCTCCGACGGAGTCAGAGGTGCGAGTGCCTCTCGAGCGCTGTCGCTCAGGTCGGCGAAGGCGACCGAGGCTCCGAGTCGGATAACCGCGTCCGGAAACAGGGTCCAGCGGTGAACGAACAGCTCGCGTAGATGCTCCCGGTGGAAAATCTGTGCGCGGTACCAGGCCTGGCATGCCTCGACGTCGCCAGCGATGTCCTCGCAGCCTTCCTCGCTCTCCAGTCTTTCGAAGCCGAACTGATGGCCCCACCCGACCGGCGGCCACCTGGGCTCAAGTGCGTCCGCCAGGGAAAGCTCCAGGCCAGCCGCGTTGACCTCCCCGGCGATCGCGAGACCGTCACCTGTCTGCCCGACCCAGATCCTGCTCTCGGTTTCGGAGTCGCCGGGCGTCTGCAAGACGAACACCGTTTCCCGTCCGCTCCACTCCGTGAGGTCTCCGTCAGGCTGGAACGGCTCGAGCCACGGTATCGTGTCCCCCACCGCCCCTTCCGCAGTTGGGGTGGAAACGCCGCTCTGTCGGGCGCCGGCATGTGCCGGGTTCGCGGTCGTGGCAAGACCGCCCGCGAGGCAGAGCAGGAGAACGCAATGGGCCACGGCGGAGACGGCGTGCTCGGACTCACGCGGCTTCAACCGCCGCTCCACGAGCCGCGTCTCCGGCCCGAGGCTCCGATCCAGCTTCCGCAGCATGCGTTCGATCCGACGCCGGTTCACTCCCCAGTCTCCGTCGCCGACGCGGGACCGCGAGCGCGCCTCGACGCACGTCAGCGCATTCTCATCGAGTTCCACCCAGATCGAGAGATCATCCACGAAACGGAAGACTGGCGTTCGGCAGCACACCGTGAGGATGCCGAGGCTCTCATCCTTGTGGGTCAGCGACCAGCGGGGGCGTTTCTCGATATGCTCGAGCAGCGTGTCCCATACCCGCGCGAAGGGCACGGTGTAGAGACGCCGTTCCGGACCGTCCGCCTCGCGCGTGTCCGCCACGTTCTCGTTGAGCCAGCGGTGCAGGGTGTCCTTCCAGGCCATATCGCTCCAGGAAGCCAGGGAAGCGCCGGACGTCGGGCCCCGAAGCCGCATGGCTCCGGGCGATTCGGTTGACCCTCGCGCCCGCGCAGGGGTACGTTGGCGGGCGCACGCTCAACGCCTTCGAAATCCGGGCCGCACGTCCGGTCAAACACGCCGAGAAACGCTGTAATGCAAGCCATAATACCCCTGGCAGGCAAGGGAACAAGAGTACGGCCGCACACGCATACCCGACCCAAGCCGCTTCTCCGTGTGGCAAACCGTCCCGTGCTCGAACACGTGATCGAGCGGATGAGGGAGATCGGGGTCGACGAAGTGATCTGCATTACGGGTCATCTTTCCGGTCAGATCGAGGAGTATCTGGACACAGAGCACCCCGACTTGAAGAAGCGCTACGTGGAACAGATCGAGCAGCTGGGGACGGCCGACGCCATTCGTCTGGCCGAGCCCTTCGTGAAAGGACCCGTTCTGATCGTGTTCGTGGACACTCTGTTCGACGCGGACTTCGACATCATCCGGCAGCGCCCCGAAGACGACGGAATCGTCTGGGCCAAGGAGGTCGAGGACTACCAGCGATTCGGGGTCATCGTCACGGACGAACACAGCTACATGCAGCGGATCGTGGAAAAGCCCAGCGAGCCGATCTCGCGTCTGGCGAACATCGGCGTGTACTACATCCGGGACTCAGAGCGGATGTTCGAGGGCATCCATGAGGTAATGGGCCGGGATCCGCTCCTCGGAGAGTACTTCCTCACCGATGCGTTTCAGTACATGATCGACCGCGGCTCGAAGCTGTTCACCGCTCAGGTCGAGGGCTGGTATGACTGCGGGAAGCCCGAGACCGTGCTGGACACGAACCGCGTGCTTCTGGAGGGTGAGTACGCGAAGAGGCCCGCATCGCCGCCGGAGGGCGTTCGCATCGTGGATCCGGTGTGTATCGCCGACACGGTGCGGTTGGAAGCGTCGGTCATCGGACCCAACGTGAGCATCGCCGAGGGCTCGTCCGTGACGGGTAGCCGTCTCCGCGACTGCATCGTGGGCAAGCACTCGAGCCTCGAATCCTGCGACTTGCGAGCGTCGCTAATCGGCGACCACGTGGTGCTGGACAGTGTCACGGGGCAGGTGAGCGTAGGTGATCATTCGGAGATCCACTCGGATCACAGCTGAGGCGGGCGCGTGGAAAGGGAAGAGCTGATCTACGACTGGAATCGGCTTCCTGGGAGCTTCGAGTACGCCGGGATGCAGGTCGAGCTCGATGACGAGACGCTTCGTGACGGGCTTCAGAACCCCTCTGTAACGGACCCGCCGATCGAGCAGAAGAAGCGGCTCCTTCACCTGATGGTGGACCTGGGAATTCAGGCCGCGGACATAGGGCTCCCGGGGGCGGGACCGCGGGCGTACGAAGCCGTCATGGCCCTCGCGAAGGAAATCGCCGACCACGATCTGCCGATCTCTGCCAACTGCGCGGCACGCACGGTGGAAGCAGACATCGAGCCGATCGCCCGGGTGTCACAGGCTACCGGCCTCCGGATGGAAGTCGGAGCCTTCATCGGCAGCTCGCCGATTCGACAGTACGCGGAAGACTGGGCCAAGGAGATGATCCTCGGCGCGACGCGCAACGCGGTCGCGTTCGCGGTGGGCGAGGGGATCGACGTCATGTACGTGACCGAAGACACGACCCGCTCGCGACCGGAATTTCTGGAGGAGCTGTATACAGCGGCCATCGAGTCGGGCGCCCGCCGGATATGTCTGGCGGACACGGTTGGCCACGCGACGCCCCACGGAACGCGTCAACTGGTGCGGTTCGCGAAGAAGGTGGTGGCGAAGACGGGCGAGCCGGTGAAAGTGGACTGGCACGGCCACCGCGACCGCGGCTTCGGGCTGGCCAACGCGCTGGCGGCGATCGAAGAGGGGGTCGATCGCGTGCACGGCACGGCACTGGGAATCGGAGAGCGGGTCGGCAACACGGAGATGGACATCCTGCTCGTCAATCTGAAGCTGCTGGGCCAGCCCGATCGGGATCTTCGACGCCTGCCGGAGTACTGTCGTCTGGCGGCCGAGATGTGTGGCGTCGGGATCCCCCACAACTACCCCGTGGTCGGTGACGACGCCTTCCGGACCGGCACCGGTGTGCACGCAGCGGCGATCATCAAAGCGATCCGGAAGGGTGACCGCTGGCTGGAAGATTGCGTCTACAGCGGGGTACCGGCATCGGAGGTCGGGATGCGCCAGCGGATCGAGATCTCGCCGGTCTCGGGGCTGAGCAACGTGCGGTACTGGTTGGGCACACACGGGTACGATTCCGAAGACGAGGCGCTTTGCCAGGCGATCTTCGATCTGGCCAAGCACTGCGACCACACGCTGACGCGCGAAGAGATCGAGACTGAGATCGCACGCGTGGAGGAAGGCGCGGGCCAAGCGTAACGATCGAGCGTAACGCTGATCGGGAGGCAGGGATGACGATCGGGTCAGTGAAGTGGATCGAGAGAAAGAGCCGTGCACGAGGTGTTCATCTGCGCTTCGTTAGCATGGCGCTCGTGGCTATCGTCGGCCTGACAGCCGACATCGCCGCGCAGGAAGACGACCCGATCCCCACCGTACCACCCGGCACCCCGGCTGTGCTCTTTCCGATTCAGGCGGCGCTACCCGCGCCCGGCGGCGCCTGGCCGGGCGGTGCCGCGTCCGAGCAGGAAGTGCTGCAGACGCTGCATGCGGAGATCTCGTTTGCGTTCGGGGAAGAGCGGGATGCCCAGAGCTGGGCGCTGCCCGACGACCTGGTGCGACGATTGAGGAGGAACCCGACCCTTCGCGTGAACCCGTACCGCCTGGCTTATCAGGCCCTGCTTCGCAAGCCGAAGAAGCACGACCAGATTCCCGAGCCGCTCCATTCCCAGATGCGTCAGGTTGCCGCCCTGTTCAACGCGCGGCTCGTCGTGCTCCCGATGAGGGTGTGGTACGAGCCCGAGCCGCTCGACGAAGGGGAACGGGACGCGGGCAAGGAAGGTCAGCAGGGTAACGAATCTTCCGGCGGCGTGCCCGAAGCGACCGGCCGGGTGGTGCTTCTGGCTGCCGTGATCGACACGAGGCGTAGCGCGGTGCTGTGGCACGGCGAGATCGAGGGTGCCGTAGACAAACCCGATTCATCACTGCTGCTCACCTCGCTGGCCTTTCGCCTTGCCGACCACCTCATCCCCTGAGCACGGCACCGGGATGCATCGCGTAACGCTCATCCCGGGCGACGGAATCGGACCCGCGATCGTCGGCGCCACGGTGCGCGTCCTCGCCGCTGCCGAAGCTCCGATCGAGTGGGACCGTCAGATCGCCGGAATGATCGCCATGGAGACGGAGAACGACCCGCTTCCCGAGGCGACGCTGGCCTCCATCGAGCGCAATCGGGTGGCGCTCAAGGGACCGCTGACCACGCCCCTCGGCTCGGGATTCCGCTCGATCAACGTCGCGCTCCGCAAGCATTTCAATCTGTACGCGAACGTGAGACCAGCCCGCACGTTGCGGCCGGGTCAGCGGTATGAGGACATCGATCTGGTGATCGTCCGGGAGAACACCGAGGGTCTGTACGCTGGAATCGAGCACTTCATCGGAATGGAGGACGACCCGCGGGCGGTCGCGGAATCCGTGATGCTCATTACGCGATACGGCTCGCGCCGCATTCTCAAGTTCGCGTTCGACTACGCTCTGTCACACGGTCGCCACAAGGTCACCGTGGTGCACAAGGCGAACATCCTGAAGTACACCCAGGGGCTGTTCCTGGAGGTGGCCCGGAACGTCGCACGCGAGTACGAGGGACGGATCGAGTTCGACGAGCGCATCGTGGATGCGACGGCGATGCAGCTCGTCCTCGACCCCTACCGGTTCGATGTGATCGTCACCGAGAACATGTTCGGTGACATTCTGTCCGATGAAGTCGCGGGCCTGGTGGGCGGTCTCGGGTTCGCACCCGGTGCGAACCTGGGCGAAGACGCGGCGATCTTCGAGGCGGTGCACGGGTCGGCCCCCGACATTGCCGGACAGGGGATCGCAAACCCGTCGTCGGTGCTTCTCGCCTCGTGCCTGATGTTGGAGCATCTTGGACGACCGGAGATCGCCGGGCGGATTCGTGGCGCATTGCAGGCCACGCTGACAGAGGGCAAGGTGCTGACGCCGGATCTCGGGGGAACCGCGACCACCGAGAAGTTTGGCGATACCGTGATAGACAAGCTCGGGGAAGCCCCGACGGAGGCTTGAGAATGCCGGGGACCAGCAAACAGAAGTTCGACGTTTCCGCGAAGGTGCCACCCGCGCCTCGCACGACGCTCGACTTCACGGGAGCTGTGTGCGGCGGCTGCGGGGCCGTCCACTCCGATGACGCGCTGGATGAGAACCAATGGTGTCCGGAGTGCCAGAAGCGCATGCAACGGCGCGTCCGAATCGGTCAGCACGTCATCGCCGCGCTGATCGTGTTCCCCTTCGCGGTGTGGGTCGTGTCGCTGGAGAAGTTCGACTTCCTGCCCGCCTATGCGTGGCTGCTGCCTCTGGCCGCCGCCTACTACCTGGGACTTCGAATCGGCCGCGAGGCGATCAAGGGATACCTGCGCTGGCGACGAGTCAGGTGACGGGAAAGCCCGTTCGGCGCACACCCGCAGGTGACGATCCGGCGGATGCCGCGCGCGTCGGCGCGGTACGGGCCGCGGGTCTCATCATGGCCGGGTTGCTAGCCATGCTCGGGATCGTGCTCGCGGTGAACCTGGCCCGCTACGGAACCGCGGGAGCCATTCTCGGGGTGGCGTTGCTGACTCTCGGAGCGATGGGTACGGCCCTCTTCTTCCGTGGGCCCCGACCGCAAGGTCGTTGAGTATGATGACCACGAACACGCCGAGTGCGAGAGATCATTATGAGCTTTGAAGGCGTCGACTACTTCGACATGGATACCCTGCTCAGCGAGGAGGAGCGGGCGGTCCGGGACATGGTGCGCGACTGGGTCGAACGGGAGCTGATCCCGATCATCAACGAGCATTACGTCCAGCGATCCTTCCCGGTGGATCTGATCCCCCAGATGGGCGAGCTCGGTTTCTACGGCGCCAACCTGCCGGAAGAGTATGGATGCGCCGGGCTCAACAACGTCGCCTACGGCCTCATTATGCAGGAGCTGGAGCGAGGCGACTCGGGCATCCGCTCCTTCGCGTCGGTCCAGGGTGCCCTGGTCATGTATCCGATCTACGCCTTCGGGAACGAAGAACAGCGCCACCATTGGCTTCCGCAGCTGGCGAGCGGTGAGAAGATCGGCTGCTTCGGACTCACGGAGCCCGACTTCGGATCCAACCCGGGCGGCCTGATCACACGCGCCGTCAAAGACGGTGACGAATGGGTTCTGAACGGCGCCAAAATGTGGATCACCAACGGGTCTATGGCCGACGTGGCCATCGTATGGGCCAAGACGGGAGATCTCGATGACCCGGATTCGATCCGTGGTTTCATCGTCGAGACCGACCGCGACGGCTTCTCGGCCAGAGATCAGGTGGGAAAGTTGTCACTCCTCGCTTCCGACACGAGCGAACTGGTCCTTCAGGACGTGCGCGTTCCCGAGGCGAACCGACTGCGAGATGCCAAGGGCCTAAAGCCGGCCCTCAAGTGCCTGAGCCAGGCGCGCTACGGGATCGCGTGGGGGGGCGTTGGAGCCGCCATGGCCTGCTACTGTGAAGCGCTGGACTACGCCAAGAACCGACCTCAGTTCGATCGACCGATCGCCGCGTTCCAGATCCAGCAGGTTCGGTTGGCCGAGATGCTGACGGAAATCACCAAAGGTCAGCTGCTGGTCCTCCAGCTGGGGCGGCTCAAGGATGCTGGGAAGGCACGGGCACAGCACATCTCACTCGCCAAGCGGAACAACGTGAACGTGGCTTGCGAGATCGCCCGCGAGGCGCGCCGCCTGCTGGGGGCGAACGGCATCCTGGTCGAGTATCAATCGATGCGTCACATGGCCAACCTGGAGTCCGTCTACACGTACGAGGGCACACACGACATCCACAGCCTGATCCTCGGTCACGACATCACGGGGATCGCCGCGTACCACGGGTAGCCTGCTGGAGGGTGGGCTGTCACGGTCGCGTGGGGGAAGCTGACGGATGTGAGAAAGGGGCCCCGAGCGGGGCCCCTTTTCGCGTGCGAGGAGGTGCGACGGTCGGTCAGCGCACGGGCACCATGATGTGCGCGTACGGGGTCCCCTGCCACATCACCCAGGGCCCACCGCTCTCGTGATCCGTGGTCATGCCCTCGAGGTCGGCGACGTTGGGCACGATGACCATGAGGTGCGGTCCTGCGATCACCCAGTCGTTGTCTTCCGTGGGCCCTTCGGCGTACGGATCGATGTTGCTGGCTCCCTCGTCGCCGGCCAGCATGTAGCCGATCCCCACGTGCTCGGTTGCTACATCGCCCTTGGTCATCCAAGCGTGGGCCCAATGGACCCACTGCTCATCCAGACACATCGGCGCCGTGCCCTCCACGATCATGGGTGGGGTCGGGAGGCATGTCCACCCGTTGGACCCTTCCTTCAGCATGGTCTGGTCCCAGTCCATGATCGTGGCGTTGCTGCTGATTTCGGGGATCGCGGCGCTCATGGCCTCCTTGATCTTGGCTTCGGCATCAGGCGAGGCGAACTCGGCCTCCTGCGCCATGAGCGCGGTCGGTGCGGCGATCAAAAGAGCGACGAGAAGTGGGAGTGGATTGCGGCGCAACATCGCTACCTCCTGTGGCAAGATGGGTACAACATGTCCGAGGATGGTGCCAAGCTGCTTTGCGGGCAAGTCGAGTCCCATGGAAAGACGGACGGTCGATGGGCGCTCGTTCCCGACAGACGGCCGTTTCTGCCACAGTGTGGCTTGTCGATGACCCCGTGGCGGCGTAGAGTACTCGCCCATCTTCGCGCCCGTAGCTCAACTGGATAGAGCGTCGGACTTCGGATCCGAAGGCTGGGGGTTCGAGTCCTCCCGGGCGCATTTCGTAGATAGCGCGATGTCGTGCGCGCTGGTGGTTTGAGTTTGACTCCAGCGTTACCACTCGAACCGAGGGTCATGGATAGCCGAGGCAAGAGAGAGCGACCCGAAACGGAAGCTCGATTCAGGCTGGCGGGCTCGCAGGCGAACCCGCTCGGTACCGTCGTTTCCGTCGGAGGCGTAGACGTCGGAGGCGACGAGGTCGTTGTGGTCGCCGGGCCCTGCGCGATAGAGACGCGTGAGCAGCTGCTCAGGACGGCGCGAGCGGTTCAGAGCGGCGGAGGCCGGATTCTGAGGGGAGGGGCTTTCAAGCCACGCACCTCACCTTACGCCTTCCAGGGACTCAAGGAGGAAGGCCTCGAGCTGCTCGCCTGGGTGCGCCAGGAGACCGGGATGCCCGTCGTCACCGAGGTCATGGAGACACGGAAGGTCGAGCTGGTGAGCGAATACGTCGACCTGCTGCAGGTCGGGTCGCGTCACATGCACGACTACGCTCTCCTCGAGGAGGTCGGGCGCGCCCGAACGCCGGTGCTTCTCAAACGGGGGTGGAGCGCAACGCTCGATGAGGTCCTGTTCGCAGCGGAGTACATTCTGAAGGGCGGCAACGAGCAGGTCATCCTGTGCGAGCGTGGGATCCGCACGTTCGAGCCATCGACGCGGAACACACTCGACTTGAGCGCAATTCCGGTCCTCAAGGCCAGAAGTCACCTCCCGGTGATCGTCGATCCCAGCCACGCGACGGGCCATCGCTGGATGGTGCCCCCCATGAGCAAGGCGGCCGTTGCGGCCGGCGCGGACGGCCTGCTGGTCGAAGTGCACTGCGATCCAGATGCGGCGCTGAGTGACGGCGTGCAGTCGCTCCATCCGGATGAGTTCGCCCGCATGATGGACGAGCTTCGCCTCCTCGCGCAGGCTCTCGGTCGCACGGTCCACGATCCTGCCGTGGCGGCGGTTAAGTGAAGGACCCGGCAAGACCCAGCGCCTGAGTCTCTGTCCTGACGCCGGACCTACAGCAGGCCCGGGATGAGCGCTTGTCGCTCGCTCGGGTAGTCGGGAAACTGCTCCCTGTACCAGCGATGGTGTGAAAGCGCGCGCGGGATCAGGTTGGCCGCCGTCCAGATGGCAAAGGAGGCGGCCGGCAGCGACCAGGTGAGAACAGCGAATCCCATCCACTCGACGATCTCGCCCAGGTAGTTGGGGCACGAAACCCACCGGTACAATCCACCCTCTGGAATACGGTATCCCGCATCGCGATCACCGGATCTGCGCAGCGCCAGCAGCACAGCATCGGCTCGCCAGTTCACGATCGCCCCGATCGCGAACATGAACACCCCCAGCAGGAAACGTGGGTCAGCAAGCCAGCCGAGTGGGTAAGGGGAGGCGAGTCCGCCCAGGTAGTGCCCGTTCAGGAAGCCGTTCACTCCGTTGAACACGAGGCCGAAGACCATGATCAGAATCGGCATCCGGTTACCCGGGGTCTGGCGCAGCGGATATGCGACGGCCCGGTTCAGGTAGTGGCCCGTCCACAGACCGGCGAACACCCACAAAGGCGCTGTCTTGGGCACAGCGCCCGTCAGAAAGAAGAACAGAAAGACGGCGGGAGAGGCCAGCTCCATCATGATCCAGCCCCAGCGATGCGGGAGCGCCGGTCCCCAGCGTCGAGTCGAGTATCGTCCATACGGTGCACGCACACGCAACAGCGTGAAGAAGCTGAGCACCGCAATCCCGATCCAGGCATACACGAGGATCCAGAAGGTAGGGAGAGAGTTCATGGTTGCTAGGCGATCCTACCGGCCGACCGGAACCACGCGTACGTGTCCTCGACGGTCTTCTCCAGCGGGCGGGGGCTGAAACCGAGCTCGCGGCGCGCACGCGCGCAGTCCACTCGGCGGCTGGACCGAACGAGCCGATCGAGCGACTCGTGCGTGTAAAGCGGGCGCTGCCCCATCATCCGACTGTACAGCTTCGCGAACGGCACACCGGTCCGCGCCAGCCAGATGGGAGTGGTGAAGCGCGGCGCCCTGACGCCGGTCGCCGTCTCCGCCAACGAGGCCAGGGTCCGAACGGGAGTCCAACCGCCCGACAACAGGTAATTCGTGCCGGGCCGTCCGACCTCGATGCTCGCCAGCGCGGCGTCGACCACGTCCCGGGCGTCCACCCACTCCGAGCCACCCGGAACCAGCGTCGGCAGCCGTCGGTGGTACAGATCGAGGAGCACCTGTCCCATCAGCGACGGTCCGAAGTCATTCGGACCGATGATTGCCGTCGGGTTGAGGATCACCGCGGATAGGCCGCGATCGACGCCAGCCAGAACCTCCTCCTCGCCCCGCGCCTTCGATCGGTCGTAGGCGAACCCCGACCTCCCGACCTTGGGCCGATCCTCGGTCAGCGTTTCGTCGAACGGCGCCTGTTCGAAGGCATGAAACGAGCTGAAATGGACGAGTCGCCCGACTCCGGCACGCAAACACGCTGTGACGACGTGACGCGAGCCCACCACGTTTACGGCCTGCACCTGGCCATCGGGGTCGCCTTCGATGGAGATTCGCGCGGCAAGGTGCATGACGACGTCCGCCCCGTCGAAGGCGTACAGGAGTGTTTCGGGTCGAAGGACGTCACCGTCTACCCGCTCGACTTCCAGGCCGACAAGCGCCTCGCTACCGTGATGGACCAGCGCGACCACCCGATCACCACGGTCGAGGAGCCTCCGACACAGGTTGGCTCCCACATGTCCCGTGGCCCCCGTGACGGCGATCCTCACGCCGGCTCACGACTTACGGAGTTTCTGCCTCTCAATGGTGAGGTGTGGACTCGGTGTCAGCGGGTAGCTGCGTGCTCTCCCTGGACTCGAGCAGCGATTCGGTGAACGCCTGGCGCTCGGCCAGAAGCTCCAGCCGCTGGTCGACGGTCTCGAGCAAGCGCCGGGTCTCCTGCATTTCCTGCTCCAGCGAACCCAGCTTCTCTCGATCGGGAGATGCCTCGTGCCGGAGTCGTATCCACTCCTCCATCACTCGCCCCAGGCGCCGGCTGAGCGGAAAGAGTAGCACGAAGGTCCCTATCAGGAAGAGGGCGATGATCGGTCCGAGAAACTCTAAGAACTGAGCGCCCATGGCGATGCTCCTCAGCGGATCATGAATGACTCGACCGGTGCCGTCCCAAGTTAGTACGGGAGCGTACGACCGGCAGATTCACGACCGTAACCCGCCGTTGGCCGTGATGTTGCGGGCTCTGCACGTCACAATGTGCTGTCACTTTCGGTCGCAGACTGCCCGCGGCCGTGGCGGTTTGCGAACGCACAAATCGTTCAACCTGCGGCGGTTGGGTGCCGGGATGGGGCGTGCGGGCTCCTAAACCACGCGGAATGGTGACATTTTCGAGACGGACGCCGTCGGCAGGAGAATTCGCCCGGCTGCGGCTTGTTTCCTGCTCCCATCCGACACGAACCGGTCGGTCCGACATGTGCTGGATCGCCCAAGTGTAAGCGTACGAAACACCGGAGCGCAGCATGGATTTGGGGCAGTGGGCCGCACAGAACGGGACGCTCGTCGTTGCCGGTGCGGCACTCCTCGGGCTCATTCTGATCATCTCACTGGTCGCCACTCTTCGGACCAAGAGCGCGCGGCGACTCGCGCAGGAGCGACACACCTCGCTGTTCGATAACAACACGGCGGCTGTCGCGACGGTCGATACGAAAGGCGCTATCGAGCGTGTGAACGCAGCCTTTGTCGAGCTGTCGGGTTACGATGAGGCCCAGCTCCAAGGGATCGCCTTTGCCTCGTTGATCGCGCCGGATGATCGCCAGCGAGTGCTGGAAAGCCTCAGAGACGACAGCGAACATCGGCCCCACTCCGTGGAATCGAGGCTCGTCCATAAGGACGGGCTCGAGGTGGAGCTCGAGATCACGAGCGTTCCAATCGTCATAGGGGATCGCACCTTCGGCACCTACCAGATGGCCCGTGACCTCACCCAACAGCGTGAGTTGGAGCGAGAGCTCGAGTCACGCGCCCTTCACGATCACCTCACGGGCCTGGCGAACCGGTCCCTGTTCGCCGACCGGATCCGCCACGCCCTGCAGCGCGTGCGACGCAGCGGTCATCAAGTAGCACTTCTGTACATGGATCTCGATCGCTTCAAGCTCGTGAACGATAACGCAGGGCACGCCGCTGGTGATGCGCTGCTCTGCGAGGTGGCGGCTCGGCTGCGGAATTTCGTTCGCGAGGGCGACACCGTCGCAAGGCTCGGAGGCGACGAATTCGCCATCCTGCTGGAAGATGTGGCGGATGCCGAGGAGGCCGAGACGGCAGCCAAGCGGGTCGTCGATCTGATCAACGAGCCATTCAAAGTGAGCGGGAAGGCGGCCTACGTCGGAGCCAGCGTCGGCGTCGCCGTGAGCACACCGGACATCGAGAGCCCCGAGCAGCTCGTTCGACGAGCGGACAAGGCAATGTACGAGGCCAAGCGGCGCGGCGGCTATCGCTACGTGCCTTACACCCGTGATATAGACACGGGCGAGATCCGTCTGGGTGACCACCTCGAGAGCGAACTGCGCCGCGGACTGGCCGCTGGCGAGCTTGCCGTCCGGTACCAGCCGGTGGTCGATCTGGCAGGAACGCAGATCGTCGGTGTGGAGGCTCTTGTCCGCTGGAACCACCCCGTGCACGGGCTTCTGCCTCCGTCCAGCTTTATCCCCGTGGCGGAGAACGCTGGTCTGATCATACAGCTGGACCGCTGGGTCCTGGAGCACAGCTGCAGGGACATCCGTCGCCTGCTGAGACAGGGAGTGATTCAGAGTCGACCGTTCACGCTCAGCGTCAACCTGTCTTCCAAGCACTTCGAGGACGAGGGTCTCGTCGACGCCGTCTTTGGCATTCTCACGGCCGAGCAGTTTGCGGCAGAGTATCTGCAGCTCGAGATCAAGGAGGACGTGGTCGCCAGGGGCTCCGAGAAGATCGCGCGTCTCAAGTCTCTCGGCGTCACCATCGCCATCGATGACTTCGGAATGGGCGACGAACCGCTCGGCTACCTTCGCGACGCGATGGTCGATGTGTTGAAGGTGGATCGTACGTTCGTGATGTCCCTGGGAGGTGATCGGATCTCCACGGCGGTCATCCGCACCATATTGAGCCTCGCCGAGATGCACGACCTCCAGGTCGTGATCGAGGGAATCGAGGATCCGGTCCAGATCGAAGCGCTCCGCAAAATGGGCGGTCGTCTCGTGCAGGGGTTCTACTTCGTCGCTCCCGTGGAGCTCGACGAGCTGGAGCACCTGCTCACCCGAGGTTTGGCCCCTGCGTTCATTTATCAGCCCGGCCGGCGGCAAGGCGGGGGCCAGGAGGCACCGCCGGAAACCGTCGGAAGAGGCTGAGCCGGCTCCCTACAGACTGACCCGTAGTCCGGCCGCCACCGGAACGGAAAACACCGCATCGAGTGCCGGCGTCAGCGTCGGATTTACGAGGAAGGCGTCCAGATCCTCTTCATCCACGAGAATCCAATAGAAGCGGCCCGACGCGAACAGGGTTACCCGCCCCAGATCGTAGCCGATCGTTACGCCGCCGCTGAGCGTGAAGGAGCTCTGTTCGAACTCGGCCCCGAGCTCTGATTCGTCCGCGTTCAGGTTCGTAGACCCGGCCGCCACGTTCAGCCGAAAGTCGAGTGGCTGGCTCTGGTCACCCCAGCGATCGAAGGCGACCTCGAAGCCACCGCTCAGGTGGAGTAGATCCATGGACGCCGTGCGGAACTCGCCTGTTTCGTCCTCCGCGCGATCCAGAATGCCCACGTCGACATCTCCCTTGAGCGCGAAGTTGGGGTGAAACCAGATGGCCAGTCCGCCTCCAAACGCCGGTCCGAGGTCCGACAGCTTGGCGAGATCGCCAGCCGGAAAGCTGAGGCCCCCCCGGCCCTCGATCGTCACCCTTCCCACCTCCTGCGCATCCGCGGGAAGCGGAGCGCCGACCAGAATCGCCAGGAGCGCGCCCGTGGCTCCCACACTGACCCTTGCTCTGCTCATACGGCAATCCTCGTGGTTGACTTCGAAGACACGCAGCTCCCGCGAAACCCCAATTATATCTGCATCCCCCGCATATCAGCGATACCGTTCGATTGTCGCAGCCACGCCGTACTCCCGGGTCAACTCGAGGAACTCGCCCACCTCCTGCTCGCTCCGGAACAGACTTGCCGGAACGGACACGGACGCAGTCTCGGCTTCCTCGATCAACACGGCCAGGCCCGTAAGGATCTCCGACAGCGTGAACGCGCAGTGTCCGTACTGGTTCGTTTCAATGAGCGCGAGTCTGGCAATCAGACCCGACTGGGCCACTTTGCCGACGTACACCGTTGCCTGAGCCACCCGGACGACCGGGTCTCCCATGCTGTGCATCACGACGGTCGGCATCCGCAGGCTGCCCGTCGTCTCGAAGTCGACCAGGGCCGCGAGAGCAGCGGGGTCTGCCCCAAACCGTGCGACGCCATCGTCTACCGTACTGCCTTCGCCCAGGTAGATCCTGTCCGTGTTGTCGAAGGGGTTTCCGCCCAGGCGCGCCGCCGCGTCGTTGGTGCCGAAGAAGCTGTATCGGAGCAGGTCGATGATCGGTTCGGTCGCGTCGCCTTCCGCCGGGATCGGGATGTCCACGACCGTCAGGAAACTTTGAAGGGCGGTCGGATCCGCCGCGGCTGCGGTCCGGATCTCGTCGCTGGTGGCGTCCCAATTGGCATCGGTGATGGTCGTCTCTTCGTCGGGTATGAAGGTCGGGTCTCCCGGCATGACCTCCGGGAAGTAGTAGTCGTAGAGCGCCCGGATGTCAGCGAAGTAGTTGAGCTGAAGCCCGAAGCCGCCGATCGGACCGCACATTGCCAGTCCACCTTCGAACAACTCGGTAGGGCGACCCGCTTCCAGGGCGAGCACGGTGGACAGGCTCCCCTCAGAGGCCCCCACCAGGTACGTGCGGATCGGCAGCAGTCCGAAGTCGCTTGCCACGGGGAGATCGGCCAACCGGCCCCGCGCCCACTGCGCGACCGCTTCCAGATCCTCAACGGCGTCGAAAGCCACGAGCCCGTTGCGCCGGTAGCTCGTTGTGGCATACCCGAAATTCCCCCGTGGTGGGGTCGATACCGCGCGGGCGAGATCACGCAGGCCCACGCCGCCGAACTCATCATCCGGCAACTCGACCGGGTAGAACGGCGCGTGGTCCGGACCCGGGTTCGTATAACCATGCGCCCAAACGAGCAACTCGCCATTCCACTGGGCGGGGAGGCAGAGCTCTAACAGCGCTCCGGTTGCAGCCTGGTCCGTCACACATGCTTGAAACTCGGCCGCCGGTTCGATCGGCAGTTCGGCTGGCGGCGGAGGTGGTGGAGGCTCGGTCGTGGAGTCGCCCCCGCACCCGACCATGCCCAGCCCGAGCAGGCAACCGGAGAGAACTCGAATCCGCGGGCGTCGTTCGAATCGATCCCGAAGTCGTGCGCCGGGGCTCCGTTGAATGCGACTCATGGTATCAAGCTATGGGAGATGGCTCGAGTGTCATACACCGATCCGGAGCTTGCTTGCCACCGCCCCTGTGAGCGCTCCATCATGCCAGCCCCACGACGGGCCAAGATGGAGAACGGGATATGGATCCGGAGTCGCGAAACGTGGAGCAAACGTGGAGCCGAAGAATATGAACATCGCTGTGATCGGTACGGGGAATGTGGGTCGAGCACTGGGGACGAGGCTCACGCTGGGCGGCCACCGCGTGGTGTTCGGTACACGCGATCCAGAGAGCGAGCGGGTCAGGACCCTGCTTGCAGAGGTGAGCGGCGACGTAGAGGCCGGCCCGTCGGCGGAGGCCGTGCAAGATAGCGAGGTCGTCATCCTCGCCACGCCGTGGGGGGTCACGCGAGAAGCCGTGGAGTCGCTCGGTGACCTGCACGGCAAGATCCTCGTGGACTGCACGAATCCTCTCAAGCCGAATCTGGACGGGCTCGACGTGGAGCAGGGCCTGTCGGGCGGTGAGCAGGTTGCGCAATGGGCAGAAGGTGCCCGCGTCGTGAAGGCGTTGAACACGACGGGCGCGGGCAACATGGCCGACCCGGCACTCAACGAGGATCATCGGCTGGCGATCCTGTTGTGCGGGGACGATGTAGAGGCGAAACAGGTGGTAGGTAGCCTGATCGGGGAGCTCGGTTTCTCGGCCGTCGACGCCGGACCCCTCAGCCGGTCGGGGTTGCTCGAGAACATGGCCCTGCTGTGGATTCTCCTTGCGTACCAGCAGGGGCTCGGGACGGACTTCGGCTTCGCGATCGTAACGAGATCAGGCCCGGGGGAGATATGAGATCACGCGTCGCTGTGGCTGTGCTCGCTGCCGGGGCCACAATGCTCTCGTGCCGAGACGCGACACCCGCGCTCGAGGATGCGGAGGTTCGATCCGTGGTGCAGGTCTACTTTGACGGTCTGATGAGCGGCAGCTCGGAGGCCCTCGATCGCGCCTTTCACCCGGGGGCCCGCTTGATCGGCATCGGCGACCGAGGCACGCTGGCGATGATCCCTTTTCAGGAGTGGAAGGATGTCGTGACGGCAGATGGACCACGCGGTCCGGACGGCTTCACCAACGAGATCGTATCCGTCGACATCCATGGCGTAGCGGCCACCGTCAAAACGAAGTTGACATGGCCGGATATCGTTTACGTCGACTACCTGTCGCTGATTCACGCGGACGGTCAGTGGAAGATCGTGAACAAGATCTGGGACGCGGAGCGCACAGCCGCGGCAGGCGAACCGTCAGGCTGACCGGACCCTGTGGCTGCTCGCCCGCCTGATTGACGTCCCGTAACTTTCTGGTGGCGAGCCGCGGCCGCGGAACCACGCAAGGCAGGCGCCCGCCATCCACCCAGCCGCAACGAGGCAGCGGAACTCCAGATGGAAACGCAGCGGCCCAGCGAGCGCATCGTGGTGACTCTCGCCGGTCTATTGGCCGGAGCGGGCACGGCACTCGCTTACAAGCACGTCTTGCGGCCGTGGCACCTTTCCTGGGGAGCTACGGATGACGAGGTCGTCCGCCCACTTCCCGGAGACGAGCTGGTTCCGGAGGCGATCTACGAGTCAACGCGCGCGGTGACGATCCATGCGCCTTCGTCGCAGGTGTGGCCGTGGCTCCTGCAAATAGGGCAGGGGCGCGGTGGGTTCTACAGTTACGAGTGGCTGGAGAATCTGATCGGAGCCCGCATCCGAAACGCGGACCGCATCCTCCCGGACCATCAGATTCTCGAGACGGGCGACGAGATCTTCTTTGCGGCATTCGACCGCTACGGCGACTACTCGCGCTCCACGGTGGCCGTGCTGGAACCCGAGCGGGCGCTGGTGCTCGGCCCTCCGGATGACCCGGTCGGACAGGCGGCAGCACGGTTCACGGGCGAGGGGACCTGGGCCTTCGTTCTGGACCCGATCGATGAATACTCTACCCGGCTCATCGTCCGCACCCGGACCCACGCCTGGGGCTCACATCTCCTGTTCCTTCTGTTCGACCCGGCGCACTTCGTGATGGAGCGAAAGATGCTGCTCGGCATCAAAGCACGTGCGGAGGGGGCGTGGGCTGCTCGGGGTCGTGGGGCCGCACTCCCGAGCGACGAATCGGCATGACCACTCCCGCGAAGATCGCCATTCTCGGAACGGGCAACATCGGCCGCGCGATGGCGGAGGGACTCGTTGCCGCCGGTCGATGCGACCCGGGAGACCTGGTGCTCACGTGTCGCCACGCGGAGCGGCTGTCCGATCTGGAAGCGCGCGGCTTCCAGGTGCAGACCGACAACCGCGACGCCGTCCACCGAGCGGACACCGTCGTCGTTGCCGTGGAGCCTCACAATCTCGACGGTCTGCTCCAGGCGATCTCTCCAGAGCTGGATCCGGGCCGCCACGTTCTGATCTCCGTGGTGTCCGGAGCGAGCGTGCTCGATATCCTCGCCCAACTCGACCGGGCCGTTCCGGTCGTCCGCGCAATGCCGAATACTGCGATCGCGCTACGGGAATCGATGACGTGTCTCGCCGTCCGGGAGGGCGATGAGGCGGCACTGGAGAACGCCCGGGAGATCTTCGATGCCGTCGGGGCCACACTGTTGATCGACGAGGAGCTGATGGTACCGGCCACGGCTCTCTGCGCCTGCGGCGTCGCCTTCTTCCTGCGAGCCGTCCGGGCGGCTTGTCAGGGGGGCATCGAGATCGGCTTCCATCCGGCGGATGCGATCCGAATGGCCGCTCAGACGGCGCTGGGTGCGGCGGCCCTGGTTCGTGAGCATAGGAAGCACCCCGAAAGTGAGATCGACAGCGTGACGACACCCCGCGGCTGCACGATCTCCGGCCTGAACGAGATGGAGCATCGCGGGTTCAGCTCGGCCATGATCAAGGGGATCACCACCTCCGCTGTGAAGGCAGCGTCCCTCTACGATTCGGAGGAAGCCGGCTAGCGGCGCTCCGACCGGTTCGCTTTCGGACGGAAACCCGCTCCGTCTAGCACTTGTTTCACATCCTGTCTGGAATCGCCTGTTCAGGGGTGACCGCCTCCCGAAACCCGAGGCCGAGGAGCTTGCCATGCGATGTATCCCGCGTCTGCGCGTCGTCCGAGCCACGCTGGTCAGCGCCGTCGCCGTGGCGGGAGCCACGCAGCTCACCGGGCAGATCCCCGAGGAGTTCCACAACCTGCAGGTCCTTCCAGAGGACATCAGCCGGCCGGAGCTGATCGCCACGATGCGTGGCTTCGCGCTCGGGCTCGGAGTCCGATGCCACCACTGCCACGTGGGTGAAGAGGCCATCCCGTTCTCCGAGTACGACTTCGAGTCGGACGAGAAAGAGACGAAGCGGAAAGCTCGCTTCATGCTGCAGATGGTGCAGGACCTGAACAACGACAGGCTCCCCGGGCTGACGGAGATCGGCCAGCGAGCCGAGCCAGGCGTTGAGGTCACGTGCGAGATGTGTCACCGGGGCAGACCCGTTCCGTGGATGCTCGAGGAGGTCCTCGCCGCGACGATCGATACCGAAGGCGCGGACGCGGCTGTCGCCCAGTACCGAACGCTGCGCGACGAGTTTTACGGCAGTGGGTCGTACGGCTTCGGGCCGATGACGCTGGTCGATGTGGCGGGTCAGTTGGCAGAGCGCCAACAGACGGATGCGGCGCTGGCCATCCTGGATCTCCAGAAGGAGTTCTATCCGGAGGCGGTGCAGACGTGGGTGGCCCTCGCGCAGGTGCACGTGGCACGTGATGAGCGCGCGCAGGCGGTGACCGCACTGGAGAAGGCGCTGGAGCTGGATCCCCAGAACCCGTTCCTACAGAGCCAGCTTCAGCGCCTCAAAGACGAGGGAGGTTGAGCCGGGCCGTAGGCTCGAGCGGGCCTTGGCCCTACCGCCACTACCTCCAGAAGTCGATCCCGCCCGGCTGGTGGTGGACCTCGACGGACGCCACGAGATCCAGGCTCGATAGGTCGATCACGTCCACGGTGCCCTTCGTCGAACCGATCGCTTCGTTCGAAACGAACGCATAGCGGCTGTCCGGAGTAGCCACAATGCCGTGCGTGACCGGCCGGCTCGTCGGGACGCGCGCCGCCTCGTGACCGGTCGCGAGATCGACGACGCTGATCGACTGGTCGGCCTTGTTCGTGACCAGCAGCCACCGCCCATTCGGTGTCGCGTCCAGGTTGTAAGGACCGGCGCCCGTACCGAATCGACGAACCACTTGAAGGTTGGCCGCGTCGATCTCCAGAACCTGATTGTGCTTGTTGCACGCCACGTAAAGGTGCCGGTCGTCGTGTGAGGATACGACCCAGGTCGGCCCACAGACCGGGCCGCCGCCCGGCGCGCCGTGATGACGGAAGTGGCGCTCGATCATCGGAAGAGCAGCTTGCGCTTCCTGATCTTCGGCACCCATCTCGTGACCCTCACCGCCCATCTCCATCTTCATCTCGTGCCCCATCTCGTGCTCGCCCGCGCCGGTGAACGCCATTTCGTTCCCGGGGACGAGACTCACGCGCCGGGAGACGGCCAGGTCGGCGATGGAGATCTCGACCAGCTGGTCACTGCCCGCGCATACCGAGTAGTGCAGGGTGCCGGCCCGATTCATACGGCTGCCGTGCGGCCTAACGCAGGTCTCGATTCGGGCGAGCTCCTGCATTTCGGGCGTGAAGACGGCGGATACCGAAGAGGGCACGGGATCCCCGTGCAGATTGAAGTTCACCACCAGAGCCAACGACCCGTCGGGGGTCAGGGCGATGGTCGCCGGAAAACGGCCCACCGTGGTCGAGTCGAGCAGCGCCCCGGTCTCTGCATCGAGAGCCCACAGCTTCCCGCCCGGCGTTCCGTGGGCGAGCGAAACATACAGCTGACGGCCATCAGGCGACACACGGACACCATGCGCTCCATCGAGATCAGCCGGCATGAGGCCGACTTCCAGATCCCGTTCGACCTCCAGGCCAGCAGGACCGAACCGTACGACGCTGATCAGGTCGGAAGACTCGTTGGCCACCAGGACCCGATACTCGGTCCCACCTTCCTGTGCGCCGAGTGATCGCGCGCCCAGGATAGACGTGATTCCGAGCAGTGTGGCGACCGACGCCAGTGACGCCGGAACGGCTCGACGAGCCGTGCCGATCGTGACCCCAAGGACCCTCGACAGCGTACTGTGATGCCTGCCCATGAATCGTCTCCCTTGCTCCGTCGTAAGGCTCGCGCGGGCTCTCCGCCGGGCTCACCCGTCCGCTTCACTCCGCCTGCGTACCCCCGCTCGCCACGGCCCGATCCGCCTTCCTGCGTACCGAGTTTGCCCTGAGAAGCGGGATGAAGCCCCCTTCAGTATGCCTGCACCAGAGGCCGCCCCGATGGTCAGAAGTTGCACAGACGCCAGAATGGCGGAGATACATCTGCCAGGCCGCATTGTCCTGTAAGTCGTTTTGGAGTGGTTATTTGCGTCGGCTTCAGCCCCCGACGCGGAGTCGGGCACCCTCATTGCACCCACAAAGGTCGAACGGTTTGGTGCAGTTTGCTTGGATATCGACACAAGGACCACTGCCATGCGTCTCAGCTCGAACGAATCGCGGTTGATGGGCCGGACGGAAGGCGGCTTCGCCCTCGTGGCCGTGCTGCTCGTCCTGATCGGTCTCTCCGGACTCGCCGCCGCCGGCTACCTGATCTCAGGCACGGACTACCAGATCAACCAGAACCACCGTGCGAGCGTGAAAGCCTTCTACGTGGCCGACGCAGGACTGGAACATTTCCTGGGCCGCGGCCGGCTTCCGCCCGACACCGTCACCTACAGCCATGCGGACGGATTTGCGAAGGTGTGGACGACGCCGTTGGTCGAGGTGGACGACTCGGCCTCTCTCTTCCTGGTGAGTTCGCGGGGCGAGCACCGCGCACCAGAGGGGGGAATCGCGCTCCGAGAGGTGGCGACGGTGGCCATGCGCAAGGCGGTGGGCTTCGGGGTGAACGCCGCTATCACAGCCGCCGCTGGGCTGCAGAAGAACGGTATTGCGGGGACTGTATCGGGCTTCGATGCGTCCAGCGCCGGCGACTGCCCTGTCGGAGGTGCGGAGGACGTGGCTGGACTGGCCGTCCGTGAAGACGGTTTTGCGATGTCCGGTGGAGGCGGCGGCAAGGGCAAGGGAAAGGAGGATGAGGACCCCGTGCCGCCCGGTTTCTTTGGTGACCCGCCGATCTATGACGAACTGGAGGCCCTCGAGCTCCTGTACGATACCGGCGTGCCGTGGCAGCAGGTCTTGGACGGGAGCTTCGTCGAAGCCGATTACGTCGTCTCGGAGGACGGCTATCCCGATTTCACGACCGAGATCGACCCGGACCAGTGGCCCGTCATTTACGCGGACGCGGCAGATTTCCAGGTAAACCCGACCATGAGCGGCCGGGGCGCCCTGATCGTGAGGGGCGATCTCAAGATCGACGGCATCTTCACGTGGGATGGCGTCTTGCTCGTGGGGGGTTCGCTGACGAGCAACGGAGTGGAGCGCATGGATGGGGCCTTGATCGCGGGGCTCAACCTGCTGCTGGGTGAAGCCGTCGACCAGGTCGACCTCGGCAACGGGAACTGGGTCTACCAGTACGATGCCTGCAACGTCATGAACGCCCTCAAGGGTCTGGGTTGGCCGGTGGAAGAGCCCGGCGCCTGGTACGAAGTGCTCTGAACAGGATGGATTCTCCAGCCGGCTCAGCGTTGCAGGGTGCGTGCATGGCAGGCGAGCGGAGGTCGCCTGGCGGCCGCGTCGCGAAGGTGACACCCGGGCGCGTGAGCTCTTAAAACTCTTACAAGTTATACACTTACACGACAATCAACCCGCTGTCCGCCGCCCGGCACCGGCCTTGCGGTCCCGTCATACTGCGATTTGTACGCACACACACGGCGGGAAGGGTCGAGGCATGCGAGGAGCGACGGAGCACCAGTACAACGCGCCTGATAGGGAAGAGGGCGGTTTCGTCCTCGTGGCAGTGCTGCTCGTGATGCTCGGCCTTTCGAGCCTGGCCGCGGCGGGCTACCTGATCTCCGGCACGGACATGAAGATCACCCAGAACCACCGTGCCGCCCTCAAAGCGTTCTACGTGGCCGATGCCGGACTCGACCACTTTCTGGGCTCGGGAAAGATCGTGGCCGATACCGTCACCTACAACCTTGCCGACGGAACCGCCAAGGTGTGGCTCGATCCTCTGATCGAGGTCGACGATTCGACCAGCCTGTTCCTGATCCACTCACTGGGCGAGCACGGGCCTCCCGAGGGTGGGGCGGCGAGGCGCCACGTGGCCACGGTGGCGATGCGCCGGGCCGTGCGGTTCAACGTTAACGCGGCGATCACGGCAGCTTCCGGTCTGCAGAAGAACGGCGTTGCTGGATTCGTCTCCGGGTTGGACGCTGCGACCCTCGCCGACTGTACGGTGGGCGGCCTGAACGACGTGGCCGGTCTCGCCGTACCCGAGGATGGCTTCGATATGAGCGGCGGTGGCAAAGGGAAGGGGAAGAAGGACGACGACGCTGTGCCGTCCGGCTTCTTCGGTGATCCACCTATCCTTGAGGATGGCACGGGCTTCGAGCTGGCCAACGGCACGCGCGTCCCGTGGCAAAACGTGCTCGACGGCACCTTCGCCGAGGCCGATTACGTCGTGTCGCAGGATGGCTACCCCGGTTTCGGAGCCGATGTGGCCGCCGATGAGTGGCCCGTCATCTACGCCGACGGTGGTGATTTCGCCGTGGATCCCACGATGAGCGGCCGCGGTGCCCTAATCGTCCGAGAGGATCTGGAGATCAACGGGAACTTCCAGTGGGAGGGGCTCATCCTGGTCGGCGGCTCGTTGACCAGCAACGGGATTGAGTATGTGGACGGTGCCGTGATCTCAGGACTCAACCTGCTACTCGGCGAGTCGGTCGACGAGACGAACATCGGCAACGGGAATTGGCGCTATCAGTATCACTCCTGCAACGTGCTACGCGCACTGAAGGGCCTGGGGTGGCCGGTGGAGGAGCCGGGGACCTGGTTCGAGGTGATGTAGATCAGAAGAAGCGGTAGCCGACGCCGAACGAGGCAAGAATGTCGTTCTGCAGGCGCGAATCGCTTTCCGCCCCGTCGAACACCGACACGAAATCCCGCATGCCGATCCGGATCGTCAGGCTCGACGCGAACTGAACGAACGCCCCCAACCCCAGGGTCAGCTGCGGATCCGTCGCGTCCTCAACGGTCGGTGCGGCGTCCTCGCTCACCGCGAGGTGCCGGACACCGCCCCCCAGCAGGAAGTACGGTTGGACCGTGGCGGCCGGCCCCGAGACCGGCAGACGATAAAGCGCGTTGACCACGGCGGAAAAGTAGTTTGCATCGCCCAGGTCGGCGGGCCCTTCGGCCGTGACGTCGTTCGGAATCACATCCAGCTCCGAGGGAGCCCAGAATCCGTGGATGCCGATTCCAAAGCCACTCCCGAACCAACGCGTTCCCTCCACGCCGAAGGATACGCTCGGCTTGATGCTCGTCGCGAAAGAAGCGGGGTCGTTTGTGATGTCGTTCAAAGACGCGACCCACCCGACGAAGCCCACGAGGTCGAAGACGCTCCGTGGGCCTTCGCGCTCGAGCGGGATGTTTTCCTGCCGCGGCGTTACGGCCTCCTGCGCCGCCACCGGTGTGAGGGCAAAGACCGGCAACAGCATGCTGAGAAGGAGTGCTCGCTCGTTTCGCGCCATCGAATTATCGCGTCCTGACTATCGTGATTTGTGGTCCGACGGACTCCTCGATCGGATCTCCGCCACGTCTTACCAGACTGAGCGCCAGCGCGGGCGTATCCACGGAGGAGCGAATCGCAAAGTACGTGGTCGTGTAGGGCTGTACGTCGAAGTCGACGGCCGCGGTTTCAAACTCGATGGGTCTCGCTGACAGCGGGAACCCGGTCGCGAACCGCTCCCGCGTCAGCGGGTTCTGGCTCAGGCTGGCGAACACGTCCCGCACATCCCATGTGCCGACCGTGTACCGTTCCTCGAGTTCCGCGAGCTCCTCGTCGTCGGAAGCCAGTGTGGCCGCGAATTCCGCGGAGAGTTCCTCCCACGTCCGGCCCGTCGTACTCTCCAGATTCTCGATTCCCTTGAGGTGATTCCGACCCCCCACCACGAGCTGGCGGAGCAACGAGCCAGGATCGGCTCGGCTGTCACGATCGACCAACCAGCGCACGAAGAACCACGCGAATCCGCGGATCTGAAGCCCCGACACACCACCAGGGTCTTCCGTCGCCACGACCCTAGACGCCTGCGGACTCGCCATGTAGAGGCTGAGCCGATAGAAGTTGTCGACCTGATACGCATTGAAGAGCTCCAGCGCATCCCGACTCGCGGTCGCCTGGCCGTACGTGAGGTTCGCTCCCGTCGCCAGGCCCGCGCGATTCAGGCCGATGACTTCCTCGGCGAGGTGCGACAACCCTTCGTCGAGCCATGCTTCTTCGAGCTGGCCGAAGCCTGTGCCGCCGAGACTGACACGGCGCCCCGCATTGATGAGGTGCTGAAGCTGGTGCGCGGCGGCCCTTCGCGTTTCAACCAGCGCGCGAGCCCGCGATACGGGCTCACCGACCTGGCCTTCGGCGTCGGGCACGGCCAGATAAACGAGCTCCGCTTCGTTGCTCGCAGGGCACGCCTCGCCGCGGGGGCCCGGCCGGCTGTCGCCGCGACCCGAAACGGCCAGGTCCAGCGGGAGCGCAAAGCCGGCGAGTGGCCGTGCGGTGCCCGCCTCGTTCAGTTGATTCACCTCGGGCGTGAAGAGGAAGATGACCCGCCCGTTCCCGTCGACATCCGCCGGCGCACCGAAGTAGAGCGTGTCCATCGGGAGGATGACGCGGTCCAGGTCGTCCGCGAGGCCCGTCCAATCCTCCGCATTGAAACCATCCGTCGGCGCGCGAACGTCCTCCACGAGAACGACATTCGTTCGCACCTGTCGAACGACGCCACGGATCACCTGGGATGTGTCGTTGCACGACGCGGCAAAGTCGTTCCCGACCGCGAACCTGTACTGAACGTTGTCACCAGCGGCCGGCGGTACGGAGGCCACCGCCTGCTGCCTAGCCGAATCCAGCATCGCGGGTCGGAGGGGAACAGCACGCCGACTCGCGAGCTCCCGTCTCGCCGTCGTCAGGATGCGCGACTCCGCCGATGTGTACGTTTGGGCCACGCGCGCCAGGTCCGGCTCGAGAGACGGGTCGATACGAACGGCGCTCGATCGCGTTTCCATCGGTTCCGTTTCGGCTCGCACCGCCAACCGCACGGACGGCGTGACGCCGGTCGCGCTGCGGGTGCTCTGCACGGCGAACCGATACTCGCGCGGTTCGGTCGCGCCCCCGAGTTGCCAGCACGCGAGATCGACAGGATCACGCAGCGTACGCACCTCGCCGACCGTCAGGTCGAGCATCTCCTGTGCCGGCCGCAGCCGCTCGATCCTGCCGTTGCTCGGCTCCCCGCCCGCCAGCACGCGCACGCCTGCATCGCGTTCGGGGAGGCAACTGTTCGCGAACTCGGGCAGCACGATCCGGAGCTGAGTCGGACTGGCCTCCAGAACCTCGGCCGGCTCGCCCTCGATGCGCACTTCGTTGCCCTCCACCACTGCTGCGAAGCCAGCGCCGAACAGCGTGGCCTCGCCGCCGGATACGAGCGGTGACGGTCGCACGGAGTCGAGAGCGATGTTGCCCAGGAACGTCTCCGTGGCGACGGCCGTGAAGCGGGCCGTGTCGGACTCGACACCGCGCACGGCGTGAACGGTGACCGCATGCTCGACCGCTTCGCGACCCAGAGTCAGCAGAACGCGGCTCACGCCGCCCGAGTCCGTGGACGTGGTATCCGCCGTGAGACGCGCTCCGTCAGGGTCTCCTGTCGCGCGCCACGCGAGCGTGATTCCCCCGGCGGGCACGCCTGACGGTGCCGATGCACGAACTTCGAACGCGATCGGAAGCTGACTGCTGATCTCCGCCTGCTGCGCGTCCCCGCCCACCACCGTCAGCTCGACGGTGCTGGTCGGCTCTGTGACGATGACGAAGTCCAGCCCCCCGACTTGCGTGGCACTCGGGATGTCGACTCGCACAAGGCTCTCTCCGGGTGTCGAGCCGGCTCGGAGGGTGGCCTCGGCGATCCCATCCAGGTTGGACACCGCCAGCGTCGGGAAGAGCTCTCCGGGCCCGGAGACGAGCATGAAACGGACGGGAATCCCCTCCACCGGAACGCCGCCCGGGTTCTCCACACGCACGGCGACCGGCGGATCGATCGTTTCCCCAATCGTCACGGTGTCGGCGGCCACCGAGATGGCCACTATCGTGGCGGCCGAGGCCTCGGGCCCCGTGCTCTCCGCCGCGTCCCCACAGCCGGCAACAAGGGCCGCCAATAGTGCCAAGCGAAGGAAGCGGCCGCTCATGGGCCTGACCCCGATCGGGGCATCAACAGGATACACGAAGAAGGCTCCGGCAGAGCGGCCGACAAGCCGGCCGCCGACGCCAGCGAGGCGTGCGTGGTGAGTAAGCGGAGATGCTGCACGCACGAGACGCGCGAACATCGATTGTCAGATCTGTGCATACGAGGTACAGGTTCCTTAACGCCACCTCCGGTTCGGGAAGCGGTGGGCGGTCGATTCCGATTCGGACCGACGGCTCGGCTTTCCAGACCCGTTCCGACTGTCAGATCGACAAACCCGCGCGGCCTCCCGCGCCGGCCCATCATACCTGAGACACCTGGTTGCGCCGCCGCGTTGTCTTCACACGCGGGGCCACACACGGGTCCCTGTTAATACTGGCGATTTGACGTGCTGCGCGCCACCTCGGGAGCCCACGGAGAGACTGGCGAAAGCGTCGATGAAACTTCACGGGACCCGCATCGGTATACTTGTCCGTGGTGCGCGGAGGAAGACGAGGTCGCGGGCGGGTGCCTTACGGGTGCGCCGCTCGAGGAAAGTCCGGGCTCCACAGGGCACGGCGCCGGGTAACGCCCGGGCGTCGCGAGGCGACGGAAAGTGCCACAGAGAGCAGACCGCCGATGGCGGATCCGGCCGCCGGCCGACCGCACAGGTAAGGGTGAAAGGGTGGGGTAAGAGCCCACCGCGCCGCTGGAGACAGTGGTGGCACGGCAAACCCCGCCGGGAGCAAGGCCAAGCAGGAGCGAGTGGTGGCCCGCCGCGTTCGAGCTCCGGGTAGGCCGCTGGAGACGCCGGGTAACCGGCGTCCAAGACAGATGACCTCACGGCTCCGTGGCCTTCGAGGCCGCGGAGCCGTCACAGAACCCGGCTTATCTTCCTCCGCGCTCCGCTCTTCAACCGGCTCCCGGGCCGGTGTCGGTTCGGGTCCTCCGCTCTGGTAGAACTCCCCACGTCGTAGTAGAAGTCAGCGCGAGGATTGGAGAAAGCCGTCCTCGTGCCAGGGTTCTTTCGAGAGTCGAACGAGACCTTTGGGGAGGTGTCGTGGCGAGAAGCGAAACGAGCGATCGGGATGTGTATTTCTCGTTCGAGGAGCGGGTCCTGGACAACGGTCTGCGTGTTATCGTTCAGTCGGACCGTTCGGCCCCGATCGTGGCCGTCCACCTGATGTACCATGTGGGCTCGAAAGACGAGACCAGGGGCCGCACCGGCTTCGCCCACCTGTTCGAGCATCTCCTTTTCCAGGGCTCCGAGCATGTGCCGCGCGACGGTCATTTCCGCCTCATACAGGACGCGGGCGGCACCCTCAACGGATCCACCTGGTTCGACCGGACGAACTACTACGAGACCCTGCCGAGCAACGAGCTCGACCTCGCGTTGTGGCTGGAGTCCGACCGCATGGGGTACTTCAAGCCGGGGATCAACCAGGAGAAGCTCGATAACCAGCGGGAGGTGGTGAAGAACGAGCGACGTCAGTCGTACGAGAACCGCCCTTACGGCCTGGCGTTCGAGAAGCTATTGGAAGTCTCCTATCCGGAAGGCCACCCGTACCGTCATCCGACGATCGGTTACATGGAGGACCTGGACCGTGCTTCACTGCAGGACGTGCACGACTTCTTCGATCGGCACTACGGCCCTAACAACGCCGTACTGGTCGTCGCGGGCGATGTGTCGCCCTCAGATGCATTTGCCCGCGCCGGGCACTGGTTTGGCGACATCCCGGCCGGTCCGGCGCGGGAGCCTGTCGAGGCGGCCTCAACCGAGGACCGCGGGGAGCGTCGGGCGGAGATCGACGATCGCGTGCAGGTGCCACGGGTCTACCTGATGTTCCACTCACCTTCGTTCAACGATGCGTTGTTCGAGACGGCCGACGTGCTCACCTACCTGCTCGCGGACGGGATGAGCTCACGACTCCAGCGGCGCCTCGTGTACGACCGACAGATCGCTGCCGATGTCCACTCGTTCACATGGCCGACCGAGCAGGTCGGCATGCTGTTCGTGGTAGCCACGGCAAGGCCCGGCGTCTCGGCACTCGACCTGGAGGAGGCCGTGCGAGAGACCCTCGGTCTTCTGGTGACGGACGGAGTCGAGGAGGTAGAGCTCGAAGGCGCGTTGAACCGCGCCCGACGTGGCCTTGTCGGCCAGCTGAACAACGTGGGATCTCGCGCGGATGCCTTCGCCCAGGCCGCCGTCCTGCGGGAGGACCCGGCCTACGTGAACGAGGCCTTCTCTCGGTACGCGGCGGTGGGTCGGAAGGCCGTGCACGGTCTGGCGGACGAGGTGCTGCGCGCAGAACGACTGTCCGTCGTGCATGTAGTTCCGGCGGAGAACGAGGGGTTTGCGGAAACGGGTGAGGAGGGCGAGGCGTGAGCTCCGCAGTGGATCGCACGGACCGCCCCGCGCCGGGGCCGGCACCGGAGCTCGAGCTGCCTGCGTTTCACACAGCGCAGCTCGACAACGGTCTGGGCTTGTGGCTGGCCGAGCGACGCACGGTACCGGAGGTTTCGTTGCGGCTCGTAGTGGAGGCTGGAGCGGTCGTCGATCCGCACGATCAGGCGGGAGCCGCCGAGCTCACCGCCCGTCTATTGACGGAGGGCTCCGGCGATCGTGATGCCGTGGCCGTAGCGCGGTGGCTGGACCATCTGGGTGCCTCGTTCCGGGTCTCGGTCCAGTACGATGTGGCCATCATCTCGATGCACTTCCTCAGCGATGTGACAGAGGGCGCGCTCGACTTCCTCGCCTCTGTGGTGCGCGAGCCCCGCTTCGAACCTTCTGAGGTGGAGCGCATCCGGGCGGAGCGCCTCGACGAGATCGCCCGCGAGCGCGACGAGCCGGCCATCGTGGCGGACCACGCCCTGATCGCTTCTATCTATGGGGAGGAACGCTACGGCATCCCTGCTGCCGGGACGGCCGACTCAGTCTCGGGGCTCACGTCGGCCGACGTGGAGAGTCTCCACCGCAGGCGCTACGGTTCGCGAGACGCGCTGCTGATCGCGTGCGGAGACCTGGTACCGAGAGAGTTCGGGGATGCTGTAAAAGGGCGACTCGATGACTGGGCCGCGGCCAGCGGTCGCCCGGAACGCCATCCCGCCCGAGACGAGCCCGTCGATGAGCCCGGGTTGCTGCTCATCGATCGTCCCGATAGCCCGCAGGCCGAGCTGCGGGTGGGAACGGTTGGAGCGCCTCACGGCTCCCAAGACCTCTTTCCGATCATGGTTGCCAACGCGATCCTGGGCGGGTTGTTCAACTCCCGCATCAACATGAATCTTCGCGAAGACAAGGGTTGGACCTACGGAGCGCGGACCGCGTTTCGGCTGCGTCGCGGTAACGGCCCGTTCGTGACTCGCACCGCCGTCGAAACGCCAGTGACCGCTGCGGCGTTCGAGGAAATCCTCGGCGAGATCGACGGGTTGAGCGAGGCCCCACCGACCGAAGATGAAATGCGCCTGGCGCAGCACGCCCTTACGCTGTCGCTTCCTCTTCAATTCGAAACAAGCGGTCAGGTGTGCCAGCGCGTGGGTCGTCGCCTCATCTACAGCCTTCCCGAGGACTACTGGGAGACCTATCGAAGTCGGGTCGCGTCCGTGAGTCCCGAGCAGGTGTCGGAGGTGTGTCGCCGGTACCTGAGCCGGGACCGACTGCTGATGGTGACGGTGACGGACGCGGAATCGTCGCGTGCCGATCTGGAGCGTTTGGGCCCGCTACGGGAGTCCAGGGCTTGATTTTCGGGTCCTTTTCGGTTAAATAGGGCTTTTGTGGGCGGAACCGCGGAATCGCCCGGCCGGGTCGCTACCAGAATCACGTACGCCGGGCGAGTGTTCGATGTTCGACTCGATCGCGTTCGCTTTCCGGACGGTTCTGTTGGTGAGCTGGAGATCATCCGCCACCCCGGAGCCGCCGCTGTCCTCCCGTATTACCCGATCGGGCCGCACGGAACCGGACCCCGTGTTGTCTTGTTGAAGCAGTACCGGTATGCAGCGGGGAGTGCGGTCTGGGAGGTTCCGGCGGGCAAGCTGGATGCCGGTGAGTCACCAGAGGCGTGTGCCGGGCGCGAACTCGAAGAAGAGGCCGGGCTGCGCGCCGGAAGCTTGCGGCGGCTGACCACCATCTTCACGACGCCCGGTTTCACGGACGAGGTGATCCACCTCTTCCTCGCCCTGGACCTGGTTCCGGGCGAAACGAGTCACGAAGCGTCCGAGTTCATCGAGAGGCACGAGTTTCCGCTCGATGAGGCGCTTCGGATGGTGCGGGACGGCGAGATCAGCGACTCGAAAACGGTATGTACGCTGCTGTATGCAGCCGCTTTCGAGCTCGGCGACCCATAGCAACGGTTGGGGTCGGCTGGCTGTCCTATTATTGCGTGTGACGATCAGGCGCCTTCGCGCGTCTTATTGGGCGGACGGGTCGTGGGTGGGGCGGTGAGCGGACGGCCCTCCGGCCCGATGACACAGGGGGAATGAATGGCGAGATTGCTTGAGGCGGAGGTTCGACGCACTCCGGCCGAGCGACGCGGTCTGGATCGGCTCGACGACGCCGAGCTGGTCGAACGGTACCTGACGGGCGAGCGGTTCGCGTTTCAGGAGCTTGTTGAGCGGTATCAGGAGCGACTCCTGAACTTCATCTATCGGTCGATCGGTGATCGTGACCGGGCCGAGGATCTCGTGCAGGAGACGTTCGTGCGCGTGTACCGGCACCTGCACCGCTTCGATCCGACGAAGAAGTTCTCGACCTGGATCTACACGATCGCGAGCAACCTGGCGAAGAACGAGCTGCGAAATCGCTCGCGGAATCCGATGGTGCTCTTCCAGGCGATCAAGAAGAACTGGGAAGCGGATCATCGGCCGCTCCAGTGGGAAGACACGACTTACGCCCCGGACGATCTGTTCCGTAAGCGCCACCTGCGGGAGAAGGTCGAGAAGGCGGTGGAGGAGCTGCCCGAGCACCACCGGGTCGTGTTCGTTCTCCGGGAGATGGAAGGGAAGACCTACGAGGAAATCTCTGACATTACCGGAGTAACCCTCGGTACCGTGAAATCGCGGCTCAATCGCGCGCGCAACAAGTTCGCCCAGATCATCGCTCCGATGCTCGGATAGACTCGAGCGACCGGTGCGTCTCCGTCTGGAGACGCAGCCGTGCGAGCGTGTACAGCGTCCCCATGAAAGAGCGGCTACGGCCGCTCTTTTTTTTGCGGAACCCACGTTTCAGGGCGGAGTATGTTCAGCCGGTTGTGGGAGTCTCAAACGAACAGGTCAAGGACCGGCATCTCGCGGGATCGTAAGAGCGAGCCAGGGCGAGTGGCCGGGCAGCACACGGGACGGTTGGTTGATGCGGTGCGAGGAGTTTCTCGAGGGATTCTCCGAATATCTGGATGATTTTGCGGGCGCGGGGCAACAGGCCGCGTTCAACGCACACCTGAGGGAGTGCCAGGCCTGCCGGCGCTACCACCGCGTCGTACAGCAGGGCCTCGAGCTGTGCGGGCAGCTGCCGCACCTGCATTCTTCCCCGGACTTCCTGCCACGTCTGAAACACCGTTTGTATCACGTAGACGACGGACCCAGGCTGGCCGAAAGCCGACATCTGGGAAGCGCCGCTCTCATTGCGGTCGCGTCCGTCGGCGTGCTGGCGCTGGCCTGGCTACCGTTCGCCACCCGCGTGTCGATGGAGGTGACGTTACCTCCAGTCGCCGTCAGCCTGCCTGCCTCGAGTAGCGCCTCGCAGATGACACCCGCACTGTTCAGCTCCGGGCCGTTCGTCATCCGGGCGAGTGACCCGGCCTGGGATTGGAGGATCCGCTCCTCGTTGCGAGCCCCGGTCCATGTCTCTCCAAAGCCGTTCACCGAACCCACGGTCGAAGACGACGACTCGCCCACTCCTGCGGTGGCCGATCCGTCGCGTTAGAACCGCCGTGGAGACCGGGCCGCCCTCGGCTCCGCGATGACGTCCACCTCCGAGGACCGGCTGGCCAGCATCCTGCAAGGCGATGACCTTTGCGGTGCGTACTTCTTTTACGGCGACGCCACCCGACTCCGAGATGACGCAGCCCGTGAGCTCATTGACGCCGCTCTGGACCCAGCGACCCGCGACTTCAATCTGAACCGATTCAGTGGCGAGAGCACCGAGGCCGAGGCTCTAGCGGCGGCGCTCGCCATGCCGCCGATGATGGCCGACCGACGGGTCGTAGCGCTGTTCGACGCCCAGCGGCTCAAACCAACGGTGCGACAGGTCGTGCTCGAGGTGGTCGAGCACCTTCCTCCCGGGCTCGTGCTGGTCATCACGGCCGAGATTCCCAAAGGATCGCGGGCCTCGTTCTACAGTACGCTGAAGCAGTGTAGCGATACCGTCGAATGGGGCTCCCCACGTGAGAGCGAGGTTCCCGGCTGGCTGATGGAGCGCGCCGGCACGCGGTACGGTTTCGAGCTGCAACCCGACGCAGCACAGGCGCTGGGAGCGGCGATAGGTGCAGATGCATCGCTGCTCGATGGGGAGCTCGCCAAGCTGGCGGCGGCCAGCACGGACGGCCCTCTGTCGCTGGAGCGCGTAAAGGAGCTGGTACCGAACCTAAAACGCCTCGACCGCTGGACGTGGATGGATCTGGTGGTGGCTCGACGGTACCCGCAGGCCTTGAAGGAGCTCGAAGGAGTGTTGGCGGGCGAACGCGCTTCTGGACTGGTGGCCGGGCTGGTCGAACAGCATCTGTTGATTGGTGCCGCCCTGGAGGACGGGGCGGCGGCCGTGCGGAAGCTGCTGGGTGAAACGGGCAGAGGGTACCTGGCATGGAAGGCGCAGACGTACACGCGCCAGGCTCGAGCCTGGAACGCACGCGCACTTCGCCGAGCCCTGGAGTTGCTTCGTCGTGCCGATCGCCAGATCAAGACCGGCGGGAAAGATCTCCCGGTTCTCGAGGAGCTCTTGCTGGCGCTCCGTCTGGTGGAGGGCGACGTGTGAGGACCTGGCGTGTACCCAGGATCGGATTCCTGTTGGCCGCTTGGCTCATCGCAGAAGGCTGTGCCCCGGGTACCACTCTCGTGGGTCAATCGCCTCCCGCGACTCCATCTCTTGACCTCATCGAAGCGGCCGTCGATTCGGGTCGGATCGTGCTCGCGCGCACAGAGCTCGATCGCTGGTTCTCTGCGAACCAGGAAACGGCACCGCGTGCGGACGTGGTGCGGGCCCGTTACCTGAGGGCGCGCCTCACCTCGGACGCCGACTCCGCCCGAAGCGAGTACCTGTGGGTAGCCGTCGATGGCCGCTCGGAGTACTCGGCCGCGGCGTGGCTGAGGCTCGCGCAGCTGAGCCTGGTTGAGAACGACCCGCAGCGTGCAGGGCAGGACCTGGAGAGACTGCGCGCCGATTACCCCGAGAGCGTGTGGGTCGCCGACTCCTGGTATTGGTCCGGCGTGGCCCTCGAGTCGAGCGGCGATCTGGAGGGTGCCTGTGATGCCTGGGACCGCGCTCGGGGAACCCGATCGCTGGATCCCGACGTGCGAGCACGTCTCGACGCTTCGACCGTTTCGTGCGAGGCACCCGGACTTCGCTGGACCGTTCAGCTGGGCGCGTTCCGAGATGTAGACACGGCGGCCGAGCTCAGCGCCCGGGCCAGCAGCGCCGGTTTCCCGGCCCGGGTCGCGGAGGAAGACGGACTGTACAAGGTGCGCGTGGGGCGGTTTGCCAGCCCGGCTGCGGCCCGGGAAATGGCGGATCGGCTGAAGGCCGGGTCGTTCCCCGACGCGGTCGTGCTGGCCGAGAACTCGGACGGTCGCAGATGAGTGAGAAGAACACGCCGCTCATCCAGCAATACCTGGACATCAAAGCTCGGCATCCGGACTCGCTGCTGTTCTTCCGGGTGGGCGATTTCTACGAGATGTTCTTCGAGGATGCCGAGGAGGGCAGCGATCTCCTTGGCATCACACTCACATCTCGTAACAACGGTGGAACCCGCGAAGTCCCGTTGGCCGGCGTCCCCGTCAAGGCTGCCAACGAGTATCTGTCCCGTCTCCTGAAGGCTGGCCGACGCGTGGCGGTTTGCGAACAGGTCGAGGATGCGTCCGAGGCCGAGGGACTCGTGCGCAGAGAGGTCGTCGAGATCGTCACCCCGGGAACGGTAATCGAGGACGCGCTGCTCGCGGCGGATCGCAACAACTACGTGGTCGCGGTGGCGGCCGGGGAACCGGCCGGCGTCGCCGCCGTCGACCTGTCGACGGGCGAGTTCGAGCTGTGGGCTTGCGAGCCGGCTGAGCTGGCCGACGAGTTGGATCGCCTCGAGCCTGCCGAGTTGGTGGTTCCCGAGGAGCACCCCGACGAGCTGAGGGGCGAGTGGACGATCACCACGCGCCCCGCGTGGCGCTTCGATCCCGGACTCGCGGTAGAGCGACTTCGGGACCGCTTCAAGGTGCGCGGCCTCGAGGGCTTTGGCCTTCAGCCCGAGTCCGATCAGTCCATGCTCGCGGCGGCAGGTGCGCTGGTGGCCTTTCTGGAGGAGGTCCGACCCAACGGCCTGTCGCACCTTCGGCCCCCACGCGTGGAACGCCGCGGCCGTTTCATGCACCTGGACGAGATGACCCGGCGCAACCTGGAGCTGGTTGAGCCCCTGCGCGCCGGACAGGGCGTGTCACTGCTCTCACTGCTCGATCTCACACGCACCGCGATGGGCGGAAGGCTTCTTCGTCGCTGGATTCTCCGTCCGCTGCTGGATCGCGCGGCGATCGATCAGCGGTTGGACGCGGTGGGAGAGCTGACGGCCGACGCAAACGCCCGGCGGTCACTGCGAGAGAAACTTGCACAGGTGCGGGATCTGGAACGTCTGGCCGGTCGCGCGTCTGCGAGCCGAATCACACCGCGTGAGATGGTCGCCCTGGGTCGCTCGCTGGCGGCGCTGCCGGACGTGGTTGAGGCCGCCGGTCGTCCCACCACGACCCGTCTCGCGACCCTGGTAGACGAGCTCGATCCACTGGACGACGTGCGGGATCTGATCGAGCGGGCGATCGCGCCCGAAGCGCCGGCAGCGCTGGGCGAAGGAGGCGTGATCCGGTCGGGATACTCGACGGAGCTGGACGAGCTCCGCGGTACCCGGGACCAGGCCGTGGACTGGATCGCCGGCATGCAGGTGCGGGAGCGCGCTCGCACGGGCATAGACAGCCTCAAGGTCGGATACAACAAGGTGTTCGGGTACTACCTCGAGGTGACACGCCCGAACCTGGAGAAGGTGCCCGACGACTATCAACGCCGACAGACACTCACCACCGCCGAGCGCTTCCTCACCCCCGAGCTCAAGGAGTGGGAGGCGAAGGTGGTCGGGGCGGACGAGAAGATCGCGCGGCTGGAAGCCGAGCTCTTTATGTCGCTGCGTGACTCGATCGCCGGTGAGACGGCTCGACTCCAGAGCGCCGCGAGCCGTGTCGCCGAGCTGGACGTGTTCAGTGCACTGGCGGAGGTGGCATACCGAAACGACTACGTCCGTCCGGAACTGGCGGACGATCCGGGGCTCGAAATCCGTGACGGACGCCATCCGGTCGTCGAGCGCGCACTGCCTTCGGGCGAGTTCATACCGAACGACACCGTGCTGGACGAATCTCTCCGTGTCATAGTGCTGACCGGACCCAACATGGCCGGCAAGTCGACGGTGCTTCGCCAGGTCGGACTCATCGTGCTGATGGCGCAGATCGGTTGTTTCGTACCGGCTGGACGCGCCCGGATCGGGCTGAGCGATCGAATCTTCACGCGCGTCGGTGCGTCGGACAATCTGGCCGCCGGGATGTCCACGTTTCTCGTGGAGATGACGGAGACGGCCACGATCCTCAACAGCGCGACCGACAGGAGCCTCGTGCTGCTGGACGAAATCGGCCGTGGGACATCCACGTACGACGGGGTGTCGATCGCCTGGGCCGTCACCGAGCATCTGCACGAGATGGGCGCTCGGACGATCTTCGCCACCCACTACCATGAGCTCGTCGAGCTGGCGGACCTGCTGGAGCGCGTCGGCGCGTTCAACGTCGCGGTTCGGGAAGCGGGCGACGAGATCGTGTTCCTGCACCGTCTGGAGCCGGGAGGAAGCGACCGATCGTATGGAGTGTACGTGGGACGGCTGGCCGGGCTGCCGCCCGAGGTCGTGACGCGTGCGCGCGAAGTGCTGCACCAGCTGGAGAACGGCCCTTACGGCGCCGGCGGTCGCACCGCGAACCTCGTCGAGCGGGCAAGAGACCAGCTGTCGCTGTTCACAGCGCCTCCCTCACCGGCCCTGGAGCGGTTGCGAGAGCTGAACCCTGAACGGATGACGCCTTTGGAGGCCTTGAACGTGCTGGCGGAGCTGCAAAAGATGGCCGAGGAGGCGGAGGAATGATGGGACGCTCCACCGTCCTCGCGGCTCGCGCCGTGCCTCTGGTGCTGCTGCTCGGCATGACTACCGGCTGCGCTGACACGGTGCGTCCTGGGCTCGGAGGACTCAAGATCGCTGGGGCCAAAGGGCCATTCCACATGCCGGAGCTCGAGCAGGGGAGGCTTCCGTTCGAGTATCCGAAGGATGCGTGGGAGGAGGGCATCGGAGGCGAGACAATGCTCAAGATCCACATCACCGCGGCGGGGGCCGTCGACTCCGTGATGGTCGTCCAACCCAGCGGGCATGCCAGCCTGGACTCGGCGGCCGTGTCGGGTGCCCGCCAGCTGCGCTATCGTCCGGCACGCCAGGGAGAGGAGCAGGTCGCCGTGTGGGGATATCTGCCCGTTCGCTTTCCGATGCCGGAGAGCACAGGTCCGTATGGTCCCGGAGGCAGGAGAAATCCATGAGCGTCGCCTCGGCCGGAGGCCGCTACGAGCACATCCTCCAGACGATCGGACATACTCCGCTGATCCGGCTGCGACGGGTGGTGGATGGTGCCCGCACCCCCGTCTGGGCGAAGGCCGAGCCCTTGAACCCTGGCGGCTCCCTCAAGGACCGGATCGGACTGGCGATGATCGAAGCTGCAGAACGGGAAGGAAGGCTCGCGCCTGGAGGCACCGTCGTGGAAGGCACGTCGGGTAATACCGGGGTGGCTCTGGCGATGGCCGCCGCCGTGAAGGGATATCGCTGCATCTTCACGATCCCCGACAAGATGAGCGACGAGAAGGTGCGGTTGCTGCGGGCGTTCGGGGCCGAAGTGATCATCACCCCCAGCACGGTTCCCCCCGATCACCCCGACCACTACGGCAACGTTGCCGAGCGGATCGCCGAAGAGACCCCCGGGGCTGTGCTGGCGGATCAGTTCTTCAACCCCGTGAACCCGGAAGCCCACTACCGGACGACGGGACCGGAGATCTGGGAGCAGACCGAGGGCAGGATCACCCACTTCGTGAGCGCTGCCGGCACCGGCGGGATGATCAGCGGCGTGGCGCGCTACCTGAAGGAGCAGAATCCCGGTGTGCGGATCGTGGCCGGCGACCCGGAAGGCTCCGTCCTCGCGCACTATCACCGTTCGGGCGACCTGAGCGAGGGCGAGCCGTACAAGGTCGAGGGAATCGGGAACGACAAGATTCCCTCCACGCTCGCCTTCGAGCTGGTCGATGAGTTCCGGACCGTGCCCGACCGCGTGGCCTTTGGGATGGCCCGCCGGCTGACCCGCGAGGAGGGACTGTTCAGCGGAGGGTCGACCGGGCTGATCGTTCGGGTGGCCGTCGATCTGGCGGAAGAGGTCGACGATTCCGACGGCTGCATCGTGTGCAATCTGTGCGATACGGGTGAGCGCTACCTGTCCAAGATCTACAACGAGGCCTGGTTGCGTGAGAACGAGCTGTGGGACGAGAGCTGGGGGAACGGCGACGAGAGCCGCCTCGAGCTGGACCGCAGAGATGTCGCGCTGTAGACGAGATTGGGCGCGGGCGGAGCTGAAATGAGCGCCGGGCGCAGGCTTCGGGTCGGCGTGCTGTTTGGAGGTCAGTCGGCCGAGCACGAGGTGTCACTGCAGTCGGCCCGCAACGTGATCGAGGCGATGGACCGCGAGAAGTACGAAGTGGTTCTCCTAGGCATCGATCGGACCGGTCGCTGGCATCTGGCCGATTCTTCACGCTTCCTGCTCGATGAGGGTGATCCGCGCCGAGTAAGGTTGGGCGAATCCGCTGGTGGGGTCGCGCTCGTGCCGGGCGAGCGGGCCGACCTCGTCCACCTGTCCGATCGGCGCGAAGACGCACCTCTCGACGTGGTGTTCCCCGTGCTGCACGGTCCGATGGGCGAGGACGGGACCGTTCAGGGGCTCCTGCGTCTGGCAGGTGTCCCGTTCGTCGGATCCGGTGTGCTGGGCTCGGCCGTGAGCATGGACAAGGACGTGGCGAAACGGCTGCTGCGCGACGCGGGCATTCCGATCGCCGACTTCATGACGCTGCGGCCCCGCCCGTCCGACACGCCGGACTTCGCCCGGCTGGTCGACAGGCTCGGAAGCCCGCTGTTCGTAAAACCCGCGAACATGGGCTCGTCCGTCGGAGTGCACAAAGTCCATACGTCCGAGGAGTTCGCCAGCGCGCTCATGGACGCGTTCTCGTACGACCACAAGGTGATCGCAGAGGAGTTCGTCGAGGGACGTGAGATCGAGTGCTCGGTGCTCGGCAACGACGATCCCATCGCTTCGGTGCCGGGCGAGATCGTGCCGCGACACGAATTCTACTCCTACGAGGCGAAGTACCTGGACGACGAGGGCGCAGAGCTGGTAATCCCCGCCAATGTTCCGGACGAGGTCACACGGCAGGTCCGCGAGCTCGCGATCCGCAGCTTCCAGGTGTTGTGCTGTGCGGGGATGGCACGCGTGGATTTCTTCCTGCGTCCCGACGGATCTCTTGTTGTCAACGAGCTGAACGCCATCCCGGGCTTCACCAAGATCAGCATGTACCCGAAGCTGTGGGCCGCCACTGGGCTTGAATATACTGATCTCATCGACCGACTGATCGAACTGGCGCTCGAACGAGGAGATCGGGAGTCCTCGCTCCGCTCGCGAATCGACCTCTGAGGCGTCGTGGGACGGAGCGGTCGAAACTACCCGACGAGCGAAGGGTTCAATCAGAAGCCATGTTTGAAAGACGCCGCGTCGTGTACACATCCTCTCCGGGTCCGGGTGGCTTCGGGGTCGACCTGTCCCTGACGCCCTGGGTGAAGCGCCTCCTCATCGCCAACATGGCCATCTTTCTGGCCATGGCGCTGGGACTGCTTCCCCCGGGCTGGGCGGTCCCCACACTGGGGTTCGCGGTGCCGGACCTGCTCGTTCACCCCTGGTCGCCCGTGACCTACATGTTCCTGCACGGCGGTTTCTGGCACCTGTTCATGAACATGCTGGCCGTGTTCTTCTTCGGCCCCCCGTTGGAGCGCAAGTGGGGCGGCCGCTTCTTCGCCAAGTACTATCTGGTGGCGGGTCTGGGCGGCGCCCTGTTCTCGCTTCTTCTGTATCCCGTGATCGGCGCCAGCCTGATGATCGGCGCGTCCGGCGCCGTGTTCGGTCTGCTGCTGGCCTTCGCGATGAATTGGCCGGATGCGCCGATTTACATCTGGGGAATCCTCCCCATTCGGGCGAAATGGTTCGTCGGGATCCTCGGCTTCTTCGCCCTCTTCGCGACGATCTCGGGTAGCGGGGACGGGGTCGCGCACTGGGCGCATCTCGGCGGTCTCGCCACCGGCTATGTTTATCTTCGCTACGGTGGCCGGTTCGGTCGCAACCTGTCGCGGCTGCTCTGGAAGGACACCGCGCCGGAAGTACGTTCCGATGTGGAGGTGGTCCGGGCCCCGCGAAGTGCTTCCGCGCAGGCCCGCTCGGGTCGTCGGCGAAGTGGCCGAGCCGGCGGAGATGCGTTGGACCGGGTCGATCAGATTCTGGACAAGATCCGCGAGACGGGGATCGACTCGTTGTCGGCCGAGGAGCGCGCGTTTCTCGACGACATGAGCCGCCGGTACCGCGAGGGACCGGAGCGGACTTTCCACTAGCCGGCCGCCGCCGAGATCCACTGAGGTTGGTCGGGGACCTGACGCGTTCGATACCCTTTCATTGCCGCGAGTCGGTATCTAAAATGGGTTCCCCTGCCGCCGGACGGGGGAACCCGGCGAGAACGCGATCGCGGCCCGCCGACACACCGGCGGCGAGTGCATAAGCAGACCCCGGCAAGTGAATAGGCAGGCCCCAAGGAGGACGAATGGCGTCAGTCGCCTCGGTTTTTGAAACCTCGAATATCCGCAACGTCGTCGTGTTCGGTCACGGTGGAAGCGGCAAGACGACACTCACCGACGCGGTCTGCTACATCGCGGGCGCGACCACGAGGAAGGGCTCGGTAGAGCGCGGGAACGCACTCACCGACTTTACACAGGAAGAGCTCTCGCACGGCATCTCGATCAACCTCGCCGTCGGGCACGCTGAGTGGATGGGCACGAAGCTGAATCTCATCGACACCCCGGGCTATCTGGATTTCTTCGGGGAGGTGATGTGCGGCGTGCGTGTGGCGGACGGCGGCCTCGCCGTCGTGGATGCCGTGTCCCGTGTGCAGGTGGGGACGGAGCGAGCCTGGGCCGCGTGCGACGCCCGAGACCTCCCGCGGATCGTCTTCATCTCGATGATGGACCGCGAGAATGCGGACTTCGAGAAGACGTTCCAGAACATCCGGGACACTTTGTCGCCCGCCGCGATCCCCGTGGAGGTGCCGATCGGGGCCGGGCACGACTTTAAAGGAATCGTGAACCTGTTCTCGCAGAAGGCGCACATCTACCGGGGAAGCTCGGACAAGGGCGACTACGAGGAGGCCGACATTCCGGACGACATGGCTGCCCTGGTCGAGCGCTACAGGGAAGAGCTGATCGACACCATCGCGTCGACCGATGACGAGCTGCTGGAGGCGTACCTGGATGGTGAGGAACTGGACCGGGAGCGTACTCTGAGCGCCCTCGCGTCCGCGATGCGTCGTGGCGAGGTGTACCCGGTCTTCTGTGGCTCCGGTGACACGGGACGTGGCGTGCGGGCCGTCATGAGCAAGATGGTCGAGCTGCTACCCTCGCCGTTGGACGCTCCGAGTCAGCTGGCCGAGAAGATCGATGGAGAGCCGGTGGAGATCTCGGCAGACGACAGCGCCCCGACAACGGCGCTGGTCTTCAAGACGACCTCCGAGCCGCATGTAGGGGACGTGAGCTATTTCCGCGTGTTCAGCGGCGGGGTCACGAACGGTCTCACTCTGCTCAATCCGACCCACTTTACGACGGAACGGATCGCCCACGTCTCGATCCCCAGCGGATCCACGCGCCACGAGGTGGAGAGACTCCACGCGGGCGACATCGGAACCGTGGCCAAGCTGCGGGACACGCATACGGGTGACACGCTCTGCGTCGAGGGAACCCGGCTCACGCTCCCCGGGATCGAGTGGCCCGAGCCCGACATCTCGCTCGCCGTGAGAGCGGAGGCGCGTGGCGATGAGGACAAGATCGCCAACGGTCTGTCGAGACTGCACGAGGAGGACCCCACCTTCCAGTCCGGCTTCGATCCGGAGCTGGGTCAGACGATCGCCCGCGGTCTCGGCGAGCTTCACCTCACCGTCTGTCTCGAGAAACTCACGCGGAAGTACGGAGTGCACGTCGAGACCGAAGAGCCCCGCATCCCGTACCGGGAGACCATCGCGCGTCAGGCGGAAGGACAGGGGCGGTTCAAGAAGCAGACCGGGGGTCGTGGCCAGTTCGGCGTCTGCTGGGTACGGCTCAAACCGCTGCCGCGATCCTCTGGCTACGAGTTCGTCGACTCGATCAAGGGGGGTGTGATCCCGAACAAGTTCATCCCGGCGGTCAATAAGGGGATCCGGCAGGCGGCGACAAAGGGTGTGCTCGCGGGCTATCCGGTCGTTGACTTTCAAGCAGAGGTGTACGACGGCTCCCACCATTCGGTAGACAGCTCCGATCTCGCCTTCCAGGTCGCCGGGTCCATGGCGTTCCAAAAGGTGGCGAGAGAAGCGGGCCTGATCCTGCTGGAGCCCATCATGGAAGTCGAGGTCGAGACGCCAGAAGGCTTCATGGGCGAGGTGATGGGTGACCTCAACCAGCGGAGGGGACGGGTCCTGGGCATGGAGGCAAGCGGCAACCGTCAGGTCGTGAAGGCGCTCGTTCCGCTGTCCGAGCTGTACAAGTACTCGGCGGTCCTTCGCTCGCTCACGGGCGGACAGGCGTTTCACAGGCGACACCCCCACGGGTACGAGTCGGCCCCGCCCCACGTGACCGAGAAGGTGATCGCCGAGGCGAAGGAGCTTGAAGAGGCGACCGCCTGAGAGGCGTGACGCGGCACGGTCCGATCGAGGTACAGTAGTCGAGGGGGAGGTTCATTGGCCGGTCACAGCAAGTGGGCGCAGATCAAGCGCCAGAAAGCGGCAAACGACAAGGCGCGAGGCAAGCTCTTCTCGAAGCTGGGTCGCGAGATCGCGGTGGCGGCGCGCGAGGGCGGGGACGCGGACTTCAACCCGCGCCTGCGGCTGGCGATCGAGAACGCCAAGGCCCAGAACATGCCGAACGACAACATCGGGCGCGCCATCAAACGGGGACTGGGCCAGCTCCCTGGCGCGAGCTACGAAGAAGCGACCTACGAAGGGTACGGACCCGGAGGCGTCGCACTCTTTCTCCAGTGCTTGACGGACAACGCAAATCGCACCGTCGCCGAATTGAGACACCTGCTCGACAAGCGCGGCGGGAACCTTGGAACCTCCGGGTCGGTGGCCTGGATGTTCGAGCGCAAGGGACAGATCCTCGTCGACTCGTTCAAGTGTGACGAGGAGGTCGCGCTCGAGGCCGCGCTGGAGGCCGGCGCCGAGAATCTGGAATCCGAGGATGGCGTCTACGTGATCACGACGGGGCCGGCGGAGCTGCACGCGGTTCAGGAGAGCCTCCGGGAGCACGGGGTGCCGGTCGACGAGGCGGAGCTGGCGATGGTTCCCGCGTCCACGGTTCACGTCGAGGGTCGGGATGCCGAGAAGGTTGCGCGGCTTCTGGCGTTGTTGGAAGAGCACGACGACGTTCAGAAGGTCTACTCGAACGTCGATCTGGACGAAGAGGTATGGGCTATGCTGGAGGTCTCCTGATCGCGCGCCCGGGGACGCCGACCGGGTGGACGATTCCGATGGGCCTCCGACGCGGCGAACGGACGGCGGCTGACGCGGAGACAGAATGCGGGACGGGCGTCGATCCGTCCCGCGTATCGTTTTCAGGAGAGGCGAGCGCGGGTGCGGGTTCTGGGAATTGACCCGGGTACCAGGGCGACCGGGTACGGGATGATCGAGAAGCTTGGCCGCGAGACGCGCCTGCTGGAGTGCGGCGTGATCCGCCCCCGACGGGAACTGGACCTCACGCACAGGCTGGTCGAGATCCATGAAGCGCTGCTCGAGCTCATAGACAGGCTCGCGCCTTCCTGCCTGGCGGTAGAGGGTGTTTACGCCGGGCACAACCCCCGCACGTCGATGGTGCTCGGGCACGCGCGAGGGGTGGTCGTTCTCGCCGGCGCGCTGCGGGGGCTCGAGGTGCTCGACTATCCGCCCGCCGAGGTGAAGAAAACGGTCGTGGGGAACGGACGAGCGACGAAACAGCAGGTCGGTCTGATGGTCCAAGAACACTTGCGGCTCGAAACGCCGCCAACCCCGGCCGACGCGGCGGATGGGTGCGCGATCGCCCTGTGTCACGCGCTGCAGGCCGACGCTCCACGGCCCCCTTCCTCCAGCGTATCCTATGCGCGCCCGGGAAAGGGCCGGTGATTCGCCGCGTGCGGGGCACGCTGGCCCACAAGGCGCCCGACGGCGTGGAGGTGATCACGGAAGGAGGCGTCGGTTACGAGCTCCAGGTCCCTACTCCGTTGCTCGAACGACTCCCCGGTCTGGGCGAGGAAGTGGAGCTCCACGCCTCGCTCGTCGTGCGGGACGACGGCATGGAGCTGTTCGGTTTCGAGACCCCCGGCGAGCGCGAGCTGTTTCGCCGGTTGCAGAACGCGTCCGGCGTGGGACCGCGGCTCGCGCTGGCGATGCTCTCGTCCCTGCCCGTAGCCCGCATCGTCGGCGCGATTCGGACGAAAGACCACCGCGTGCTGCAAACGGTGAGCGGTGTGGGGCGAAAGACCGCGGAACGTATCGCGCTGGAGCTGGCGGACAAGCTGGATGATCTGGCTACCGAGGAGATCGCCGCGGGCGCGACGCCGACTTCACATGCGGCCCTGCAGGCGCTACGCTCGCTCGGCTACGGTGCGGCGGAGAGCCAGGAGGCCGTGGCCCGGGCGACGGCGACGCTCGACGGACGCGACGTTTCGACCGAGGAGCTGATCCGGTTGGCTCTCCAGCAGGTGTGAGCGGCGATGGAGACTCGAACCGACATCACGACGCCACAGGAGCTGAGTGACGAGAGCTCCGTGGAGCGCTCGCTCCGCCCCGACTCGCTGGCCGAGTTCATCGGCCAGGAGAAGGTGAAGGAGAGCCTCCAGGTCTATCTGCAGGCCGCCCTGAACCGGGGTGAAGCCCTCGACCACACCCTGTTCTACGGCCCGCCGGGCCTTGGCAAGACCACGCTCGCGCTTCTGCTGGCTCGGGAGCTCGGGGTGGACATCAAGCTCACCTCGGGGCCGGTGCTAGAGAAGCCCGGTGATCTGGCGAGCCTTTTGACCAACCTCACCCAGCGAGACATCCTGTTCATCGACGAGATCCACCGACTCCGTCCGGTCATCGAGGAGTTCCTGTATCCGGCCATGGAGGATTACAGGATCGAGATCCGCCTCGGCGATGGACCGAAGGCGCAGACGTTCACGATGAAGCTGGAGCGTTTCACGCTGGTCGGAGCGACGACCCGTTTTGGCCTGCTTACCGCTCCGATGCGGGCCCGCTTCGGCGTGATCGAGCGGCTGGGCTTCTACCCGACCGATGAGCTGTGTCAGGTCGTAGAGCGCTCGTCCGCCATCCTCCAGATCCCGGTGACGCCGGAGGGCGCACAGGAGATCGCTCGCCGCGCCCGCGGCACACCTCGCATCGCGAACCGGTTGCTGAAGCGGGTTCGCGACTACGCCGAGGTCAGGGCCGACGGGCGGATCGACAACGAGACGGCGGTGCAGGGGCTTGAGATGCTCAACGTCGACGAGTATGGGCTGGACGAAATGGATGGCCGCGTGCTGCGCGCGATCATCGAGACGTTCGACGGCGGCCCGGTCGGCCTCAACTCGCTCGCCGTCGCGGTGGCCGAGGACACCGGCACGCTGGAGGAAGTCTACGAGCCCTATCTCATTCAGAACGGGTACCTGCAGCGCACGCCCCGGGGCCGGGTGGCGACCCCGAAGGCGTACCGGCGCTTCGGCTACCAGCTGCCGGGCCCGGAGGGCGCTCAGGCGGCGCTGTTCGAAGATGGAGGTTGAGGTTCCGTCCCCCCGCCCCGAGCAGGATGTTCGAGAGCCGTGCCCCGTCCTTCGAACATCCGATTTCGACTACGAGCTACCACCGGAGCTGATCGCGCAGCGGCCCGCGGACCGCCGGGATGCGAGCCGGTTGCTCGTCGTGCGGCGATCCGACGGGTCGGTGGAAGACCGGACCTTTCCGGAGCTTATCCAGCTGATTCCGCCCGGCGACGCGCTGGTGCTCAACGACACACGAGTTTTTCCGGCCCGGCTAGTGGGTCTGAAGCCGACGGGCGCCCGGGCGGAGATTCTGCTGCTGCGCCCCCGGGAGGATGAACGGCAGTGGGAGGCCATCGTCCGCCCCGGCGGCAAGCTGAAGCCGGGTCGTCGAGTGATCGTCGGAGACGGACTCGAGATCGCCATCGAGGACTCGCTTCCCGGGGGTGGTCGGCTCGTGCGTCTGGAGTGCGAAGGCGACCCGTGGGCGTCGATTGAACGGCACGGACGGGTGCCCTTGCCACCCTACATCCGACGCGAGGACGATGCGGAAGACCGACTTCGATATCAGACCGTGTACGCGGAGCGCCCTGGCAGCATCGCCGCGCCCACCGCCGGCATGCACTTTACCGGGACGCTGCTAAACGATATGCAGGAGCGGGGCGTGAAGCTCGTGCGGATCACCCTGCACGTCGGAATCGGCACCTTCCGTCCCGTGGACGCGGAACAGCTCGAAGAGCACGAACTCCCCGCCGAGCGCTACCTCGTCGAGCCGAAGGCCGCGTCGCTGCTCAATCGAGCGAGATCCACCGGTGGTCGCGTCTGGGCGGTTGGGACCACGGTCTGTCGGACCCTCGAGGCGGTGGTGACCCCCGACGGCCGAATTCACGAAGGCGGGGGCTGGACGGATCTGTTCATCCATCCGCCGTATCGATTCCGAGCTGTGGACAGGCTGCTGACCAACTTTCACCTGCCTCGCTCGAGCCTGCTGATGCTGGTCTCGGCGTTTGCAGGCCACGGATTGACCATGCAAGCGTACCGTCACGCGATCGAGGAGCGTTACCGCTTCTATTCGTACGGCGACGCCATGCTCGTGGTCTGAGTCGGGGTGGGCGCATGAGCGTTCTGGCGAAGGGCACGTTTCTTCTCGAGTCGACCGAAGGGAAAGCCCGGGCGGGGACACTGCGTCTGCAGCGCGGCGACGTTCGCACGCCCTGCTTCATGCCGGTCGGCACGCAGGGCACGGTCAAGTCGCTCACACCGGAGGATCTCGAGGGCGTTGGTTCGGAGATCGTGCTGGCCAACGCCTATCACCTCTACCTGCGTCCCGGGCTCGAAGTGCTCGAGACCGTGGGGGGACTGCATCCCTTCATGAACTGGACGCGGCCGATCCTCACGGATTCGGGTGGTTTCCAGGTGTTCTCGCTCGCGCGCATCAACGAGGTGGACGATCTCGGCGTGACCTTTCAGAGCCACATCGATGGTTCGCGCCACCGACTCACGCCGGAGACCTCCATCGAGATTCAAACCCTGCTCGGGTCGGACATCATGATGGCGCTCGACGAGTGTCCACCGGGTCAGGCGAATCGCGAAGAGGCGCGGGAGGCTCTGGAGCGCTCGCTGCACTGGCTGGAGCGCTGTCAGGAACGCCACACGGAGCTCTCCAGGGACGGCCGACCGGGTCTCCTGTTTCCGATCTTCCAGGGGGCGTCCTACGAGGATCTGAGGCTGGAGTCGTTGGAGCGCACTCTGGAGCTCAGCGAGTGGCCGGGGATCGGGATCGGCGGACTTTCCGTCGGCGAACCGAAGGCTGTGACACTGCAGGTTCTCGAGCGTTGTGAGCCGGCGCTGCCGACCGGGCTGCCCCGTTACCTGATGGGGGTCGGATACCCGGAGGACGTGATAGAAGCAGTCCGCCGCGGGGTCGATCTCTTCGACTGCGTGGCGCCGACGCGCAACGGCCGAAACGGCACCGCGTTCATTTCGACCGGTCGCGTGAACGTGAAGGTGGCACGCTTCGCCCGCGACAGCGGACCGCTGGACCCCGAATGCGACTGCGAGTGCTGCCGCAACTACTCTCGAGCCTACATTCGACACCTCTTCGTCTGCGACGAACTGTTGGGGCTACGGCTGCTGTCGCTTCACAACGTCCGCTTCCTGATTCGATTGACTTCGGAGGCGCGCTCGGCGATCCTGCGAAACGAGTTCGAGGTCTGGTCGACGGCGTGGCTCGATCGCTACGCGGGGCGCGAGATCGGAACGACGGAACTCTCACCGCCGTAGGACATCAAGGCGTGCGGTCCCTCGCCAGCAGACCCGCGAGGACGGCTGAGGACGCGCCGCCATGTGGAAGGAGCCCATGTTCATCCTGAGCTTGTTCGCGACCAGTCCCGAGGGTGCCCCCAACCCGCTCGGCACCTGGTTCATGATCTTCGCCTTCATCCTGATCTTCTACTTTCTGCTGATCCGTCCGCAGCGCCGACAGCAGAAGGAGCACGATACGTTGGTTGCGGCGTTGAAGAAGGGCGACGAGGTCATCACCCTGGGCGGAATCATCGGCACGATCGTCCACATCAAGGACAATCGCATCACGATCCGCACGGGGGACACGCGCATCGAAGTCGAGCGGTCCAAGGTGGGCAACGTGCTAAAGACAGAGGGAACCGCGGAAGAGTGAGCACACGCGAGATTCGCTGTCTTGGCGATCCCGTGCTGCGAGAGCGCGCGGCGCCGATCGACGAGGTGGACAAAGAGGTCCGTCGGCTGATCGACGATCTCACCGACACCATGTACGAGGCGGACGGTGTAGGCCTGGCCGCGCCGCAGATCGGCGTGCCGCTCAGGGTCTTCGTGTACGATGTGCGTGACCCCGACCTTCCCTTCGGGGCGCTGGTGAACCCGGTGATCGTCGAGCGGAGTGGAACGGTGAAGGAGGAGGAGGGCTGCCTCAGCATCCCGGGTCTGAGCGAATTGGTGGAACGCAGCGAGCGCGTGGTCGTACGCGGGCTCGATGAAAAGGGCCGTGAAGTCGAGATCGTGGCCGAAGGACTGTTCAGCCGTTGTCTCCAGCACGAGTGTGACCACTTGGACGGTGTCCTGTTCATCGACCACGTGAGCCCGCTGAAGCGAAAGCTGCTCATGAAGAAGTGGGCGAGACGGGACCCCTCGGAGCGTGCAACGAGCCATGCCTTCTGACCGGTCGCGAGGCCCGGAGCCGTAAGCATGCGAGTTCTCTTCTGGGGCACGCCCGATTTCGCTCTTCCAGCGCTGCGTGCGCTGTGGGAGGAGGGACACGACATCGTCGGCGTCGTCACCCAACCCGACAGACCGGCGGGGCGGGGTCGGTCCTTGCGGGCCAGCCCAGTGAAGCGCGAGGCGCAGGCCATCGATGCTCCCGTGCTGCAGCCCGAGCGTCCCCGTGGCCAGGCGTTCCTCGATTCGCTACGCGCGCTTGAGCCCGAGGTGTCGGTCGTCGCGGCCTACGGCCACATCCTGGTCGATGAGGTGCTGGATCTCCCCACGCACGGATCCATCAATGTGCACGGGTCGCTTCTGCCGGAGCTGAGGGGGGCTGCGCCCGTGAACTGGGCCGTTATCCGGGGCTACGAAGAGACCGGCGTGACCGTGATGCGCATGGTCCGCGAGCTCGACGCGGGTCCGATCCTGATGCAGCTGCCGATCACCGTGACCGACGAGACGACAGCAGGCGGCCTGGCCGCCCGCACGGCCGAGCTCGGAGCGGAAGCGCTGATCGAAGCCCTGGCGATGCTGGAGGCGGGCACGCTGGAGGAGCACGAGCAGGATCACGAGCGCGCGACCTACGCTCCCAAGCTGAGTCGCGAAGATGCACGTCTCGACTGGACGCTTCCGTCGGTAGAGGTCGGACGGTGGATCCGCGGCTGCGATCCGTGGCCCGCGGCGTGGGGCGAGCTCGACGGGCTCGCCGTACAGGTGTTCGAGCCCTCGCCGGAGTCAAGACCGGGCGAGGCGGTGCCGGGCGTAGTGCTGGAAGCCGATGGGCGCACCGGCCTGCTGATTGCCGCAGGCGAAGGAGCGGTGCGAGTCGGAACCGTGAAACCGGCCGGCCGGGCGCGGATGTCGGCCGAAGCCTGGATCCGCGGCCGCGGCGTAAAGGTCGGGGATCGCTTCGCGTAGGGAACGGGCGGAGGTCGAGCGGGTGCCCGGCATGGTTCCTCAGCTCCACGTCATCACTCCTGCATCGGTCATTGTTCGGCCCGACTTCCTGTCGATCGTGCGCGACATGCAGGCAGAGTGTGGCTCTCGGCTCGCCGTGCACTTGCGTGCGGCCGAGCTGGCAGGGCGGCCTCTGTACGCGGTGGCCACCGCCGTCTCGGAGGGAGCTTCCGCGAGCGGCGGCTGGTGTGTCGTCAACGGGCGGTTGGACGTAGGGCTCGCGGCCGGCGCGCAGGCAGTTCAGCTGGGACAACCGGCACTCCCCGTCGCCCGTGCCCGGAGGGTGGCTGGGACTCGCCTGCTGCTGGGGGCGTCAGTGCACGCAGGCGATGAAGCCGTGGAAGCAGCTCGCGACGGAGCCAACTTTCTGGTACTGGGTACGATTCATCCCACGCCCAGTCATCCGGGTCGGCGTGCGGCCGGCACCGAGCTCATCGGCGCCACCAGGGCCATGCTCGACGAAGCCGGGTTCGCTGGGGTCGGAATCGTGGCGATCGGGGGGATCGAGGCCAGGAACATGGCAGCGGCGCTGGCCGCGGGCGCGACGGGGGTGGCGGTGCAGCGAGCCGTATGGAAAACGGCCGATCCGGTGGCAGCGGCCCGGCGACTGGTGAGCACGGCCGAGCGAGTGGGACAGGAAGCCTCATGAACGATGACACGTCAGCAGACAGCCCGGCCGAGGCGGCGAGAAGGACCGCACGGGGCGGGATCGAGATCCGGGTCAACGGGAAACCGCGCACCGTGCCGGGCGGTCAGACTCTGTCGGAACTGCTCGACGCGCTCGAGCTAGACCGTCGGGCGGTGGTCGTGGAGCTGAACCGACAGATCATTCGACGAAACGAGTTGGACGAGATCGCTCTCGAGGGCGGAGATGTGATCGAGCTGGTCCACTTCGTCGGCGGCGGATGAGGCGGACGAGAGTGAGCAACGATGACGACAACGCTTGAGTTTCCCGGAACGCGGGTAACACCGGACGAGCCCCTCGAGATCGCGGGCCGAACGTTCCGATCCCGCCTGTTCGTCGGGACCGGGAAGTACGGGACGAACCGCGAGATGGTGAATACGATTCGTGCCTCGGGGGCGGAAGTCGTCACCGTGGCTGTCCGTCGAATCGATCTCGACTCGTCCCACGAGGAGAGCATTCTCCACTATCTTGACCCCGGGGAGTTCTTCCTCCTTCCGAACACGGCGGGCTGCTATACGGCGGAGGAGGCCGTGCGCTACGCGCGGCTGGGACGCGAGGCGGGACTCAAAGATTGGGTGAAGCTGGAGGTCATCGGCGATCAGGACACGCTTCTGCCCGACAATGCGCAGCTGCTTGAAGCGACCGAGCAGCTGGTGTCCGATGGGTTCGTGGTGCTGCCCTACACGAACGATGACCTGGTCACGGCGCTTCGTTTGGAGAAGCTCGGCGCGGCCGCCGTGATGCCGCTCGCCTCTCCGATCGGCAGCGGTCTGGGACTTCTGAACCCGGTGAGCATCCGGATCATGAAGCAGCGCCTGTCCGTGCCCGTGATCGTCGACGCCGGAGTGGGGACGGCCTCGGACGCCTGTGTCACGATGGAGCAGGGCGTGGACGGGATTCTCATGAACACGGCCCTGGCGGAGGCGGGACAGCCGGAGCAAATGGGGCACGCCATGCGACTGGCCGTGGAGGCGGGGCGAACGGCCTATCTGGCCGGCCGGATGCAGAAGCGCGAATGGGCCGCCCCCTCCAGTCCCACGGAGGGTCGGCTGGATTGACGTCTCGGACGGCGGATCCGCGGCTCGCCGCCCACCGAATCCTCGAGGAAGCGGAATCCGGCAGGTTCGCCGATCGGGTCGCGGACACGCACCTGAACGGGCTCGATCCGAGAGACCGCGGGCTCGCGCTGGAGCTCGCCTATGGATGTCTCCGTCTGCGGGCCCGTCTCGACACCGAGCTCCGCCGCCTAGTGGATCGACCGCTTCACCGGCTGGAGTCGGCTGTCCTTCAGTGGTTGCGGCTCGGCCTCTACCAGCTCCGCGAGACGCGTATCCCCGATCACGCCGCCGTGCACGCGACGGTGACCGGGGCGCATCGAACCGTCGGCCGGCGTGCCTCGGGCCTCGTCAACGCCGTGCTGCGCTCGGCGGCGGCCACATCGGCGGCCGAAGCGGCGGCCGTCTTCCCCTCGCGGGACGAAGACCCGGTGGGAAACCTGTCGAGCTATGGTTCGCACCCCGAATGGTTGGTGCGTCGCTGGCTGGAGCGCTGGTCGCGCGAAGAAGTGTTTCGGCTCGTGGAGCTCGACAATACGCCACCCTGTGTCACGGTGCGCCTCGCCCAACAGACCACCCCCGAGGCGGTGGTCCGTGATTCGGGTGAGTCGATTCGGCTGGACCCTTTGCCGGAGTGGCCTGGCTCGTACACGCTGGCCGCCGGCACCCCGGCGCAGCTGCTCGGGGCCGCTGACGTGGTCGTTCAGGACCCTGCCGCGTCGGCCGTGGTAGAGTATGCAGTGCCGGACGCGATCGGCCCTCTGCTCGACGCGTGCGCAGCGCCGGGTGGGAAGTCGGTGGGGCTGGCGTGGTGCTGCGGGGCACGGCCCCTGATCGCCGCGGACATCTCCGCGGAGCGTCTGCGGAAAGTCGGGCAGGCGGCCGATCGGCTCGAACTGGACCTCTGCCTCGTGGCCATGGATGCCCGCAACCCGGCCGTGAGGTGCGCCCGTACCGTGCTGCTGGACGCCCCCTGCACGGGGACCGGCGTGTTGCGTCGACGACCAGACGCCAGGTGGCGGGCGTCGCCGGACCGGCTCCGGGACTTGGTCCGGTTGCAGGGCGAGCTCCTCGACGCGTGTGCCGAGGTGGTGGAGCCGGGAGGGTTATTGGTTTACGCCACGTGCTCTCTCGAACAGGAGGAGAACGAGTTGCAGATCGAGGCGTTTCTGGAACGGATTGAACGTTTCGAGCGCGAGCGACCTGACGCGGAGCTTCGGTTGCCTTCCGGCGTGCTTACTTCCCAGGGCGACCTGCTCGTGAAGCCCTGGCAGTTCGGAACGGATGGGGCGTACGCGGCACGCTTGAGGAGAGTCGCGTGAAGCTCGACCGGCGTCGCGGGTTCTCCCGTTCGCAGCCCGACCTGAGCGCCCTACTTCGCGTACTCAGAACCCGTTGGTTTCGGGCCGGAGTCGTTGGGCTCGTTGGGTTCGGGGTCGGTTATCTGATCGCAGCGACCTGGCTCTTTCCGTCACCCGGCCGGCCCGAGAGCCTCGATCTGGTCGGGGTCCCGGATGTGACCGAGGTCCACTTCGAGGAGGCGAGCGAGCGATTGGAGTCGCTCGGCCTTGAGGCGCGGATGCTCGATCGGGTCGCGGACCCGACGGTTCCGCCGAATTGGGTCGTCGCACAGAGCCCGCTCGCGCACCAGCTCGCCGCCGTGGGAGCGCCCGTCTACCTTACGCTCAGCAGGGGCCCCGAGATGCACACGGTACCCGATTTGACCGGGCTTTCTCCGGGCGACGCGGAAGCGGTTCTGGCGGGTCTGGGCTTCGAAGTGACGCGCCGCGTGGTGGAAGGCTGGGGTAGGGGAGACGTGCGGGGGACGCGCCCGGCGGCCGGAGAGCGACTGGAGCTCCCGGCCCGAGTGGAGCTGGAAGTCGTCGAGGGCGCCGAGGCGGTCGTCGTGCCCGATCTCCGAGGCCGGCACATCGATGATGTCGCGGCGCTCCTCGAAGGGGAGGGTCTTCAGCTGGGTACCGTTCGCTATGATGTGCAGGCTGCGGAGGCGCCTGGCCGCGTGGTCGGCCAGTTCCCGCCCCCGGGTTTCTCTCTCAAGGTGGGAGGGCTGGTGTCCGTCGAGGTCGCGGGCTCCGCGGAGGAGGTCGACGGAACGCAGCCGGGAGATGAGGGTGATGGACCGCCCTCGAATCGATCCGTTCGGGAGGCAGGGTGAGTGTGGACTGGCGAGCCGCTTTTCTGACCAACTGGCCGTTCAAGCTGTCGGCATTGATGCTGTCGCTGCTCTTGTGGTTTAACGTATCAGCCGAAGAACAGCGTCAGGATCAGCCCGTCAGCACCCGGCTGGAAATCGATGTGGCTGACAGCGGCTGGGTCGCGGTGGGCGTTCCCGGGGAGGTCACGACGATCTTCGCGGGCCGCAGCGGCGACATGTTCGCGCTCTTCAATCAACCCGTGGTTCGCAAGGTGATCGAGTCGGTAAGCGACTCGGTCATGTCCCTTCGGCTGTCCCCGTCCGATGTGGCGTACGATCGCAGCCTCAGCGTGCGGCCGATCGCCGTGAGTCCGAGCGAAGTCGAGCTGCGCTTCGAACCGCTCGTCAGCCGACGCGTGCCGGTCACGATCGATCTGAGGGCAACCACCGTAGAGGGCTTCGTCACCTACGCGCCTATCGTGCAACCGGAGAGCGTCACCGTGCGTGGCGCACGCTCCGAAGTCACCGGCATCTCTCATCTGGACACCCCCGTGACACTCGGAACCGTGCAGCGCGCCTCCACGCGGCAAGTGCCCGTCCCGCTGCCCGCCGGGTTGTCGACGGTCGCGGTGGAACCTGCCCAGGTGTTGGTGACCGTGGAGGTCGACGCCGTCATCGAGCGTCGACTTCCGGTTCGGGTGGAACCGCAAGGCCCTGGGGCGATGGGGATGAGGGTCTCGCCGCCCACCGTCACGGCTGTGCTCCGTGGAGGACGAACGCAGGTCGAGCGGTTGTCTGCCAGCGATGTGCAGGCGGTCGTGGTGGTGGCTGGCCCGTCCCGACGTAGCCTGCCGGTCGCGCTGCGGCTGCCCGCTGACGTGACCATCACCGCCTCTTCCGATCCACCTCGGGTCCAGGTGTATCCCGAGGAGGACGCTTCGTGAGACCCGCGCTGCCCGGCAAGCACGGCCGGTGACGCGGTGGGCGGGCGGTCCTGTACTGGGGATCGAGACCTCGTGCGATGAGACCTCGGCAGGTGTCGTAGAGGAAGGCCGGCTGCTCGGTCAGGCGATCTATTCGCAGGACGCACACCAGGCCTTCGGCGGCGTCGTGCCCGAGATCGCCGCACGTGCCCACCTTCAGAAGATCGACCGAATCGTCGAAGCGGCGCTGGCCGATGCCGGAATCACGATGACCGATCTCGCAGGCGTTGGCGTGACGGCGGGTCCGGGGCTGGTGGGAGCGCTGCTCGTCGGAGTGAATTGGTCGAAGGCATTCGCCCACGTACTCGGGCTACCGCTGCTCGGCGTTCACCACATGGAAGCCCACCTGTTCGCGGCCCCGCTCGAGTCTCCGGGCCTGGGGCCCCCATTCGTCGCGCTCCTCGTTTCCGGCGGTCACACGCTTCTCCTTCAGGCCGAGGCGTGGGGCCGGTACACGCTCCTCGGTCAGACGCGGGACGACGCCGCCGGCGAAGCGTTCGACAAAGTGGCCCGCCGCTTCGGCCTCGGGTATCCCGGCGGTCCGGAGATACAACGGGTTGCAGAGCGGGGCAGGTCCGGACGCTTCCAACTCCCGCGGCCGATGCTATCGTCTACCGACCAGCCGGATGATACCGCCTACTTCGATTTTTCGTTCAGTGGTCTCAAGACCGCCGCGGCGCTACTCGCTGCGGAGGTAGAGCAAGCCGGAGACGAGGCGCTGGCGCGGGCCGTCTCCGATCTGGCAGCGGAGTTCCAGACCGCGGTCGTGGACGTGCTGGTGGCGAAGACGATGCGCGCGGTCGACGTGACCGGCTGCCGACGTGTGGTGTTGGGTGGTGGGGTGGCGTGCAATGAGGCACTCCGTGCACGCTTTCAGTCGGCCCTGGCGGGCAAAGGCGAGCTGTTTCTACCGTCGCCTCGCATGTCCACCGACAATGGAGCGATGGTCGCCTGTCTCGCCGAGCATCGTCTACGAACCGGTGAGCGGAGCGGCCCGGACCTGAACGCGGATCCGTCGCTTCCGTTCCCCGGACTTCAGGCACGTGTGACGGCTGCTGATCGGGGAGCCCGGACAGGCGAAAGTAAGGGAGCGGAAGCGTGCATCCGGAACTGATCACGCTGACCTTGCCGGTGATTGGCCAGCTCACGATCACCACGTTCGGCTTCATGCTGGCGCTTGCCTTTCTCGCCGGCTATACGGTCATCCTCATCGATCTGAAGCGCCGCGAGGCCGATCCGGAGCTCGCGGCCGATATTCTGCTCGGGGCGCTGATCGGAGGCATCATCGGCGCCAAGCTGTACTACGTACTGCTGAGCTGGCAGCGAACGGCCGCCGACCCGATGGGGATGATCTTCGCGCGCGGCGGGCTGGTGTGGTACGGGGGGCTGATCGGCGGGACGCTCTGTGTCATCTATGTGCTGCGCCGGCGTGGCGTCACCGTCGCGCTGGGGGCCGACGTGGTCGCACCCGCGCTGGCTCTCGCCTATGCGGTGGGTCGACTCGGCTGCTTCGGAGTGGGGGATGACTACGGTCGTCCGACGGACAGCTGGGTCGGAATCGCGTTTCCCGAAGGAACACCTCCCACGACGGCTGGCAACCTGCGTCGATTCGGTGCCGAAGTGGATCCTGCGATCCCGGATCCCGAGGTGCTCGCCGTGCATCCGACCCAGCTGTACGAAGTCGGCATGGCGCTCATCATGTTCGCCATCCTATGGAGACTGAGAAAGCGACCCTACCGGGATGGCTGGCTGTTCGGCGTGTGGATGGTGCTCGCTGGCCTTGAGCGGATCGTGGTCGAGTTCTTTCGGGCCAAGGACGACCGTTTCTTCGGGCCGTTCACCCTCGCTCAGGTGCTCAGCGTGGCGCTGATCGCCGGTGGCGCCTACATCCTCTACAAACGGGCAGAGCGCGGTACCGAGCGGGCCGGCGGCGGATGAAGGGTTGGGCCGCGCGCGGCCCAACAGCCGCGCGCGACGGAGAACGCGCCACGTATGCCTGACATCCTACATATCTCGGACCTGCACTTCGGGCCGAACTTTCTCCCGGATCGGGCGGAAGCCGTGGTCCGAATCGCGAGCACGCGCCGGCCTGAGTTGGTTGTGGTGTCGGGCGACCTCACGCGGCGGGCCAAGCCGGGCCAGTATCGGCAGGCGCGCGAGTTTCTCGATCGCCTCGACGTCCCGGTGGCCGTGACGCCGGGCAATCATGATGTGCCTCTATACCGCGTGTTCGAGCGCTTTTTCGCCCCCCACCGCAACTACCATGAGTTCATTAGTGAAGAGTTGAACACGGTACACCGGTCACCCGGTCTCACCGTCGTGTGCCTCGACTCCACACGGCGCTTCACATTCACGAACGGACGCATCCGCCGCTGGCAGCTCGAGTTCGCAGATAGCGCCTTTGCCGAGAGCGCGGCGGATGAGCTCAAGGTCGTTGTAACGCACCATCACTTGGCCCCTCCACCCGACTTCGAGGGCGGCAACGTGATGCCCGGCGCACGACGTGCGATCGAGGCGTTCACGGACATGGGGGTGAACCTGATCCTGGCTGGCCACATGCACCGATCGTATATCGGTGACTCGCTGGACTTTCTCCCGGGACGTGATCGCGAGCGTGGCATCGTGATCGTCCAGTGTGGGACCACGACGTCGGCGAGAGGCCGCGGTCGCGAGAGGCTGAAGAACAGCTTGAACTACATCCGCGTATCGGAGTCTGAGCTCTGGATCAGTCACTACCTGTGGCGAAGCTCGAGAAACTCATTCTGGCCTCACAGCGAGCACCGCTTCGGCTCACGGGCGAACGCCTGGCTCCCACCCCCGCCGCTCGACGAAGAGAACGCGGCGGGTCCCGAGGGGGTCAATCCCCGAGCGGAGCCGTGACCAGAATCCGCCTCGTCGTGCTCGGCCTGCTGGGGGCCACCGTGATCGCCGGTCCGCTGCACGGTCAGAGTACACGCGATCGGGAGGTGACGGACCTCTCCTTCCAGGGCAACGAGGCCTTTTCGAACGGCGAGCTGTCGGCGGTGATCGAGACGCAGGCCACGGAATGCCGGACATTCATCCTGCAGCCCTTCTGCTGGCTCACCGACTGGGGCTTCGCGCACGACCGCTCCTTCCTGGAAGAGGACGAGCTGCCGATCGACCTTCTCCGCCTGCGTGTCTTTTACCGCCAGCGTGGCTTCAGGGAGGTCTCGGTAGACACGCTGGTGTACCGGCAGAACGGTCGAGTCGGGGTCGCGTTCCTGATCGACGAGGGGTCACCCACACCGCTCGATTCCCTCTCGATCGTCGGCGTGGAGGGTATCCTGGACACTGCCACCGTCCGGAGGCAGACGGGGCTCGAGGCCGGAAGCCCTTTCGACCGCGTGGCCCTCGAACAGCTCAAGGACCTGCTCGTCACACGCCTTCAAAACCTCGGTTACATCGACGCCGTCGTCCTGGAGGATGCCTTTCTCCCGCCTCGAGGAGGTGCCCGTGTGACGTTGATCACGACTCCGGGTCAGCGCTATCGAATCGGAGACATTCGGATCGAGGGTGCCGACGAGATCGGCCCGGACGTCGTGGAGCGCTTTCTGAGCTTCCAACCGGGCCAGTTCTACAGTCAGGACCGGATCTTGAATAGCCAGCGGACGCTGGCCGGACTGCCCGCCATCCGATTCGCTGCGATCGGCCGCGCGGACAGCGCGCTCGTCCCTGGCGACAGCCTGGTGAACATCAACGTCATTGTCACTCCGGCCCCGACCCGCGCGGCCCGCGCCGGAGGTGGCTGGAGCACGGACCGATGCTTCCAGATCGAGTCGCGGCTCACACACCGAAACTTCTTCGGGGAAGCGAGGGCGCTCGAGCTGACCGCGCGGCTCTCCAACCTGTTCGCCGATCCGCTTGATGGGCAGTTTCCATGTCAGGACGTCGGCCAGGACCCGGTTTTCCATCAACTCAACTTTCTCCTGCAGCTCCAGTACTCGCAGCCCTACTTCTTTTCACCTCGAACGAGCTTCAGCGTTCAGACGTTCGCAGAGCGTGAGAGCGTGCCGGACGTCTTCGTGCGCAACGCCGTCGGTTCCCAGGTCACGTTCACCCGTCAGCTCCGCCGACGCATGACGGCGAGCCTTTCATACCGCCCCGAGTTCACCGGCTTCGACGAGAAGTCGGCCGACATCTTCTTCTGTGTGAACTTCGGGTTCTGCCAGACGGAGGACATCCAGTTCATCACGGAATCCGCCTGGCTGTCGCCCATCACGCTTTCCTGGCTGTACAACCGGACGGACGATCCCTTCGCACCCGCGGCAGGATACTACCTGGCTGCCGAGGCAGAGCTGGCCGAGAGCTTCACGGGATCGCAGTGGCGGTACGGAAGGCTCACAGTGCAAGCGGCCAATTTCCAGCAGCTATCGCCCGGTCTCGTGTTCGCGGCCAGAGCCCGGGCCGGCTTCGTGGAGTCGACCCGCGGCTTCGCGGTGGCCGACACGGCGAATGACGTCATCTATCCCGGCAAGCGATTCTTCGCTGGCGGCGCGCAGAGCGTGCGAGGGTTCGGACAGAACCTCCTGGGTCCCACGGTACTTGTGCTCGACTCCATTGCGGACTGCCCGGAGCTGCCGTTGCCCGATTGTTCACGTGAGATCGCGGCGACCGATCCGGGTCAGTTCGTGGAGCGACCCATCGGCGGCGACGCCGTAGTCGAATTGAGCCTCGAGCTGCGCCGGAGTCTCGGCAACACATGGCGTTTCGTCGGTTTTCTGGACATCGGCCAGGTGTGGGAGAGCGTTACGGAGCCAAGGGCGCCCATCTGGTCCCCCGGCGTGGGAATTCGCTATCAGACGCCGGTCGGGCCCCTGCGCTTGGACCTCGGGTACAACCTGTCGGGCGTCGAGATTCGGCCGGTCGTGGCCACTCTCCCGGACGGCAGTCTGGTGGAGCTGGATGATCCGGTGGCCTACGATCCGTTCACCTTCGACAATCCGTCGCTCCTGACGGAGTTCTTCCGGCGCCTGCGGCTCAATCTGGCGATCGGCGAAGCTTTCTGAACGGCGGGTACGGGGAAACGTGTCGGATCAGGGCGAGAACGGGGTGACGGGCGGTCAGGCGTCGGACCCTGGTGTGCCGCAGGAAGGCTCGTCGTGGCTCCGCCGCACCACGGGCGCCGCAGGTCGATTCGTCGCGGTGGGGCTCGGCGTGCTCAGCCTGGCCTCGGCCTTCACGCTCGTCGCCGCCACCCAGACTGAGTACGGCCGCAACACCGCCGCCTCTCTGATCGCTCGCAAGCTCGAGGAGGCGGTGAACGGGCAGGTCCGGATGGGTCCGGTCCTGGAGGGCAACCTTCTCACACGTGCCGTCTTCGAGCGATTCGAGATTCGGGGGCCCGACGGAGAGATCTTCGTCGCCCTCGACACGGCGAGCCTGGAGTACGACCCGACCGGTTTCTTGCGCGAGCGATTCCACTTTCGCGGTCTCGAGGCCGCGCGGGTGGAATTGCACCTGCTGCAGGGATTGGACGGTCGCTGGAACTTCCAGCGGATCTTCGAGGGGGATGACGAGCCGTCGACTCCCGGAACGGTTGAGCAGGACACGACGCGCGGGGAGCTGCCGAGCGACACGCTCCGCGTGGTAGGGCCCACACCCCTCGACACGCTGCCTCCGGCCGGACTGCGGCTGTTGTTCACCGACGCTCGAACCGCTGACGGGCTGTTCGAGGTTCGCCGGCCATACTCGCCCGGGGACCCGCCGGGATCTGTGACAGGTGCCGACCCGGCGGAGGAATCCATCTGGCGGATCGAGGCGATCGAAGACTCGACCGGCGTCGTCCAGCGCTACGAGCAGGTTCTCGCCATCGAGTCCATGAATGCGGCCTTCCCACGGCTGCGGCTGGCGCACCCCGTCGATCCGATGCGGATCGAGATCTCCGACCTGAGGGGGCTCGCACGTGCCGTCCGCCAGCCGCTCGAGGTAAACGGCTTTAACGGTGTGCTCACGTTCTCGGACAGCATTCAGGTCGAGATTGAATCGGCGGAGTTCGGGTCGACAGCGCTGACGGGTGCCGGCTGGGTCGAACCGGGCGACCCGGAGAAATACCGCTTCGACCTCGATGCGGATTCGGCTTCGTTCGAAGACCTGCAGTGGCTTCCCGTGCCCGTCCCCTCGAGCGGCGGCGGGCCGATGGGCATCGTGGTCCGCTCGTCCGGCGAAACAGTCGTCGTGGATGTGGTAGACGCGGACGTCAGGGTGGACGACACCCGCCTGCGCGGTTCCTTCACGCTCGCGCTCCGTGAGACACCGACCTTCGAGTCCCTCCGCGTCCGGCTCGAGCCGCTGCGGGTCCGACTTGTGAACGAGTTGCTGGAGCGCCCCGAGCTGGTGGACGGGTACCTGTCCGGTCCACTGGAGGGCTCGGGGCCGGTCAACGCGCTGCGCATCGACGCCGAACTCACGCTCCGTGACCTGTTGGGTGAGACCGCCCCGTCCGGGCTGGAGGCCTTGGGGACAGTCAGCATCGAAGAGCCCTTTCCGCTGAGATCGCTCGACCTGGCGTTCACGGACTTCGAGCCGCGGTGGACGGGTGTGGTCGGCTTCACGACCCCGCTCGACGGCCGAGTGGACGGGACGGCGACTCTGGACGGAGAGCCACGGGGCGTGCTCGACTTTCTGGCCGATGTGGCTCACCGGACGCCGGGCGGGGCCACGTCACGGCTGGCCGGTGGCGGCTCCTTCGACGTCTCTGGCGCCTCGGTGGTCAACGTAGCCCTCACCACCAACCCGCTCGCGCTGGCCGTTCTGGACCCGTTCTTCCCCGAGCTGGGCCTGGTGGGCGAGGTGGAAGGGAGCCTGGCGGCGAACGGCAGCCTGCGGGACCTGGAAGCACGAGCGGATCTCGAGACTCCGCGTGGCGAGCTGCGGTTTGACGGATGGTTCGACCTGGAGGCCGAACAGAAGCGCTACGACGCCCAGGTCCGGGCGCGTGGCTTCGACCTGAGCCAGTGGGTCGATGGCGCGCCCGAGTCCGCACTGGAGATCGAGGGTCGCATCACGGGGATCGGGACGGATCCGGCGACCCTCCAGGCTTCGCTCGATCTGGACATCCTCCCCTCCGTGTTCGAGCAGGCACGTATCGACACGAGCCAGATCCGGTTGACCGTGGACGGCGGAGCCATGCGGGTCGACACGTTCGTCGTGCGAAGCGATGTCGGCTTCGTCACGGGCCGCGGCAGCTTCGGTCTGAGCAGCGACCAGGGCGGTTCATTGATCCTGGAAGCGTCGACCGACGATATGTCCGCATGGGATCGCTGGATTCTGGAGGAGATCCCCGGCGGCGAGAGGTTAGAGGAAGAGACGGACCTGTTCGCCGATTTCGACGCACCGGCCGCCATCCGAGGCAGGGGGGACGAGGCGGAGCCGCCCTCACAGGGCTTCTCCGGATCCCTGACGGCTCGTGGCGTGCTGTTCGGCAATCTGGACGCGGTGTCCTTCGGGGGGCAGCTGACTGGGCGCGATGTTCGCTACCGCGGACACCGGGCGGACTCTGTGCTCGCCCGCCTCGACGTGCCGAATCCTAAGGACCTGGACTCGCTCGTCGTCGTGGGCATGGCATGGGACGCCGAGGTTCTCGGCTACCGGTTCGATTCGCTTACCGCCCGGTTCGAACGTGCGGGCCCCGGGTTCGCCAGCCTGCGGGCCTCAGCGGCCAGGGATACGTCTCTGTCACTTGCCGCCGACGCCGGCGTCTCGTGGGGGGACGGTGCGTATCGGGTGGAGCTCGCCGATTTCCGGATCAACATGCGTGAGCACGACTTGGCCCTCGCAGGGCCGGCCTCCCTTGTCTACGGCGACTCGGGCCTCGCGGTGCGCGACCTGGTTCTCGAGGGACCACACGCGTTGGTGCGCGCGGATGGCGAGATCCCGGCCGACGGTTCCGGGCAGTTCAAGGTCTCGATCTCCAACCTGCACATCGAGAACCTCCTCAGCGTGCTGCCTGACCCGCCGGAGCTGTCGGGCACGGTGGGCGGTTTCCTTCAGGTAGGGGGAAACCTGGACGCGCCGCGTATGGAGCTGTCCCTCGAGGTGACCGACGCCTCCGCGCGGTCCGCCGGACCCGCACAGGTCGAGGCCGACATCCGGTACGCCGATCGGTCGCTCGAGGGCGAGATCAATGCGCTGGGCAGCACCGGCGCGGTCCTTCAGGTGTCCGGTCGGGTGCGAGCTGATCTGAGCCTCAGGAGTGTGGAGCGACGCGTGCCGGACGACGCGTTCGACTTCGTCGTCGATGCGGACAGCCTCGCACTGGACCTCCTGGCTCCGTGGGTGGGCGGCCTGGACGAGGTCGTCGGGTACGCGCGCGGGAACATCGCCGTCCGCGGCGGTCCGCAGGAGCCCCGTTACGATGGCAGAATCGAGGTGCTGGACGGCGGGGCGTTCGTGCCGGGCCTAGGTGTGCGCTACCGGGACGCCCACGGAACGGCACGCTTCCAGGGCTCGGCGCTGCAGGTCGATTCGCTGGTGGTCCGTGCAGGCGACGGTACGGGCCTCGTCTCCGGAACCGTCGAGCTGTCGGAGCCAGGGGATCCGGGGCTCGACCTGACCCTCCATGCGAACCTACTGACCGCGGTGAACCGGCGCGCGATGACCTTTCTGGTTTCCGGAACGGGCAAGCTGGGGGGGCGCTTCCGGTCGCCGGAGATCACCGGGGGCTTCCGATTTCGGGACGGCGACATTCTCCAAGACGAGTTCCTGCGGGCCCGTCAGGTGATCGATCTGACCGATCCCGACGTCTACAGTCTCATCGACACGACGGTGGTCGCCGAGCGGCGGCTCCTCGCCAGGGCGCGCAATCCGTTCATGGACAACCTCCAGGTGAACGCCGAGCTCGCCCTCGGCCCGAACCTCTGGTTGCGCTCCGACGTGGTCGATGTGGAGCTGGTCGGCGAGGGCATCGACGTGCAGATGGACCGGGCCGCCGGCTCGCTCACCATGCTGGGCACCGTCAGGCTGGCGCGCGGAAACTACGTGTTCGATCGCATCCCGCCGTACCGCACATCGCTTCAGATCACGGCCGGAACGATCGACTTCGTCGGCACGCCGGGACTAAACCCAAACGTCGACATCACCGCCGAGTACAGGACACGGACGCCGGCCGGCCCCGTCACCATTTGGACCGATATCACGGGGACCCTGCGCGAGACCCAGCTCCAGACGCGGAGCAACCCTCCCACGCTGAGCGACTCGGACCGCTTGTGTTTCCTGGCGGTCGGCGTGCCGTGCTACGGCGCGGGGGATGAACGACTCGGCCAGCGTCTAGTGCAGGAGAGCGTGCTGGGCACGCTCAGTTCCGGACTCTCCTCGGCCTTCGTCGGCAGCTCTGGCCTCTCCTACCTGCAGCTCCGCTCCGCGGGGAGCGAATACGACACGCGTACGGGGGGGCTCGAGAGCACCCAGAGCCTGTTTGCCCGCACCGAGCTCGCGGTCGGCTGGTACGCCGGCGAGGACGTGTTCTTCTCGGTCTCGCAGCCGCTGGGTGGCGGCGTGCCGCGCGTCTTGATCGAGTGGCGGTTCTCGGAGAACTGGACGCTCGAGGCGCGGGCGGAGAACCGCTTCGACCGACAGCAATTCGGTGTGGCCACGGTAGCGAGCTTCGAGACCGCTCAGACGTACGGCCTGTTTATCTTCCGCGAGTGGTCGTTCCCTTAGCATCCCAAGGATCCGCCCCGGCACGAGACGAATCCGCTCCTCGGGGGTAGATTGGTGCGTCCCGGAACCCTTTGATTCGAGGCGACCGCAGCATGGGAAATTACGTCAAGACCTTCGGGCTCATGGCGCTGCTGACGGCGCTCGTGGTAGCCGTTGCGGGCTACTTCGGCGGCCAGAACGCCATGATCTTCGCCTTCGTTTTTGCCGCGTTGTTCAACGTCGGCAGCTACTGGTTCAGCGATCGCGTCGTGCTGAAGATGTACCGGGCGCAGGTGGTCGAGCGGGAAGACGCGCCGGATCTCTATGCGATGGTGGATCGGCTGCGCCAGCGTGCCGGGCTTCCGATGCCGACCGTCGCCCTCGCACCCTCCGAGCAGCCGAACGCCTTCGCGACGGGTCGCAATCCGCACAAGGCGGTGGTGTGCGTGACGCGCGGGCTCCTGCCGCTCGTGAACCGGGAGGAGCTGGAGGGGATCATCGCCCACGAGCTCGCGCACGTCAGGAACCGCGACATGCTAATTGGAACCGTCGCGGCCACGATGTCCGCGGCGATCGTCATGCTGGCGCGGTTCGGCCTCTTCTTCGGTGGCGGCCGGGATCGGGGTCCGCTGGGGGCGGTCGGGGCAATCTTGATGCTGGTGCTCGCTCCACTCGCCGCGATGTTGATCCAGATGGCGATCAGCCGTGCCGGCGAGTTCCGTGCGGATCGTATAGGGTCGGAGATCAGCGGTCACCCGCTCGGCCTGGCGAGCGCATTGACAGCGCTCGAACGGGGCGCGGAGCGTCGTCCGATGAACGTGAACCCTGCGGCGGCGCACCTGTGCATCGTCAACCCGTTACGAGGCGGGGGCGGCGGCTTCACGAGGCTGTTTCGCACCCACCCGCCGACCGAGGAGCGAGTTCGACGTCTGGAGGAACTGGGGGGTGCCGTCTGAGGTGGAGCCTGACGGCCTCGTCGCAGTACGGCGCGCGGCGTCCGTGAAGCTGTCGTGAACCCAAGGATCGAGGAGGCCATACTGAATCGGTTTCCGATTCCGAACAGCGATCGATTCCTGGTGCTCGTGAACCCGCAGGCCGCCGGCGGTCTCCCCGGAAGCCTGCGTCGGCGTCTCGGAGGGGCGTTCGCGGCTCGCAACGTCCCGTTCGACATCGTCGAGTGCGACCATTCCGAACAGGCGCTGGACGCGGCTCGCGAGGCCGCTCGCTCCGGCTACCGTGCCGTGGTGGCGGTGGGAGGCGACGGCACGATCGGTCAGGCGCTCAAGGGCACAGCCGGGACCGAAGTACCAGTGGCCATCGTTCCCTTCGGAACCGGAAACCAGCTCGCGCTCAACTTTGGCATCCCCGGATCGCTGGAGGACGCGGTGCGCGTCGCGGTGGAGGGCCGAGTGGAGGCAGTCGACCTGGGGCGGATTGACGGTGATCACTTCGCGCTCATCGCAGGCGCTGGGCTCGACGCCGAGGTGATGGCGGCGGCCACGACCGAGCTCAAGGGTCGCCTGGGCTTCGCGGCCTACCTGGTCGGCGGGTTCAAGCACGTGATGACGCCGCCCAGCGCAGACTTCCATATCGAAGCCGATGGCCACGAGTTGAACGTGCGGGCCTCGATGGTGCTGCTGGCCAACGTGGGGCAGCTGGGCGCCGGCCCGCTCCCTGTGGAGCTTACGGTCGGACCCCGCATCTCCTTCCAGGATGGTTTGCTGGACGTATGCGTGTTCGCCCCACGCAACCTGCCCGAGATGGCGCGCATCGTGTGGCGTGTGGCGCGCCGACAGTTCGGTGGCGACGATCGGATGATCTTCCTCCAGGCGCGCGAGATCCTTATCGAGTCGGATCCGCCGCTCGCCGTTCAGGTCGACGGCGAACCGCAGGGTGAGACGCCGATCGCGGCCGAGATCGAGCCGCTGGCGGGCCGCATCCTCGTCCCGAAATAGGCCGTCAGTAGATCAGGTAGGGCCGCCGCAACTCCAGGAAGCGGCGGATCTCCCCATCCCAGGCGGCCGTCAACTCCTCGAGCGACGCTCCTGAGTCGATGTCCGTCCGCAGAGTGCCAGTCCCGGCCAGGCGGTCGAAATGCTCGGAGGACCACTCCCAGCGTTCACCCGACATACGGCGGCTCTCGAGCAGAGCCGCGACCCCCGTGATCACCGGATCGTATTTCCCCCGATCGGTGACCACGAACTGCACACCCTGAACGGACTGGCCGTCGAACTTGCCATCACCCGGCGCGGATGGCGTGAACGTGACTGGCTCGAACCGCACGCCGGCCAGCCCGCGCTCGCTCAGTCGCACAGCCACGTCGGAGCCGTCGAGCCACGGAGCTCCAACCACCTGGAACGGTATGTCCGTGCCTCGTCCCACCGACAGGTTGGTGCCCTCGAACAAACAGGTGCCGGGGTAATGGGTCGCGCTCGCCAGCGACGGCATGTTGGGCGACGGCGCGACCCACGGCAGACCCGTCTCGTCGAACCAGGAGTCGCGTCGCCACCCCGCGCCCGGGACCACGTGAAGCCGAGCTCCGATCCTGAAGCGCTCGTTGAACAGGCGCGCTAGCTCGCCCACCGTCATCCCATGTCGTGCGGGCACCGGGTACAGGCCGACGAACGAGGCGTAGGCCGTGTCCAGCACCGCGCCCTGCACGAGCTCACCACCAAGCGGGTTGGGGCGGTCGAGGACGACGAATGGGATGCCCGCGTCGGCCGCCGCCTCCATCGCGAGAGCCATCGTCGAGACATACGTGAAGTACCGGGCTCCGACGTCCTGGATGTCGAACACCAGCATCTCCACTCCCTTCAGCATGTCCGGCGTGGGTTTGCGGGTCTGTCCGTACAGCGAGTGAACCGGAAGACCTGTCCGTGCGTCGACGCTCGACGCAACGACAACGCCCGCTTCCTCGCTGCCACGAATGCCGTGCTCCGGCGAGAACAACGCCACCAGCTCCGCCTCCGGCCAGGCGGCCAGAAGGTCGGCGGTGGTCGCACCGTCCCGGGTCACGCCCGTGTGGTTCGTGACAAGGCCGAGGGCCCGGCCGCGGATGATGTGCGCGGAGTCCGCGAGCAGCACCTCGATGCCCGGCCGAACCGACGCGTCCTCCACCTCGTCGTCGGGTGGAGGGGACCCGCACGCGAGAAACGGCGTTGTGTAGAGCGGGGAGAGTAAGAACGCGACCCGGAGGCTTCGTTGTCGCGGCCCCACGGGCGGACTAGCTTGGCGATCGCTGAAAGGCACGGGGCGCAACGCGACGGTCCTCCATCCGAAGGAGCGCTGAGTGCGAGGGACACGGGGCAGTGTAGGGAGCGCCGGACGGGGCCGAAAGCTGACAGCGGTCGTGAGCCGCCGGCCGCAGCAGCGGCCCGTCTCGCTGGTGCTGATCGCGATCGGGATGCTCAGTCTGCCGGCCCTCACCTGCCAGGGCGCGCGTACGCAGGCGCGGCCACTCGATCCGGGCCAGTCCACGCCGGACGTCGTACCGGGTCCTGACACCCTGCTTCGTCCCGATACCCTTCCCGGCCCGGGCGCACGCCTGGATCCCGAAGGTCGCCGCTGGGTCGACACGACCCTCGCTTCGCTGTCGCTGCATGAGAAGGCGGGCCAGCTCCTCAACATCTGGATGGACGGAGGCTACGCGTCCTCCACCGACCCGGAGTTCCGACGAATCGTTGGCCTGGTGGAGGAGCACGGGCTCGGCGGCGTGACCGTGTCGATCGGGCTCCCGTACTCCTACGCGGCGAAGCTCAACGCACTCCAGGCCCGGGCTCGGGTGCCGCTGCTCGTGACCGCTGACTTCGAGGCCGGTCCGGGCACCCGACTCGGAGCCGTGTGGGCGATCCCCTGGATGATCCCGATGGGCGGTGGCACGGAGTTCCCGCCGGCCATGGGCTTCGGGGCGATCGGGGACGAGAGCTACGCGTACGAGCTTGGGCGAGTCACCGCCAGGGAGGCGCGTGCTTTGGGAGTGCACCTCAACTTCGCCCCCGTGCTGGACGTGAACAGCAATCCGGCGAACCCGATCATCAACACGCGCTCCTACGGGGAGGACCCCCAGATGGTAGCGCGTCTGGGTGTCGCTTACATCCGCGGCATGCGCGACGGAGGGCTCATGTCGACGGCCAAGCACTTTCCCGGCCATGGCGATACGCGGACGGACTCCCACCTCGAACTGCCGGTGGTGGACGCGGACCGCACCCGGCTCGACACGCTCGAGCTTATCCCGTTCCGTCGCGCGATCGAGGCCGGGGTCGACGCCGTGATGACCGCCCACCTTTCCGTCCCGGCGGTGGTCGAGCCGGACGCGCCACCTGCGACGCTGTCCGCGGCCCTCACCACGGGTCTCCTGCGCGAAGAGCTGGGCTTCGAGGGGCTCGTGTTCACCGACGCGCTCCAGATGGGTGCGATTGTCTCCCGATACGGTGGAGCAGAGGCGGCTGTGCGAGCCGTGGAGGCGGGGGCGGACGTCGTGTTGATGCCGGAGGATCCAGAGCGAGCCATCGCGGCGATCGTGGCTGCGGTTCGCTCTGGGCGGCTGAGCGAAGCGCGGATCGATGCCTCCGTCCGTCGCCTGCTGGAGGCGAAGGCGGCAGCCGGCCTGCACACGAACCGAATGGTCGAGTTGGAACGCGTGGCAGATGTCGTCGGCGTGCGGGAGCACGTGGCCTTCGCCGAGCGCACAGCGGTCCGATCGCTCACGCTTGCGCGCGACCGCGAAGAGTTCGTGCCACTCGATAAGAAGCGCGCGGGCCAGGTGTTCAGTCTCACGCTCTCCCGGCCGGCCGATCTGGCGGCGGGCCTCGCGTTCGACGGTCGTCTGGGAGAGGCCGGTCTGACAGCGAAGTCCGCGCGGATCACGTCCGAGACGCGAGCGGCTACGGTCGACTCGCTCGCCCGCGAGGCCGCGACCGCCGATGTCGTGCTCGTCTCCGTCTACCTCCCGCCGAAGGCCGGCGAGGGCTCCGTGGACGCCCCACCCACCCTGGCCCGCTTCGTCGATGCGGTGCACGAGTCGGACACGCCGCTCGTTCTTCTCTCGTTCGGGAGCCCCTACCTGCTGACCGAGCTGCCCGACGTCCGCAGCTACCTCCTCGCCTGGGGCGGGCGCCCGGTGTCACAGCGGGCCGCGGCTGACGCGCTGCTCGGGCGGGTGGCGATCGACGGCCGGCTGCCGATCTCCCTGCCGCCGTTTCACCGGGTGGGCGAGGGCCTGACCCGCCCGGGACCCGGCAAGGCTCGAAGTTCCGATGCCGAGGCGCCGTCGGGCGACATCGGCATGGACCCGGCCGTTCTGCGTCGTGTGGATGCGCTGCTCGAAAGTGCCGTATCCGACTCGATCACGCCGGGCGCCGCGCTGGCCGTGGGGCGGCGAGGGCGTCTGTTGCGATTGCGTGGGTACGGGGCGCTCGACTGGGACGAAGAAGCCTCCCCGGTGACCGAGAATACGCTGTACGATCTGGCCTCTCTGACCAAGGTGGTGGGGACCACATCCGCGGTACTCCTGCTGGTCCAGGAAGGCAGGGTCGACCTAGACGCTCCCGTGGCCGCCTACCTGCCGGAGTGGGGGACCGGTTGGAAGAGTTCAGTCACGCTTCGACAGCTGCTCCTCCATCGCGGAGGGCTGCCGCCGTTTCTTCAATGGTGGCAGGAGCTGCGAGGCTCGGAGGCGTACCGCGCGGCGCTTTCGGCCCTGGAGCCCGCCTACGAGCCCGGTGCCCGGACGACGTACAGCGACTTCGGGTTCATCACGCTGGGTCTGGTGGTGGAGGCCGCCTCGGGCCGCGCTCTCGACCGCTTTCTCGCCACCGGCGTGTTCGAGCCGCTCCAAATGACCGACACCGGCTACCGTCCCGACCCGGCGCTGCTCGATCGCGTGGCTCCGACCGAGGTGGACACGGCCTTTCGCGGCACGCACTTGCACGGTGTGGTGCACGACGAGAACGCGTACGCGATGGGCGGTGTCGCCGGACACGCGGGTCTCTTTTCCACCGCCCGGGATCTGGCTCGCTTCGCCGAGGCGTGGCTTGCGGCCGCGCAGGGCAAGCCGAGCGGTCCGTTCGCGCCCGACGCTGTAGCCGAGTTCACCCGGCGCCACGACGGTGCCTCGACCCGGGCGCTGGGTTGGGAGACGCCCTCGAACGGTTCCTCTGCGGGGCGCTGTCTGACCGAGCGCGCCTTCGGCCACACCGGTTTCACCGGCACGAGTCTGTGGATCGATCCTGAGCTGGACCTGTTCGTCGTCCTGCTCACCAACCGGGTGAATCCCACCCGAGCCGAGCGTCGTCACATCCCGCTGCGTCGGGCCGTGCACACCGAGATAGCCGCCGGTGTGCGTGATGCTCAGGCGAGTACTGGCGGGTCGACCGCCGGCGTGTGCCGGGGCCGGGAGGCGGAAGCGAAACGGTGAGCCGCCTGGGCGGGCTCGATCTCGCCGTTCTTTTACTGTACTTGGTCGGCGTCGTGACGTTCGGCGCCTGGCTCGGACGTCATCAACGTGGCGGACGCGACTACTTTCTCGGCAACCGCGAGCTCCCGTGGGTGGCCGTCCTTCTGTCCGTCGTAGCGACGGAGACGAGCACGCTCACCTTCCTGAGCATTCCCGGCGTGGCATACCTCGGTACGTTCGGCTTTGTGCAGATTGCCCTCGGGTACGTGGTGGGTCGCGTGGTGGTCGCATCCATCCTTCTGCCCGCCTACTACCGCGGCGATCTGACCACAGCCTACCAGCTGCTGGAGCAGCGCTTCGGGGGCGGCACCCGCCGGCTCACCTCGGGGATCTTCATGGTGACGCGTCTGCTGGCGGACTCCGTACGCCTGTTCGCCACGGCGATCCCGCTCGCGCTCATCACGGGTTGGCCCTACCCGGTGTCGATTGCCGTCATCGCGATCGCCACGCTGACGTACACATACGTGGGCGGAATCCGGGCCGTCGTGTGGGTGGACGCGCTCCAGATGGGGCTCTATCTGTTCGGTGGCCTGGCCGCCCTCGTACTGCTCGCGCAGCTGGTGCCGGGCGGCGCGGGTGCAATCCTCGACCAGGCAGCGGCGGCCGGGAAGCTACGGGCGCTGGATTTCTCGTTCGATCCCGCGGTCCCCTACACCTTCTGGGCCGGGCTGTTGGGCGGAGCGTTTCTCACCATGGGGTCGCACGGCACGGATCAGCTCATCGTGCAGCGCCTGCTGACCTGTCGGAATCTGGCGGCGAGCCGTCGCGCACTGATCGGCAGCGGCTTCGCGGTCGTGGTCCAGTTTGCGCTCTTCCTCGCCGTCGGTGTCGGACTGTGGGTCTTTTATCAGGGTCGGGCTTTCGAACGCCCGGATGAGATCTTCGCCACCTTCATCGTGGCTGAATTGCCGAGCGGCCTGCGCGGGTTGCTGATCGCCGCCGTGTTCGCGGCCGCGATGTCGAGCCTCTCTTCTTCCGTGAACTCCTTGGCCTCCGCATCGGCCTACGACTACTGGGGCCCGCTGCGCGGCACCGCGTCCGACGACCGTGCGATGCTCAGGGTCGGTCGGGTCTTCAGCCTCGTGTGGGCGGCACTGCTCGTGGGTGGGGCGATCCTCTTCATTCCGCTCAGCCGCGGAAGCACGGCTGTCGAGGTCTCGCTGGGAATCGCCTCCCTCGTCTACGGCGGTCTGCTGGGAGCGTTCGGCCTGGCCGTGCTGGTCCCGCGGGCGACGGCGCGTGAGGCCGTGCCCGGGATCGTGGTCGGCATCGCGGCGGTCGTGACCCTGTGGTCGGTGGCGCGCCAGCATATCGCGTGGCCGTGGTTCGTCTTCATCGGCACCCTCGTCGCCTTCGGCCTGGGAGCCGGGCTCACGTGGCTGCGGCGTAACGACGGCGACCGCGCGCAGCGTGCGTTTGCGGCCCATGGAGTTGACGGTGCCGGCGACGAGGAGCGTCGAGCCGGCGCCTGAGGAACCGTCCGCAGCCGGCGTCCAGCGCTGCCCGCGGTCGGCCAGTTGCCCTGCAATGCCCGCCGCGCCTAGCATGCAAGGCTATGGCTCGAACGATCTCCACCGAATCCGATGCGCTCGTCGTGCGCGGTGCGCGAGAGCACAACCTCAAGAACATCGATGTCGCGATCCCGCGTGAGAGTCTGACCGTCGTCACGGGGCTCTCGGGCTCGGGCAAGTCGTCGCTCGCCTTCGACACGATCTATGCCGAGGGGCAGCGACGATACGTCGAATCGCTTTCCGCCTATGCGCGTCAATTCCTTGGCGTGATGGAGAAGCCCGACGTCGATCAGATCGAGGGACTGTCTCCAGCCATCGCGATCGAGCAGCGCACAGCGGGTGGCAACCCGCGGTCGACCGTCGGCACCGTGACGGAGATCTACGACTACCTCCGTCTCCTGTGGGCACGGGCCGGGACGCCGCACTGTCCCGAGTGTGGCCGGCCGGTGCGACGCCAAACGAGCTCGCAGATCACCGAGCAGGCGCTGGGCTGGCGCGAGGGCTCGCGGATCGAGGTCCTCGCTCCGCTGGTGCGGGGCCGGAAGGGAGAGTTCCGGGAGCTGTTCGACGAGGCGCTTCGAGAGGGCTTCGTGCGGGCCCGGGTCGACGGAGAGATCGTCGAGCTCGCCGACCCGCCCAAGCTGAGCCGTCGAAGGAACCACGACATCGAGGTGCTGGTCGACCGCCTCGTCGTGCGCCGGGCCGACCGCGAACGTCTGGCCGACTCGATTGAGACGGCGCTGCGGCTCACCGGTGGAACGGTGGAAATCGACCTTCACCGCAGCGGCACCGACGGCAGAAGCAAGCGCAAGAAGGGCGGCGACAGCGCGACCGCCGAGGTCCACCTGTTCAGCGAGCACTACGCGTGCGCCGCCTGCGGCGTCAACATCCCCGAGCTCGAGCCACGACAGTTCAGCTTCAACTCGCCCTACGGCGCCTGTCCGGCATGCGACGGTCTGGGGGTCCGTCGGGAGCCCAACCCGGACCTGATGCTCGGCGATCCGCGGATCTCGGTGCTGGAGGGCGTCATCCTGCCGATCGGAGCGCCCCTCGGCCGCCTGCGGCGTCGCGTTCTTCCTGCCGTGGCCGAGCGACACGAATTCGATCTGAACGCTCCATGGGGCGAGCTCGCCGAGACCCAGCGCACGGCTCTGCTCACGGGGGATCCAGAGACCGGTTGGGAGGGAGCCGTCGCGCAGGTCGCCCGGCGCTATCGCGAGACGGGCAGCGATACGATCCGCGCCAGCCTGGATGATTATATGACGGCCGTCCCATGCGCGGACTGCGACAGCGCCCGCCTCCGACCCGAGAGCCGCGCCGTAACCGTCGAGGACTGGCGGCTACCCGATGTGGTAGAGCTTTCTGTCGACCGGTCGCACGAGCTGTTGCTCGCCTGGAAGGAGAAATCGGAGAAGAAGCCGGGCCCACAGTCGGAGATCATGCTGCCCGTGCTCAAAGAAGTGACGGACCGGCTGCGTTTCATGACGCACGTCGGGCTGGGCTATCTGACGCTCAGCCGCTCGGCCGAGACCCTGTCGGGAGGCGAGGCCCAGCGCATCCGGCTGGCAACCCAGATAGGAAGCCGTCTGGTCGGCGTGCTCTACGTGCTCGATGAGCCCAGCATCGGGCTCCACCCGCGCGACAATCAGCGATTGCTCGAGACGCTCCACCAGCTTCGCGACCTCGGGAACACGGTGTTGGTCGTCGAGCACGACGAGCAGACGATCCGCTCGGCTGACTACGTGGTGGACATGGGACCCCGGGCCGGGCGACACGGGGGCGAGGTGATGGTGTCGGGGACCCTCGCTGACCTCCTGGCCAGCGACGAGTCGCTTACGGCCGCCTACCTGAGAGGAGACCGCACGATTCCCGTCCCAGATCGGCGCCCACCTTCGAGCGAGCGCGGCGAGCTGCTTGTACGTGCTGCCCGCGAGCACAACCTGCAGAGCGTCGACATCGGCTTCCCGCTCGGACTGTTCATCTGTGTGACGGGTGTATCAGGTTCCGGCAAATCCACCCTCGTTGAAGAGATCCTCTACCGCAGCCTGGCCCGCAAACTTTATCGATCGAAGCTCTCTCCCGGCGTCCACGACGGCCTGGACGGGAGTGAGCTCATCGACAAGGTGATCGACGTGGACCAGAGCCCGATCGGTCGCACCCCACGCTCAAACCCGGCCACCTACACTGGCCTGTTCACCCCCATACGACAGCTATACGCCCAGCTGCCCGAGTCCCGCATCCGCGGCTACAACCAGGGTCGCTTCAGCTTCAACGTGAAGGGTGGCCGCTGTGAGGCTTGCCGCGGCGATGGACTCGTCAAGATCGAAATGCATTTTTTGCCGGATGTGTACATCCCGTGCGAGGTGTGTCGGGGCCGGCGCTACAATCGCGAAACGCTGGAGGTGCTATACAAAGGGAAGAGCATCGCCGATGTGCTGGAGATGACGGTGGATGAGGCGCTCGAGTTCTTCGACGCCGTGCCGACGGTCAAACGCCGGCTGCGCACACTGTCCGAGGTCGGGCTCGGCTACATCGCCCTGGGGCAATCTGCGACCACTCTGTCGGGCGGCGAGGCACAACGCGTCAAGCTGGCTACCGAGCTGGCAAAAAAGAGCACGGGCCGCACCCTCTACATCCTGGACGAACCGACCACCGGTCTCCATTTCGAGGACATTCGGCTGCTGCTGAAGGTGCTGCATCGCCTTGTCGATAAAGGAAATACGGTCGTCGTGATCGAACACCAGCTGGATGTGATCAAGAACGCCGACTGGATCGTTGATCTCGGTCCGGAGGGGGGAGAAGAAGGCGGCACGGTAGTTGCTCGAGGAACACCCGAAGAGGTGTCACGAGTGCGCGATAGCCACACGGGACGACACCTGCGCGAGGTGCTGTGAGGACGGGTTGCGGACGCAAGTGAAGGAAGTGGCAGACATCGCCCGAGTCGAATGGCTCGATGGCCCTGTAGGTCGAGGGCTCTCTTGACCCTTGACGTCCAGTGTAAGCCTTGCAATACTCGATCACTGAGCTACTGTATGTACGCTGTGGGATTTCCGTGCGCAGACCCACCGCGCACTTGAAAGCTGATTCGATTCACGACGGTTCGGGAGGTGTCTTCGGCCTTCTCGAAGAGGGGTGGCCGATCGATCGGTCTTGCCGAATGCGATCCGACGTGCTAACTGGGTTCGTTAACGAGCCCGGAAGCCCTTGACCAGTATTGGGGTTCCGGGTAACTTTTGCCCGTTTCATGGGCTGGGGTGGGGTGCACCTCTCTATTTGGTCGAAGGGCGGCCGAACGGACCGCAACGAGTCAGTCAGGACTCAATCCCTGAGGAGGAGTGAATGAAAAAGGTTACGAAACTGCTGCTGGTAGCCAGCGTTGCGGCCCTGGGCGCTATCGGCTTCAACGCGTGCGGCGACAGTATCACGGTCGTCGAGCCGCCACCGGTCGAGCCGCCACCGCCGCCACCGGGAGCGCAGCCGTCGATCCAGATCGCGTCGATCTTCGACAATACGGGCGGGCCAGTCAATCCGGCCGCAGTCAATGGTCAGATCGACGTGACGCTGAACGTCGAGCCGGGCGATGGCAACACGCTGCAGAGTGTGGCGATCGAGATCGACGGCGAGGAAGTGAACGACCAGACGTTCACCGCCTCGGTCGGCTCGACCAGCGGAAAGGGCGGGGTGTCATTTGCGGTGGCGCCGACGCAGATCATTCTCAGCTATAACACGGCTGAGGTAGTGAGCGGCGCGGCGCGGTGGCTGAACACCAGTCACAGCCTGACCGCGTCGATGGTGACCGATGCCGGACCGGCGACGGCGGCAGCGGTGAGCCTCACGTTCAATAACGCGAACGTGCCGGGCCCGATCATCGTCACGGGCAACAGCGCGTCGTCCGCCGGCGGTCTTACGTGGTGGGGGAACGGCGACGTGGATATGAGCCACTCGCCCGTCGTCTACAGCACGACGGCGCCGACCGTCACCTACAACACGACGGGCACCTGTGCCTTCGACGCCACGACGCCGAACACCACCACGGCGACGTTGACGCAGGTCGGGAACGCGGTCACCTACTCGGCGTCGTTTCCGAAGGCGTTGAACGCGATTGAGGACGGGACGTGCGTGGTGAGCGCGACCTGGGCGTCGAACTCGCCAACAGTGCGGACTGACAACCTCCCGCCGGGCATTCCGGCTCCGGCGAACTACACGTTTGCGGATGCTCGGCAACTCGCACCGGTCGCTGGCAATCCGGGTGGTGCCGGGGTCAACTGGGCGAATGGGACTACGAC
>JBDHBD010000002.1:0-512745 GCA_039587755.1 Gemmatimonadota bacterium | reverse complement strand
AATGGGCCCGGCAGGACTCGAACCTGCGACCTTGGGATTATGAGTCCCCTGCTCTAACCAGCTGAGCTACGGGCCCGGTTGGCGCGACCTCCTCCGGCAGGATCATACCCCGAACGCCGGACAGTGTCGACTCCGCGCCCGTTCTATGTAGCAGCATTTCCGTGACCCCCGCATTTGCCGCGCGCCGGCCGGCGCGAACCAGCGTGTGGAATCTTGCAGAAAAGCGATGTGACCTTTTTGCACACTCCCTGTCTAAAGCCTCGAACGTTGGCACCAGTATCTCTCTAGCAGGAGGAGCAAGGTTGAAGAAGAGCCTTTCTTTCAGTCTGGTTATGACGGCCCTGGTTGCGGGAAGCCTGTCCGCACAGGAGCCCGTCGCCATGGCAGAGCCGCAGCTGCCGCCCAACGCGAAGGCCGGCGAGTGCTACGCCCGGGTGTGGGTGGAACCCGAGTATCGCACGACGACCGAGCGAGTGCTGATCAGGCCGGAGACCGAGACGGTCGACATCGTGCCCGCCAGCTACGAGACCGCCACCGAGCGCGTGCTCGTTCAGGAAGCTTCCACCCGACTCGAGGTGGTGCCGGCCGAGTACGAGTGGGCCGAGGAGCAGGTCCTCGTGAGGCCCGAGACGAAAAAGCTCGTCCAAGTGCCGGCTCAGTATGAGACGGTCAGGGATTCGATCATGATCAAGCCCGCCACTACGGTCTGGAAGAAGGGCTCGGGCCCGATTCAGAAGATTGATGAGGCGACCGGCGAGATCATGTGTCTGGTCGAGGTTCCGGCTGAGTACAAGGTCGTGACGAAGCGTGTCGTGAAGACGCCGCCCAGCACGAAAGAGGTCGTCGAGCCAGCCCAGTACCGGACGGTGCGGAAGCGGACCTTGAAGACGCCTCCGGCGACTCGTGAGGTCGAGGTTCCGGCCAAGTACGAGACGATTACCGTAACGAAGCTCGCCGACCCTCCGCGCGAGGTCCGAAAAGCGGTGCCAGCTGAGTACGAGACTGTGACTCGACGGGAGCAGGTATCGGAAGGCCAGATGGAGTGGCGCTCGATTCTGTGCGAGACGAACATGACGCGGTCTCGGATCTCCGAGATTCAGCGTGCGCTGCAGACCGCGGGTCATAACCCGGGTCGCGTCGACGGCGTGATCGGCGCCCAGACGATGCGCGCGGTGAACGACTACCAGCGGGTGAACAAGCTGCCAGTCGACCGCTACCTTAACATGGAGACCGTGCGGCACCTCCGTGTCATGAACTAGCGCACACCTCCAGCAGCAATCACTCAGCAACAAAGACAGGGCCGCGGCTTCAGTCGCGGCCCTGTCTTTGTTGCGGTCACTCGGCTGACACCCTCTGGCCGGTGTTGGCCCGGCAGCGGGAGGCCAGTACCGGCTGTCCGCCTAGCCCGTCCCGTACAGCCGATCCCCCGCGTCGCCCAGCCCGGGTAAGATGTACCCGTGGTCCGTCAACTCACGATCGAGGACGGCCGCGAACACCGGCACATCGGGATGGCCGTCCAGCATCCGCTGTACTCCCTCGGGCGCCGCCACGATGCACATGAGCCGGATCTCCTTTGCGCCCGACCTCTTCAGGAACCCGATCGCCGCACTGGAGGAGCCGCCCGTGGCCAGCATCGGGTCGGTCACGATGAACGTCTGCTCCTCGGGGTGGGGCGGGATCTTGAAGTAGTAGTCTATAGGCTCCAGCGTCTCGTGCTCCCGATATAGACCAATGTGTCCCACCCGCATCGTCGGGAGCAGCCGCATCACGCCCTCCACCATCCCGAGGCCGGCGCGCAGAATCGGTACAAGCGTCACCCGGTCACCCCGTACGTGCTGACCCGTGGTTCGCTCCAGTGGAGTTTCGACCTCGTACTCTTCCAACGGCAGGTTTGCGGTCACCTCGTACGCCATGAGCATGGCGATCTCGTCGACCAGCTCCTGGAAGATCTTCTTCGGCGTCTCGACATCGCGCATCAGGGAGGTTTTGTGCTTGAGCAGTGGGTGGTCGACGACGATGAGGTTGGGGAAGCGGTCGGCGGGCACGCCATGGGGAGCGTCCGCCGGGTCGGCCTCACGACCGCGATGCAGTTCACGCGAATGTTCACTCATGGCTCGATCCGGATACGAGGGCTGGCCTCATCCTTCGTCAACTCGCCGACTACCGCGGCTGCATAGCCGGCTTCACTCCAGGCGGTCGCCAGAGCCTCACCCTGATCGGCCGGAACCGCCGCCAGCAAACCGCCCGAGGTTTGAGCATCGCAAAGCAGTATGCGCTGCACCTCGTCGATCTTGTCGTCCCACTCGGCGTCCTGCTCCACCGCACGCCGGTTCCGATTCGTCCCGCCGGGCACGCAGCCGGCTGCGGCCAGCTCCCGGGCACCCGGAAGCAGCAGCGGTGCACTCGCCCGCACCGAAGCTCCCACCTTGGATGCGCGGCACATCTCCAGCAGGTGCCCGAGCAGACCGTACCCCGTCACATCCGTCGCCGCGTGCACGTCGAACGGCTCCAGCACCTCGAGAGCCGCTCGGTTGAGCCGGCGCATCGAGCGAACAGCTTCCGTCACGAAGTCTGGGGCCGCCTTCCCCTGTTTGATCCCCGTCGTGATGACGCCGGTTCCCAGAGCCTTACCCAGCACGATGGCGTCGCCGGCCAGAGCGCCCGTCTTAAGGTAGAGTCGGTCCGGGTGAGCGAGACCGATCGCCACCAGGCCAAACTTCGGCTCGGGGTCGTCGATCGAGTGTCCGCCCACCACGGGGATGCCTGCTTCCTCGCAGACGCTGATCGCTCCTCGGATGATCCCGGCCACGACTTCATCCGACAGCGTGTGGGCCGGGACGGCGAGGATGTTCAGGGCGAACAGCGGTTCGGCCCGCATCGCGTACAGATCGCTGAGCGCGTTCGCCGCGGCGATGGCGCCGAAGTCCTCGGCGTCGTCGACCAGCGGGGTAAAGAAGTCCAGGCTGGCGACGAGCGCACGCTCCGCGTCGAGCCGGTAGACGGCGGCGTCGTCCGGCGTCTCCAGGCCCACGATCAGGTTCTCGCTACTCGCTGCGGGAATGAGCCTCAGTATGCGTTCCAGGTCCTCCGGACCCAGCTTGCAGGCTCAGCCCGCACCGTGCGAATACTGTGTGAGGCGCGCTGCCTCCGCCGACGGCGTGTTCATCGGCGAGAAGCTAGGCGGGTGGCTGCGTGAGTGCCAATGCATGCCGTTCCGGGTATGTTTACAGTAAGGAGCCGACCGTGATCGGCTCCGGTGCGCTCGGGTGCTCGACCACAGGCAGGATGTCCATGTTCGGCAGCTGGGGCCGACGACACCGCGACCTCGATTACGAGTCGCTCCGCCGTGAAATGGTGGAGCATCAGATCCGTCGCCGTGGAATCCACGACGAACGAGTGCTCGCCGCCATGCGCGAGGTCCCGCGCCACCTGTTCGTCCCGGTCGCCCGCCAATCTGCTGCGTACGGCGATCACGCCCTGCCCATCGGATTCGGACAGACGATCTCGCAGCCCTTCATTGTCGCGCTGATGACGACCGCCCTGCGACCCGAGCCCGGCCTTCGCGCGCTCGAGGTGGGCGCTGGCAGCGGCTACCAGGCGGCGGTGCTCGCGGCCTGCGGCCTGGAGGTCTTCACCGTGGAGCGGATCCCCGAGCTCTACGATATGGCTCGCTTCAACCTGCGGGAGACCGGATACCTGGATCGGGTACAGGTCGCGCTCGGGGATGGCAGTCGTGGCTTCGCCCACGCGGCCCCGTTCGACCGCATCCTCGTCGCCGCGGCAGCGCACCGAGTGCCCGCCGACCTGTGGGATCAACTGCCGGTCGGTGGGATCCTGGTGGCTCCGGTCGGTGGCACGTTCATGCAGACGATCTATCGCTACACGAAGGCCGAGGAAGGCGGGATCGAATCGGAGGCACTGGAGGGTGCCCGTTTCGTTCCACTGGTGACGGACGAGTAACCGTCTTACCAGTTTCTCTCGACCGTAGGCTCTCGGAACCGGTTGCGGCCCAGGAAGCGATCCCGGATCGACTGCTCGGCATCGCCGGCCGCCCGCAGCAGGGCGGCGGCTTCCTCGTGAGTCAACGGACGTTGCTGCGAGCCACCGCTGTCGCCCTGCTCGGCACCCTGCCCCCCCGCCTGAGAAGGCGGCTGTTCCCCACCTTCCTGGCCCCCGGAAGACTCCTCCGCTTCCTCGAGCCACTTCTCGATAAGCTCCAGGTTCCAGCGGGCGTCTTCGTCCGCTGGAACGTCGCGCAGCACCTGCCGGAACGCCTGGCGAGCCGCCAAAAGTGCCGATCGCTGCGCATCGGGGGCGCCTTCGGCTCGACCGACCAGACCGCTGGCCACCCCCAGGTTGTACTGGCCGTAGACACGGACTCGCTCGCGCGCGCTCCCATCCGCCCGCTGGAGCGGTTCGCGCGCCTCGGCCGGGCGATCGTCCAGGAGGAGCGCCGTGCCCAGGTTGTAGGAATCCACCGGCCGATCGCGCCGTTCGACCGTCGCTCGATAGCGAGCGACGCGCTCGGAGTCCCCCGCCCTCGACTGGTCTCCCGGTGGTGTTTGCGCCATTACCGGTCCCGCGACACGCGCCGGCGAGCGTGCCGATCGCTCAGCCACGCGATTCAATCCGACGGAAAGCAGGAGGAGAAAGACACCACACCACAGGATCCGCCGCATTCGCCTCAGCCTCTCGAAAAGAGGAACGCGTCGGCCCACAGGGCCACAAACCCGAACAGCAGCAGCAGACTCGTGGCGCCCAGACCGCGGTCACCAGCGGGTGCCGAGTTCCCGATCTCCTGCGTCAGACGGCCCACGGCGTTCGAGCTCCCCCGCGCGTACAGCCCGCCCGTCGCGTCGGCGATCGTTCGGAGCGTCGCCTCATCCAGCCGGCTGATCACGATCTCGCCGTCCGGCCCCCGCAGATAGGAGTCTCGTCCCCGGCGCTCGAACGCGGTGGCCGGATCGACCGACGCGTCACGGGTCAGCGGCACAGGGCCGCCGTCTCTCGTTCCGACCCCGAGCGCGTGCACCGGAACACCCGCGCGCGCGGCTCGCCGGAGAGCGTCTTCCACGGGCTGCCCTACGGTCTCCTCCCCGTCCGAAAAGAGCACTATGGCCTTGCGCGCCTCGCTGTCTCCGCCGGCCAGGAGGTCGAGCGCCTGAGTGAGCCCGGCGGCCAGCGCCGAGCCACCGAGCCCGACATTGGCGGGTCGTACCGCCTCGACGAACATGGTGACGGCGTTCACGTCGGTCGTGAGCGGCGACAGGACGTACCCCCGGCCCGCGAAGTAGACGACGGCGAGACGACCGGGAAGCCGCGCGGCCAGCAACCTGGCCAGCCGGCGCTCCTCGCCGAGGCGACTGCCGTCCAGGTCCTCCACCAGCATCGAGTTGGAGGCGTCGAGCACCAGAATGGTCTCGACCTCATCATCATCGGGGCGTTCGACATCGAGAGGAGCGGAGCCGCGGGCCGCCAGTGCGAGGGCGAGGGTGCCAAGGGCGAGGAGGCCGACGCGTAGCCAGGGAAGCCGCGGATCGGGCAACCTGACGTACTGTCGCAAGACGGCGAGATCCGCCAAGCGCTCGCGCTCACGGGCCGAAGTTCGGACGCCCCACAGGCGGAGCAGTACCGCCACGAGCGCCAGAGCCAGCGCGATTCCCCCGGTGTTGAGCACGACGTTGCTCACGCCAGGACCCTCCGGGCGCGGGTCGCGCTGCCTACCAACTCGAGCACCAGCGCGGCCAGGGCGAGCACCAGCACTTCGCGACGCAAGCCGACGCGTTCAACCGTGCGAACCTCGCGCAACGGGGTCGCTTCCAGCTCATTGATCCGATCGTAGATACGCGTCAGCCCCTCCGCCTCCGTAGCCCGGAAGTACAGCCCACCGGTTCGTGACGCGATCTGGTCCAGTAGTTCATCGTTCACGCGCACACGAACGTTGGCGTACTGGTAGCCGAACGCGGTGCGGGCGACCGGGACCGGCGCGACACCGTCCCGACCTACACCGATCGTGTAGACGCGGATGCCGAGGGTCGCGGCCGCTTCGGCTGCCTCAGCGGGCGAAATGCTTCCGCTGTTGTTGTCGCCATCGGTGAGGAGCACGACAACCCTCGATTCGGAGTCGAGATCACGGAGACGGTTCGCGGCCGTGGCGAGCGCTACACCGATCGCGGTGCCATCTCTCAGCTGTCCGGCCTCGAGGCTCTCCACGGCGGTCTCGACGACCGTGTGGTCGAGCGTGCCGGGTACCATTGTGAGCGCCTCACCGGCGAACGCGACGAGCCCGATCCAATCCGACTCCCTTCCCTCCACGAAACGGATGACCTCTCGCTTGGCCACCTCGATCCTGTTGTCGGGCCGGAAATCCTCCGCCAGCATCGAGCTCGAGATGTCGACCGCCAGCATGATCGACACGCCCTGCTGCTCGGACTCCACGCGCTCCCACAGACGAACAGGCTGGACGAGCGCGAGCACGACCAGGGCAAGCGTCACGGAGCGGAAGGCCACGGGCCACATCCACCAGACGAGACCCTGTCGGCGTCCTGCCTTGCCGACACGACCCGGACTCGGGTGCGGAAGACGCACACGGCGGCGGCGAGCGAGGAGCCAGCCGGCGGGAAGAAGTGACAGGAGGACCACGTACGGCCAGCTCGTGCCGGCGAGCCCGCTCACTCGGCGTCCTCCCGTTCCTCGGCGTCCGCCCGGACCCAGGACTCGCCCGCGTCGATTGATGCGAGCGGCGTATCCTCAGATGGCGCGACCCGCGCGAAGCGCACGAGAACCGAGTGACTCAGGGCCGTGGCGAGAGCCCGATTCCCGTTCTTCAGCCGTTTGAGTGAGGCGCCGGGACGCCACGCCCGGGTCGCCTCCGCGTAGCCACGCAGCGCGCCCTCCAGTCCGTCGTACAACTCGGGCGCCGTGAGCCGACCATCCTGCCACCGGAGGCGCAGTCGCCGCAACGACTCCAGCGTCTGTTCGAACGGGGTCAGCGGCGCCGTAGCGGCGGTGGGTGTTGCTCTGCGTCGCCACACCCAGTAGAGCACGGCGGCTGCCCCGAGCGCCAGCAGAAGAAGCCAGGCCCACGACGGACCCGTGATCCGTAGCAGCGGCCGCGCCTCGCGCAGCTGCAAACCTGTCGTATCCGCCGGGAGGACCGACGCGACGTAGAACGGCTCGGGTGCTACTTCGAGTCGTCGTTCCCCCTCCGACCGTCGCACCGCCACCTCCAACGGGGGGATCCGTTGCTCACCGGCCTGCCAGGCGACGATCCGATAATAAGCCCGCCACTCTCCGTCCTCCGTCACCGCCCGCTGTTCGATCGGTCCCTTCTGCTCCAACGGATCCGCCAGCGGCAGAAGCGCCGGGAATCCGACGGATCGAGCGTCGCGCGTTCGCACCATGATACCCAAAACGAACGACTCGCCGACCCGCGCCGTGTCGGGTTCGATCGCGGTCGCGATCGCGGCCTGTCCCGCTCGACCCGAGGTCGATTGCGGCAGCGGCCGGGGTGCGTTCGCGGCCCACGCCGACGCACCGGTAACGAGTACGACGGACGCGACTGCGGCGCCGACCCGACGGCGTGGCGCCGAAGAGGCAAGCTGCAACATCAGCGGCGGCGCTGCCGTGCCCGGGCAGCGAAGAATGCGGCCAGCTCGGTAACGTACGGTTGGTCGGTGCGCAGCTGCATGCGGTCTACGTGACACCGACGGAAAGTCGAAGCGAGCCGATCGGCCTCCCGCCGCCCGCTCTCGTCCAGAGAGCGCCTCACACCAGCGTTTGCAAGATCGACGATCCGCCGCTCGCGCGTTTCCGGATCCTCGAGCTCGAGCAGCCCACGAGCGGGGAGGGCGTAATCACCCGGGTCGACCAGGTGGACGGCTACCACATCGTGCCGGCGTGAGAGGGCGAGGAGCGAGCGAGCGAGCGGCACCGGGCTCACGAAATCCGAGAACACGAAGACGAGGGAACGTACCTTCAGAAGCCGTACGGCCGTCGTGAGTGCCAGTGGGATGTCCGTTCCCCGTCCGGCGGGTTCAAACGCCAACAACTCGTGGAGAAGCCGGAGACTGCGGTTGCGACCGCGGAGGGGGCGTATGTAGCGCTCGACGCGATCCGTGAACAGCAGGAGCCCCACGCGGTCCTGGCTGCGCATGGCCGCCAGAGCCAACACACCAGCCACCTCGGCCGCGAGACGGCGTTTAAGCTTCTCACGCGTACCGAAACGCGTCGAGGCGGACACGTCCACGGCCAGGAGCACGGTGAGCTCGCGCTCTTCGACAAACCGCTTCACGAAGGGTCGGCGCATCCTCGCCGTTACCTTCCAATCGATCGCCTGAAAGGGGTCGCCTGGCTCGTAGGCGCGGACTTCCGAGAATTCGATCCCGTGACCACGGAATACCGATTCGTAGCTTCCAAGGGCGGGGCTGTCCATCAGACGTCGTGCCTGAAGGTCGATGCGCCGAACTTCGCGCACTACGTCCGTCGCACCGTCACTGACGGGCGATGGGGTGGCCTCCCGCCCCCTGGGCCAGAACAGCCTCACGGCAGAGGCACGGCCTCCAGGAGACGGCCGAGGATTTCCTCGACGTCCACCTGCTCCGCTTCGGCCTGGAAAGTGAGGATGAGGCGGTGCCGCAGCACGTCTCGGGCGACCGCCTGGACGTCCTCCGGTACGACAAACGATCGGCCGTCGAGGAAGGCATAGCCACGCGCCCCTCGGGCCAGGTAGATGGTCGCTCGGGGAGATGCCCCGTACTCGAGCCACCCCGTTAGATCCCCCAGACCGGCACCGGCGGGGCTTCGCGTGGCGAGTACGAGGTCGAGGATGTAATTCTCGACCCGCTCGTCCAGGTAGATCGAGCTGAGCAAGTCACGGGCGGTCAGGATGTCTGCCGGCTCCACCACCGGTTGCACAGGCGGCAATCGATCGTCGGCCATCCGACGCATCACCTCGCGCTCCTCGGCTCGGCTCGGATAGTCCACTCGGACCTTGAACATGAAACGGTCGACCTGTGCCTCGGGCAGCGGATAGGTTCCCTCGTGCTCGATCGGGTTCTGGGTGGCCAGCACGAGAAACGGAATGGGAAGCGAGTGACTCGTCTCGCCGATCGTGACCTGTCGCTCCTGCATCGCCTCGAGCAGCGCCGACTGCACCTTGGCCGGCGCCCGGTTCACCTCGTCGGCCAACACGACGTTGGCGAAGACGGGCCCGCGCTTAGGCACGAACTCGCCCGACTTCTCGTCCCAGACCAGCGTGCCGATCACGTCTGCAGGGAGAAGGTCCGGTGTGAACTGGATACGTCGGAAGGTGGTGTGAATCGCTTCGGCCAGTGTCCGCACCGTGAGTGTCTTGGCGAGACCTGGCACCCCCTCGAGCAGCACATGGCCACCCGTGAGCAAGCTGATGAGCAACCGATCGACCAGATTGTGCTGCCCGACGATGCGCAGCCCTACGGCCTCGCGGATCTGCTCGACGAACCGACCCGCCTCCTGAACCGCCGTTGCCTGTCGAGCCAGCTCCTCCTGACTGAGGCCGCCGCGACCTCTGCCGCCGTGCGAAGGCGTCGTACGATCTTCCACCGTGGGAGGTCGATCGCCGACCCCGGCTCCCGGGCTCATCTCTTGATTCGCTCCCCTTGGTCTTCCACCCGGAACACGTAGGCAGCCATGGTGCCCGCCCGAATCCTACCGGAGGCCGCACGCAGGTCGAAGTCAGCCACAGAACCCTCTTCGGGTCCCGGATTCTCCTGATGCGCTTCGACGACGCGTCGACAGCGCTCTCGCCACAACACCCACGACTCGGCTCGGAGGTCCACCCAGCCCTGTGGGCTCCATCGGTCCGCGTCCAGCTCCTCTTCCGGGTGCGGCGGTGCCTGCACACGCGGGCCTCTCAGGATTCCACGGCCATCAGCGGTCAGAATCGGGATCCCCGCTGACAGAATGTCGGACCGAAGCACGGAATCCTCCTCGATCAGCTCCGTGGCGCGCCGTGCCGTTTCCTCCGGGTCCAGCTCCGCTGCCGGTTCCAGGTCCTGGTACAGCCGTTCCAGAATGGCCGCTTCGAACAGCAGCTTGCTCAGACGCGGCGGACCCAGCATCTCGAACGCCACCGATCGAACGCCATGTTCCCGCTCGAGGCGCTCCATGTGATCCAGCGCGACTTCCCGAAGCATGCCGCCTCGGTACGTGGGCCCCATTGAGCACGAGTCGAGCGCGCTCACCACATCATGCCCGGTAGGACGGCCCTGGATCTCGTCGATCGCCACCTCGGCGATCTCTTCTGGCGTGACGACCTCCATGAGCCTCAGACTCGAGATCGCCTCGAACTCCGACAGGCTGAAGAGTCCGTTCTCGCCCGCGTCGAGGTACACCGACTCGAGCGCATCGCCTACCTGACTCCAGGTCACGGGCGGCTCGGGCCCGAACGCGGCGTCGAGCGGAACCGGTTGCGTTGAATCAAAGCGGGGGATCGGTTCGCCTCCCCGAACCACGGGCCCGAATCCGATCTTCTTCCAGGCGATCGCCGCCGTAGGCTTCACCTCGGTGATCGAGGGCGCGTTGGGCGTCCGCCCCATCAGAAAGAGCAGCGCCGTGTGCGCACCGGCCATGCTCGCCTTGGCAAGAAGCTGACGTGAGGGGCGCTGTTCGGAGTGCGTGAACGGCACGTTCAGCCCCATGCCGCCGGTCCCCGACGTACCGATCTTGAGGTAGGACACCGTTCCGGCGCGGCGCAGTCCCTCGAGCAGTAACTGGAGGTGCCGGATGAGCTGCGGCAAATGCAGGGTCGTGAGGTGCGCTTCGACCGCGCCACGCCCCACGGTGCCATTGGCAACCACCTCGCGAAAAAGTCGGGCCGCGGAGGCGAACACGTCCTGATAGGCGATGGCCGTTGCCGTGTTCACGCAATCGATCACGATCGTCGGTCGGTAGTGCTCCAGCAGCTGCACGAGCGACGAGCGGTCGAACATCTCCCGGCTGTGGGCGCCGAACAGATCATCGAGCAGCTCGGCCCTGCTCTGAGCGCCATCCAGGAGTTGGGCGCGCGGCTTTGTCTTGTGGCTCTCCCGCACGAACAGGTCGCCCCATTCCGGCACGAGTTCGATTCCCGCGGGCTCGGCCAGTGGTCTCAGCTCGGCGACGGCTTGCCTGGCCTCCGCCTCCCGCAGCGAGCTGACGACGAGCTGCGTCGGCTCCAACGCCAGAACCCGCCGGGCGATGGCCATGCCCACCAGCCCGGCGCCACCCAGGATGGTGACCGCTTGTCCCTTTATGTTCACACTGGCTCCTCACCATGCAGGCGCGCCGCGTCACGATCCGGTGAGCTGCTCTCCCGAGCGTGCTCCGGCGACCCTACGGGTCTGTCACCCGACGCTCGCTCCACGCTGCGTCTCTTGGCGAAGGCTCGCAACCGCTCAACCTCGGACGGGGTCAGCACGCGGTGCTCACCTGGTCGCAGGTCACCCAACTCGACGGGACCGAAGGCCACCCGCTGAAGCGACGATATGCGCACACCGATGGTTTGTAGCATGCGTCGGATGTGACGGTTGCGACCTTCCCTGAGCAGAATGAGGAGTCGCTGCTCGCCGTCTTTCGCGGGTGTCAGCATGGTCGCACGCGCCACGCGCGCGGCCCCCCCCTCGAGGGGGACCCCGTCCTCAAGGCGACGAACGAGGTCGGCGGGCACGGGCTCCGCCACGGTGACGACATAGCGACGCTGCATCTCACCACTCGGGTGCAACAGCTGGTTCGCCACGTCGCCTTCGTTGCAGAGCAGCAGCAGACCCTCGCTCATGAAATCCAGCCGGCCGACGTGGAAGAGACGTCCGCGTTGTTCCTGAGGCAGGAGATCATAGACGGTCGGCCGCCCCCGCGGGTCGCCCCGGCTACACAGGTATGCAGGCGGTTTGTGCAGGGCGATCCACAGGATGGGGGTCAGCTCGACGCGGCGGCCGTCCACTTCTACCACGCTCGACGCGGGGTCCACGCGGACGCCGAGCTCGGTCACGAGTTCGCCATCCACGCGAACCCGCCCCGCCTCAATCAGGCGTTCGCTGCGACGACGGGAGGCCACACCGGCGCGGGAGAGGAACTTCTGCAGGCGCACGTCAGACGACGCTTTGTCCTCCTTCGACACCCGGCTCCTCCAACACCCCGTGCCTCTCGGCCTCGACCTCCCCTTCGCCCGGTTCATCGCTCGGCTCGGGTTCTGCCGTCACGGCCGCTCGCAACGCGATCGGAAGATCGTCGGGCCGTGGTAGCTCGGCGAGACTTTGAAACCCGAAGTGCTCCAGGAAGCGACGGCTTGTTCCGTAAAGGTGCGGGCGACCCAGACCCTCTGCGCGGCCCACGACCTGGATCAGTTCCCAATCCTGCAACGTGCGCAGGACGGTGCTGCAACCGACGCCCCGGATGTCCTCGATCTCGATCCGGCCAAGCGGCTGTCGATAGGCGATGATCGCGAGCGTCTCGAGCGCGGCCTGCGACAGAATGGGCGACCGTGGGATCGAGTCGAATCGCTCGAGGTACGGAGCGTACTCGGGTCGGGTGAGGATTTGATAGCCGTCCGCCAGCTGGTACACCTGAAAAGCGTGCTCTTCGTCATCGTATCGCTGGCGTAGCTTCTGGAGGGCCTCCAGCACTCGCTCCGCGGAGAGTGACTCGTCCGCTCGCGCTAGCTCCTCCGGAGTCAGCGGCGTCTGGCTGGCGAATAGCGTGGCCTCGACGATCTGCTCCGGACTCATGCGATCGCCTCGCCGTCGTTCGACTCACCCGTCTCGGGGGCCCGTGTGGCCGTCTCCGCGTCGTCGCCTGCGGGCCGCTCCCGCGCCTTCTCTTCCCGCGAGAAGAGCCAGATCGTGCCAAACTGGGTCGCCTGCTCGATTCGCAGGACCTGTTGCCTGGCGAGCTCGAGACAAGCCAGCAGCGAAGCGACGACGTGATCGCGGGCCTTCCACGAGGAGAACATCTTTCGGAACGGCAGCCGGCCAACTGTCTCCAGTCGCTCTCTCAGAAGCGTGATCTTCTCCTCTACGGTCACCAGCTGGATCGGCGCGATGTGAGGATGGACGACCACTGGCTCGGGCACCAGGAGCGCGACGTCCAGAAACTGGCGCAGGGAGAGGTCGAGGGAATCGCGCCGGAGAGCCGGTAACGATCGCCGTGGCACGAAGCCTTTGTCGAAGTGCCGGCTCCGGTCCGCCTCAGCATTGGACAAAACGTGGGAAATCTCCTGGAAGAACTCGTACTCGAGCAGCCGGCGAACCAGATCGGCTCGCGGATCTTCCTCCCACTCCAGGTCTCCGTGGCGCGGAAGGAGAAGCCGAGCCTTGATACGCACGAGGGTCGCGGCTAGCTCGAGAAACTCACCTGCCCGATCCAGGTCCACTCGCTGCAGGCCGGCCGCCAGCAGCGCCTGAAACTGCTCTGTGATGCGCGCAATCGGAATATCGAAGATGTCGATGTCCTGCGCGCGGATGAGATGAAGCAGCAGATCCAGCGGCCCCTGGAAGCGCTCAAGCTCGACTACGAACGGCTCGATCCTCGCCTGGCTGGGCAATCGGGAGGTTGCTGTCGTTAGCACCGAACCTCCGATGGCGGTTCCAGAAACTTGATCCCCGCTCTCATCTGACCTATTCTTTGGCGCTATTTTGCAGACAGAGACTACACCAAGCGAGCAGAGGAATGCCGAACAACCCGAGTTCCAAGAAGCGCCTGCGCCAGTCAAGTATTCGGCGGCTGCGTAACCGTTCCGTACGGTCGAAGATCCGCACCCGCACCCGAGCCTTTCTCAGCATGGAGTCGCCTGCCGAAGCACAAGGCGCGCTGAGCGAGCTGTACTCCGCACTGGACCGCGCCGCCCGCAAGAGGATCATTCCGAAGAAGGCGGCCGCCCGGCAGAAGGCGCGACTCGCCCGCCATGTCCTCGGTCTGACAAAGTCCTGAGTGGAAGGTAGGGGGCGGTCAGTGCGGCCGCTCCTCTTCGTCGTCTTTCCCCTTCTCTTCACCCTCTTCCAGCATGGCCGATACCGCGTCGAAGCGCTCCGTATCGTCCAGTGTCAGCGACTCCAGGAACGCGAGCTCATCAAGATGAGACGTGTCTTCCGGGGTTGAACCGCCGACTCGCGCTTCCCCCTCCGTCGTCCCGACCAACCCGGCCGTCGGGCCACCGGGCTCCGCAGGATCGGCTTCCGCCGTTTCGGCCGAGTGGGCGGCAAGCTCGTCTGTATCGATCGTGGGCTCGACGGCCGGCTCGGGAGCGATCTCGGGCAGCTCGATCCCCTCCTCCTCACCGTCCGCGCCCACTACGTCCTCGTCCCGGGGCTCGACCACGTAGGCAGCGGCGGGCGTCGCCGCCGCTGCCACCGAAGTGTCCAGATCCTCATCCTCGTCCTCTTCGGGCGAGCGCGGCGGGATTTCCGCGGCGCCGAGCGCGGGCATCCAGGCCGGAGGCTGGCTGACACGACCGGACGCATCGGGCAGCTCGGAGAGGATGCGCTCCAGCTCCTGGCGCGCTTCGTTCTCGACCCCGAGGCTTTCCTCCAGCTCCGCGACGGCCTGACCATCGGTCTCCCGATGTCGCTCCCACTCCTTATCGGCGTACTCGCCGACCGTGAATCGCAGCTTTGCCTCTTCGAGCGCGGCGACCCGCTCCGCACGCTCCTGCGCCAGCCGGGCGAGACGCTCCCTGACCTCGTCCAGGGTCGTCTGCACCGCCCCCCGGTGGGAAGTCAGGCGTTCGCTCAGGCCGGCGAGCCGTTCGCGGTAATCGGTTAGCACCTTGTCGTAGACAGCCGGGCTCGCCTCGCTCTCCAGATCCGAGAGCTTCTCGACCCAGCTCTGAACCTTTCCGCGCTCGTCGAGCAGCTCCAGCACCTCCGCGGGCACCAGCCCCCGTTCCTCCACATTGTGTGCCATGCTTGCCTCGTCCCTGTTGCCCATCCGCCTTCTTCCGACGATACCGCTGCGCGTCAGGCCCCACGCACACTGGTCACGTGCGACCTGGCCTCCGTGCTCGAAGCCTCCTGGTACCGTTCTCGCCCGCCTACAAAGGTGCGCTTTACTCGCCCCGTCAGCCACTCACCCGCGTATGGCGTGTTGCCGCTACGCGATCGAAAGCTCGCCGGATCCACTACCCAGTGCTCGTCCGGATCGAACACGACGACGTCTGCTGACGTCCCCCGGCGCAGCGTGCCGCCCTCGAGTCCCATGATCCGGGCGGGCGCGCACGACAAACGGTCCACCAGCTGGCTCAGCGTCAAGACGCCACTGTCCACGAGATGAGTCCGGCAGACACCGAGTGCCGTTTCCAGGCCGACGATTCCGAACGGCGCGTCATCGAACTCTCGTTCTTTTTCTTCATAGTGATGGGGGGCGTGATCGGTCGCGATGACGTCGATCACGCCCTCTGCCAACGCGTCGCACACGGCCTGACGATCCGCCTCTGTCCGAAGCGGGGGGTTCATCTTCGCCTCCGTCCGGTAACCGATCACGGCTTCTTCCGTGAGCGTCAGGTGATGGGGCGTCACCTCGGCCGTCACGTGAACCCCTCGTGCCTTGGCGAGTCGAATCTGCTCCACACTCTCGCGGGCCGAGACATGCTGGATGTGCAGGTGGCCCCCCGTGAGCTCCGCCAGGTGGCAGTCGCGCGCTACCATCGAAGCCTCGGCCGCGTTGGGGATGCCTCTCAGTCCCAGGACGGTCGCCACGCGGCCCTCGTTCATCACGCCCCCCGCCGCGAGCTCGCGATCCTCAGCGTGTTGCAGAACCGGTACGCCGAAAGTCTGCGTGTATTCCAGAAGGCGGCGCATCAGCATCGAGCTCCAGACCGGCTGCCCATCGTCGGTCACGGCGACGGCACCCTCGACGATGAGCTCGCCGATCTCCGTCATTACCTCACCTTCGAGACGCCACGACGCGGCTCCGACGGGTGAGACGCGGGCTCCTCCGGCCCGGAGACCGGCGGCCATGACGAAACCGACGGCCGCCGGATCGTCCACGGGAGGATCGGTATTCGGCATCGCCCATACCACCGTGAAGCCGCCGGCCACGGCCGCCTGTGCGCCCGAGGCGATCGTCTCCTTGTGCTCGCCACCGGGCTCCCGGAGGTGGACGTGGAGGTCGATGAATCCCGGCGCCACGGTGAGGCCCGAAACGTCCACGCGTTCCGCCTCTTCCGGTCCGGAGATCGTGCCGCCACACGCCTCGACGAGGCCCTCCTGCAGGAGCAGGTCACCGACCTCGTCCAGGTCCTGCGACGGATCGAGCAGGCGCCCTCCGGTGAGAATGATCGGCCGCATCATGCCTTCCCGGCTTTCGCCGCCTCGGCGCTCTCCGGTCGCCCGCCTGCCAGCAGGTACAGCACAGCCATGCGCACCGCGACACCGTTCGTGACCTGCGGCAGAATGACCGAACGGGGCCCATCGGCCACATCCGAGTCGATCTCCACGCCCCGATTCATGGGACCGGGGTGCAGGACGATCATGTCTTCCGCCGCTCGCTCGAGACGTCTCCTCTTCACGCCGAACACCCGATTGTACTCGCGCAGAGATGGCACGAAGCCCGACTCCATCCGTTCCATCTGGAGGCGCAGGACATACAGGACGTCGCACCACTCGATCGCTTCCTCCACCCTCGTCAGCACCGACACGCCGAGATCTTCGATGCCGTGGGGGATGAGGCTCCTCGGTCCGCACACGGCGACCTCCGCGCCGCAGGTCAGGAGCGCCCAGATGTTGGAGCGGGCGACCCGCGAATGAAGGATGTCGCCGACGATGCAGACCTTGCGACCGTCCAGGGACCCGAAACGGTCCCGGATCGTCAGCATGTCCAGGAGTGCCTGCGTGGGGTGCTCGTGCTGTCCGTCGCCGGCATTGATCACGTTCGAGGGAATCCGATCGGCCAGAAAGCGAGCCGCGCCCGACGAGCCGTGCCGGATGACCACCATGTCGATGCGCATCGCTTCCAGGTTCCGGGCCGTGTCGACCAGCGTCTCTCCTTTCTGAACCGACGACCCCGTCGATGAGATATTCACCGTGTCCGCGCTGAGGCGCTTTTCGGCGAACTCGAATGAGATGCGCGTCCGCGTGGACGGTTCGAAGAACAGGTTCACGATCGTCTGGCCGCGAAGCACGGGCACCTTCTTGATCTGTCGCTCGCTGATCTCCTTGAACGGCTCCGCCGTGTCCAGGATCGCGTGGATCTGCTCACGGGTGAGTTCCTCGAGACCCACCAGATCCTTGCCGAGACCGATCGCAGCGCCTGTCGTGCCCGTCATTCCTGCTTCACATTCGCTCGCTCGGGCGGTCGCAGGCTTTGCGCGGTCTGCGACTCCGCCGTCACGAGCGACACGCACAGCTCGCCGTCCAGCTCCGGCACGCACACCGACACCTGCTGGCCTTCGGGGACTTCGATCCTCTTCCCGACGTAGTCCGCCTGGATCGGAAGCTCCCGCTCTCCTCTGTCGACCAGGACGCAGAGCTCGATGCAGCGCGATCGACCGAAGTCGGAAAGCTCGTGCAGGGCGGCACGGATGGTCCGACCGGTGAACAGGACATCGTCGACGATCACCACCCGACGGCCGCTGATGTCGGTGCCGACATCGGTCTTTCCGATGATCGGGCGGGGGCCGATCTGCCCAAAATCATCGCGATAGAGGGAGATGTCGAGCGAGCCCGTGGGTACGATCGTGCCGCTCAGCTCAGCGACGGAGCGAGCGATCCGCTCGGCCAGCTCCGCACCCCGCCGCTGGATTCCCACGATGACGAGCCCGTCCCCTTTCGAGGACGCTGCGTGGATCTCGTGCGCCAACCTGTCGAGGACGCGACCGGTCTCGGCCTCATCCATGATCGTCTGCTTTTCCACCGTCGAAAGCCTACGGAAGTCGCTCAGTAAGGAATCGTCCTTCGAATGGGGAGTATAAAGGCGGTCAGAGACCCGATCAATCGACGACAATCGCCGCCCAGGAGTCCGTACGCTGCGGTTGACCGCCCCGGCGAGACTCCGCTAGGTTGCCGCCCCTGTAGGCATTGCCGGCCACACCCAACCCTTGCTGCCCATGCATCTTCCCGGTTCGGCGCACCTGTCTCTCTCGCTCGCACTCGTGGCCGGCGGGCCGGAGGCCCTCGCATCCGCGCCCTTCCAGGAGGCGGCGGCGGTCGAGGTCGAGGCGCCTCGCGTCGCGTTACGAGGCGTGGGCTTCGAGGTCCGCGTCGCTTTCGCTGACAACGTTCCGCTCGGGGCGCGCTCCGACGTTCGGTACCGGCTGACGGACGCCGCGGGCCGCGAGTTGGCCTCCGGCCAGGTACCGCCGATCGAGCCGGCCGTCATCCGAGAGGTGGAACTCACGAGCCGGGACCAGCTTCCGCTGCAGCTGGCCGTCGAGAGCCCGGACGGCGGCGTCGTACACACGATCCGCCCGTCACTGTATCCGGGCTGGATCAGCGTGCTCCCGCCGCTGATCGCGATCGCGCTGGCACTCATCTTTCGCGAAGTCGTGATCTCGCTGTTTCTGGGCGTGTGGCTGGGCGCGTTCTTCTTCGCCGGCCTGGATCCGCTGCGAGGAACCTGGCGTGCGATCGACCATTTCATCGTCCCGGCGCTGGCAGACCCCGACCACGCAGCCATTCTGATCTTCTCGCTCATGTTGGGCGGTATGGTCGGCGTGATGGGGCGCTCCGGCGGCACCCGAGGAATCGTGGAGGCAGTCCGCCCTCTCGCCACGACGCCACGCCGCGCCCAGCTGGCCACCTACCTCGGGGGGCTGGCGATCTTCTTCGACGACTACGCGAACACACTCATCGTCGGTAACACGTTTCGGCCGATCACGGACCGGCTTCGCGTCTCTCGGGAGAAGCTGGCGTACATCGTCGATTCGACGGCGGCGCCGGTGGCGGCCATCGTGTTTGTCTCGACGTGGGTCGGTTTCGAAATCTCTTTGATTGGCGACGGATTGAGAATCGCGGCCGCCCAGACGGGGGCGAATCCGGAGCTGGCTGCCGCCCTCGACGGTGCGAGCCCCTTCCTCGTCTTCATCCAGAGCATTCCCTACCTGTTCTATCCCATTCTGGCGCTCCTGACGGTCGGTCTGATCATCGCCACACAACGCGATTTCGGACCGATGTGGGCGGCTGAGAACCGGGCCAGTCGCGGTGAGGGATTGTACCGCGATGGAGCGGCGTTAATGGTCGACACGGCCAGCGGCGGAATGGACGCGAAACCTGGCAGCCCGCACCGCTGGCAGAACGCGGCATTCCCGGTGCTCACGGTGATCGTAGTCGTGCTGCTGGGTCTCTATTTCGACGGACGGGCCGCGATGGGCGATTCGGGCTCTCTGCGCGAAGTGCTCGGTGCCGCAAACGCGTTCAACGCGCTCCTGTGGGGGTCACTCGCCGGTGTCATTGTCGCGATCGTCCTCGCGGTCGGTCAGCGGATCCTCGACGTTCGTGAGGCGATCGAAGGCTGGTTGGCCGGGATGCGAGCCATGATGATGGCGTTCGTGATCCTGGTGCTCGCGTGGTCGCTGGGTGAGGTGACCACGGAGCTCGGGACGGCCCCTTACCTGACCGGGATCCTGGAGGGGACGCTTTCTCCGAATCTCCTGCCAGCCCTGGTATTCGTTACAGCCAGTATGATCGCGTTCGCGACTGGGACCTCGTGGGCCACCATGTCGATCCTCGTCCCGCTCGTGATCCCGCTGATCGTCGCGCTGGGCGGTGCCGCGGGACTGGAGAGCGGAGAGACGCCAATTCTGTTGGTGGGGACGATCAGCTCCGTGCTGGCGGGGGCGATCTTCGGTGATCACTGCTCGCCCATCTCGGACACCACCGTTCTGAGCTCGATGGCGTCCGCCTGCGACCACATGGACCACGTGCGCACGCAGTTGCCGTACGCGCTCGTGGTCGCTCTCATCGGATTGCTGGTCGGAGATCTGCCGACCGCGTACGGAATGCACCCGGCGTTTTCTTACCTGCTCGGCGGCGTGATCATCCTACTGCTGTTACGGTACGTGGGCCGACGCGACCTCGACTCTCCTCAGTGGAACACGGGTGAAGAGGAGACTGAGGTGGCCGGTCCGTCGGATCCGGGCGTAGGCGGCTGATCCGCCGTCCGACTCACACGGGGGTGAGTGGGGGTTCGCCCGACAGCACGCGACGCACGTTATCGGCAGCCACCCGCCACATGCCGCGGCGGGCCTCGCGGGTCGCGCTTCCCAGATGGGGCAGCACGATCGCGTTGGGGAGCCTGCGAAGGTCTTTCGGCACATCGGGCTCGGTCTCGTAGACATCCAGACCCGCCGCGGCGAGGGGACCCGCGCTCAGCGCGTGTACGAGCGCCGCCGTCGTGACGATTTCGCCCCGGGCCGTATTCACGAGCACCGACCCTGCTTTCATGCCGGCCAGCTCTCGAGCCCCAAGCAGCCCGTGCGTCTCGTTCGTCAGCGGCAGGTGCACCGAGACCACATCGGCATGCGAGAGGAGCTCTTCCAAGGTCTCCGCGCGCGCGGCGCCCACCCCGGCCTCCAGTTCGGCCGACGCTGCCTGATCCCAGTAGGTCACTTCCATTCCGAACCCGGAGGCGCGGGCAGCCACGGCCCTCCCGATCCGACCCGCTCCCAACAGGCCCAGCGTCTTGCCACGCAGTTCCATTCCGAGCAGCTGGCCCGGCGCCCATCCCTCCCAGTCCCCCGACGTCGCGAGCTCCAGTCCTTCGCGCAACCGACGCGTGGCCGCCAGCAGCAACGCCCAGGTGAGATCCGCCGTCGCATCGGTCAGAACGTCGGGTGTGTTCGTGACGATGATCCCGCGCGCCGCCGCAGCGGGGACGTCCACGTTGTCGTAACCGACAGCGTAATTGGCCACCACTCTCAGCTCCGGAAGCCCATCCATGACGGGTCCAGCGATCTTGTGTGACAGCAGCGGGATAATCGCGATCACCTGATCTGACTTGGGAAGTGGTACACCGGCAGAGAGCAGCTGCGTCCGGCAGCCGGCGGGCCATTCGGGCGGTCCCTCCCACACGGCCCTCAACTGTTCGGCAACAAGGACGACACCCGGCGCGGTCCTGGGGGCGGGGTCTCGGCTCACCGGGCACCTACAGTTCGTACTGCTTTGCGACTGATCCCGATCGTGCGGACGTTTCCGGGCCAGGGGTAGGCGAGCAGCGCGCAGCTGGCGGATGGGGCAAGTCGGAGCGCCCTTCCCCGCTCCCGGCCGATGCTTTCCAGGAGACCCGCCATGCAAGATGGGAGCTCCAACCCTTAATTTGGGGCTCTCTGGATCGACCACAAGCCCCCGCCCGGCTGGCGGGCCAGCGCCACGGATCCTTTAGAGAGTGCTGCATGAAGAGACTGTTGATATTGGGGGCGGGCACCGCGGGCACGATGATGGCCGCCAGGATGCGCAGCAACCTGGAAGAGGAGGAGTGGGAAATCACCCTCGTCGACCTGGACGACCGGCACATCTACCAACCGGGCCTCCTGTTCATCCCCTTCGATGTGTATCGGCCGCGGGACGTGGTGAAGCCGCGATCCCGTTTCGTTCCGTTCGGGGTTCGTTTCATCGTGTCCGAGATCGACAGGATCGAACCCGATGAAAACCGCGTGCGACTCGAGGACGGCACCCTGCTGGACTACGACTTCCTCGTCATCGCCACGGGCAGCCGCATCGTCCCGGAGGAAACCGAGGGCCTGACCGGCCCTGGCTGGTACGACACCGCGTTCGATTTCTACACGCTCGAGGGCGCCGCCGCGCTGCACGCACCTCTCGAGCGTTGGGAGGGGGGACGTCTGGTGGTGAACGTGGTCGAGATGCCGATCAAGTGCCCGATCGCACCGCTGGAGTTTCTCTTCCTGGCCGACTGGTATCTGACGGAGCGGGGTGTGCGAGACAAGACGGAGATCGTGTATGCCACTCCGCTGGACGGGGCCTTCACCCGACCACGCGCCTCCGCCATGCTGGGTGACCTTCTCGATCGGAAGAGGATCGAGGTGGAGCCGCTGTTCTCCGCCGGCGAGGTGGACGGAGAGAACCACGTTCTGCGCAGCTGGGACGAACGCGAGGTCACCTACGACCTTCTGGTCACGATTCCTACGCACATGGGCAGCGAAGTGATCGAGCGCTCGGAGTTGGGAGATGAGCTCTCCTTCGTGCCCACCGACCCGAACACACTGCGGTCGAAGAACTGGGAGAACGTGTTCGTGATCGGAGATGCGACGGACGTGCCGACGTCGAAAGCCGGGTCGGTCGCTCATTTTCAGGGCGAAGTGCTGGAGGAGAATCTGGTCCGTGCGATCGAGGGCCGGGAGCTGTGCGCCGACTTCGACGGTCATGCTAACTGCTTCATCGAGACCGGGTTCGGCAAAGCCGTCCTGATCGACTTCAACTACGACATCGAGCCGCTGCCCGGAAAGTACCCCGTGCCGGGCGTGGGACCGTTGAGCCTGCTCGGGGAAAGCGAGATGAACCACTGGGGCAAGATGGCTTTCCGGTGGGTCTACTGGAACATGCTTCTCAAAGGCGCCGAGATCCCCGGCATCGAGTCGCGGATGTCGATGGCCGGGAAGTGGAGCTGAGCCATGACCACGACCGATATGGCGGATTCTCAGGCAGCTGGCGGGACAGTGGGGTCTGACCAGGTGGCCGCAGCCCTCGCGGACATCGGCGCGCAACTAAATCGCGTGGAGCGCGTGGTCGACGATCTCGGTCGTCGCATGGAGAGCTTCGACGACCTGAAGGAAGACCTGGTACCGATCACGCATGGAGCGATTCAGATCGCGTACCGCAGGCTGCACGAGCTCGAGGAGAACGGGACGCTCGGGTTCGTGAGGGAATCGGTGAAGGTGGCCGAGACGGTGGCCACGTCGTTCACTCCCGACGACGTCCGGCTGCTCGGACAGAACGTGGTGAGCATCCTCAACACCGTTCGGAACCTCACCCAGCCACAGATGCTGGGGGTGGCGGATCGAGCCGCCACGGCTCTCAAGTCGGAGCCCGAGGAACGCTTCGGACTCATCCGCTCGATGCGAGACCCGGAAATTCGTCGCGGCATGGCCCTGCTGTTCGCCGTGCTCCGCGAGCTGGGCGATGTGCGCGTCACTTCAGAGCGCGCGGGCGATGCACAACAGAGCACACCAGTGGGCGACGGCGCCGAGCAAGCGCCCCAGGAGTCAGACGACGAATCAACCAACGAAGAGACGACGTAGCCAGTTCCAGATCGAGGAGAACGCGATGAGCACAGTCACGCTGGCCGGACAGGAGATCGAGGTCAACAAGGACAGGTTCATGTTGAATCCGGACCAGTGGACCCCCGAAGTGGCGGCCGAGATCGCGCGCGAGAGCGGGATCGACCCGCTCACCGAAAAGCACTGGGAAGTCATCGATTTCTGCCGGCGCGACGCAGCCGAAAAGGGTGAACCGCCGGGGCTGAGACGGATCCACAAGCAGACGGGCATCACGATCAAAGAGCTGTATCAGCTGTTCCCGGGCGGACCCGGAATCCTGTCCGCCAAAGTCTCCGGGCTCACCAAGCCCAAGGGTTGTATCTGATCCAGCGATGATGATGAAGAAGATGGACGAGCTCGAGGCAGTCGTCGCGTTTCACTTTTCCTGCACGGCTCGTCGACAGCCGTGCAGGGACTCCAGCTCCTGACTTCGCTGGATCCAACCGGCCACATCGCTGGCGGAGATGATGCCCAGCAGAACTCCTTCCGCGACGACGAGCACACGCCGCTCGTCGGCCGTTTGCATCCGCTCCAGAAGCTCTGTGACGTCGTCCTGCGGTCCCACGGTGATCGCATCCATGCCGGTCATTACGTCTCGCACGAGACGAGTCGTCCATTCCTCGCGCGGCACCTGCTTGACGTGCTGCAGGGTCACGAGCCCGACCGGCCGGCCGCGCTCGACAACCGGGAACGAGTGATGTCGCTCCTCCAGCAGATACGACTCGACCAGGTCCGAAAGCGTCAGGTCGGGACTGACCGACACGGGCCGGGGCGACATGATCTCCCGGGCGGAGACGCCCTCGAGGACATGGCGCACCACGTGCTGTTGCAGGCTCATCATGGCCGCATTCCGAAGGAACCAGCCGATGAAGATGAGCCACAGACCGCCCAGCGCGGCGCCCGTGAACAGCTGCAATACCCCGAGCCCGATCAACAGGTAGGCGAGGAGTCTTCCACCCGCCGAGGCCCACCGGGTCGCCTTCGTGAGGTCACCAGTGATCTTCCACACGAGTGAGCGGAACAGCCGCCCCCCGTCCAGCGGGAATCCGGGCAGGAGGTTGAAGGCTGCGAGCAAGACGTTCAGGAAGGCTAGGTAGCGCGCCACACCCGACACAGCCGTCCAGCCGACCCGACCCCCCGACCACCACACGCAGGCGAACAGGCCGGCGATTAGCAGGCTGGACAACGGGCCAACCACCGCGATCGCGAACTCGTCGCCGGGCTCCCGGGCCTCTACCTTGGTGCGGGCCATCCCACCGAAGATGAAGAGCGTTATCCCCTCGACCGGGATCCCTTTCGCCCGTGCAACGAGGGAGTGCGCCAACTCGTGTGCCAGCAGCGAGCAGAAGAACAGCAGTGCCCCGATCGTTCCCATCGTCAGATACGTACCGGTGGCGAAACCCGGGTACCGTGCCGGGAAGACCCCGGCAGAGAACGACCACAGGATGAGAAGGAAGATCACGAACCACGAAAAGTCGATCCGGATCTCGAACCCGAGGACAGAGCCCAGCCTGAAGTCACTCATGCGGACCCGACAACCTTGGGAGAATCTTCCCGGAGACAGGCTCAGCGGCGGGAACGAAAGAACTCGCGCAGCAACCGACTCGACTTCTCCGCTCCTGGCCCTACCACGATCTCCGCCCTGTGATTCAGCCGTGCGTCCTGGACCAGATTGCCCAGCGAGCCACACATCCCGGCCTTCGGGTCGAAGGCCGCGAACACTAGTTGCGGCACCCTGGCCGTCACGATCGCGCCCGCACACATGGAGCAGGGCTCAAGCGTCACGTACAGCGTGTGCCCGGTTAGCCGCCAGTCGCCCACCGCGTTCGAGCCGTGTCGGAGAACGAGCATCTCCGCGTGTGCCGTGGGGTCGCGGAGCTCCCGGGTCCGGTTGTGGTCCTCGGCGACGAGTCCACCGGGTCCTACGAGCACGGCTCCCACGGGAACTTCTTCGCGCTCCGCGGCACGCCCGGCCTGGTCGAGCGCTCGCTGCATCCACCGCGTGTGCTGGGCGGCTCCCCTGGCCTGCTCCTCCTCTTCGCGCGAGCCGTTTATCGGTCGACCTCCTCCGCGTTCGCTTCGGTCGCCGCCCGCGCGTCCAGATAGCCCACGGCCTCCTGAATCCGGCCCAGCGCCAGCGTGCGCCCCATGAGCTCGAGTACCTCGAAGATCCCGGGGCTGACTGCCAATCCGGTGAGTGCCACCCGCAACGGGTGGATGATCTTGCCTGCGCCGATGTCTCGCTCTTCCGCGACACTCCGCAGCTCAGCTTCGAGCGAACGGGATTCCCAGGTCTCGAGCCCGGACAGCTGCTCATGGTAGGCCCGCAGCGCGTCCGCTGCTTCCGCCGGGCGCTTCCAGAATCGATGCACGGCGTGCTCGTCGTACTCGACCGTATCGGTGAAGAACGGCGCGACCTGCGCGCCCAGCTCTTCGATCGTCCGCGACCGCGGCTTCGCGAGATCGATCACTCGGAGCATGTGGTCCCGATTCGCCTCGCGGGCGGGTGTTCCGGCTGCCGTCAGCCATTCCTCGACGCGGGGCACGAGCCGTCCCGCCGCCGTGCGCGAGATATGCTGCCCGTTCAACCACGTCAGCTTGCCGGGGTCGAAGACGGCACTCTTCTTCAGGATTCGCTCCAGCGTGTACGCTTCCGTCAGTTCGTCTAGCGTCATCACCTCGCGATCGTCGCCCGGCGACCAGCCCAACAGAGCCAGAAAGTTCACCATCGCCTCAGGCAGGATCCCCATCTCCCGGTAGGCACCCACCGATAGCGCTCCATGCCGTTTCGACAGCCGTTTTCCGTCCGTGCCGAGGATCATCGGCACATGCGCGAAGTGCGGCACCTTCGCACCGAGCGCCCGATAGATCAGGATCTGCTTCGGCGTGTTGGAAAGGTGGTCGTCGCCGCGCATGACATGGGTGACGGCCATCTCCATGTCATCGGAGACGACCGCCATGTTGTAGACCGGCGTGCCATCGGAACGCTGGAGAATGAAGTCGTCGAGGTTCTGATGCTCGAAGGTCGTCTCGCCGTGAACAAGATCCGGCCACGAAGTGACGCCCTCGGGCACTGCGAAGCGGACCGCGAACGACTCGCCAGCCGCGGCTCTGTCATCCGCCTCGCCCGCGGGCAGTCGCCGGCACCGGCCGTCGTAACGGAATGCCACCCCGCTTTCACGGGCGGCCAGTCGCCGGGAGTCCAGCTCCTCCGGCGAGCAGAAGCACCGATAGGCCGACCCGGTCGCGAGCAGCCGGTCCACGTGCGCGCGATGTCGGGGTAGGCCATCCGCCTGGTGGTAAGGGCCCTCGTCCACCGACAGGCCGAGCCACTCCAGCGAGTCCAGAATGGCCCGCGTCATCTCGTCGCTGGAGCGCGCTCGATCGGTGTCCTCGATGCGGAGGATGAAGACGCCGCCCTCACGCCGCGCGAGCAGATAATTAAAGAGCGCCGTCCTCGCCCCGCCAACGTGCAAGAAACCCGTCGGGCTGGGCGCGAATCTCACCCGGATTGCCATGTACTGTCGTCCTCCCTTCCCTGCCGTTTCCATTCTGCGGGGCGAAGCGGTAGGATGCCAGCGAACGACAGTCCGAACACCCAGGCCGGCCCCATGCTGTCGAGAGTCCACGATGAGCGACCCCGCACAAGTCTTCGTACTGCCCGGACTGCGCAGTCCGTTCTGCAAGATCGACCGCGAGCTCGGCTCGCTTGATGCGCTGGCGGTTTCGGTACCGGTCGTTCAGCAAACGGTGGCGGGCGATTCAGGAGTGGGCCCGGGGCACTCGGGTCAGGTGGACCTCGTCCTCTGGGGGGCCGTGATCCCCAGTCTGACGGTCAGCAACTGGGCGCGCGAGGTGTGGCTGGACGCGGGTTTGGACGCGTCGGTGCCCACCCAAACGATCGTTCAGGCCTGCGCGACCAGCCTCGCTGCCGCTGCGCACGCGGCCGGACAGGTGCGCGCCGGCCGGGTCGAGCTGGCCTTGTGCGGCGGAGTCGAAGCCGTATCGGACACACAGATCGGGCTCTCGAAGGGCATGAGCCGCACGCTTCGTCGCACCGCGTCAGCGGGAAGGCCTGTGCGGGCGGTGCGGACGCTGGGTCAACTCCGCTTGCGCGACCTCCGGATCTCCATTCCGGCGGTGGCCGAGCGAACAACCGGCCTGACGATGGGCCAGCACGCCGAGCGTACGGCGAAGGAGTGGAAGATCCCGAGAGAGGATCAGGACCGCCTCGCCCTCGAGAGCCATCGGCGCGCCCTGGCCGAGGACGGCGCGTTCTATCGTCCGCTTCTCGTTACACCCGGCACCTACGCGGTGGACCGCGACCCCATCCCGCGCTCCGACTCCAGCCTGGAGAAGCTGGCCCGGTTGCGCCCCGCCTTCGATCGGCAGCTCGGGACTCTCACGGCAGGCAACTCCTCGTTGCTAACCGACGGGGCGGCGGCGTGCTGGATCACGAGCTCTACGGGTCTCGACCGCCTTCCGGATTCTCTGCCTCGAGCTCGCCTACTGGATTGGGAGGAGGCCGGCGTCGACCCGCGGCGCGAGGGGCTCCTCATGGCCCCGGCGTTGGCCGTCCCGCGACTGTTGGCCCGTCACGACCTTGGCTACGACGACGTGGACCTGTGGGAGATCCACGAGGCGTTCGCCGCACAGGTCCTGTGCAACATCAAGGCCCTCGAGGATCGGGCATGGCTGAGCGAGCGAGCCCGCGTAGACCGTGACCTGGGTCGGTTCCCGATGCAGCGGATGAACCCCAACGGTGGGAGCATCGCCCTCGGCCATCCCTTCGGCGCGACCGGAGCGCGGCTGCTCTCGCAGGCTGTGCGGGAGCTGACCGATGAGCCGGCGGGCACGCGAGCCGTGGTGAGCGTGTGCGCCGCAGGAGGTCTGGGGCACGTAGCGCTTCTCGAGGCGGTGTAACACGAGGCGGCATAGAGCCGTTCGCGATCCACGTGGCGCGAGCCGCTACGCCGCTTGTTGGCCGGGGTGAGCCACGAGCCACGCATGTGCTACCAGCGCGGCGAACACGGCCGCCCCCAACGCCACGTGAAGTGCCCGCAGTCCGTCGGGCAGCAGAGCCAACACCATCGCCGCCGCCACGGCGACCTGCCCAAGGGCCGTTACCACGACGACCCGACCCCCGGCCCGCGTCGCCGCATCGCCCGACCGACGGCGAGCGGCGACGATCGGGAGCGACAGGGTGCCGAGGGCGAACAGGTAGGCGAGCGTTCGGTGGAACCAGTGAAGCTCTATGCGCCAGTCCCGGCCGGGGAGCAGCTCCCCGTTACACAGCGGAAACCCCTGACAGGCCGGCGCCGCACCAAGATTCGCGACCAGCGCCCCAACCAGCACGACGACCAGCCCGAGCACCGTCATGCCCCAGGCGAGGCGCGATGCCAAGTCTGACGAGCGGTTTCCGAGACGGTGCGGCGCAACCCCCTGGCAGGCGCCCGCCACCAGCACGCCTAGCAAGGCCATTCCGGTGCCCAGATGGAGCACAACCGAGGGCGGTGGCAGCTCGAGCCATACTGTGATCGCCCCGAGCAAGATCTGGACGACCAGCAGGCTAACCGCCCACACAGCTACCCGGCGCTGAGACTGCCACGCGGCGTCGGAACGGGATCTCCAGGCTACAAGCCCCATCGCCGCCACCAGCACGGCCACTGCCGCGGCGACGAGCCGATGCGAGTACTCGATGAAAGTCGGCAGGTCCATGACCGGAACCAGGGCCCCGTTACACAGAGGCCAGTCGTCCCCACAGCCCATGCCACTGCCCGTGATCCGCACGATTCCACCCAGGGTTACCAGCAGATACGTGACGACGGCCGCTCCGATTGCCAGCCGGCGCCAGCCGCGCATCCCGGGAGAAGCCTCTATGACGTCCACTCATCTCACTCCGGTTCGGGCACTCAGTACGGCGGACTGCCTGCGATTGCGCCCTCCGCGCTCACCGTGCGAAGATGGCCCCCGCGGGCGCGGCTGGCGAGATAGACGTACGACGGAAGAGTCGCCACGAACGGAGTCCCATGTCACCACGAAAGCGGTCGGTGTCCCTGTTCGCGCTGCGGCGTCTGGCGCCCCGGCTCGCTCCGCATCGGGGACCGCTCGCGGTAGCGGGAGTGCTGCTCGTCCTCAGCGCGATCATCGGACTCGCGTTTCCTCTAGTCGTTCGGTACTTGATGGACGCGGCGTTCCTCGAGCGAAGCCTGCCGCATCTCCGGAATCTCGCCCTGCTGCTGTTCGCCCTGTTTGCCGTACAGGGTCTGTTCAACTTCCTGGACGTCTACCTGCTGTCGGCCACCGGGGAGCGGGTGGTGGCTCGCCTGCGCACGGATCTCTTCTCTCATCTCCTCACGCTGGAGCCGGGCTTCTTCGAAACCCGTCCCTCGGGCGAACTGACCAGTCGACTCGCGGCCGATTGCGGTACCCTGCAGGCGGTCCTCAGCCACCAGATGCCGGAGCTTCTGCGCCAGCTGCTGTATCTGTTCGGAGGACTGACTCTGCTGACTCTCCTGCACTGGCAGCTGACCCTCACCACGCTGACCGTGGCGCCGGCCGTCGTGCTGCTGGCGTTCACGTTCGGACGTTACCTGCGTGCGCGAAGCACCGTCGTGCAGGACCGGATCGCCGATGCGCAGGCCTCGGCCGAGGAAGCGCTCGTTCAGATCCCGATCGTTCAGAGCTTCGTGCGAGAGGATCTGGAGGGGAGGCGTTACGCGGAACGCATCGGCGCGGCGCTCGCGGCCGCACTGCGACGAGCTTTCGCGAGGGGGCTCCTGTTCGGAGCGCTCACTTTTGTCGCCTTCGGCGGGATCGTGGTCGTTCTGTGGCAGGGCGGCCGGCTGGTGGTCACGGCCGAGATCACAGCCGGTCAGCTCGTTTCCTTTCTCCTGTACGCGTTTCAGGTCGCGGCCGCCATCACGGCACTCGCCTCCCTGTGGGGCGCCTATCAGGAGGCGCAGGGCGCCGCGCGGAGGGTGTTCGAGCTACTCGACACCGAGCCAGGGATCCGGGATCCGCAGCGACCGTGCGTCGCCACTCGCGGGCGCGAAGGCGAGATCATCCTGGACGACGTGTGGTTTCGTTACGGAGCGGATGAGCCGTGGGCCCTGCGTGAGATCGACGCGCAGCTTAGGCCTGGGGAGGTCGTGGCGTTGGTGGGACCCAGCGGCGCGGGCAAGAGCACGCTGGCCGCCCTCCTGCCCCGGTTCTGGGACGCGACGCGCGGCACGGTGCTCGTCCATGGGGCGGACGTGCGCGGACAGCGGCTTAGAGACCTGCGCGACTCGATCGGTATCGTACCGCAGGAATACACTCTGTTCGCCGGCACCGTAGCGGAGAACATCGCGTACGGTCGCCCCGCAACAGATCTCGACGACTTACGGGAGGCGGCTCGAACGGCACAGGCGGAGGAGTTCATCCTTCGGTTGCCCGAAGGATATGACACACGGGTCGGCGAACGCGGCGTCCGGTTGTCCGGTGGGCAGCGACAGCGCATCGCGATTGCGCGCGTCGTCCTGAAGGCCCCGCAGGTCCTTATCCTGGACGAGGCGACCAGCAGTTTGGACTCGGAGAGCGAACGGCTGGTCGAGGGAGCGCTGGAAGCGGTGATGCAGGGCCGCACGACGTTGATCATCGCGCACCGGCTACGCACCGTGCAGCGCGCGGACCGGCTGCTCGTTCTAGATCAGGGTCGCCTGGTCGAGGAGGGGACGCACGCGGCGCTTCTGGCGCGCGACGGGCTCTACACTCGACTCTACCGCGGGCAGCTGCTCGAGCTCGAGCAGGAAGCCTCCGTGGAGCCTTCCCCGGCCAGCGCTTGATGAGCACCGCGGGCATTCGGCTGGCGCTGCCCGTCTCTGTCGGCCTGTCTCTCGGCCTTTCTCTCGGCCTTTCTCCGACCGGGCCGGATCCGCTCCTGGCTCAGGTTCCGAGCGCGCAGGACACACTCCGCGGCGAGCGCGCGGACACGATTCCGGTCTATCGCACCGACGAGATCGCGGTCAGCGTCACCCGGTCGACCGCACTCCTCGCCCGTCTCCCGTTCGCGCTGAGCGTGTTGGGGCGCGACCTCCTGCAAGGGCCCCGGCGCACCGTGTCGCTCGACGAGTCACTGCGCTACACGCCCGGCGTGTTCGTGGGCAACCGGCGCAACTTCGCCGTGGGCGATCGTCTAACCCTCCGAGGTGTCGGAGCCCGCGCGCAGTTCGGAGTACGCGGCGTCCGCGTGTTGGCCGACGGTATTCCGCTCACGCTCCCCGACGGTCAGTCGACGCTTACCAATCTCGATCTGGCGTCTGCCGGGCGAGTGGAAGTGATCCACGGTCCCGCCGCCGCGTTGTACGGGAACTCGGCGGGTGGAGTGGTGAGCGTCGAGACCGAGCAGCCGGGCGAAGAGAGGCGAGTCGCGCCCGCCGTGTTCGCCGGTGCGTACGGTTTCGTGCAGGCCCGACTCAAGGCGACCGGGCGGATCGGAGGGCTGGGCTATGTGGCGAGCGGCACGTACCTGAATACAGAAGGATTCCGAAACCATGCGGATGCACGGGTCGCGCGCGGCAACCTCGCCCTCAGCCACGCCGTCGGTGAGGGTCGGCTGCGCGGGATCTTCAGCCTCTACCACACGCCGTTCGCCCGGAGTCCGAGCTCCCTGGACGAGGAGACGGCGCGAGCGGCACCGCGCAGCGTTCGATCCAGCATCGTACAGCAGGGCGTGGGTGAGCGCGCGACTCAGGCGCAGGGCGGGCTCTCACTAGACCTCCCGCTCGCGCCGGCGCACCGACTGCGCTCGGCAGGCTGGGTCGCGTGGCGCCAGCTCTGGAACGCCATTCCCGGCCGAATCATTCAGCTCGATCGCGTGGCCGGCGGGGCCCGCGCGGCATGGCAGGGCGAGGTGGGACGGTCTCACGACCGTGAGGCCACCGGCGACGCGGCTGCAGGGCTGACGCTCCACTGGCTCGGCGGGGTCGACATCGAGGTTCAGCGGGATCAAAGAGTGGAGCGCGAGAACCTCGGCATCCCCGCGCCCGAGGAGAGGCCGATCGCGGGCACTCGTCTGCTTGATCAGAGAGAGGCAGTCCTCGGCGTCGGTCCCTTCTTGAAGCTCGAGCTCCAGCTCGGAACCCGCTGGAGGCTGGGCGCGACGGGTCGGGTCGATACCTACAGGTTCGACGTGGACGATCGCTTCCTCGAGGACGGCGACGACGGGGACGCGCGGACGTTCACGGAGTTCAGCCCCTCGGTCGGTCTCACGTTCGCCGCCACCGCGAACCTGCACCTTTACGGCAACCTATCGACCGCTTTCCAGACCCCGACGGCAAGCGAGCTCTCGAACCGACCGGACGGGCGCGGTGGGTTCAATCCCGACCTTCGGCCCGAGAGGCTTCGCAGCGTCGAGCTGGGCCTTCGGGGCTCGCTGTCGGGGCCCCGACTCGGCTATACGCTCGGTTTCTTCCACTCGCGGGTCCGGGATGCGTTGGTCCCGTTCGAGGGGCCTAGCGAGGAGACGTTCTTCCGCAACGCGGGCGAGGTCGAGCGGCTCGGTGTCGAGGTGGGGCTCGGGTGGTCACCGCTGCCGGGATTGGTGACGCGTCTGGCCTACACGCGACAGCGGCTCCGCTTCGAGGACTTCGTCACACCGGACGGCGACTTCACGGGCAACGCCGAGCCAGGGGTTCCCGACCAGTGGCTCACCGTGGGCCTGCGACACAAAGCGTCCTTTGGACTGGTGTCCGAGCTGGATCTCCGTTGGGTGGACGCCTATCCGGTGAACGATGCGAACGACGCGTTAAACTGGTCGTATGGTGTGGTAGATCTTCGCTTGGCCTTCGATCGCACCGATACTGGAGTTCCCGTTCGTGTGTTCGTGGGCGTCGACAACCTGTTCGACGAGCGTTACAACGCCTCGGTCGTGCCCAACGCGTTTGGCCGTCGCTACTACGAGCCCGCTCCCGGCGTGGAGCTGCTGGGCGGGCTGGAACTCCCCATCGGCGCTTGAGGCTGAGCAGCCCTTGACGAACTTCGCGTAACAGCACGACACTGGGGCTAGCCGCGTGAGGCTCGGGACGACCCACCACCGTACGCAGTCTGCGGCGTTCCCCAGGCGGTCGGATTTCTGATTGTTCGAACTGACTCGCTCGACGGAGGCGAAGATCTCAGGATGACGATCCTGCAAAGTGAGGCTGCGGGCGGCGACCGATTCTTGGAGGTGGCGGGCCGGCAGGTCCCTTTGAGCGCGCTCTTCGTCAGCGTGTTCGCCCTCGGGATCGCGAGTTTCGTCAATCTGTTCTGGATCGACGTCCTGCCGAACTACTTCGCGCTCCTGTGGGTCCTCGCGCTCATTCCGCCGTTCCTGCTCGCTTACTACCGTGGCTGGGAAGGTGCCGCGCTCGCGCTTGCCGCGGGCATGGTGCTCCTGATCGGGGTCGAGGTCGGGGGGTCGTTCCTCTCCGACCGGACCGTCCGCTGGTGGATCTTGGGTGTGTTCATCGTCGTGCTCATCCTCGTCAGTCTGGGCGCAGGGCTGTCCAGCGACCGGTTCCGCCGGCGCGAGAAGAGCGCGCTGGAGATGGCCTACACGGATCCTCTGACCGAGCTACCCAATCGTCGCATCATCGACATGTTTCTCATCAAGGAGTTCGCGGCGGCGCAACGCGGCGGACAGCTGGCCGTCGCAATGACAGACGTCGACGACTTCAAACGGTACAACGACACGTACGGTCACTCGGCGGGCGACGATGCTCTGCGGGCCGTGGCGGCAGTGCTCAATCAGAACACTCGGTCGATGAACCTGAGCGGCCGACAGGGCGGGGACGAATTCCTAACGCTTCTGACCGGAGTGGACCTCGCTGGGGCCAAACCCTTCGCCGAGCGCGTGCGGGTCGGCGTGAAGGAGACGGAGTTTGGCCGATCGCACGACCTCAGGGTGAGCATCGGCGTCGCCGCCTACGACCCGGACATGGAAGACCACACGACCTTGGTCGCTGCAGCTGACCGGGCGTTGCTGATGGCCAAGTCGATGGGCGGCGACGTCGTGATCGTGAGTGGCGAGCATTCTCGCGGAACCGAAGAAGATCACGACTCCGGGCCACAGGCGGGGGCTGAGTCGGCCGGCGAGGAGGTGGGGGAATAAAAGCTGAGCCGGGGCAGCGGTTGACCCGCCGCCACCGGCTCAGAACTGCTCCGGTCTACTCCTGGTTCGCTTCGCCCCCCGCGCGTCGAGCTGTCGTCGCACGGGACCGAAACAGCGTTTAGGCCTCGTTACCCGCCAGGTTCAGCTCGCTGACAATCCCGCTCGCCAGGCGGGCTTGAATCGACTCGAGCTCCGGGTGACTGGTGGCCAAATCCCTTAACTCCTCGAGCAGTCCGGTCCGACTTGTCGGATCCTCATCGCTCCCGAGGCAATTCAGTGTATCAGAAAGACCCATCGCGAGGCTCTCACGCAACGAGACCTCGTTTGGGTGAGCGCCAGCCATCGTCCGCAGTTCATCGAGCAACCGCTGACACATGGCGAGATCGTCCGCCTGGCTCGTCTGGTGCAGCACGGTGGCGAGTCCCTTACTGAATCGCGTGCGAACGTCCTCGTCGTCCGCATGCTGGCTGGACAGCTCACGGAGCTCGTCCAGAAGGCGCACGGCACGGTCTGGCTCCCCTTCGTCGACTGTATGACTCAGGGCGTTGAACAGCCCTTTTACCAGCCTGAGCCTTACCGCCTCGTTGTCACCAGATCCTTGGTAGGCCTCTCGCAGGTCGTCGAGCAGCGCGTCGCGTCGCTCCAGTCGGCCTTCTTCCTTCGCGAAGTTGAGCGCGTTAAACAGAGCCTTCGCCAGGTGCTCACGCACGGTGCCGTCCCGCGGGTGCTCGACGCCGAGCGTTCGGAGCTCCTGCAGCATCGAGTCACGCCTCTCGGACTCCGCGTCGTCGTGCGCGTAGTTGTATGAGTTGAACAGGGCACGCGCGAGATTGCCACGCACCACATCGTCCTCGGGGTATTCCGCGGCAAGCTCGCGCAGTTCGTCAAGCAGCCGCTCTCGCTCCGAGCTGTCGCCTTCCATGCTCGCATGCGTCATGGCGCTGAACAGGCCACGCGAGAGGTGGCTTCGCATCATCGGATCGCCGGGATTCTGATCGACGATCGATCGAAGTTCCGTGAGCAAGTCCTGAATTCGCGACCCGGTCATCTTCTTTTTTCCGTTGAACATCGGACCTCGTCTGGGTTGCTCTCCTGTCGCGGGGTGTCTTCCGCGCTGGTTTGCAAGAAGCGTTCAGACCAGGGCCTCTCCGAGGGGTGCTATGTATCTCTCATTCTGACAGTCACTTACGAAACCGCCTTCGGCAGGGCTCAAGAATCAGTGCTCTGAACTCTTTGCAGCCGGCGCAACAATCTTGCAGAACGCCAGCTGCTCAGCCGCCATGACCCCCGCCGCCAGGGGTCCGGATGCTGACCACATCGCCGGGGTACACGTCCAGGCTCGTCTTGCCCGGCAGCTCCCTCTCATGGCCAGACCTGAGGAGCACGTTGCGTCCCACACACCCGGGCTGGCCGCCCTCGAGACCGTAAGGAGGAAAGCGACGTCGCTCCGAGAGGATTGCGGCGCGAGCAGGTGCGAGCAGCTCCACGTCGCGCCGGATGCCATCGCCGCCGGGATATCGTCCGGCCCCGCCGGACCCCCGGCGAATCTCGTAACGGCGAACCCGCAGCGGGTAGGCGTACTCCAGGGCCTCGACCGGTGTATTCAGCGTGTTCGTCATATGGCTGTGGACCGCACTGCTTCCGGGCCGGTCCGGTCGCCCCCCGGTACCGCCGGCGATCGTCTCGTAGTAAGCGAACGGTCGCTGCCGCTCCGGATCCCAACCCCCGATCGTCAGGTTGTTCATGGTTCCCTGACTCGCCGCCGGCACGCGGTCGGGGGTCGCGCCGGCCAGCGCACCGAGCAGGACATCGACAATACGTTGTGAGGTCTCCACGTTCCCCGCCGCGACCGCCGCCGGGCGCCGGGCGTTGACCACCGTCCCATCGGGCCCCACGACCCGGATCGGCGCCAGGCAACCACTGTTTGAAGGGATGTCGAGACCCACGAGACACCGAAACACATAGTACACCGCGGACAGGGTGATCGCCTCGACCGCGTTGATCGCCCCGGGCCGCTGCCCACTCGTCCCCGTGAAGTCGACGACGACCTCGTCACCCCGGATGGTCACAGCCACGTGAATCTCCACCGCTTCATCCGTCACGCCGTCGTCATCCATTCGATCCACGAACCGGTATACCCCGTCCGGCAGTCCCCGAATCCGCTGGCGCATCACGGACTCCGAGTAGGCGAGAAGCGCCACCTGCGCCTCCTCGATTCGCGCCCGCCCGTATTTCTCCGCCAGTTCGCCGGCGCGCTCGACGCCCTTTCGATTCGCCGCAAGTTGAGCCCGCAGATCCCCCGCCCTCTCGTCCGGTGTGCGCACGTTCGCCAGCAGCATGTCCCAAACACCACGGTTCGTCTCACCGCCACGTACCAGCAGGACGGGCGGGATTACGATCCCCTCCTGATACAGCTCGCTCGAAGGGGACATGGAGCCTGGCTCCGCTCCGCCCACATCGGCGTGATGTGCGCGGCTGGCCGTGAAGCCCATCGGCAGGCCATTCACGAAAATCGGCGTGACGAGCGTGATGTCGGGCAGGTGCGTGCCGCCCCGGAACGGGTCGTTCATTGCGGCCACGTCGCCGGGGCCGAGGTCGAGTGCTTCGGCGCACGTACGTACCGACAGCGGCATCGCTCCGAGGTGGACTGGGATGTGTGCAGCCTGAGCGACCAGCTGAGCGTGCGCATCGAACAGGGCGCAAGAGAAGTCCCGCCTCTCCTTGATGTTTGGGGAGAAGCCCGTTCGCCGCAGCACGCCTCCCATCTCCTCGGCGACCGAGGCGAAGAGGTGCTTGAACACCTCCAGCCGCGCCGCGTCCATCATCGCTCGATCCACAGGTTGAGGAAGCCGTCGACCCGGGCACGATCCTCGGGATCCAGGTACACCGTCGTGTCCTCGCGAACGACCACGGCGGGGCCTGGAATCCTGTATCCCGCACGAAGAGCGGCGGCCTGGAACACGGGCACGTTCACTCGCCTCGGCTCCTCGCGTCCCACGATCATCGGACGATGATCGAGCAGCGCCTCGGCAGGGTCCGCATCGGCTTCCTTCGCCTCGACGATGTTGGGCACGTCGACCGCTGCTTCGGCCCGCAGTCGTAGGTTCACGATCTCGGTGGGCGCTTGGGGCTCCGCGTGTCCGTACAGTCTTTCGTGCTCCCGGTGGAAGGCGGCCAGGAACTTATCGCTCAGGGCGACTGCAATCTCGTATGCCTCTCCCACGTAGCGGATGTCGAGCTGCGGCTGGAGCCGGACGTCTATAGCCGATACGCCCTCGGCCAGCATATCGGCGGTGGCACGCTCGGTCAGCGGTCCCAGCAGCGACTCGAGTTCGTCAGCCCGGGTATCGCCCGCAAGCATGACGGTTCGCACATAATCCTTGACCACCGGGGCGATCAGCATCCCGGCTGCCGATAACGTGGACGCCTGCGGGGGCACGAGGACTCCCTGCAATCCGAGACTGGCGGCCAGGCGGGGCGCGTGCAGGCCACCCGCACCGCCGAACGCGACGAGCGAGAAGTCGCGCGGATCGTGTCCGCGCTCGACGGAGATCACGCGCAGGGCCCGCTCCATGTGCGCGTCCGCGACCCGCAGGACGCCGAGTGCTGCTACCTCCTCCGGGTGCAGGCCGTCGTCTGCCGTCAGCCCGGCAACGTGGGCCAGTCGCCTGAGCGCGTCGAAGGCCGCGTCCGTGTCGAGCGGCATCGCACCACCCAGGAACTGGTCGGCGGGAAGCCGTCCCAGCACGAGGTTCGCGTCGGTCACCGTGGCATCCGTCCCGCCACGCCCGTAGCAGGCAGGGCCCGGATCCGAGCCCGCGCTTTTCGGCCCGACTCGCAGGGCGCCGCCGGGGTCAATGAGTGCGATCGAGCCGCCACCCGAGCCGACAGTATGCAGATCCACGACGGGGATCCGCAGGGGCAGGCCGCCGATCTCCGCCTCCGTCGTCACGCGGGGGGCACCAAGCGCGAGGGACACGTCGGTCGAAGTGCCTCCCATGTCGAAGGTGATGATCCGCTCGATCCCGGCACGCCGCGCGACATGTATCGCGCCGACCACCCCACCGGCCGGACCGGACAGCACGGCGCGGACCCCCTCCCGCCGTACCGTTTCCGCCTTCGCGCTACCCCCGTTGGATTGCATGATTCTGAGACTCGCCGAATCGGGGAGCTCGCGCTCCAGCCTGCCCAAGTACCCCTCCAGCACGGGCGTCACGTACGCGTTCAGCGCCGTGGTACTGGCCCGCTCGTACTCTCGGAATTCGGGAAGCACCTCGCTCGACGGCGAGACCAGGAAACCGGCGGTCCGAAGGACCTCGGCAACCCGCGACTCGTGCTCCGGGTGAAGAAAGGAGAAGAGAAAGCACACAGCGACCGCTTCGATGTCCCGGGCGCGAAGAGCTTCCACCAGCGGAGCGAGTGCCTCCTCGTCCAGCGGCTCGAGCACGGTGCCGTGGTGATCGACCCGTTCCGCGACCTCGAAGGACCATTCAGACGGAACCAGCGGCGGGGGCGGGTCGGCAAACAGATCGTACAGCTCCGGTCGGGTCTGTCGCCCGATCGCCAGCACGTCCCGGAAACCATGGGTGGTCACGAGGGCGGTCCTCGCACCCTTGCGCTCGAGCACCGCGTTGGTGGCCACGGTAGAGCCATGCACGACCGAGTCCGGGCCGTCGGCCGCGTTCGTTCGGTCCCCTCCCGCGGTCACCTCCGCCAGCAGGTCGGTGCGGATCCGCTCGAGGCCGTCCAGCACCGCCTGTGCAGGGTCCAGCGGTGTCGAGAGAAGCTTCCAGGTTCGGTAACGGCGACCCTTCTCGTCGAACACGACGAAGTCCGTGAAGGTGCCGCCGATGTCGACTCCGATTTGCATACTGCCGAAGTCCCCTGTTACAGCGCGGCGAGCACGGCTCGGACCCCGAGAACGACTGTCACCAGCACCACAAGTCCGGCCACAAGGTTAGCGAATTTTCCGTTTCGCCACTCTCCCATCTGGCGTGTGTCGTTTGCCGCCAGCAAGAGGAAGACGGCCACGGCGGGAAGGAGCAGCCCGTTCGCGACCTGAGCGAACAGGATGGCCGGTACCGGCCGGATGCCCGCCACTCCGAAGCCGACACCCGAGACCAGGACGAGCAGCCACACAGCCCGGAAGCGGGCGCTGCGCATCCCTCCCGTCCAGCCGAGCGCGCCGCGTGCCGCATACGCCGCCGCCAACGGTGCCGTGACGGCCGACGACAGACCGGCTGCCAGCAGCCCCACGGCGAAGAACGCCTTCGCCCAACGGCCCAGAAGCGGCTCGAGCTGCACCGCCATGTCCGCTGCGTTCCGAATCTCTCCCCCTTCGAGCCCGACCGCGCCGGCGGCCGTCACCACGATCGCCATGCTTACCGCACCTCCCAGGAGTATGGAAACAAGCAGGTCGAGGCGGGCCGTCGGAAGCGCCTCCGGGCCTTTCCAGCGCTCGCGAACGGCCGACGCGTGCAAGAAGAGGTTATAGGGGACGACGGTAGTGCCGACGAGTCCGAGCGCGACGAGCGCGTCACGGCCGGAGGGAAGCCGCGGAATCAACAGCCCTTGTAGGAGCTCGCCGGCCGAGGGGAGCAGAAGGAGCGCCGTGGCCACGAAGACGACCGACATGAGCGCCACGAGACCGACCAGCACGCGTTCCACGAGACGGTAGCTGCCCGTCCACAGCAACAGCAGCGCGACGGCCCCCAACACCGCGACCCAGATTCGACCGCCACCGCCCGTAAGCGCCCCGAGCCCCAGCGCCCCCCCGAGCAGGTTCCCGGTCTGGTACGCGGCGTTGCCGAGCACAATGGCCGCCACGACGAGTCCCACCGTCACTGCCCGGCCGATGGGGCGGACGAACCGCTCGCGGATCGACTCGCCGAGGCCGCGGTCTCCGACCAGGCCGAGGCGCACCGACATCTCCTGCAACACGAGGGTCGCGATGACCGAGAACGTGAGCGCCCACAGGAGCGAGACGCCGAATCGGGAGCCAGCCAGCGTGGCGGTGGTTACGGTGCCGGGACCGACGAAGGCCGCCGCCACAAGGGCGCCTGGGCCCACAGCCCGAAGCGCTCCCGTGATCCTCAGTCGACGGGGTTGGCGAGAAAGAGGTGGGTCCAATAGCCGTCGAACAACCCGACCGCCTGGTGGGTGAACTCGCAGTTCTCGAGGTTCCGGCGGTGGTTCGCGCTAATCAGCCAAAGATCGAGCACGTGGCGCGCACCCGCGCCTGTCAGGGCGAGGTTCTCCCCCACTGGCCCTTCCCACTCGATCCCGGCGGCCCGGACCCGGTCTTCGGGATTCCGACCGTCCGGATTCACATGATGGAAGAAGCCCCGGCGGGCCATGTCCCGGCTGTGAGCAGCGGCCACTGCAGCCAGCGGGATGTGCCAGGAGAGCTGCGGGCAGCCGACAGAGGCGCGGAACGAATTCACCTGGACCGCGAGCTCGACGACGTTGCCGTCGTTCGACGGCGACGTCGTCGACGAACACCCGAGACCCAGCGTCGCAGCGGCCAGCGCCACCCGCACCAGGTTTCGACGCACCTCAGTCCTTTTCGTGCCAGTCGGCTCGCGCAACTCGTGCTCCCCCAGATGAGTAGCTTCGCGTCGCACTCCCCGCCTCCGCCGCACATACCGGCCGGCTGGCTTGGAAGGCTCGATAGGATAATGAGATCGCCGGAAAAATGCCACCCCTGCAAATCGGGCGGGTCCGCGCCGGGCGAGCGCGGATCAGCTGCCGGATCCGCGAACGTCCGAGAGTAGGCGATCCACGATGTTGCCGATGCGACCTCGCACGACACCGCTGAGCATATCGGCCGCCTCGCGCAGAAGGTTGTCCGGGTGCTTTCGATCGTCGTCCAGCCGGACCACCTGGCCCAGAAACACTCCCGCAAGTGGCTGTTCCCCCCCCTCGCTTGCCAGGGCAGCTGAATCGTAGCCCGCACCGGGCACGCTTCGCCTCCAGTCTTCACCCTCGGATCCACCTGGCGGGCCGTCGGAAGAGACGTCCGACAGCGGGACCAGCGCCAACAGGTTGCCCTCCAACCCGGGGCCACCCGGTCGCACGCTCAGCGCGAGCGACACTGGTTTGTCGAACAGCTCCATCTCGAGGAACTCTCCGGCCGATTCTTCGGGCACGGCGCAACGCCCGATGAGTCTTTTGCCCAGATACGTCGCCACGCACGTGGTGCCGCTGGGCGTCAGATGGTGGCGGATCTTCTCGATGCGCAGCCGGACAGGCGACGCGGTGCCGACCAGTACGCCCTCGGCCGCCGCATGCCGCCGGACCTCGGCGTTGGGGGGCAACATGTCTCCAAAGAACAGGTTCATGACCCGTGCATACCCCTCGCACCGCAAGAGGTTTGTCGGCTGGGGAAGTTGACACGGCGGGTCTCGGCACTGTCATCTGCGGGTGCGAATCCTGCAGGCGCGACCGCCACATCGGTCGGTTTCGCATCAGCCTGAGCCGCGGTTCGAACAACCGCCGGAAGACGAGCGATGACGCAACAGAGTGTGGGGACCAGGTTCTGGAACACGGCGATCGTCGCGTTCTCGCTGTGTACGGCGTTCTTCGTCCTTTCCGTGTCTGTGGCCGACCCCGATCTGTGGGGTCATGTGCTGTTCGGTCAGGAGACTCTCCGAAACGGGGGACCCGTTCGCATCGATCCCTACTCGTACCTGTCGGGTGGGGGGGGCTGGATCAACCATGAGTGGCTGGCCGAGGTTTCCATGGCCGCCGCCTACCACCTGGCAGGCAGCGTAGGACTCTCACTGCTCAGGTTGATCCTCGCCCTCGGGGTCTGCTTTACGATGCACCGCGTGCTGCTGGCCCGGGGTCTGGATCCGGCGCCCGCCGGCATCCTTCTCGTAATCCTCGCCTTGCTGCTCTTCCCGTCATCGGTCACGGTTCGCCCGCAGATGTTCACCTCCGTGTTCTTTCTCGCCACAGTTTTGCTGGTGGACGCGGCCGAGCGGAGCAGCCTTCGCTGGGGTTGGCTCCTCCCGATCGTGACCGCGCTGTGGATCAACTTCCACGGTGGAGTGTTGGCCGGCCTGGGTGTGATTGGTTTGTGGGCTGCCGTGCGCCTGTGCCAAGGGCTGGCCGCACGAGCGGACGGAAGGACACTCCGACAGACGCTTGAGCCCGCGGCGATCGCTGTGGCGTCTGTTGCAGCGACCGTCCTGAATCCCTTCGGCTGGAGGCTCCCGGCGTTTCTGGTGCGCACGGCCACGGTACCTCGCCCCGACATCTCCGAGTGGCGGCCATTGCAGTTCCATCGCCCGATGAGTGTCCTGTTCCTGCTGGTTCTGGCGCTCGGCATCTTCGCTCTGACAAAGAGCCGGCGGAAACCGAGCCCGATCACCGTAGTGCTGTTCGCCGTGCTCGGGCTATTGCCTTTTACCGCAGCTCGACACCTGCAGCTGTTCGCGCTCGCTTTCCCGGTGCTCATAGGCGCACACCTGGCGGACCTGTGGGGGGATGGCGTTCGCGACGGACCCGTCAGCCCGGCGGCTCGCAGACTACGGCCGTGGCTGGCGGGCGCAATCCTTACTGTCGGCGGGTTGTTCGGCGTGGCGACGGTGAGCCGGATCGACTGTGTCGAGATCGTGCCGGAGTCCATGGGCTACCCGGTCGGGGCGATCGATGTCCTCGAGCGGACCGCCGTATCGGGCAACCTGGCGGTACAGTTCGGCTGGGCGGAGTACGCGATCTGGCACCTTGAGCCGCGTATCCTCGTGGCGATCGATGGGCGCCGGGAGACGGTTTATCCCGATAGCATCTACGAGGCGTACCTTGATTTTCAGAACGGCCTGGATGATTGGGATCGACTGATCGACGATCACCCTACCGACTTCGCGCTCGTGAGCACAGAGAAATGGCCGGCCTTCAACCTCCTCAAGCTGAAGCCCGGCTGGGATCTGGTCTACCAGGACTCCCTGAGCGCCTTATTCGTGCGAGTCGGGCACGCCCAGGCTGCCGTGCTGCGAACCGCTCCCGTCTCGGAACTCCCCCTCGCGGGTAGGGGACTCTGCGCACCGTGATCGGAAGGCCCGCCGGTTTCGGGGTGCCGCTTCGGTCCGAACACGTCAGGTGGACCCGTTGTGGCGCGCCCCCCACACCCCGTGGCATCGAGTGGTCACCGCGGTGTGCCGGACTCGCAGCGCTCGACTCCCCAGTCAGGGAAGCTGTGTCTTATAACATATTATATTATAGCATTTAAACAGGTCGCCGCGCGGTTCGCCCTCGTCTGGCACGGAACCTTCATTAGGTTTCGGGGCATGTCGAAGAGCGTGGGCTTGCGAAGACAGCCCGCATCGTACTGATCTCGCTGGCGGCAACCGCGGCCCTTACGGCGCTCGGTGGCGCGGTCAGCACGGGCTTCCAGAACGCGGCTTCGGAAGTCACGAACCAGACCTGATCCCAGGTCACCGTCCGGAGAGCCGGGTCGGGAACCCGGCCCCGCTCGCCCGGTCGCAAGTCTTTACAGCGCAGTAGGGCCGATACTAATCGGTGCAGTTTTGGCGCAGGCCAAAGGGGCCGTGCGTGGGAGGCAGCGTGGGCGTGCGAAGAGTAAATCCCGCCTCGGTTAGCCTCAAAGCAACCAAGAATACGGGGGGAATGATGCACAAGTTCTTCGCCAAGCTCTGGGACGACGATGAGTCAGGTCAGGACCTGACCGAGTATGTCCTGCTCATCGTACTGATCTCGCTGGCGGCAACCGCGGCCCTTACGGCGCTCGGTGGCGCGGTCAGCACGGGCTTCCAGGACGCGGCTGCGGAAGTCTCAGGCCAAGTCTAAGCTCTGAATCAGCTTACGCTAATGGGCCGACGAGGCCAAGGGGGAAGTAATGCACAAGTTCTTCGCCAAGCTCTGGGACGATGAGTCAGGTCAGGACCTGACCGAGTATGTCCTGCTCATCGTACTGATATCGTACTGATCTCGCTGGCGGCAACCGCGGCCCTTACGGCGCTCGGTGGCGCGGTCAGCACGGGCTTCCAGAACGCGGCTTCGGAAGTCACGAACCAGACCTGATCCCAGGTCTCACCGTCCGGAGAGCGGGGTCGGGAATCCGGCCCCGCTTTCGTACAGTTTGTTTGCGAGAGATTCCGGTCGCTGTTCGGATGGGCTGGCGCTATACTTGCACACGGATCATGTACCGTTAGCTTGGTTTGAGGTTGCGGCGAGTTTGAGGGGAATGGGAGGTTGTGATGGGAACGCTGCTGCACGCCCTCTGGTCGGATCGATCCGGCCAGGACCTTACAGAGTACGCTCTCCTGTTGGTCCTGATCAGTCTGGCGGTAACCGCCAGTCTCACCGCACTCGGAGGTGCCGTCAGCGACAGCTTCACCAACGCGTCGGGCCAGGTCGGTGCGGAAACCGGCCCTTAGGCGGATCGGGTGACCGGCATCCTCGACCGTCAGCGGCGCGGTCGTGGCCGCGGTCGAGCTGAATGATCATGAGATGATCGACATCGGCATCGGCGTCCTGCTGGTCGCCACCATGGTCGGGGCTTCTTATTGGGACATCCGCTGGAAGCGGATCCCCAACGCACTGACGCTGGCAGCGTTGGCCGTTGCTCTCGTGCTGCGCGCCACAGTCGGCTGGGGTTACGCGCTGGACGGCCTCTTGGGCGCCGTGATCGCGTTCGCCCTGGCAATCCCGCTGTTCCTGGCCGGTGGTCTGGGCGGGGGAGACGTGAAGCTCATCACGGCGGCCGGCGCGATGCTGGGGAAAGACAGATTGTGGTTCTGCTTGCTCGTGATGGCGCTCGTCGGAGGAGTCATGGCGATCTTCGCGATTCTGAGGCGTGGGTCGTTCCGGCAGACCGCGGCGAATCTGCACACGATCTTCGTCACGCTCGGTCCGAAGACCTTTACGGGTTGGAAGGGGGAGGAGTCGCAGGCACCGGTTACTCTGGACACTCCGGGAACGGTTGCCGTGCCTTACGGGGTCGCGATCGCCGCGGGCGCGGTTGTTTCGTGGTTCACATATTCGCTGAATCCGGGCTGGTCCCTGATCCGCTTCTTGACTACATGATTCTGTCTGGCCCTGTAACCGACGACGGCAGGAGAGCACGGTGAGCACAGTGCAGAGAACGACGGATCGGGCGTTTCGCCCCAGTCGGTGCAAGCGGGACCGCGGGCAGGCTCTGGTAGAGTTCCTGCTGCTACTCCCCGTGCTCCTGGCGATCGTCTTCGGAATCGTGGAGTTCGGGATCGCCTGGAGGACGAGCCAGGTCATCACGAACGTGTCCCGAGAGGGCGCGCGTCTCGCGGTCGTGACGCAATCCAACAAAGAGACTTTGGTGCAGGACCGGGTTGACAGCCTGCTGACGGGCAGCAGCCTGAATCTCAGCAAGCGCACCACCACCCTGTTTTGCGATGGCGTGGCGGGGTCTTTGTGCACCGGCATCGGACAGTCGGATGGCGTTCAGATCGAATACCAGCATACGTTCGTCGTGCTCGGTCCCGTGATGGACCTGCTTTGTGTAGGTTGTGGAAGTTCCTACGGAACGATCACGCTCTCCGCGATTTCCGCGATGCGGACGGAATAAAGGTCGTCCGACCGTTGGACGGTGGCGGCTCATAGGATGAGGGGATGGGAGGTCGATGATGCGTAACCGCGTTGGCGTGATTCTCGTGCTGGCACTGCTGTCGGCTGTGGCAGCTGCCTACCTGGCCTTTCGCTTCCTGCGCGAGCCGGCCGCAACGACGGTCGAATCTCGGACGACTTCGGCGGTCAGTGTCGTTGTTGCGGCTCGGGACATGCCGCTCGGAACCGTGCTGTCTACGCCGGATGTGAAGGTGGTTGACTGGCCTGCGGCTGCCCTGCCTGAAGGATACAGCGCGTCCCCTGCCGAGGTGGTCGGACGAGGTATCCTCACTCAAGTGCGGATGAACGAGCCACTGCTATCCACGAAACTGGCGCTTGCCGAGGCCGGAGGCGGGCTGCCCATCGTGATCCCCGAAGGAAAGAGGGGGTTGAGCGTACAGGTCGACAACGTGTCTGGCGTCGCCGGCTTTATCCTGCCGGGCACGCGAGTCGACGTCGTGGTCACACTCGATCAGCTGGCACAATACGACGAGCCGGTAGCCCAGATCGTGCTCCAGAACATCCAGGTCCTCACCGCAGGCCAGACCATCGAGCGAACCGTCCAGGGTGAGCCGATCACCGTGCAGGAGGTCACGCTGCTGGTGACCCCCGAGGAGGCGGAACGGCTGACTCTCGCCAGCACGAAAGGGCGGATCCGACTCGCGCTGCGGAACACGCTGGATCTGGCAGAAGTCGAGACACCGGGGGTACGGACGACCCAGCTCATCACGATGAGAAGCGCAACGGCACAGCCGACTCAGCGGCGCTTCGTTCCGCGACGTCCGGCAGGCGTGTCGGTCAATGTATACAGAGGTGCGCAGAGAGAGACGGAGACCGTACAGCGATCGGGTGGAAGCGAGGGAGGTGGGTCGTGAGCAGCACGAGACGTCGTTCCAAGGGTCGGCTGGGAAGCCTTCTGACGTGGCGAGACGTCTCTCGCGCGACAGTATTGGTGTTCGGCTTCCTACTCGCCCTGGTACCAGCGGTCGGCCTGAGTGCTCAGCAGGCGGACCAGGAGATCATGCTCGCTAAGGGTGGCACTACGATCCTGCGCAGCCCGGCGACGCTCAGGGACGTGGTGATCGGAGATCCCGACGTAGTCGAGGTCTCGGTGCTGAACGCCACCGAGATCGTCGTCTGGGGCAAGCAGCCGGGCTCCAGTTCGGTGCTCATGGTGGATCAGGCCGGTGGGCGGCGATCCTTCAGCGTGCGCGTGACGGTCGACGCATTGGCAATCCAGAGCGAATTGGCGCGGATGTTCCCCGGCGAGGATCTACAGGTGCGGGGTGTCGGCAATACGGTGGCGCTCTCCGGGACCGTCGAGGACAGGCAGGTGGCGATCAAGGCATTGGCCCTGGCCGGCTCGTTCGTGGGTGACGTCGAGGTGATGGACAATTTGGTCGTGCCCGAGCCCCAGCAGATCCTGCTTCAGGTGCGCTTCGCCGAGGTGAGCCGCAACGCGATGGAAGATCTCGGCGTCAACTTCTCCCGGGTCGACCCGTTCAACGTGCGGGGCGACGACGAGGGCATAATTGGCTCGGGCGGCGCGGGAGCGTTCAGCGGCGGCTTTCTGGCGGGTGACGGACCGGAGGTCACGTTCTCCGATGCTATCAACTTCTTCGTGTTTCACGATGCCTCGAACGTGGCCGCGTTCATTCAAGCCCTCGAGAGCAAAGGCCTGTTCAAGTCCCTGGCCGAGCCCAATCTGCTCGCCATGCCGGCCGAGAGCGCCTCGTTCCTGGCCGGTGGCGAGTTCCCGTATCCTGTTGTCCAGGGTGGGGGTGGCACGAATGCCGTCACGATCGAGTTCCGTGAGTTCGGCATACGTCTGAACTTCGTTCCGGACATCACGAACAGTGGGGCCATTAGGCTGGATGTGGCGCCAGAGGTCTCCGCGCTTGATTTTGCGAACGGGCTTCAGATCCAGGGCTTCACGGTGCCGGCCCTGTTGAGCCGGCGGGCACGAACGGTGGTCGAGCTCGAGGACGGACAGACCTTCGCGATCGCCGGGCTGCTGGACAACTCTCTGGTTGAGAATATCAACAAGGTGCCGATCCTCGGCGACATTCCGATCCTCGGCGCCCTGTTCCGCTCGAAGGAGGTGCGCCAGAACCGGACCGAGTTGCTGGTACTGGTGACCCCGCGCTTCGTGCGGCCCACGGACGAGCCGCCCGAGCTGCCGACGGGCGAACCGGAGACGTGGGACTGGAAGAAGTCAATGCGGTATCCGTCTGAAGACGACGGATCGAATTAACTCGCTGGGCTTGCATCGACTGAGCCGGAAGGAAGGAATCCGATGAGACGTCACTACCACGCGAGAATGGGTGGGGACGAGCGTGGGGCGGCGGCGGTCCTGGTGTTGTTGGGTATTGTCGTGTTTGTCGGCATGCTGGCTCTGTCGATCGACCTTGGGATTATCCTGACGGCGCGCACGGAGGCGCAGCGCACATCGGACGGAGCGGCACTGGCAGGAGCGGCCTCGCTGATCACGGCGCCGAAGAACGAGGACCGGGCGAGGGAGTGGGCGAAACAGTGGGCGAACGAGAACCCGGTGCGTAAGTCGCAGATCACGCTGCGCGACCAGGATATCGATGTGGTTCTGGACTCGAACAAGGTACGGGTGCGTGTGCTGCGAAGGCAGGATTATGGCGGTCCCATCCCCACGATCTTTGCACGAATCTTTGATATCGACTTCGTGAATGTCGACGCCGTGGCAGCTGCCGAGGCGGCGGTGCAGGGAGCGGGCACGAGTTGCACTCTTCCGGTTGTCATCCCGTGGCCATGGATCAACCCGCCGGAGCCTGAGGAGGGCAGCGACCTCGAGTTCGATGGGGTTCCGCCCGACCAACTCGAGCCTCCCGATCCACCCGGGGACGCGAACGATCCGAGCCCGAACGGAACGGCGCTGTGGTGGGGGCGGCGAATCGTACTCAGTCCATCGCAGGGTGGTCAGGGTGGCAACCCGCCCAGCACCCGGCTTCAGCCTGGTTTCTGGGATCTGTGGCTTCCCGAGGCATTCAGCGGCGTGCCGCCCATCAACGAGCGGATCGAGGGGTGCGTGCTGGAGGATCCGGTCGTCCAACCGTGCGAGGGCGAGGGGGAGCAGTGCATGTGGCGGGAAGCGGGGAACAAGCAGGCCGTCGCGAAGACGTTCGAGGACGTGATCAGCGCGAACCTGGACCATTTCTGGAAGTGGGAGGATGCCGGCTGCCCCGACTACTCGCTCACAGGAACCGGCTGGGATTGCGACTTCGCGTTAGGCGGGCATGCGGTCTACGCCAATGACGATCTGGTGACCTGGAGTGACCGGTGGCGACCGGTCCCCGTGATGAACCCGATCACATACCAGCAAGGGGGCTCCGGCCCGCACATCGAAGTGATCGCGCTGACCTGCGTATGGCTGGACGATTTCGATGTCGGCAGCGGACCCCCGGGCCAGCGAAACATTTACGCCATCCTCGTTCCCTGCCCGCCGGGGGAAGGGGGCGACGGGGAGATTCCCGGGCCGTCCGTCAAGTACTTGAGGCTCGTGGAGTAACGAGAACGATACCTGTGGAGTGACGTGAACGATAACAAGCGTGGCAACGGCGGCGTCGGTGGACGCCCGGCGATCAAGGCGGTGATCATCTCCGCGGACACAGAGTTCCGCGAAGAGCTGGTCGCCATCCTGCAAGCACATGACACGGCGGTCGAGGTAGATCTCCATATCGCCGTCGGGTTCACCGACATCGGGGACTCGCACCTGGAGGAGCTGCGAAGGCTGAAGCCCGATCTCGCCTTCCTCGACCTCGAGTCCGATCCGCACGTCGGGCTCAAGTTCGCCCAGTTCATGGTCGATCAGTCGATGGCGTCGGCGCTCATCGGGGCCGGATCCACCGAGTCGTCGGAGTTGCTGTTGCAGGCAATGCAGGCCGGCATCACGGAGTATGTAGGCAAGCCGCTCAGCGGGGAGGCGGTGCGCGAGGCCATCGAACGCGTCCTGCGCAAGTCGGGACGGCGGGCCGAGGGCGGCAAGCGGGAGCCCGGTCAGGTGCTGTCGATCTTCTCGGCCAAGGGTGGCTCGGGCTCGACGACGGTGGCAGCCAACCTGGCGATCGAGATCCACCGGCTCACCCGCAAGCGGACGCTGCTCGTCGATCTCGACCTCGAGCTCGGGGAGACGGCACTCCTGCTGGGAATCGAGCCGCGATTCAGCGTCATCGACCTGATGCGGAACTTTCACCGGGTCGATTCGGGCCTGCTCGCCTCGTACATCCAGCGACACGACACGGGGCTCGAGATCCTGTCGGCTCCTTACCAGCCGGCAGACTACGAGGCGGTGAGTGCGGAGCGCGTGCGTCAGGTGTTCGCGTTCCTGCACGGACACTACGACTACATCATCGTCGACTGCCCGAAGACTTTCACGCCGGCGACACAGGCGGCGTTCGAGGAGGCGGATCAGGTGTACCTGATCACCACGGCCGACATTCCCTCCGTCCGAAATCTCAGCCGATCGCTGCCCCTGTTGCGCAGCTTCGGGCGGAGCAAGCCGGAGCCGTGGATCCGACTCGTGGTCAACCGCTACGACCCCAGGGACGTGGTCGGCGCCTCGGAGATCGAGCGCTCTCTGGGGATGGATGTCTACTGGACGTTGCGCAACGACTACAAGGCCGTGATGACTTCCATCAACGCCGGCAAGCCGGCGGTGATGGACCCCAAGTCGAACTTCACGAAGGACATTCGGACTCTGGCGGCCAAGATCACGGGCGTTCGGGCAGCACAGGAGTCGAAGGGCTGGCTCTCGGGCCTCTTGAGTCGTGACGGCCGACCGACCGAACCGGCCAGGACGAAGGTAAAAGCCAATGAATGAGGCACGGGGCTCGTTCGAGGGAGTGGAGCAGGAAGTGAAGGCGCCGGAGCAGCCCGAGTCGCTGCCCTGGGAGCGCGGTGGCGGCGAAGGCCCTGGCGGCCAGGAGTGGAGCGGGGGTTTCCAGTTCCCGTCCGAGTTCCAGGAGATTCGGACACGCGTCCATCGACGGCTGCTCGAGCGTTTGAATCTGGCCAACCTGAGTGAACGCGAGCAGAGCGAGGCGGAGGATGAGGTCCGCAAGATCGTCCGGGATTTGCTGGCGGCTGAAGAGACGCCGCTCAACCTGGAAGAGCGCGAGATGCTCGTCGACCAGGTCATCAACGAGGTGTTCGGCCTCGGGCCGCTCGAGCCGCTCGTCAACGACGCACGGATCTCGGACATCCTGGTGAATACGTTCGGCCAGGTGTTCGTCGAGGTGGACGGCAAGATCCACAAGACGGACGTCAGCTTCAAGGACGATCGTCACCTCATGCAGGTGATCGACCGAATCGTCTCGGCGGTGGGCCGCCGGATCGACGACTCCACCCCCATGGTGGACGCGCGCCTAGCCGACGGCTCGCGCGTGAACGCGATCATCCCACCGCTGGCGATCGACGGGCCGCACCTGTCCATCCGGAAGTTCCGCCGGGATGTGTTGTCGGCCGACGACCTGATGCGCAACGAATCAGTGACCGAGCCCATGCTCGAGTTCCTGCAAGGGTGTGTGAAGTCCAAGCTCAACGTGCTCATCACGGGAGGTACCGGCTCCGGCAAGACGACGCTGCTCAACGTTCTTTCGGAGTCGATTCCCGGCGACGAGCGAATCGTGACGATTGAGGACTCGGCCGAGTTGCAGCTACGTCAGCCTCACTGCGTGCGCCTGGAGACTCGTCCACCCAACATCGAGGGAGTCGGCGAGGTCTCGCAGCGCCAGCTCGTGATCAACAGCCTCCGTATGCGCCCGGACCGTATCATCGTCGGCGAGGTACGTGGGGCGGAAGCCGTGGATATGCTGCAGGCCATGAACACCGGTCATGACGGCTCGCTCACCACGCTCCACGCGAACACGCCGCGTGACGCGCTCGCGCGACTGGAGACGATGGTCTCCATGGCCAGTCTCAGCCTGCCCGAGAAGGGAATGCGGCAGCAGATCGCGAGCGCAATTCAGGTGGTCGTGCACCTACAGAGACTCTCGGACGGTACGCGCCGCGTGACGACCATCGCAGAGATCGTCGGCATGGAGGGCGAGGTAATCTCCATGCAGGACATCTTCGTGTACGATCGACACGGCGTGACACCCGAGGGCAAAGTGGTGGGCGAGTTCCGCGCCACTGGAATCCGTCCCAAGAGCACGGAACGGTTGCAGGAGTACGGTATCGACCTGAGCGAATCCCTGTTTACCAACCTCGGACTCGCCGGAGGTTTCTAGATCATGGGTGATCTGCGCGGATCTCCGTGGCTGGCTGCACTGATCGCGTTCGGCGCGATCTTTCTCGCGGTCATTGCGATGGTCCTGCTACTCGAAGCGGTTCGACGGTGGCGATCACAGCGGGTGATCTCTCGCGAGCTCCGACGGCTGTCGGGTTCGCCCGGCGCAGTCACTTCGGATTCGACGCTCGTCCGCGAGCGTGAAGGTGTAGACGTCGCCTGGATGGAGCCTTTTCTGCTGCGGCTTCCGCGCAGGCAGGACATGCAGCACTTCCTCGAGCAGGCCGACATGGGCTGGAGTGTGGGCACCTTCATGATGCTCACAATCGGACTCGCCGTCGGCTTCGCGTTGGCGATCCTGGTGGCCGTCGGCGGCGGCCCGGCCCCGTTGGGCGGCGTCGCGCTGGGGGCCACACTCCCTTACCTAGTCGTGTCGAGACAGCGAAAGAAAAGGTTCGCGCAGTTCGAGGAGTACTTCCCGGAGGCGATCGATCTGCTGAGTCGAGCGATTCGCGCCGGACACGCCTTCTCTACGGGGCTGAGGGTCGTGTCCGAGGAGTCTCCCGACCCGATCTCGACGGAGTTCCGGCAAGTGTACGAAGAGCAGAAATTCGGCCTTCCGCTCTCTGAGTCGCTTCTCGCTCTCTCGGACCGGATCAGCCTTCTGGACGTGCGGATCTTCGTGACCGCGGTGCTGGTCCAGCTCGAATCGGGCGGCAACCTGGCGGAGATCCTGGACAACCTGGCACACATCATCCGGGAGCGGTTTCGCTTCCGTCGGCAGCTGAAGACGCACACTGCGCACGGGCGCATCACAGGTCTCGTTCTCGTGGTGGCTCCCATCGTCGCCGGCGTCGGCATGTACACGATCAACCCGGATTACATGATGGTGTTGTTCACCGAGCCTCTCGGGCGACTGATGCTGTTCACGGCCGCCGGCTTCCAGATTCTCGGATATATCGTGATCCGTCGCATCATGGACGTTGAGGTGTGAGCAGCCTTGCGAACGGAAGACCGCGGGTGAGGGTGAGGGGGAACGTATGATCTGGGCAGTCGTCCTGCTGACCGCAGCATCGGTCGGGCTTCTGGTCTTTGGTTTGGGCAGTGTCCCACCGGCCGAAGAGCGCGTCGTCCGCAAGCGACTCGCGTCCCTGCAGACGGGCGCGATGACATATCGGGAACTGCGCGACCGGCGGCGGCGGCAGGCGAAGCGAGATCGAATCGCCGCCGTGCTGAGCACGTTTGGCGAGAAGGTAGGCCAGAAGCAGGTGTCCGTGTCATCGCTGCGGCGGTGGTTGATCCACGGTGGATATCGTAGCGCGAGCGCACCGGCCATCTATGTCGCCGCCCGTACTCTGACGGCGGCAGCCCTCAGCGTGGCCGCTTTCTTCGTCACGGCTTTCTTCGGGCTGTCCATTCTGAAGGTTTGGGTGCTAACCGCTCTGGCGGCCGGGGCCGGGTTCATGCTGCCGTACTTTTACATCGACGGGCGTGTCAGCAGGCGCAAGCAAGAAGTCGGGCGGGCTCTGCCCGACACCCTCGACCTCCTGGTCGTGTGCATGGAGGCGGGATTGGGCCTCAACCAGGCGCTCGTTCGAGTCGCCGAAGAGATCGAGCGAATCAGCCCCGAAATGGGCGATGAGCTCACGGTAGTGAATCTCGAGATCCGCGCGGGTACACCGCGCGATGAAGCGCTTCGAAACCTGGGCGAACGGACAGGCGTGGAGGACGTCCGGGCCCTCACGAGCATGCTGGTTCAGACGGACCGATTCGGCACATCGGTGGCCGACTCGTTGCGCGTGCATGCAGAGACGCTGCGAACCAAGCGCATGCAGCGCGCGGAGGAGAAGGCTGCAAAGACGACCGTGAAGATGCTCTTCCCGCTCGTCCTCTTCATCTTTCCCGCCATATTCGTTGTGTTGCTGGGCCCCGCGTACTTCCTGCTCCAGGACCTGTTCGGGAACATGTAGGTGCGCGTGATTCGCGTCGTGAACTCTGCGCGTGGGGTCGAACTGGGTGACCGCGTGCGAGTGGCCGACCGCTGGTGGCCAAGGCTACGCGGGCTGATCGGGCACCCGCAGCTGACGGAAGGCGAGGGGCTTCTCATTGAATCGTGCCAGGGCGTTCACATGTACTGGATGAAGTACGCGATCGACGTAGCCATGCTCGACAAGGATAAACAGGTCGTTGAGCTCTACCCGAGCCTGCGACCGGGCAAGCGCAGCCGCATGCACTGGAATGCCCGCTACGCGCTCGAGCTGCCCACGGGCTCGCTGACGCGCACGGGAACCGAGATCGGGGACCAACTGGATTGGTGAGGGAGTTGGGGTTATGAACAGCACACCCGTCGCGGAACAGGCCGTGATGCCAAGCAAACGCGACTTCTCCGACAAGCCGCCTGTCCCGGACACGCTCGAGGAGACGGGACTCACGTCGGCCTTCGTTTCGGATCTGGTGGTCAAGACGCTCTACATGCAGGGCGCACGTCTCGGCGCCCAGATCGAAGACTTCTTGCGGTTGCCGTTCGCGCTGCTGGACGACGAGCTGTTGGACCTCCAGCAGCGGCGGTTGGTCGAGGTGCGTGGCACGAAGGGCCACGGCCGTCGCGGATACACGTTCGACCTCACGGGAGAGGGCCGCAATCGTGCCCGCGACCTTCAGCAGACGAACCGCTACGTGGGTCCTGCGCCGGTACCTCTTACCGAGTACTGGGAGTGCATCCGTCAGCAGAGCGCCCGTGGCCTTCAGATCGAGCGCGATGAGATCCGCGGTGGGTTCAGTCACCTCGTGTTCGATCCCGAGTTCATCGACATGGTGGGACCCGCGGTCAACTCTGGGAAGTCCCTGTTCCTGTATGGGCACGCAGGCAACGGGAAGACATCGATGGCCGAGGCGATCGCCGCGATGCTGGGGACCAGCGTGTATATCCCTTACGCGGTTGAGATCGAGGGTCAGATCATCAGTGTGTTTGATCCCGTGTCGCACCGGCCGGAAGGTGAGCTGGGAGAGGGAGATGAAGGAACGCCGACGTATCTTCAGGCTCGTCCGTCCTACGATGCGCGGTACGTCCTCGTTCGAAGACCTGCCGTCATGGTGGGGGGTGAGTTGACCCTGGACGAACTGGAGCTTCAGTTCGACCCACAGTCCGGTGTCTATCGAGCTCCCCCCCAGATGCGGGCAAACCTGGGCGTGTTCATTATCGACGACTTCGGGCGCCAGCGGGTGCGTCCTCGTGACCTGCTGAACCGCTGGATGGTACCCCTGGACCGCCACATGGACTTCCTCAGCCTACCCATGGGGCACAAGTTCCCCGTCCCGTTCGAGTGCCTGCTGATTTTCGCGACGAACCTGAACCCGTTGGAGCTGGTCGAGGAGGCGTTCCTGCGCCGCATCCAGTACAAGATCCTTGTCGATAACCCCTCCAGGGAGCAGTACGAAGATATCTTCCGCGGCCGCTGCGAGCGTGTGGGGCTGGAGTATTCGCCGACGGCCGTCGAGCTCATCTTTCAAGAGTTCTACGACAAGCGGGGGATCCCGCCGCGTGCTTGCCACCCACGAGACATCGTGAACCATCTGATGGACATATCGAAGTACCTGGGCGTCGAGCTGTCCACATCCGGCCGGATGCTGGGTCTGGCTTGCCGCTCGTACTTCCTCGACATGCCGGTGGATGGCGTCGGGGCTCCGTTAGACATCCGACAGACGTAGGGCACGTATGGCGGCTCAAGAGGAAGGGCGGAAACCCGCCTGGCTGGAGGAGTACGAGGCGCGCCGGGCAGCGGCTGAGGACGGGGAAGCGAGCGACGCGACGGAGAAGCCTCAGGCGTTGGACGGTAACGATTTGAACCCGGCGCCGGAGCCTCCGTTCGCTGTCGACCCGCTCGACGAGATGCTTGGGCCGGAGACTCTCCAGGCTGAGGAGTCGCATGTGGTCGGGGATGGTGAGGTCGAGCCAACCTCCGATTTCGACCTGTTCGATCTCGAGTCCGACTCGGTAGAGCCTGCTGAAGGGGGGGCCGTCGGGGCCGCGCCATTGGAGCCACCCCCGCCGCGGAACGAGGCGATTCCGGTTGCGCCGGCCCCAGCAGACGATTCGCCAGGACGGTGGATCGAGGAATCGGCACAGGCAATCCCACAGCACTCGGCCGCTGCTCGTGCCTCGGTGTCACTGGCGGGACGCGACACCACGCTCACTCGTGATACCGATCTGGAGGAGGCGGGGATCAGCCGGCTTCGCGAGGCGGCCAGCGTCGCCGCGCGACGCGACGCGGAGGCCGGAGTGCCTTCCCTTGACGGAGACGGCACTTCGGAGTCGGAGAACGACCTGCGGGACCGCTGCAGGGCCTTTTTCGATCGCTTTGCCTCGACGGAGCGCCGATTGCTGGAAGGTCGACTCGCGCAAAAGGAACAGGACGTCGCGGATAAGCTCGGGCGTGGCTCGCTGTCGCTGGACCGGTTCGAACGCTTGACGAACGAACTGATCCGTCTCAAGGCCCGGCTCACTCGTCGCCGTGACGAGGTGGCAAACCAGCTCGACTCGGGTGACGACGGTCCGACCCGCGGCCTCTCCACCCGCGTGTACGCGGCCGCGATCGGCTTCCTAGGCGTGGTCGAGTTCTTCGCAAATGCGCCGGTGTTCAGTGCTCTGCTGCCGAGGGATCCGCTGACAGAGAGGCAAATTCGGCTGGTGGCCGAAACCTCGGAGGGGTGGCTGGCGGGCGCGGAGCGTGTGGGCGCCCATCTGATCCTCCGGCCCGACGCCGCGCTGCTGGCAGCTGGTGTCGTGACGTTTCTGTGTGTCCTCGCCCACTTCTTCGGTCATTCTCTGCGAGCCGCGGTCGTGCAGAAGGACCAGGAGGAGCGATATCACGTGGCGGGCCGTTCGCAGATCGAGAACGTGATCCCGATGATCCTATCGGGACTCGGACTCATTCTGGTACTCGGCGTTCTGTACGAGGCCCGCGTAACGTTGGGCGAAGTGGGCGAACAGCAGTACCAGGCAGACATGGCCGTCGTGACCGAGATGCGTCGCGAGGCAGGCTTCCTTCGAGCTGACGGCGAGCTGCTGCAGGCGAACCAGTTCACCAACCAGGCGGGCGACATGGAGGCTGCGGCAACGGCCCTTCTCGAGTACGCGCGTGCCATGAGTCGACTCAGCTTCCCCATCTTGCTTCTCAACTCGACGCTGGTCCTGTGCGCGATTTCCGCGGCCTACTTCCACCGCAGCGATCGGCGCCGAGAGCACTTCAACGAGACTCCGTTCGAGCGACAGCGTATAGGTCTCATCGAGGCCGCGGAGTCGACGGCGGAAGAGGTGGCTCGTTATCTTTCCGACGTCACGCGGGACATTCGGGAGCTGAAGACGCTGTCCGTGATGTCTCTGGCAGACGAGCGACGGAGCGTGTCGCGACAGCTGGAGTCAGTCATCGCTCTCTATCGAGCGGAGAACGGACGGGCGCGGAGTGTGGACCCGAGATCCATCCCGGCGTTTCGGGAGCCGATCGATCTCGATCTGGAGGCGTTCTCCGATACGGGAGACAGCTTGCAGCCGCTGCGGACCCCGCGCGAGTACGATGATGAGCGCAGGACCCTGCAACTTCGGTTCGACGGCGTACGTAAACGTTTTAACGAGGAGGCGCTCACCTGGTGAAGCGGGCGACGGCATGCATCTGGGACGGGACGAGGGGAACGTGAGAGAACACAACCGAGGTCCGAGCGTGCTTGCGGCAGGGCTTTCTCCGCGCGCTGTGCTCAGAACGACCGGCCTGGCCGTCACCGTGACGGCGCTCGGATCGCTCGTGGGTTGCACGGGCACGCCGGCGGCCGACATGGAGAGCGCCGTCGAGGAACAAAGGGAGCTCTTGATCTTCGTGTTCGACCGTTCGACGAGCATCCCCAACCACTCGTTGACGCTGTCGGCCCAGCTGGCCAATCAGCGCCTGGATGAGCTCACCCACGGTGATCAGATCTCGGCCATGCAGCTGCTGCAGCTGTCCCTGGCCGAGCCCCCGCGCCGCTGGTCGCAGAGTGTCCCGCTACGCGAGTTCGAGAATCAGAAGATCGCGAGCGACTCGGTGTCGCGGGCGCGGTTCTTGATGGATGCGAAGGCGTACCTGCGCGTGTTCTCCGACACAGCCGGCCGCGAGGACATCAACGGCACGGATATTCTCTCTACCCTGCACGACGTCAGCGAGGAACTGCGTGCCTATCCGAATTACCGGGCGACCCTGTACCTTTTCTCGGACATGCTCCAGTCGAATCGACAGATCGATTTCGAGGGGCTGCGCAAGATGCCGCCGCCTGACTTGGTCGAGGAGTATGCCAGCAAGGGCATGCTGCCGGACCTCACCGGGCTCTGCGTGGTGGCTCTTGGCGCCAGAGTGGACACGGAGGCCTCGCAACGAGTAAAACAGTTCTGGTTTGATTACTTTCGGGCGACCGGCGCCCAATTGATGGACCATAATTACATGCTCCGGCCGGTCCGGATTCCGGTGAACCCCTGCCCGGTGCGGCAGGCCGCCGGCTAGTCAACCTCGAGTAAGGGGGAGAGATGAACAGGAAGCTCATCTACGTCATCCTGATCGTGATTCTGGCGGCGTACCTGCTGATCACCTACCTGTAAGCTGTACGAAATCCTCGGGCCCGGTTGCCACTGGCGGCCGGGCCCGTTGTGACACGAGTCGCCCGCAGGGCTCGCATCGGCCCGCGCCGGTGTCGAGATCGGTCGTGGGTCGTCCACGGCCGGCGGGCGCTCTGTCCACATGTAATTCTACTTCGCGCGCGACGCACGATCAGAGGGCGTCGTGCGTTGCGTTTGCGAGGGCATCCGTGAGCCAACTCGACGCAGACCTCTTTCCGAGCGAGCTATTGCGGAGCTGGGACGGCGAGTCCGTCGTCGCCGCCTTCGACCAGCCCACGGCCACCTGGATCTTCATTGCCTTGCACGACACGAAGCCGGGACCGGCAGTGGGCGGAACCCGGATGAAGTCGTATCCACGGCCGGAAGACGGGTTGCGCGACGCGATGCGTCTCGCCAAGGGGATGAGCTACAAGTGGGCAGCCATCGACTTCCCGTTCGGGGGTGGCAAGGCGGTTCTAGCCCTCCAGCGTGAGCTGGATGCACGGGAGCACGAGGGGCTGCTGCGTCGGTACGGGCGCATCGTGGCCGGCCTCAGGGGTGCGTTCTCCACCGGCGTGGACCTCGGCACAACGCCGGAGGACATGCGGATCATAGCGGACGAGGCGCCGTTTGTCGTAGGCGTCCACGGCGACGCGAGCGAGGACCCAGGTCCGTTTACGGCTCTCGGCGTCCTGTGTGGCGTCCGCGCGGCTGTGCGACAGCGCTTCGGCACACCGGACCTCGCCAGCCGCACCGTTCTGATTCAGGGTGCGGGTGACGTCGGCCAGCCGCTGGCGCACATGTTGGCCGAGGAAGGAGCGACACTCCTCATCGCCGATCTCGACGAGCCGCGGGCCGCTCGGCTCGCCCAGGAGGTCGGCGGCACCGTCGTCGACGCGCTAACCGCCGTAGAGACCCCGTGCGACGTCTTCGCACCGTGCGCGGTTGGCGCCGTGTTGAACCCGGAGACGATCCCACGTCTGGGCTGCGGGATCGTCGCGGGCGCTGCGAATAACCAGCTCGAATCGTCAGCCGACGCTGACCGCCTCCACGAGCGTGGCATTCTGTACGCGCCGGATTACGTCGTGAACGCCGGCGGGGCCATCGCGTTCGGACGCATGCACCTCGGGGAGCTAGACGCCGGCAAGGCGCGCGACGAGGTTCGCGGGATCGAGGACACGCTGAGTGCGATATTCCGCGAGGCGGAGGCGGCAGACGAGTCACCGCTGGCCGCGGCCCGCCGCCGGGCGGAGCGCGTTTTGGAGCGCGCGCGTCGCGGGGGATGAGCACTCCAGACGGTCCCCCGGATCCTCGAGAGATCACACCTGACGGGACGCCACACACCAAACGCCGAGCCGGGACCGACCCGGTCGAGGACCTCGAGCTGCTTCTCCGCTCGCGCTACGGAGTCGTCGTTCTCGATACGCCCGAAACGGACCGAGCGGCTGGCCTTTTGCGACACCTGGCCGACCGAATCGACGTACCGCTCTTCTCGTGGACACCGACGAAGGGCCTCCGACGTGATGGGGCCGGCCGCGCAATCTACGGCACGGTCGAGCCGGGCGGAGCGCTCGACCACATTGAGAGCGCGCGCTTCCCCGCCGTGTACTGCTTTGAGGGTGCGGAGACCTTCCTCGCCGACCCGATACTCGCTCGCAAGCTGCGAGACGCGAGCGTCCCTCTCACCGAGATCGACGGAGCGCTGGTGCTCACCGGAGGCGGCATAGAGCTGCCGGAGCCCTTACGTCACGTGTGCGCTACGCTGTCGCTCCCGCCCCCGGACGTAGAGGAGTTCCAGGATCTGCTCGAACGCATTCTCCGTGACCTCGGGACCCGTGGACGGGTGAAAGTGGAGCAGACACCGGCTCAAACGCGACAGTTGCTCGAGAACCTCCGCGGCCTGACCCTGATCGAGGCCGAGAAGGTGCTGACCAAGGCGATCGTGGAGGACGGACACCTCTCGCCCGCTGACATAAGGGCGGTCGCCGAAGCAAAGCGGACGCTGATAGAACGCGAAGGCCTGCTCGAGTATTACCCGGTCGAAGACGCGCTTTCGGAGGTCGCGGACCTGGCGACGCTGAAGGAGTGGCTGTCCAAACGCCACTCGATGATCCGCGCCCGTGAAGATGCTGAAGAGTTCGGCCTCTCGTTTCCGCGGGGAGTGCTGCTCTTGGGCGTACCGGGATGCGGAAAGAGCCTGTCCGCGAAGGCGGTGGCCATGGAGTGGGGGCTGCCGCTCCTCAAGCTCGACCCGTCGGGGCTGTACAACAAGTACATAGGAGAGAGCGAGAAGAACTTCCGGCGAGCCATCACCACGGCCGAGCGAATGGCCCCCGTCGTGCTGTGGATCGACGAGATCGAGAAAGCCTTCTCGGGGGCGGACGATCGGGACGCCGGTGTGGCGGCTCGTATTTTCGGCAGCTTTCTCTCGTGGTTGCAGGAACGTCGGGGCGACGTGTTCGTCGTTGCGACAGCGAACGACGTGGCGCGGTTGCCACCCGAGTTTCTCCGTAAGGGTCGGTTTGACGAGATCTTCTTCGTGGACCTGCCGGATGAGGAGACCAGAAACCGGATCTTCCGGATTCACCTCGAGAAGCGCGGACACGACCCCGAGACGTTCGATCTGAGGACACTCGCCGACGCATCCGAGGGTTTCAGCGGTTCCGAGATCGAGCAGGTCGTGGTCGCGGGGCTCTACACGGCGTTTGCGGGCACACAGCCGCTCACGACGGGGGGCTTGCTGCACGAGATCTCGGCGACACGGCCTCTCTCGCAGCTGATGCCGGAGCGCATTGGCGCTCTGCGCGAGTGGGCAGCCGGCCGGACGGTGCCGGCCAACTGATCTCTAGGCTCTCACCCCTTCCCTGTCGCTTCCTTCCTACCGCCGCCAGCTCAGGTCGCTGGAGGTAGGGACTGGAGAGACCGCCGCTGCTCGTCGATCCAAATTGCTATATCCGCCCACACCGACTCGCGGTCGAGATCGTTGTGCGGTTCGTGAAACGCGTCGTCGTAGACCCGTAGCGTCGAGGTCGCTTCACCTTCGACCGAGCTTGCCCCGCCAAGCATGTCGTGCAGCTGCCGGCTACCCGCGGGCGAGGCGATTCGGTCCGCTGCTCCGTGAATCAGGAGTAACGGCACGCTCAGCTCGCCGCCGTTGTCGCTGATCCAGCGCGTCACGGCCATCACCTCGACGCCCCAGCGCGCAGTGCCGCGGTCGTGCACCAGCGGATCTTCCTCGTACGCGCGCACGACCGCAGGATCTCGGGACAGAGCCGACGTGTCGAGCCGCAGACGCATGGGAAACGAGGGCCACAACCGGGAGAGCAGGTTGGCCGCCGCGATCTTGGACGGGCTGGCGACGTTCGTCGGCACCAACGGAACGGCACTCGACACGAGTCCCGCGAGGCCGACCGGCCGACGGATCGCATACTCGAGGACCACCAGTGCCCCCATGCTGTGACCGTACAGGAACAGCGGCAGTTCCGGGTGTTGCCGGGACAACCGACCAAGAAGCGCCTCAACATCGTCTCGGTAATCACTCCACCGTCGGACGTGACCCCGCCGTCCGGGCGACCGCCCGTGCCCACGCAGGTCCGCGGCCGCCACGTCGACGCCACGATCCGCGAGGAAGCCCGCCAGATCCTCATACCGCCCACCGTGCTCGCCGAACCCGTGCACGATCGCGAGCGCGGCGCGGGCCTGACCGCGGCATTCCCAGCTGTGCGTGTATCCGGAGTCGCTCACGGCGGCAGGAAGGGTCGTGGCGGCCGGAGGCGCGTTACTCAGACCCGCCCAGGGTGTCCAGGAACGCTCGAAAGGCGGGGTGTTCGAGCAACGGCGCCAGCCGCGGATCGCCCTCCAGCTGGCCGTAGCCAAGCTGGCCTGCACGGGCCGCGCACTGCAGCGCTTCGACTGCCTCAACCGGGCGTCCGAGTTGCGCGAGCGCCAGCGCCCGGGAGTAGCACACGAACGGTCGATTCGGCTTGATCACCTCCGCCAGTTCGAGGAGTGCCAGGGCTTTCGATGGTTCCTCGTTCCTCATGTACTCGCGTGGCTCGTAGAAGGACAGCTTCACGTAGGCGTTTTCGAGCCTTCGCCGGGCGGAGAGTGACCTGTACCGGTCATCAGTCTTCTCCGCCTCCTTCTGTAGCTCGCGAATCTCGAGTCGATCGAGGCTCTCCTCGGGGTCCGGCATCTCCGCCTGGAAGCGGAGATCATCGACGAACTCCTCCAGCAGCGCGAGGTACTCGAAGTGTCGCTCCACGGATCTGTCGTGGGCCGAGAGCGCGTTGCGCACCGCCCGGGACCGCCGGAGGCGGGCGGCTCTATCGTGAGCGACGGTCACGTCGTGCAGGCCCGTGAACAGCCGGGTGGCCTCCTCGTAGTTCAGAAACGCTCCTAGTGGATCGCCCGCACTCTCGGCCGTCTCCGCCTCCTCCATGCGCGACGCGAACAGAGAGTCGACGAGGACTGGATCGGTCGGTCGGAGGCCGACCCGCATGCCCTCCAGCTCCATCCAGGCCAGGGCTCGCTGGAACGTCTCCTCGGGCGGCCACGAGTGCGGGCCTTCGAAGTACTCGATCCGGTGCGGAACGCCCAGCTCATCGAGCCTCCCGTCCAGCCGCCACACCTCGTCGTAGTTGAAGTCCGTGGTTCCCACCGCCCCGTAGAAGCCAAACGGCGTACCCTGCTGGGCGACGTGCAGATCGAGGAACACGGCGTGCGGCAGGCCGGCGCCGAACCCGATGACCCCGGCCACGTGTCCGACCAGCTGGTAGGCGCACGACCAACTGGCCCGCGCCGTCCCCGAGAACCCCATCAGATACAGTCGCCGGAAGTCGACCGACAGGCGTCTCTCCGTGTCGCCGATCATCGCCTCCAGCGCGAACCGATTGGGGCCCGGCGCCGAATCGCTCGCCGTGTTGTACGAGCTGAGCACGACGTACCCGTACCGCTCGGCGGCCGCCTGCACGCGCTGCAGCGGGACGAGCGCACGTCCCCGCGGATCCATGGCGTACAGCACGGGCCACTCGCGATCGGTCCGATAGTCGGAAGGCAGGTACAGTGCGTAGGTCTGAGCCGGGTCGGACCGGGCTACGACCCGTTCGACGACCTCTCCGACGGGGAACTCCTCTTGCTGCCCGCTCTGGGACGGTGACGCCGTCTGAGCGCCGAGCGGCGCTAGACCGACCACCAGCGGGAGCCACCAACCGAGCGCCATGCGTCGAGCCATCATCTATCTCCACTCAGGATTGGAGACTACTACACGAAAGCTGCTCGCTCGGTTTCCGCCCTGGACGGGACCCGGGTCCACCGGGCCGCTCACAGTACCGGTTGAAACAGGAAACACAGGTTCTCGGCCAGCTTCCTCGGGAGGGGGCGTGCCTGGTGAGCATCCGGCGACACCTCGTCGCTCTCGGCGATCTCCGCGTCCACCTGCGCGACAATCCGGGGCAGGAACGAGCCGCCCGCAACTTCGATGTTCAGCTCGAAGTTCAGGTAGAGGCTGCGGTAATCGAGGTTGGCCGACCCGAGCATCGCGTACACATCGTCCACCACGATGGCCTTCGCATGCATGAACGGGCGTCTCCGTTCGAAGATCCGAACCCCCTTCCCCAGCAGGGGCTCGTACAGCGCGCGCGCCGCGAAACCCGTGAACCAGTGGTTGCTCCTGGCCGGGAGGACGAGTCGGACTCCCACCCCGCGCTGAGCCGCGTACTGCAGCCCTTGAATGATCGACTCGTCCGGAACGAAGTACGGCGTCACGATCGTCACCGAGTCTTTCGCCGCCACGATCGCCGCGAAGAACGCTTCTGCCAGCCCTCTCCCGAGTAGCTCCGGGCCGCCCGGCACGATCTGAACCAGGCTGTCGCCCACCGAGGGAAGCTCGGGAAAGTACTCGTGACCGAGCATGTCATCCGGGGGCGTACCGGAGGCGAAGTGCCAGTCCTCGAGAAACTGGAATTGGAGGTCGCGTACGGCCGGTCCTTCGAGCCGCACCTGGTAGTCCCTGTCCGGCGCCCCGTTCCGGTAACCGGACACGTTCTTCTCGGCGAAGTTAATTCCGCCCAGAAAGCCGACTCGACCGTCGATCAAGGCCAGTTTACGGTGATTGCGGAGGTTGATCTGAAAACGACCTTTCAGCGGGTTCGCCTGAGAGATCGAATAGACCATGCCTCCCGCTTCCCGAAGCGGCTCGAAGAACCGGGCAAAGTGTGCGAAGCTGGAGCCGAAACGATCGTAGAGTAACCGCACCTCCACGCCGTCACGCGCCCGCTCGATCAACAGCTGGCGCACCATCCTTCCCACCCGGTCACGGGCGAATATGAAGGTTTGCAGGTGAATCGAGGAACGCGCTCCCTCGATAGCCGAAAGGACGGCCGGATAGAATTCGTCTCCGTCGACCAGCAGCTCGACTCGGTTGCCACGCAGAACGCGGAAGGGACGCACAGCGGGATCGGTCGCGCGAAAGATGTGGTGCCCGGGGTGTGGATCTTCGTGGCTCAGGTCGAGGGCGAACGGTTCGAACGTGGGATGAAGTCGGGCACGGCGTTCCAGCACCGCCCGGGCTGCCTGCCGTGCCGCGGCGCCCCGGCGCACCCGGTCCATGCCGAAGATCAGGTAGGCCGCGGCGCCGAAGTACGGTACGACCCACAGAATGCCGAGCCACAGGACGGCCGACACCGGCCGGTGCTTGTGGAGCAAGACGTCGAGGCTCAGCAAGATCCCGACGCCAATGTGTAGTGTGCCGAGAAGCGGAAGATCGGTCACTCAAGCCATCCCGGGAACAAACCTGTCAGTCGCTGGGCTAGCGACCGGAGTGCACCCGTCACGTTTCGTCTTCGTCCTCCTCCGGACCACGCTCGGCGAGCTTGCCGTCCAGTACGAGGAGCGCGCTGGGCGAGTCGCCCGCGATCTTCAGCTGATCCACGATCCCACCCGCGCTCTTCTCCTCTTCCACCTGCTCGGTGATGAACCACTGCAGGAGCACCTGAGTCGGGTAGTCCTGCTCATCCGTGGCGAGCTCGTACAGCCGGTTGATCATGCCCGTGACCTTCTGCTCGTGCGCGAGAGCCGCTTCCATGACCGCCAGCGGCGAGTCGAAATCCGACGTGGGCTTGTCCAGCGCTTTGAGCTCGACCCGGCCGCCGCGATCCAGAAGGAAGTCCAGCAGTCGCATCGCGTGCTCGACCTCCTCCTGGGCCTGCATCCGCATCCAGTGCCCGAACCCGCCCAGACTCTCGCTCTCGAAGTATGCCATCATCGAAAGATACAGGTAGGCTGCGTGAAACTCGTGAGCGATCTGATTGTTCAGAGCGTCTTCCACCGACGTGCTCAGCATATACTCCTCGCTTTCTCTATTGCTCTATTTCGCCAGTTCTCCATCTCGTTCGTCTCTCTCGTCCGCTGCCGCTCGCGTTCATGCGTCCGTCACTTGCGCTCTCGGTCGGATAACCCGGTCTATCCGCTATCACGCGTCCGCGAGCGACCGTGTCGATAGTGTAACGTGTCGTGTAAATCGAGTCGCCGAACTCGGAATCGTCGTCGTTCGATGCGTTGCCGGCCACGTGAAATGTAACCGATGCCCCCGCTGCGGGAGCCTCCCACATGACCCGCCAGCGGGCCGGTCCTGAAGCGAAGACCTTGGTGCCGGCCCGAGTATGCTGCGCGTAGTCGACGCCCGTCACCGTATCCGTCCGCACCGTCACCCGCTTGCCTTCAGCCCGGAAGCGACCAGCTTGCTGACCCGCACGCTCACCGTCTGAGAAGCGGACGCTAAGCTGGAAGCCGGCACGGGCCAGCTGCGGTCGACTCAAAACGACTTCCAGAGATGCTTGCTCCCCGGCGATCCACCGCTCAGGGAGTCCTTCCAGTGCCAGGGATCCACCGGCTTCGTTCAGCGGTCGATCGAAGTGACACGCTCGACAAGTCGGCTCGCCGAACCCGCCCGAGTGCGCGAGGGGCGGACCGTCCACGTGGGGCCGATTCCCGGCGGGGTGCGCGAAACCCAGGGCCGCGGCAGCGGCGACCACCGCGGCCGCCAGAGCGCATCTACGGAAGCCGCGCCCGCCCGATCGTATTCGTGTCGGTCCCAAACCAGATCTCGTTGCCTTCCTCACGGTACACCATGTGACGCACCGAGCCGCCACCGCTTTCGATCTCTGTCATACTGAAGAACTCGTGCGTGGCTGGATCGAATCCGACGAAACGATTCGGATTGGGGCCGGTCTCGACGAACCAGATCCGGTCTTTGCCGTCCACGGCCATGGCATACGGCCTCGATTCCCCGCCCGCCGGCGCGGGCCACTCCTCGAATTCGCCGGTGGCTGGATCGAGACGACCCAGGTAGCCCTCCGCATAGTCCACGTACCACACCGCCCCATCGGAGGTCAGACCGATGCGGCGCGGTCTCGCACCGGTGCGCGGGAGCTCGATCTCTGAAAGCTCCAGCGTGGTCGGATCCACCGTCGAGACCTTGTGCGTACCGAACTCCGCGATCCAGGGTCGGCCGGCTGGGTCGGTCACGATGCCGTACGGCCGTGCGCCCGGCGTGGGCACCGGGACGAGGTCGACGGCTCCCGACCCGGGCCGAAAGCGCCCTATGAAGTTTCCACCCTGAACCGTGAACCAGATCGCACCGCGGCCGTCGAACACCAGCGTGTGCGGATCGCGAGCCGCTGGATCGGGCATAGGATACTTGGTGATTTCGCCCGTGTCGGGGTTGAGATGGCCGATGTGAGCCGCTCGGTTGCCCGCGTACCAGACGATTCCCGCCTCGTCCACGATCAGGTTGTGGGGGCCGGCGCCAGGCTCGAGATCGTACCGTTCGAACTCGCCGCTGACCGGATCGAGGTACGCCGCGTAGTCCGCACGCTGACCCACGAACCACACCTTGCCGTCCCCCGCCACGTAGGGATCCCGGGGGCGGCTGTTCGCCCATGGAACGATCCACTCGGTGATCTCGACCTCGTTCTCCGTCGGCGTCCCTTCGGGCCGCGGCACGGCGCTCCCCACGACCACGACGAGGAGAACGGCGATCGCTTTCATAAGCTGCCCCCTTTGAGTATTCGAGCTCCGCGTCCACTCGGTGCGGAGTCGGTTCCGCGGTTCGAGCCCCGAATATGGAAGACGACGATCGCTTTGACCACTGGGGGGCGAGGCGTAGGTTCCTGTCCTCCAATCGCGTTCCTCGACCGCCGGCGTCCGCGAAACTCGGGGCCGGACGGCGCCGTACGAGGATCGAAAGCTGGTCAGGATCGGGAGGGACTCTGCAAAGGAGCGAACAGATGCGACGACACTGGATCGGGCTCGGACTCGCGGTAGCGTTGATCACCGCGTGCGCCGGAAACCCCGCACCGGGCGACGAAGGCTACGCCTTCAACCTCAATGGCGAGTACGCCGCCGAGTTCATCACTCATGATGACGGCATGGCCATCACCGGTACGGTCACGCTCGGCACGGCACGGGGCGGAGACGTCTCCGGCACGATGGCGCTCCAAGACCCGTTCACGGTGGACGGCGATGTGGCGGGCATCATCGAGGGTTCGCTGTTCACGATGACCGTGCCCTACACGATCGTCGAGAACGGCTGCGCGGGCGTGGCGACCGGGACGGGCGAGATCGCGGAAGGCGGCGGCACCGTGTCCGGGGAGATCGAGATCGCGGACGAGTGCGAGGGCGCTCCGATGGGTGCCGACTTCACGCTTACCCGGCAGTAGCTCTCGACCCACACCGAACCACGTAGAGGAGGCCGGGCACCGGGCTCGGTCTCCCACGCCTGACGCGGCCGTCGGCTGGATTCACCCGCGGCTGACGGCCTCTACGATCCCCAGCAACTCGTCCGGTCGGCCCAGTCGAAACGCGGGCTCGATCGGCCAGGCGAGGCCGTCGCCCACGCACCCGTACGTCGCCGCCACAGCGGCCACCTCGATGGACGAGCCCTGACGAGCGAGCTCATTCGTGGCGCTCGCCGCACACTCCGCATCGATCGGATGATCCCCCACGAACAGGACGCTACCGGTGCTCTCGACTGTCAGCCGCTCGACACAGTACAGCACGCCATCCGGGGCGGGTTTCTGACGGTCTCGCCATACTTCCTCGCAGCCCACGACGAGTTCGAAAGCGTCCACCAGGGATTCCTGCTCAAGAGTAGCCAGGATATTGTCCCGCGTGTTGAGTGAGACGATCGCCTGCGGCAGGTGGTCGAGCGCGCGGACTACCTGCACGACACCGTCGTAGAACGGCGTCGGCGTCCCATCGGCAAGCTGATACTCCGTCCACAGTAGCAGCGAGGCCTCGATCTGCTCCGGTGTGAGACCGAGCTCGTCCTCATACAGAGCCCGCCAGTTCTGCGTTCGATGGAGCGCCGCATGATACGCCTGGACCGAGCGGAGGGCGGGAATCGCATCTGGATCTCGGCCCGTGACCGCGGTCATTATGCGTCGGGTGACGGCCCGATTCTTAGCCCGCGTGTCTACCAGCGTGTTGTCGAAGTCCCACAAAACGGCGCGGACCGGTGATGGGGTCATTGCGTCAGGTACGCCACGCCGGCGCGCAGCGCCCAATCGGGTGACGAGCCTGCGTAGCCCGCCGCCAGCTCCCCGTCCAACATCCACTCGCCCAGTCGCACGTCCAGACCCGCCCGCACCTCGCCGAGGTCTTCGGTGCCGACTGGCACGCGCCCTCGCGTGCTCGCCCTGCCATCCACACCGAGGACCAGCCGCGCGCGACCCGTTCGATACAGGAGCTCGCCGCTGTAGGCTAACACGTCGTTCTGCTCGAACCTCTCGAGGGGCGCCTCTAGGATGGCCACTCCCACGTCCGCTGTTACGCGGAGGGGGCCGGCCCCGTAACTCCCCAGGAGCGACAGCCGAACATCGGTCGTGTTCGTACCGATCCCTTTCTTCTCGTCCGAATTGGGAAGCGTGACTTGTACGTGGGCTCCCCCCGACAACCCCTCGATCTCTCCTAAAGGCATCAAGAGGACTCCCACTCGAAAGTCGCCGAAATCGCTCGTGCTCGATCCGTCGGTCGTGGGGTCGAGCTCGATCGCCGGCTCGTCGCGGCCCTCGATGTGGAGCACGCGGTGGAGATCGCCGCGAACCTCGATCGCCACGGCTCTTGCGAGCCCGCAAACGAACGTCAGCCTTCCGATCGACCACAGATCGCCCGACAGGCCAGAAATGGGGAAGCTCCGATTCGCGTCGTACGCCAGGCCCGCACCGACCAGCAGATCCCCCGCCTCGATCTCGACCACAGGCTGAACGGTCGGGCCCCGCCGCGCCTGCGCGTCGAGCTCGCTCCGTCCACCGATCAGGGCGACAGCCCAACCGATCAGGGCGACGGCCCAACCGATATGTCCAGCACTGATTTCGTTGGTGATTGTACGGTAAGGCCCTGTTTCAGATTCCATCCTCTTTCCGGCAAAGCGTGTCTCGCCAGCCCCCCCAAAAAAAAGAACCCCGCGGGCGCGTCCGCGGGGTCCCACTTTCGCCGCTTCTCGGCACGCAGGGCGCCGTTGCTACTTCACGCCGAAACTAAGGCGGGCAAAATAGAATCCGCCATTGGTCCCGAACTGTGTTACGCGCCTGCTGAACGGGAAGTTGCCAGAGCCGTAGTTGCCGAGCCTCGGGTCATCCAGACACGCGTTCGTCGCGCAGAAATGCCTGTCAGGAAACGTGTTGAAAACGTTGTTCGCTCCCACCGTGAGCGACAGTCCCGGGACCAGTTCGAAACCGAGATCGACATCCACCAAGGCACGTGGATCGAACGTCTCGTCGTTGAGCTCATCCGTGGGCTTGTACTCGACCGACCCGAAGTATGAGCCGCGCACGCCGCCGGAAAAACGTCCGCGACTGTAGCGAGCGGACACCGAGCCTTTCTGTCGCGGCAACGCATCTTCCAGTCGGTTTCGCTCTTCGCGATTGAACAGCACGTCGGCCACCGCCTCAACGTTGCCGATCCCGAACTGGTCCGCAATCGATTGAGGAACGTTTACAGCCGTCACTTCGGTGTCCGTGAAGTTCACGGAACCTGTCAGGTTCAGAATGCCGCCCTGGAGACGCGTCACGTAATTCACGACCACATCTACACCGAACGTCTCCGTGTCGACCGCGTTTGCGAAGAACTGGGCCTGTGTGACTCCCAGCGCCGAAAACGGCTCGAGGATGTCGGCCACCTGATCGCCGATATCCGAGTTGCCGGTGCTGAATCGGCTCGACAGCACGATCCGGTCGCTGATGTCGATGAAGTACACGTCACCTGTGATCGACAGGTCCTGCAAAGGTCGCCAGGTGAAGCCACCGCTCAGGTTGACCGAAGTCTCCTCCTTCAGGTCGGGCACTCCGAAGGCCCGGGTGACCGGATCCTTGTTGTTGCCTGTCAGAACCCGAGCCGGTTCCAGCTGGTTGGTGACCGGATCGATCACGAACTGGGTGCTCACGTTGTTGAACCACAGCTGGTGGAGCGATGGGGCCCGGAAACCGGTGCTCACAGCGCCGCGCAGGGCGAAGTTCTCCACGACCTCCAGCCGCGCTGCGGCCTTGCCGATGACCGTGCTGCCGAAGTCACTGTAGTTCTCAAACCTGCCACCGACATCAAGTTGCAACTGATCGCTGATCTGGCTCTCGAATCCGAGGTAGGCAGCGATGCTGTTTCGGAAGCGGTCGACCTCGTTTGCGGGTTGGAAGCCGGGGAACACCTGGGAGCCCGCCGCCTTCGGCTCACCCGTCGAGGTGGTGTCGAAGTCGACCCCCGGGATGTCCCCCCCGTTTCCGAGGCTGTACGACTCGAACTGCCCCGCGCCGATCCCGTAGTTCTCCAATCGGAACTCGCCACCTGCCACGAGCGAGAGCGACCTGAAGGCACCCTTCGTATCGATCAGCCGGACCGCGTCGAAGTTGCCCACCGTCTGCCTGAACTTGAGTCGGCCTGCATCGAACGAAATGGGGCTGGCTGCACCGAGCGAGGCGTTGTTCGTATTCTCGATGTTAAACCGGAACGAATTGCGCCCGTGTGTGACGCTCAGATCGAAGTCCCAGCTCCCTTTCCTGCCTTTGACACCTGCCGACAACGCCTGGTCGTCGATCTCGGTATGGATCTCCGGCAGGAAACCGGTCGGGAAGACCTCGAATACCACCCTCTCTTCCTGGATGGGCCGGCGGTAGAAGCCGGTCGCTTCCCCTTTCCGGTGTCCGACTCCGCCGAAGGCGTAGAATTCCGCATTCTCTCCGAGCGGGAACTCGCTGTTGAAAAACGCGTGTCCGACGATCGCCTCGCCCTGGCCGGTTTTCATGCTGAAATCATCGCGCGTCAGACCGCGAGCGGCGATCTCGGCGTCGTCCGCGGATCCGTCGGAGAAGAACACCTCCCCTTGGTAGGTGTCCGCGCGATTCGTACGCTCCCGGTTGAGGAACTCGCCGGTCACGTTGAAGAAGCCCCGCTCGCCGATTCTGAACCCGTAGTTGACGTCCGCCTTGACCTGCTCACCATCGCCCTCGCCGGTCACGCCGGCCTGGACGGTGCCGAACAGCTCCTCGGTGTCGTCTTTGAGGACGACGTTGACCACGCCGGCGATCGCATCGGAGCCGTACTGGGCCGCCGCACCGTCCCGCAACACCTCGATTCGCGCGACCGCTGCCATTGGAATCGAGTTCAGGTCGACCCCTACCGTGCCGCGGCCGAACGTTCCATTCACATGCGTCAACGCACTCGCGTGCCGGCGCTTTCCGTTAACCAGCACCAGGACCTGGTCCGGTCCCAGTCCGCGCAAGCTGGCCGGGTTGATGTGGTCCGATCCATCCGCGATCGTCTGATGCGACGCGTTGAAAGAAGGGATGATCTCCCGAATCACCTGGGCCAGTTCGGTGTGCGGTGAACTCCGAATCTCCGAAGCCGATACCACATCCACGGGAACGGGCGTCTCGAGCGCGGAGCGTTGAGTTCGACTTCCGGTGACGACCAGCTCATCTACGATTAGGCCGCCAACCGCGAGCTGGAAGTCCACCGTCACGGTTTGATTCGACAAGACGGTTACCTGCTGCTCGGCGTCCTGGTACCCGATGAGACGTGCGCGAATCGTGTAATTGCCGGGGGGGATCTGGATCTGAAAGCGGCCTTGCCCGCTCGTGAAAATGCCTCGTGCCGTACCCACGATGAAGACGCTCGCACCGTCCAGCGGTTGCCGCGTGTCGGCATCCGTGACAGTTCCGAGAATCGTGCCATCCTGTGCCACCGCTGCCTGGCTCGAGGCAAGAACGGCGGCCAGGCCAATGAGTGCCGTCCCGATCGTGCTGCGTACGTTCAACCTCACGACTCACCTCCTGAGTGACGCGGACTAGTGACTGGTTTAGGTGTGGGGTCGTGTATGATGAATCCCGATCGCTCGGCGGCGGGATCAGATGGCGCTCGCGGCCCTGTGTGCCGCATGGTTTGTAAGCCGAAGTCCTGCAAGCGAGTAGCTCGCCGGCCGCGACTGGCGGCTAAACCTCGCTAAGGAAGGCCTTGACGTCAACGGCGACAGCCCGGTCCGGGTATGCGAAGACCGGGTTGACCTCAATCTCCGTAATGGCGGGGTGCGAAATCGCGCTCTCCGCCACGCCCGGCGCGCGCCCTGCGTGAACGGAATGGGGTTCGCACAGCGCCTTCATGCGCCGAAACGCCGCGTGGTTTCCTCCGCGCCCATTACGTTAAGCGCGACGCCTCCGACTTCAGTCTTATGCGCGACGTCCGTCGCCACCAGCTTCACGGCGGCGGGTCCACGCAGACGCTCGACAGCCACCACCGCACTCTCTTCGCTCGAGCACAGTTCGGCCTCTACCAGGGGAACGCCGAATCGCGCGACGAGCTCCCGAGCTTCGGGTTCGGTGAGCGTGTTGCGGTCTTCGGTCAGGGCTGTCGCGATCGAGCTGGGCAACGGCCCGGGCGACTTACCCTGTGGGATCACGCTCTCCACGCTCCGCTGCCCAGCGCCGATCTGCTGATCGGCAACTCCCTCCGGGCTCGAGGACTCGGCCAGCCAGGTTCCCCGGTCCACAAGCGCCGTGACGCATCGCACGGCCACATCGAGGGATTCGATGACCGGGATTCCTGACTCTCGCAGCGCCGACAGCGCCGCGCTCTCCGAGCGAGCGTAAAGCGAGTGAACAACGAGCGCCTTCTCCGACTGGGTCACCAGCTCGGCCATGCCGCCTGCGGCCGCTGCCTCCACATCCGCCAGCTCGGCGGCGAACCGAAGGGAGTACCTCACCGAAAAGGCCGGCAACCAGGACGCCACCCACGGCGGGTTCGGCCAGCAAGCCTTCGAGCGTGGCGGCGAACACGGAGGGATCGCGGCCGGCAGCCCCCACCAGATCGATGGGGTTCGCGCCGGCCGCCGCTCCAAGCAGGTCTTGCAGCCGGGACGTGGTGTCGGCTCCCCATTCGGCCAGGGGCATGACCGTTCACAGCGGCGACAGTCGGCTTGGGTAGCGTTTGGAGAAGCAGGTTCACTCGCTGACCAACCTCCACATATCGTTGCCGCTCTTCTCGACCGGGTTCGTGCCCATCGTACGCCTTCATGTCGGCGCCGACGCAGATTGCGCGGCCTGTACCCGTCAGGACAACGCAGCGGACCTCAGGCTCCTCGCCTGCCTCTTCGAGGTCTTCTTCGAGCGTTTTATACAGCTCGCGGCTCACTGCGTTGAGCCTGTCCGGGCGGGTTCAGTTGTAGAAACGCGATGGCCCCTTCGCGAGACGACAATACCGTTCGCTCGGCCCGGTTCATGAGCTTTGGTGATGCTTCTTTCCGCCCCTCACTCGCCCGCCTCGGACACTGTGGCGGTCGGACGAGCGGAGACGTCCTCCACGTGGCGCTTGAGCCACTCGTACTCCTCCCACAGCATGTGCAGGATCGACTCCCGGGCCCGGTACCCGTGGCTTTCGTTCGGGAGCATCACCAGGCGGACCGTTGCACCGTGTCCCTTGAGCGCGTGATAGAAGCGGCGGCTCTGCAGCGGGAACGTGCCCGAATTGTTGTCGGCATCGCCGTGGATCATCAGCAGGGGTTCGTCTACCTGGTCCGCGTGCATGAACGGCGACATGCTGAAGTAGATCTCGGGTGCCTCCCAGAACGTGCGCTCCTCGAGCTGGAAGCCGAAGGGGGTGAGCGTCCGATTGTAGGCACCGCTTCTCGCGATCCCGGCCCGGAACAGGTCCGAGTGTGCCAGCAGGTTCGCACTCATGAAGGCGCCGTACGAGTGGCCACCGATCGCGATCCGCTCCGGATCCGTAACACCACGGCCGACCACCTGGTCCACCGCCGCCTGAGCACCCGCCACCAGCTGCTCAACGTATGTGTCGTTCGGCTCCTCGTCTCCCTCTCCGATGATGGGGAGTGTCGGGTTGTCCAGCACTGCCCACCCCTGCGTGAGCATGGGCAGAGCGCCCCAGTAGCTGACCCGCGCGAAGCGATACGGGGAATCCGTGAGTTGCCCTGCAAGGTCCGCATTCTTGAATTCGCGAGGGTAAGCCCACATCAGAGTCGCTAGTGGCCCGTCGTCGGGCTCGTAGCCAGGCGGCAGATAGAGCGTCGCGGAGAGCTGTACACCGTCCTCGCGTTCGTACACGATCAGCTCTTTCTCGACACCCGCCAGTTGCGGCGTGGGGTGGGGAAAGTCGGTAAGCTGACGCAGGCCGTCGGCGGCCAGGTCCCGGACGAAATAGTTGGGCGGCTCATCGACCGCCTCCCGTCTCGTGAGCACGAGGCCGGCATCCACGTCGAGCAGCTCCACGGGCGTCTCGTAATACGGGGCCTCCGAACGCCACAGGCGCTCCGTCGCGCCGCTGGCCACGTCAAACCGGTCGAGGAACGGCCGGTTCCCCTCCGGCGAGGCGCCCTGTCCGACCAGGAATAGCGTCCTTCCGCCGTCCGCTGACAGCAGGACGGAAGTGCCTGCTGCGGTCGATCGCATGAGGGGTCGGCCCGGATCGCTGTAACGATCCTCCAGGGAGCGCTCGAACAGCAGACGAGGTTCGGTGCCCGGGTTGCCCGGCTGCACAACCCACGCTCTCACCATTCGGGTCCGGAACCATACGCTGGATACTAGAGCCAGGTCATCGCTTCCCCACTGCACGGCGGCGTAGCGCAGCCCGAGAGACGCTAGCGGCACGGGCTCGCCGCCGAACGGGGCCTCCAGTGTAAAGATCTGATCGCGAACCTCGGCGTCGATCCACGGGTCTCCCCCGTCGCGCGCCTCTACCCAGTACAGAGTGGCCGGCGCGTCGGCTCGCCACGAGATCGTGCGGCGTCCCGTACGGACCGCGCTGAAGCCGACCGGCACTTCCTCGGCCAGTGGTAGATCGGCGATCGTTGCGACCACCTGGCCCTCCAGATCCCACACTTCCGTGCGGATGGGGAAGCGGCTGGCAGGAACTAGGTACGAGAACGGGCGGTGGATCGTCGAAACCAGCAAGAATTGGCCATCGGGCGAGGGCTCCGCACCGGCGATGAGGCCCTCGGGCCCTACCTCTCGGGTCGTTCCATCCAGGCTGATCAGCGCCACCTGCGCCGTCAGATAATGCTCGAACAGGGCCTCATCGTGTGGGCCTGTGAGGAGATCCTGGTAGGTGCGGGCTGGAGCCACACGCCCGACGTTCTCCTGGATCACCGGTCCGGAAGGGATATCGACCGGGGGCGGTGGTGCCCCACGGTCGGACGGCACGAGTCGAGTAACTAGCGTGCGGCTGTCCGGCAGCCACTCGAAAGCTCCGCTTCGCGGGAGAACGGTGAGACGCGCGTCTGTGAGAGCTCGCGCTTCGCCGGTCGCCACGTCCGCCGCCCACAGCTCGATTCCGTTCTCGCGGGTAAGGGCGAACCCGATCCTGGATCCGTCCGGCGACCAGCGGACGCTGCCAATTCGCGGGGCGTCCGGCAGGCCCGAGACGGGCATCTGCCGCCCGTCGCCCAGCCGCTCGAGCGTGAGCGCCGCGAAGTATCGGTCTCGACTCGGGCCGTTTGTCCGTGGGTTGATTCGCAACCCGGCCAGCCGTAGCTCGGGCTGCGACACATCTTCGATCGTCAACAACCCGGGCACTTCCATCAGCACCATCATCTGAGCGTTGGGTCCAACGCTGACCGCAGGCGTCAGCGGCGCGTCCGCCAACGTCGCCAGGTCCGCGGAGGGCGTTCGATAGAGCGGCGCGGTCCTGTCATCCGGCGCCCCTTGTTGCGCGTTGCTGGTGCTCGGAAGCGTCGTCGCGGCGAGAAGCCACAAAAGGCCAAGAGGTCTGATCCCGGCTCGTCGGCCTCGAACGTCCAAACGGGCCCAGCGCGTCGTGCCTGCCGAGTGGTGCGAAGTGCGCATCCTTTGATCCCTCTCTTGTTTGGATTCGATGCGGATCTAGTCCGGGTGCCGGAACTACATGCGGGAATGGCCAGTGTGAGGCAATCCACTGTCAGTGTCAACGACTGACAGTCGCCGATTATGCGCACAGCTACAATTTGGGCTCTGTCCCTGCGGCCGGGGCAACGGAGTCTGTCTGATCGGTCGGTCGGTCGGCCAGAACCCGGGCCAGGAGCTCGCGTGCTTCGCCTGCCGGCACGCCGAGATTCGACCCGCCGAACTCGCTCAGGATGGCTGTGTTGATGGCGACAACCCCCTGATCGTAGGCCAGCACGGGCCCCCCGCTCCCGCCGCTGCTCGTCTCGGCATCGTACACGATCCGGGTCTCCGTCACCTGACCCACGATGCCTTGGGTCGCAAGCGGCTCGATCAATCCCGCATCGGAAAGCCGCCGAGCAACCGTCCAGAAATCAACACCGGCCTCGCTGGTCAGCTCGTCCACGAATTCCGGGCTACTGCGGGCGAGGAGTGCGCGGACCCCGGTGGGGTAACCCAGGACCAATACCTCGTCCCCCGCCTGGGCCGGCTCCTCGCGGAGCGCCAGGGGCGTCACCTGGAGAGGAAAAGTGGTGGAGGAGCGCACCACGGCGAGATCGACCGTCTCACTCGCCAGAACCAGTTCGACGTCGAACGGCTCCGACTGGCCCGGCAGGTACCCCACGAGCCGGTGCATGAAGGGCTGCAGGCCGCTCCCCGCCAACTGCTTCGCTCGCTCGTCGAAGTCCCAGGGGGCCGCCACGTGCCGGTTGGTAATCACGAGGCCGTCCTCTGTCGCCACGAAGCCGGTTCCGGTAAACAGCGCCAACACGATCTGCCCTTCGCCCGTAGGGCTGACCTCAGGACCGAACGGTCGGCGCAGGGGCTCGCCGTCCGGGCCCAGCACCTCACGCAGAGGTCTGTTCTCTTCCGGATCCAGGAACCCGTAGGCTCCCTGAAGAAAGATGATCGACGGAGACGCGGCCGCGATCACCCGCCTGGCGGCCAGGCTCCGTTCCTCGAGCGCCACCACCCTTTCCTCCGCATCGGTGATGCGTACTTCCAGCTGGTCACGAATCCGGCGCAGCTCGGACGGGCTGAGCAGGGGCGATTCACTGCCCTCGATAAGAGCCGATATCTCACCGAGGCGTGCTGCCTCCGCGTCCAGTCTCCGCTCGAGTCGCCAACTGAACAGGCCGAGTGCGAAGATCCCGAACAGCGAGACCGCCACGATCAGGGAGACGATCGCACGGGTAGCCGGAGATGTGTGGGCAAACAGCTCGCGAGGCATGCTCTTCAGAAACAGCCACGCCTTGCCGGGAAGATGAGAGCTTCCGTGTCGGGCACAGTCGACACAGTCGCCGAGGGCCTGGCCGACTGTTTTGTACGCCCGGACCGGCCGGGTCTCGAAACGCAACCGAAGGAGCGGCCCTCCGTCACCGACCTCGACGACGTCGCCGGAGGCCAGCGGTTCCTGCACGGCGTCCTGCCCGTTGACCCGGACGACACGGCCTTCGGCGACCACCAGACGGTAAGTGGAGCCCTCACGCGACAGCGTGGCATGGTGCTCCGCGACGGCCGGCTCGTGGCTCGGCCGAAAGTGAATGTCCGCGTCGGCGGCGGTTCCGATCCGGATCGTGTCGAAGGAAAGTGGCTCTGAGGCACCGCGGCGCGATCCGGTGAGATGGAGAACGAATACCGTCGGCGCCTCAGGTGCTCGTCCGGGCTCCGTCGACTGCTCGCCCCCGTCCCTGTCGTTTGCGTCGCCCATCCGTCTCCTCCGCATCCTCGAGTCCCGTGGCGCGCCACTTAATAATACACGCATTCCACCACTTCCCCACCCCAGAAGCCTCGGACCTTGTTATTGTTGTGCGGCCGGGTTGTGTGGTCCGGGCATGCGGGCTGATGGACGGGCGGATCGCGACCCGCCGCCAGCCTCCGCAGCCGAAGGAGTGGGGAGGGAAGACGTGGAGGAGCTGTTCTACGATATTGGTCGCTGGCTCGAAGCACTCGGGCCGTGGGCCTACATCATCGCGCCCCTGGTGATGGCGGCGGTCGCCATCCTTCCCTTCCCCGCCGAGGCACCGGCGATGGTGAATGGCGCGCTGTTCGGGCCATGGGCCGGCTCGATCGTCACCTGGTGTGGGGCGATGCTGGGAGCTCAGATCAGTTTCGAACTGGCCCGCCGGCTGGGTCGTCCGGCGGTAGAGCGACTCCTTCGCCCGAGAACGATCGAACGGGCCGATGAATGGGTCCGTCGCGGCGGGTGGCCTGGCATGCTCCTCGCTCGCTTCATGCCTCTGATCGCGTTCACCGCCCTCAATTGGGCTTCGGGTCTGACGTCCGTGCCGAGATGGCGCTTCGTGTGGACCACCGCGGTGGGCATCGTTCCCGGCGCGATCGTATTCACTGCCTCCGGCTGGGGCATTGTCGTGGCCCTGGAACGTCTTCCCTGGGTTGCGGTCGCGATCGCCACCATCATGCTGCTTTTCATCGGACTCCGCCGCTGGAGGAATCGCACCGAAGTCTGAGATCTCCTACCGTTCGACGGCCCCCACCCGTAGTATGGCAGCTTTGCCAGGCTCAGCACTGAGACCGATTGCTGCCATGTTCCTCAAACCACGACACTTCCGTTTCATCTCGACCGGCCGACGGGTCGCGGCAGCCGTATTGTCGCTCATCGGCTGGCTCGTCGCGTCCGAGGGCGTAGCGCAGACCGGCGCCCCGCCTGCATGGCAGCAAGCATCGCTTGGCTCGTTCTCGGGGTCGGTCGAGACCGGCTTGCTGCTCCGGCAGCTGGATGGCGTGAAACGGGTGTTGCTGATCGGGGCGCATCCGGATGACGAGGACACGGCGCTGCTGGCTTCACTGGCTCGAGGGTCGGGAGCGCAGGCCGCTTACCTTACCCTCACACGTGGCGAGGGAGGTCAGAACCTGATCGGCCCGGAGCTCGGCGAGGGGCTCGGGCTGGTCCGAACCGGTGAGCTCCTCGCGGCCCGCAGTCTGGACGGAGGCGGACAGTACTTCACGCGCGCCTATGATTTCGGTTACTCGAAGAGCGCGACGGAGACGTTCCGTCACTGGCCGCGCGACTCTTTGCTTCGCGACGTCGTATGGGTGGTCCGAACGTTTCGACCCCAGATTATCGTCTCGATCTTCTCAGGCACCTCTCGAGACGGACACGGGCAGCACCAGGTCGCTGGTCTTCTCGCACGTGAGGCGTTTGACGTCGCAGGCGACCCGGAGCGCTTCCCCGAGTGGGAGGCGAAGGGCGTCACGCCCTGGCAACCGCTCAAGCTGTATCGCCGCACGTGGCGGGATCCGCAGAACTCGACCCTTACAGTAGCGACCGGATCCCTCGATCCGTTGCTTGGCCGATCTCACCACCAGATCGCCATGGCAAGCCGCAGCCAACACAGGTCACAGGACTTCGGGACCGCCCAGGCGCCGGGTCCGCAACTCGCCCATCTCAGGCTGCTCGAAAGCCGGGTCCCCGGTCCCGATACCAGCCTTTTCGCTGGAGTCGACACGACGCTGGCCGCTCTAGGAGCCGACGTAGCGGGGCCACTGCGGGACGATGTGTTGACGGGTCTCGCTCGCTATCGTGAGCACCTCGACGCGGCGCGTATGAGCCTAAACGCGCTCAGGCCCTGGGCGGCTGCTCCTCCATTGGCCGAGGCGCTGCGCACGCTTCGCGGGCTGCGTGATCGTCTCGTGGGAGTGCCCGCGGAGCAGGCTCCCGTGGCCTCAGGGCAAATCCCGGAAGGCTCCGAGCCCGTTGGCGGATCGCGCGCGGAGTTCGGCACGCCAGGCGCCAAGAAGGTGGGTGGCCCGGTGTATTCGGTCCTGCGCACGCTGGACGAGAGAATCTGCCGCGCCGAGGAGGCTCTGCTCGCGAGCGCGTCCGTGGTGTTGGAGCCCCGGTCGGACGACGATCTCGTGGTACCGGGCCAGACGGTCGGTGTAAGCGCCGGCCTGTGGAACGGAGGCCCTTTCGAGCTCCAAGTCGAGCGCTTGGAGCTTCTTCCGCATTCGGGGGCCTACCGCCCCGCGGGCGACGGTTCCAGGCCTCTCGCGCCTTCTTCGCTTCACATCTGGTCGTTCGACTTCGAAGTCCCGCCGGACGCCCGGCTGAGCGAGCCGTACTACCTCGAACAGCCTCGCACAGGTGACTTGTACCGGTGGCCCGATCAGACCGATGGCTGGGCGCGGCCCACGGCGCCTCCGGCGCTGTGGATCCACGCCGGTGTGCGGCTGCAGGTCGATTCGATAGGCATCCCGCTCGATGTTTGGCGGCCGGTTCGGTACCGCGGTGTGGACAAAGCCAGCGGCGAGTTCTGGCGACCCGTGCAGGTCGTCCCCGCCCTGTCGGTTCAGATCACCCCGGCGCTCGTCGTCTGGCCGGCTGGCGACACCACACCTCGTGCACTGTCGGTCGCGTTGCGCGCCGAAGCGGTCGAGCCCATCGACGGGATCCTGCGGCTTCAGGTGCCGGTTGGCTGGCGGTCTCTACCCAACCAGCAGACGTTCGCGCTGAGCGGCAGCGGGAGCCAGACAGACCTCGCGTTCACGCTCCGGCCCGAATCGGACGGCGACCTCCCGGCAACCCCGCACACCGACGGGTCGACCGATCCGGTCGCGGTTCGGGCGGTGGCCACTACCGCCGATGGCCACACGTTCGACAATCGCCTGTCGGTGATCGACTACTCCCACATCGAGCCTGCCGTGCTCCTCGAGCCCGCCGTCACCCGGGTTCGTCGCTTTCCCGTCCAGGTGGCCAGCAGTGCCGTCGGATACATCATGGGCTCGGGAGATGCCGGCCCCGAGGCGATCCGGCAGCTCGGTGTTGAGGTCGAAGTCCTCGAGCCGGGGCGGTTCGGCCGACAGAGCTTCGATCGGTTCGACGTGCTCGTGCTCGGGGTGCGCACCTATGAGGTGCTACCCGAGCTGGCCGCGGCGAACGCGGAATTGCTCGACTGGGTCCGCCGGGGCGGGGTATTAATCGTCCAGTACAACAAGTACGAGTTCTCGGACGGCCTGTTCGCGCCCTATCCGATCGTGCTGCGGCAGCCGGCCGTCCGCGTCACCGATGAAGGGTCCCCTGTGCAGCTCCTGGAGCCCGGTTCCCCCGTTCTATCGACACCGAACCGAATCACCGAGGAAGACTTCGAGGGCTGGATCCAGGAGCGGGGACTGTACTTCCCCTCCGAGTGGTCCGCGCAATACACTCCGCTGCTCGAGACAGGGGACCCGGACGAAGAACTCAGCCGCGGCAGTCTGCTCGTGGGGACCGTAGGCGAAGGCCTGTACGTGTACACGTCGCTTTCGTTCTTCCGACAGCTTCCCGCGGGCGTGCCCGGCGCCTACCGGCTGCTCGCGAACCTGCTGTCGCTGGATCCAGCCGCCTGGCGGGCTTACCTGGCCCGCGACCGGCAGGGCGAGTCAGCGGGGCGGTGAGCGCCCGGATGGCCGGACGATCCGTGGGCTCAGCGCTTCGATTCGGTCTGCTCACGATCGCCATCACCGGAGTCGTGGCGGCCTGTGGAGAGAGCGGTCCTGCGCTGGTCGTGTACTCGCCCCACGGGCGGGACCTGCTGGCTCACTTCGAACGGGCGTTCGAGGCCTCCCACCCCGGCGTGGACGTCCAGTGGATCGACATGGGCTCTCAGGAGATTTTGGACCGCGTGCGCTCGGAGCGGGCGAATCCACAGGCGGACGTGTGGTGGGGAGCGCCCAGCGACATGTTCGCACGAGCGGCCGAGGAGGGTCTGCTGGAAGCGTTCCGCCCCTCGTGGTTCAACGCCGTTCCGGAGGGCTCGCGTGACTCAGAAGATCGGTGGATCGGCACCTACCTCACCCCGGAGGTGATCGCCTACAACGAAGAGGCGGTGGCCTCCGACGAGCTTCCGCGGCGCTGGGACGACGTTCTGGCCCCGGCCTGGCGTGGGAAGGTGGTGATTCGCGACCCGCTGGCCTCGGGCACCATGCGGGCGGTGTTCGGTGCACTGATGTATCGGGAGTACCGGCGCACGGGTGATCCCGAGGCCGGGTACGAGTGGCTGCTGCGTCTCGATGCCCAGACGAAGGAGTACGTTCTCAATCCGACCCTGCTGTACCAAAAGCTCGCGCGGCGCGAGGGCCTCGTGACCCTGTGGAACATGCCCGACATAGAGATACTGCGGGCCACGACGGATTTCCCGATCGATTACGTCCTGCCCGAGGACGGTACTCCGGTCGTCGTGGACGCGATCGCGGTCGTTCGTGACGCGTCCGCCCCCGAGCTGGCCCGGGAGTTCGTCGAGCTGGTCGGATCCGAGCCCAGCCTCATCGTAGCCGCCGACAGCTTCTTTCGGATCCCGGCACGCGATGACATCCCGGCCGAGGCGCTGCCGGAGTGGCTTCGGGAGGCGCTGCCCGAAATCCGCCCGCTGGAGGTCGACCGCGAGTTCATCCGCGAGCGTACACCCCAGTGGCTGCGTCACTGGGATCGTGAGATCCGCAACCGCGGCGCAGACGCCGGTTTCTGACAACCTGGAGACTACCTCACGAGGCAGACGACCCGAGACACGGTGGACCTCAGACTCGAAGGCGTGAGCAAGCGATTCGGCGACGTACTCGCCGTGGACCGACTCGACCTGACCATCGAGGAGGGAGAGTTCTTTACCCTGCTCGGGCCCAGCGGGTGTGGGAAGACGACCATTCTCCGCATTGTGGCGGGGTTCGAAACGCCCGATACAGGTCGTGTAGTATTCGACGCGGATGATATCACGGATCGGTCGCCGCAGCGTCGCGGCTTCGGGATGGTTTTCCAGAACTACGCTCTATTCCCGCACCTTTCCGTGTTCGAGAATGTCGCGTTCGGCCTCCGCGCGCGCCGATTGCCGGCGGACCAGCTTCGCGAGCGCGTAGCCCGAGCTCTCGCCCTGGTGCATCTCGACCGATTCGGTGACCGGCGGGTCCAGCAGCTGTCCGGTGGCCAGCAGCAGCGCATAGCGCTGGCCCGGGCGCTCGCCATCGAGCCGCCACTCCTCCTTCTCGACGAACCCCTGTCGAACCTCGATGCGACGCTGAGAGAGCGCACCCGCACCGAGCTCAGACTGTTGCTCAAGGAAATCGGGATCACCGCGCTGTTCGTGACGCACGATCAGGAAGAGGCGTTCGATCTTTCGGATCGGGTCGCGGTGCTGCGGGAGGGACGGCTCCGCCAGGTCGGCACCCCGCACGAGCTCTACAAGCGCCCGGCCGACCGCTTCGTTGCCGGGTTCGTCGGAAAGGCCACACTCCTGACCGGCCTGCTGGAGCAACACGAGGCTGACGTCCTCGTACGGCTCGATTCCGGCGCGGCGTGGCGCGCTTGCGAGACCGCGGGCCAGGCGATCGGCCAGCGGGTCGAAGTGGTCGTACGTCCCGAAGAGCTCGAGCTCAGCCGGGTGCCTGATAGCGCAAGTGACCTGACCGGCAAAGTCATAGATGTGAGATATTTAGGTTCCTTCACATCATATCGTGTCGAGCTGCCTGACGGGCAGCTGATCGAGGTCGCCGCACCCGCCGGACGGGCGGACGAGGGCGAAGAAGTCGGACTCCACCCCACACCCGACACGCGACTCCACGCCCTTCCACTGAGGGAGCCGTGACCAACTGGGCATCGCGAGAGCGCCGGCTGACTCGGGCGCTCGCCATCCCGGTCCTGCTCCTCCTGGTGTGGCTGGTCGTGTATCCGAACCTGATCGTGCTGGTGGAATCGGTTCGGGAAGGCGGACGTCTTACGCTCGTTCACTACCGGACCTTTTTCGTCACCCGCGCAGAACTGGAGGCTCTGTGGGCCAGCGTCTGGATCAGTCTGGGCAGCGTCGTCCTTGCGGCGGTGATCGGGGTGCCGCTCGCGTTTCTGTTCTTCCGTTACGAGTTCCCGGGCCGGCGGTTCTTCGGCGCGCTCGCGGCGCTGCCGGTCTTGCTTCCTCCCCTGGTGGGTGTGATCGCGTTTCTCTTTCTGGCGGGCGAGAGCGGGATTCTGACGCGAAGCGTCCAGGAGCTGCTCGGTCTGGAGCGCGCGCCCTGGCGGCTGGCGGGAGCGCCCGCGATCCTGCTCGTCCACGCGTACACCATGTACGTCTACTTCTATCTCTTCACCCTGGCAGGCCTCACACGTCTGGATGAGGGCGTCCTGGAGGCCGCCGCCTCGCTAGGCGCCGGGCGCTTGCGCACCCTTCGACGCGTGACTTTGCCGTTGCTCACCCCTTCACTGGTGGCGGCGGCGGTGCTCGTATTCATGACTTCGATGGCCTCCTTCTCCGCCCCCTACGTCTTCGGGGGTGGCTTCCGTGTCCTCACGACGCAGATCTACGCCAGCAAGGTGAGTGGCTCGCTGCCCATGGCGATGGTGGAGACCGTTCTACTCGCGTTCGCCTCCCTGCTCTTCCTGTGGCTGCTGCGCCGTTACGAAGGAGAGCGACGCTACGCGGCGGTGGGAAAGGGTGTACAGCCGGCGCGGCATCAGGTCCAGTCCCGTCTGGCGCGAACGCTACTCGGTGTGAGCGGCGCCGTGGCGGTGCTCGTGCTCCTCCTCCCGCACCTGACTCTGCTGCTCGTCTCGTTCGTGCCCGCCGGAAGCTGGACCACGACGATCCTCCCGCAGGCCTACTCGATCGAGAATTACGCGGGGTTGTTGGGCAAGCCCGAGCTCCTGCGGCCGGTCCTCAACTCGTTGCAGATGGCCACCGTCGCGACGGCCGCGAACCTGCTGTTCTGCTTCATCGCTGCCTACCTGGTGGTCCGGAGACGCTTCCACGGTCGGGGTCTGCTGAGCGTGCTTCTCGTGCTACCCTGGGCGCTGCCCGGTACGGTAATCGCCATCGGGCTCGCCACCACCTTTAGCGTAGATCGGCCGACGGCCGCCCGCTTCATCCTAGTCGGCAGCTTCTGGTTGCTGCCCCTCGCCTATTTCATTCGTAACACCCCGCTGGTGGCGCAGGCGGCGATCGCCTCGTTCCGCCAGTTCGATCCGGCGCTCGAAGAGGCCGCGCGGTCGCTCGGGGCCGGGTGGTTCACGATGATGCGTCGGGTGGCGCTGCCGCTGGTTCTGCCGGGCCTCGCGGCCGGGGGGATGCTCGCCTTCGTGAGCGCGCTCGGCGAGTTCGTCGCATCGATCCTGCTCTACACCCCGCGCTCGCGGCCGATCTCGATCGAGATCTTGGCGCAGCTCCGCGCTTTCGACTTCGGGGCGGCTGCAGCCCTCGGGGTCGTGCTGGCCGTGCTCATGGTCGGCGTCTTCGCGGTCGGCGGACGCTTTTTGCGGGAGGGCATAGCCCCTCAGGGGTAACCCGCTACGACTCCCTGATCGACGTGCGCGGCGGTGCCTCCTGGATGCTGTTGCGCATGGCCCTTCAAAGCCCCACCGTCAGCTTCCGTGCCGCCCGCCGCATGGGCGGCCGCAACCGGAATCAGAGCACGACGATATAGAGGCAACGAGATGCGTACGGACGTCGAGATCGCGTCGGCAGCGGCACTCGAGCCCATCACCGCCATCGGTGAGGGACTCGGTCTGACAGATGGCGAACTGGAGCTGTACGGCCGCCACAAGGCGAAGGTGTGGCCGGATGCGATCTTCGAGCGTGAGCCGGGCGATGGACGCCTGGTGCTGGTCACCGGAATGACGCCGACCCGTGCGGGCGAGGGAAAGACAACCGTTACGATCGGACTGACCGACGGGCTTCGGCGTCAGGGGCGCCGCGCCGTGGCATGCATCCGGGAACCGAGTCTGGGACCCGTGTTCGGGATAAAGGGCGGCGCGGCAGGCGGTGGCTATTCGCAAGTCATTCCGATGGCGGACATCAACCTCCACTTCACGGGTGACCTGCACGCCATCACATCTGCCCACGCGCTTCTTTCCGCCATGCTGGACAACCACATGCATCACGGCAACGCGCTCGGCCTCGATCCGCGTCGGATCACGTGGCGTCGCGCGGTAGACATGAACGACCGCGCGCTTCGCAACGCCGTCGTGGGGCTGGGCGGGCGCACGAACGGGGTGCCGCGCGAGGACGGCTTCATGATCACCGCCGCCTCAGAGGTCATGGCCATCTTCTGTCTTGCCGCGGATCACACCGATCTCGAGGAGCGGCTCGGCCGGGTTATCGTCGGCTACACGCGCGACGGAGAGCCCGTGCGCGCCGCCTCACTCAACGCGCCCGGGGCGATGAACCTTCTGCTGAGAGACGCGTTGGCGCCGAACCTGGTGCAGACCCTCGAGCACTCCCCCGCATTCGTACACGGCGGTCCGTTCGCCAACATCGCGCACGGTTGTAGCTCGCTCATGGCGACCCGGGCCGGACTCTCACTGGCGGACGTGGTCATCACGGAAGCCGGCTTCGGCTCCGATCTGGGAGCCGAGAAGTTCTTCGACATCAAGTGCCGGGTGGGTGGGTTGAAGCCCGAGGCCACCGTCATCGTGGCCACCGTGCGGGCGCTCAAGCTGCACGGGGGGGTGTCCTTCGACGCGCTCGGCGAGGAGAACGTGGCGGCCGTCGAGGCCGGGCTTGCCAACCTCGAGAAGCACGTGGAGAACATGGGCCAGTTCGGCGTACCGGCGATCGTGGCCCTCAACGTGTTCGAGGCCGACACGGAGGCCGAGCTGGGGGCCGTCGAGCAGGCATGCGTCAGCTTCGGCGTACCGGTGGCGCGCTTCGAGGGTCATGCGCGGGGCGGCGAGGGTTGCGAGGGCCTGGCCGAGGCCGTCCTGGCCGCGCTCGACTCGGGCGAGGCCGACTTCGCGCCGCTGTACGAGCTCGATCGCCCCCTGGCCGAGAAAATCGAGCTGATCGCCACATGCATGTACGGGGCCGATGGAGTCGACTTCGGCCGACAGGCCCAACGGGACCTAGACCTGCTGGAGGCGAACGGCTTGAGCGGCCTGCCCGTGTGCATCGCGAAGACGCCGAACTCGCTGACCGACGACGCGAAGGTCCTGGGTCGGCCCAGCGGCTTCCGGATAACCGTTCAGGACGCGCGACCGTCGGCGGGCGCCGGGTTCGTCGTTGTGCGAACCGGGGATGTCATGACCATGCCCGGGCTGGCGAAGAAGCCTGCGGCCGAGGGAATCCGGCTGACGCCGGAGGGTGAGGTCGTAGGGTTGTTCTAGGGGTCGTCCCCGGGAGGCGAGATCGTCAGGGTTCTTTCGACGTCGTCTTGAAGGCGAGGAGTGAGGGATGCCGGTTCACCCGCTGCACGATCTGCCGTCGGGACCCAACCCGCCGGAAGAGCTAAACGTGCTGATCGAGATCCCCAAGGGATCGCGGAACAAGTACGAGCTCGACAAAGAGACGGGGTTGTTGCGGTTCGACCGCCTGCTGTACAGCGCGGTCTACTATCCGGCCGACTACGGCTTTATTCCGCGCACGCTGGCAGACGACGGGGACCCGATGGACGTTCTCGTGATGGTCACAGAGCCGACTTTTCCGAGCTGCCTCGTCGAGGTGCGACCGCTCGGAGTTTTCGAGATGGAGGACCAGGCCGGGCACGACGAGAAAATCCTCGCCGTGCCGCTGCGCGATCCGCTGCACGATCAGTATCGCGCGCTCGAGGATGTGCCGCCCCATTTTTTGCGCGAGGTGGAGCACTTCTTCACGATCTACAAGGACCTGGAGGGAATTCAGGTTCGCGTATCCGGCTGGCGTGATCGTTTTTCGGCCCACGGCCTCATCAACGCTGCGATCGAGCGCTACCGACAGACGTAAGGCGATCTTTCAACCATGACGGCGACCATGTCACATCGCCGGGTCTTTTTGAAGCAGCTGGCCGCCGGCGCCGGCTTGGTGAGCCTGGCGAGACTCCAGGCGATCGATGCAGCGTTCGCCCGAACCAGCCTCTCCCAGCACGGCCCGATCGAGTACATGCTCGATCCGAGCGTTGTCTACCTGAACCATGCCTCGATCGGGACGATTCCGCGGTTGGTGCACGAGGCGCACGGCGCGTACCTCGAGACGTGCGAGGCCAACCCGTGGCTGTACATGTGGGGCGGCGCGTGGGAGGAACCGCGTGAGGTCGTGCGTGCGAAGGCCGCGCGACTGCTCCGCTGCGATCCGGACGAGATCGCACTCACCCACAACACCACGGAAGGCTTCAACACCCTGGCCCAGGGACTGCCTCTTGGGCCCGGAGACGAGGTTTTGTTCTCGAGCTTGAATCACCCGGGTGCGAGCCTCTGCTGGCACCATGTGGCAGACCGGGCCGGTTTCCGCGTGCGGCAGTTCGATGTGCCGTTCGAGCGGATCCCCGACCTCACGGCGGACGAACTGCTCGACCTTCACGATCGGGAGATCCAGCCGGCCACGCGCGTTCTCGTCTTCCCCCACATCGACAACATGGTGGGAGTGCGCCACCCGCTCCGCGCGCTAGCGACTCTGGCGCACACTCGTGGCGTAGAGTTCGTGGCGGTGGACGGCGCCCAATCGGTCGGAATGATCCCGGTGGAGCTGGCCGGATCCAGTGTCGACTTCTACGCGGCGAGCCCTCACAAGTGGTTACAGGCGCCGAAGGGGCTCGGGCTGCTGTATGTGCGGCGTGAGGTGCAGGAGTCTCTGCGGCCGATGTGGGTGACCTGGGGGCAGGAACGGTGGGCCGGCTCGGCGCGCGTATTCGAGGACTACGGCACGCGGAACCTGCCAGCCCTGCTCGCGCTGGGGGACGCGATCGACGTCCAGGACTCGCTGGGTGAGGCCGAGAAGCTGCACGGCTACGAGCGTCTGTGGAATCTTCTCAAGACGACCGTTGAGAACACCTCCCGTGTCGAGTGGCGCTCCCCCACCGGCTGGGAACTCTCCGGCTCACTGTGTGCGCTGGAAGTGTCGGGGATCGAAAGCACGGAATTGTTCGAGCGGCTGAACACCCAGGGCTTCGTCTTTCGACCGTTCCGAACGGAGACGTTCAACACGGCCCGCATCTCGCCCAACCTGGCGACGACCGACGAAGAGATCCTCCGCTTCTTCGCCGCGGTTAGCAGCTGACGGACAGATAAGCCATCAGTCGGCCAGCGCCGGCGCTGCCTCTCCGGCCACGCGAGAGTCCGCCTCCGTCGCCGAGGCGGGACGACGCCCACCGAGGTCGGATCTGGAAGCCTTCCAGCGGTAGTACGCGTACGTGAGCCCGAGCAGCACGAGGAACGCTGCTTGGGCGGCGAGTATCTGGGCGACCGGGTAGAGCCCAAACAGCTGTCGCAGGCCTGCGCGGTCCGGCATCCACGACACGGGGGAGGCCGCATACCAACCAGCTTCCTGTAGGGCATACAGGCCTTTGCCCAGAAAGCTGAACGCAAGATACAGCAGCACGACATTCGTGATCGCGAACAGGCGTCGCATCGGCAGTCGGATGCCCATGTGTACGATCCCGACCCCGACCGCGCAGATGAGCACGAGACCGGGGAGAAAGCCCGCCATTACCGCCGCGGGCCCGGTCTCGAAGCTGAGCGCCTGGTAGAACAGCACCGTCTCGAACCCTTCCCGGTACACGGCGGCAAACGCGAGGGCCGCCATCGCGAGGGCCGAGCCCCTCGAGACCGCCCTCCCGACCCCATCACGAAGGTAGCGCGTCCAGTCGACCACGTACGATTTGTGGAATAGCCAGTGCGAGACATACAGCAGGACGGCCACGGCGAGCAGGGCCGTAATCCCCTCCAGCAGTTCTCGACCCGCCCCACTTACCGAGACGATCGATCGGGCGAGCCCCCAGGTCGCGAAGCTGGCGACGATACCGACCAGCGCGCCCACGTAAATCAGCCGGCGGTGGCGTGAGTCCGCCGACACCCCCGCTAGGTACGCGAGAATCGCCGCGATCAGCAGAGCAGCCTCCAGGCCTTCCCGCACGATGATCGCAAACGCGTTGAAGGCTCCGAACCAGAACGGGGCACGCACCTGACGCACCGCTTCCGCTTCTGCGAGCTCGGCATCGAGTGCCTGGAAGGCAGCGGTCACGCGCCCGCCGGATTCTCCGCGTGCAACCGCTGGTCGCAGCTCCAGGTGAAAGAGACGCTCGATGCGATGCACGCGTGAGGCGGCGAGTAGCGGCTCGAGCGGCTCGAAACGGTTCAGATAAGTCGTCTCGATTGCCGCGAGGGCACCCGCCGCGTCGCCCGCCTCGAACGCAGCTTGAGCCGCGGCCAGATCCGACCGAATCTCCGCGATCTCGCTGCCGCGATCCGAGGCTCCGCCGGGCCGGTCTGCCAGGCGTGCGTCGTCGTGGTCGGGCGGAGTACGGTGCAGCAGTGGCGCAGCCGGTGGTCCGTCTTGGATGGCCGCCTCGACGGCCGCGAGCGCCGTGTCAAGCTCGCGGATGGCCGCGGAGGCACCGGAGACATCGGTACGCAGAAGGGCGTGAAACGACACCTCGGCCTCAGTCACGCGCGTCGTCACATACGGATCCGCATCGCTGCCCGGTCCGAACTCGACCTCGAACGGTTCGTAATGATCCAGGTACAGCCGGGTCGCGATCCGCCGAGCTTCCTCGTGTCGCCCGTCGGCATACGCCGCCTCGATCACGGTCAGCTCGCCTCGGAGAGAAGCCAACGTGGTCTCTGCATCTTCGGCCGCTGCGCCGGCACCGCTGGTCGTGCTTGCGTCCGAATTCTCGTCAGTCGCGTCCCCGCCTGACGCGGAGCCCGCCGGCGCGTCCAGCGAGACGCCCGCCTCTTCAGCCTCGAGTAGCAAGCGATCGAGCGCCGCAGACAATCGGTTGATGGCAGCACGCACGCTCGTTGCATCCGCTGGGGGCGAGGCCCCCGCCAGACGCAGCACTTCGTGGAACCGCGACTCCGCATCGAGCACAGCCGCGTCGAGGGCCTCGCCGCCATCGCGCGGACCTCCCGTCCCGTAGTATCTCTCGATGAACTCCTGACGCCCGAGGTACAGCTCGAGCACCACATCTTCGGCGGCCGGCCGACCTGCTGTCACGGGATCAGCGGCGTTGGACTGAGCCACGAGCTCGGGAACGTCACGCAGACCTTCCCGGATGTCGGCCACCCAGTCCACCAGACCGCCGGGTGGCGTGCCCGGAAGGACCTCGACGGCGGGGTCTGGGTCCGAATCCTGGACGGTTCCGGCGTCTTCACGCGCTGCGTCTCCGCCCGGCCCCGTGCAACCGAGTAGGGCCAGCAGCATGAGCGGCACGAGCAGCACGCCTCGCATTGCTCGTCTGTTCCGGAGCTGCAGGATCATTCTGTCGTACCCACGCTCCCAGAAGCGCACTGGACGCCCCCGCAAATGCGGTGACGCCGTAAACTTGAGACTCAGTCTCATTTAGCGCGCGCAGGATAAGAGCGCGGAACCTGTTCGTCAAACGGTCCGCCTCATTTGCGTCGGACGCCCGGGTCGTAGATCGTGGGTCGGTCGCAAGGTTCGCTTTCAGAAACCCGATCCCGGTGAGGCGGGCCAGAACTCACCCAGGCGAGAGTCGAGAGGAGCGATATATGGAGATCGGAATGGTCGGTCTCGGTCGAATGGGCGCGAACATGACGGAGCGTTTGTTGCGCGCGGGCCACCGAGTCGTGGCGTACGACCTGAACGCGGAGACAATCGCCCGTGTGACCGGGAAGGGCGCCGTTGGGGTCGACTCTCCCAAGGCGCTGGTCGATGAGCTGACCGGGCCGCGCACGGTGTGGCTCATGGTTCCGGCCGGCAAGCCCGTCGACGCGACCATCGACGTGCTCACTCCGTTCATGGACGTCGGCGATGCGATCGTGGACGGAGGCAACTCGAACTACAGGGATACGCTGCGACGAGCCGACGAGCTGAGCCAGCGCCGGATGTACATGGTGGACGCGGGGACGAGCGGAGGCGTGTGGGGGCTCGAGGAGGGCTACTCGCTCATGCTGGGCGGCCCACCGGAGGTCGTAGAGCGCCTGCGGCCGATCTTCGAGGCGCTGGCGCCGGCGGCCGACAAGGGCTGGGGTCACGTAGGGCCGAACGGTGCGGGTCATTTCGTCAAGATGGTGCACAACGGGATCGAGTACGGGCTGATGCAGGCGTACGCCGAGGGCTTCTCCATCCTCAAGCACAAGGAGGAGTTCGGTCTGGACTTGCACCAGATCGCAGAGCTCTGGCGACATGGCAGCGTCGTCCGTTCCTGGTTACTCGACCTGACCGCTCGGGCGCTTGAAGAGGACCAGCAGCTGACGGAGATCGCGCCGTACGTGTCCGATTCGGGCGAAGGGCGTTGGACGGTCTTCGAGTCCATCGACCTGGACGTGCCGGCCCCGGTGATCGCCCACGCCCTGATCCAGCGGCTGCGGTCGCGCGACGAGGAGTCGTACGCGGATCGTCTGCTGGCCGCGTTGCGGAACCAGTTCGGGGGCCACGCCGTCAAACGGGAGGACGAATCGTGAACGGCTCGCTCGACGCGCACCTGTTCGTGATCCTCGGGGGCACGGGCGACCTGGCGGCTCGCAAGCTGCTTCCGGCCATCTATCACCTGTCGCGAGACGGGAATCTGAGCGAGCGTTACGCGGTCCTCGCGGTGAGCCGCGACAACGACATGGACGACGCGGCTTTCCGGTCGTGGGCGCACGACGCTCTCGAGCGCTCCGGGCTCCACCCGAGCGAGCTCGCCGACTGGTGCGACGCGAACCTGTTCTACCATCCCATCGGAGAGGGCCGGCCCGACGATTACCACGCGCTGCGAAGCCGCATCGAGTTGCTCGAGCGGGCGCTGGGACTTCCCGGCAACCGGGCGTTCTACCTGGCCCTTCCGCCCCGGGCGTTTCCGACATCGATCGAAGGAATGGCGGAGGCCGGCCTCCATCGAAGCTCTGGGTGGACACGACTTGTGGTAGAGAAGCCATTCGGCCGCGATCTCGAGTCGGCCGGTGCTCTGAACGAGATGCTGCACCGCCACTTCGAAGAATCCCAGATCTACCGAATCGACCACTATCTGGGAAAAGAGACGGTCCAGAACCTCCTCGTCTTCCGCTTCTCGAACGTGATGTTCGAGTCGTTGTGGAGTCGCGATCGAGTCGAGAGCGTGCAGATCACGGTAGCCGAGGACCTCGGTGTCGAGACACGCGCAGGCTACTACGACAAAGCCGGCGCCCTGCGCGACATGGTGCAGAACCACGTGGCGCAGCTCGTGTGTCTGATCGGAATGGAGGTTCCGTCGGCCTTCGACGCGGACGCGGTCCGATACGAAAAGATCAAGCTGCTGAAAGCAATCGCGCCGATCCGGCCGCACAACGTGGTGCTGGGCCAGTACGAGCGCGGCCGGATCGAGGATTTCGAGGTAGCCGGCTACCTCGAGGAACCGGGCGTGCCGGCCGACTCACGGACGGAGACGTTCGTCGGGCTCAAGCTGGAGGTCGATACATGGCGATGGCAGGGCGTGCCGTTCTACATCCGAACCGGGAAGAGGCTCCCCCACCGGCTCACACAGATCGCGGTCACTTTCCGAGAGCCGCCCGTCTGTCTGTTCGAGTCGGTCGGCGGGTGCCAGACGCATCCGAACGTGCTCTTCGTGACCCTGCAGCCCAACGAAGGCTTCGCGCTGTGCTTCGACGTGAAGGTACCGGGCGAGCCCTTTGCCCTGCGCACATTGCCGCTGGACTTTTACTACAAGGACGCCTTCGGCGACATTCCCGACGCATACGAGACGCTGCTCCTGGACATTTTGTTGGGAGACCAGACTCTGTTCGTGCACGGCGACTGGACGGAGGAATCGTGGCGACTGTTCACGCCGATCCTGGAGCAAGAGCTGGCCGTGCACCTGTACTCGGCGGGCACATGGGGCCCACGAGCGGTGGACGAGTTGTTGGCCGGGCGCGGTCACTCGTGGATGGGGTTGGCTGACATTCGAAAGCACCACGGTCTCTTCGTGCCGGACGTCTGACTCCGCGCGCGAGTTCCCCGTCCGGCGGCGCTACTCGCCTCGCACGGCTCGATACCGTCGGATGAGGGCATTGGTCGAGGCGTCATGCTCCAGGGTGGGCTCCGACTCGGGGACCAGCTCGGGCGCGATCCGCCGCGCGAGCGTCTTCCCCAGCTCGACGCCCCACTGATCGAAGGAGTTCACGCCCCACACGACCCCCTGTGCGAACACCTTGTGCTCGTAGAGCGCCACCAGTGCGCCCAGTGAGGCAGGGCTGAGCCGCTCGCCCAGGATCGTGTTGGACGGGCGGTTGCCCGGGAACGTTCGGTGTGGAACGAGCGCCGAGCCCACACCCTCCGCAAGGACCTCCGCCGGCGTCTTTCCGAACGCGAGCGCCTCCGTCTGGGCGAACAGGTTCGCCATCAGGAGGTCGTGGTGCTCGCCGATCGGGTTCAGACTCCCGGTGAAGCCGATGAAGTCGCACGGCACCAGCTTCGTTCCCTGGTGCAAAAGCTGGAAAAACGCATGCTGACCGTTCGTACCGGGTTCGCCCCACACGATCGGGCCCGTCTGATGCTCGACCGACTTGCCGTCGAGCCCGATCCGCTTGCCGTTGCTCTCCATGTCGAGCTGCTGGAGATAGGCCGGAAACCGGCGCAGGTAGTGATCGTACGGGAGCACGGCGTACGACTCCGCGCCGAAGAAGTTGTTGTACCAGATCCCGAGGAGGCCCAGCAGCACCGGCATGTTTCGGTCGAACGGAGCCATGCGGAAGTGCTCGTCCATGGCACGAAAACCGGCCAGCATTTCGGCAAAGCGCTCGGGTCCGATCGCGATCATCAGCGACAGCCCGACCGCAGAGTCGTAGCTGTAACGGCCACCGACCCAGTCCCAGAAGCCGAACATGTTTGCGGTGTCGATTCCGAAGTCGGCCACCGCTTCGGCATTGGTCGACACGGCGACGAAGTGGCGGGCGACCGCTTCCTCGTCACCGAGATCGGATAGACACCAGTCGCGAGCGGTGCGGGCGTTGGTCAGCGTCTCCTGCGTCGTAAACGACTTCGAGCACACGATGAACAGGGTTTCCGCCGGATCCAGATCGCGCGTCGTCTCGACGAAGTCGGATCCATCGATGTTCGAAATGAAGCGGACGTCGAGGCCGCGATCCGCGTAGTAAGCCAACGCGTCGTAGGCCATGGCGGGCCCCAGGTCGGAGCCGCCGATCCCGATGTTCACCACGCTTCGAATACGGCGATCCGTGTGTCCCGTCCACGCACCGCTCCGCACCCGCGACGCGAAGTCGCCCATGCGCTCCAGAACGGCGTGCACGTCCGGCACTACGTCGCGCCCGCTCACTTCGATGGTCTCGCCGCGCGGCGCCCGCAGGGCGACGTGAAGCACCGACCGCCCCTCCGTGACGTTGATCGGCGCGCCCTCGAACATGGCGTCGATGCGCTCGCGGAGCCCGGCGCCACCGGCCAGAGCAACCAGCAGTCTGAGAGTCTCCTCCGTGATGCGATTCTTCGAATAATCCAGGTGCAGACCCGCGGCATCGAGCGAGAGCCGCTCGGCCCGGCATGGGTCATCCGCGAACAGGTCGCGGAGATGAACCGAGCGCAGCTGCTCGAAGTGTCCTCTCAGGGCTTTCCATTCGGAGGTCGTGGCGATCGGCATCCTGTGCTCCGGCATCGGCATTCGTCCGTGTGCTCCATCGGTTATCAGACGGGCTCGCGCTCGGAGGTCGGGCGACGTACGAAGCGGTAATGCGCCACACCCCACTCTTCCCCGCCCCTGTGTCCGAACAGCTCCGCGACCGCGAGAAAGAACAACCGCCACCGGCGGAACCAGCGGTGGGCGGCACGCGGGCTGTACACATCTTCGAAGATCGCGATCACAGTATCATGGCTCGCGTCCAGCCTCGCCAGCCACGCCTCCGCGGTCCTTCGGTAATGAGCGCCGCTCATTCGCCACTGTGTCTCCAGTGTCAGGTCGTTCTGAAAGTGGAACAGCAGGTCCTCGGACGGCATCAGGCCCCCCGTGAAGAACAGTCGTGCCATCCAGTTGCCCAGCCCTCCGATCTCGAACGGGTAAGCGAGCTCGCGATGGCAGAAGATGTGGACGAAGAGCTTGCCGTTGGGTTTAAGCCACGCTCCGATGCGCGACAGCAGCCGCTCGTAGTTTCGCATGTGCTCGAACATCTCCACCGACACGACACGATCGAACCGCTGGTGCGCGAAGTACTCGTTCATGTCGGCCGTGATCGCCGACACGTTGGTCAGACCACGCCGTTCACACTCTGCCTCGATGAAGCGGCCCTGCGGAACCGAGTTGGACACGGCGACGATGCGGCTGGCCGGGTAGTGCTCGGCCGCCCAAAGAGTAAACGAACCCCAGCCGCAGCCCAGATCGAGAATGTCCTGTCCGTCGCGGATGTCGGCCCGCTCGCACGTGAGATGGAGCATGGCTTCCTCGGCCGCATCCAGGCCACCCGGATCAGCACTCGCGTCTAGAGGATCCGTGGTCTCGGGATCCGCCGCGTCGAGACCATCTTCGTCGGGACCGTCGTTCCACAGTCCACACGAATACTTGCACCACCGTCCAAGAACGGCCTGGAAGAACTCGGGAGGAAGCTCGTAGTGCTGCTCGTTCGGCAGCTCGGGCTCGAGCGCAATCGGATCCGCCCTCAATCTCGCGACCAGCTCCGCCTTCGCCCGACCTCGTTCGGCCGGGTCCTCCCGCCACTCTTCCCTGATACGACGTCGCACGAAGCGGCGGATTCCACGTCGAACGAGCGGGTCGGGCAGCAGGCCCGCTTCCGCGAACCGAACGCCGAGCGCGATTGGCGCGTCGGCTACGACTCGGAGCGCTTCGGGAACCACGGGAAGAGCGCGCTCGTCTCTCGCTGGTAACGGCGATAGTCCTCGCCCCGACTCTTGAGCGCTTGCTCCTCCGTGGGTGGGATGCCCGTCACCTTCAGGATGAAGAACAGCATCAGGGCGGGGGCGGCGAGCGTGAACGGCCACAGCGGCGACCCAACGGAGATGACCACGTAAGCCAGCCAGTGGATCCACTCGAAGAAGTAGTTCGGATGACGCGAGTAGCGCCACAGGCCATCACGGCACGTCGAGCCCCGGTTCATCGGGTCCGCCCGGAAGCGCGCGAGCTGGCGGTCGGCGATCGACTCCCCTCCCACGGAGACCAGCCACACGAGCACTCCTAGGGCGTCCCACACCTGCAAGCTCGAGGCGGCGTGCAGCATCGCCAGCATGAACTGGATCGACAGAACGACGGCCAGAAACGCCTGTGCCTGGAAGAACACGACCAGATTGCGTTGGGCGTTGTCCCCCCATTTGGCGCGCAGCGTCTGGTAGCGACCGTCCTCCTGACCCTTCAGCACGCGATCGACCAGGATGTACCAGGTGAGCCGCCCGGACCAGACGGCGGCCAGGACCGCGACCAGCCACCGGCGAGTCGTGAGCCCGTCATCGAGCCCGATCGCGTAAAGCAGGGCCAGCAGACCGAGGCTCGCCGTCCAGCCGAGGTCGACGATTCCAGCGTCGCGCGTGCGACGCTGGACGAGCCACAGCGCGAACTGGCCCACGGCGATCAGCAGCCAGCCAAGCAGCACGAGCGTGAAGGGGTTCATTCGTCTGCCTCGGCGTGGCGTGCGATTTTGCGCAGCATGCCGGTGAAGATGGGGTGGTGAATCGGATAAAGAACGTACCAATAGAGCAGACCGAACAGACCCACCGGGTCGAAGATCGCCGTTTGTCGAATGAGGGAGCCCCCGTCATCAGGCTCCACTTCGAACTGCAGCCACGCTCGGCCCGGTACCTTCATTTCAGCGGCCAATCGGAGAAGGCGGTCTCGTTCCACGGCTTCGATCCGCCAGAAGTCGATCGTGGCACCGACCCGTGGATGTTCAGGGTCGCGACGGCCTCTTCTCACTCCGACGCCACCGACCAGCAGATCGAGGAAACCACGCAGACGCCACAACCAGTTCCCGTAGTACCAACCCACATCGCCCCCTATTCGACGAATGGGCCGAAACGCGCGCTCCGGCTCCACGCCTACGCGCACCTGGCGCGAGTCGACGATGCGGCTGCCGAACTTCGCGCCTCCCCAACCCTTCGTCTCGCCCTGGGACGACAGGGCATCGGACCAGCGGGTCCACGCGAACTCCTGGTCCTCGTTCACAAGGGCGCGCCGTACGGCCTGCTCGACGCCGCGAGGCCGGATATCGAAATCTTCGAGCGCGGCGTCGTCATGGACGACCGTCGGGTTGCGAACACCGTCGATCAGTTTCCGGCCGATGCGGGCATAAACCGGTGTGACGAGGCCGAGCCACAGACTCGACAGACGCGGGGTCAGCGCGGGCACGGGCAGCATGAAACGCCTCAGTCCGCGCTGGCGCGCGTACTCGCGCATCAGTTCGCCATACGAGACGGGATCGGCACCGCCGATCTCGTATACGCGGCTTCCCTCAAGCGAACGATCCAGTGCGGCGACCAGATAGGCGATGACGTCCTCGATCGCGATGGGCTGGGCTTTCACTGCCACCCAGCGGGGTGTGATCATCACAGGGAGCTTCTCGACCAACGCGCGGATCATCTCGAACGATAGGCTTCCCGAGCCGATGATGATCGAGGCCCGTAATTCGACGACTGGCACGCCGCCGTCCTGCAGAACGCGACCTGTCTCATGGCGGCTCTCCAGGTGGGGCGAGAGACTCGAGCCGTGCCCCAGGCCGCCCAGGTAAACGATCCGGCGCACGCCTGCCTTGCGAGCGGCAATCACGAAGTTGGCCGCACCCTGGCGATCCAGTTCCTCGAACTCCTCGCTCGAGCCCATCGAGTGCACGAGGTAATACGCACACTCGACTCCTCGCATGGCTTTGACGAGCGATGGCGGATCCAGAACGTCTCCCTGAACAACCTCCGTCCTCGGCGAGACGCGCTGCTGCAGATGGGACGGTCGGCGGGCCAAGCAGCGTACCCGACGTCCGCTCGTCTCGAGTGCCGTCATTAGTCGGCCGCCGACATACCCGGTCGCTCCGGTCAACAGGACCAGGCCGTCCTGTGGCGGCTGCTGAACGGTCAGCTCTTTCGGCAGTTCGGTCTCGCTCAAGTCAGGACCGTGCTCGCAATGAACAGGACGAGGACTCACCGGGCTGTCCACCTAACGTTGCGCACCCAGTTCGTGCGGACGAGCCGTCCATGTACGCCCGGGTCGAAGCCTCACGCAAGGACCGGGGCCGGGGCACCTGCGTCGTGGCGGTCGCGGCCGACACGATGCACAGCTTGCCCTCGCCGAGCCAGGCCAGCCCCGCAAGGTCGGGCCGACGAGGGGCTGCCGCAGAAGAAGAAGATCCTCGAGTGGAGCGCCTCGCCGCCGGACGCACTCCGCGTATCTTAGGACCATCGAGCGAGACCCATGGACGATTCGTTTCCCCAACCTGTGGTCGTGATCAGCGGCTGCCTCGACTTTGAGGCGTGTCGCTACAACGCGCAGCTCATCCCGTTCGATCTGGTGGGCGAACTGGAGCCGTTCGTCCGCTACGTGCCGATCTGTCCGGAGGTGGAGATCGGGCTCGGCGTCCCGCGCGAGCCGATCCGCCTGGTACAGCTCGAGAAGTCGAACTGCGAATCCGGCTCCGACCCCGAGGTCGGTCTCGTTCAGCCGGCCACGGGCGTGGACGTCACAAGGGACATGTTGGGTTTTTCCAGTCGCTTCCTCTCGTCCCTCGACGAAGTGGACGGCTTCATTCTCAAGAATCGCTCCCCCTCGTGCGGCATTCACGGCGTGAAGGTGTACCACGGGCCGGAGTCGTCCTCGACGGCGTTTCGCAGTCCAGGCTTGTTCGCGGGCCGGGTTGTGGAGACTCACCCGGGACTTGCGATAGAGGATGAGGAGAGACTTCGTAACTATCGCATTAGAGGGCACTTCCTGACGAAGCTATTCGCCCTTGCGGCACTGCGAAACGTGGAGAAGGCGGGCCGCATGAGCGAGTTGGGTCGCTTCCACGCGCGCTACAAACTCGTCTTGATAGCGAACAACCAGTCCGAGATGCGCGCCTTGGGTCGCACTGTCGCGAACCCGGAGCGGCTGCCGTTCGAACAGGTGATGGCAGCTTATCGGGAGCACTTCGGTCACGCGCTCAGGCAGGCTCCCCGTTACACCGCGGTGGTGAACGTATTGGAGCACGGCGCGGGCTACTTCAAGGACCGGATTGGGCGACGTGAGAAGTCGTTCTTCCGTAGCCAGCTGCAACGGTATCGCGAAGGCCGTGCTCCGCTGAGCGCCGTCGCCAGCCTGATCCACAGCTGGGCCGTCCGCTTCGAGGAGGAATACCTGCTGGACCAGGCGTTCTTCCAGCCGTACCCCGAGGATCTGATGAGCGTGAGCGACTCGGGCAAGGGACGGGCACGTCACGCCTGAAGCTGCGAAAAGTCAGCGCGCACGATGGACCCGCCTTCGTGCAGGAACGAACGTCGGCCAGTGGGAATGCGCGAGCTACTGGTAGCGAAACCGACGGCTCGCCAACCAGCCGAGTAGCAGAGCCGCCGCGGCGAGGGTCCCGGTGTGCGGAAGGGCAACCGTCCCCGGCTCCCCGAAGCTGACCAGCTTGTGCATGGCGTCCATGGCCCACCCCGTGGGAAGGAAGCCAGCGAGACCCTGCATCCAACCCGGAGTGATCTCGATGGGCCACCAGCAGCCCCCGAGCGCGGCCAGGACCATGGAAGCGAGGACGCCAACCGCCCCCATCTGGGCGCGGCTTCGCACCGTGTTCGCGAGGAAGATTCCAAGCGATGCGTTGAACGCTGCCCAGGCTAACAGGACGATACCCACCGCGGGTAGCGCCTGACCCCAGTCGATCCCAAACGCCAGCGCCCCGAGGAGCACGCCGAAGGCGATCTGAACCACGCCGAGCGTCATCTTGCTCGTCCACTTTCCCAGCACCAGCGAGCTTCGGCTGATGGGCGTGGCCGCCAGACGCTTGAGCAGTCCCTCCTCCCGCTCGATCACGAGCAGCATGGCCCCGCTGGTCAAGAGAACCAGCATCGTGAACATGACCAGCGTCCCCGGGATGGCTTGCTCGAATCCCACGGGCGGTCGAGCACGCCGGCCGGCCGACTCCACCCGAAGGGTCAGCACCCGGGCGCGCTGGTCGAGCTCGGCGAAGCTCTCCGGACCTGGGTTCCCCCCTTCACTGCGTACGGCCACAACGTCCGCCAGCACGGTCCACACGGCACGGCGGACCCGGACCTGATCAAAGTCGACGTTCAGATCGTCCCCCTCGCGTCGGAAGACGATGTCGGCCTCCCAACCGTCCAAAACCGCTTCGGTGAAGGTGGAGTAGGCGGCCGGGGGAGCGGGCAGCACCAACCGGCGATCGTAGGCCGTTGCTGCCTCCTCGGAATCGAATCGGTCGACGCGGAAATCCTGCTCGGCCAGTCGCCGTCCGATCTCACCGACCAGGAAACCTTCTCGCGCTTCGGGAAAGGTCGCGACCAACGCGATCGGATCGGGAGAATCGTCCCCTCCGCCGCCTCCAAACCCTGCAGTCACGGTACCGATGAAGTAGAAGAAGAGGGGCGGCATCAAGAAGACCCACAGAATTGTCTCCCGCTGCTTGAGCATGTAGGCGAGGTCTTTGCGGGCGATGAACCAGGCGTCTCGCAGCATCAGGAATTCACTGCGAAGCGGCCGGCAAGCCGTCGGCTGCTGATAAGAAGGGCGAGCGCGGCCGGGACTCCGATCCCGAGCGCGGCCCGGGCCAGATGAACCGTCTCGGCATCGCCGCGCAGCAGTGCCTTGAGCTGGACCACGGCCAGACCGTTCGGTGTCCAGCGTCCGACCGCCGCCATCCAGTCGGGCATCACCTCGAAGGGAAAGAAGGATCCGCCCACCATCATGAGCGGAAAGACGAGCGCGGTCGTGAGCACCGTCGCCCCGCGCTGCGTGGTGGCGAAGAGTTGCGCCAGCTGGAAGAAGACGAGAAGCGCCGTGCCGGCAAAGGTGCACCAGACGAGGGCTGCCGGAACGACGGGGGGCGGCACGTCAAACAGGCTCACCGCCACCGCCAGTCCGACGACGCTGGTGAACGCAGCCACCGCGGCACCGGCCAACAGTTTCCCGCCGAGCAGCCCACCGGCGGGGCCCGGGGAAACCAGCGCCCGTCGGAGGGTCCCGTTCATCTTTTCTTCCCACACGTCGTCGCTCATACCCTGGGCGACGAACAGGAGGGCCATGAACAGGATGCCCGGCAGAAAGAGGAGGCCGAAATCGACGGCGGAAGCGGAGCCCTCCGCCTCGCCCCCCTCACTCACCGGGCTCGACACGTCGAGCACCGGCGGCAGCAGCGTCGACTCGAGCTGCTGAAGGCGCTGGTTCACACTTAGGCTGAGCGACGCCACGATCGTGTCGGCGAACAGGTTCTGCCCGGTCGGTGGTCCGGCGGCTAGTAACTGCAGCTCGTCCCCAAAAACCCGCTGTAGGTAGAAGGTCCCCTCGACCAGAATCTCCAGACCCTCTTCGACGATCGCCGGCAGGACGGTCTGTGCCGGATTCGTCAGCAGCAGCAACTCGGCCGGTGTCTCTTCGAGAACCGCCTGCTGGAAGCCCTCGGGGATGATCAGCAGCGCCGTCGCTTCGCCGGCTCCGATTCGACCTCGCCCGTCCTCCAGTGCTACGGGTTCCAGCTCGAGAATCTCCGCTGCGCCTTCCTGCTCGCCCGCACCCAGCAGCAAACCGCTCAGAAAGGTGCTGTCGAGATCCGCCACCAGCACGTGCGCGCGCGGTTGTCCTCCCGATCCCGCGCCTCCGGCCAGCCAGATCATCCCCCCGATCGCGAGCGGCAAGCCGAGCCACAAGAGCAGAGCCAGTGGATCGGAAAGCACTCGACGGAAATCCTTCGTCGCGCAGGTAAGCACAAAGCGCATAAAGTGGTCTGCCTCCCTACTCGCGGAGCTCCCGACCGGTCAGCTTGATGAACAGCGTCTCCAGGCTGGGCTCGCTCAAGGTCGTCTGATGGATTTCGGCCCCCGTTCCGCCGAGGGCGCTGAACACGGCGGGTAGCTTCCGAGAGGCATCCCGCAGGGCGAGGATCAGGGTCTCGGGGTCGGCGCTCACCACCTCCACGTCGTCCAGACGCAGGACCGCCGCCCTCGCGTCCTCCGGCCTGAAGCGGCCGACCAGACGGAGAAGGTCGCGCTCCCCGAGCATGCCTCTCAACTCTTCCAACGTCCCCATGGCGATCTCCCGGCCGTGGTCGATCACGGCGAGCCGGTCGCATAGGCTCTCCGCCTCCTCCATGTAGTGCGTCGTGTAGAGCACGCAGGCCCCGCCCGCCGCCTGCTCCCGAACCAGATCCAGGAGCCGGACTCGGCTCTGGGGATCCACCCCGGCGGTCGGTTCATCGAGCAGCAGAACCTGAGGGCGGTGCACGATTCCGCACCCGAAGTTGAGCCGTCGCTTCATGCCGCCGCTGAACCGCTTCACGGGTTCCCTGGCACGATCCCGGAGGCCGACCAGCTCCAACACCTCGTCGACCCGCCCCTTGAGCGAGGGACCCCGCATGCCGTACGCTGCACCCCAGAACGAGAGGTTCGCGCGCGCGGAGAGCTCCTCGTACAGCGCGAGCTCCTGCGGCACGATACCCAGCTGCTTGCGAGCCGATCGGGCCTCGGTCACCACATCGTGGCCCAATACGCGGACCTCACCGGCCGTGGGCGTCAGAAGACCCGAGATGCAACCGATCGTCGTCGACTTCCCCGCCCCGTTCGGACCGAGCAGTCCGAAGATCGCCCCCGCCTCGGCCGTGAAGCTCACGTCGTCGACGGCGACGAGCTCGTCGTACTCCTTGCGGAGCTCCCGGACCTCGATCACGGTCGACGAATCCGGTCCGCCTGGCGGTCGTCGCTGCGCTCACCCTCCGCGGAGGTGGGCCCGTCTGCTTCGACCTCGATCTCGTGCGTAAACCGGATCCGCTGAGCGACCCAGACCGCGACGGCCTTGCCGGCGTGGATCGCGGGTCGGAACGCCATCTCGCGGGCCGCCAGCTCGGCCAGGTTGTCGAGCCTCGCGTGCCCGCTGGAGCGGGCCAGCTGAAGCCGGGTCACGCGGCCCGACTGGTCAACGAACAACCACAGCAGCACGGCGGGCTCGGTCTCGGTCAACTCGAGATCGCGTGGGAACCGGTTGCGGATCAGAGCCGTCACGGCCTCGCTGTTCTCCAGCAGAGGTGCGATGTCGTACGGGATGAGCTCGGGAGGGCCCGCTGCCGGGCTGGCGAGCGGAATGGGCCGGCCCGGTCGCACGATGGCCTGACTTCGGGTCGGCAGCTCGACCGCGGGCGGAGGGGGGTCGAACGCCGTTTCGAGCGGCGCGAGCCTGACCACTTCGGTCGAGCGAGTCACGCCGGCCCATGAGAGCATTCGGAGCGGCGGGGCCGCCAGCGCCACGATCGCGTGCGCGGCGACCGATGCGGCGAAGCCCGCGGCCAGTGCCCGGTGATAACCCGACCGGAAACGCTCGCCTGCCGTGTGGGCGTCTGACATCCCGCTCATCCCCGTTCGGATTGTGAAGCACGGGTCCCGACCTGGATTAAATATACGTACGTTGGCTGTCCGGGGTTTGTTGCCCCATTTGAGCGGGACCGCCGGGGATGCCGACTGGAGCCGCCGTTCCCGGTCGCACGAGTCCAGGAGGCGTCAGTGCGCATCGTCGTCGCGTTGGGTGGAAACGCGCTGCTTCAGCGCGGGGAGCCGCTCACCGCCGAGAACCAGAGAGAGAACGTCCGTGTCGCGGCCCGGTGCCTGGCCCCGATCGCGGGCGACCACCAGCTCGTCATCACGCACGGCAACGGTCCGCAGGTCGGGCTGCTGGCACTGCAGGCAGAGGCGTATACGGATGTCGCGGCCTATCCGCTCGATGTGCTCGGCGCGCAGAGCGAGGGGATGATCGGCTATCTCATCGAGCAGGAGCTCGGCAACCTGCTTCCGTTCCAGAAGCCGTTCGCGACGATTCTGACCATGGTCGAGGTGGACCCCGACGATCCTGCTTTCCAGAACCCGACGAAGCCGATCGGCCCCATGTACCCGGAAGAAGTCGCGCGCCAGCTGGCGTCAGAGCGTGGCTGGTCGATCGCACCGGACGGCGACGGGTGGCGACGGGTCGTGCCGTCGCCGCGCCCGCGGCGCGTGTTCGAGATTCGCCCGATCCGATGGCTACTCGACAGGGGGTGCATCATCGTCTGCACGGGCGGCGGCGGCATCCCGACCATGTACGGCGAGGACGGAAGCCTGCGGGGAGCCGAGGTCGTCATCGACAAAGACCGGGCGAGTGCCCTTCTCGCGCACCAGCTCGAGGCCGACTTTCTCGTGATGGCCACCGACGTGGATGCCGTTTACGAGGACTGGGGTGGACCGAACCAGCGTCCCATTCATCGCACGACGCCCAGGGAGCTTCGTGCCCTCGACTTCGCCGCGGGCTCGATGGGCCCCAAAGTCGAGGCGGCTTACCTGTTCGTTGACAGGCCGGGCCGTTGTTCCGCCATCGGAGCGCTGCGCGACCTGGAGTCGATCGTCGCCCGACAAGCGGGCACGATCATCGAGCCAGATCCCGAGGCCGAGTGAGAGGTCAGCCGCGGTTGCCGCCTTCCGGCCAATGAGCAGCCCTGCGCGGCGATTCTAGTTGACGATCTCGAGCCGCGGGGGAACCCCGTGGTCGGCCGCGTACCAGCGCATGATGGGCCGAGTTTCCGAGCGCCGCGTCATCTCGCGGAAGCCGACTTTCAGGAACGAGGAAGCGAGGCCGTGGAAGGCGAACACGTCCGGCATCGACTCCTTCTTGGGCTCGACCGGGTAGCCCTCGACAATACGCGCCCCCTGCCCCATCGCGTAATCGACGGCCGCCCCGATCAGCCGCTCCGAGACCCCGCATCTGCGGTACGCCTTTCTCACGAACAGACACACGATCGACCAGGCTGGCTGCTCGTCGATGGGCAGGAGGATCCGTGAACGGCCGATCCTCGGGTACGACTCCCGCGGTGCCACAGCACACCAGCCGATCGGCTCATCGTCAGAGTACGCGATGAGTCCGGGGACCTCCCCCTGCTCGACGAGCGACCGTAAGCCCTCACGGTTCCGCTCGCCCTTGCGCGCCTCGAACTCGCGGTGCGTGAGCCGCCACCACATGCACCAGCATCCACCACACGCCCCTCGAGGGCCGAACAGAACCTCGAGATCCGGCCAGGACTCGTTCGTCGCGGGACGGATCTCCAGCTCCGGGCTGTCGTCGGTCTTCGGCGCCATCTCAGCTGGCCACGGCGAAAAGGTCCGTGCGTCCCTCGATCTCGAGCAGCCGCTCCTTGTATTGCAGTCCGCCGCCGTAGCCACCCAGGCTACCGTCATTGCGGACGACACGGTGACACGGCACCACGATCGCCACCGGGTTGCTGCCCAGCGCGTTCCCCACGGCGCGCGCCGCCTTCGGTTTTCCAATGCGGCGTGCCAGCTCCGAGTAGGGGACGACCTGCCCGAAGCGGATCGCCCGTGCCTCGACCAGCACCTGCTGCTGGAACTCGGTCAGGAAGCTGAGGTCCACCGGGAGCTCGAAGGCGTCCCTCTCGCCCCCGAAGTACTCCCGCATCTCACGCTCGACCTCAGCGAGCGCCTCAGGATCTCGGACCGATGGACGGTCGGCAAACCGATTGCGCAGCTCCCGGATGAAGCCCTCTTCGTGTGGCTGCTGCCAGGAAAGTCGCACGAGTCCCTCATCGCTCGCGGCGGCGTACATGCTACCGAAGGGCGTCTCGAAACTGTGCCAGCGAATCGCCTCCCGCTCGCAGCACGCGGGTAGCTCCATGTCCAGAGCCCGGAATTCTGCCGCCTGCTCGCAGCATTCGTCGCACTCTCCGAGGTGGATGGCGACGTCCAGTTCCTCGTCATCCCGCAGCTCGCCGCTCACATATGCGAGGATCTCGTCCTCGGTGCGCTCACACACGGTTGCCGTCATCGCAGGTACTCCCTCTTCCACAGGTCGGACAGCTCGCAGCGGAGCCGCTTCATGCCGTTGTACACGTTCGCGCGGGCGCTCTCGGGTGAGCAGTCGAGCCGGCCGGCAATCTCTTCGTAGCCCCGGCCCTCGATCCATCTGAGCCACACCGCTTCTCGCTGTTTGCGAGGCAGACGGGCCACGTGCGCACGGATGCGCGCCCGGGCGCGGTCGTCGAGCCGCAGCAGACCTGCGTCCGGGTCCTGATCCGTCTCGGGCTCCAGTCGAAACCTGCGACTGGACAGTGCAGCCGCGCGGCGCTTCGACCCCGCCAGCCGATCCAGCGCCCGATTCGTGGCCACCCGGAACAGCCACGCCCGGACATTGGAGTCCGGCCCCACCTCGGGAGGATGGTCGTGGGCGGTGATCCACACCTCCTGGAGCACATCGTCGGCGTCCTCGGAACGACCCAGCATACTCGTCAGATGCCGACGCAGCTCGTCAGCGTGCACTCCCATCCACCGTTCCAGAGATCCCCGCTCCAGGGACCCGACTGGTGCCGGCGCGGTCTGGACATCCTTCGGCGCGACCGCCGCGTCCCTCATGCCAGAATGCCGATCGTCGTCCCCCCGAGCGTGACGCTCAGGTACTCGAACAGGATCACCGGAATGCCCACGCATACACTGACCAAGAACAACGAAGCTCTCGCCACCTGCCCGGCCGCTCTCACAGACATCGCTCTCCCCCATGCCGAATGTGCTCGATCGCGGTCGTCGCGACCGCCTGGTTCTCACCCTTGAAACGAGACGAGCGGAGGTCGCGTGAAAAACTTCCTCGATCCGGGTTTCTCATAGTGGCGTAGGGCCCGCGCGCGTGCTACCGTCTCGGTCCGCGAAACCTCATCGCGGTTCAAGCACTTGGAACCTAATCATCGGAACGAGTGACGTTCATATGAAGAGTGGAAACAGCTGGAATTGGGAGACGCTTCGCGTCCTCGGATTGGGGCTGTCCGTTCTGGCCCTGACCACCGTGTGGTCCTGCGACCCGACGAGCGACGAGGCAGCAGAAGACGCGGCGGTCGGAGAAGAGGTCGCCGTCGAAACCACGGAAGCCGGCGATGAGCAGGCGGAGCAAGGACCCGTCTCTTTCCAGCCCGAGGAGAGCGAGACGAGGATTCGCGACCTCCGCATGCTCACCTTGCACGGGGAGAACGCGGAAGCCTACTTCTCGGCCGACGCGACTCAGCTGATCATGCAGCGGCATCGGGAAGGCGAGGCCGAGTGCGACCAGATCTACGTCATGGACACGGAGGGCGGGGGCCGACGCCTCGTGTCCACCGGCGAGGGTCGCACCACGTGCAGCTACTTCTTCCCGTCCGGGGACCGCATCGTTTACAGCTCGACGCACGCGAGCGGACCCGAATGTCCGCTGCCACCCGACCGGAGCCGCGGCTACGTGTGGGGGCTGTACGACTACGACATCTACACCGCGAGGCCCGACGGATCGGACCTGGAGCTACTCTTCGGCTCGCCCGGCTACGATGCGGAAGCGACGATCTCGACGGACGGCAGCAAGATCGTCTTCACGTCGACGCGAGATGGCGACCTGGACATCTACACGATGAACCCGGACGGCACGGACGTACGCAAGCTGACCAACGAGGTGGGGTACGACGGTGGCCCGTTCTTCTCGGCCGACGGCTCGTCGATCGTGTACCGCGCGTATCACCCGACGGATCCCGATGAGATCGCGGATTATCAGGCGCTTCTCAGCGAGAACATGATCCGGCCGGGACGTCTGGAAATCTACGTGATGAACGCGGACGGCTCGAACAAGCAACAGCTCACGGACAACGGCGCCGCGAACTTCGCTCCTTTCTTTCACCCGAACGGCCGTCAGATCATCTTCAGCTCGAACCTGCACGAGCCCGAAGGTCGGAACTTCGAGCTGTACCTCATCAACGTCGATGGTACGGGTCTCGAGCGGGTGACCTATCACCCCGACTTCGACGGCTTCCCGATGTTCACCCCGGACGGCAGCCGGCTGGTGTTCGGCTCGAACCGTCACAACCGGCAGACCGGCGATACGAACGTGTTCATCGCCGATTGGGTGGACGAGCCGGCGGCGAACTGAGCCCGGACGCAATCCCGGAGGCAATCATGGTGATGACCCCCTCCACGATGCTGGAGCTCGGGACACACGTCCCCGAATTCTCGCTCGTCGACGCCGTATCGAACGAGACGGTGACGCCCGACGACTTCGCCGACCGACGCGCCTTGCTCGTGATGTTCATCTGCAATCACTGCCCTTTCGTGAAGCACGTGCTAGACGAGTTAGGCCGGCTTGGCGTCGATTACCTGCCGCGCGGCGTCGGCGTCGTGGCCATAAACTCCAACGACGCCGCTGGGTATCCGCAGGACGCGCCGCCGAACATGAAAAATCTGGCGGAGGCCGAAGGCTGGGCGTTTCCCTTCCTGTTCGACGAGACGCAGGAGGTCGCCCAGGCGTTCCGGGCTGCCTGCACGCCCGACTTTTTCCTGTTCGACGGCCAGCGACGGCTCGTCTACCGCGGGCAGCTGGACGGAAGTCGACCTTCCAACGACGTCCCCGTCACGGGGCGCGATCTCCGCGCCGCACTGGACGCCGTGTTGGGCGGTCTCCCCTGCCCGGACGAGCAGACGCCGAGCGTCGGCTGCAACATCAAGTGGAGGCCGGGGAGCGAGCCCGAGTACTTCGGCGCGTAGGCGACTGTGTTCGGCGTGAGCCCCGACGGCCGCAGGCCGTGAGCCGTCAGCCGGGCTGATCCTCCGCCAACAGTCGCTCGCGCATTCCCGCCAGCTCCCGCCGCGTGTCGTCGTCGACCGCCGGGTACGACATCGGCAGTCGCCTCAGGCTGTCCACCACGATTTCCGCGACGCTCAGCCGCATATAAGGCTTGTCGTCCGCAGGAATCGCGTACCAGGGAGCCCAGGGACGTGACGTGGCGTTCAAGGCCTCTTCGTACGCGAGCATGTAGTCGTCCCAGTGTTCGCGCTCCTCCACGTCCTGGGTCGAGAACTTCCAGTGCTTCTCCGGGTTCTCCAGCCGGGCGAGGAACCGCTGACGCTGCTCCTCGCGTGACACGTTGAGCCAGAACTTGAGGATCACGATCCCGTTGCGGGCCAAGTGCTCTTCCTCTTCACGGATCGATTCGAACCGCTCCTCCCAGATCTCCGTGTGCTCCGACCGCGGCAGGCGCTGATATCCGAGTATCTGCGGATGGACGCGGACCACCAGCACCTCCTCGTAATAGCTCCGGTTGAACACGCCGATTCGCCCGCGCTCTGGAAGCCGCACGGACGTGCGCCACAGGAAGTCGTGATCCAGCTCCTCAACCGAGGGCTTCTTGAACGAGAAGACCTGGCAGCCCGCCGGATTCACGCCGGTCATGACGGCTCGGATCGTTCCGTCCTTGCCGCCGGCGTCCATCGCCTGGAAGATCGTGAGCACGGCGAAGCGATTGTCCGCATACAGGACGCGCTGCAGCCTGCCCAGCTCTTTGCGCAGGTGACCAAGGCGTTCCCGCTTCGCCTTCTTGCGCAGGCCTCCGTGCGGTGGACCGGTCGCCGCAGTCTCGACACGGAACGAGCCATCGTGGGGAACCAGATACGGACTCTGCACCGCTTCGAACTGCGCACTCATCGGATCAGTCTCCTCCGTGTGATCAGTCCCGCCCTTGCGGTCCTCTGATCGCGAGACGCGGAGCCGCTCCGCCGTATCAGGCAGCGTCCTCCGCGAGACGGACCGGGAGTCGGCGGGCACCCCATCCTCCCGGCTCGGTCTCGAAGCACCCGGCGCATGGCGTCCCGCACTCCCCGCAGTGGCCGTCCGGTGTCAGCCTCCAATCGGACAGAACGTACCAGTCTCGGCCGATCAATAGCTCGCCGCAGGCGTGGCAGTACGTGCTCTGACCTTGAGGATCGTGGACGTTCCCTGTATACACGTAACGGAGCCCGTTGGCCAAGGCGATGGCACGGGCTCGCTGCAGCGTGGCCGGTGCCGTCGGTGGACGGTCCCGCATCTTCCAGTCGGGGTGGAACGCCGTGAAATGGAGCGGGACGTCGGGGCCCAACTCCTCGACCACCCAGCAGGTGAGTCGTCCAACCTCGTCGTTCGAGTCGTTTTCTCCCGGGACCAGCAGGGTCGTGATCTCGAGCCACACGTCGGTCTCGTGGCGGATGTAGCGCAGGGTGTCGAGAACCGGTGCGAGCCGGGCCGTGCAGAGGCGGCGGTAGAAGCGATCCGAGAAGCCCTTGAGATCGACGTTCGCGGCGTCCATGTGCCGGTAGAACTCGGCCCTCGGCTCGGGGCAGACGTAGCCTGCGGTGACTGCCACGGAGCGGACGCCGCGCTCGCGGCACGCGCGGGCCACATCGATCGCGTACTCATGGAAGATGACCGGATCGTTGTAAGTGTAGGCGACACTCCGGCACCCGAGCCGCGCGGCGGCGCCGGCGATCAACTCAGGCGTCGCGGCGTCCATCAGCGTGTCCATCTCGCGCGACTTGCTGATGTCCCAGTTCTGGCAGAAGCGGCAGGTCAGGTTGCAGCCGGCGGTGCCGAACGAGAGCACGGGCGTGCCCGGCAGGAAGTGGTTCAGCGGCTTTTTCTCGATCGGGTCCACACAGAAGCCGCTGGACCGACCGTAGGTCGTCAGCACGACCCGGCCGTCGTGGTTCGCGCGCACGAAGCACAGGCCGCGTTGGCCCTCACGCAGTCGACAGGCGCGCGGACACAGATCGCACTCCACGCGTCCGCCTTCGATCCGGTGCCAGTACTTCGTGGTCACCTCGTCTCTCATCAGCGTGTCGGAGCCTCCCGCTCGCACCGTCACCCCAGCAGCTGCGTGATCACAGACGACCGTTTGTCGAGTCGCAGCCCGTGCCGGTGCGCGATCCGTTGCGCTTCGGCCATCTCGTCCGACGGCACGCGACGATTCAGCTCCGGATAGCGGACGGTGCTCACGGCGCCGGCCGGATGGTACTGGTCCATCAGATTCACGTACGTGTTCGGCCCTAGCTGGGTGGCGACCCAGCCCAGAATCGCCTGCGTCTCATCCAGGCAACCCGGCATCACGAGGTGCCGGATCAGCACGCCGCGGCGTGCCAGCCCGTCGGCCCCTATCACCAGGTCCCCGACCTGCCGGTGCATCTCACAGATCGCCTTTCGGGCTACCTGTGGGTAGTTCTCCGCCTTCAGATACCTTCGACTCGGCTCCCTACTCCATAGCTTGAAGTCGGGCATGTAGATGTCCACGATCCCGTCCAGAAGCCGCAGGCTCTCGAGCGCGTCGTAAGCACTCGTATTATAAACGAGCGGAAGTGTCAGCCCGTCCTCCACGGCCTCGACGAGTGCTTCCAGCACCTGCGGGACGACGTGCTCGGGTGTGACGAAGTTGATGTTGTGGCAGCCTCGCGCCTGCAGCTGAAGCATCATGCCGGCGATCTGGCTCGGCCGCGCTCCCCTGCCCGTTGAGCCCGGTCTCACCCCCTGGCTGATGTCCCAGTTCTGACAGAACACGCATCGCAGATTACAGTGTGCGAAGAAGATCGTGCCGGATCCGTTCCAGCCGCGCAGGCAGTCCTCTTCTCCCAGGTGGGGGAAGCAGCTGGAAACCACTGCGTAGCGCCCTGTCTTGCAGGCGGACCACTTGTCGGCGAGGCGGTCGACGCCGCAGTCGCGTGGACAGGCCCGACAGTCCGCGAGCCCAGCCACGGCACGTTCGGCGCGGGCGCGGAGCTCATCCGGTCCGAGGTGAAGGTAGGCGGCTTGCATGGCGCTCTCCTCGGGGACGGCGGCCTCCACAGCCGCCTGCCATCCCCTCTGCATCATACAATCCCGTGGCCTCCTCGTGCAGAGCCGAACGGTGTCGTGACGTTTCTCCGGCTGGTTCCGTCTAACAGGGTGAAAGGAGCGGGCTTGCTGAAGTCGCGTTGGCTTGGGCGGGCTCGGATCCCTATCGTGAAGAGACGCCGGACCGCCAAGATCCGGTCAGCGCACGAGGAGTCGTACGATGTTTGATCTGCGCCGGTCGACCCCAGAGATCGTCCAACGATTGCACCTGGACACAGGGCTCAGAACCCGTGTGGGCAGGGCATGCGCCTTCTTCGTCGCGGTCGCGATGCTTCTCGCCGCCGCTCCGACGTCGGCCCAGGACCCCACGGAGTTCCCGTCCGAGTACGCGGAGCCCCAGGCCGGGATCGAGAACGGTAGCTACGGCTTCATCCGAGTCGTCGATGGCACGGCGACGCTCCTTCAGTCTGGTGGCGAACGAGTGCGTGCGCAGGCCAACGAGCCTCTGCTCGTGGGTGATCAGGTGTGGGTCGCGGTAGGCTCCCATGCGGAGCTGCTGCTGGCCGACCGGAACATTGTGCGCCTGGATGGGGGCGCGGAGTTGGCCCTCGAGGCGCTCGCCTACTCGGCCGATCGAAACGACCCTGGCACCGTGCTCGATTTGAGACGGGGTACGCTCCAGATCGTCGTGGCGGACGACTTCATCGGTCAGCAACCCACCGTTCGCACGCCGAACTCGTCGATCCTGCTGCGCGAACCGGGGAGCTACCTGGTGATCGTGCAGGAGGGTGCGAGCACGGCGCTCGTCGTGCGACGAGGCACAGCAGAGGTGCGCTCGGCAGCCGATGCGGCGGAAGTCCGCACCGGCGAGGAGCTACAGGTGGCCGGCTCCGACGGCGTCATGCGCTTCGCGCAGGCGCGAGGCCTGGACCGGTTGGAGCGCTGGGCGCAGGGGCTGTCTGCGGGTGGAGAGTACGTCGAGCATGTTGAGGAGGACCTCCAGTACGAGGCCTCATCCCTCAATCAGTACGGGAGCTGGGTGTTGGTCGGCAGTCGGCATGCGTGGCGGCCGTACGGCGTCGCGGTGAGTTGGCGGCCGTACTGGCACGGACGCTGGCGGTGGACGCCGAGCGGAATGTTTTGGGTCTCGTACGAGCCTTGGGGCTGGGTGCCTTACCACTACGGAGCATGGGACTTCGTGGCCGGTTACGGCTGGGTGTGGTTCCCGGGCTATCGGTTCGCGCCGGCACACGTCTACTGGTACTGGGGCCCCCGCTTCGCGGGCTGGGTACCGCACGGCTACTACTGGCGCCATTACCGCCGTTTCTACGGGGACGGCTTCTACTGGCACCGCGGGCCATACGGTTACGTCGGCGGACACTCCCGCCACTTCCGGCACTGGACGTTTTCGCCCCTGGGCAGGGTGGGACACCGGCATCAGAATCGGTATGTCGTGACCGGCGTGAACCTGGAGAAGCGCAACGAGCGGATCGCGCGTGGCTTGCTCACGACGGACACGCGGCGTTTTACGCCGGAGCGCTGGCAGCGACCCGCGGAACTGCTGAGGGTCGCCACGGAGAACGGTCGTGCTGCGCGCGATCTGCCGAACGCCAACCCGTTCCTCGAACGCGTCCGCAAGCTGCCAGCGAACCTGGAGCGCATTACGGTCCGCGAGCGCGGCACCGACGCCCGAACGGCGTCGAGAGGTGCGGCGGGGGGCGCGAGGGCACCCAACATCGAATCGAGACAGCGGTCGCAGGTGTTGGAGCGGTCCGGAGTGGAGCGATCCCGAGTCGAACGAGGTGGTGTGGAACGGACAGGTATCGAACGGCGATCGTCCGCCGAGTTGCGTCGCCCGCAGACACAAGGTCGTGATGCGGCCTCCCGTCCCGGCGTGAGGGCACCGGAGCGTCGCGGGCAGGAAACACCGGAGGTCAGGAGACCGTCGGGCCAGGAACGCTCCCCGACGGTGCGCCGACCCACGGCCACGCCGCGGAGCCAGCCGACCGCGCGCCGGCCGAACGAGACACGCACCTCATCGCCGACCTTGCGGAGACCGGAGTCGGGGGGGGCGCGGAGCGCTCCACAAGTGCGTCGCCCAAGCGAGACTCGTGAAAAGGCGACCACCCTGAGGCGGCCGAACGAGACCCGGACATCGTCACCTGCGGTACGTCGGCCCAGCTCGGCCCCGGAGCGGTCGCCCACAGTGCGGCGGCCGACGGCGACGCCGCGGAGTCAGCCCACAGTGCGGCGGCCGACGGCGACGCCGCGGAGTCAGCCTACGGCGCGGCGACCTTCCAGCTCGTCGCGGAGCCAGCCCACCGCGCGGCGGCCATCCAGCGGCCAGAGGAGCTCGCCGTCCGCGCGGCGGAGCTCCTCTCGGCCGAGTGCACCGCGTCCCAGCGCCACGCCCAGGAGCTCGCGATCACCCTCGGTGAGCCGACCGAGCGTCCGAAGCGGAAGTCGCAGTGGGGGCAGCGTACGGCGTGGGACATCGAGTCGGGGCACGTCGCGCGGGCGACGTCCGTCCAAGGGCGACTGAGCGAAGGCGAGCACCACGAAGGCTCGCACCTCAGAAGCTACAGGCGCCGCAAGTAAGTCTTCCAGATACGGAAAAGATCGACCGGGGCTCGAAGGAAGTCGGCCAATTTTAGCTTCGACCCCGACACATCGCACCAGATTGGCAGCGGTAGTTCCACGATGGCAGACTCGACGCCCCGGCTTCCTCCACGCTCGCGAATCATGCGCGCGAGAATCTCGACGTCGAATATCCAGCGCGCGATAAACGGTTGGGCGAACAGCTCCCGAGCCCCCCGTACCACGCGGAACAGCTTTGCCCCGCACTGGGTGTCGTAGACCTCCAAACGGAGCAAGTTGGACACGACGGTCGCGAACACCCTGCCGGCGTAGTGGCGCTTCAGGGATCGTTCGATCGTGCGGCCAAGCAGCTTAACCCGAGCCCCGGTCACCAGGTCCACGCCAGACCGTTCGTCCAGCACGCGCTCGAACAGCGGGATCGCGTCGAGCGGGGTGGCCAGGTCCGCGTCCCAAAATCCGAAGTAGCTCGGCTCGAGATCGAGTGCCGCCAGCATACCGGTGCGCACGGCATCTGCCTTGCCGCGGTTCTCGGGCAGGTCGAGAACCTGGAACGAATCGGGACTCTGCTCCCGGATGGACTCCAGGACCGACAGAGTCCCGTCCTCGCTCCCGTCATTCACCAGCAGGAACAGGACGTCCTTGCGCTGAGCCGCGTAATCGAGGAACGCATCGGTCGGCAACCGGGATTCCTCGTTGAAGCAGGGCACGACCACCACGGTCTTCATCGTTCCTCGTCCGCCCCTCGAATCACCGCGTAGATGGCGCCGGACCGACCGATCGTATGGACGATAGGCGTGTCGGGGAAGTTCCGGTCCATCGCGTATCGCGTCGTGCCCACGTAGAAGTCGAATCGCTCGGGAAGACGCCCCGGTACGTCCCTTTCAAAACTAGTTTCCAGCACGACCCGATCACCGGCGAACGCGTTCGCACTCGTCCGACTGAGCTCGTTTGCCGCCACGAGGACTCGCACCTCCTCGTTTCGCTCGTCTGCACGTCGGTTGACCCACTCCATCGCCTCACGGTAGCTCAAGACCCAGTAGTCGGTGTCGTACCTCCCGTGGGCGCCCTCCACGCCGCTGACCAGATGATTAAAGTACGTGGCCTCGTACGGGTGCAGCCTGGCTATGTCCGTTACCGGCAAGGCGAGTACCAGGACGAGTCCCGCCCCGACAACCATCCTCCAGGTGTTCGACGCCCGCAGGTGCAGGATCGCCTCGGCCCCACGGCCGGCCAAGAGAGCGATCGCCGGCAGCACGAATAGGAAGTGTCGTACGCCGTCATACGTATTGGGCCGAAGCAGCGCCGCGAATATGAGCGGACAAAGGAGCCAGGCCTGCAGCCCTGCCAATGCGCCGGCGCGCCGTCCGTCGGGGTCCCGCTTCTGATCGCCGACGCTCTTCATCAGGCCGAGGAGCGCGAGACCGAGTACGGCGAGAGGCGTCGTGATGCCCACGTACGAGTGGACGTAATACCACGGAAGCTCGCCGCTGGGCACGACCTCACCAGCGAACAGGACCGGGTACGAGACGGGAAACCGGATCCCGTAGGCGACGGCCTGCAGCGGCCTCAGCAGGGGATTCGCGTGAGTCCACGGCCACGGCAACACCATGAGCACCCACGCTCCGATGGCCGTGAGGCCGAGGGCAGCGAGGCGCGACCGTGAGAGCACTGCGCCGACCTCTGCACCCCGCCGCGTGGCCCGCACGACGTCGTATGAGACGATGGCCAGAAAGACGGGGGCGAGCAGCAGGATGCCCGCTGGCCGAATCGCCAGGGTGACCCCGAGTGCCAGGGTCAGGCCAAGTATGTGCCGACGGGCCGGAGGTCGGCCCGACCAGAAGGCCAGAAACGCCAGTACGGCCCACGCGAAAGCTGCGGCGAACGGCACATCCTTCGAATTCACGAAGGCATGGCCGAAAAAGCGGGGAGCCAATGCAAGGGCGAGAGTCGCGAACACTGGGACGGCCAGACCTCCGCTAACGCGTGCGCCGAGACGAACGATCGCCAGCACGGCGAACAGACCGGTCAGGGCCGACAGCAGGTGGCGGGTCGCAAAGAGCTCCGTGGGGAGCACCGCGGTGACCGCGGCGGCCGTCAGCTCGAAGAGTGGACCGTAGAACCTAAGGTCGGCCAGCTGCTCGTTGGATCGATCGCGGAAGCCGCTGGAGAAGTACCTCCGGACCCTCTCGCCGTACTCCGCCTGGATGCCTTCGTCCCACGGAACTCCGAAGTCCTGGAAAAGGAGGAGAATCGCGACCAGCCCGAACAGGAGCACCGCCCCGGTCCAGGCATCCAGGTGCCGGACGCCGTTATTCGCCCGCATATCCTCTCGCGATCCCCCATCCCCTTAGGCCCTCGCTTCACGGCGGGCTCAAGCTGGAACTGGCACGGACAGCGGGTCAAGTGGCTGCAAATTGCGGTCCGGTGTTAGCTAAGCCGCTGCAGGCGGCTCGCGGGGTGCCGCGTGACCGCGCTGAGGGGCTAGAAGAACGCCGTGAGCGAAGCATAGGCAAACGCCGGGATAGGCCCATACTCGGAGCCCGGTAGGGGTGAGCCACCCGGCTCTCCGGGCGCCGTCCCCTTGCCGACGCCGAGAAACAGGCCAAACCGAAGCTCGAGGTCGTCCTCGACCGAGTATGAGGCGGCGGGCGCGAGGAGGAGGCTCGGGTCGCCCAGGTTCCCCAGCAGCAGCAGCTGCGTGGTCCACAGCGGATGCAGCTGGTACGTGCCCTGGAGCGCTGCCGTGTGCCGACCCAACACCTGCAGCTCTCCTCTCGCGAACGGGTCAGACAGCAGAACATCGTGAAGGCCGTCGGCCCCACTCGCGCCGAAACCGTCACGCTGGTACTCGGTGACCACGTAGAGGTCACGCCCCCCGATTCGCAGGTTGCGGTCGGCCCCCACCGCGAAGCGCACGATCGTTTCGCGATCCCCCTCTTCGTTCTCCTCGCCGCGTAGGACTCCCTCGCCGCGCAGCGCGACGCCGGCGACCGTCACGGTCACGCCGAGCCCGGCGGCCGGTTGATCGTGTAGCACCCCGCCCCAACCCGCGAGCTCCCAAGCACCGAACGCACTGCGCAGGCGACCGAGTGCCGAGAGTGTCGTTTCGCCAGGTGTCTCGGCGGGCCGCACCACGAGGTCCACGTCGGTGAAGGCACCCAGGAACGCGCGCAGTCGGGCCGCGTCGACACCGGCCCGGTACTCACGAAACGGATCCTCGGGATCGAACGGTGCGAACGGGTCCGCCGGGGTCAGCAAGAGGGTCGTGGCCCAGGAGATCGGCTGTCGGCCGAACGAGACGGCCATATCTCCCACGGCCAGATTCACGGCCAGCCGGTCGAGCCGGTGCTCCCAGCTCACGTTCTCCCCGTCGACGAGCGTGCCCTGTAGCCCCCACCACTCGCCTCCGGCGGGCGAGACCCCGAAGACCCCGCTAACGCGTCCCGCTTCCTCCGTCGAAGTGAGGAGAAAGATGTGTTCGTAGGCGATGTCCAGCGTCAGCGGCCCGAGAACGGGAGAGACCATGAAGCGAAGCCTCTGCAGATCGGCGACGCCCGCCTCGGAGAGCGGGCCTTCGGCAGCCCCCGAGGCGACGTTCAGGTAGTAAGTGCGGATATCGGGAGTCTGGGCCCTGGCGGGCTCCGCCGTGGCTGCCACGACGACGGCACCCAGAACGCCGACGCCAACGACTTGGATCCCGGAGGCAACGCGGCGCCTCACCCTTCTCCCGGGCTGACGCGGGGCCTGCTCCTGGCCCCCGGGCCACCCGTCCCGTCTCCCGGCGCCGCCGGTTCCCTCGCTTCGTCGGCCGCGACCGCACCGTCGACCAACTTGATGAGTCGCCGGGCCCGCTTCATGAGTCGCGTGTCGTGGGTAGCGAACACGAACGTGGTCCCGAGCTCGCGGTTGAGCTCGGCCATCAGGTCGATGAGCCCCTCGCTCGTTACCGAGTCCACGTTCGCGGTCGGCTCGTCGGCCAGCACCAGCGTCGGCTCGCCAACCACGGCGCGCGCGATCGCGACACGCTGCTGCTGGCCTCCGGACAGCTTGCCCGGCCGCCGTGTCTCGAGCCCGGCGATCCCCATGCGCGCGAACAGCTCCCCGACCCGGCGCCGACGTTCTCCTTCATCCACGCCACGCAATAGCATCGAGAACTCGGCGTTCTCGAGGGCGGTGAGCACGGGCAGCAGGTTGTAGGCTTGAAAGACGAAGCCAACCTGTTCGAGTCTCAGGCGAGCCAGGTCCTTCTCGGACATGGAGGTCAGCTCGCGACCGGCCACCCATACCTGGCCCCGGGTCGGCCGAGTGAGCCCGCCGATCAAGTTGAGCAACGTCGTCTTGCCCGACCCGGATGGGCCCGCCAGGACCACGAATTCGCCAGGGGCGATCCTCAGGTCCACGCCGCGCACGGCTTCGACCTTGATCCGCTCGTGCTCGAAGACCTTCCAGACGTCTTCCGTTCGAACCGCGGCTCGATCGCCACCCGCCACGCTGTGCTCCGATCGCTCGTTCATCACTCGAACTTCATCGCCTCCGCCACCTCGATCCTTGTGGCTCTGTACGCGGGATAGAGGGAAGACAGAACCCCGATCACGAACACGAAGCCCAGACTCCACAGGATCTGCGTCACGTGGAAACGGGGATAGATGACAGGGTCGAAGACGACACCTGCCATCTGCAACTCCTCCTCGAACAGGAAGGTGAAGTCGAGCCCGTTGCGGAACAGGAGCCAGGTGATCCCGAGACCGATCCCGATCCCGATCATACCGCTGACCGAGGTCAGCACCAGACCTTCCAGAAGCACCTGGGCACCTGTGTCGGAGCGGCTCATTCCCAGGGCTCGCGTGACCCCGAACTCCCGGGTCCGGTGCAGGACGGACATGAGAATCGTGTTCACGATGGCCAGAGCCACGATCGCGAGCGTGATCGCGTGGAACACCCAGTCTGCGAAGTCGTCCAGCCGCACCGCGGCGTGGAGAGCCGGCATCGCCTCCTTCCAGTCCAGCACCGCCACGCGATCGGCGCGGTCCGCGAGCGCCGTCTCCAGCCTTCGTGTCATACGGCCGACCGCCCGACTGTTTTCGAGAAGGATCGCTACCGACGTCGCGCTGTCCTCGGTCCGCAGCCAATCACGAGCCGTCGAGAGCGGGATGTGGACGACCCCCTCATCCGTCTCGGGCACGCCCGAGCGAAAGACGCCAGCCACGCGCACGAGCTGGGCCGCGATCTCTCCTTCCGCATCCTGCGCGGTGAGAACCAGGCGAGAGCCTACGTCCAGATCCAGCCGCTCGAGCAACCGTTGTCCGACGTAGGCGTGCAGTCCGTCCTCGGTTTCCAGGTAGCGCCCGTCGACGAGCTTGTCGGGAAGCTCGGAGAAGAGGCGCTCCCTCTCGGGCTCTACGGCCACGATCGCCACCGGCACGGCCGCGTTCGCGCTGCTCGCCAGACCCGCGAACTCGAGCCGGACCGCGAATCCATGCACGTCCAGGGCGACGCTGGAGTCCCGCAGGGCCGCTCGCGCCGCCTCGAGATCCTCTCGACCCAGCCGGTACTCGAGGGTTCGACGCGCTGCGAAACCCGGAGCCTGGAGGGTGACGTGCCCGGAGCCCATTCGGACCCCCTTCTCGATCCAGTCCTCGTGCCCGCCCTCGGCCATCGATCGCGACATCACCAGGAGCCCGAGTCCGACCACCATCGCGAGACCGGTCAGAATACTCCGACGCGTCTGTGTGCGGATGTTGCGCACAGCGAGACGGAACAGGAGACCGAGCCGGTCGCTCATGGGATCCCCCTCACCGTCCGGTCAGCGTGTCGGCGGGCGGAACCCGCGCCGAACGCCAGGCCGGATACAACGCGGCCAGCACTGCGACCAGGAACAGCGCCACCGCCGCCTCGACAATCATCAGCCAGGGGTATTCCACCCGGAGAATCGGCCGCATGAGACCCCCGGCCAGAGTGGTCCCCCCGTACAGCCAGCTCATATCGGGGGGCGCGAGCTTCCACCACACGAGGATCGGGGCGGTGATCACGGCGCCCACGACCAGGCTCACCGTGCTCAACACGGCGGCCTCGGCCAGCACCGAGCGCACGATCACACCCGGTGTCGTGCCCAGCGCCAGCAGTAAAGCGAACTCGTGCCGCCGCTCGAACGTGGCCATCAGCATCGTGTTGGCGACGCCGAAGATGGCGATCGCGAACACGATGACCAGCAGCATCCACTCTACTCCCTCAGCCATCGTGGCGTAGCTCACCATCTCCGGTCGAAAGGTGGTCCACGGGCTGACTTTCGCCTCGGCCTCGGCGCTGGCGATCGGCTCGGCCAGCCTGGCGGCGGCGTCCGGGGCCCGCCACGGATCCTCCACGCGCGCCGCGATTTCGTGGATCCGGCTTTCGGGGAGGGCGATAAGCCTCTGCAGTGCGGCGATGGGCACGAGCGCCAGCCCTCGGTCCAGCTCGGCCAGGCCGGTATCGAAGATCCCCGCGACCGTGAACAGGTCGTTCCCCATCGAACCGTCCGCGGCCGGGGCGACAAGGACGGTCTCGTCCCCGGACGACAGGAAGAGCTGGCGTGCCATCTCGCGGCCGACGACCAGCTCGTTCGCGCCGGGCCGCGGCAGACGACCTTCGTCAAGTGTTGAGAGGATGGTCGACACATTGGGCTCGCGTCCCGGGTCGATTCCGATGAGTGCGGCGGCCACCGTAGCCTCGCCCGAGCTCACCAGACCGCCCGCGAACACGCGGGGTGTTGAGGCGCTCACGACGGGGTCGGCGGTCACCGCCTCGACGAGTCGCTCGACGTCGGTCCCGTCGCGACCCCCGATCGTCTCGTAGAGGCTGCGCTCGGGCAGGTATCCGGAGCTGTGGACCTGGAGCTGGCCGTCGAGCATTCCGGTCCCGTTGCCGATCATCTCGGCGATGAGGCCGCGGTTGAGACCTCCCATCACGACGACGGCGCAGAAGCCGAGTGCCAGCCCTCCGGTGGTGAACAGGGTCCGTCTGCGGTTGCGGCCGAGGTTACGCCAGCCGATCCGCCACCACGGGCTTCGAAACATCAATGGGGAGGACCCTGAGCCTGGCGCTTCATCGCCGACCCGGATCGCCGCGCAGGCTACGCAGGGAGAAGAACGACTCTTCGAGCCCGATGTCGAACTCCAGGTCCGAGTAGCGGACCGTGGTTCGCTCGCCCGGCTTGTCCTCGGGCAGGACCTCCATCAGCGCCGGAACCAGTCGGCCACCCATCTGGCCGTACTCGCTGAACGTGAGCGTTCGAACCAGGTCTCCCCTCTCATCGTGGTAACGCACCCACACCGGCATCAGGTCGTCCTTGCGGACTTCGAGGTTTATCGCGCCCCAGATCACGGCCGCGTCCGGCTTCGGCGCGAGATCGAACTCCCACACCTCGACCCCTTCTCTCAGTCCATCGAAGGCGATCGTGATGTCGTAGTCCTCGATCATGCGACTCTCCTTCACAAGGTCGTCGTTGGTAAAGTGCGAGCCCATCCAGGCGGCGCCCATCAGCGAGGTCGGGATCTTGATCGTGCGGTCCACGCGCGGGAGGTAGTTCCAGATGTAGTTGCCGGCTCTGAGCGTGGCGGTCCCGGCGTCCTTGCGGGGTGACAGGATGCGAATGAGAGCGTAGTCGGTGCCGAGCGACCAGATCCGCATCTCCATCGTGCGGGACCAGTGCTCGGTCACGACGTCCATGGTGATGGTGCCAAGACTAGACTCGCCGCGCATGAGCCGGTCCACGCGGTCCACGATGTCCCTGGCCGACTCCTGCTCGGCCAGTGCCGCCTCCTGCTCGGCCAGTGCCGCCTCCTGCCCGGCCAAAGGCGACCCGCGCTCGGTCAGCGGCGTGACGGCCGAAAAGACCAGCACAGCCAGTATGAGTTGGAGCGCCCGGCGGTTCATTCTGAAGGGCCGGCTTCCTTGACTTCTAATCGGGTTTTCGGCTCCCCGGCGCCGAGAAGCCGTGGAGTCGGCACGAACGCTGCTAAATGCTGCATTAACATAACGCTACACCTGTCGAGGTGACAGGTGGCCGGCCGAGCAGGAGGGTGGCTCGCACGCTTGGAGCATCGGGGTCCGACAACCGCCCGACAGCGCTATCCGGCCGAGCGGACTCCACCCTTGTTCGAGAGTTTGGACGCCGCTGGGAGCTTGCGCCGTATTTACCGAGATTCGATTCTGATAGCCTGTGTCGATGGACTTCATGGTGTGAGCGGGCGGGGATGGATCTGTACAATCGTTTCGCGGAGGTCGGAATGAAACGCTGGTCCAAGCTCACGGCGGCGATGGTTCTGTCGCTTGCACTGGTCTCCCCTGCTGCCGTCGCGCAGGAGGTCTCGCAGGAGGAGGAAGGGGGCGAACTCGTCCAGGTCACGTTCCTCAAGGTAAACCCGCCGGACGTGGGCACCTTCGTGCAAGCGGTCGGCAAGATCGTCGAGGCGGCAAAGCTCGCCAACCTGGGCGCCGAGTTCGGGTGGAACATGTGGTCCACCGGCCCGTTCGATTTCGCGTTCACCTCAACGGTCGGAAGCATGGCCGAGTTCGACGATCCCGGCGCCTGGATGAGGCAGTATGCGGGTACGGAAGGCGAGGCGGCGCTCCAGGAAGCATTCGGAATGTTCAGCGGGATTCAGTATCGCGAGACGGTGAACCGGGTTGAAGAGTATGTGCCCGCCTGGAGCCGGTCGACCGAGTGGGATCCGTCGGAGATGGGCGGTGCGCACGTCGCGGAGGTGTGGCTTCGGCCCGGAAGCCAGCAGGCGTTCGACGAGGCCGTCAAAGAGTACCTCGCCTTCATGGATGAGATGGGCTCGGTCTGGGGGCACCGGCCGCGGGTCGGCGGCTCCGGCCAGCACACCTTCGTGACGCCGTTCGACAGTCAGGAGAACTTCTACGGGGTGAACAGCTTCGAGCGCATCGTGAAGGTTCAGGGCGCCGGCGAACGTATGCAGGAGCTGATGGGCAACCTCGCGACGCACCTGCTCGACGCTCGCGTATACGATGTAGAGCCCTTGCCCGCGCTCAGCTACATGGGGCCTGAGGGAGAGGGCGGCGAGGAGTAGTTCTTCGGTGGCGGAACCTCGCGTTGGCAACGACGCGAGGGCCGTCCATTAGAATCGTGAGGCACGCGGGCCGACACGGTCCGCGCGCCAATTCACCCACCAGGTAGCACGCCGAACAGGCCCACGGCCGATCCCATGGCCATCAGCTGCACCGAATGCGGCCGCCAGTACGATGTGACGCTCTTCCAGTTCGGAAGGACGATCCACTGCACCTGTGGCGCCCGGGTCGGACGCCGGGTCGAGGAGCGACGAGTCGGCGAGCCGGGCGAGCCCCGCTTCCTCTGTGACGCCATGCTGGGCCGTCTGGCGCGCTGGTTGAGAGTGCTCGATTACGACACGGCGTACACGGCCGACGTCGAGGACGAAGAGCTCGTCCGACGTGCCTGGCGCGAGCAGCGGGCCATCCTCACGTGCGACCGTCGATTGCCGACGGAGTGGCGGGTCGGAGGCTGCCTGGTGCTCGAAGGCGAAACGCCCCTCGAGCGGCTGCGAGAGGTCGTTGAGCACTTTGAGCTTCGCTGGCCGCGCCCACTGTTTCAGCGCTGCCTCGAGTGCAACCACTCGCTGGAGCCGTTGGAGCGCGATCAGGCGCGCCCGCTCGTGCCGCCGAGGGTGTGGGAGCACCACGCGGAGTATACCCGGTGTTCGATCTGCCGACGGGTGTATTGGCCAGGCTCGCACGTGCGGCGGATGAGACGGAAGCTCGCGGAGGTCTTCGGGGACGTCGACCGGGCGGACGCGTCGGGAGGCGGGAAGTCGCCATGGCATCCCTGAGCCGGGTGGCAGGCCGGGGCACACGCCACGTAGCTTTTCTACTGGAAGTTCGAGGTAGCTGTGGCGCTCGCTATCCCTGTCGACTCGAACCGAGGATTTCGTGTTGAAGAGATTGGTGGAGAGCATCGGACTGATCCTCGTGGGCGGGGCGCTTGCCGTGCTGGGCCAGCGCCTGCTGCTTCCGGACACGCAGCCGGGCTGGATGGCGGCGGATTCCCCGCAGCGGTCGGACCTGCGGGAACGGCGTCTGGCCCTGATGGAGGAGGAGCTCAAGTCCGACTTGAGGCTCTCCGTCGCGGGGTTCCTGCGGCTCATCGAATTCCGGGATTTCGCCTTCCTCGGAGCGGACGTGTCGCTCGTGGTGCCGGTCTCGAGCGGTGCGGATCGGGCGGATGTTCTGGCAGCCGGGGCCCGCGCAGGGATCAGAGTACCAAGGATCGTCCTGGACACCGCCGCCCGTCGCGAGTGGGTGTTTTTGGGCCAGAAGCTCGAGCAGGCGGAAGGTGGAGTCGATCCAGGCGTGTATCAGGCCTTCGCGGAGATCCGCGACTTGCTCGCCACCTATCCGATGCCGGGTAGCTCCGACCTGGGAACGGTCTCACGGTCCGCCTGGGCTCGCGCATCGGTCGTCAACCGGTGGGTGGTGTTGAACCGCTCGCTCTCCGCGCGAGCTGTCTCCCTGCTGTCCCAATTCAACGCTGGGCTGTGAGCATGGCGACGCGCGCTCGGGCGGCCGCGCTGGTCCTCGCGACCCTCGGATCGGGGACGCTCCTCGGCGCGTGCGGGGGCGATTCGGTCCCTGAGCAGCCAAGCGAGTGGAACGATGCGGAGGGTTACCGGTGGCGCGAGCTGGCGATACCCGATCGCGGCCGAGCCGGGTTCCGACCTCTGTCACCCGATCGAACCGGCGTCTCCTTCGCCAACTCTGTAAGCGATGAGCTCATCCTGGAGAACGAGTTCTTGAGCAACGGCTCGGGGGTCGCCATCGGTGACGTGGACGGAGACGGTCTGGCAGACGTCTATCTGGCGCGCATCGAGGGACCGAACGCTCTGTTTCGGAACCTGGGCGACTGGCGGTTCGAGAACGTGGCGGAGGCCGCCGGCGTGGATGCGCCCGATCGCTACTCGACCGGAGCCGTCCTGGCCGACGTGGACGGCGACCGTGACCTGGATCTGGTGCTCACGGCCCTGGGCGGCCCCAACAGCCTGTTCCTGAACGACGGCAGCGGCCGATTCGTCGACGCGACCCAAGAAGGCGGGCTCACCTCCGATCGCGGCAGCACCACCTCCACACTGGCCGACGTGGACGGGGATGGAGACCTCGACCTTTACGTCGCCAACTACAAACGGGTAGCGGTGACGAATCTGCTCCCCCCCGAGGAGCGAACGATGTCGCGGACCGTCATGGAGGTGGACGGCGAGTTCGTGGTCCGACCCGAGTTCCGCGAGCACTATATGGTCGTGTGGAGGGGCAACCAGTTACGCCGGTTCCATATCGGCGAGCCCGACCATTTCTACCTGAACGACGGCAAGGGCCGTTTCGAGCGCGTTTCGCTCGCATCGGAACGGTTCATCGACGTCACGGGTCAGCCGTTGACGAGCCCGCCTCCCGATTGGGGCCTGTCGGCGCGCTTCCACGATCTGGACGGAGACGGCGATCCTGACCTTTATGTATGTAACGACTTCGAGACTCCGGATCGCATCTGGATGAACGACGGCGACGGCACGTTCCGCGCGACCTCGCGGTCCGCCATTCGAACGACGGCCGCCTCCTGCATGGCTGTGGACTTCGCCGACGTCGACCTGGACGGCGACCTGGACATTTTCGCGGCCGACATGCTCAGCCGTGAGGGTACACGGAGACGGAAGCAACTGGCCGTGGTCCTCCTGGAGTCGCACCTGCCGGGAGAGGATCCGCCCGCGCAGCAGGTGCAGCGCAACGTGCTGTTGGTCAACCGGGGAGACGACACGTTCGCCGAGGCGGCCCACCATGCGGGCATTGCCGCGTCGGGGTGGTCCTGGTCCGTCGTGTTCGTCGATGCAGACCTGGACGGGGACGAGGATCTGCTGATCCCCAACGGCCATCTCCACGACGTGATGGACGCCGACACCCAGCGCGAGCTCCAGGACATGCTGCTGGAAGACTGGCGGCAGCACCTTCTCTTCTACCGCCGCCTGCGCCTCCGCAACGTCGTGTTCCGAAACGACCGGGATCTGCAGTTCACGGACGTGGGCCGTGAGTGGGGATTCGGAGCGGAGGAGGACATCACCAACAGCCTGGCCGTCGGAGACCTGGACGGGGACGGCGACCCGGACGTCGTGGCCAACCGGATGGATCGCCCGGCGCTGGTCCTTCGAAACGAAACGACCGCGCCGCGTGTGGCGGTTCGTCTGGAAGGTCGCACGCCGAACACGCGGGGTATCGGAGCCCTGATCCGCGTGCTGGGCGGAGTCGTGCCCGAGGCGCGGAAGGAGGTGACGGCGGGTGGGTTGTACCTGTCCGGCTCGGAGGCGATGCACGCGTTCGGTACCGGCGAGGCGGAAAACGTCACGATCGTGGTGGAGTGGCGCAGCGGGTTGCGCAGCCGTATCGAGGAGGCGCTTCCAAACCGGCTGTACTCCGTCCGCGAGCCCGCCCTGGATGAAGCCCTCGACGATACGAGCGAGCCGCCGCCCGGCGAGGCGCGGGATGAGGAAGCGGTGACCCTCTTCGAGGAAGTGGTGGCGCTCGATCACGTTCACGTCGAGCTGCCGTACGGCGATTTCAATCGGCAGCCACTGCTCCCGATGCGTCTGAGTCAGCTCGGGCCGGGAACCGCCTGGGTGGATGTGGACCGGGACGACGACCCAGACCTCCTGGTGGGCTCCGGCCGTGGAGGCACGCTGTCTCTCTTCCGCAACGACGACGGCCGCTTTCAGCGGGTGTTGCTGCGGATGCCCGACTCCCCGCTCGATCAGTCGACGCTGCTCGAGCTGCCCGACCCGGACGGGACCAGCCTTCTCATTGGACAGATGAACTACGAGGCGCCAGATCCGAATTCGGCCCGCACGGTTCCTGCGGCCCTGCAGGTGCGGCTCGATCCGGGCGGTCTCGGCCGAGACGAGGCGTCCACGTTGACGCGTTCGGCAGTCCCGGGCGACGCGGGGGCAGCCGGCCCGATGGCCCTGGCCGACTACGATGGGGATGGGGACCTGGATCTGTTCGTGGGTGGCCGAACACGGCCGGCCGAGTACCCGCGGCCCACCTCGGCGAGACTGTTTCAAAACCAGGAAGGGCGCTTCGTGCTGGACGAGGCCAATGCCGAGCCGCTCCGTGACATCGGTCTGATCTCGTCGGCCGTCTTCTCCGATGTCGACGGAGATGCCGATCCCGACCTTCTCCTGGCATTGGATTGGGGCCCCATTCGCCTGTTTCGAAACGAGCGAGGCCAGTTCCGCGACGAAACGAGGGCCTGGGGACTCGAGGAGGATACCGGGCGCTGGAACGGGGTTACGACCGGCGACCTCGACGGCGACGGTCGCCTGGACGTGGTGGCCACGGCGTGGGGGAGCAATACGGGCCTGCCGGCGAGCCGCGAGCACCCCCTGCGGATTTACTACGGTGATTTCGACGCCGATGGTACGTTGGACGTGCTCCAGGCCACCTTCGACGAGCCCATCGACGGGTACGCCACCACCGTCAGCTTCGACCGGCTGCGGGGCGTGTTGCCTTTCGTCCGCACCCGGCTCGACAGTTATACGGCGTACGCCGAGGCGACCGTTGAGGAGACGCTGGGGAGCGCGTTCGAACGCGCGGAGATGTTGGAAGCCGCGAGTCTCGAGCACGTGCTGCTGCTCAACCGCGGGGAGCGCTTCGAGCGCTTCGCGCTGCCGGGCGATGCGCAGCTCGCACCGGCCTTCCATGTCGGGGTCGCGGACCTCGATGGCGACGGGAACGAGGATCTCGTCGTGACTCAGAATTTCTTTTCCGTCGATCCCGACACGCCCCGGCTTCAGTCCGGCCGCGGGCTGTGGCTGAAGGGAGATGGAACGGGAGGACTGACGGCGATTCCAGGCCATCGAAGCGGGATCCTGGTGTATGGAGAAGCCCGCGGCGCGGCGTTCGCCGACTATGACGGCGATGGTCGACTCGACCTGGCCGTATCGCAGAACGCAGGACCGGCCAGAGTGCTGCGGAATCGAGGGGCGACGCCCGGCCTTCGAGTACGACTCGTCGGCCCGCCCGCCAACCCGCATGGCGTCGGGGCTGTGTTTCGCGTGGAATACGAGTCTGGATTGGGACCCGCGCGCGAGGTGAAGGCGGGGTCCGGCTACTGGTCGCAAGACGATTTCCTGCAGGTACTTGGACTCGGCGACACGCCACTCGCCCTCAGAGTGCGGTGGCCGCACGGAGGTGAAACGCGGCACGAGATCGGGGCCGGTGCGCGTGAGGTCCGCGTCGAGTGGCCGGAAACGGCTCCCTGAACAGGCGTGGCGTATGTTCCGGGCCGCTTTGCCTTCGTCCCGGCGCAACTTGCCCCAGTTGCGAGCCCCCGCTAGGTTTTTGTCCATTGCGAAGTTCGCTCTCAATTGCTCGTGCGATTGCACGCGAGCCGGGTGGCACAGCATGCCTCGCCAGCCGCTCGCAGTGGAGTCCGCGCAAGCATCGTTCGCGGGAGGGTCGCGAGATGGGCTCTGGCAGGATCGGGAACGCACCTCGTACTGAGGGAAGATGTAGTACCCTCAAGCCTCGCACCCGCGTGTTCCTCACCCCCCAAGAGGAGGTGTCTCATGCTCCGTACGTTGTTTAGGCGAGCCGGACCCGGCGTCCTGGGCGCTCTGGTCGCGCTGCTCTTCGCGACCACGGCATTCGCCCAGGAGGGGGCGATCACCGGTACGGTGGTCAACTCCCAGACGCTGGAGCCGGTGAACGGCGCCCAGGTCTTCATCCCGGGCACCGAGTTTGGCACCTTGACCGACCGCGAGGGCCGTTATCGCCTTGTCGGCGTTCCGGCGGGCGCGGTCACGGTGGAGGTGCGCCTGATCGGCTACCGCGACTACTCGACATCGGTCACGGTCGTAGCCGGCGAGGCGACCACGCTCGACATCGAGCTTCCGGTGTCTGCCGTGAGGTTGGAGGACGTGACCGTGAACGTGGTCACCGGCCTGGAGCGGCGACGGCGTCAGCTCGGCACGAACTCGGGCGAGATCGATGCCGCGGCTGTCAACAAGGGCGCGGTCACGGACTTCTCCGATCTGCTCTCCGGGCGCTCAGAGGGCGTGATCTTCAACGAATCCTCCGGTGATGCCGGGGCGGGTCAGAGGATCCGGATCCGCGGCTCCTCGAGCCTGTCCCTCAACAACGATCCGCTGGTCATCGTCGACGGGATCTACTTCCACTCCGCGAACAGCAACCCCGGCACAGGCGGCGTCTACTCAGGCATCATCAACGACCAGGGAGTCGGGACGCTCAACGACCTGAACCCTGAAGAGATCGCGAGTATCGAGATCGTCAAAGGCCCATCGGCCGCGGCGCTGTACGGGGCCGTCGGCGCGAACGGCGCGATCATCATCACGACCAAGCGTGGTGAGGCCGGTGGCACCGACTTCACGTTCTACGCCGAGGGCGGCGTTTTGAACGACGTGACCGACTGGCCCGACAGCTTTGTGGCCGCAGAGTCGATCGGCGATCCGAGCGCACCCGTCATCGACGAGGATGGCTTCAACACCACCGACTGGTCGACGTGCCGCAACGTCGATGCGGCCGCCGGCACGTGCACGCAGGATCAGTTCCTGCAGTTCAACGGGATGACGGACCCACGCACGACTCCCTACGTGACCGGGGATCGCCAAGCCTACGGTCTCAACGTGAGCGGCGGAACCCAGCAGGCCACGTACTTCGTCTCGGGCGAGTTCGAGCGCGAGGACGGCATCCTTCCCACGAACCTGTGGAGCGCGGACGCTGGACAGTTCTACGACCTCAATCAGGAGCGTAAGTGGAACGTGCGTGCCAACGTCGACGCGGCCCTCTCCGACGACGTGGACGCGTCGGTGAGCGTCGGGTACGTGCCCCGTGACGTGTGGTTCGTGAGCAACGACAACTCGCTGTACAGCCCGATCATCAATGCGTACGCGGGACTGGCCGGTTATGCGCCGGGTCGTGCATCGAACGGTGGACCGAACCGGTCCAACTACCTGTTCGCGCGTAACATCGTCGACATCGCCGAGGCGACCGACTCGAAGGTCACGTCGGACCGCTTCACGGGAAGCGCGAACGGTCGCTGGCAGGCGCTCGATTGGCTGAGCGCCCAGGGAACGTTCGGAGTCGACATCCTGAGCACGTTCAACCAGACCACCATCCAGCCGGGTCTCGACGGCCTCACGTCGTCGTGGGTCGACGGCTTCCGAGAGGGTGGTCGGTTCCAGCGTTACACCTGGACGGGGAACGCTTCGCTCTCGGCCGACATCAACATCACAGGCGATCTCGAGTCCACATCGACGGCTGGGGCCGCCTATGCGAACCAGATCTTCAACGGGCTCACCTGCTTCGGCGACGGCCTCATTCAGGGGCTGGAGTCTTGCGACGCGGTGAGCGGGAACTTCGCCGTCGCGGAGAACTTCCTCGACGTCGTGACGCTGGGTGCGTTCTTCCAGCAGGAGTTCGGCTGGCGCGATCGTCTGTTCGTCACGGGTGCCGTGCGGATCGACGATGACAGCAACTTCGGCGGCGAGGCTTCGCTGCAGGTGTATCCGTCTGCCAGTGTCTCCTGGCTGCTCAGCGAGGAGGACTTCTTCTCGACCGAGGGGTTCATCAGCGAGCTGCGACTGCGTGGTTCGTTCGGTGTGGCCGGGCTGCGTCCGGCCTTCCGGGACGCGATCACGCTGTTCGCACCGGTCACGGCCACGGTCGAAACCGGGAACAACCCCGGTGTCACGCTCAGCGAGACAGGGAACGAGCTGCTCAAGCCGGAGCGGGCCACCGAGTGGGAGGCCGGTCTGGACGTCGGGTTGTTTAACGACCGGATCGGTCTTGCCGGTACATACTTCTTCAAGAGCTCGAAGGACGCGCTGATCGAGCGGCAGATCGCGCCTTCGTTCGGTCTCACCACATCGCTCTTCGACAATCTGGGTGAGATTCAAAATAGGGGAATCGAGGCGTCCCTGCGGGCGCTCGCGGTGGACACGCGGGACATCCGAGTAGACTTGACGCTTCAGTTCACGAGCCTGAAAAACGAGATCATCGATCTCGGTGAGGGCGTGGAACCGATCATCTTCGGCTTCAGCGGTTCGCAGCGTCACGAGAACGGTTTTGCGGCCGGCGGCTACTTTGAGCCGGGCTCCACGTTCAACGACGCGAACGGTGACGGACTGCTTTCGCGGGACGAGGTCACCACCAACGACGTGAGCTGCGACGCGGACCCGGACGCATGCTTCATCGACGAGTCGATTCCGCTCTGGACGTCATCGTTGTCGGCCGACCTGGAGTTCTTCCAGTTCATCCGGGTCAACACCCTGTTTGACGCGCGTGGCGGTCACAGCCTCGTGTTCTACAGCGAGGACTTCCGCTGCCGGCGTCTGAATCAAGGACATGGCTGCGAGGCCACGGGTTCGCCCAACGCTTCGCTGGAGGACCAGGCAGCCATCATCTCGCGCTTCGGTGGCGACTCGGCACGATTCGTCGAGGACGCGAAGTTCCTGAAGTGGCGGGAGCTGTCCGTGACGCTCACGGCTCCGCCGAGCATTCGGGACGTGCATCCGTTGCTCGAGCGCACCAGCGTGACGTTTGCGGGTCGTAACCTGCAGACCTGGACTCCGTATCCCGGTCTCGATCCCGAGATCAACTCGCAGGGTGGCCGTTCCAACTTCAACCAGTCTGACTTCAACACGCAGCCGCCGATCCAGGTGTTCACACTGCGGCTCGACGTGAGGTTCTAAGACTTGATACGGAGCAGAGCCGGCACGTTCGCAGCAGCGGGCGTGCCCGGCTCCGTTTCCGAGGAAACGGCAACAAGGCTGACAACTGACGAAAAAAAGGACGCATAAAATGTTTCGGAGACTTGTAAGCGAAGGAGTCGCCTCGCGTGGCCGCTGGGCGTTGCTCGTCGCACTGGCGGTACCATTCGTCGGGTGCGAGGAGACGCTCACGGTCCAGGACAAGGAGTTCCTGACTCCGATCGGCACGAGCACGGATCTGCTCGTTGCGGGCGCGATTCGCGACTTCCAGACGGCGTATAGCGGGGCCGGAAACGACCGGTTCCTGACTGTCTCGTCGTTGATCACGGATGAGCTTTACTCCGCCGGTACCTTCACCACACGCACGGCCACCGACCAGCGGGCCCAGTTCCCGCTCGGGGATGGGAACACGAGTGACGTGGCCTACGGCGAGCTGCACCAGGCGCGCCGGGCGTCGATCCGAGCCTTCCGGGGCCTGGAAGGCGATGGGGACGGAGGTACCTCGGACGCGTCTCTCATGAAGCTGTATGAGGGATATACCTACGTCGCGCTGGGCGAGGGTTATTGCTCCGGCATCCCGTTCGGAGAGGTAGCGGCCGACGGCGCGCTCACCCAGGGCATGCCGATCAGCACGAGCCAGGTGTTCGAGGCATCGCTGTCTCGATTCGACCAGGCACTGTCGATCGACGGCAGCAATTTCGCGGCAGCGGTCGGCAAGGGGCGAGCGCTGATGAACCTAGGTCGATACGCGGAGGCGGCTGCGGCCGTCGCCAGCGTCCCGACCACCTACACCAAGCAGATCCTGCATTCCGACAACTCGCCCGACCAGATCAACCCGGTGTGGGGCAACATGTCGAACGGTCGGTACGGATTCGGCGTGACCCCGCTCAGCCCGGACGCGGTGCGCGACCGCAAGGACCCGCGCACACCGTATATGGACGGTGGCCCTGGCTTCGACGAGGGGATCCTGATGTACGTCTTCCTCCCGATGTCGGTGCTCCGCGGTTCTCCAGTCATGTTGGCTGACGGTATTGAGGCACGCCTCATCCAGGCGGAAGCGGATCTTGCGGCCGGCGGAAGCGCCTGGCTGGGGATGCTGAACGCGCTGCGAGCCGACGTCGACAACCTGATGGCGGGCAAGTACCCCAATTACGCGAGCATCCTGGCGATGGCCGAGGCCGAGGGTAACGTCACCCCGCTCGGCACGCTCGTGGACCCGGGCAGTGCGGACGCGCGAGTGGACATGATCTTCGACGAGCGCGCGGCCTGGATGGCCATCACCGGTCACCGTCTCGGAGACCTGCGGCGGCTCATCCGGCAGTATGGCCGGAGCCCGGACAGCGTCTTCCCGTCCGGTTCGTATTACAAGGGCGGGAGCTACGGTCCAGATGTGGTGTTGCCGCTGGACTTCGACGAGCAAAACAACCCGAACTGGAACACGAGCCTGTGCTCCTACACGACGCCGTAAGGAGCGTGTAGACGCACGAGCTACGTGGTTCCCGCTGGCGGCGAGCCCGAGAGGGTTCACCCCGGCGATGGAGGGGCGAAAGGGGGCGCAGCATTATGCGCCCCCTTTCTTTTTCTGGATCTTTCCTGCTCCGCCGGTTGTTCTCCGCCCGCGGAACGGAACCACAAGACGCCGAATCACGTAGATTCTAGTGGGCCCGCCGGTGTCAGACTCCTGATCCGGTGGATCGGCCGTCGTGTAACAGTGGAGTCGATGCTCATCCCACGTGGAATCATGAAGCCGCGCAAACGGATTCGGCGGGCGCTGAAGACGCCGATTCTGAGCCTGTCGGCGATCGCTCTCCTGGCTTCCGCCTCCGCCGTGGCAGGTCAAGCGGTTCAGGGGACCGCCCTCGATGCTTCCAGCGGACGTCCGATCGAGGGCGCGTTCGTCAGTGTGATCGACTCCAGCGGGCAGGACGTCGCCTCGACGCTCAGCGGCCCGGATGGCGCCTTCCTCATTCACGTGTTCGTTCGTGGGTCTTATCGGCTTCGCGTAGAACGAATCGGCTTCGCGACCTGGACATCGAGTCCCTTCGATGCCGGAACCGGCGTGGAGGTGGCACGCTCACTCATGATCCCGGTTCGACCCATCGACCTCAGCGAACTCCAGGTTTCGGTCGAGAGTCGCTGCGCCCGGCGTGCCGGGGCCGGTCCCGAACTGCTGCGAGTGTGGGAGGAGGCCCGTAAGGCGCTGGAGGTCACCCGGTGGTCCGAGGCCAACCCTGCGGTCCGATTCGAGCTCCGACGGTGGATCCGCGTGCTTCAGCCCCGTACCTACGAGGTCGTTCGCGAGGAGACCAGCAACGTGCTGAAGACGGGCCGTTCCTCGTTCGTCAGCCTTCCAGCCACGCTGCTCGCGGAGTCAGGATACGTTCAGAAAGAGGACGATGCGCTCCGCTTTTTCGGACCCGATTCCGAAGTGCTCCTCTCCGACGCCTTCTTCGACGATCACTGCTTCACGCTCGTCCCCGGCGAGTTGGAGACGGCGGATCTGATCGGGCTCGAGTTCGAGCCCGTGGAACGCACGGACGCGCCCAACGTCAGGGGAGTCCTGTGGCTGGACCCGCTGAGCGCCGAGCTCCGGTTCATGGAGTTCGAGTATACGCAACTTCACCGCGTCGACATTCCGGCTGATACATGGTCGGGTGGCCGAGTGGAATTCCGTCGTGGGCCGTCAGGCGCCTGGTTCGTCTCGAGATGGTGGATTCGCACACCCGTCGTGCAGCGGCGCATCCGCCCGACGCTTCGTCGGGGCGCGCGAGGCAACTTTCTGACGACCCGTCTCTCCGATGCCGTCGACGCGTATCGGGAGTTCGGAGGCGAGGTGCTGAAGATCGCGCTCGAGGACGGGAGCGAGATCGCGCTCGGCGAGTGGGGAACGCTGGTTGGCCGGGCGATGGGTTTCGATGGTCAGCAACCCCTCGATGGTGCCCGTGTGTACCTGGCCGGGACGGACCACGAGGCAGTCACCGACTCGGTCGGCCGCTTTCGATTGGACTTCGTCGCTCCCGGTACGTATACGCTCGCCGTCGAGCACTCCGACCCGAGGCTTCAAGGTTTTCCTGGCATCGAACTCACGGTGAGCGTGCGCGGCGAAGAAAGCATGCGCTTGCGGCTCGCAATCTCGGCCGATCACGTCGTGTCGACCCTGTGCGCCGGCCGGCGCGAATCTCAGGCAGATTCGGATGAAGGCGACGAAGGCTACGGATCCGTCCTTCTCGGTCGCATCGTCGACGAGGAGTCGGGTCTGCTACTGCCGGGTGCCGTGGTGTGGCTCCGGTCGGAAGGCATGGAGGATGCGGACCCGGTGCGAGCCGACGATGAGGGCTACTTCCTGGTTTGCGGACTCCAACCGACCTCATCGTTACAGCTGCAGGCAGCGTCGCTGGGAAGAGTCGGCGAGCCGGTGGAGGTCGAGGTACCGGCCAACCGCCTGCTGCTACGCGACCTGTCCGTCGCGCCCTCCACACTGGCGGCTGCCAGCGAGGTCTCGGAAACGACGGCGTCCCTGAGAGGCGTAGTGAGGTCGGCCGAGACGGGCGACCCGGTAGCGGGTGCTATAGTCCGTCTTCTGGGTGTGAACGAAGAGCGGATCACCGGCGGTGACGGGACGTTTCTGATCGCCGATTTGCCGAGCGGTCCCCATCGGATCGTGACCGAGCACCTGGGGATGAGCTCCGACACGGCCGAGGTGGTCCTCACCACCGGAACGCTCAGCCTCGCCCTGTTCACCCTGGAGACGGATCCCGTTCAGCTTCCGGAGCTGAACGTCCAGGTGGATCGCACACTTAGAAACCTCCGCCTGGCGGGGTACTACGAGCGTCTGGATCTCGGCCTCGGCGATTTCATCACCAGAGAGGATCTGGAGCGACGCGACATCATCACGAACCTGCGTCGGATTCCCGGCGTGCGTGTAAGTCAGTGCATTCGTACGGCCCCCGACCGGTTGGCTGACGTTGCGGGCGGAGCCGGTCGGGACACGGGCGGACAGCAGGATCCGACGACCGGCGATCTGGAGGTGCTGCCGGGGTTCGGGACACGAGTCGCGAGCTGTTGGGATGTCGAGATCGGTCGTCTCCGACTCTCGCAGATTTGCCGACCGTTGGTTTTCCTCAACGGACAGCCGCTCAGCGGGTTTGCCGACGAGACCATGATTCAGCTCACAGGGGAAAACCCGATGACCATGATCGCGAAGATGCCGCGTGACATGATCGAGGGGATCGAGGTGCACCGAAACGCCGCGACCGCGCCGCCACAATACCACGGCTTCGGATCGGCGTGTGGCGTGGTCCTCGTTTGGACACGGGGTCGACGATCATCATGAGCAGCTGGATTGGCCCTCTTCGCGTGGTCGCGCCCGTTCTCGCTCTCCTGCTGCAACCTGCCGGACTCGTCGCTCAGGAAGAGGCCGATGAGGCACAACTCGTCGGACGTGTGGTCTCGTCCATCACCGGAGAGCCGATCGAGGCGGCGGCTGTTTCCCTTCGACGCTCCCGCCTGGGAGCGGTCACCGACAGCACGGGCCGGTTCGTCGTTCCCAGTACGATCGCCGGCGAAGACACGATCGAGGTTCGCTACGTCGGATACCAGATGAGCTCCGTCCCCGTGTTCCTCGAGGCGGAGAAGACGACGCGTGTCGTCCTGCTGTTGAGCCCCAACGTCGTCCGAGTGGCCGAGCTGGAGGTCGAGATCGAGCGCGGTGACTTCCGGTTCGGGGTCCGCGAGTTCGAACGGCGGAAAGCCAAGGGGATCGGGCATTTCATCACGCGCGACGACCTCGAGCGCTGGAAGTCGCGGGACACGAGCGATGCCCTGCGCCGAGTCCCGGGGCTCCGCGTCGGAGCGAGCGACACGGGGTCGGGTCAGAGGCCGCCCATCGAGCTCAGTCGCAACGCGCTCACCTGCGAGCCCGTGATCTTTGTCGACGGGCTCTACCTGGCAGGGGCACACCCGGACGACGTGATCGTACCAGACATCGGCGGGATCGAGGTGTACACCTCACCCGGTTCCGTCCCGGTACAGTACGCGACCATGGCGTCGCCGACCTGCGGCGCGATCCTGATCTGGACGCGGCGCGGTCGACGACCCGGCGACCCCCGCTGACGCCCCCGGTAAGGCGCCTCAGCGCCCGAGCAAGAAACCGCTCCCCAGCTCATCGCCCGGGTCGACCCAGAATTCGTGCCGGCCGGTGATCCACCGGGGCGCTGGCCCCTTGACGGTTCTGGCAGCCTGCCCGTAGCGTGATCAGCCCCCCCTCCAGCACACGGTCCCGTAAGCGCTCTCAAACAGGAGGAGCTCGTGAAGCCCCAAGCGCTCATCGCAGAGCTTGTAGGCACGTTCGGACTCACCCTCGCGGTTCTCATCTCGATCAACAACTCCGACTTTCCGGTCTCGACCCCCGTGATCGCCGGTGTGACGCTCGGACTTTTCGTTTACACGATCGGCGGTATCTCGGGGTGCCATATCAATCCGGCCGTCACGCTGGGCCTGGCGTCCATCGGAAAGATCGAGCTGCCGTCGGCCGTCGGCTACCTCGTGGCGCAATTCCTGGGTGCCGGGATCGCGTTGTTCCTCGGTGGTCTGACGTTCGGGCCGGTGCAGGAGCTGGTGGTGGGAAACAGCCTCGGAGTAGGGCTGGCCGAGCTGCTGGGCGCCGCTCTCTTCCTGTTCGGGATCGCGGCGGTCGTGCTCGGGGCGGTGCCGGCCGCCGCCAGCGGGCTCGTGATCGGTGGCTCCCTGTTCTTGGGGATCCACTTCGCCGCCCACGCCTCCAACGGCGTGCTCAACCCCGCAGTCGCCTTCGGAATCGGATCGTTCTCGCTGGCGTACATCTGGGGCCCCATCGCAGGCGCGATCGTGGGAGCGCTGCTTTATCGTCTGCTGAGCTCGAAGACCGAGGGAGAGTAGCCCCCCGTCGAGCTTCGGTGAGCGGCCTCAGGCAAGGCTGAGGCAACGACCCGGTCGGCTCCTAGGTAGGCTCCGCGGTGACTTCCTGGGTGAAGTCCTCCGTGTGCTCCCTGTCTGCGGTGGTGCCGGGGATCGGCTCGATCTCGTGCCACCCCATCACGATCCCCGGCTGCCCGACTTTGGCGGAATACGCGGTGCCGTCGTCGCAGATCACGTACAACCGGTCCGCCTTCTCATGAAGCACGATCCCCACGGGCTTCCTGTCGCTCATCGCTCCCCTTCCCTTCGAGTGCCTCTGTCGCTCTTCGCTCCCCCGGAGGCGCCGCGAGTTTCGTGCCGTTGCACCTACCGGTATTCATCCAGCAGCCGATCCAGGGCCGCCCGCCCGGGGATCAGCGCTTCGAACGGCAGGTCCCGGAGTGGCCTCTCCACGCTGCCCAGGACCCCGTGCATGTCTTCCGCCGCCTCGTCGAGGAGTAACAGTCCCGTGACGACCTCGCCGCGCGCCTGACGCTCACGGACGTACTCGTCCACCTTGTCGCGATCCGTCGGATCGTAGTGCCACGGGATCTGGCTGAACCGCACTACACTGCCGTCGTGCATCGCGATGTCCTGCACATCCCCGGGCTCGAGCGACGCCGCGATCTCTCCCTCGGGCGGGACGAAATCGGCCTGGATGGCCGCGTGGTAATGCTCGCGCGTGTACATGTAGCTCTTCGTGGAACCCACGTGGTCGTTGAACGTCACGCAGGGCGACAGCACGTCCACCAGGGCGAAGCCCGGGTGCTTGACGCCGGCCTTGAGGATCTCGACCAGCTGCTTCTTGTCGCCCGAGAAGCTCCGGGCCACGAAGGTCGCCCCCATGCTGAGCGCCAGGAGAACGGAGTCGATCGGCGGCTGCTGGTTGACCGCCCCGCGCTTGGCCCTGGAACCCACGTCGGCGGACGCGGAGAACTGTCCCTTCGTGAGTCCGTATACGCCGTTGTTCTCGATCACATACAGCATGTCGAGGTTGCGGCGGATCGCGTGGCAGAACTGACCGAGGCCAATCGACAGGGAGTCTCCGTCACCGGAGATGCCGATGTACACCAGGTCCTTGTTCGCTGCGCTGGCGCCCGTCGCGATCGCCGGCATCCGACCGTGGACGGCGTTGAACCCGTGCGAGTCGCCCAGAAAGTAGGCCGGCGTCTTCGAGGAGCATCCGATGCCACTCAGCTTGGCGACGCCGTGCAGTGGAACGTTCAGTTCCCACAACGCTTCGAGGAGCGCGCTCGTGATCGAATCGTGTCCACAACCGGCGCACAGGGTCGACATGGACCCCTCGTAGTCGCGTACGGTCAACCCGAGCTCGTTGCGCTCCAGGCTCGGGTGGATGACCCGCGGCTTGCTGATGTAGGTCATCTTGTCGCTCCTTCGGGCGTCGCCACCGACAGATCGATGGGATCGTTGCAGCTCTCCACGCCTGGCAGGTGCTCCAGGATCCCCTCTGCGACGTGGTGGGCGCTCAAGGGAAGTCCGCCATAGTAGCGGACCGAGCGGAGTCGCTCCCTCTGAACGCTCGTCTCCAACAGGAGAAGCGAGCGCAGCTGCGCATCCCGATTCTGTTCGATGACGAAGTTGAGCTCGTGCGCGTTCAGGAACTCGTCCACCGACGCGTGGAAGGGGAATCCCCGCACGCGCATGTAATCGAAGCACAATCCGCGTTCGTTCAGTTCGTCGAACGCCTCGCGCACCGCCATGTGGCAGCCGCCTACCGTGATTACCCCGAACCGGGAATCTCGCGTGCCTCGCACCTTGGGTTCGGGAACGGCGTTCGCGGCGCTATCGATCTTGCGGGCCAGACGATCTACGACCTCGCGGTACGCCGCCGAGTCCTCCGTGTAGTCGCCCCACTTGTCGTGGCCCGAGCCGCGGGTGAAGTAGGCACCCTTCGGATGGACGCCTGGCAGCGTCCGATAGGTGATCTCGTCGCCGTCCACATCCAGGTAGCGATGGAACTTCTCGATTCGCTCGAGATCGTCCGCGCTCAGCACTTTGCCGCGATCCGGAACGTATCCGTCGTCCCACTCGAACCGTGGCACGACCCAGTCGTTCATCCCGATGTCGAGGTCCGAGACGACGAACACGGGCGTCTGGAACCGATCAGCCAGGTCGAAGGCACGCACGGTGAAGGCGAAGCACTCGTGGGGATCCGCCGGGAAGAGCGCGATGTGCTTCGTGTCGCCGTGTGAGGCATAGGCGACTGCCAGCAGATCGCCCTGCTGCGTTCGCGTCGGCATGCCGGTCGAGGGGCCGGTCCGCTGAACGTCGAAGAACACACCCGGGAGCTCGGCGTAGTACGCGAGCCCGATGAACTCGTTCATGAGCGAGATCCCAGGCCCACTGGTCGCCGTGAAAGCCCGAGCGCCCATCCAGGAGGCCCCGATCACGATGCCGGCGGCCGCCAGCTCATCCTCGGCCTGGATGATCGCATACAGATTCCGGCCAGAGTCCGGGTCCTTGCGGAATCGCCGGCAGTAGCCGGTGAAGGCGTCCACAAGAGAGGTGCTCGGCGTGATCGGATACCAGGCGGCGACCGTGGCGCCAGCGTAGATGCAGCCGAGTGCAGCAGCCGAGTTTCCATCAATGAGGATCTTGTCCGCCGTCTCATCCATCCGCTCGAGGCGGATGGGCAACGGGCAATCGAAGTGCTCGGTCGCGTAGTCGTAGCCGAGCTTGATCGCCAGGTAGTTGGAATCCAGCAAAGCGCGCTTCCGGGCGCCGAACTTCTCCTGCAGCAGTTCCTTTACGACCTCGGTCTCGAGGTCCAGAAGGGCAGCGAGGACGCCCACGTACCCGATGTTCTTCATCAGGATTCGCTCTCGCGAACCGTCGAAGTTCTCGACGCACATGCGGGCCAGCGGGACGCCGAGGAAGTTGACGTCGTCCCTGTGGAGCATTTCCGCCAGCGGCCATGTGTTGTCGTGCAGGATGTAGCCGTCTGACCGAACCTCGGCGATATCCTGCTCGTAGGTCTCGGGGTTCATCGCGACCATGAGATCGAAGGCAGGCGTCCGCGCCGTGTTGCCGTCCCTGTTCACCCGGATCTCGTACCAGGTGGGCAGTCCCTGAATGTTGGACGGAAAGATGTTCTTCCCGGAGATCGGGATCCCCATCCGGAAGATCGCCTGCATAAGAAGCGCGTTGGCGCTTGCCGAGCCGGTTCCGTTCACCGTCCCGATCTTGAGGGCGAAGTCGTTCACATGAATCAACGTCCCGCCGACGCTCATTCGACTACCGCGCCCTGTGTCGAGGGATGCCCGCCGGGCGCCCCATCCAGGAACGGCTGCCGTACCGGCCGGCCCGCATACGGGATGAGGAGGTCGAACCGGCGCATGTCGAACGCCGCCGTCGGACAGCGCTCGGCGCACAGCCCGCAATGGATGCACAGGTCTTCGTCCTTCACCATCACGCGGCCCGTCTGGGGCAGGCGTCCCGAGACGTAGAGATCCTGTGCGAGGTTGGCGGCCGGAGCGCTCAAGCGACCCCGGAGGTCCACCTCCGGCCCATTCTCGGTGATCGTCAGACAGTCGAGTGGGCAGATGTCGATGCAGGCGTCACACTCGATGCACAGCTCCCCCGTGAAGTGGGTCTGCGCGTCGCAGTTCAGGCACCGTTCGACCTCGGTCAGTGCCTGGTGGTGGTCGAAGCCCTCCTCGACCTCGATCTCCAGGCTGGCCAGCCGCTCGGCGAGCTTCACGTGCCGCATCTTCACTCTTGTCGACGCGTCGTAGTCGTTGCTGAAGCTCCACTCGTGCAGGCCCATCTTCATACTGACGAGGTTCATCCCGTACGGGGGTCGATCGGTGAGCGGAGTACCGAGGCAGCGGTTGTGGATCGAGACGGCGGCCTGATGTCCGTGCTCGACCGCCCAGATGATGTTTTCCGGCCCCCAGGCAGCGTCGCCGCCCACGAACACGCCGTCCAGCGTAGTTTGGAAGGTCGTGCGGTCCACGATCGGCATGTCCCAATCGTTGAACTCGATCCCGATGTCGCGCTCGATCCACGGGAAGGCCGTCTCCTGTCCGATGGCCAGGATGATCGCGTCGGCTGGAAGGAAGGTCTCGTCAAGCACCTCTTTCTGCAGCCGCCCACCTTCTCCCTCATGCCAGGTGACGATCTCGAACTCCATCCCCCTCAGCTGGCCATCCTCTATCACGAAGCGCTTGGGCGAATGGCACTCGAGGATGTCGATCTGCTCCTCCTCGGCGTCTTCCAGCTCCCAGTCCGAGGCCTTGAACAGGGGCCGCGGCTTGCGGGCCATCACCTTCACGTCCTCGCCCCCGATGCGCTTCGAGGTGCGGCAGCAATCCATGGCCGTGTTTCCCGCTCCGATGATCAGGACGCGCGACTCGATCGACGCCGTATGGCCGAACGCCACGGACTCCAGCCAGTCGATTCCGATGTAGATCTTCTCGGAGTCGTAGCGACCCGGGATTTCCAGGTTCTTTCCCCGAGGAGCCCCGGAGCCGACGAAGATCGCGTCGTAGCCTTCCTCGAGCAGGGCCTTCATGCTGTCGACCGGTGTGTTGAGCCGCAGATCGACCCCCAGGTCGAGGATGTAGTCGATCTCCTCCCACAGGACCTCCGGGGGAAGCCGGAACTGCGGAATGTTCGTCCACATCAGACCACCGGGTCGGTCCAACTTCTCGTAAATCGTGACCTCGTAGCCCAGTGGCAGCAGATCGTTCGCCACGGTGAGCGAGGCAGGGCCCGCACCGACGCAGGCGATTCGCTTTCCGTTCTTCTGCTCGGGAACGGTCGGAAGGAGGTGCTCGATTTCGCCGCGCAGGTCCGCGGCGACCCGCTTCAGGCGGCAGATGGCGACCGGCTCGCCGTCGATACGCGTGCGGCGGCACACGGGCTCACACGGGCGGTCGCACGTGCGCCCCAGAATGGCGGGGAACACGTTCGAATGGCGGTTGAGCATGTACGCTTCCGTGTACTTGCCCTGCGCGATCAGCCGAATGTACTGGGGCACGTTCGTGTGGGCCGGACAGCCCCACTGGCAGTCGACGACCTTGTGGTAGTATTGCGGGTCCCAGACGTTGGTCGGTTCCATGGCACCTCGCGCGCGCCCGAAATCACTCTCGTCCGAACCCGACGAGCCCGAACGAATCTCGATATCCTAGTAGCGGGCGGCGTTTCACGCGACTTTTCCGCACGTCTCGCGGCTGCGCTGCGGTAAGACTCTTGCGAGATTCACGGGGGTGGTATGTTGGGGCAGCGAACGCTCGGTTGCGCATGGTGGGTGCCGTATGTGCCGGCCGCAACGCCTTGGTCGCCGTTATCCTGGTGGAGGCTGAGATGATGCGCCACCCCGACTCGATATCAGGACCAGAGTGATCCATGAAGCTCGAAACCGTCATCACGTCCGCTCGCGGCGGTGAGCCGGTGGAGCTGGTCCTGCGGGGCGGCTCTCTTGTCAACGTGTTGAGCGGCGATATCTACGAGTGTGACGTAGCCTTGCACGACGGGCGCGTGGTCGGCCTCGGCGACGGCTACGAAGGACTTGCAGAGGTCGATTGCAGCGGAAAGTGGGTCGCCCCCGGCTTCCTCGACGGCCACATGCACGTGGAGAGCAGCCTGATCACGCTGCGGGAGTTCGCCCGCGCCGTCGTGCCCCGCGGGACGGTAGCCGCCGTGCTCGACCCGCACGAGATCGCCAACGTGCACGGCCTGGACGGGGTCCGGTACATCTTGGACAGCCGACGGGATCTACCGCTTCACGCCTTCGTCATGGTGCCCTCATGTGTGCCGGCCACTCACATGGAAACGGCGGGTGCCGAGCTGGGATCCGACGAGATCGCGTCGCTCTTGGAGGAAGAAGGCGTCCTCGGGCTGGCGGAGGTGATGAATTTCCCCGGCGTCGTGCACGGCGTGCCCGAGGTGGTGGCGAAGCTGGAAGCCGCGCGTGCCAGGGGCGCGATCATCGATGGCCACTCCCCGGGTCTGGGGGGCCGCGATCTGAACGCTTACGTGGCAGCGGGTGTGGGAAGCGACCACGAATCGACCGCCCTCGAGGAGGCCCGCGAGAAGCTCCGGAAGGGAATGCGGGTGATGATCCGGGAGGCCAGCACTGCCCGAAACCTGGAGGACCTCCTTCCGCTCGTTACGGTCGAGAATGAGCGCCGTTGCTGCTTCGTGACGGACGACCGTCACCCGCACGACCTGCTCGACGAAGGTCACATCGACCACGCGGTTCGGAAGGCCATCGGGCTCGGGCTGGAGTCTGTCACGGCCTATCGCATGGCGTCGATCAACACGGCCGAGTGGTTCGGACTCGATCGCCGGGGCTTCGGGGCTGTGGCGCCGGGCTGGCGTGCCGATCTCCTCGTCCTTGACGACCTGGAAGACGTGCGGGTCGGGCGCGTGTACTCCGGCGGCGTGCTGGTCGCGCGCTCCGGCAAGATGTGTGTGGATCTACCGCCCGCGCCCGCACCACCCCCGGCCAGCGTTTGGCTCGACGCGACCACATCTCCGAATTTCCGAATTCCGGACGAGGGCCGGCGGATTCGGGTCATTGAGGTCATCCCGGGCCAGATCGTTACCGGATCCGCGAGCGAGGAGCCGCTCATCGAAGACGGCGCCGCTGTTGCCGACCCGTCGCGGGACTTGCTCAAGCTCGCGGTCGTCGAGCGTCACGGACGAGGCGGCGGCGTGGGCCTGGGGTTCGCGCGCGGGTTCGGCCTCCGGCGCGGTGCAATCGGGAGTAGCGTGGCGCACGATTCGCACAACCTCGTCATCGCGGGAGCCGACGATCGGAGTATGGAGCAAGCCGTGAGCGCGTTGGTCGAGATGCAGGGCGGACTCGTAGTGACGGAGGCCGGGAAGACTCTCGCTGCACTTCCCCTTCCGATCGCCGGGCTGATGAGCGATCGACCCCTGGAGGAGGTGCGGGTGGCACTAGACGTGCTGGAGGCGGCCTTTCAAGAACTCGGAGGTCGGCTCGCCGCACCCTTCATGGCTCTCTCCTTTCTCGCCCTGCCCGTGATTCCCAGCCTCAAGCTGACCGATCGCGGCCTGGTGGACGTGGAGTCGTTTCAGCTTGTCGAGCTCTGGGAGGACTGAGATCAACGCCGGTCCTTGTGGAGCTCGTCGTGCACCCAGGTCCACCCCGCGACGGTGCTCGGCATGCCGATCGTGCCTGCGGCCAGCGCGACCACCTGCTCCAGCGCTTCGATCGATATGCCCGCGGCCGTCGCCTTGCGAACGCTCGAGTGCACGGAACCCTCGCGCATTGCCCCGATCGCGATCCCGAGCTTCACCAGGCGCCGGGTCTCGGCGTCCAGCGGCCCCTGGCCTCCAGCTCGACCGATGTGCTCCCACGCCTCCCCCAAATCCGGAAAGCGCTTCACGAACGCGGTGTATGTGCCCGGCGGCTTCGGAGGGGTCTCCTCTTCCATAGGAATCCATTCCTTGTCTGAGTACCTTTTGGCCTCTTCCGTGTATAACGTGGCCCCTTGAGGTACGATACGGCATGAGGCGAGACAGGGCAGCCATCCGTGGCACGGAGGCTCTCGGCTGTCCGCTCCCGCACGACCGCGCCGATTGCGTATGACCCACTGTCACGACCAACAGATGGATCGCCGCGACGAGGCGGACGGCACAACCGTCCTGGTCGGCAATCCCAACGTCGGCAAGAGCGTTCTGTTCAAGAACCTCACGCGGCGATACGTGACGGTGTCCAACTATCCGGGCACCACGGTGGAGATCGTGCGCGCCCGCGCGGCGTTCAACGGCCGCAGCGTCGAAGTGATCGACACGCCGGGTATCAACGACCTCGCGCCTCGCAGCGAGGACGCGCGCGTCACGCTCAGCCTTCTCGAGGAGCATCATGGGGCGACGATCGTGCAGGTCGCCGACGCCAAGAACCTCCGTCGTGCTCTCATGCTCACCCTGCAGCTGGCGGAGCTGGAGCGACCCATGGTGCTCGTCCTCAACATGATGGACGAGCTGGCGGAGCGTGGCGGAGAGGTCGATACCGGGCGGCTGAGCCAGCTTCTCGGAATCCCCGTCGTGCAGACCGTGGCCCCACGAGGCCGTGGAACAGCCGAGCTGATCGACGTGCTTCCCGAAGCCCGTTCTCCCCACATCGACCCGACGGTCCTGGCGCGAGCCGGGGAGCCACAGGAGTCGCCTCGAGCGGCGGAGAGTGTGGACGGCACGTCGACAGCCGCCGGCGAACGGACGCTCCCCACCGCGGGACCTTTCGACAGCAGTCTCGCGCGGCTTTCGGTCGTGAAAGAGATCATGATCGAAACGTACCGCATCGCCCCTCCTGACAGCCCGCCGTTCCGGGTCCGGTTGGGATTCTGGGCCATGCACCCCGTGAAAGGCCTGGGGTTTCTCGCCGCGGTCCTGCTCGCAGTGTTCTGGTTCGTGGGGCTGTTCGGGGCGGGCACGCTGGTGGATCTGCTGGAAGTCGGGGGCTTCGAGCAGCGGCTGTCCCCTCTCGCTGTCCGGGCGACGGACGCCGTGCTTCCCTTCCCCCACACGCACGAGATCGAGCGCATCACGCACCCGGTAGGCCTCCCCGTGAGCCCCGCCCACGAGGTGACCCTGTTCGAGCTCGAGAGAACGGCCACTCGGCCGGCCTACACTCTGGCTCCGGGCTATGAGCTCAGCTGGTGGCAGGAGACGTTTCGCTTCGTGCACGACCTGCTGGTCGGGCGGTACGGGACGATCACCATGGCCCTGAGCTACGCGCTCGCCATCGTGCTGCCGATCGTCACGACGTTCTTCTTCGTGTTCAGCATTCTCGAGGACTCGGGTTACTTCCCACGCATGGCCATCATGGTGAACCGCTCTTTCCGGCTCATGGGGCTGAACGGAAAGGCCGTCCTTCCCATGCTGCTCGGTCTGGGGTGCGCGACGATGGCCACGATGACGACCCGGATCCTCGAGACACGCAAGGAGCGGATCGTCACCACGATGCTACTGGCACTCGCTGTGCCCTGCTCGGCCCAACTCGGGGTACTGCTTGCCATGCTGGCCACCCTCGCGCCTGCCGGTGTCGCCGTGTGGGGGCTTCTGGTCGTGAGCATCCTGTTGATCGTCGGCTGGCTCACAGCGCGCGTGTTCGGCGGTGAGACGAGCGAGTTCGTGCTCGAGATCCCGCCCATGAGGCGCCCGCAGCTTTCCAACGTGCTCGTGAAGACGGCCAGTCGTCTCGACTGGTACCTGCGCGAGGTGATTCCGATCTTCGTGCTCGGCACGGCGATTCTTTTTGTCCTCGATCGGGTGCACGCGCTCGACGTGATCGCGCGCTGGGGCGAACCACTCGTGTCCGGCTGGCTCGGGCTGCCGATCGAGACCGCGAACGCCTTTCTGGTCGGCTTTCTGCGGCGAGACTTCGGCGCCGTCTACATCCTGGATTCCGTGACGGCTACACCGCCGCTTCTCAGCCAGCACCAGATTCTGGTCGCGATGGTGACGATCACGCTGTTCATCCCCTGCTTTGCGAACTTTCTCATGATCGCGCGCGAGCACGGGATGAAAGTGGCGTGGCGGATGGCCGCCTTCATCTTTCCGTTCGCGTTCTTGGTCGGAGGCGCGGTGAACCACATCGGACGATGGCTGACACCTTCCTGACGTGCCCGATGTGCGGGTTCGAGTTCGACAGGGACGACACCCTGTGTGCCCACGGGTGCCCTTTGGGGCCGGTGTGCAGCCTGCTGCGCTGCCCAAGCTGCGAGTACGAGTTTCCGGAGACACCGCGCCGCGTCTCGTGGCTGGCCAAGCTGTTCGGCAAGCGGGAGCCGGTGGAGGGCGAATCGCGTCTTCCGGCCGAGGTTCGCCGTGTGACCGAGCTGCGGCACGGACAGGTGGCCGAGGTGCTGTGCCTGGGCGACACGCGCTCGCCGAGACTCGGATCGCTGGCGGCCTTCGGGGTCATTCCTGGAGCCCGGATCTCGCTGGTTCAGACCCGTCCGTCGTGTGTGATTCGGGTCGGCGAGACTGAGATCGCGATCGATCGTGAGATCGGCGCGGAGATCCTTGTACGTCCCGAGGAAAGCGAGCCGGAGGCGGCTGCAGTATAGCGCTGTTGGAAGCCGCCCATGGCGCGTATGCTACGCAGTGGAGGCCTGATCACAGGCCCACAGCGCCCCAGTTTCCGGGCAGGACGGATACTCCCATGGAAACAACAGAGATGGCGGTCTCCGAGCTGACTGTGAGCGACATCATGCGGACCGAAGTGTTCTCGGTCGAGCCGGAACTCACCGTCGGAGAACTTATCAAGCTGTTCATGACCCGCGACATCAGCGGTGCACCGGTGGTAAACCGGGACGGCGTGGTCGTCGGGGTCGTCTCGACGACGGACATACTGCGTTTCGCACTCGACGAAGCGGAGGTGAAGGCGGAGAGCGTAGAGGACCTCCCCGGGGAGATGGAGGGTCGCGAGGGTGAAGGCTTCTACATGACGCCAGAGGGCACGGCACACTTCCCCATGGTGCTGTTCCCCGGCCTTCCGGGCACTCGCCTGGCTTCCCGTCCGGTGCGGGACATCATGACGTCGGTGACCTTCTCCGTGCGACCTGACGCCACGCTGCCCGAGTTGGCAAGGTTTCTACTCAAAGGGAAGATCCATCGGGCTCTCGTGTTCGATCACCGCCACCTCGTGGGACTGGTGACCACCCTGGATCTGGTGCGGGCGATCGCGGACCTGCCGAGCTGAGTCGTTGCTCGTGGGCTACCTCCCCGTGGGCTCGCTCGCGGCGAGCTAGCGTCCTGCGAGCTTGCCTGCCGAGAGCCTGCGTCCCGTCATCTCTTCGACCTTCTCGCGCAGGATCCGCAGGTAGAGGTCGATGGTCTCCAGGCGGGTGCGAAAGGAGAGCACTGCCACTCGCAATACGAAGTGGCCGGCCAGCGTGGTCGAGGAGACGAAGACCCTGCCATCCCGGTGGATCGCCTCAAGCAGCTCGCGGTTGAAGGCGTCGGGGTCTCCACTCTCTGGGACGAAGCGGTAGGCCACGACCGAAAGATCCGGTTCCGGGCCGACCTCGAAGCCCAGCTTCTGCACCTCCCGACGGAAGTAGCGTGCGAGCAGGTGCTTTTCCTCGAGGCAGGCCCGGAACGGGGCCACGCCGAGCAGCTTGAGGGGGAGCCACGCGCGCGGTCCGCGAAAGTGTCTGCTGAATTCCGGCGACAGATCACCCGGTGAGCTCTGCGCCGCCGTTTCCTCCTCGCGCGTATCCTGCATGTACTCGCCCGTATAGCGGAACGCTCTGAGCAACGTGTCTTTGTCGCGGGCGAGCACGGCTCCCGTTCCGAAGGGGAGGAACATCCCCTTGTGGGGATCGAGCACGATCGAGTCCGAGCGCTCCATACCATCGAAGCGTGGCTTCAGCTCGGGGCAGAGCGCGAAGAAGCCGCCGTAGGCGGCGTCCACGTGGTACCAGAGGTCGTGATCCCGGGCGATGGCCCCGATTTCCTCCAGCGGATCAATGGCCCCCAGGTCCGTCGTACCGGCCGTGCCGACGACGAGCCACGGCCTGAGCCCGGCCTTCCGGTCGTCCTCGATCACGCTCGCGAGCTCGTCGGGTCGCATCCGGTAGCGGTCATCCAGACCGATCCGTCTCTGGACGCACTCTCCCATCCCGATCACGTGCAGTGACTTGTCGATACAGTGATGCACGTGTGCGGAACCGTAGACTACGGCACGCTCGAAATCGCGTGCCTTGAGGCCGTGGGCCTCGCGGGCCGCCACGATGGCCGTGAGGTTGGCCACGGTACCGCCCGGCAGTAGGACGCCGCCGAATCCTTCAGGGTAGCCGACCAGCTCCCGTGCCCAGTCGAGGACCACGTTCTCCATGTCGACCGCCCCCGGACCGGCGAAGCGGACCCCGACGTAGCGGTTGGTCACCGCGGCCAGATGATCGCCCAGCGAGGCGTAGTAGATCCCGCCCCCGGGGATGTAGCCCAGGTGTCCAGCCGAGGCGGGGTTAATGCCGGGTGTGTCCACGGCCCGTTTGATGAGTCCCAGGATCTCGTCCAGGGGCGCGGGCTCCTCTGTAATCGGCGCACCCCACAGCTCCGCGGCGCTCGACTTGTCGATCTCGTACGCCTTCCGCTCGGGGAGACTTTCGAGGAAAGCTTCCGTGTAGCCGACCACTCCTTCGCGCACGGCGGCTCGCGTGTCGGCGTCCGGTTCGAGATGACGGCTCAAGGCTTCCGCGGCGCGGATCCGATCGACGAGGGAGTTATCGCTCATTCGTTCTCGTATTCATGCGGCGACGTCTTCGAACGGCCCGCTGAATGGCACGTTGGGTCGGAGACAGGTATCCTCCGCGGGGCGACCGGAAGGTGCAGCCGTCGACCGGGTGCCAGGTCAAAAAAACGTATCGAGCCCGGTAAGCCAGGAGCAAACGTCGGAGGGAACGTCGGAGCGTGAGGAGGACAGTGACAGTGAGACGGTTCATCGGACTCCTTGCGGTGAGTGTCGGGGCTGCGGCGGCGGGTCTGTGGTCGGGCGCAGATTCGACACGCGTGCCTGCCGAGCTTGCGGCAACCACGCTTGCTGAGTCCGCGACCGTCGCGACCGGGGCGACCGGGGCCTGGAGCTTTGACGGCCATCGAATCGTGTGTTTGATCGCATGGTGGGAGATGCGCCGTGAGACCCGACTTGCCGTCGGCGGGCTGCTTCGAGCCGACCGCGCGCGCGCGAGCTTCCCGGAAGCGTGCGTGTGGCCGGACCGGATCTGGAGCCTTATTGAGGAGGGGGTCGGCGATTACGAGCGCTACGTCCCGTACTCGCGGGCTCACTACATGAACTCGCCTCCCGGGGCGGCGAGCGTCGACGTTGCCCACTGCACGGTCAGGCTGGAGAGCGGCGAGTTTTCCCCGTGCATCGTGGATGCGATCGCCGAGTTCTCGGACAGCCTGGTGGCTTCGTCCTCGCCGCTGCGTCGAGCCGAGGCACTCAAATGGCTCGGTCACCTGGTCGCGGACATTCACCAGCCGCTCCACTCCGGCTACGCGGAGGACCGGGGCGGCAACGACGTGCTTGTGAACGTGATGGGCGAGCCCGAGCGGAACCTACATTCGGTATGGGACGGCTTCTTCATCGACCACCGGGACCTGCCGTGGCGCCAGTATGCCACGCAGCTAGGCGCGGAGATCCGTCCGATCGATCGGACGCTGTGGGCACAGGACGACCCAATCGCATGGGCGAACGAGTCGTTTCAGATCACGGAAGGGGACGTGTACGATCTGGTCGAGGAGGAGCCCTACGTGGGGCAGCTGTACTTCGATCGACACATCCTGACCGTGGAGCGGCGCCTAAAGCAGGCCGCGTATCGACTCGCCCGCTTGTTGGACCGGCTGTTGGCCCCCTAGTCGCCTGGCCCCCTAGTCCGCCGACCTCCCTCCGAACGCGCCGGCGTTGCAGCTCGAGAGCAACTCGCGATCCGACATACGACAACCGAGTTGTCCCGGTTCAGGCAGAGCACGGGATAGACAATCTCATTTAGATGGACCATGCTATTGGCATATGGCTCAGTCTGTTAGGAGCCTCGCTCCCCGGCCGCCTGGCCGTGCACCCTAGCCGAACTCGATCCCCTGCGCGAGCGGTAGACCCGTGCTCCAGTTCACCGTGTTCGTCTGCCGGCGCATGTAGGCCTTCCACGCATCGGAGCCCGACTCACGGCCGCCACCCGTCTCTTTCTCTCCTCCGAAGGCACCGCCTATCTCGGCCCCGCTCGTGCCGATGTTCACGTTCGCGATCCCGCAGTCGCTGCCGCGGTGCGACAGGAACGTCTCCGCCTCCCGCACGTGGTCGGTGAAGATCGACGACGAGAGACCCTGCGGGACGCCGTTGTGGATCGCGATCGCCTCTTCGATCTCGTCCACGGCCGCGGCCGGGGTCGCATCGGCCCGGCCGTACTCGATGATGTACAGGATCGGGGCGAACGTCTCCTCCTGCACGATCTCGTACTCGTTGCGGACCGCGGCGATGCAGGGTCGCACGTAATGGCCGCCGGGGTACGCATCGCCATCAAGCGGCTCACCGCCGCAGAGAATCTCGCCGCCCTCCTCCGTGATGCGTCTGATCGCCTTCTGCATGTCCTTCACGGCCCATTCGTTCACCAGCGGACCCATCAGCGTATCGGGGTCGAGCGGGTCGCCGATGCGGATGCCCTCGTAGGCCGCGAGAAGTCGGCGCACGAGTTCGTCGCGTCTTGACGCGTGGACGATGACTCTGCGGGTGCTCGTGCAGCGCTGACCCGCCGTCCCGACCGCCCCAAACAGGATGGTCGGCAGCACGAGATCCATGTTGGCGTGCGGCGTGACGACGACCGCGTTGTTGCCGCCAAGCTCCAGGATCGTGCGCCCCAGACGCTTGCCCACGTGCTCGGCCACCCGCCGTCCCATGGGCGTGCTGCCGGTGAAAGAGATGAGCGGAAGACGAGGATCGTGCAGCAGCCGTTCGCCTACAGTGGCACCGCGCCCGACCACCAGCGAGAAGATCGCCGGGTCGACGTCGTTCTCGCGGCACACGGCCTCCGTGATCTTCGTCACTGCGATCCCGCACAGAGGTACGTCGCTGGAGGGCTTCCAGAGCGTCGCGTCCCCGCATACAGCGGCCAGCGCCGCGTTCCAGCTCCACACGGCCACCGGGAAGTTGAACGCCGTGATCACGCCAACCACGCCGAGCGGATGCCACTGCTCGAACATGCGGTGATCGGGCCGTTCGGAAGCGATGGTATTGCCATACAGCTGGCGCGAGAGACCGGTCGCGAAGTCGCAGATGTCGATCATCTCCTGCACCTCGCCTTCCCCTTCCGCGCCTATCTTCCCCATCTCCAGGGTGACCAGACGGCCGAGGTCGGCTTTGTGCTCGCGAAGCCTAAGGCCTAGCTGGCGCACGATCTCGCCACGCTTCGGTGGGGGCACACGGCGCCATGCCAGGAACGCCTCGTGGGCGCGCGCCGCGATCTGCTCGTACTCCTCCTCGCTCACCTGACGGACGGTGGCGATCGTCGTACCGTCTATCGGCGTGATCACCTCGAGCTCGTCGCCCGAGCCGATCCACTCTCCGGCGAAGCCCCCGAGGATGTGGTCGCCGATTCCGAGATTCTTCAAGAAGTCATGCATGTGAGGAAACCCTTGTCCGTGGTTGGATAGTGCCATGTTAGCCGACCCCATCCGGCCAGGCCACCGCCACATCGGCCGCGGCCCGCAGCGCTCGGGTGTGGCCTTCGGCGCCTCTCTAGCTCGGCTCTCCGCGCCACAGTTGCCCGCTCGATTTCGGGCTCATGCACGCTATACTGCGGGTATGGAACCCGTGGCGAACGAGAGTGATTCACTGCCCTTCTGGGAACGGCCCGAGCTGGTCGAGCGCTTCGCGGCTCGCGAGCCCGACCATCGCCTGCTGGCGCTGCTCGACGCCGTGAGGGAGCCGGCGAGCGTTCGCGTGCTGGACCTCGGCTGTGCGGGCGGCCGAAACACCGAGCTGCTGGCTGCGCGCGGGTTCCACGTGTACGCCGTGGACGGCTCGTCGGCCATGGTCGAGCACACGCGAGCCCGGGTGGCAAAGGTGCTCGGGCCGGATGAGGCTGAGCACCGTGTTCATGTCGGTCTGATGGAAGACCTGAGCCAGTTCGAGGACGACTCCTTCGACCTCGTGGTCGCGCTCGGCGTGTACCACAACGCCACCAGCCGCGTCATCTGGGAGCAGGCACTGGCGGAGACGGCGCGCCTACTGGCGCCCGGCGGCCTCGTGCTCGTCTCGAATTTCACCCCCCGCACCGATCTGACGGAAGGTGGCGTGCACGCCGTGCCCGGCGAGCCGGGCGTCTACGAGGGCTTCGAGGCGGGACGCGCGTTTCTGCTGGAAGCCGACCAACTGGATCACGAGATGGCGCGCTACGGCCTCACCCCGGCTACACCGACGGAGACGGTGGAGGCCACAAGGGAGAAGGGTCGTCGGGTGAGCGCGAACGGCCTGTATCGAAAGACGGCGGTCGAGCCGGTCTAGTCCTTCCTGCCGGACGACCCTCCCCGCTTGGCGCGGGGCGCGTGAGCGGTGCCCCGAGTAGACCCGTGAGCGGGGCGCGAGCAGACCCTGTGCGCGGGCGCGCCCGAGACCTCATCTTGACGGATCCTCGCGTCGAGCAGAGACTCGGGCGGACTCGTAGGGAGAGGACGGCGGATTGTTACCAGCGGAACCGATCTTTCAAGACCTGATCGGCGTCATGGCCGTGATCACCATGGTACCGGTCACCTTCATCTGGCTCGAGAAACGGATGAAGTGGAAGATCTTCGACTACCTCCCCGCCATCATCTGGATCTTCCTCACACCGATCGCGCTCAGCAACCTCAACATCATCCCCCGCTCTACGCCGATCTACTCCACGTTTCGTGAGTTCGCGGTGCCGATGTTCATCGTCCTCATGCTGCTGGACATCAATATCCGCGAGGCGATCAAGGTGGCGTGGCGAGGGGCCGCGGTGCTCACGATGGGCGCCGTCGGCATCGTGATCGGCGCGACGATCGCCTTCTACCTGTTCCGCAGCGGCCTGCCACCGGGCGCGTGGTCGGGCTTCGGTGCGCTAGCGGGAAGCTGGATCGGAGGAACGGGGAACCTCGCCGCGGTAGCGGAAAGCCTAGACACGCCTGGCGAGATGGTCGGGATGGTGGTGCTGGTCGACAACTTCGTGTACGTGGCCTACTTCCCGATCATTCTCTCGTGCAAACGGTGGGCGAGCTCGTTCAACCGCTTCACCCGCGTGCGGCAGGAGGAGATCGACCACATCGCACAGGCCACGGGCGAGGTCGAAAAGAAGACGCACGAAGTCCACTTCAAGGATGCCGTCACGCTGCTCGGCTGGGGGTTCACGGCCATCCTCGCGGCGAACACCATCGCGAGCTTCATCCCCGAGCTGCCGCCGGTCCTCACCGAACGCACCTGGGCGATCCTGCTGGTGACGACGATCGGGATCCTGTTGTCTGCCACACCGCTGAGCAAGATCCCGGGCACCGAGCCGCTCTCGATGACCTTCGTGTACATCTACATGACGATGATGGGGGCACAGGCGGACTTGCGGAGCCTCGGCGGTGCGCAGTGGTTCCTGATCGCTGGCTTCTTCTGCATCGCGGTCCATTTCGTGTTCATTGTGGCCGGCGCGCGCCTGTTCCGGCTTGACGTGAGCATGGCGGCCGTCTCCAGCGTGGCGGCGGTGGGCGGCGCAGCCTCGGCGCCGGTGGCAGCCGGATATCACCGCGAAGAGCTCGTGCCGATCTCGATCATGCTGGCGTTGCTCGGCTACGCGTTGGGCAACTACCTGGGGGTGGCGACCGCCTACCTGTGCAACATGCTGGTCTGAGACGCGGCCTCGCGATCTGTGGCTGCGGCCAGACTGCCCCCAGGCTTGCAGGCGGCGCGCTTGGACTCGTCTTCAAGTCGCAGGCGCGTAAGGCCCGATTCTAGATGAAGGTTCGCGAAGAGATTCGCAGGTTCGAGAAGGAGCTCCGGCGCCTCGGGTCCTCCGAGCGGGCCGAGGGCGCCAAAGCCTACCTAAAGAGCGATCTCGACTTCGCCGGCGTGGCGGTGCCGGATCTGCGAAAGGTCATCGGCGCCTGGCTTAAGGAGCACCCGGAGCTCACCCGGGATGAGCTTGTGCGCCTCGGCCGCGAGCTGTGGCGACGACGCCTGCACGAGCATCGCGGGGTCGCCATCATCCTGTTGCAGCGGCGTGGAGGCATGTTGGAAGCCGAAGACGTCGCGTTGCTGGAGTCGATGCTGCGCCGTTCGTTCACCTGGGCGTACGTCGATGCGATCGCGGTACACGTCTTGGGACCGCTGGTGGAACGAAATCCGAAGCTCGGCCGGGTAATCGATCGCTGGGCCGCAGACGACGACTTCTGGATCCGTCGCTCCGCGTTGCTCGCCCTGCTGCTCGCGCTGCGCAGGGGCGAGGGTGACTGGAAACGCTTCGTTCGCTATGCGGACTCGATGATCGAAGAGAAGGAGTTTTTCATCCGCAAGGCGATCGGCTGGGTCCTGCGTGAGGTGGCCAAGAAAGACCCAGACCGCGTGTACGATTTCTTACGGCCGCGAATCGGGCGCGTGTCCGGACTGACGCTTCGGGAAGGCGCGAAGTACCTTCCGGCCGCACAGCGAGATCAACTTTTTGAAAGCATACGATTCACGTCGAGTAGCGCTTAGCTCGCGGACTCCGCCGCCGCCGCCGCGACCGGTGCCGAAGCGGCCTGACTCGTCCCGGGACGAGTCAGAGCGGCAAGAAGGTAGAACAGTCCAACGATCAGAAGTAGCGCCTTGATCCCCAGCAGGAAGCTTACCGATTCCAGCACCGCGCCCACGAGCGCGCCGAGCAGATTCGCCCCCAGCGCGATGTCTCGCTCTCGGGTTCGCGCGAACGCGACGGCGAAAGCTATCCCGCTGAAAAGCATGGGTAACGTGGTCAACAGCCCGGTGCTGATCGCCCGGACAGCGAACGGCAGGAAGGCCAGACGGGCCAGGTCCACGAAGTACAACCCGACCACTACAGCGATGAGGACACCATACACGATCCCCAGCTTCACGACCTCACCCCGGCGCAACACGATCAGGTTGGCCAGCAGCACCATGGTCAGCACACCGGAGATGATCACGGCGTTTACCAGCCAGGTGTTTCCGAGCACGACCGACGCTTTGCTGATGCTCTGCACCTCGAGGAGCAAGAACGCGGCACCGAGGAAGAAGAAGTGCCACTGGGAACGCGGCCAGCGGATCGCGTTCATCGTGCGCGGCAGATTCAAGCTGAGCGTGGCATAGAGAACGAGGAATCCGAGCAGGGCGGCCAGGAGGACGAACAGCGCCGGTATCATCGGAGCTTCGAGATAGAGATACGGCCAATCGTCGCGCGCCGGGGAAGTCTCGTACGCCAGCTCTACCGGACGCTCGGCAGCGAGCACTTCCAGACGACCGAGTTCGGGTACGGAAGCGATGCGCTGGCGAGCCGTTTCGAGATCGCCCGCAATGAGCAGGATCCCCTTCTGGCCCTGCTCGTCCAGCGGAAAATCGAACGCAAGGATCGGCTGCTCGAACACCTCCCGCAGGGTAGTGGCCAATCGGCCGATGATGAAGGGACGCAGGGGAAAAAACGCGATCGTCAGGATTCCGCCCGGCCGCAACAGGCCTTTCGCCAGCTCGAGACTCTCGCGTGTGTATACGTAGTGATCGAGCCGGGCGTTTGTAAGCGACGTGGTAGTGTGGGAATCGAGCAGGCCGAACGATATCACGTCGAAACGCTCGTCGCTCGTGGCGAAGAACGCGCGCGCGTCGTTGGTGACAGTGCCAACGTTCGGTGAGTCGTACGGCCGCTCGGGGTGATACCGACGTCCGAATTCGAGGATCACGGGATCGATGTCCACGGCGGTGACGCTACCGGCGCCGGCGCGCAGGGCCCCGGCGACGTCGTTCCCCGTCCCGGCGCCCACCACCAGTACGCTGTGCGGCTGCGGGTGAACCAGCGCCGGCACGTCGTACAAGCCAAGTCGCGGAGGCTCGGTTGTCCGAGGTTGCGGATCGTGCGCCAGGTCCAGCAGCAGCTGATATCCGGTGTTGTTCACCTCGACCAGGTAGTCGCCGGGAAAACTGTACCGTTCCCCTGCCTTCTCCAGGTCGATCAACGACAACTTCTGGTAGGGCGACCACACGGTCTCTACGGCGGCCGAGTCGTACCGCCCCGCTGCAACGAGCGCCACAGTGGCCCCGAGGACCGCCAGGCCGCTCCACCGCGAGCGCCGCAGGAAAGCGGGCGCCCCGAGCAGGAGAAGAACGGCAAACCAGACCTCGGGCGGCTGACCCAGACGACTCAGTACCACGAACAGCCAGATGCCGGCGAGGCTCCCAGCTACGTTGAAGGAGTAGGCCTCGATCGCGTGAGGGTGATCGTGCATGAGCCGGCCCAGGTATCTTCCGATCGGCACGAACGGCTCTAGCACCAAAATCATGATGACCAGGGTTAGCAGCAGGCCAACGGCGAGAATGGCGATCTCCACCGCCCCTTCGACCGCCGAGCCGGTGACCCAGATGTTCATCTCACCCCGGATGCTGAGCAGCAAGCTGATCGACTGCAACGCACTTCGGCTGGCGGGAATGGCCAGCGCAGTGGCCAGCACGAAGAGCGCGATCAGCCCGCGGGCCGGTGAGATGGAGCGACGGGCAGAGAACAGGCCGATGCCAAGACCGAGGAAGCACACGACGAGCACGGTGTTCTGCAGATAGGCGAAGATCCGGATCTCTGTGCCGATCCAGCGGATGAGCAGCAGCTCCAGGTATAGACCAAGGACGCTGATCCAGAAGATGGACAGGTTCATCCGCCCTCTTGCCTGTTGGCCCGCGCTCGTGTGCATTCCGGTCCCGTATGAGAGAGATGTCCGGCCTAGCCTACCGATATGCCGCGCACACGCAGATACCGGGCCGAAAGAGCCTTCTGAACTCCGCCTTGACCCGGTCCATCCGGTCGAGGCACCTTCCCGAATCCGCCATTCCCCTTTAGTGGAGGATCTTATGGACTGGAGCCGGCGTGATTTCCTCACAAGCTCGGGCGCTGGTCTGCTCGGGGCCACGGCCATGGGTGGTGGCGTCGCGACGAGTGGTCTGGGCGCCGCGATCGTGGGACCCCGCGAAACCTGGCCCGACGAGGCCGCGATGGCGCGGGCCGAGCGGCGGACGGACTCGTTCACCATGCTGCGCCTTGAGCAGACGCGGCGGAAAGACGAGCTCCCGGAGCCGGCCGATTTCCACCGCCTTCCCCTGTCCTGGTACAAGGCCAAGGCAAAGAGGCTAAAAGAAGACGCACGGGCGCGCGGGGTGACGAGCGGGCTCCTGCTCACCAACCGCTGGAACATCATCTACGCGACCGGTCTGTTTCACTCGACGACCGAGCGACGCTTCGCGTGCTTCCTGCCGATGGACGACGACGAGGCGTGTATCTGGCTGAACCCGTATCTGGACCAGGCGCTGGTGGCCGGCTGGTGGTCCACCGAGTCCGTCCCCTACTTCGACTGGCACCACGCGGACGGGGCCTTCCCGAGCGATGGAAACGTCGTCCAGACCCCGACCGTCAACATCCCGCGTTTCTGGGGCGAGGCGCTCGCGCGCCTCGGATACGGCTCGGGCGTCGTGGGTGTGGACTCCGGGTCGGCGGCCGAGATCGGCATCCTGCCGGGTCACGAGAACGCCGACCGACTCGACATGTGGGCCGCTATCGAGACCCCCGAGCCCGGACGCCCCGAGGGCGGAACGTTCGGACAGGTGGCGAGCACGATGCCGGATGCCCAATTCGTCGACGTTTACGACATCTTGATCCGCCACCGGATCGTCAAAGACGGGATGGAGAACCGGCTCACCCAGCGGGCGGAAGACGTCTGGTCGGAGATCCACGCCTTCGCCCGCAACTACCTGCTCGAGCGCGGCCTGGGCACGCCCGACTGGGAGGTGGCGAACGCGGCTACCCTGTGGGGGATGCACCAAGTCATGCAGGGGATCCCGCAGGCCGGGGAGCCCCACAACGCGGTCGGGATCTCCGTGGGGATCGGGTGTCGGACCGGAAAGGCTACCGCCTACCCGCACCCGAACCAGCAGTACTGGAACCGGATCCAGCGCGGTGACGCCCTGCAGATCGCCGGCGTGGTGCGCATCGGGGGCTACGGGGGCGAGCAGTACCGTTCGTTCCTGATCGCGCCGTGGACGGACTGGCAGGAGCACGTGTGGGACGTCCACACGCGCTCCTATTTCATAGAGGCCGAGGAGTCGCGTGCGGGGAAACGCTGCTCCGACGTGGCGAAGGCCGTCCACGACCACCAGGTGGCGAACGAGTGTGCGCACCTGATCTACCACCGCCCCGGTCACGGCGAGGGCATGGAGGGTCACCAGCCGCCTTATCACGCGCTAGGCGACTACACGGTGATGCGCGCGGGCATGCACTTCTCCAACGAGCCCGGCCTCTACGACCCCGAGAACGGCTTCGGCTTCAACCACTCCAACAACATTCTGGTGACGGCGGACAAGGGCCTGCAGATGGGAACGGTGCCCGCGGACAAGGAGTGGTGCTTCCTCGAGCTGTGAGACAACCGGGCGCCGCTAAGCGGTGGGGCCGGGAGCCTCGATGTGAGTCGCCTCATTCAGTGCGTGGGAAGAACCGGAGTCTCCCGTCACGATAGCAGCGATGGTACAGGGCCACGTACGGACGTACCGGGATCCACTCCACGAGGAGCCCTTTGACCTTGCGGCGCTCCGTGACCGGCCTGCGAAGCAGGAGGCGGCGGAGCGGCTGCACGAATCTCAGACCCCCTCCACGACGCATGCGGTTCAGCACGACCCAGTGATTGCAGGCTATCAAAGGGTTGTGCCCGCGCGTCTCCATGTAGCCTTCGACGCCTTCGCAGTCGATGATCCGCACCCGCGTGACGCGATCCGCATAGATGTCGTGGGGCAGACTGTCCTGGATGAGGTGATCCGCCAGGTGCCGAAAGGTCATATTGCGGACGCCGAGATTCAGCACGACCGCGCCGGACTCGTACATCCTGTGGAAGGGAGAGTTGCTGTCGAACGGCGTGGACGAACGTTCATGCCCCTCCGTCAGCTCGACAGCTCGCGGCCCGCGCGCCGCGACAGGATGGGTCGGATGCACACTGCGGCGAACATCGGGTAGACGTCGAAAGATCTCGGTGAGCAGGCCTGCTTGGGACGGCGTGTGGCGGCAGTCGAAGAACGGATGCTCGTCGAGGTGTGTCTGCGAGTAAGCCCGCATCGGGTAGGTCGGCATGACCAGTGTTCCACCCCTCCCGATGCTCTCGGAGAGGAGATCGATCGCCTGCCTCCACGAGTCCACGAGGCTGCTGAGTGCCGTCCAGGAGCTGTGAACGAAGACCACGCGATCTCGGACGTCAAGTTGCTCCAGGGCGGCTCGCAGCGCTTCCATGCCGTCGCTCACTGTTCACGGTGACCGTGGACGCCGACACGACCTGTCCCGTGCTGGCGGTAACCGGCGTGCTCGGCTCGCCTCCGGCTGTATCGCGCCCGCGCCTTCGCGGGCCAGCCTGCGGCGATGACTTTACATACGCGTCGCGGTACTATCCCTGCAATCCGGGGGGATCTAGTCGATATCGTCCGGCCGTGGACGGTCGAGGCAAGCAGGGGTGAAGAGTGGCGAGCAGATGAACGACCCAACGAGGAGTCTCGATCCGGTAGGAGTGATCGGAGCGGGTGTCATTGGGGTCGGCGTCGCCCAGGATCTCGCCCAAACCGGTCATCAGGTGCTCCTCATCGACATCGCGGACGAGAGCCTCGCGAATGCAGAACACGAGATCGAGAAGAACGTCCGTGTCCATCACCTCGTGAAGCGAGGTGCCGAGCGGCAGGACGTGGCACAGGTGATGGATCGCATCCGCTTCTCCAAAGAGTATGGCCTGCTCGCCGACGCAAGATTCGTGATCGAGAACGTGACCGAAGACTGGAACATCAAGGAATCGGTCTACCGGGACCTCGACGAGATCTGCAGCCCGGAGTGTCCCTTCGGCTCCAACACCTCGGCAATTCCCATCTCTCGAATTGCATCGGTCACCCGTCGAGCTCCCCGGGTACTCGGCATGCATTTCATGAACCCGGTTCCTCTCAGGCAGGTCGTCGAGGTCGTACGCGGACGCGACACTTCCGACGATACGATCGAGGCGGCGGAGGCACTCCTCGCACAGATGGGCAAAGAGGGAATCATCGTCAACGACTCGCCAGGCTTCGTCTCCAACCGGGTCCTCATGCTGATGATCAACGAGGCCGTTTCGCTTCTGCATGAGGGGGTGGCACCAGCGGAGGCGATCGACGCCATCTTCAAGCGGTGCTTCGCGCACGATTTGGGTCCCCTGGAGACCGCCGACCTCATCGGCCTGGACACGGTGCTCCAGACTATCCACGTGCTGCGCGACGCCCTCAGCGATAACAAGTACCGGCCGTGTCCGCTGCTAGTGTCGATGGTGGAGTCCGGCTTGCTGGGACGGAAGAGCGGGCAGGGTTTCTACAGTTATGGGGAAGGCAGAGCCCACCCGGCCGGGCAGACGGGAAGTCGATGAGAGTAGATGGAATCAGGCCTCGCCTGCGGGAGTTCTGCTCTCGTCGCGCCCCCGGGCTTGCTGATGAGGACGACATCTTCGCGGTCGGTGGCATGAACTCGCTGTTCGCGATCGAGCTTCTCACGTTCGTCGAGGAGGCCTTCAGCATTCGGCTGGATGACGAGGATCTGCAGAGGGAGCATTTCAGCTCGATCAACGCGATGGCCGCGTTGGTTGAGCGCAAATTGGTCGCCCAGGGATAGGCCCGCATGGGAGTCCAGCTCGATGCACAGCAGGGGGAGCTGCAATCCGAGTTCCGGGCATTCGCGAGCTCGGAGGTCGCTCCGAGGGCAGCCGAGTTCGACCGCCGGGAGGAGATACCGCGAGATTTCCTCGGCGGTCTGGGGAAACACGGCTATCTGGCCGCCCATGTTTCTTCCGAGTATGGAGGTCGGGGACTCGACGCCATCAGCTACGGTCTCCTGCACGAGGAATTCGGCCGTACATGCTCGTCAACGCGCACGCTGCTGACCGTGCACGACATGGTGGCCGAAGTCATACTCAGGTTGGGCGGTCAAGGGCTTCGCGAGACCTGGCTTCCCCTGCTCGCCGCCGGAAAGCACCTGGCCGCCTTCGCGCTGACCGAGCCGGACGCCGGCAGCGACGCGGCGGCCATACGCACCGTCGCGTCAAGGTCGGGCGATGACTATTTGCTGACGGGGCGAAAGAAGTGGATCAGCTTCGGTCAAGTCGCCGATCTGTTTCTCGTCGTCGCTCGCATCGGCGAAGATGGGTCCGCGGGGGGCTTCCTGGTCGAACGGGACACGCCGGGCCTTACGATCACTCCCATGAAGGGCCTTCTCGGCCTGCGGGGCTCGATGCTGGCCGAGCTGGAATTCGACAATTGCCGCGTGTCCCGCGATTCACGCGTTGGCCCCGAAGGCATGCCCGCCGGTCTCGTCGCCGGCACCGCTCTCCACCTCGGAAGATACAGCGTGGCCTGGGGCTGCGTCGGGATCGCCGACAGTTGCATGGAGGCCTCTTTCCGCTACAGCAGCGAGCGAACGCAGTTCGGTGTGGCGCTGGAAGAGCACCAGCTAATCCAGCGAATGGTGGCCAACATGGTGGTGGACGTTCGCGCCGCCCGCCTGTTGTGCCTCGAGGCGGGCCGCTTGCGAGAGACTCGCGACGGGGCGGCGATCGAGGGGACGTTGATCGCCAAGTACTTCGCCTCACGCGTGGCCAACCGGGTCGCCGCCGACGCCGTTCAGATCCATGGGGCAGAAGGGGTGAGTGATGCGCGACCCGTCGAGCGGCATTTCCGGGACGCCCGGGTGATGACGATCATCGAAGGCAGTTCGCAGATCCAGCAGATCATGATCGCCCGGTATGGTCGAGAGGAGCACCGGCCTCCCGGGTCACGTTCCGAGTAGGCAGCGGGTCGGGCTGTGAACGGTCGGAAGAGAGATATCAAGTGCATCGCCTGGGATCTGGACAACACCCTGTGGGAGGGTGTGCTCCTGGAGGGCCAGGCACGGCGGCTCCGCAACGGCGTCCCGGAGCTGATCCGCACGCTGGACCAACGCGGTATCCTGATGTCGATCGCGAGCCGGGGCGAGCCCGACCTCGCCATGGCCCGGCTCGGGGAGTTCGGACTGGAGGAGTACTTCCTCTATCCGCAGATCTCTTGGGCACCGAAATCGGCCTTGGTGAGGGCCATCGCCGACTCCCTCAACATCGGCACGGACGCGATCGCGTTCGTAGACGACGATCCGTTCGAGCGCGATGAGGTAGCGGCCGCACTACCCAAGGTGCTCTGCATCGATGCGGCGGAGCTCGATTCCCTCCCCGACCTTCCGGAAATGAACCCGACGTTCATAACCGAGGATTCCCGCCGCCGGCGCTCCATGTACCGATCGGATGTCAAGCGACAGGAAGTGGAGGCGGCCCTTCCCCCCGCCGAATTTCTCGCGACCCTGGGGATGGTTTTCACGGTCGGCGAGGCCGGGGAAGGCGACCTCGCTCGGATCGAAGAGCTCACCGTTCGCACGAACCAGCTCAATTCGACAGGCTACACGTATTCGTGCGAAGAGCTGGATTCGTTCCGCCGCTCCTCCCGGCACAAGATCCTGGTGGCCGGTCTGGACGACCGCTACGGCAGTTACGGGAAGATCGGCGTGGCCCTGGTGGAGATGAAGGCGACATTTTGGCTCATCAAGCTGCTCCTGATGTCGTGCCGCGTCATGGCCCGCGGCGTGGGAACCGTGATGCTGAGCCACATGCTCCTCCTGGCCGCTGAGGAGGGGAAGCCGGTCCGGGCGGAGTTCATCCGGACAGCCCGAAATCGCATGATGTACCTGACGTTCAAGCTCGCCGGCTTCAGAGAGGTAGATCGCAGAAACGGCTTCGTGGTGCTGCAACATGACCTCGGCTCGATCGATCCCCACCCCGATCATGTCGAGGTCCGCTTCGTCTAGCCCGTTGTCCGCTCCCGTCAACCCGCCTATGAAGCGGCAAGGACGCGCCCGTGGACGAATCTTAGGGATTCACCGAAGTATGGCGGAGCGGGGGTGGAGTCCGAACCCTACAGGCGCGTGGGGAGAAACCCTGCAGCGCTCGATAGCATTGGGCAGCACGGTCACGCTGCGTAGGTCGTCAGTTTCTCAGCCGGGCAGGCAACCACGGCATCCGCAGGGCCTCGAGGCTGTCGCCCAGCAGTTCGATGGCACCCTCCCGGGGCTCACCGAGGCCCATCTGGTAGGCGATAACGAGTTGGTCGATGGAGGCGACGTCGTGGCTCATGATGCGCGCCGCCGTGGCGTCCGCTGCGACCAGATCCGTGCTCGCCATCACGAGCCATGATCCGAGTCGCCGTCTTACGTCGACGACATTGCCACCCGACCCCAGAGTCGGCCCGTCCCCTTCGACTCCAATCGAGAAATCGATAACGGCAAGATCGGGATCCACGCCATCGACGACGTCGAGGTAGATGTCCGCGATCGCCTCTGGACTGCTGTGGTCGAAGCCCCCACTGCGGTCCCACGCGCTGCCGGTCCAGACGCCGTACGTCTCGAGCGGCGTAACTCCGACGAAGTTCTTGAGCGAAAGCGTCAGGTGCGCCCACGAGTGCGTCTTGGCCACCGGGATGGAAATGACGCGATCAGCGTCCGTCACGAAACTGGAAACGGCAATGTTACGCAGGTAAGTGCGCGACGGCACTTCGGTCCAGCCCGGTGAGTCCACTTCCAGCGACACAACGGAGACCGGCTTGCCGTAGCTGCCTTGGAGCCGCCGTGCCTCCTCCGCCAGGTTAGTGGAGCCGTCCAGCGTGGCGGCCAGTTCCCAGTTGAGATTCGGCATCTGGGATCCGTCACCAATGATCACCTCTGCCGCGCCGGCCTTCAGACATTCCTCGGCCACCGCCATGATGATCTCGGGCTTGGCACACTCGCCACCGGCGAAGCAGTTACCCAACTCCGCCCAGGGCAGTGTCACCATGTTGGGTTTTATGAATACTGTCTCATCCTGGTTCACCACCTCGCTGATGCCACCCAACAGGTCGAGGGCTTGCCGCGTAATGCCGCTGAGATTACTGCCACGCGCGGCAGACACCGTGGAGATCGCATCGGACGGGCCGGGAGGACCCCAGGGCGGTGGCGGTGGCTGAGGTCGCGGGCCGCTCGGCGCCGTAGGCACGCCGCTGCACGCGCCTGCCGCCACTCCGCCTGCCGCCATTGCCGACAGGCGCACAAACTCGCGCCGACTGAAGTGCCGCACTTTGAGCCTCCGCAGTCGAGACATCGGGTGCCCGTCGCAACTAACCGACAAAATAGCATCCGCGACCGTTCGTGTCTGTCGGGAAAAACCCTACAAGTCGGCTGGGCAACGCGGTTGAAGCGGAGGGGGTGGGATTCGAACCCACATGCCCTTGCGGGCGCCGGTTTTCAAGACCGGTGCATTGCCGTTCTGCCACCCCTCCGTAGTCTCACCTCGCACAATCCGTGAGGGTTGCCGCGTGCGCGCGGTAGGGACTTTCGCGGGCGCCCTGTGAAACTGTCAACCGCGCCGCCGCGTACACTACTCCGAAGCCTCCACGACCTTCTATCGGTCGCCGGCTGTGCTTTTCAGGGCGTACCCGGGGTATTCATATTGGCTCCGTAGGCCGCCCGCGGGAACCCGGGAAGGAGAGATGTCGTGCGTAGAGTCGCGATTCTGGTGGTGCTCGAGATCATGCGCCGCCTGCTGAAGAAGCTGTAGGGACGGCGCGGCTAGGCGTCAGGCCGGGGTCGCTTCGCCCGCCCGACAACCGGGACGTTCTAGTCGGGTGAAGGTCCGATCCGGCCGGGGCGCATGGCCAGCACCCACGGGAAGGGCTTCACAGCGTTCTTGTCATACGAGTAGTACACGAAGAACGGCTTCCCCTTCATCTTCTTCCGCTCTACCAGCCCCCAGTGACGCGAGTCGAGGCTGTGCTCGCGGTTGTCCCCCATCATGAAGTAGCGCTCTTCCGGAACGACCAGCGGCCCCCAGTTGTCTCGGGTCGGTCGGTACGAGGAGCGATCGACGCCGGGCGCCAGGTGCGGGAGCTGCCAGTCCATCGAGGGATCGGCGGAATTGGGGATCGCCGAATCGTGCCTCAGGTATGGCTCCTCGACGCGCTCGCCGTTCACGAACAGAACGCCGTCCTCCATCGACAGCGTATCCCCGGGGATGCCCGCCACACGCTTCACCAGATCCAGGCCGGGGGCGTGGTCCGATCGAAACACGACGATGTCGCCTCGATTCGGCTCACCGTAGCCGGGCACGCGGAGCGCCGTGCCGGGCACGGCCGAGCCGAGCCCGACCTTGTTCACCAGCAGGAAATCGCCGACCAGCATCGTGTCTTCCATCGAGCCGGAAGTGATCACGAACGACTCGATCACGAAGGTTCGGAGAACGAGGAAGAGGATAAGGGCGAAGACGAGCGTCTTGATCCACTCGACGAGCCACGACCGCGTCAGCGGCTCCGGACGGGAGGCGTCAGTAGCCTTCTCGCTGCCCGGATTGGGTCGCTTGTTGTTCTTCTGCCTGTCCGTCTTCGCCATGTGTGGTGTCGTTCCGTTTCCCTGATGAAGCGCGAGCCGGCCATTCGTCGCCGCACGATCGATGGGCCGCTATTACACGGCAAATCCGTCCGCGGTCCGGACGTTTGCTGGCCTCCCTTCGTGCGTGAGCTCAGAAGAGTCCATCGGCATACAGGTGAAGCCACAGCTCGTTGCCCCGTCGTACGCCTTTCGCCAGGTCGATCCGGAACAGACCGTCGAGGATCGACAGGCCGACCCCTACGGCCGCGCGATAGTCCTCCGTTCCAAAGTCGCCGCGGGCGCCTGCCCACGCGAGGTCGCTGAACAGGCTCAGCCGAAACGCGCCCCCGACAGGGGTTTCTTCCACGGCCGCCACCTTGAAGCCGTACCCGAGCTCGCCACGCGCCATCCAGAACGCCTCGCCGGCTGCGTCGCCGATCACGAAGCCACGCAGCGTGTAGGGGCCGCCCAGATAGTACAGGCGCTGAGTGGGCGGTGACCCGAAGGTCGTCCCGGCTCCGGCTTCCAGGGCGCCGATCAACCGACCGAACAGGGGCGCGGTGAGCGAACCCTGGGCCGCCAGCCGTCCGTAATCGGCGTCCCCCGCTGCGGCCTCACCCCAGACTGTCGTGCTCATCACGAGTCCGCCTGCGCTCACGCCGCGGTACGCCCGCACGCGGCCCGCAAGCCCGATCAGATCCACGCGGTTCGCGGCGATGTTTTCGGGGAAGCTGAACTCGCCGAACGCGTTAGGCAGCGTCACGTCCGTGTTCGTTCGCGCCGTTCGATGCCGCTCGGCGAACAATCGGCCCTCGATACGCCAGCGCCTTCCCACCCGCGAGCCGAACAGCTCGGCGCCCGTCGCCCGATAGTACATCCCTCCATCGTAGCCGAGAAGCAGCGTGTTCACCGAATTGCCGAACCCGAGCGGACGCCCCCAGTCCCCGACGTCCACCAGTCGCCGGTAGATCCCTCCGCCGAGCGATCCGGCCGCCGTCCGGTGGGCGAGCCGAAACTCGGCATAGGGCTCCCACTCGGCGATCCCCACGCGAGCCTCCGTCTCCACTCTTGTCTCCGGAGCGACCGGGAACGTGAAACGAGCTGCCGGGCTCAGGCCCTCCACACGGTTGAAACGCAGGAGGCCGGGTCCCAACAGCCACGAAAGGCGTGATGGACCTAGCGGAGGGGGCGGGGTGCGGACACGTCCGAGCAGATCCTTGAGCTCGGCAATCTCGTCCTCGTCGAACACGATCGACTCGCCGCCCAGGTACGGCTCGGGCAGCTCGGGGGACGTGAGAAGGCTGTCTCGTGGCGGGATGATTACCACAACCCGTGGCCGGGGCTCGTCTGGTTCCGCACTCGGCGCCGGCTCCCCTGCCGGGTCGCCCGCGGCCAGCGTATCGGCCGCCACTTCGGCCGAATCGGCCGCGGCGACGGACAGCGAGTCGAGATCCGGGTCGTCCGGGTCTTCCCCGCCCTCCCGCACGAGGCGGGACCACCCTTCGGGGAGCGCGTCGCCCGGGTCGAGGGTCTCAGCGCCTCCGAGCTCATAGTCCTCGAAGCTCCATTCAAGCCGGGCGGGCGTCTCCACCAGTGTACCGACGGATGCCGCCCCCTCGAACGCGATCCGGTTCGGGAGCCACCAGCGCAGCTCCTGAAAGCCGTAGTCAATCGTGATGAAGTCGATCGCGACCCGAATCGGACGCAGGAAGCCGGGCACGTCCTCGGCGTCCTCGGGCTCGTCGAGCTCGAGATCGAACGGGCGGGCGGGTCGATAGGCAGCGCGGACCAGAACCGCCGTCTCGTCGTCGAACCACAGCGAGGCGGCGATCCGATCGAATCGACTCTCCCGTGGCTCCACGACCGCCTCGACGAGAGTGACGGCCCGATCCATTCCGCCGAAACGGATCTGAAGCGTGTCGCCGGAGCGGTACCGATAGTGGAGCGCCGCGGTGTCGGCCAGCGGGTGGAGCGCCCAATCGCTGCCGAGGAAGATTCGGTCGCTGGTCGGGTCGAGGAACTCGAACTTGGCATCGAACAAATCGTCGGTCGCCGGATCCTCCTCGAGCTCGACGCGCGCACCGACGATCGGCACGCCCCGGCGTGCTCCCAGCCAGCGGATTACGCGATCGCCATTCTCTTTCCAGTAGATCCGGGCCGCGCGCTCCTGATGGAAGAGCGCCCGCTCGCGCCGCACGACTTCGCCCTTGAGACCTGCGTACAGCCGTTCGCGAAACGTGACCTCGAAGCTCCCGAAGCCCGTCGCCTGCGACGATCGGGCTTCGCGGGCACGGGACACGAGCAGCCGGACCGCGGCGTCCTGATAGACATCCAGCGTATCGACCGCGGTCCCGCCCCCAGCCGCGAGCACACTGGTAAACAGAAGGAAGGCGTTCACAATCTCTTTACGACCCCGCGTGGCGGCCTGTTTCGTACTACCTTGTGCCCGTCATGGGATTCTACGGCCGTCATTTGTTCCCACGTCTGATGGACTGGTCGCTGCGGGGCGCGCAGCACGCCGAGCATCGCCGCACCGCCCTGCTCGACTCATCCGGCCATGTGCTCGAGATCGGCTTCGGCACGTGGCTGAACCTTCCGCACTACCCTGAACACGTCGAGGCCGTCACGGGTGTGGATCGGGAGCGAATGCTGGAGCAGAAGGTGGCACGGCGTGTGGCCGCGGCCCCGGTGCCCGTCCGTCAGCTGCACCTCGATGCGGCCTCCGGCCTTCCCTTCGCGAGTGACGAGTTCGACACCGTGGTCAGTACATGGACGCTGTGCTCGATCTCCGATCTTGGGACGGCGCTGCGGGAGATCGGACGTGTGCTCAAGCCTGACGGCCGGTTCCTGTTCATGGAGCACGGTCGGAGCGATCGCGGCACCGTGGCCCGCCTCCAGGATCTGCTCAATCCGGCTCAGAACGTGATCGGCCAGGGCTGCAACCTGAATCGAAGAATCGATGTCCTGCTCGAGAAGGCAGGGTTCGAGATCGTCTCGCTCGAGCGGTTCCAGATGCCCAAGGTGCCTCGAGTGCTCGGCGAGGTATACCGCGGGGCGGCGCGCGTCGCTTCGGACGCTGGCCGTGTGGCGGACTGGGGCCAAGGGGTGGACGCCGGCCGGGAAGTGGACGCGAGCTAGGAGGCGGACCGCGACTAGGAGCCCGACTCCGGTTCGGTCGTCGAGCGTTCGAGATGCGCTCGCGCCAGCTTCGCGCCTATAAGGCCGCCGGTCAGGGCGCACAGGAGGGGCCCCGCCAGAAATGTCAGGGCCAGCCCGAGGTCCCCCGACACGGGATCGCTGATCGAGACGGCCACACCGACCACACCGAGGGCCACCATCCCCCACGCCGCCAGCCCGGACAGCAACCAGCCTCGGCCGTGTGGATTCATGAGGCCGAGCACCAACCCGGCCACTGCGAAGAACAGGGCGCTGGCTGTCGTGCGCCCTGCCAGCGTATCACTCGGTCCGATGTCGGTGAACACAAGGGCCAAACCGATCAGCCCGGACACCAATGCGATCGCGACAACGCCAGTACCCTTTAAGTACTTAATAGACATGCTCCTGGAACCGCTTATGTCAACCGCGACCTCACACTTCCCTGCCGGTGCGATCTCACACTACTCGCTAGCCACTCAATAGGCGGGCACGTCGTCGCGGGAGGTCTCGCCTCCCGGCGTGTCGAACGTCACCCGCCAGAGCGGCGCCCACGCCAGCGCGGTCGTGGCGACGTCCACGTCGGCCCGCCGCGGTGTGACTTTCACTTCTGCCAGTTCCAGCGAAGTGTGGTCCCAGCGATCCGTGATATCCGCCGTCTCCGCGCGAAGCTCTTCCTCTAGCTCCGCCATTTCCTGCTGAAGCGCCGCGAGGTTCTCCTCCGCCTGCTCGGCTCGCATCTTGGCGGACGAGCTCATGCGTTGTTTCCGCAAGGTCGAGGATACGGCTCGCGTGGAGCGACGCCCGAGAAACATACCCAGCACCGACTCGCCGACCGACACTAGGGTCTCGCGCTTGCGAGCCTCTGCATCCGCTTCGTGCTTCGACACGGTCGACTGCGCCTTCCTGACCCGCTCCTCGAGCCGGGCCATCCGCTTCCCGTACTTGTCCTCCAGTTTGTCCACTGCGGCGTCCCGCTTCTCGCGCGCCACCTGCCGGAGCCGGAGTCGGAAGTCCTCGACGCTCTCGCCGGGTGTAGAAAATTCGTCCACATCCGGGCTGTGATACAGCGTGATCGACTGTGAGCGGTACAGGTAGTCGGACAGATCCTTCGCTGCCCGTCTCACGTCGCGTACGTCGTTGATGTCGGCCGGGATGGACGCGAACTGACTACTGTCCTCGGGTCCGGACGGCCATTCGTCCACCGATCCGCCCATCTGGGCGGCCTCGTCCCACCGCACCGCACCCCGTTCGTCCGGGCCCGCCAGGAGCGCGAACTCCTCTGCGGCCTCAGTGCCCGACTTGCGGTGGAGAAAGTGCACGCGGCCGGCCCCCAGCAGCCGGGGCTGGTAAACGAGTTCCGTGCCGCCGACCTTGACGCTCGGCCCGTGGCGATTCTCCACCTCCAGCGCCGCGGCTGTCGGACCCTGCAGCAACGGCACGAAGAATTGCTCGATCTCCGGATCGAGTGCCGGAGGAGCGGCTGCCGCGACCGTCTGGCGTGACGCCGGTGTCGCCTCGGAGATCCGAGTCCCGGCAGAAGTGGGGCTCGTCCCAGCGGCTCCAGCAGCCCTAGCAGCCGGCGAATCGGCGGTAGCGGCCGCAGCGTCACGGGTAGCTACCGGGTCGGGACCCCTGCCCTCCATCAGCTCGCCAACCTGGCCCCGTGTGAGCGGCCCGCGCAGATAACTCATCGCCCAGCGCGTCTTGAACGTGATCGGCGCCTCCTCGTGCACGTTGTGGAGCAGGAAGACGCGCTTGCCGAGTCCGGAAATCAGGCGATCGGCCTGCTTGCGCGAGAGGCTCTGCCCCGACTCCGCGGACGCGGCTTCCAGACCCTCCAGCACCCGCATCTTGTCGCGCTCGGTTTGCAGCCGGCCGATGAACCACGTTCCGGCGTTCGTGATCGCCTTGTAGTCCAGGTCCACGGGATTCTGGGTAGTGAGCACGACACCGAGACCGTAGGCGCGCGCTTGCTTGAACAGCGTCAGAAACGGCTTCTTGCTGGGAGGCTCCGCGACGGGCGGCAAGAACCCGAACACCTCGTCCATGTAAAGCAGTGCGCGCAGGCTCGTGGTCCCCGGCTGAGCACGTACCCAGGTCACCACCTGGTTGAGCAGCATGGTGACGAAGAACATGCGCTCCGCTTCGGACAGGTGCGCGATGTAGAAGATCGAGTGGCGCGGGCGCCCGTCCGGCGCGGTGAGGAAAGCGCCGATGTCCAACGGCTGCCCCTGCAGCCAGCTCTGGAAGCCGGGCGAAGCAATCAGGTTGTTGAGCTTCATGGCGAGCCCGATTCGATCCTTCGCCGGGAAGAACGTGTCGACGTCGAACACACCCAGCTGCCGGACGGGTGGCTCCTGGATCGACAGGATCAATGAGGTGATGTCGAGATCGCACCCGGCACGCCAGAAGTGCTCGAAGAGGTTCGAGAGGAGAATGTGCTCGCGCGACTGCACCGGATCGGCCTTCACGCCGATCAGGCCCAGCAGTCCGGTCACCGTCCCCTCGATTCGCTCGCGCAGGTATTCGGCTTCCGTCGACCAGTCCGTCCGGGGTGCCGCGAAAGAGCTGAGCATCGAGACGGGGATGCCGGCGTCACTTCCGGGTGTATAGATCGAGAAGTCGGTGGTCTCGCGCAGCGCCCGAATCCGTTCGCCGTCCTGACCCCAGCTGGCGAGTCCCTTGCGCCACAGCTGGGCCTGGCCGGCGGCGAAGGCGTCCAGGTCCAGACCCTTCCTCCGCGCGTCGTCCGCGTTCACCCACGGTCGAAAGTCCTCAGGCCGCAGGTCGGGAAAGGACAGCAGGAGGTTCGTGATGTCGCCCTTGGGGTCAATGATGATGGCGGGCACGCGGTCAAGCGCCGCCTCTTCGAGGAGATCGACGCACAGCCCCGTCTTCCCGCTTCCCGTCATTCCGATGCAGACAGCATGCGTGGTCAGATCGCGCGCATCGTACATGACCAGCCGTTCGGGCTCCTCGTCGGTCTCCGGTTCCTTGCCAAGGTAGAAGGCGCCCAGCTTTTCGAAATCCATTGGGTCGGTTGTTCTCCTGGTTTTGGCGCGGTGTCATCGCCACCAGCCGCACATAACGGGGCAGCTCCAGCCGCCAGTACGAGACAATCTGCGACGCCAGCAAGATATCGGGGGAAGGCGCAGCGATGCGACGCCGAGACCGACGTGAGGAACATCGTCGTGACCGACACGTGACCAACCGCTCAGCGACCGGCGGTGCGCGTGAGCGCGCCAGATCGGGAACTTCGCCGCACAGCATCCGTACGATCCGACCATGTCAAGGACAGTGAGCGTTTTCGCCATGGCCGGGCTTGCGTGTTTCTGGCCGGCGCAGTCATTGGCCGGCCAGGAGGCGGCAGCACCGGAGACGCGGCCCTCTCAGGAGCGTCGCCCGGCCACCCTCGTCGGTCGGGTAGTATCGGCCACCACCGGTGGCCCGCTCGAGGGAGCCATGGTAGTGCTGATGGGCTCCGGGGCCGGGGCTGTCACCGACAGCGCGGGCGACTTCCGACTTCCGCCGACGTGGGCCGGTGTGGACACAGCCGAGGTGCGCTTCATCGGCTACACGCCAAGTCAAACGGAGCTCACCCTCGAACCCGACGCCACCACGCGCGTGGTGTTCCTGCTGAGCCAGACGGTGCTGCGGGTCGCCGACCTGAAGGTGGAGATCCGGGCGCCCTCGAGGAGCACCAAGCTCAGGGGGTTCGAAGAACGACGGGCGAAGGGCTTCGGGGCATTCATCACGCCGGATAGAGTTCAGGCCCGCAACGCCACGCTCACCAGCGACCATTTGCGAGGGATTCCAGGTGTGACCGTGGGCCGGGAGGAGTTCGGTCGCGCGCCGGTCGTGATCGGGCGGAACGCACAGGGCTGTTCGCCTGCGGTCTTTCTCGACGGCATCTATCACGCGACGATGTGGGTGGATGACATCCCGAAGGAGGATGTCGGGGCAATCGAGGTCTACAGGGGCCCAAGCGAACTGCCGGCAGAGTTCCACCGTGCGGGTGGGCGGCATTGCGGCGCCGTGGTGATCTGGACACCGGACGGACCCGAGTTCTTCGATTACACACCGCCGGAGCGCCGGCCTTAACAATCCCCACATCCAGGGCGCGGTGTGCAGCCTCCGTCGGCGACGCCTGACGCCCTACGGCTCGACCCGCACCTTCCACTCCAATTCCAGATCGTTCCGCAGCGAGTGGTACACGCTGCAGTACGTATCGAACGAAAGCCGCACCGCGCGCTCCGCCTTCGCGGGGTCGACGGCTCCTCGTATCACGAATTCGGCACGGATGCTCGTATAGAAGCGGGGTGGTTTGTCGCGACGATCACCTTCCAGCCGAATCTCGAGCCCCTCGATAGGCTGCCGACCCTTGCGCAGGATGTCAACGACATCGGCGCCGGAGCAGCCGGCGAGCGACTCGAGAAGCATTCCCATCGGGCTGACGCCGGTTTGCCCGTCGCCGTCGATCGAGGTGACGACGCTCTTGCGCGTCGCCTCGAAGGCGAGCCCCTCCCCCTTCCAGACCGCGCGAATCTCTTCCATGGTTCGTCTCACCTGGCTGGTCTCGAGTGCTGGTCATGACGCCCGTCGCCGTCTAATCCGGGGCTAGTCCTGCCGCTCGGTTCGACTGACGTGATCGCCGCCGGCTCGATTGCGCACCGACGGCGGGTGACGCAGGCTAGGCGGCATGCCAAATCGAGCGTTGCGATGGGGCGCCGCCGTCGATCGGGTCCGTTGGCTCGGGCCCGGCTTCGTGATGGCGGCGACCGCGATCGGTGCAAGCCACCTGGTGCTCGCACCGACGGCCGGTGCGGCCTTCGGGTACGCCCTTCTATGGGTCATGCCCTTCGCCCACCTCTTCAAGTACCCTGCGTTCGAGTTCGGTCCCCGCTTCGCGATCGCGACGGGTACTTCCCTGCTGCACGGGTACGCCCGTGTGCCGGGTCCCCGCAACTGGGGGCTATGGCTTTTTCTGGGGGGGACGATGGTTCAGGGCGTGACCGTCCTGGCCGGTGTCCTGGGTGTGGCGGCCTCGGTCGCTGCCGTCGCGCTTCCCTTCGCCTCGATTCCGCTCCTCAGCCTGGCACTCGGCGTGCTGATCGCGTGGCTGTTGCGCTCTGGCGGCTTCAGTGGCCTGTCGGGACTCAGCAAATGGATGTTGCTGGTGCTGGCGGTTATGACGCTGTTCGCGTTTCTCGCTCGTCCCCCGGGCACGGGATTTCTGAAGGGACTTGTCGTGCCAGTCGTTCCGGGCGCATCGATTGTGCTACTGGCGGCCATCGTGGGCTGGATGCCGACCGGCATCGACGTGTCCGTGTGGCATTCGATGTGGGCGTTGGAACGGCGTCAAGTGTGGGCCAAGCGGGCTGAAGAGTCGGGCCGCGGCGAGGACGAGCAGGAGTCGGTGTTCGCCCTGGGGAGGCTCGACATGCAGCTCGGGTACGGGCTGTCGCTCGTCCTGGCCGTGTTCTTCGTCGCTCTCGGTGCCGAAGTTCTGAGGCCGGCCGGACTCGTGCCGCAGGGAGCGGACGTCGCGATCGCTCTGGCGCGGCTGTACACGGAGACGCTCGGCGCGTGGGTGCTGCCGTTGCTCCTGCTGGCCGCATTCTTCGGGATGTTCTCCACGGCCTACGGCGTGATGGACGGCTTTCCACGTGCGTTCTCAGAAGCCGTCACGCTGCTACAAGGGGGTCGGGAGGGAGCGCGGCGATCGCGGTTGTACTGGGGATTCCTGGCGGTGAGCCTCGCTCTAGCGCTGCTCGAGACCGTGCTGATTCCCGATCCCGTCCTGCTCGTAACGATCGCCGCGGTCGCGAGCTTCGTGATCGCACCCATGCTGTACGGGCTCAATCACTATTGTGCCACCCGCCTGATAGGGGAGCCGCGGCTGCGGCCGGGGCGATTGCTCCGACTCTGGTCGATCGTGGGGATCGTGTGCATGACCGCGGCGACGGCGCTCTTCCTCTACGTACGTGTGTTGGGGAGTTAGCTCGTACTACTCGGGTGTCTCGGGGGCGCGTAGACGGGCTACGGTCCTCGGACCGTCCTGCTCGACCTCGGCCGCAAGGAGGATCGCCGTCACGCCGTCCCCACGTACATGCACCGTGTCGCCCCGCGTCTCGACCTGAAACGGGTTGCGCAGGCCGGTGATGAGGAGACTCGACACGCCTTCGAACAGCGGGTGCTCGCCCGCTGCCCGGCTGAGTGCCTCGCGGCCCAGCACCTCCACGCTTTCGCCGTCACGGCCGAGTCGGATCCACCGTTGGTGGAGCACCGACCCGGTGTCCAGCACCCGTACGTTCAGCGGGTCGAACTGCTCAGGCCACAGCGGCGCTCCGTCGGGCGCCTCTATCGCGAGACTGTAACCCAGCCGCGACTCGAGGCGCTCGCGAAGGCGCTGGTTCTCCGCCACGTGAGCGGCGATATCGTCGGCGGCGACCGCCCGAGCGCGTCGCTGCTCGTCCGGCGACAGGCGGCATCCCACCGTCTCATGCGGGGCGAGCGCGTCGGCCAGCGCGTCCTCCAGACTGCCGATTGATCCGCTCTCGAAGATCCCTCGCCATTGCGGCGCGATCGCGTCCAGCAGGTGCGCGAAGGCACGGCCGATCTCGTACCCTCTCTCTCGCACGTCTTCGGGCGGGAAGCCTTCGGGCGGAAGGGTCGGGCCGTCTGCGTTTTCGCTCGCTCGACCCTCCACGTAGCGCGCCAGTCCCTCCCACAGCTCCGTCCCTCGCTCATATGCGACGGCCTCGGGCGCAAGCGCTCGAAAGCGAGAAGTCCGCATGTCTACCGCCTCGCGTGCCCAGCACAGCCGACGAAGCGAGTCGGGGGCGATCAGGGCCCGCCGGAGCGCGGCCGTTTCCAACCTGCGCAGGTGGAGCGGATCGAGAGCGGCGACGGGATAGATGAACAGGTCTACCTCGTTGGGAGCCCACTCCGCGTGCCTCTGGCGCTGGAAGACGTGGAACGTCTCGTGGACCAGCAGGCGCGCCAGCTCGTCCGACCCCCAGGTGCGCCCCGGGTCTACGAAGACGGTCGCGACCAGCTCTTCGCCGAGCTCGACGGCCGTGTTGGCGCGCATGGCCGGGTGGACCGAGTCCATGACCCACGCTTCCGCTCTCCCCCGGAGGCGACGGAAGCCCTCCGGCGGGCTCGGGTGGCGAAAGAGGTAGGTGCGGCGGTCGTCGAAGAGCGCGACCGGCACGGCGGACGGATCGAACCCGGGCCATGGAGCGCGTGCCGCCATGACGTCGAGCGCTTCCAGGGCCTCGACCCCACCGATATCATCGCTCTCCGTGCAGCCGAGAAGCAGGCCGACCGCCGCGACTGCCGCGAACCCCATCCCGTAGCCAAGCGCCCGACCCCACGCTCCGTCGCGTCGGGAGACTTCTATTGAACGGGCCTGAGATCGCCTCTCGTCGTGGGCCATAGTGGGCTATGATAGCGGGGTGCGGTGGCCGGAGCGACCGAACGCGAGACGGAGGAATCGATGAAGTCGCACACTCACTACCTCACGTTCCACGTTCCCGAACGGATGGACCTGATTCACATCACACCCGAAGTTCAGGCCGAGGTGGAGGCGAGCGGAATCCGGGAAGGGCTCTGCCTGGTGAACGCGATGCACATCACGGCCAGCGTGTTCATCAACGACAACGAGCCCGGCCTTCACCGCGACTACAAACGCTGGCTCGAGGAACTGGCACCGTTCGATCCGAGCCCCGAGCGGTATCATCACAACCGGACCGGCGAGGACAACGCGGACGCGCACCACAAGCGGCAGATCATGGGCCGCGACGTGGTCGTTGCGGTCACAGACGGAAGACTCGACCTCGGCACCTGGGAGCGGATCTTCTACGGCGAGTTCGACGGTCGTCGCGACAAGCGGGTTCTGATCAAGATCATCGGCGAGTAACTGTCGAGCACGCGGACACCCGGCGCACGTGACCCGACAGGCCTAGACTCTGAAACCGGCAGCCGACGCGGCTCGTACGAGAGCGCGGAAGGAGACGACATATGTTCGAGATGATCGGCCTGTTCTTGTGGATCCTCATCACCGGCGTGGCGGCGATCGGGGGCTACACCCTGACGAAGCGATTCGTCCAGCAGCGGCTGCGCTACGTGGACGCGGTCCAGAAGCGCTACGTCCCTCAGTTGAGCGGAGCGTTGGCGGCTGGTGCGGCGCTTCCCCTGGTGGGTCTGCTTCCCATCGTTGGCGTTCCGACGGCGATCCTGTTCGGGATCGGCGTGGGGACGGGCGTCGCTCACGGGCGGAAGGAGTTCAAGCAGCTGCCGGGAATCTGAATCTGAGCCGACGACGTTAGCGCAGCCCCTACCTTTCCTTTGTGGCCGTACCGGTAGGGGCTTACTACCCGCCCGACCCCGCCTCCAGCTCCAGGACCCACAGGCCGGAATTCAAATCGGACACCCACACCAGTCCGTCGTGTAGCTGGGGTGCCCACGTACAGGTACCGACACCGCTCGAGCACTGACCGGATCCGTTGTACTCTAGGGACGCGATCTCGCGGCCCTGCAACTCGAGTTGGCCCAAAAGCTCGCCGCTCACGTCGATCGCGTGGAGACCCTTGGTGTACCATCCTACCAGGAGAATCCCCCGTTCCTCGTCCACCCAAAAGTTGTGCGGTGTGGACCCGTCCACCCGGTAGGTCGCCACCTCTCTAGGATTCGCCAGATCACTCGCGTCCACGACGTGCATGATGCCGGGCGTATTGAAGTCTTCCTCGCCTACGAACACGTAGCCCGTTGCGGGCCAGTACCAGGCGTTGTGGACCTGCCCACCCGCCGTCTGGATTCGGCTCACTTCGACCGGACTCGAAGGCGATCCCCCGGCAACGCCGTCGCCCACGTCCAGAATCACGAGCCCCACATCCCAGTGCGACAGAAAGGCGAGACCGTCGCGAACGTACACATCATGCAGGAAGTCGAGCGGGAAGCCTGGCGTTCCGCCGAAGAAGCTGGCGACCAGGCTGGGGTTCGCCGGATCGGATACGTCGACGACGTTCAGCCCGCTGCCTGCGTCCGGGTTCGTTCCGTCCGACACCACGTAGACGAAATCTCCCTCGATCCAGGCGTTGTGGACCCCGGGCTCGAGTCGCTCGGTGAATTGGGAGATGGCAACCGGATGGAGTGGGTCCGCTGTGTCGAGCAGGGTGATTCCGTTCGGAAACGAACCCTCGCGCGTGAGCACGGCCAGCGTTCCGTCGCTGCGGATCTTCACGTCGTTCACGGTGCCCGCGGAGACTTCCACCGAGTCGGTGACCACGGGCGCGCTCGGATTGCTGATGTCCCAGGCGTACAGTCGGTCGCCTCGGTTGGCCTCAATCCCGACTTGCCGCGTGCCCCACGTCCCCGTGTAGGCGAACGCTCCGTACAGCCACAAGTCGGATGTGAAGCGATCCTCGACCGGTCCGATGCCGACCACGCTAAGAGAGCCGTTCAGGTCCCGCGCGGTGATGGCGATCGATACCTCGTCACGCGCGCCCGATGCCGTGGCCACGATCGTGGCCGTGCCAGGCGCGTAGCCCACGAAACTTCCATCGGAATCGATGAACCCGGCGCCCGCCGGCTCGACCGACCAGCTGACGTCGGCGCCCGGTACGATCGATCCGCCCGTATCCCGCACCTCTGCCGTGAAGGTCACGAGGTCGCCTTGACGGCCTGATGTGGGCCCGCTCGTGATGTTCACGGTGAGGCCAGAACCGGGGTCCGTCGGCGAGTCGGAGCAAGCCAACGTCAGACCGAGAAGCACGGAAGCCGACACCCAGATGCGCGGCAGAGAGCGAGGCGGGCGTCTTCCTCGTGATCTCATATCAAGCCTTTGTCCCTGGTCTTCGGCATGCGGCGTCATGGTGTCGCCGTATGAACACCACGGACCGTCGGTTGGTGCCCTGGCTGGATGCACCACGGGCCGGAAGAGGGTCTTCCGGCCCGGTGAAGAGTCGAGCTCGTATTGTCGCCGCGATTAGCGAGCGTTGAGGCCCCTCGACTGCTGACCGTTCGACACCCACGCGAGGGATGCCGGGTTCGGGCCAGCGTAGAAGGACTCGGTCACCTCGCGCGTATCGACGTCGATCACATACACGAGATTCCGGTCGGGCGCACTGACGAAAGCCCGTCGACCATCAGGCGAAAACAGGATGTCCCACGGCCCTGCTTCCAGTTCGACCGTGTCAATCAGCTCCTGCTTGTAGCGGTCGAAGATCGCCACGTTGTTGCTCCCGTGATTCGCGACCCACACCTCGTAGCCGTCGGGCCGGAAGCGAACGCGAACGGGTTCCTGGCCACCGCTGGGTAGCGACGCGACCAGCTTGTCCTTCCGAGCGTGGATGACGCTTACCGTGTGATCGCCCCGGTTGGCCACCCAGATCGCCCGCCCGTTCGGCGCCACGTCGAGGTCCTCGGGATGCAGGCCGGCAGGAATGCGCTTGGCGACAACGGTCTGGCGGTTGATCACCGTGACCGAGTCGGAGCCGGCGTTCGCAACATAGAGCTTTCGCAGATCCGGCGTAACAACGACCCGGTGGCTTCTTGCCGCGCCCGTCTTCCACATCATCAGCACGGTGCCCGTGGCGGCGTCCAGCTCCACGATTCCGCTGTCCGCCTCCGAGGCCAGCCACATCCGGCGTCCGTTGGCACCCACCGTGACGTCGCGCAGCCCCCGGTACCCCTCCGGTTGGTAGACCGTCTCGACCCGGTGCCCCACCAGATCGAGGACCGTTACGGTGCCGGGATCCGTCACGGACGTCTGACCGCTCTGGTTCGGCACGTAGGCGAACCGGCCGTCGGGTGAGAGAGCGAGCTCGCTCGACGAGGATCCGGCCGGCAGACGCACCAGCACCTCTTGAGTGTTGGGATCCACGAGCGTCGCTTGAGAACCGGTACGGCTCAGCACAACGAGCTGCTCCTGAGTCAGCGCCGGAGCGGGCGAGAGAGCGACCGTGAGCAGGCTGGCCGCCAAGATCCGCGAGATGGTCCCTGAATGCGCATCGCTGTGCATACTCTTCCCACCGTGTTGGCGGCGTTGCACCCGGTTCTCGTGCCGAGAAATGAGGCGCAACTGCCGTGTTACCCCGCATCGGACGGGTGTTTCCCCACTCTCACTCCGCACGGGGCCGTCCGCGAGTCATGCATCAGGGGTGCAAGGGTGGGGCCACGCGGGTGGCATCCGACGCGCCCGTCCGGTTAGCGTCGCAGTCGGAGCTCGCCCTCCACGAGCGACGCCTCCAGCACGCGGTCGATGCGTGCCTTCGATTCCTCGAGGTGCGCGCGGGTCATCGCATCCAGGCTCCGGCCACGGAGCAGTGTGCCCATACGCGTCGACAGACGCTTCAGCTCCTGACGAGCCAGTGAGCGAGCGTCTTCGGGTGCCGCGACAGGTCCGGCCCCACCGTCGTCGAGCAGCAGGCTGCTCAGACGGCGCAGATGCGCCCGCTGCAGGTTGCGCCGGAAGGAGTCCGGAGCCTGCGCGGAGCGCCCTTCCCCGCCCAGCTCGCTCCAGATCGCGTCGGTCAGGCTGGTGAACAGATCGCTCACGCGATACGGCCGATCGCCCGAGGACACACGCGTCTCGTTGTCGATCAGCCGCCACAGGCGCGGCGGGGCCAGAAGCTCGCCGAGCAGCACCTGCTGAATCAGGCTCACATAACTGTGCGCGGGAAAGTCCACCGGAAGCTGAATCCCCATGCCCCAGTGGTTGAACCGATTGGGCGCCAGCTTGTTCAAGAGCTCCGGATCGAAGGGGAACGAGCCTTCGGAGAACGCCTGATCGACCAGGAACTCGACCGCTTCCCGCTGCCGCTCCCCCGATACCGGAGTGAAAGGCGGCCGTCCCGAGGGATCGCCCTTGTGATCGCGGACGAACTCGATCCCGCCGACCGTCTTCGTGATCGGCAGCAGCGACAGATACCGCTCGAAGATTAGCGAGATCATGGCCGAGCGTAGACGCTGGTATCCCTCGCCCTGCTCAACGAGACGCTCCTCGAGACGCGGCTGCACGCGGGCGACGATCGCGGCCCGGTCTTGAGCATAGGCGAGCGGATCAGAGCCCAGATCCCAAGCGTTCGTGTACGGGTCGATGGCGAACGAGCCGAGCCAGTTGTCCTCGTCCGTCCCGTACGTGTGGAGTGGGTCCGCGCCCTGGGCGGCGATCCTTCGAAGTGCCTCCAGCTCCTGCTCGGGGTCTGTGAGCGGCCGTCGCTCATTGGCAGTCGGAGCGTCACTCGCGGAAGCTGTCTTCTCTTCTTCATACATCGGCTCGTAGGCGTATCGGATCGCCCACACGTCGTACGAGCCCACCTCCGGGTTCCAGTAGTGACCCTGTTGGTCACGATCGGGCGAGATGTTCACCGGCGCGTAGTCCATCACCGACAGCGTGAGGCCGTTTCGCCGGGTGAACTCCGTGTCGTTGAGCTGCTCGTGCGGGATCCCAGACGAGCCCTTGAAGTTGTGCCGCAGGCCGAGCGTATGTCCGATCTCGTGCATCACGAGATCGCGAATCGCGTCGCCCACGTACTCCTCCGGAAGCCCCTCCTCTGACGTCGCCTCGCCGAGCGCAAGCAGCACCGTGCGGGCGAACGCGGCTTGTTGGGTCTTGCCAACTCCGGCCAGACAGACCCGCGCCGCCAGGTCGGGCGGCAGGGACTCGCGAAGCACGACCCCGTCCCTGTACTGCGCAATCAGTCGGTCGAGCTCCGTGCCCTCCCCCAATTCACGCGTTGGACCACTCCTTAGGGTCGCTGAGCGGGCTTCGCCCGGCGCGAGGTTGCCAGCACCCGGCGCGAGGCTGCCTGCCGCAGGTCCGATGTTCTGGTACTGGAGCAGCCAGCCGCGGACGATTCCGTCCCAGATCAACACGTCGGCGTTCAGAATCTCGCCGGTCCGCGGGTCGGTCTGAGAGGGTCCGATCGCGTAGCCCATGTTGTAGGACGGCGTCCAGCGAACCGTGGAAAAGCGAAGATCCTCGGCGCTCCAGCTCTCGTCCTCCGGCGGATCCATGGCGACGATCGCATTCCGATAGCCCGCGGCCTCAAAAGCCTTGTTCCAAGCTTCGATGCCCTCCTTCACGTACTGGCGGTAGGCGGCCGGAACGCTGCGGTCCACGTAATACACGATGGGAGTGACGGGCTCCGACATGTCGGCGGTGGGCTCCCGCTTCTCTAGGCGCCACCGGTTCACGTAGCGCAGGTAAGGGACCGTCTCTCGATCGCGTGAGAAATCCCACCGCGCGGTCAGGAAGTGCCCGACCCGGTCGTCGGCGAAGCGCGGCGTCATGGTCGTCTCGGGCAATTCGAACATCGAGAACCGAACGCCAACCGGGATGGAGCGGGTGTCGGCCACGCCGTACCCTCCGCTCGCCTGGGGTGGGTCGCTCGCGGTAAACGTGAGCTCGGCGTCGATCTCGACGTTGCGCGGAAAACCCTGTACGCGGCCGACGTAGCTCCGGTCCTTGGCCAGGCTCACGGGCTTCCGACCGAAGTAGCCGGAGAGCCACCTTGAGAGATTCGCGTAGTCGGAGAGCAGGAACTCGGTGGCGTCGACTAGCAGCGACTTCGTCTTCGCGTGCTCGCTCTTGATCTTGAGGGCGGCCATCACCGAGTGTCCCAGGTTCGTCTGCAAGGCCGTGTCGTACGCCGAGGCCTTGTCTGCCACGAACCGGGGGTTCAGTCGAACCAGGTGGACCTTGTCGGCCACCCGCCGGAGCTTCATGAGCTGCGTGCGGCTCAGCGGAAGTCCTTGCTGAATGTTGAAGTCACCCACGCCGCGGCTGAGATGCAGGACGAGACCGAACTCCGACTCCAGGCGATCGAGGGGAATCTCCAGCAGCAGGGACCCGTCCTTCTTGCGGTGGAACGTGAAGTAGCCTTCGATCGCTTCGGTGTCCTTGATAGCCTTCTCCCAGGGCTCGGGCGGCTTGTCGTCGTCCTTGCCGTCCTTGTCCTGGGCCTCGGACCCGTCCTCGTTCGTCGCGCCGTTCTCACCGTCCTGCTCGGCATCCGTCGTACCGGATGTGGCGCCCGGCGCGGGACCTCCCGCCGGCCGGTACATCGGGACACAGCCGGCCGCGAAGAACAGCACCAGCCCGGCCATCAGCGCCGGATACGACACGCATCTCATTCCTGTCTTCATCTCTTTCGGCTCTCCAGACTCCGCCAGCCGGCGACCCAATTTCGGCTGCAACCGACAGTTCGCTTTCTCGCAGCTCAGCCCGTCACGGTGAGCTCGCGGCGCACCATACCAGTGTTGCCCTTGCCCGTGTCGATGGCGAACACCTCGAGCGTGAGCGTGCCCGGTGACTCGAGCGGTAGCGTACCCTCGAACACGCTCGTTTCGCCCGAGAAGGAAAGCGGTGTCTCCTGGACGATCTCCCCGTCGCGCAACAGCCTCGCGAACAGCTCGTAGTCGTTCGAATTCCACAGCCCATCGGGCTCGGTCGGACAGCCGCATATCATCGTCACCTTCGTGCGGATGTTGAGCGTGCCACCGGCTGCGAGGCTCTCTTCCGGCGTTGGTGCGAGAAGCTGGACCCGAAATCCGTTGAGCTCGAGGATGATCCCCTCACCCACCAGGTCGTAGCCGGGCACGACAAGGATCGTCTTGGATGCTCTCTGCACAGCGTGCGGCGTACCGAGAGGGCCCTCGGCGACGATCTCCACCCGGGTGGGCTCTGTCACACTCAGGGAAGCCAGGAAGCCCGCCGCTTCGGCGTCTGCGCTGTAGGCGGTCAGCCCGCGCGGACGCGGGTCACGCATGATGGCCTGCGTGTTGCCAGTGCTTCCCTCTTGCAGGCCCTCGGCGAGAACCTCACCTGTCTCGACGTTTCGAAGCGTGATGCGGGCTCCTCCGACTCCGTCACCGATCACCTTCGCATCCTTGGCCACGGCCCGGACAAGGACCTGGGTGGTGACGGCCTGATCGCTGAACGCCTCTTCAGGGGCGCAGCCGACCACGCCGAGCGCGAGAAACCACGCTGCGACCGCGCCAGCCCGCTTTTGATATATTCGAATGCGCTTCATTTTCACTCCTCCCGCGACAGCTTCCGCTCCAGGTTGGAGAGCATGTCCTCGGTCATGCTCTCCAGATCGTACATGGGCTCCCACCCCCACTCGTCCCGGGCTGCGCCATCATCGATGGAATCGGGCCACGAATCGGCGATCGACTGTCGAACCGGATCGACCTGGTAGTCGATCGTGAAGTGGGGGATGTGCTGGCGGATTGCCGCTGCGACCTCCTCCGGCGTGAAGTTCATAGCCGTAACATTGAACGCGTTGCGGTGAGCCAACCGATTCGGATCGGCTTCCATCACATCGATCGCGGCCTTCACGGCGTCGGGCATGTACATCATGTCGAGCCGCGTATCGGGCCCGAGGAAACACGTGTAGCGGCGGTTGCGGATCGCCTCGTAGTAGACCTCGACTGCGTAGTCGGTCGTTCCACCGCCAGGTAGGGCGACGTGTGAGATGATGCCGGGGTAACGCACGCCGCGCGTGTCGAGCCCGAAGCGCTCGTAGTAGTAGTCGCACAACAGTTCGCTCGACGCCTTGGTGATCCCGTACATCGTGGTTGGGCGTTGAACCGTGTCCTGCGGCGTGTTCTCGCTGGGCGTCGACGGGCCGAACGCTCCGATCGAGCTCGGCACGAACAGAGCGCAGCGGTTGGCCCGCCCCACTTCGAGCGTGTTGAACACACCGCCCATGTTCACCTCCCAAGCGACGAGCGGCTTCTCCTCGGCCACGGCCGACAGGAGGGCGGCCAGGTGATAGATGGTGTCGATTCCGTGTCGCCGAACGACCTCGTTGATCGTGCGGGGAATCGTGACGTCCACGAACTCGAACGGCTCATATTCGCTGGGCCGGCCCGCGTGCGGCATTCGAATGTCCGACGCTACCACGTTGTCGCGCCCGTATCGCTCTCGCAGGCTCGGAATGAGCTCGCTGCCGATCTGCCCCAGCGCTCCGGTCACCAGGATCTTGTTCAGTACTGTCCTCCCCTCTCAGCGCTCACCCGGTCGCCGCCGAGTCTGAGGATGCCGGCTCGACCAGCTGGATCTCGTCGGGAAGGTTGGGGACCACACAGAGGAACTCGAACGGTTCCTCGCCCTCGGCACGATACCAGTGCGGAGTACCCGCCGGGATGAACACGACGTCTCCCTGCCCGACCTCCACCACCTCCTCGCCGATCCCGATGCGAGCGCGTCCGCGGAGCACGTACTGTTCGTGTTCCACCGTGTTCGTGTGCGCCGGCATCCCCCCGCCCGGCTGCATGATGAATCGGCGCAGAGCGAAGTGCGGAGCCTCTTCCGGCCCGATCAGAACCTGGCGAACCGTCCCTTTGCCGGCCGCAACCGGCTCCGCCGGGACCTCTCCGGATCTTCTGACAGTCATCGCCTACTCTCTGTCATCGTCACTCCCGCACGCGGCGGAAACGACAGTATAGGAACTGCTGCACTGCGCCGCCGGGGGTTCGGTGGTCGTGGAGCAGCGCGGCCAGCGACTCGACGGAGTATCGGCGAACGTCCAGCCCGCTGCAGCGCGTGGGCCCGTCGGGTCCGAAGGTCGCGATCACGGCGTAGCCTCCGACATCGATCGCTCGGCGGAGCGCGCGCCGATAGGCGGCCAGATCCTGTTCATCGGCGAGAAAGTGCAGCACCGCACGATCGTGCCACACGTTCCATGTACGAGCGGACTCGAAGCGGGTCACGTCGGCCTCGATCCATTCGACCCGCTCGGCGTCCGGGCCCAGACGGCGCTGCGACTCCCGAAGCGCGGTCGTGGATACATCGATCACGCTGATCTCGTATCCCGCCGCCAGCAGATGGTCGACGAGCGTCGAGATCCCGCCGCCGACATCGAGTATCGTCGCGCCTCGCGGGAGCCCCGAGGTTTCGATGAGTCGGAGCGACACCGCCGGGGTCGGCTCGACCCAGCTGACCTGCGTGAGGTCGGCTGTTTGATGGACTCGCTCCCAGTGATCGCGTCGGTTCACGTCGCACCATGCCCGTTGCCTGCGGACCTGTTCCACGGGCAACATAACTGGCAGGTTTCCCTTCCGGCAGACGACGAAGCGCGCTTCGAAGGTGGCGTAGTCGGTACGTGTCGAGCAGGAGGACCGCGTTGACCAGGCCTGGAGAGCACGAGCGCCAGTACAGGTTCGTTCTCGCTCGCTTCGAGCGAGCCGTTCTCCCGCGGATGGCGGCCGCCCTGCCGCGCTGGGTGCTTCCGGACCACCTGACGCTCCTCGGTCTGGTCGCTTCCACGGGAATTGCCGTGGCCTACATCCTCACGGTTCATGGCCCGGCGTGGCTGTGGGTGGCCAGTGCTGGTCTGATCGTCCAGTGGTACGGCGACAGTCTCGACGGGACCCTGGCCCGCGTGCGGAAGACAGAGCGGCCACGATACGGCTTCTACCTGGATCACTTCACGGATGCCTACTCGACCTTCGCCATTGGTCTCGGACTTGGTCTGTCCCCGTACATGCTGCTTTCCGTCGCGCTCGCTGCCGTGATCGTCTACTTGGTGATGTCGATCAACGTCTACCTCGAGACGCATGTGTACGGCGAATTCAGTTTCGGTTACGGATTGATCGGTCCGACCGAGTTCCGAGTGGTGCTCATCGGTCTGAACACGGCCGCCCTGCTGATCGGACCCCTGCGCTTCGACATGTTCGGTCTTCCGCTAACGGTGTTCGACATCTTCGGCGTTCTCGTCTTCTTCGGCATGTGCGTCCTTCTCGGCGGTCGGGTTCGTCAGAATCTCAAGCGATTGGCCGCCCTGGAGCCGCTTCGCCGTCCGGAGGTGTCGCTGCGACGGCCGGAAGAGCCGTGACTCCGCCATGACTGAGCACGCGCTGTCGATCGATCGCGACTATCTGACCACCACGCTGCAGGACCTCGTGCGCATCAACTCCGTGAACCCGTCTCTCGTCCCGGCGGCACCCGGGGAGGTCGAGATTGCCGACCACGTCGCCCGTGCTTGTGAGGCGCTCGGTCTGGAGGTAGCGGTTCACGAGCCGCAGGCAGGCCGACCGAGCGTCATCGGACGGTTGCCCGGTTCGGGCGGCGGACGCTCTCTGATGCTCAATGCGCACCTCGACACGGTGGGGGTGGAGGACATGGAGGCCCCATTCTCCGCCGAGGTACGGGACGGACGTCTGTATGGCCGTGGTTCGTACGACATGAAGGGCAGCCTCGCCGCCTGTCTGGCCGCCGTGAAGGCACTAGGTGACAGCGGGACGGTGTTGCGCGGAGATCTTCTCGTAGCTGGCGTGGCGGACGAGGAGCACGAGAGCATCGGCACGGCTGACCTGATCGACCGCTGCCCGGTGGACGGGGCGATCGTCACCGAGCCGTCCGAGCTTAAGCTGTGCATCGCACACCGCGGGTTCACCTGGCTCGAGGTGACGACGGAGGGCCGCGCCGCCCACGGCAGCAAGTTCAAGGAGGGGATCGACGCGAACCTGCGTATGGGTCGGTTTCTCACGCGAACCGAAGAGCTGGAGCGCGAGCTGCGAGAGCGCGAGGGCCACCCGCTACTCGGACCCCCTTCGCTGCATGCGGCGACGCTGCAGGGTGGGAGTGGGCTGAGCACGTACGCGGCCCACAGCGTCTGCCAAATTGAGCGTCGTACCATCCCGCCGGAGTCTCAGAATCAAGTTGAGACGGAGATAACTAACATATTGACAGAGTTGCGCTCCGAAGATCCGCATCTGAAGATCTCATCTCGCACTCTCCTCCACCGTGAGCCCTTTGAGACGACCCCTGAAGCGCCGGTCGTCCGGTCGGTCGTGGTCGCGGCCGCGACGGTGCTGGGAGAGGCGCCCCCGCTGGTCGGAGAGTCCCCATGGATGGACTCGGCGTTCCTCGCGTCGGCAGGTGTGGATACCGTGGTGTTCGGTCCGTCGGGTGCCGGGGCGCATGCAGCGGTCGAGTGGGTCGATCTCGACTCGGTGCACAGGACTGCAGAGGTCCTCGCTCATGCCGCAATCGACTACTGTGGGGTGAACGACTGACGTGGCCGACGCGGCGTAACCGGCTGAGTCGACGCCCTTCCTGCTAGACGCCTTCCCGTCGCCGCAGTAGCCCGCTCGCTCCTAGAAACAGAGGCACGGCCGTCCACATCAGCAGGGAGAGGGCCGTGCCCCACAGAATCGTGGTGGCGCCGTGCCGGGCCGCGAGCGAGGCGCCGAGCGGGCCCAACAGACCGAGGTCCGGATCCAGTAGGGCGACCAGTCCGAGCCGGAAGGCCTCCACCGGGTTCACGAACGACCAGCCGACCAGGGCCACCGAAGGAATGCCCCAGCGCACGAACGCGGCCATGGCCCCCAGAGAGCCGAGCGCCACCAGGGCGAGCCAGCCGAGCAGGCCGAGCGTGATGGCACGTGCGCGCGTTTCCGCCAGCGTAGACAGCACGAGTCCCACGGAAACGAACGCGAGCGCCAGTAGGAGAAGGTACGCGTAGGAGATCCACACGAACCGGGTCGGCACACCCCGCAGCACGGCCAATCCCCCCGCCAGCAGGTAGCCGACTGTGATCGACAACACGACCGCCAGTGCCACACCAGCCCACTTGCCGAGGAACACCTCGCCTCGGGTCACGGGTTGCGCGAGAAGGTACTCCAGCGTTCCGTTCTCGCGCTCCTCAGCGATCGCAGAGCTGGCCGGGAACAGCGCCATGAGCGGGACGAAGAGGATCGCGAAGTGGACGAGCCCGGCGAGAGATCGCGCGTAGCCCCGATATCCGACCAGCATCGTGTCCCGGGCACCGAGTGCGATGAGGAGCAGCCCGCCGACCAGGAAAACCGCCGAGTACGCCAGGAACCACCGGGCGCGCAGCGCGTGGCCCAGCTCTCGGGTGACGAACAGGCGCAAACGGGTGCGAGCGTTCATGGTGCGCTCTCGTCCACGAACCCGGCCAGCAGACGCTCGAGGGAAGGCGCTTCCGTACGGAGATCCAGCACCTTGACGCCCAGATCACCGAGCTCGGCCAGAAGCCCGGGAAGCTCGGAAGAAGATGCTTCGAGACCGATTCGGCTCCCGTTCCGGTGCACCGCCACGCGGGGATCGGATGCAAAAACGGTCGCGGCTCGCTCCAGCGCGTCGTCGGACAGCCGGACCCAGAGCGTCGAGCCGGCGCCTGCCTTCGCCTCCAGTTCGTCGATCGTTCCGTCAAACACGAGGCGACCGCGATGCAGGAGCAGCAGCCGGTCCGCCACGGCGCGAATATCCTCCAGTCGATGCGAGGAGAGGAACACAGTCGTGTCCGTTGAAACGCGCTCGAGGGCTCGCACGAACTCGCGGCGTGCCCGCGGGTCCAGGTTGGCGGTCGGCTCATCGAGGAGCAGCAGAGGGACGTCCACCGCGGTGGCGAGCGCGAGCAACGTCTTCTGGAGCATGCCTCCCGACAGGGCGCTCACGGACTTCGCCGCGTTTTCCTGCAGAGACAGATCCAGATCGGCCATGCGCCGCTCGACGGCGTGGAGATCGAGCCCGCGCAGCCCGCCGAAGAACGCCACGAGCTCGCCCAGCGTGCCGTAGAAGTGCGGCGGTCTCTGAGGTACGTAGCCGATCCTGGAACGGACCCGTCTCCCGTCCCTGAGCACGTCCAGCCCGTCGATCAGCAACTCGCCGTCATAGGGCAGCTGCCCCAGCAGGCAGCGGAAGAGCGTGGTCTTGCCGGTACCGTTGAGACCGAGGAGGGCGACCCGCTCGCCGGCCGTCACCGTGAGCGACAGACCGTCCAGTACGACGTTGGCTCCGAAGGCCTTCGCCAACCTCGACGCGCGGATCACGCCGTCCACCTTCTTCGTCGGCCGGCGAGGGCCATCAGCCCGGCCGCGGCGACAGCCAGGGCGATCAACGGCAGCGCACCCGCCCGCTGAACGGCCGCCTCCAACTCGTGTGAGCTCGAATCTTCGACTGTCAGCGCCAGATCCCTCTGACCGAGCGACACTGGCAGCTCCGATGCCAGGCGAGGGGACGAGTCGATCACGACCGGCTGTGGCTTGAGAAGCGGAAACAGCCGTCCGAGAAGCTCCAGCGCGCCCGCCGCCGGGCTGAGCACGAATACCCTCAGCTCCGGATACCGCGCGTACAGCTGATCCGCCACTCGCTCGTGTTTGTAGGGCGTGTCACCGACCCGATCCGCATCGTCGTCGAATCCGGCGTAGTCGGTCCAGTGGTTGCCCACCCACTCGTTGGCGAGCGCGTCGCCGCCCCCACTGACCGCGACAGGTATGACGTTGTAAAAGAGCGCGTTTTCCTCGAACACGTTCGAGTGGACGGAGGGCAGGAGCGAAACCCCGACGTCGTTGAACGCGATCAGATTGCGCCGAAATCGGTTCGTGACGCCCGCCGAGGTGGGCGCGTTGTCAAGCGAGAGCCCGACCGCGTTGCCGACGAACACATTCTCCTCGGCGCGGATGTCATCCGCGTCCTTGAGCCCCAGTCCGATGCCCGAGGCCCCGGACGCCTCGGCGAACAGGTTGCGGCGAAATCGGATGTCGGCCGAGTACATGAGAAAAGCCCCGACCTGATTGTCTCGGAACTCGTTCTCCTCGAACCGGTTGTGGTCGCTGTACATGTAGTGGAGGCCGTACCGTCCGTTTTGCACCAGGTTGCGTCGGACCTCCAGATTCGATGAGAACCAGATCACGAGATCACGGGTGCGCTCGAGACGGTTGCCCACGACCTGGCCACCCTGACAATACCACAGCCGGATTCCGTCTCCGCGCTCGGCCACAGGAAGCACCTTGCCGGTGATGACGTTGCCACGGAGGATCGGGTTGTCGCTCTGCTTGACGTAGATGCCGAACAACACATCCTCGAGGCGCACGTTCTCGATCACCACACCATCCGCCTCGAGCACCATGATTCCCGCGTCCTCACGCGACAGATCCCGACCGGACCCACGGATCGTGAACCCCGAGACGTGGGCTGGGGCCAGGAGCGTCAGCACCACGCCCGCCCCTTCCCCGTCGAGTACGGCGCCGTCCTCGCCGCGCAGCACGATCGACTTTGTTACGGTGGAACGCTCACGGTACACGCCCGGTCGGACCACCACCGTGTCGCCTGCTGCGGCTTGCTCGAGGGCTTCCGCGACAGTGGCGAACCGCTCACCCGCGCCGACGATCAGCGTCTCCGATTCCTGAGCTTGCTGACTTCGGGCGTCGGGCGGCTGCAGCACGAAGCCGGCCATACAGACCGCGACCGTTGCGGAAGCGAGAACGGCGGAACGGTGCACTGCCGTGTTCATCCTCGAAAGGCTCGTTCGCTCCGGATTACAGCAATCCCGCTTGCGGATCCGACTCGACGGGGATGCGTGGTTCTCCACGGGAGCGACGCCACTCCAGGATCGCCAGCACGGGGCCGAGGAGGCCGGCCACTAGCATGAGGAGTCCCCCGATCGCCGGCCAGCTCGAGACCGAGAACTGAGCCACTTCCGTCGTGCCGATGAAGCGAGGGACGAACGGTTCCAGGTTGATCGGCGCATCGGGTGACAGGTTCGTGCCGAAATCGCGCAGCCAGTGCTGGAAGATGTACAGCATCACCCCGCCGAAGAGGACGAAGTCGAGATATCCGATGGCGGCGATCGCCATGCGTCCGATGAGCGCGGCGAGAAGGCCGAACGCGGCAAAACGGAGAATGAAGAACGGGATGAAGCGAAACTCGGGAAACTCATCGGCCGAGATCTCGTGCATGCCGATGTAATGGTTCAGGAGGTTCACCTCGGTGAGCTGACCGGCCACCGTGTGCGGATAAACCACGACGTCCAGACCATTCGGGTACTGCGGCGCGTTCAGGGTGATCGACCAGACCGGCAGAAAGATACTCGGCAGCATGATCAGGCCAGCCACGATAATCGCGATCCGGCTGGACTTCGAAAGCTGCCCTTGAAAGAACCCGCTGATTCTGTCCATCGACTCGTCTTCGCGGTGCGGATCTATGGAAACACCCGGGCGGGGCCGAACCGACCCCGCCCGGATTCTGTCAGTTGCTGGATCCTCGACTCCCTCGAGTCGGTTCCGCCGCTAACGCGGTTCCACCAGCAGGTAACCCATCATCTCGAGGTGAAGCGCCGAGCAGAACTCGGTGCAGTAATACGGAAACACTCCGGGCTCGTCGGCGGTGAAGCGGATTACCTGGGTTTCACCGGGCTCGAGGCTCACGTTGATGTTGTGCTTCGCGATCCCGAGACCGTGCGTCGCGTCGTGAGCCTGTTCGATATTCGTGATGCGAATCACGACCTCGTCGCCTTCACGGACCCGGATGTACTCCGGCGTGAAGTGGCTGCGCACGGCCGTCATATAGACGTTGACTGTATTCCCGTCCCGCTCGACCCGCTCCTCGCCCGGCTGGGGCGCCTCCGGGTCGAGCGCCATCGTGCCCGGGTTGAAGCCGATTCCCGGGTAAATCTCGAACGGCTCCAGCTTGTCCGCCTTGATAATCTGGGCATAGTGCGGCTCACCCACCCCGATCGGCATGTCGTACAACAGCTGCATCGGGCTCGACTCGATGTCCACAAGCTGGAAGTTCTGCGGGAGCAGTGGACCGACGCTGTTGAAGCGATCCAGAGCCCACTTGTTCATCGACACCATGTACTTGCCGTCCGGGGACTTGGTGTCGCCTTCGGCCGTGGCGATATGGCCCACGTTGTAGTGTGCCGGAATCTTCTCCAGCACCTGCAGCGGATCCAACTGCCACTTCACCACCGACGGCTCGAGGAAGAGGCTCGTGTAGGCGTTTCCCTCGTCGTCGTACTGGGTGTGCAGCGGGCCCAGGCCGAGCTCGAGCTGACCGTCGATGGCGTCCTCGAGCGCGATGATCGGGATGCCGTAGGGGTCCGTGCCGGAGAAGTTCCCCTCGTCGATGGCGGCCATGATCTTCTCGAACGAATAAATCGTGGCGTGTTGATCCAGCTTGCCCGAGACGACCATCTTCGTGCCGTCGGGCGTCACGTCGACGCCGTGCGGGCTCTTAGGCTCCGGAGCGAAATACAGAAGCCCCTCGGCGATCGCACTCTCCAGCGGTATCACCTTGATGCCGCGCGCCATCCGGACGTTGGCCGGATCTGCAGCGACCTCCGCTGCCCTTTGCCAGTTGATGATGTGCAGGTAGTCCATATCGTTGGCCGAGGCGCCCGCCTCGAAGGGCGGATTTCCATCCTCGATGCCACCGGTGGCCATCTCGGTATTGAACGAGTTGAGGAACGCCCACCCGAAGGACGGACCCTTGCCCGCGTCCGACAGGTCATGCCAGTAGGGGGGCAACTCGATGGAAAAGCTCTGTTCCTCATCGATCCGACCGGCCTCGCGGTCGAACTTCCACAGCGTCACCAGGCCTCGATAGTGCTCCTCGTATTGATCGACGTCGGCGTACTCCTCCCACAACGGAATGGAGTACTGGGCTCCTTCGATCACGTATTCGGTGTTCGGTGTGACGAAGGTACCCCCGTGGTTCGTCCCCATGTTGGGATCGGTCACGATCTGCTTGGTCTCGAAGTCGCGCAGATCGATGACCGCAATGCGTGGGTTCGCCTTGTCGTTTATGAACAGGAACTGGCCGTCGTAATCGCCATCAGTTTCGGAGAGCGCCGGATGGTGCGTGTCGCCCCACCGGATCTCGTTCCCCGCCATGGAGCCCTCGTCGAGGATGGCGTGCGTCTCCTGAGCGCCGAACCCATAACCCTGCCACGGCTCTGGCGTGAACACACCGATCACCTTGAGCAGCCGCATGGACGGCACGCCGATGACCAGCACCTGGCCCGAGTGACCGCCGGACGAGAACATGAGGTACTCGTCCATCTTGCCAGTCGGCTGGTAGACTTTCACTGCTGCCAGCACGTCCTGCTCGCTGAGTCCTCTGGCCTGGGCTACCGACCCGACGTTCGCGCTCGGACCGGCACCGCCGCCGCACGCGTACCCGAGCACGGCCAGTATGCCCACACTAGCCAGACCAATTGACCATCGTGTGGCTCGTTTCGTGTTCATTCAGCTCCGCTCTCCTGTTTGAAGTTCTCCACCACCATCTTGTTGTCCGTCTCTTGACTCGCTGCTCCATGCCGCTCGATCGCCTGTACCGCTCGACCGTGCAGCTCGACAGGTTTCGGCCCTTAGCCGCCCGTGCTTTCGCGGCGCAGGAACTCGTAGATCGCCGCCGCCTGCTCATTCGTGACCTGCTGGTTCGACATCGGCGTCAAGTATTCCTCGAACAGCTTCTTAGCGTCCGGATCGTTCTTGATCATCGAGTCTGGGTTCAGGATCATCGCTCGGATCCAACCCGGTGTGCGGCGATCCGTCACCTCCAACAGGTCGGGACCAACGAGGCGACCTCCGCCCACCGTATGGCACGCGATGCATCCCCTCGATCGAAACACCTCTTCGCCACTCGCCGCCAGCTCCGCATCGATCTCTTCAACCTGTGCTGCTTGCTGGGCGATCTGCTCCGAGCGATCGGTGACTCGGTCCGCGGCTCGCTGAGCTGCCTCGATGGCACTGGTGGCCGGCTGGCCGGCCTCCTGCTCCCCTCCACAGCCCGCGACAAGCCATACGAGCGGCGCGAGGCACGCGATCGGCCACCCTGCGCGTCGCATTGTGTTTCCCTTCATCGTCGGTTTTTGCTCGTTTTCTTATTGTTTTCGTGCTTCATCCCTCGAATCACGTCGGCTATGGTTGTCTCTACGAAGAACTCTGACGTGGCCCGACGGACGACTTTCCACCGCTCGTGCGCACCGCACGGATTCTCATCCGAGCATTCCTGTCGCCCGAGGAGGCAGCGCTGGCGCTCCTCCAGGGCTCCGAAAGGCGCCACGACGTCCGCAAGCGTGATCTCGGAGGCCTCGCGTCCCAGTCGAAATCCGCCGTACCGTCCGCGCTCCGACGCCACGACACCATGTCTCCCCAGCCGGTGGAGGATCTTGCTCAGGTAGTTGGCGGGAATGTCGATGGCTTTGGCGATCTCAGTCGTGCGGCTGGGCCCATCGCTCCGATCTCGGGCCAGATGTACGACGGCCCTCAGGGCGTATTCCTCGGTCTTGGATAACACGTATGATCTCTAGATCCGGCGTCCGCAAAGCCTCAATACTTGCTTTCCTCATGATAATATGATTTTTATGGCGCGCAAGTCCCTTCACGAGCCCGTTTCGTGAGCGGCGGAGTGCGCCCGCCTCGTTAACTACCGCGGGCGGCTCGCGACGGTCGAGACGCGATTGGCGATCCGTGCAGAGATCGTCCGTCAGCTTCGCCAGCCTCCCCCACTCGCCTTCATCGATGGGCAGTGGGTCAGCCCGCTCGACCTGGTCCGCGCCTTCGAGGTGGAGAAGGCCCTCGCCAAGGTTCCGACTGTCGCAGAAGAGACCCGCGAGGGATAGGGACTAAGCCCCTATTCGGTGGCGCTGGCTTTCGTCTCCCATCCCGCGCGCGATTTGATCCCACTCCCCTCAGTTGGGCTGGTCGGCTGGCTCAAGCGGAGGCTCGATTCGGAAACGGGTGGGCTCGAGATCTGGGTAGTCCCGGTGATTGACGCACAAAACTCCGTGATCGAGTACCTGCCACCCCCCCTCGGGATTCTCGGGCCGGATGCCGACGAAGCCGCGTGTTACTACCTCTGCGGAGATCCCTCCACTTGGGATTCCGACCGGGACGGGGAGCTCGTGCGAGTGCGGGCCCGACTGCGGGTGCGGAGGGCGCGATTATGTGGGGTTCACGGAGAAGTTCTCGCAAGAGGTGACCGAGGTGATCGTTTCGGCCTACGACTGGCTGGGTCGAACCGCTTCGGGCGAAGAGGTGATGGAGCTCGGTCCGGAAACCGACAAGCTTCGCGTGCGGCTTGTCTTTCCAATCGAGGCGTGTCGGACGCAGATTGGCGAGTGCATCGACCCGGACGCCCCTGGGGTTCGCTACGTCAGCCGGGGTCCGGTCGCATGCGCGGCGCTCAGGTTCAGGTGCGATGAAGGGCAGCTGCCCTTCTCTGACGAATGCGGATGCGGATGCCGGTCGCCTGAATGATCTGGAGGGGTCCGGCCCCTCGTCCCGAGAGATCGAAGACCAGTCTGGAGGCCCCGATGAACAAGCGCTTTCTGCTATCGTCACTTGTTCTCGCCTGTGGAGTCGCCCTGCCGACGAGCACGGCGGAAGCCCAGAGCGCGGAGGACATCCTCAACGAGTCACTCGAGCGCTACCGGGCCAGCACGGAAGGGATCGACCGGTACACGGTGGTGCAGGACGTGATGGGCTTCGAGTCCACCATCACGTTGGAGAAGCAGGTCGTTGACGGTTACACGATTCTCGTGCCCGCGGGCGAGGGCGCCCCCTCTAGCATGAGCAGCTTCCAGCGTATGTATCCGGAGCTGGCAAGCCGAGCCCGGCTTGAGGGCGAAGACGAGGTAGATGGCGAGACGGTTTACGCGCTGCATATCGACGACTTCAGCGGGGTGGACTTCGGCCCGGTAGGCGCGGGGGCGGGCGACTTCAATCCCCGGGACGGCACTTTCTTTATCGGGACCGATACCTATCTGCTGCGCAAGATGGAGATGGAGGGCGAGGTGACGACCGAGGAAGGAACGAATCCCTTCGCCTTCGAAGTGCTCATGCAGGACTACCGCGAGGTCGAGGGGATGTGGCACCCGTTCCTCGTCACCGTGACCGGGGCGGCAGCCGGGGTATCGGAGGACGACCTCCGGGAGGCCCGCAAGGCCCTTTCCGAAATGGAAGAGCAGCTCGAGAGAATGCCTGAGGCACAGCGGGCGATGGCAGAGCAGATGATGAAGGGGCACATGGAGCGGCTGGATACGATACTCGAATCCGGCGCGTTCGAGATGACCATCACGACCAAGGAGCTGCTGATCAACCCGTAACCGGCTTCGCACCCGCGCTGTTCGATGGTGGCTTAAAATGCCGGCCTGCACACCCTCGACGACTAATTCAGACAGTGAGGGCTGTCCCATGCGTGTTCGTTCGTTCCCCCTGGCCGCCGCGCTCCTCCTTGCCACCACCCTGCCCATGACGGGGCAAGCGGATCGGCTTGCCCTGCGCGATGTCTTCGACATGGAGTTCGCGAGCGACCCCCAGATCTCGCCGGATGGCGCAAGGATCGTCTACGTTCGTCAGTTTGCCGACATCATGACCGACCGTCGTCATTCCAACCTCTGGATTGTTCGAGCCGACGGGTCGGATCACCGGCCGCTCACCTCCGGCGACCAGAGCGATCACACGCCACGGTGGTCACCGGATGGGGGACGCCTCGCGTTCATCTCGGACCGTGACGGCTCGCCGCAGGTCTACATGCGCTGGATGGATACGGAGCAGACGGCGGCGATCACGAATCTCACCGAGCCGCCTTCGGGACTTGTCTGGTCGCCTGATGGCTCACATCTCGCGTTCCGCAAGATCGTTCCGAGTGCATCTCCGAAGATCGAAGGGATGCCGACCCCGCCATCCGGAGCCACGTGGGCGGAGCCGGCCCAGGTAATCGATCGATTGGTCTACCGATTCGATCAGCTGGGCGACTTGCCCCATGGCTTCATGCACCTGTTCGTCATTCCGGCGGAGGGCGGCACTCCTCGGCAGATCACGAGCGGCGCTTATCATCACGGTGGCTTTGGCTTCGGTGCGGCCAACATCAGTTGGTCGCCTGACAGCAAGTCGCTCGTCGTAAGCGCCAACCGACGGCCGGACTTCGAGCTGAGATGGACAGATTCTGAGATCTTCGAGTTCTCGGTGCTTGACGGCAGCATGCGGCAGCTCACGACTCGCGAGGGCCCCGACGATGCCCCCGTCGTCTCGCCGAATGGTCGTCAGATTGCCTACACCGGCTACGACGAGCGATTTCAGGGCTACCAACTCACGCGGTTGCACGTCATGAACCGAGACGGCAGCGGATCACGGGTCGTCTCGGACGAGCTGGATAGGAGCGTCTCCAACCCGAAGTGGGCACCTGACGGCAGCGGTCTCTTCGTCACGTTCGACGACGAGGGCACGACGAAGCTGGCCTTCTTCCGACTCGACGGCAGTTACGAAGTGGTCGCCGAAGAGCTTGGAGGCCGGGGGAGCGCCTACGGAGGTCGCGGATCCTTCACCGTCGCCAACAACGGCAGCGTCGCCATGAACCACACGACGCCGACCGTGCCGGCCGACATCGCGGTCAAGCATGCCGGTCGCGACAGGCAGGTGCTGACCGCGGTGAATGCCGACCTGTTTGCCGGCCGCAGCCTCGGAGAGGTGGAGGAGATCTGGTACAACTCCTCGCACGACGGCCGGCGCATTCAAGGATGGATCATCAAGCCCCCCGGCTTCAACCCTGGCCGCAAATACCCACTTGTCATCGAGATCCATGGGGGACCGTTCGCCAACTACGGCGACCGGTTCGATCTCGAGAAGCAGATGATGGCAGCCCAGGGTTACGTGGTGCTGTACGTGAATCCGCGGGGCAGCACGAGCTACGGCGAGGAGTTCGGTAATCTCATCCACCACGCCTATCCGGGCGATGACTTCTTCGATCTGAACTCCGGCGTCGACGCGGTGATCGAGCGTGGCTACATCGACGAGAACCGGCTGTACGTCACGGGTGGGAGTGGTGGAGGAATACTCACCGCGTGGATGGTGGGGCGAACCGATCGGTTCCGCGCCGCCGTTGCCTACTACCCCGTAATCAACTGGTACAGCTTTGCGCTCACGGCCGACATGGCGCCGGTCGCCGTGAGCAACTGGTTCCCCGGACTACCGTGGGACCACGTCGAGCACTACGAGTCGCGCTCGCTGCTCTCCGTGGTCGAGAACGTCAAGACACCGACCATGATCATGACCGGGGAAGAGGACTATCGCACGCCGATGTCGGAGTCCGAGCAGTACTTCAAAGCGCTCAAGCTGCTTGGGGTCGAGACCCGGCTCATCCGGGTTCCCGGGGAGCCGCACGGGATCCGGCGGCGTCCGAGCCACCACATCGCGAAGATGCTCGCGCTGTTGAACTGGTTTCAGCAGCACGCGGGAGTCACGTCCTGACTGCCTGTCTGACACGGTCCACTGCATCAGGCGGTCGTGTCCTGCAGAGGGGGAGAGCGCACGCAGGTGGGTTCGGCCGCCAGCCCGCCGTCGGTCATCACGTACAACCCGTAGAAGGAGGCGGGCTCTCGTTTGTACGGCCAGCGAAAACTCCCGATCAGATAGGTTGTGCTTGGTAGTTCATCCAGCTCGCAGCGGAGCGGGAATATCGAGCGCTCGCCAGCCTCGATCCTCCCCAAGCCTTCGTATGCGCCTTCCGAGGTGAAGTAAGTACGCTCGGCGAGCACCGCGTCCTCGTCCGCAGCCAGCACTGGGCCAGCCTTCGTCGCACCAACCAGCCGCACCTGAACATCCGACAGCGTGATCGGTCTCTCACCGGTGTTGTGAATCGTGTACTCGCCGACGAAGACGACGCGGCCACCCGGCAAGGTGTAGTGGCTGCATTCCACTTCGGATCGAAAGCGGCGACTCAGGAGACTGAACACCCGCAGCTTGAACACAGCGACCACGGCGGCTGCGAGGATCGACACGTTTACCAGCATCTCGGTCAGCGATACCCAGAACTCCAAGGCTTCAGACTCCTGTCCACCTACAAGCCCAGCAGCGTCCGCCAGCTCCCGGATCGATATGCCGCACGCAGCCTAAGACACGATGACCGGCTTCTCCTTCTCCGGTCGGTTACGATACTTTTCCCACAATCGGCGGTGCTTGTTGTCCAGATCGACGGGCACGCCTTTGATGAAGACGTGCTCGATCTCCGTCTGGATCTCGAGGGGGTCGCCGTCGGTAACGATCAGGTTGGCCACCTTGCCCGGCTCGATCGAGCCGAGCCTGTCCGCTACCCCGAGGATCTGCGCCGGGTTGAGGGTGATCGCCTCCAACGCCGCCTCCTCGGGAAGACCGAACGACACCGCGTTCGCCACCTCGTACGGGAGTGTCCGCGAATTCGAGGAGCCGAAGGTCGCGAACGCGATCTTCACGCCGGCCGCGTACAGCTCGCCCGGTAACGTGTTCGGCTCGTCGTAGGGATCGTCCCGTTCGGAGGGCAACCGCTGCACGGCTCCGAGGATCACCGGGATGTCCCGGGCGACCAGTGCTTCCTTCACATCCCGTGCATCTCGACCGCCCGCCAGGATCATGCGCAAGCCGTGGCGTTCGGTGAATTCGAGCGCACCCTCGATGCTCCGCTTGTCGTTGGCCACCACGATCACGGGCAGTCTGCCGTCGACGACTCGCCCGAGGTGCTCGAGCTGCAGATCGCGCTCGACCCGGTCCGACCCTGCATCGATCGCCTGCTTGTAGTGCTTGGCCGCGACGACCCACTCGTCGAGGTCTGCCACCGCCTCGTCGTACTTCTCCTTCGCCTCCGTGTAGGGACTCTCCTTCATGCTGAACGTTGCGAAGTCGAAGCTGCGCGTCTGGATCGTGGGCCAGGCGAGGACCATGGCAGCCGATTTCTCGATCTCCATCTCCTCGACGGTCCAGCCATCCAGGTGCAGTAGCGTCGCCTGGCCGGGGATACCGCCACTGCCACCGCCTCCACCGAAGAAGCCGCCTCCCCCGCTGCCGGGGGCCGTGAGCGTGTGCGTGATTCCGTTCGCGCGGGCAACCGGAATATGCTCGCTCGCCGGATGAATGGCCGTGTGCGCGTTCAGGTGCGGGTTGAACTGCCCCATCTCGCTCTGGTCGTTCGTAGCTGAGACGGCGCCGATCTCCGTCAGCCCCAGTCGGCTGAAGGCATCCACCATCCCCGGATACACGTGCTTGCCGGCGGCATCGATCACCTCGGTGCCCGCGGGTAACGAAACATCGGCCCCCACCTCGACGATCCGGCCACCGCGGATCAGCACGGTGCCCTGCTCGATCACATCTCCGGTCACGGTGTGGATCGTGGCGCCAATGATCGCGTACTCACCGCCCTGTTGCGCGGCGGTCTGCGCCGGCGCGAACAGGAGCGCGAAGAAGACCAGAGTGACGGATCCCCTCGCTACGCGCCTCATCGGGAGCCTCCTTTGCGGTCCGTCCGGCCGTTGCGGCCCGGGTCGGTCGCGGCCGCGTCACCTTCATCGGCCGCCTTGTCGTCATCCGCCTCACCGAGCTGTTCTTTCAGCCGCTCCTTCTCAGCCGCGATTTGTTCCCGCATCGCCTCGTCTCGATCGACGTCGAACACCATCTCGCCGTCGACGAACGTCGTCCGAACCTTCGCATAGGAACTGAGCGGATAGTTGTCATAGATGACCAGATCGGCATCCTTGCCGACCTCGATCGAACCCACGCGATCGTCAATGCGAAGCTGCTTCGCCGGGTTCAGCGTGATGAGCGCCAGTGCCTCGTCTTCACTCAGACCGCCCCACTTCATTGTCTTGGCGGCCTCCTGGTTGAGGTGTCGGACTTCCTCCGGGCTGTCGGAGTTGATCGATACCACGACGCCGCGCTGGGTCATGATCGCCGCATTGTGGGGGATCGCCTCGTAGGCCTCCACCTTGTAGGCCCACCAGTCGGAGAACGTCGACGCCATAGCCCCGTGATCGCGGATCTCGTCGGCCACCCGGTAGCCCTCCAGCACGTGCTGGAAGACCCCGATCCGGAAGTCGAACTCCTCGGCCACACGGATCAGCTGGAGGATCTCGTCCGCACGATAGCAGTGAGAGTGCACGATGCGGCGGCCTTCCAGAACTTCGACCAGCGGCTCGAGCTTGAGATCGCGGGCCGGCGGGATCGCGTTCCGGTCACCCGCCGCGACGCGACGCTCGTACTCCTGCCATTCCGCCTGGTACTGCCGCGCCTCGACAAATGCCATCCTGATCACGTCCATCACGCCCATGCGCGTGGTCGGGTACCGCTCCGGAATGCCGGGGATGCCCCCGAAGTTGGAGCGCTTCGGGTTCTCGCCGAGGGCGAACTTGATCGTGGGCGTGACGTCTTTCATCAGCAGCCCATCCGCGTCGGCGCCCCAGCGGTGCTTGATCACGGCGTTCTGACCACCGATCGGATTCGCGCTCCCGTGCATAACATGCGAAATCGTCACGCCACCAGCCGCCGCCCGATAGATGTTGATGTCGGTCGGATCGATCACGTCCTGGATGCGGACCATCGAAGAGACCGCGACGCTTCCCTCGTTGATCGCGTCGGCCGCCAGGTGCGAGTGCGCGTCGATGATACCAGGGATCACGTACTTACCGGTCGCGTCGATTACGATCGCGCCTGCCGGCACATCCACGTTCCGGCCTACCGCAGCGATCTTGCCGTCGCGGATCAGCACGGATCCGTTCTCGATCGTGCCACCGGTGACAGTCATCACGATCGCGTTCTGGATGACGACCGACGCCTCCTGCGCGTTCGTGGGTGCCGCTCCGGCCACGAGGAGCCCCACCCCGAGGAGGGAGGTAACGATCGCCGTTATTGTGCCCGTCGCCCTCATGAGATCCCTCCTCCGGGTCGCTCACCCGTGAAGTCCGTCGAGAACCGGCCGCCGAACGACACGGTCCCGCGGAGCTCGTCCCCTTCGATCGTTCCCTTGTAAGTGACCTCGAAGGTCCTTCCACCCATCGTCGCGCTCGTTTCGAAACGGAAGGAATCGCCGCTCACCCACCCTTCCGTGATCGTCGACTCGCCCCGGTCGCTCGTCAGCGTGCCCGACAGCGTGCCGTCCTCGGCCATTTCTAGATCGGCCCTCACTTCCTGGGTTCGCTGCGGCGTGGGGATAGTGAGCAGCCAGCGACCACTCACGTCGGCCGCCGGCGGCTCGCTCGGGCGCGCGGTCTCGGGTTCTTCGAATCTCCGACCGTCCACGAAGACCATCTTGACCTTGGTGTCCTCGTCCAGCAGGTCCCCATCGGTCACGACCAGATTGGCGATCTTGCCCGGCGCGATGCTGCCCATGCGATCCGCCACACCGAAGATCTCGGCCGGTCCGAGCGTCATAGCGCGCAGTGCGGCCTCTCGCGGCAAACCGTTCTCGATCGCCGTGTTTACCTTTCGGATCACTTCCCTCGGGCTGGCCAGACCCGCCGAATAGAATGCCCACGAGACGCCCGACTCGTGCAGGCGAGCGGGCGTGGTCGGCGCGTTTGCGCGTCGCTCGATGGATTCCAGCGATTCTTCGGACTCGGGGTCCACGTCCCGCCCGCGCTCGGGCCAATCGAGGCTGACCAGCACGGCGATTCCGCCGGACGCCAGCTCATCGGCGATCGCGTACGCATCGTGCGCGCCTGCGACCACCGTGCGCGCGCCGACGTCGGCCCCAAGCTTCGCCGCGCGGCGGATCTCCCGCTTCTCGACCCCCGGCAGGATGGTCGGCCAATTCTCCCGAATCGAGCGCTGGATCGGCTCCAGCGCACGATCGTAGGTAGGACGCTCTCTACCGGTCGGGTTCGCTTCGTAAGCAGCCGCGAAGCGGGCCTGATGGTCCGCATCGGCATAGAGCTGCTTCACGTACGAGATCACCCCGAACAGCGAGCCCGGGAAGGAGCGAAAGCCGCCCGGCGGGTCCATTGTGATGCGCAGCGCCGCCGGTGTCTTCACCACCATCTCCCGCTCATCGCCCGCCAGGTTCACGATCGCCGCCTGACCCGTGACGATTCCATCGTCGGGCACGATCACCGCTGATGTGAAACCGCCCTTTCGCCACCGTTCGATCGCATCGTTTTCCGGGTCCAGGAGATCGGCCGCGTTCGTCCACGGCGTCGTCGCGGGTCGATCCTCCGGGCCCTCGGCGATCTCCTGGTTCTGTACGCCGAAGAGCGAACCCCCGGGCCCACCCTGCCCTCTCTCTTCCTCCTCCGGTGCCCGAACCCCGACGGTCGACATTCCGTCGAACAGGCCTGGGTAGACCGTGAGACCCGACCCGTCGATCACCCACGCCTCGAGAGGAATCGACACGGAGGTTCCCACCGCCTCGATGAGGCCGTTCGCGATCACGACCGTGCCGTTCTCGATAACCGGGCCGGATACGGGGACCACACGTGCGTTCTGAATGGCATAGAAAGAGGGTGGATTCGGCGTGTCGCTGGGTCGCTGCGCAGAGGCAGGCTCCGGAAGCAGCACGACTGCGAACACCGCGACGAGAAACGCCGCGGCTCGCACTGCACGGGAGAACCGCGGCGAGGGTCTCCTCGCTGAGGGTTGCTTCGTTGCTCGAGGTCGCTTCATCGCTGCTACCGCCTGCTAACGGTTAACATCTTGTGATCGGCCACCGACCCGGCGGCCAGTGTGCCCGTCTCAAAAACTTCAGCTCTGCGACGGCGCAGGGGCGTTTCCCGAAGCGAGCCTCGGACCCCGTCCGCCAGCTCGCGGAGGGAGATGCCGTGAGCCGTTGCCCGCATGTCTGTCAGCTCGAGGAGGGATATACCCCGCGCCGCTGCCACCCGGTAGCGGCGTCAAGCTGGCGGGTCCAGCCGAACCAGCCGCTCCTGTAGCAGCATGCGAAGAAAGCGGCCCAGTCGTTCCTCGACCGGCTCGATCGCGTCGCCGAACTCCTCGCGCATCGCGTCACACACTGAACGACACGATGTCTTCCCGTCGAAGCAGCGCCAGGAAAAGCTACCGACGTCATCGAGGCGAATGCGTCTGGCCGCCATAAGGTAGGCGAATTGCTGGCCCACGCCCTTCAGACCCGAGGCCGTCGGCCGCGGACGCTCGACCACGATGCGCACACCAACTTCGCGCCACTCCGCCAGCCGGGTGGGCGTGAAATCCAGCAGCTCTGGCGTCCCCGAAGCGGCCTGCCGAGCATCGGCGCGCAGACCGCCCCAGGGACGTTTCTTCGCGTGACGCAACTCTTCTCTTGCGGCTTTTACTGCGATCCTCCTGCGCGCGCCCGCATCTTCCGGATCGGGAAGACGACGAGCAGGTAGATCATCGCCGGGAAGGCAATGAGGCTCAGCCAGAAGCTCGGCTCCCCGGCCGGCGTCAGCCGTTCCTTCAGATTCACCAGGAACGGGATGAAGTCTCCGCCCACCAAGAGGAACGCAAGGACGACCGCCATCAGCGATTCGCCGGCGATGAAGCCCGAGGAGAGCAACACACCCGTGTTGCGGGCCCGCGTCCTGTCGTCCTCACTCGTCTTCCTCGCTTCGAGCCGGTTCTCGAGGAACCAGCGGATCACGCCGCCCACGAAGATCGCGGCGGTGGAGTAGAACGGGAGGTACATGCCGACCGCGATCAGCATCGGGGACGGCGCGCTGATCAGAATGAGCCCGAAGGCGAACAGCATTCCTACGATCACGAGCGGCCAGGCCATCTCGCCGCCCACGATACCCCGGGCCATCAACGCCATGAGCCCCGCCTGCGGCGCCGGCAGCTCGGCCGACCCGATCGTGTACGCCTCGTGCAGCGCCATGATGGCAAAGGCCAGCACCAGCGACGCGACGATCACGCCGACGATCTCGCCTACCTGCATGCGCCACGGTGTGCCACCCAGGATGTGGCCCACCTTGAGGTCCTGCATCATGTCGCCCGCGACACCGGCGGTGCAGCAGACCACACCCGCCACGCCGAGCACACCCGCGACCCCCTGCACGTTGACCACGCCGATCGCCACCATCAGCACGGCCGCGATGAGCAGAGCGCTGAGCGTGAGGCCGGAGATCGGGTTGTTCGAGCTACCGATCAGACCGACCAGATAGCCGGCCACGGCGGCGAACAGGAAGCCGAGCACCACCATGACACCGGTCAGAAGAAGCGCGCCACCCACGGAGCGGGTGAAAAAGTAGTAAAGGACGAAGGTCGCGACGGCCATCACGGCGATCGCCGGGATGATCCGCGAGAAACTCAGATCGATCTCGGTACGGTCGGCGACCTTCTCCTCGCCTTTCACGCTGATGTCGCCAAACGCCTTCCGGATTCCGGACACGAGGGCGTTCTTCAGGCTGTACAGCGTGTAGAAGGCGGCCACGATCATTGTGCCCACGGCCAGCGGCCGGATCTGCTTCGACCACACCTCGTTGGCGAGGTCCGCCAGCGACGCGGTTTCGCCTACGGCCGCCGACAGACCGGGGTTGAGGAACAGGGCAAGCGGCACCAGCAGGAGCCAGCCCATCACCGCCCCACTGAACAGCACGGCAGCCACCCGTGGCCCGACGATGAAACCAACGCCCATCAGGGCAGGTGAGGCGGAAGGCGTCGCGACCAGCATGCCGCCCGCGTACTCGATCCGGCTGCCCAGAACCTCGATGGTCGAGCGACCGAACTCGAATACGGCTTGCGTCCGCTCTTCGATGAAGTGGATGCCGTTGGAATTCTTGAACAGCTCCCACAACCCGGCGAGGCCCATCGCGCCGAACACGTACTTGGCGCCCGTCTCCCCTCTCTGACCTGCCTTCACGATCTCGGCGGCCGCGACGGATTCGGGGAATGGAAGATCGGCCTCGACCACCAACGTGCGTCTGAGGACGATCACGAACAGAACGCCGAGCAGTCCGCCGACCAGCATGATCAGCGTGCTCTCGCCGTAATGAAGGTTCTCCCACGCGCCGGCGATGATGAAGGCTGGAAGAGTGAAGATCGCGCCTGCCACGAGCGCCTCGCCGACCGAGGCGGTCGTGCGTGCGATGTTCTCCTCCAGGACGGTGCCCTTGAAGGGCCGGAGCGCGGCCATCGCGACGACGGCAGCCGGGAACGTCGCCGCAACGGTGAGACCCGCCTTCATCCCTATGTAGGCGTTCGCCGCCCCGAGCACGATCGCCATCAACACCCCAAGGAACAGCGCCTTGAAGGTGAGCTCGGCCATGTGGGTGCTGCCCGATACATAGGGCTCGAACTTCTGATCGCTCATCCGGCCTCCTCCGTAGACGAGTTTCCCCTCGGACGATAACGTGCAGGAAGCTGGGCGCATGGGTCGTAAAGCGCCAGTGGAACCGCCTGAAATCACAGATCGTCCACCCCGGAGGAGAGATCCGATGACATTCGTGTCCGAACTCGAGCCGCAGCCGCTGTGGGCCCATTTCGACCATATTCTCACGATTCCGCGTCCCTCGAAGGACGAAGGGCCAGCCCGCGATTACGTAATCGCGGTGGCCGAGCGCAATGGCCTCGAGTACGAGGTGGATGGGGCCGGCAACACGGTGGTGAGGAAACCCGGCGCCGCGGGGCGGGAGGCCGTCGCCGTCACCATCCTCCAGTCCCACCTCGACATGGTGCAGGAGAAGAACTCGGGGGTCGCGTTCGATTTCGCGACCGGCACGATCGAGGCGGTGCGCGAGAACGGCTATCTGACCGCGAGCGGGACCACGCTGGGCTCGGACAACGGGATCGGCGTGGCGACCATGCTCGCGATTCTCGAGGACGCCGGCCTGGCCCACGGTCCGCTCGAGCTCCTGTTCACCGTGGACGAGGAGACGGGCCTCACCGGGGCGGCGAGCCTCGAGCCCCACATGCTCAAGGGGCGCCGCCTGCTCAACCTCGACTCCGAGGAGGAGGGGGTTATCACGATCGGTTGTGCGGGGGGCGCCGACACACACCTCCACCTGCCGGTGAACGAGGAGACGGTGCCCGCTGGCGCGACGGCGCTGTCGGTCCGGGTGACCGGCCTGCGGGGTGGGCACTCCGGGGTCGACATCCACCTGCAGCGGGGAAACGCGATCAAGATGCTCGCCCGCGCCCTGTACGCGGGTTCGCTGGAGGAATCGTTTGTCCTGGCCTCTTTCCAGGGCGGGAATGCGCACAACGCGATCCCACGCGAGGCATCGGCGACCATCGTGCTCGCAGACGGCGGGTCGGCGGAGCGTCTCGGGGCGCTGCTCGACGCGGAAGCGGAGGCGCTCGGGAAGGAGTGCCAGCCGGTCGATCCCGGTTTGAGCTTTGAGATCTCGGCTTCCGACGCGATCAGCTCGGCGATGGACGTAGCCTCCACGGCAACGACGCTGGGTCTACTGAACGCGCTGCCGCACGGCGTCATGGCGATGAGCTATGACATCGCCGGACTGGTGGAGACGAGCACCAACCTGGCCGTCGTCACGCCAAATGGCGGCGAGCTGGACATCCTGCTCAGCAGCCGGAGCTCGGTCGACTCGGCGCTGACCGCTCTCAGTCAGCGGATTCGAGCCGCTGCGTCTCTGGTCGGGGCGGGTGTGGACGAGGGGGGTGGCTACCCGGGCTGGCAGCCCGACGTGAGCTCGCCGTTGCTGGGGACCGTGAAGGCGGTCTACACCGAGATTCTCGGCGAGCCAGAAGTGGGGGCCGTTCACGCGGGACTCGAGTGCGGGATCATCGGCGAGAAGATCGAGGGGATGGACATGGTCTCGTTCGGGCCGCAGATCGAATTCCCCCACTCTCCGGATGAGCGGGTCGATATCGACTCCGTGGCGAAGTTCTACCGGGTGCTGTGCTCGGTACTGGCGAGGCTGGAGTAGCTCCGGTGGCACGCTGTGGCTCGACCGCGACATCCCCCGGGATGCTGGCCGGGGCGCTGGCGGCGGCGATCGCCGGATTCCTGCCCGCCCCGGCACGTGCCCAGGTCCCGGAGTCGGAGCTCCGCGACGTGGTGGCCCGCTACACCATCGATCGGGCGGCCCTCGCGCGGCGCTGGGATGTCGACTACTCCGTCGCCCGGCGCGAGCGCATGCGCGAGTTCCAGCGTCAGTGGCAGGCGCGGCTGGCCGACCTGGACTTCGATGCGCTCGGTCTCGAAGGCAAGATCGACCACGTGCTGCTCGCCAACGAGGTGCGGTTCGCGCTGGAGTTGCTGGAGCGGGAAGAACGGCTGGCGGCCGAGATGCAGACGTTTCTCCCCTTCTACGACGCGATCGTCAAGCAGGAGGAAGCGCGTCGAGCCTTCGAACCGGTCGATCCGCCGTCCGCGGCCGCTTCACTGGCGGCTCTAACTGAGACGATCGCGGACACCCGCAGCGAGCTCGAACAGGTTTTGGAGAGCGAAGGCGATCTGGAGAGTGCAGGCGACGCGGAATTCGACCTCTCGCGCATCGTGGCACTCCGGTCGCTGCGGACGCTGGAGATCCTGCGCGCCACACTCGAGCGCTGGTTCGATAACTATGCCGGTTACGACCCGCTGTTCACCTGGTGGGTCGTCGAGCCTTACGAGAAGACGGATCTCGCGATCGAGGCGTACCTCGCGTTCCTGAAGGAGGAGGTCATCGGCTGGAAGGAAGGGGAGGATGAGCCCATCGTCGGCGACCCGATCGGTGCGGATGGGATGCGCGGCGACCTCGTCCACGAGATGATCCCCTACACGCCCGTGGAGCTGATCGCGATCGCCGAGCGTGAGTTCGCCTGGTGCGAGGCCCGCATGCTGGAGGCATCGCGCGGGCTGGGCTTCGGCGACGAGTGGAAGACCGCGCTCGAGCACGTGAAGACGCTGCACGTCGAGCCGGGCCAGCAGGACGAGCTCGTGCGCCAGCTGGCGGTCGAGGCGGTCGATTTTCTCGAAGCACGCGAACTACTGACGATCCCGCCGCTGGCCAAGGAGGTGTGGCGGCTCGAGATGATGTCGCTGGAGATGCAGAAGGTGGCACCCTTCTTCCTGGGTGGAGAGGTGATACGCGTCTCCTTCCCCACCGCAGAGATGCCGCACGACGACAAGCTGATGAGCATGCGCGGGAACAACATCCACTTCTCGCGGGCCACCGTGCAGCACGAGCTGATTCCGGGCCACCACCTGCAGGGCTTCATGACGAGCCGCTACAACGCCCATCGCGGCCTGTTCTCCACCCCGTTTTGGAGCGAGGGATGGGCGCTGTACTGGGAGATGCTCTTATGGGACCTCGGGTTCCCGCAGACGCCCGAAGACCGCGTCGGGATGTTGTTCTGGCGCATGCACCGGGCCGCCCGGATCATCTTTTCGCTGGGTTTCCACCTGGGTGAGATGACACCGCAGGAGGCGATCGACTTCCTGGTGGATCGCGTCGGACACGAGCGGGCCAACGCCACGGCCGAGGTTCGCCGCTCGTTCAACGGCAGCTACTCACCGCTTTACCAGGCTGCCTACATGCTCGGCGGGCTGCAGATCCGGGCGCTGCACGAAGAGCTGGTCGGCTCTGGCCGGATGACGAATCGCGAGTTCCACGACGCGATCCTGCAGGGTGGCCGCATGCCGATCGAGATGGTGCGGGCACGACTTACGGGAGAGCCGCCGGCGCGAGATTTCACCCCCTCCTGGCGTTTCTACGGGGACCCATGAGGTCGGATTCGGAACCGGAGTTCGTCAGCTGCAACCCGGCGAGGGGTGAGATCGTCGAGACGTTTGCCAGCCTGGACGAGACTGCGCTGGACGCCTACCTGACGCGAGCCGCAGAAGCGTACCACGGCTACTGCCAGCTTCCATACGATGAGCGGGCTCGGCGTCTGCGTGAGGCGGCGCGGATCCTCTCCGAGCAAAAGGCGTCGCTCGCATCCCTGATGACGTCCGAGATGGGGAAGCCTATCCGGGCGGCCGTCGCAGAAATCGAGAAGTGTGCCTGGGTGTGCGAACACTACGCGGCGTTCGGTGCAGACTACCTCGCAGACGAGCCGGTCGACACAGGAACGGACAGGAGCTGGGTCCGATATGAGTCCCTGGGGCCCGTACTGGCGATCATGCCGTGGAACTTCCCATTCTGGCAGGTCTTTCGCTTCGCCGCCCCGGCGCTAATGGCCGGCAACGTGGTGCTGTTGAAGCACGCCCCGAACGTTCCGCGTTGCGCGCTGGCGATGGAAGAGATCTTTGGGCGCGCGGGTTTCCCGGCGGGGGTTTTTCAGAACCTGTTCGCGGGCACCGACCAGGTGTCGACATTGCTCGGCGACCCTCGGGTGCGGGCTGCCAGCCTGACCGGAAGCGTGCAGGCCGGCCGAGCGGTCGCCGCGGCGGCGGGCAGTCACATCAAGCACACCGTGCTCGAGCTGGGGGGAAGCGACCCATTCATCGTGATGCCGAGCGCGGATCTCGAGGTGGCGGTCGGTACAGCGGTCGACGCTCGCATCCAGAACAGCGGACAGAGTTGCATCGCCGCCAAACGCTTTCTCGTGGCGGAGGCGGTGGCCGACGAGTTCGAAGCGCGTTTCGTGGATCGGATGGAAGGCCTCCGTGTCGGGGATCCGACCGACGAGACGGTGGACGTCGGGCCGTTGGCCAAGGAGGCGATCCTGATTGAACTCGAGCGTCAGGTCGAAGAATCGGTGGCCGCCGGGGCGCGCGTGCTGACCGGGGGACGGAGGCTCGATGGTCCCGGTTGGCATTACCCTCCCACGGTCCTGGCTGACGTTCCTCGCGACTGCCCGGCGTCCCGCGAGGAGCTGTTCGGCCCGGTAGCGGCACTGTTCCGCGTGCGCAACCTCGACGAAGCGATCGAGCGGGCAAACGATACGGCGTTCGGACTGGGGGCTGCCGCCTGGACGAGCGACGAAGAAGAGCAGCAACGCTTCGTGGACGAGCTGGAGGCGGGCTCCGTGTTCATCAACACGATGGTCGCCTCCGACCCGCGGCTCCCGTTCGGCGGTGTGAAGGAGTCTGGCTTCGGACGCGAGCTGGGCCAACACGGGATACGCGAATTCGTGAACGTGAAGACGGTGTCGGTACGAAGCAGGTGACACGCCCCGAAGCGGGTGAGCAAGGAGGGACCGATGTACACACGTCGACGTTTCCTGGGCGCCATCGGCATGCCCGCCGCCGCGGCGGGCGCGACGGCTCTTCTTCCGGTACACCCCATCCGCTGGGAGCGCCTGCTCGAAACCGCCACCGGCCTCGCTGCCACACCGGGCACACCGGAGCAGATCGCCAGGCAAGAGGGGTTCTGGGAGGAGATCGCGCGCGCGTTCACGGTCGACCGCAGTCTGATCAACCTGAACAACGGGGGGGTCAGCCCTTCTCCCGCCTACGTGCAGGAGGCGATGAAGCGGCACCTCGATTACTCCAACAAGGCGCCGACCTATACGATGTGGCGCATTCTGGAGCCACAGCGCGAGGCAGTGCGACAGCGTATCGCGCGCGAGTGGGGTGTCGACCCGGAGGAGGTCGCGATCACGCGAAACGCGTCCGAGAGCCTCCAGATCTGTCAGTTCGGTTACGACCTGACGCCAGGCGACGAGATCCTGACCACCAATCAGGATTACCCGCGCATGATCACCACCTTCAAGCAGCGCGAAGCGAGGGAGGGACTGGTCCTGCGCGAGTTCTCGATCCCCGTGCCGGCTGAGGACGACGACGAGATCGTGCGCCTGTTCGAGGAGAATATCGGGCCGAACACGCGGCTGATCCTCATGTGCCACATGATCAACCTCACCGGTCAGATTCTGCCCGTGCGGCGCGTGGTGGAGATGGCCCGGCGGCGGGGGATCCCGGTGATCGTCGACGGCGCACACGCCCTGGCCCACTTCGATTTCAAGATCTCGGACTTGGAGTGCGACAACTACTCCGTGAGTCTGCACAAGTGGTTGTTCGCTCCGCACGGTACCGGTCTTCTGTACGTAAGGGGCGAAAAGATTCCCGACGTGTGGCCGCTCATGGCCGCCCCCTGGGAGATGCGGGAGGACATCCGCAAGTACGAGGAGATCGGGACCCACCCGGCCGCCAATTTCCTGGCGATCGCCGAAGCGCTCACGTTTCACCAGCTGATCGGCGGCAAGCGAAAAGAGGCGCGGCTCATCTACCTGCGGGATTACTGGGCGCGCAGGCTGCTGCAGCACGACCGGGTACGGTTGCACACGAGCCTCGAGCCGGGATTCGCATGCGGGATCGCCACGGTGGAGATCGATGGGATCGAGCCGGGCGCGCTCAACGACTGGCTGTGGCAGGAGCATCGCATCATCACGACGCCGATCACGCATGACGAGTTCCGTGGTTTGAGGATCTCGCCCAGCGTGTATACGACGCTCGAAGAGCTGGAGCGTTTCGCGGAAGCGATGGAGCACGTCGCGGACCACGGCCTGCCGACTTGATGATCCGGTTCGCCCCCGGCCTCCGGTTCATGGTCGGGGCCGCGTTCTTCTTCAGCCTCATGAGTCTCCTGGTGAAGGCCGTGGGGCAGCGATTGCCCAGCCAGGAGATCGTGCTGTGGCGAGGTATCGTCACGGTCGTGCTCAGTTACGCGGCGCTCAGGCGCGCTCGTGTCTCGGCGCGTGGCTCGCCGGGCAAACGTCGGCTGCTCGTGCTGCGTGGCTTGTTCGGCTTTGGCGCGCTGAGCTGCTTTTTCTACGCCGTGGTTCACCTCCCGCTCGCCGATGCCACGGTGATCCAGTACACGAACCCGGTGTTCACAGCGCTCATCGCCGCCGTCGTGCTTGCCGAGCCGATCGGGGCGCGGGAGGCCGTGGCTGTCCTCATCAGTCTGATCGGGGTCGTCCTGATCGCCAGACCCGGCTTTCTGTTCGAGGCTGCTGCGGTCCCACTCAACCCGGTCGCGGTCACGGTTGCTCTGGCCGGCGCTGTCCTTAGCGCTGCGGCCTACGTCACCGTCCGGCGGCTTGGAAGGACGGAGCATCCCCTGGTCATCGTGCACTACTTTTCTGTCATCGTCGTGCTCGGATCCCTGCCGATCGCCGGCCCGGGAATGCTGTGGCCCACGGGCGCAGAATGGGCCGGGCTCGTGGGCGTCGGAGTGACGACCCACATTGCCCAGGTTTACCTGACGAAGGGATTGGCCGCCGAGCCCGCCGGTCGTGCGATGGCGGTCGGTTACGTGCAGATCGTGTTCGCGGCCCTGCTGGGCGCCGTCTTCTTCGCGGAGTTTCCGGGCGCGTTGAGAGTCGCGGGCGCGGTCCTCGTGATCGGGAGCACGCTGTGGCTGGGGCATGGACGAAGGTGATGGAAAGCAGCGAACTTGAGAGCGCCCGGAGGCTGTTGGCGGCGGCACCCGAGGTGCTGGTGGTGACCGGCGCCGGCGTCAGCGCCGATTCGGGCGTGCCCACCTTTCGGGGACCACGGGGGCTGTGGAAGCGCCACCGTCCGGAGGAGCTCGCGACGCCCCAGGCGTTCGCGCGGGATCCTCGATTGGTGTGGGAGTGGTACGGCTGGCGGCGAGCGAGGGTCGCTGCGTGCCATCCCAATCCGGCATATTACGCGCTCGCCCGCTGGGCTCGGCGTCGGCAGGGCGTCCGCATCGTGACCCAGAACGTGGATGGACTGCACTCTCTGGCGGCGGAAGAGCTCACCGCGGAAGAGGTGACGTCGGATGGGGCATCTTCGGCTGCGGTCCCGTCGGCCGGCAGCCCGGGCCCCGCCTCTCCAGACCACGCAGATCCCGCCTCGCCGCTCGAGCTGCACGGGTCCCTGTTCCGTGTCCGCTGCACGGCATGCCCGGAGCGTTACGCGCACCGGAACCGGATCGACGCGAAGGACACCGACTCGCTGCCTGTCTGCCGGACGTGCGGCACGCTGGTCAGACCGGATGTGGTCTGGTTCGGGGAGGCGCTTCCGTCGAATGTCCTCGGCGAAGCGTTCCGGTTGGCCGAGCGCGCGGACGCCTGTCTGGTGATCGGAACGAGTGCGGTGGTTCAACCAGCGGCGAGCCTTCCGGCCGTGGCCCGCTCCGGCGGAGGAAGCGTGATCGAGGTGAACCCAGAACCCACGCCGCTCAGCGGGCTCGCGACGGTGAGTCTGAGGGCCGGCGCCGCCGAGGCGATCCCCTCGTTGCTCGACCCCGACTGATCAGCGAGTCGGGCGCAGGCGAAGGCGTGCCCGTACCCGAGGACGAGCCATCCGGTCAGACCCGCCAGGCAGATGGGGGCAGCGATCGTTCGTCGCTGCCTCAACGCGTCGTTCATGCTACGTACATGCCTCGTTCATGCGTTCAGCCATTCGTCGATCATTCGACGCGCGATCGATGCCCGGGGCGGCAGCCGTATCTCCCCGGCCGCCGTGAGTCTGCGCAGCTCCTCTCGTCCGTACCAGCGCGCGTCCTCCAACTCATCGCGATCCACCTGCAGGGCTCCTCCTCGATACATAGCCGTAAACCCGAGCATGAGTGAGGAGGGGAACGGCCATGGCTGCGAGGAATGGTAGCGAACGCTCTCGATCTCGATGCCCGTCTCTTCGGCCACCTCCCGTGCCACCGCCTCGCCGACACTCTCGCCCGGCTCCACGAAACCGGCGAGGGCGGAATAGTACCCATCCGGCCACGCCTCCTGGCGCGTGAGAAGGCACCGGTCGTTGTCAGTGACCAGAACGATGATCGCCGGATCGGTACGAGGGAAATGCGACGCACCGCAGTCGGCATTCCGGCAGCGACGGACGTGGCCGCCCTGCAAACTCTGCGTCGGATTTCCGCACAGGCCGCAGAACCGATGCCGCACATGCCAGTAGATCATTCCACGGGCGTAAGCGAGCACCGACCCGTCCGCCGGGTCCAGCAGCGCCCCCACCCGGCGGAGATCCCGGAACTCGCCATGAGCCGGCACGTCCGCGGTCACCTCGACGGCGAAATATGCGGTATCCTCCAGAGTGCCCAGGAACACGGGCCCCGTCGCGGGCTCCGGTTCCAGGTCGGGATGGCCGCCCGGCAGCCAGACCGGGCGGGGATCCTCGCCCCCCGTCAGCAAGCTCTTCGTCTCCCGGACGGGTACGATTCGGCTTCGCGGATCGGTGAATCGAGCAGCCAGCCACTGTTCATCCATACGGCGCTTCGGGGCACGATCGAGCATCCCTCCTGCGAACAGATTTCGCTGTTTCACGCCGTCTCGTTTCTCCATAGGTTGGCTTCCGCGATTCCCCGAGCCACGACATCGGCGTGTGGCTGGCAGGACGGGCAAACCGTCTCGCGGTCTGCGCCCGGCATCGGGCCTGTATATACCCGGTGGCAGAAGAACGCTCCAGCCCAGCGGAGGCTCATATGCCGTCAGCCCCCGACGCATCAGCCCACGACGAGCGTGCGCGGCTGCGCAGTTACCCGACCCGGTCGGTTGCGGATCAGGTTCCCGACATCCTCGCGAGGGGACTCGTCGCACACGTTGCCTTTGTCGTGAATCAGCAGCCCTACGTGATTCCGATGTCCTACCACTACGAGCCCGGCGAGTGGCGGACGGACTCCGCGGACGATCCAACGCTGCCGCACGGCCGCCTGTACGTGCACGGGTCGGTGAAAGGACGTTTGATGCGTCACCTTGTGGCCGGCGCGCCCGTAAGTGTCGGTGTCACGCTTCTGGACGGGCTCGTCTACTCGAGGACTGCGCTCGATCACTCGATGAACTACCGGAGCGCCGTGTGCTTCGGACGAGGGTGGCTGCTCGAGGACGAGGAAGAGATTCACGCCGTGTTCGAGCGGATGGTGAAGCGCTACTTCCCGGGCCGGACAGCAGGCGTCGACTACCTCCACCCGGAACGTAAGGACCTGGATGTGACGGCTCTCGTCCAGGTTCAGTTGGAGGCGTGGAGCGCCAAGGCTCGGGCCGGCGGACCCAACGGGCCGTTGGACTCCGACCCGGACGCGCTCGGCTCGGCCGGAGTGGTGGAGGTCCGGTCGCCTGAGGCGGCTTCCGAGCCATCATGACCGATCTGGTCACCTTCGACTGCTACGGCACTCTGGTCGACTGGGAAGCGGGGATTCTCGAGGCGTTCCGAACCACGATCCCCGAGTCGGCCGCGGTGGCGGACGACGAGTTGCTCGAGGCGTTTCACGGGGCGCAGAACGCGCTCAAGACGAGCGAGTACCGGCGGTATCGTCAGCTCCTTGCCGAGACGGCGAGCTACGTGGCGGACGGCTTTGGATGGCGGGTGCCTCAGGGCGACGAAGACTTCGTGGCTCGCAGCCTTCCCGACTGGCGCGTGTTTCCAGACGTCATACCCGCTCTTCGGAGACTGGCCGAGTCGGGGTGTCGCCTGGGTATCTTGTCCAACATCGACAATGACCTCCTGGCCGGCACGCTGTTGCACCTGGCGGTCTCGATCGACCTGCGCGTCACGGCGGAGAACCTGCAAAGCTACAAGCCCGCTCCTGCCCATTTCGAGCAGGCAGTCGAAGCGGTCCAGGGAGATCGCCGGCGGCTCGTCCACGTGGCACAGAGTCTGTTTCACGACGTCCGCACGGCCGTCGATCTCGGGATCCGCGTCGTGTGGGTGAACCGAAAGCGGGAGCCGTGCCCGGCGGACCTCACCCCGACGGTCGAGGTTGAGAATGTCGAGTCGGCCGTGGCGTGGTTGCTCGGCCAAGCGACTGAGAGCTGATCAGGCGGCGCTAGCGATACCGGGTGCCGGGCGTCTCGCTTCCCAGGCCAGCACCCCGGCTCCGGCCGCGAGAGACAGGAGCAGTGCGACGCCGGGGCGGACTGCGGCGCCGCCGGACCCCATCATCAATGCCATGAAGGCAATCTTTACTCCGCGCTCGGTGTCCGCCCGCCGGGGGGCCGACTAGTTTATGTGGGGGACCGGAAGGGGACCTGGATCCTGGGCCTATCCTGGGATCGTCAACCAGTCGGACTGCATCGATGAGCAGGATTCCTGTCATCGCGCACCACGTGCCTCGGCTGGCACCGGCTGATGTCGAGCGTGCCGAGAGGTTGGCCGACCGTCTGCTCCGTGAGCAGCCCGAGCTGGCCGCCCCAGGGCGCTTCCGTCCCCTGCTTTCCGACCGCCTCGAAGACGCACCCACCCTCCACCTGGACGACATGAGCGCGATCGCGCTGCTGGACCGTTTCTACGACATCCGTTTTCTCGGGGACCGGGCGCGAGTTCGGGCGGGCGACGGCGATTGCCTGGTGAGCTGCGCCTCCCGTGCCGATGGATACGAGGAATACTGCGGTCGGCTGGGACTGGGAAGCGTCACCGTGCTGCGGCCGGAGTCGTCGCGTGACCTCGGCGTCGCAGCCGCCTGCTGGAAGGAGCGGCTGGTCCGGTCGAAGCTCCAGGAAGCCATGCGCCACGACGGTCTCCGGTACGTGCACCCGCACATGGGCACGGATCTGGTGTGGGCCGTCGCCTGGCTGCTCCATCGATCGACTCGACGCCCGCTCCACGTGATCGCTCCGCCGCCCGTCCTCTCCCGGCGCGTGAACCACAAGCTGTGGTTCACGGACGTTGTCGGGCGGTTGTTCGGAGATGATGCGATTCCCCACACCGAGTGGGCGTCCGACCACGCCACGCTGGCCACCATCGTCCGTCGACTGTCCGGTTCCTCCCGTAGGATCGTGGTGAAGGTCCCGGATTCGGCGGGGGGTGCTGGCAACCTCGTGCTGGAATCAGATGTCTTCCGGCACCTGTCCCTGACCGCGATCCAGGACTCCCTGGAGGCGGGGCTGAACGACCTGAAGTGGTTCGGGCAGAGCCGGCTTCTCGTGGGCTGCTGGGAGACGGACGTGCTGCACACTCCCTCTGTTCAGCTGTGGATCCCGCCGATGGCGTTGGGGCCGCCCGTGGTCGAGGGGGTGTTCGAGCAGATTTTGGAGGGGCCACAGGGCTTTTTCGTCGGGAACCTGCCCGCCTCTCTTCCCGACGAAATCACGGTCGAGCTCGCGGACCGGGCGTGGCTGATCGGAAAGCTGTTCCAGCGGCTGGGGTATGTTGGCCGTTGCTCGTTCGACCTGATTCTGGTCGGTGAGGATCTCGACGCGTGTCGGGTTGAGTTCGTCGAGTGCAACGGGCGCTGGGGTGGAACCTCCCTGCCGATGACCCTCATGAACCGCCTGTTCGGAGATTGGCAGACGCGGCCCTACGCATTTAGGGAGTGCAGCGCCCCAGGGCTGGAACGGATCGGATTCCCCGAGCTGATCGACCACTTCCGCGACGAGATGTTCGATCCCGCGACGGGCCAGGGACGCTGGATCTTTCTCAATCCGAGCTCGCTTCCGACTCCGCACGGCATCGATGTGATCGCGCTCTGCGAGAGCTGGGAGGGCGCCGCGGAAGCTGTGAGCCGCGAGATGCCGGCGCGGCTGGCCGAGATGGTGGGGACCCGGGCGCATTTAGCGGTCGATCCTCAAACAGGCACGAGGTCGCAGTGGAAGTCCGATCTCACGGCCAGTACGCTGCCTTCCGGCACTTCCTCCCACAGCTCCGATGTGATCGGCTCCGACGCGACGACAAGCGCCCGGTAGACCACCGTTTCGTCGTGTTCGATGTGCGGGATGCTGCAGATCTCGCAGTCGTGCACCCCCTCGCGGTTCACCCGGTAGAGCGGATTTCGCCAGCGCGCGGCGAGCAGGAGGGCACCATCGGTCAGGAGGAAGCTGATACGCGCCGGCTTCGTCGGATCGGCCCGCGCGGACATTCCGTCCAGCACCCGAATCGACTCCCCGATGACCGCTGCCATCTTCCGCGGATCGGGGTCCCCCCGGACGAGGTCCAGGCCCGACTCCTGCAGCCGTGTAAGCAGCCAATAGAAAACGGCTTCGCTGTCGGTTGAACCGCGCCGAAGTCTCCACAGCTCGGGTGTTGTCTCGGACGCCAACACGCGCTCCACCTGCTCGAAGCCACGCACCGTTCCGTTGTGGGCGAACGTCCAGCGCCCGTGCGCAAAAGGCTGCGCGTTCTCGATCGTCCGTTCGCCGACCGTCGCCTGTCGGACGTGGGCAATCACGGAACGGGCGTAGACGCGCTCGGCTGTAGCGCTGAAGTGAAGATCCTGGAAGGCGGGCGTGGCTCGCCGCTCGGCGATCGGCGCCCCGTTCGCATAGTAGGCGATGCCCCATCCGTCGGGATGAGCCTTGCCGCGTAGATCGGCCGCACTCTGACGCATGAGGGCGTTCTGGGCGTAGACGAGGCTACACTCGACCTTGGTTGGCTGGTTCGCCCGGAAGCCGTACAGACGGCACATGCGAGGCGCTGGCGGTGTTGGCAGCCTGGAGCGGCGGCGGAGGGGGGGAGGCTCCGCCGCTGCCCTGTGCTCAGCGAGGCCCGAGCTCGGTCCAGCGCCGGCCCCGCTCTCGCGCTTCTCGCAGGGCGGCCAGCATGTCCTGCGCCTTGTCGGACGTCAGGCCGCTGACCCGGCTGAGCAGCGTTCCACAGCTCAAGGCGTGTTTGATCGCCGTGTCGACCTGCTCGAGAATGCGCTCCTTGTCGGCCTCGGAAAGACCTTCGGAGCCAAGGTCTAGCAGGCTTCTGACGGCCGCCTGGCCTTCTTCGTGCTCCGAGTAGAGCCGCTTGACGAAGTCCTCTCCGAGTGGCTCCACCAGAGCCGGATACAGCACCTTCTCCTCGAACTCCGTGTGGGATCCCGCGATTCGGTCCAGTTCTTTGGCAATCTCGGCAGCCGCCACCACATCGTCACGCTCGAGAGCGGCTCGCAGGTCGTACAGCCCTCTCGTCATGCGGCGGTGGTCGGCAGCGAACTCCCTGCTCAGTTCCCTGGTGGCCATCTCACCTCCCCCCGTGCTCTTCAATTCGCACCGCTTCGGGTGGCGCGGAACAACAGTGACGCAGATTGCAACAGTTTACCCCTCAACCGCACCGGAAGGCCAGGGTGTGCCGCTCCAGGTATCGGCCGCGCGCTTGCCACAGCCAGCTGCGACGATCACCGCCGCACACACGCCCAGGCACGCCGCTGGCCGGTGACGGACCGGACATAGGTGGGCGCGACCGGCTGCACTCAATCCCTCGACTCCCGTTCCCTGCACGCCAGAACCTCGTGCGAGAACTGATGCAGCACCTGCCACAGCTCCTCCCGCGCGAATAGATCGTTGTGCCCGGCGTTCGGAATCTCGACCCAGGCCTTCGGCTCGAGGGCCGCTTCGAATACGGTACGCCCCTCCTCCGGAGATATGACGCGGTCCTCGCGGCCGGCCACGACCAGTAGCGGTGCCTCGAGCCGATCCAGGCGCGACAGCACATCGAACTGTGGCGTGTCCCACTGGAACACCCAGTCGGGCATCCAGGGATAGGAGCGTCTGGCCACAGACAGGGTGCTCGTGAACACGCCCAGAAGCACCACACCGCCCACCGGTCGTCGCACCGCCAGATCGGTTGCGACGGCGGCCCCGAGCGAGTTTCCTATCAACAGGATTCGGTCCGGCGTGGCGCCACGCTCCTCGGTCACGAAGCTGTACGCGCCCAGTGCGTCGCGGTACAGCCCTTCTTCGCTCGGTTTTCCCTCGCTCAGCCCGTATCCCCGGTAGTCTGGCAACAGCACGTCCAACCCGAGCCCGGCCAATCCAGACGCCACCGGCCCACGGTCACCGATGTGACCGGCATTCCCGTGCAGGTAAATCGCGGTACCGCAGTGGCTCGTCTCCGTTGACGCAGGGAACCACCACCCGTGGAGCAGAACGCCGTCGTCGGCCGGGAACCGAAGCTCGGTAGCCTCGGGATGTCCCCAGTACCGTGGCTCGCTCTCCTGAGGCCGTAGCGGCTCGGGAAAGAAGACGAAGCGTGGCACCAGTCGAGGCAAGAACAACCTCAGGGCCACCAGTGCCAGCAGCACCGCCAGCGCGAGCAGGAGAAGAGTTCGCACGCGATCAATCCAGCCAGCGGCCATACAGCTCCGGTCGTCGATCCTCCCAGAATAGCCGGCGCGCCGTCGAATCCGCGCAGTCGGCGAGATCGAGATCCTGGATCACGAGGTCGTCCTCCAGCGTCGCACCGCGAGCGAGCACCCGGCCTTCCGGGTCCGCCACGAAGGACTCGCCAGCGAACGTCACGTGCTCCTCCTCACCCACCCGGTTGCAGAGTGCCGCGAAGTAGCCGTTCTGGAAGGCGGCAACTCGCACCTCGGCTTCGAAGAGACCCTCCGGCCACTCACCGATCGCCCCGGCCTGTGGAATCACAACCAGGTCGGCGCCGGCCACGCCAAGGGCCCGCATGTATTCCGGATAGTGTCGATCGTAGCAGATCGCGACGCCTACCCTGCCAACGCTCGTGTCGTACACTGGCGCCCCGCGGTCTCCCGGATGGTAGTAACACCTTTCGTGGAACCAATCGTAATCGGTGATGTGGACCATTCGAGTCACGCCCAGCAGCGTCCCATCCGCCTCGTACAGTGGGGAGCTGTCGAAGCAGTGTCCCCCCGCATCGGATTCGTACATGTTGAACACGGTGACGAGCCCCAGCTCGCGCGCTTTGGCGGCGATTCGGTCGCTCAGCGGACCGGGGATCGGTTCTGCCAGATCGGCCGCCGTCCGGTCATCCTTCCGTTGAGGGAAAAAGCGATCGATCGCGAGCTCCGGGAAGACGACGAGCTCCGCCTCACGCTCGCGTGCGTGTTCCATGTTGCGCAGGGCACGCTCGAGGTTAGCGTCACGATCGGGGCTCGCGTGCTGTTGGGCTAGTGCGATACGCATGGTTCAGCTCCTGGTCCGGGCTCGTGCAGGCGGAGCGGAGGCATCCGCGCTATTCTGGCCGCACCGGTCGGCAATCGACGCTCGGACTCCCGCACCCGCAACCATCGGGTCGGCCGGAGGTATGCTCATCCATGTGTGGACGATTCACGCTCAAGACACCGATCAACGAGATCGCCGAGCTGTTCGACGTCGATCGCATCGAGGAGTCGGACCTCCCGTCCCGCTTCAACATCGCGCCCACTCAACCGATCGCGACCGTCCGACGCGCTTCAGCCGACGGGGCCCGAGAGATCGCCTTGCTGCGCTGGGGGCTCGTGCCCGCCTGGGCGAAGGACCCCTCGGAATGGCCCAGCCTGATCAACGCACGTGCCGAGTCGCTGGATCGCAAGCCGGCGTTCCGCGACGCGCTGCGTGAGCGCCGCTGTCTCGTGGTGGCGGACGGCTTTTTCGAGTGGCGGGCTGAGGGAGGTGGAAAGCAGCCTTATTACGTTCGCCTGAAGAGCGGTCGACCGTTCGCGTTCGCGGCTTTGTGGGACCGGTGGAAGGGTCGTGGCGAGTCGGTGGAGTCGTGCGTCGTGGTGACCACGGACGCGAACGAGCGGCTGCGGCCGATCCACGACCGCATGCCCGTCATTCTCCCGCTGGAAGACGTCGCGACCTGGCTGGACCCTGGCCTCCAGAAGTACCTCGAGCTGGAGCCGCTCCTGCGGCCTCTGCCCTCGGATCTGCTGGAAGTCTATCCGGTCACACGTCAGATGAACCGGCCTGCGTTCGACGAGCCCGCCTGCATCGAGCCTCTCGCAGAGGTGGCGTCCGATATGGGCGCCCCTGAGAGCACGAACGGCGAACCCGACGACTCGGCGGACGAGTCCGACCAGCTGCACCTACTGTGACGGCTCGACGGATCCACCCGCCGCACGGCGTGGGGTCTCACACTGAGGCGATTGCCATCGCCTTCGGCGGGCACGTCGGGGACATGGCAGCGCCTCTTCCGGGACTACTGTGGTGGCGGGAAGTCCCTCGCGAGGAGGCACGACCATGATCGACTCGGCGGATCGAAACCAGCCAGTTGCGGGTGACGGCGCTGCGGAGACCTCAGGAGCCTCACGACCCGGGCGGAGGTGGAGTGGAATGAAGGTGGTGAAGCAGATCGGGCTCGTCTTCCTGGTCACCGGCGTCCTGCTCGGGATCGTGGAGGGGTGCGCGAGTCTCTCGATCGGGCTGTGGGAGGTGGCACGTGGACCCAGAGGGCGGCAGATGATACATGCCCGATACGACGCGGAACTCGGCTGGGTGAACCTGCCCTCCGTCGACCTTCCCGACGTCTGGGGTCCGGGAGCCGGAGTGCGAACCAACTCTCAAGGCATCCGGGCCCGGACCGAGTTCGAGGCTCGGGTGGCGCCAGGGCGAATCCGGGCTTTGTGCTCAGGGGACTCCTTCGCCTTCGGGGAGGGGTCCGGTGACCTGGACACCTGGTGCCACTTGCTGACCGTTTTAGACGATCGTCTCGAGACGGTCAACCTGGGACAGCCCGGGTACGGTGTGGGGCAATCGTATCTCCGTTACCTGCGCGATGGCGCCCCCCTGGATCACCAGATCCATCTATTCACTTTCGTGGATGGGGACTTCGACAGGGCCGGGCGGAGGTCGCACTACGGATACGCGCGACCCCTTCTTCGGCTGGTGGGTGATGAGCTGGAGGTCGACAACGTGCCAGTGCCACGGGTCCTGCCCGCGATTTCCCGCTTCGCTAGGCGACTCTCCGAGCAGCTTCGCTCAGTTGAGTTCGCCGCCCGCGCGGTCAAGCGCCTTTTCCCCTCGCGACCGAGCCGGGGTGGGACCCAGCTCGACCGACTGGCACCCTTGGTCGAGCGGTTGTTCCGGGAGGTGCAGCAGGTGAACCGGGACAAGGGCAGCGCTGTCGTGTTCGTGTACCTTCCGACAGCCCAGAATCTCGACCGCGAGGGACGGTGGCAAGGCTGGGTGCAAAAGGCTCTTGATTCGCTGGGCTACTCCTTCATCGATCTCACCCCCGCGCTTAGGGAGCTCCCGCGAGAAGTGGCGGGCGAGCTATTCCTGCCGCCTGACTCTGACGCGGCGGGACACTATTCGCGAGCCGGTAACAAATGGGTAGCGGAGACCCTGTACGCGAGGCTGCGTGGCATTCTCCCGGTGTTGCGTGAGAACGCGGAAGCGGTCGATGACGCCCCCGAGCAGCCTGAGTCGCGCTCTTCCAGCTCCCACGCGGCAGGCGAGGTATCGGTCGCACGTCCTCCACGCACTCGATCCACGGCGAGGCGCTTCGACTAGCCCAGCTCGCGCAGCATGTCACGGACTTTTCGCTCGAGCTCCTCGCTGTGCTCGGCCCTCAGGCCCTTGCTGCGTATGTGATCGAGAAAGTTGCGCTCGAAGTCGAAATACGGGTAGCAGCGCTTGCAGACCTCGATGTGCTCGCGAACCTTGTCGTTCCAGTCCACTTCGAGCTCGCCGTCGAGGTATTCATACACCTTCTCCACCGCGTCCTGACAGCTGATCATCTCTCGCTTCTTCGTGTTCACGAGATGTACCCCATCTCTCGGGCGTACGTGTAGAGCTTTTGCTGCAGCCGCCGTCTCGCACGGAACAGTCTGGATTTCACGGTGCCCACGGGAATGTCCATAATGTCGGAGATCTCCTGGTAGCTAAGACCCTCCAGATCCGACAACACCACCGGAACCCGGAACTCGTCCGGCAGCGCGTCAATCGCTTGGATCACCTCCTTATCGATGAGCCGATCGAACAACAGCTCTGCAGGATCCGCGCCCTTCAGACCTTCAAATACGGACCGATCCTGAACTTCCTCGAACTCGACCGCCGCAGGCTGGCGCTGTGTCTTGCGGTACTCATTGATGAACGTGTTGCGCAGAATCGTCATCAGCCACGCGCGGCAGTTCGTCCCCAGCACGAAGTCGTCCCAGGCGCGATACGCCTTGAGCACCGTGTCCTGCACGAGGTCTTCCGCACGTGCCGCGTCGCCGGCCGTGAGGCGCATGGCCAGCCCGTAAAGAGCGTCCAGGTGGACAAGCGCCTCGCTCTCGAACTGGGCTTTCTTTCGCCGATCGTCGCTCTGCTCCACCCTGTGTCCCGTATCTGCGTCGGCCGGGCGGTCTTCGCGTGCCCGCCAGGGCATCCGCTCGATCTCATGGTGCGTCGCCAGCGAAGGCCCCGCTACCGCGAAACGCGCTCCCCCGTTATGGAGTTCCGGGCGTTCTTCTACTGGCCGGGCGGCCGAGTGTCGCGCCCGCTCTCCGTCGCGGCCTCCGAGACCTGCCAGCTACCCAGGATCGGATGTGGCCAGTCCGCCTCGAGGGCGACGCCGAGGCCATCGGCCATCCGATTCACGAAGTTGAAATAGCTTACGACTTCGCATGCATGGAGGATCGCTTCGTCATCCCAGCCGACCTCCCGAAGCCGGTCTGCACTACGTTGATGTAGTGCGCCGGGGTCGCGCGTGAGCTCCTCGGCGTACTCGAGCAACGCTCGAAACCGTCCGTCTATATCCGCTTGCCGCCACTCCTTCGCCACGACTTCGGCGAGCTCGGTCTCGCCCAGTGCACGGAGCGCCGCCCCGTGATGCTGCACTCAGTAAAAACAGTCATTGATAGCCGAGACGACCACGGCGATCGACTCGCGTTGAGCCCGGCTGAGCGGCGAACGCTCGAACATGATGGTCCGATAGAGGCGGACGTGGGCCTCGAGAGCCTTCGGATGTAGCGACTGCACACCGATGATGTGCGCCACCTCGTCCGGTGCCCCGATGCGTGCGTAGACGTCGGCCAGAGCGCCTTCGGCTTCTGGTCTGTCGACCACCGGAACCCAGGCCGCCGGGTCGCCCGCAGACTCCCTGTATGGTTCCTGTCTCACCTCACGACTCATTCGGTCACCCGACCCGCTGCGCTTGCGTCACCAGATTCTCGCGCTCGTGCCATGTCGACGCGCTCTCGATGCCAACGTCGGTCGGGCCACCGACCCTGCGCAACCGCCGTTCGCACGGCGAGAGGCAACCATCTCCCCGGAACAATGGTGGCCGATCTCTTGTTTCACGGACGCACGTGTGGGAGAGGACCGCAATGCTAAAGGAGCAGATCGCATGGTGAGACGGATGCTTGGCCTGACCATCACCGCACTCGGGATTGCCGCGACCCCGGCATGCACGCAGGACAATGCGAACTCCGGTGCCAACGTCGATTCGGCGCTCGTGGCCCTTCGGCTGGGGGCGGGCAGTCAGTGGAAGACGGATTTCTCGCGTCTCTCGGTCCCGGTGGACGAGATCGTCTCGGGTGGGCCTCCGAAGGACGGGATTCCGTCGATCGATGAGCCGCGCTTCGAGGACGCGAAGACGGCGAACAAATGGCTCGAATCCTCTGATCCGGTGATGGTCATCGAGCACGGCGGCGTTGTGAAGGGCTATCCGCTCCGCATACTCATCTGGCACGAGATCGTGAACGACGAGGTGGGTGGCAAGCCGCTTTCAATCACCTTCTGCCCCCTGTGCAACACCGCCCTCACGTTCAAGCGCGAAGTGGGAGCCCGCATCCTGGATTTCGGCACTACGGGGAGGCTGAGGCACTCCGACCTCGTCATGTACGATCGACAGACCGAGACCTGGTGGCAGCAGGCATCTGGTGAAGCGATCGTTGGCGAGCTGCTGGGTACGGTGCTCACCCTGTACCCGGCCAACACCCTCGCCTGGGGTACCACCCGCGTTCTTCACCCTGAAATTCAGGTGCTTTCGCGGGACACCGGACACAAGCGAGACTACGGCCGTAACCCGTACGCGGGGTACGACACGCGCGACGAGCCGCTTCCCAACTTTTTCCGCGGAGACCGGGATGGACGGCTGCCCGCCATGGAACGTATCGTCGCGCTCGAGCTGGGGGACGGTTGGGCCGCTCCATTCTCGGCGCTTTCGAAAGCGCGGGTCGCGAACGATGAGGTGGACGGCACGCCGTTCGCCGTCTTTTGGTCGGGCGGCGCGTCGAGTGCGCTCGACCGGGACCGCATTCCGGACGGCCGCGACGTGGGACAGACCGCGGTCTTCGACCGCCGGGTCGGCGAGCGGACGCTCACGTTCGCCTGGCAGGAAGGCGCTTTTCGCGACCTCGAGACGAATTCGGAGTGGGACCTGGCCGGAAGAGCCGTCTCGGGCCCGCTAGAGGGTGAACGGCTGACGGCGATCCCGCACGGCAACCATTTCTGGTTCGCCTGGGTCGTGTTTCGAACCGACACGCGCGTGTGGTCGCATTCGGGTTGAGCGCCGCGGGAGGCGCCTGTTGAGCGCCGCGGTCAGGGCGCGGTTGTCAGGGGGAGTGAAATAGCCAGGCTCCCGGCAGTGCCTGTCGCGAACCGTCGGGCAACTCGATCTCCACCTCGAGACTCTGACCCCCCGCTGATTCGAAGTACAGCAGTGTGAGCGAGTGGAAACCCTTGGCGAGCGCGACCTGGCCTGACTGCACGTAGGCCGTATGGCGACCGTCGTGGTCCACCACCAGGTCTTCGTCGATGTACAGTTGGCTGCCGTCGTCAGAGGTCACGCGAAGGGTGTAGATCCCGTCGGCCGGCACCTGCACGTAGCCGCTGAAGCGGAGGCCGAACTCGTCCTCCCGCTCTCCGCCCTGAAACCCGATCGCCGCTGCTATCCCGCTGCGCCGCGGGCTGAGGTTCCGCAGCCTGGCAACCGATCGGATTCGGCTCTCGAAGTAATCATAGCGTAGCCCGCCCCGGAGCTCTTCCGCTCTCACGCCCGCCGGTGGTCGCAGCTCGGTTCGCATATAGCGCCCGGTCCGCCACGCGCTAACTCTCCCGTCGGCGAGGAAGGCGCGCGCCGTCACGACAGTCCCTTCCTGGTGCACGGGAACGGTGAGGCTTCCGGTGTAAACGGGCGACGAGTCGGTCGGCGGGTCGCCGTTCAGCGTGTATCGGATCACGGCGTTCCGAGATGGCGAAAACAGCTCGATCGCAATCGTCTCCTCGAACGTCAGCCGCTCCCGCTCCAGACCTTCGGGCTCGGGAATCCGGTAGTTGACGCCGCGCGCCTCCAGCCGGTCGAGGTGGCCACCCAGTCGCCGCAAGAAGATGGGCCAGTCGCGCACGTCGGCGGGAGTCCATGCGACTTCTGCCATCGCGAGCAGCCGGGGAAACACCATGTACTCCACGTAGTCGGTGGTCCGCATGTACTCGGTCCACACGTTTCCCTGGGCGCCAAGCACGTGTCGTCCCTCTTCCGCCGTGAGCTCATCGGGGACGGGCTCGAACGCGTACACCCTCTCCAGCGGCAAGAAGCCGCCGATCGCCAGCGGTTCCTGCTCTCTCGCGCCCTGGTAGTAGTCGAAGTAGGCGTGGGCGGTCGGCGTCATAATCACGTCGTGACCCTGGCGGGCCGCTTCGATGCCGCCTTCCATCCCGCGCCATGACATGACCGTCGCCTCGGGTGCGAGCCCGCCCTCCAGAATCTCGTCCCACCCGATCAGTCTTCGTCCATGGGACAACAGAAAGTTCTCGATACGGCGGATGAACCAGCTCTGCAGCTCCTTCTCGTCGGCCAACCCCTCGGCCGATATCACCTCCTGAGCCAGCTCACTCCGCTCCCACCGGGCCTTGGGCGCCTCGTCCCCACCGATATGGACGTACGGGCTGGGGAAGAGCTCCATCACTTCGGTGAGCACGTCCTCCAGAAACGCGAACGTGCGCTCGCTCGGACAGTAGATGTCTTCGAAGACTCCCCACCGCGTGCCGACTTCGAACGGCCCGTCCGTGCACGCGAGCTCCGGGTAGGCAGCCAGAGCCGCCAGGGAGTGACCCGGCATCTCGATCTCCGGGATGATCGTTACGTGTCGCTCCTCCGCGTAGGCCACGATCTCGCGGACTTCGTCCTGCGTGTAGAAGCCACCGTAGCGCCGGCCATCCCCCACGTACGGGCTGACGTTCTTGGCTACGATGGTCTCCTTGCGCCAGGCGCCCACCTCGGTCAGACGCGGATACTTCTTTATCTCGATCCGCCATCCCTGGTCCTCGGTGAGGTGCCAGTGGAAGGTGTTCATCTTGTAGGACGCCAGAAGGTCGATGTACTTCTTCACGAACTCGACCGGAAACAGGTGACGACCCACATCGAGGTGCATCCCGCGGTACGGGAAACGAGGCGCGTCCCGAACCCTCAGCGCGGGAATACGCCACCTAGAAGGGCTGGCCGCTCCGTCCGCACCGTTTGTTGTCTGCAGAGCCTCAGGCGCACCAGCCGCATAGGCGGCAAAAGTACCTTCCGCGTCGCTCGGGAGGAGCTGGCGCAGCGTCTGGGTCGCATAGAAGACTCCCGCCGCCGTCGGAGCGGATACGCGAATTGCCTGGGGGGTGACCGTCAAAAGGTACGACTCGGCTTCCCGCGACTTCGGACCCGCGGCAGCCGTCCCGATCCCTTTGCCATCGATTTCCAGGACGAACGCGATCGACCCGACCGACCCTTCGTCGGCCGGCCCTGGCGAGATCGACATCGGGAACCCGGTCGCTGCACGGACCGGTGCAGCCCACAGCTCGACGACCGATCTGAGCACTTCGTCATCGAGTGGAGAGAGTAAGATCGAAGTCTCGCTCGAGAGCGAGAAGTGGCCACTCCCGCGTTCAAGCTCGGCGGGATACGGGATCAGGTCGACAGACTGTGCGACCATACCTCCACTCAGAGCCTGACAGATGGACGCCGCGACGACTGCTCCCCTTCCCTTCATCTCTCTCCGCCTCCCTGTGTGAGCGCGGTCACGACGGGATTCCGCGTCCTCGATGTCCGCTGAAGACGACGTCGGTCGCGTGTCATAAAAAACTACCCGCCGAACTGCGGCGGCGTGCCCATGAAACGGGCGACTTGTGCGAAGGCAAGAAGGCCGATCCGTACCGGTCGGACCCAGACCCCACGCCGTTCTTACAGCGAAAGGACAAGTGCCAGGGTGAACAGCGTGTCCAGCTTGTCCAGCGGAGCCAGCACCGTCGTCCCCGTCGGATCCCCGCCCGAAGTGAAAAGATCGAGCGCCTCGAGCGCCGGATCGTTGCGCCACATGAGCTGAAGACTCGGCTTGAGCGCCAGCTTCGAGGTGATTGATACTGGCAGGGAGTTCGTCCAGTCGAACCGCACATCGTCTGTGTTATTGAGATTCAGGTCGCCGATGAACACGCTCAGAAACTGTGCGGCCTCGGTCAGCACAGCGCCGAAATCGTAACCGAAGCGAGCGCCGGCGAACGTGTCCTCGATGTCGGGGTTCGGCACTACGTCATCCCGCTTGGTCAGCGTCACGCCGTAGTCGGTCGAGAAACTGATTCGGTCGGTGTCGACCCAGATGTTGCCGACACCCGCCGCGCCGACCCATTCGTTGTCGATGCCGGCAAAGGTGTTCCGCAGCCATTGGGCGCTGACGAACGAGAAGAATCGGTCGCTGAACTTGTAGTCGTACCGGCCACGGAGAAAGTAATTCTCGGCCGTCCTTTCCGTGTCTTCGTTTACGTTCACGACGAAATCATCTGCCGTACCGATCGCCGTGTGAGACCTTCTTGTGTTCTCGCTGCGCAACGCGCCTGTCTGGAAGCTGACGACGGAGCGAGCCCATTCCCGGGCCAGCGTGCTACCCAGCCCGAACGTGTTCGACACCGAGTTGCCGCCCACCCAAATGGCGCTGAGCTCGGCCGTGAACTCCCACCCCTTTTCTTCCTCTTCTGCCTCCTGCGCCATGATCGGCTGCGGAGCCAACCCGCTCAACACGATCCCGATCGCCGTCGTCGCTAGCCAGCGGCCGCTCCTGTTCGTCTCCGTCACGCTCATCTGCCCCCAACCTCCTTTGAGTGGTTCTCCCGAGTGGAACTGTTTATGGCTCTGCTATTGGCACTGTCTGTTACTTGACGATTACTGCTTGACGACCTGCTCCAGGAACACGCTGTTGGCAACCGCGATCCGCTGGCCGTCTCTCTCGAGGATCGTTTGGGTCGGCGTAATGGACGTGAGCGTGCCACGCTCGCCCGCGACCTCCATTTCCTCACCGATGAGGAACGTCTTCCGGGCGTAGAAACCGGCGATGATGTTCCTGGTGACGTCGCGCGACCCGAGCCCGAAAGACAAGCCGAACGCCAGGGCCATGCCGGCCAGTAGCCCGGTCGTGATGAGGCGGACGATGTCCGTGTCGATCTTGAGCTGCGCGATCGCCATGATGCCGATCACGAACAGCAGCACAGCCGAGACCACGCCACCGAGCGACGAGGCGAAATCGATCCCGGAGCTCTCCGCCGCCTCTGCAACGGCACGGCCCGCGAACTGGGCGGCGGCGCTTCCCAGCATCAGAATCAGTACGGCAGCGATGACGTTGGGCAGATAAGCCACGAACGCGCCGATCGCTCCGGACACCGCCAGCAGACCGAGTGAGTCCGCTGCCGTCTTGGCGAACAGGATCAGCAGAAGCCAGTAGACGATCCGCGGCAGCAGCACCGTCATCTGCTGCCGCACGCCGATGCGTTGCAGCGCACTGTCCACGCCCACCTTGCCCAGCGCCGAGTCGAACTTCACACGGACCAGAAGCGCGCGGAACAACCGCTCGATCAGCTTGGCGACCAGCAGTGCGAGAAGAACGAGGACGATTCCGACGACCACCCTCGGGGTCCACGCGACGATGGACTCGAACAGCCCGCGGAATGCGTCGCTGAGTTGCTGCCATAGATCGCTCATGCTGTCATCTCTCCTTCGTCGTACCGTCGTGGCATCGGTTCGCCCACCGGTACTTCATCCCTACGCTACGCGTCATGCCCCGCAACAACCTTCACGTTATCCATCGCCATCTTTGGGTCCGCCCTTCGATGGGCTGATGAATCCGAAGATCATCGCGAGGTACTCGAGCAGTGCTTGCGCCCACGATTTCCAGGACAGATCGGCCAAATCGCCGGCCAGGACTCCACGGTGGATGCGGTTGCGGATCCCGCTCAGGAATCCGACTCGTGGTTCAACCGCCAGGGCGCGCAGCGCGTATACGGGCGCGCCCGTGTCTTCGTCAGGCGGCTGCCGGTGCTCGTCTCTCGGCTCATCGTTCATGACAACCCCTCCACCGCTCCCCGGCCGGCTGCCGGCCGACTCTCCGCTTCCGCGCTGGCCGGTGCGTCCTCAGCGCCCCACAGCTCCTGGTACATCCGACGAAATTCTTCCCGGCCACGCTTGATGCGCATCTTCACCGCCGAGAGCCCGATCCCCAGCTCCTGTGCGATGTCGTCGTATGCCAGATCGTCCATGTCCCGCATCAGAAGCGGGACCCGCAACGTCTCCGACATCACGTCCAGTACCGCACCGATCCGCTCTCGAGCGTCTTCCGCCTGAAGGCTCTGCTCGGCCATCGGCTCACGCCGAACACCCGCTTGATCCGCGATCCCCGGATCGTCGATCTCGACCTTCGCCGGCTCTCGTCGCTTCTTCTTCAGGAAGTTCAGACAGTGGTTGACCTTGATGCGCTGCAACCATGTCCGGAACTTCGACTCGCCGCGAAAGCGCTTGAGGCCGAAATACGCCTTCACGAACACTTCCTGCGCGAGGTCTTCCGCATCGGCCGCCGAGCGTGTCAGGTACCGGCAGTTGGCCAGCACTTTTTGCTGATGCCGGTCTATCAGCACGTCGAACGCGCGCAGATCACCGGATCCGGCTCGCTGCAGCTTCTCCACGAGCTGCTCGTCGGACAAAGTGTCGATGTCGCTCATCATGTCTCGTTCTACTTCTGACAAGCGGCGGGCCCTAGAGTCACTTCCCTCAAGCCTCCCTCCCGCCTCGCGGACTCTCCGGCCACGTCGATCGCCGGTGGGTGGCAAAAGACGTGACTTCTTTGCACCGCCCGTTGTCAGCTGATTTGATCCATTATATTGCACTGGTCTCGACTGTACGTGCCGACCCCTTCTGCGACCCTGGATCAGTCATTGGCAGGGGGAGCTGCCGAAACGGTCGGCGCGGAGCAGTGCTTCCCATCACAGGAGGTCCAACATGCTGAAGGAGTTCAAGGAGTTCGCCATCAAGGGCAACATGCTCGACATGGCGGTCGGTATCATCATCGGGGCCGCGTTTGCCACCATCGTCACCTCGCTGGTGAACGACATGGTCATGCCGCCGGTCGGGTTGGCGCTGGGCGGCGTGGACTTCGCGGACCTGTTCGCCGTGCTGAGTGACGGCGATCCGGTGGGGCCCTACGCGACGCTGGCCACGGCACAAGAAGCGGGCGCCGTCACGATGAACTGGGGCATCTTCATCAACAGCATCATCAGTTTCCTCATCGTGGCGTTCGCCGTCTTCATGGTCGTGCGCAGCTTCAACAAGATGAAGAAGCAGGAAGAGGAGGCCCCTGCGGCTCCGGCGGAGCCGACGAAGGAAGAGGTTCTGCTGGGCGAGATCCGCGACGTCCTGAAGGCACGCGGCGCCTGAGCTTCACAGCATGACAGAACCGGTCGATCTACGACCGGTCTTGTTCGGAGGGCCCCGTGATCCGAAATCCCTCCGAACGCCGAGCCCTGTCGGGCAAACTTGCCCGGCAGGGCTCAAGCTATTCCACCTTCTGTAGGTCGAACTGCGGGTTCTCGATAATGCCCAAGATATTGGCGAACGGATCCAGCACGGTCGCTACCTTGACTCCACCTCCCACGTCCTGCACCGGCTCGTGCTCACGGGCTCCCAGCTCAAGCACGTGCTCGTACGCGGCTTGCGCGTCGCCGACACCCCAGTAAGCCACCATGCCGGACCAGCGCTTGCCTTCCTCGAGGTCATCGACGTGGTAGGCCGCGGTGCGTAAGCCCTTGAACATGGTCCCCCCTGTGACCCCTTGTGGCACTAGGGTTCGCGAGCGCGAAACTCCCCGGACTCCACGACCTCGACGGCGACGCCCTCGAAGCGCTTCGGGATTCGCCTTTCGAGTTCGGGTTTGAGCTTCGACACGTAGACGCGGAAACACGGTTTGCCCCCGCACAGGCTCTGGCCGATGCCCACGACACCGGGAAGAGCCATCACGATCTCCGTGAGGCGCTGCTGCGCAGCATTGATGTCGGCCTGCACGTTCTCCTCCGGCTGGCTCTGGGTGTTCGGCACGTCTTGGGGCGGCGCGCCGCAGGCCGCGGCCGACGCCGTGACCCACGAGAGCGTCAGTCCCCCATACGCAATGAGGCGCAGGTGGTTTCGGGACAAAGCTACTCGCCGTCGATCGTGACGCCGAATCTTGTCAGAACCGCGTCGATCGGGTTGGCGATCGTGTAGGTCGTGTTGCCTGCGAACAAAAGGCCGACCGTCTTCCGATCGTCCTGCTTGTTCCTTCCTTTGCCGCCGTCCACCACGAACAACGATCCTGAGTCGCCACCCTGGCTCAGGCCGCAGCACAGAACGATCTGACCGACGAATCGGGCCGTACCGCTGCTGTACCCGACATTGACGGCGGCGTTGATCGCGTCGATGCGCCCCGCCGTCTGACCCGTGGTGCGGCCGTACTTCTTGACCTTCATGCCGACAGCCGGCGCGATCGTGGCCGACTTGGGCGTCCCGTAGCCGTTGGACGGGGTCGCGTTGCCGAGGTTGGCGGCGGACGATAGGGCGATCGCCGCGTCGATCGTGTTGTTGGCTGACGTGGAGAACACGATTGGCTCAAAGTCGTCCAGCGTGCCGATCGCGTCGGCCGGATCCTGGCCACCATCGAGCGGGCCCGGCTGCAGCACGTTGTCGCCGTTGCTGGCGAGATTCTCGTCCGCGTAGCAGTGGTTGTTGCTCAGCGCGTAGACGTTGCTCCCGTCCGTCACACGCGCGCCGATCGTGCAGGCCGTGATGTCGGGGTGGCCCGTGGACACACCAATCGGGACAGGCCGGTCAAACCTGGACTTTGGATCGACGTTGCCGCCGCCCCCTCCACCACCACCACCGCCGTTGCACGGTGGGCTGGGGCACTTCTTCTGCGCCTCCTGAAGAGCCATGAACGATCCGGTGCGGACCAGGATCACGGGGAAGCCCTCAACGTCGCGCGGCAGCCCGCCGACGTAGTCGCGGGTCACGTAGGCCTTGACGGCAGGACGGCCTCTCTCGGTGAGGCCGACCGCCGTTGCCGCGACACCGCGGTTGGCGAACAGCCGGCCGTTTGCTCTCTCCTGCGCTTGCGTGGCCGGCCCCAACTCGCGGGCCTGCAACCCGGGTGCGAGCTCGCTCAGGTTCAGCCCGACGCTCCAAGCCTCGTCTAGCGGCGCCGTGGGTGTTTGCGGAGACTCGGCACATGCGGCTAGAACGACGCTTCCCGTGGTCGCAACGAGCAGAAACAGTCGACGCCGAAGACAGCTCCGCGAAATGAACGTGAGGGAAGAGCGCATGTCCTCTTCTCCTTTGGCAGCTACCTGTGATTCGCGGCGGCGCGCCGTCAGCCTTCGGACCAGCACCCACCGTACAAAATCCAGAATTCACAGCAAAGCAGGCAAGCCCCATGCCCAATGACGCCGTGCAGGCACGAAATGCGGCGTGATAGGGCACCAGCGCCAGGGTGCGGAACCTACCGTAGGCGCGAGTGTGGCAGTGGCGACACGCTTAGGTCATAAGCACAGGCGAAACAGACGGAACATGAAACCACTCGCAACGGCCGGTTTCCACCACATCACGATGGTGTCCGGCGACGCAGCCCGGACCCTCCGATTCTACCGTGACGTGCTGGGTCTTGGGCTGGTCAAGAAGACGGTCAACTTCGACGACCCGAGCGCCTATCACCTCTACTTCGGCGATGCGGCCGGTGCGCCCGGAACGCTGCTCACGTTTTTCGAGTGGGCCGGGCTACCGCGCGGGCGCTGGGGCGTCGGGGGTGTCCACCATCTGGCGCTCGGAGTCGCAAGCGAGGCGGCACAGCTGAAGTGGAAACGATGGCTTATGGATGCCGGCGTGGGCGTGACTGGACCGTACGATCGGGGCTACTTCCACAGCATCTACTTCGCCGACCCGGATGGACAGATCCTGGAGATTGCCACGGCCGGTCCCGGCTATGCCGTCGACGAGCCCGCTGACACGCTTGGGGGTGAGCTCAAGATGCCGCCTGACTCGCTGCTGCGAGGGACCCGCAACGAGGAAGCGATCGCGAAGCTGACCCATCCGGAGCCCGTCGCGGCGATCACGGCCGACATGGCCCTGACCGGCATTCATCACGTCTCGGCCATCACCGACGATCTAGAGCGGGCGGGCGAGTTCTACGAGGCGTCGCTCGGCCTGAGCCTCGTGAAGAAGACAGTCAACCGAGACGATGCGAAGATGCTTCACTACTTCTGGGCAGCATATGATGGTCGAGCGGTAGCACCACGCAGCTCACTCACGCTGTTCGGGTGGGAGGGCTCGACGCTCAGGGCGCGTGGGGGCACGGGCCAGACGCACCATATCGCCTTCCGGGCGGCCGATGAGGAGCAGCAGCTCGCATGGCGCGAGCACCTGTTGGAGCTCGGCGTGCAGGTCACGCCGGTGCTGGACCGCAATTACTTCCAGAGCATCTACTTCCGTGCGCCGGATGGGCTGCTGTGCGAGATCGCAACGGACGGGCCGGGCTTCGCCGTGGACGAGGCGCCGGATGAGCTGGGTCGGGCGCTCCAGCTTCCAGAGTGGCTGGAGCGGGACCGAACGACGATCGAACAGCAGCTGGCGGAGCTCCCAGCCGCACCGATCGGATGAACGACGTGCACGTGGGTGGGCCTGTCCTGACCAAGGGGATTCCGCTTCATGAGGCCGGCCAGAGCACCCCGGACGCGGACCCGGCCTGAGAGTCGCTTCCCGGCCGGGCCACATCCGTGTCCGGAGTGTCAATTCCGAGCGGCAGTAACCTTCTCCGACTCCTGTTCCTTCTTCTCGAGCGGATACTCGATCTCGAAGGGAGGCTTCTCCCCGCCCGGCCCCATCAGGTAGTGCTCCATCCAGCGGAGTTGACGCAGGCTGTAGTCGTAGCGGGCCGCTGCATTACGGTTCCCGTGTCCCTCACCTGGATAAAAGATGAGCCGCACGGGAGCCTCGCCACGAAGTTTCAGATTCCGGTACATTTCCATCGACTGCCCGGGGTGCACGCGCGGATCTTCCTTGCCGTGGGCGATGAGCAGGGGCGTGCGGGATTGGCCTGCCCAGTAGATCGGGCTGCGCTCCAGGAAGAACTCCCAGTCGTCCCATGGTCGCAGCCGCTGGTGCACCAGATACATCTCGTCGGGGATGTCGCTCGTACCCACCTTCGAGATCTGATTGCTGATGCCGACGAACATAACTCCGGCCGCGAAGCGGTCGCTGTAGCGCGTGGTGAGCCACGCCGTCGCGTACCCGCCGTACGATCCTCCCGTGACACCGACCCGGTCCCCATCGACCAGACCCATCTCGACGAGGTGGTCCACCCCGTCGACGATGTCGTCGAACTCACCGCCGGCCGTGTCCTTGTGGTCCATCTTGCTGAAGGCGACGCCGCGACCCGTGCTGGCTCGATAGTTCGGGTAGAAGACGGCGAAGCCGCGACCCGCTGCCACCTGTCCCGGCATCGAATACGCGGTCAGCCACCCGTGATCGTAGTGTGACTCCGGCCCGCCATGAACGGTTACGATCAATGGGTGACGTTCACCTGGTTGTTCGTCCACGGGCCGGATCAGTAGCCCTTCGATCCGCAGGCCGTCCCGCGCCTCCCACTCGACGAGGTCCTGCCGAGCCAGACTTCGCGTGGCCAGCCACGGATTGCTGTCCGTCATGCGAGTCGGCTGACCGCCGAACCGGGCCACAAACACTTCGTTGGCGTGCTGCGGGCTGTCACCGGCGAAGGCCATGGTACGGCCATCTCGCGAGACGCTGAGACCGTTGAGGATCCTACCACCCGGCTCGACGAGCGTGCGCCGGTCGGAGCCGTCGAGCGACACCTCGCCGAGCGTCGTGTAGACGCCTTCTGCGGCCAGAAAGACGAGAGTGCCCGCGTCCTGCCAGTGCAGGCCCCTCACGTGGCCCTCGAAATCCGGGATCAGATCGGCCAACTCGCCGCCACGGGCCGGCACGATCATCAGACGACCTTCGCTCGGATCGTTGATGTCCTCGGCGGACACGATAGCGAGGTGCTCGCCATCGGGGCTCCACGAGATCTGCCCCAGCTTGCCAGGGTTCTCGATGCGCGCGAGGACGGTGCCGCTCTGCGCATCCACCACCCGGATCCGCTTGCGCATGTAGGAGTCGTCCACTAGCGGAGTCGGAGCGACGGCCACGGCCAGCCGCTCACCGCTCGGAGCCCACTCCACGTCGCTCACGTGCCCCTCGATCGCCAGCTGTCGTGCAGGGCCCATCTCCATTGCACCAGCCAAGTTCGCAGGTGCGAGCCACACGTGGGAGAACCGCAGTTCTTCCTCGTAGACCTCCGTTTTCACGCCCTGCTTGGCGAGCTCGGAAGCGCGCTGTTTCGCAGGCTCGGTGGCCACGAAAGCGACGCGCTGGCCGTCCGGGCTGAGCGAGTAGGAATCGATGCTCGTCTCGTGCTCGAGCATCTTCCTGGACTCGCCGCCCGCAAGCGGGATCACGTAGAGTGATCGTCGATCATCGCCCGGGCGGCGTGCCAGGTAGGTGATCGCAGACCCATCCGGTGCCCAGCCGATTCCCGCCACGTTCACATGGCCGCCCACGAAGGTGCGCGACTCGCCGGAGGCCACGTCGAGCACGTGCAGCTCCGTCCACGCAGGGCCGTCCTCGTCCTCGAAAGGCGTCCGTGGTATGGAGAGGGTGTACGCTACGTGGCTTCCCGTCGGTGACACGATCACCTGACCCACGCTTCGGATCCGGGTCACGTCTTCGGATGTCAGCGGGTCACCATCCTGCTGTGTCGCGACCGCGGACGCCGCACCGACACCCGGCAACAAGTCGGACGCACCGAACGGCCGTTCGACAGGAAGAGCGGAAAGGAGAGCGATCGCGGCCAGCGTATGCATGGCGCGCCGAAGCGAATGTGCAGCGTTCTTCATCGTCTTACCAGCTTCTTTTGGATTCCTCTGCTCGTGCCGCGCCCCTTGCACCAGGGTCACGCAGGCGCCGGAAAAAGCGGTCGTCAGACCGCGATCCTGCGTCCATCCAACACGTTAGGGGATGTACGCGTACCGGACAATTAGGAACGCTGCCGGTCGGCGAATCGCCGGCGGATCTCCTCGACCCGGCGGCGGTTCACTCCGAAGTCGCCGCGCCCGAGACGCGAGGCCGAACGAACGTGAATCACGCGTAACGAATCGTCGACCAGGAACTCGACGTCATCGACAAAGCGAAACAGGGCCGAGCGAAACGTGACGTGCAGGTACGCGCGTTCGTTACGCTCGATGCGCGTGCGGGGCAGTTCATCCAGGATCGTGAGCAGGCGGGCGCGAGACGCTTCGGCTCCCCCGATGAACGGTAAGGCCGGAGCGTAGTGCCGCGCGTCGGTCGTGTCGGCCAGGGAGGACACGCAGTTCGGGCTCGTTGGACAGGCGGCCAGGCGGCCTTCTGTGATGCCCAGGTCGTCCGGCATCCGACCCCGGCAGGCCGAGAGCGGCCAAAGAGAGAAGAGAAAGATCGTGCGGAGGCGTCGACACTGCCGCCTCCGGAAGGGGTCGGGGTGGAAGTTGGAGGCCGACGAGCCGGCGAACCCGATCACTCGGCCTGGTGGTCGATCTTGCCGTGACCGGCGATGTGCTCACCGATCAGGATCTTGCTGATCTCCTCTCGCTGGATCTGGCTAGTACCTTCGTAAATCTGGGTGATCTTCGCGTCCCGCATGTACTTCTCGATCGGATAGTCTTTCATGTACCCGGAACCGCCGAAAACCTGCACGGCGTCGGTCGTGACCTGCATCGCGATATCGGACGCGAAGAGCTTGGACATCGCCGAGTAGATGGTCGGCCGCTCCTTCGGACTCGCATCGATGTGTCGGGCGACGCCGTATACGAGCGAGCGAGCGGCCTCGACCCGGGTGGCCATGTCCGCCAGCATGAAGCGCAAGCCCTGGAAGGAAGAGACGGGTGAGCCGAACTGCCGGCGCGAGATCGCCCAGTCGACCGCCAGGTCCAGCGCGCCCTGGGCCATGCCGAGCGCTTGGGCCGCTACGCCGGGCCGGGAGGCGTCGAACGTCCGCATCGCGGTAATGAAGCCGGTGCCTTCCCGTCCGACCAGATTCTCGGCCGGCACACGACAGCCATCGAAGATGAGCTCGCACGTGGCCGACGCCCGGATCCCCATCTTGTCTTCTTTCTTGCCGAAGCTGAATCCCGCAGTGTCCTTCTCGACCACGAAGCAGGAAGCGCCGCGCGGACCCTTGGCCGGGTCGGTGAGCGCGATCACGGTGTAGACCTCGGCCTCTCCCCCGTTGGTGATCCACTGCTTGAGACCGTTGAGGACGTAGTGGTCACCGTCGCGCATCGCCGTCGTGCGAATGCCGCCGGCGTCCGAGCCCGCCTGCGGCTCGGTGAGCGCGAAACCGGCCAGGCGCTTGCCGGCCGCGATGTCGGGAAGAAAGCGAGCCTTCACCTCATCGCTTGCCGCCAGGATGATGGGAATCGCGCCGAGTGCCGTGCTGGCGAAGGCCAGCGCGATCCCGCCACAGGCCTTGGACAACTCTTCCGTCACGAGGACCATGTTCATCGTGCGAGAGTCCCCGGCGAACCCGCCGTACTCGTTGTCGATGAACACCCCGAACAGGTCGGCTTCAGCCATCTTTTCGACCACCGGCCAGGGAAAATCGCCGGTCCGGTCGTACTCGGCGGCCACGGGCCGGACCTCGTTCTCGGCCAGGGTCCGAGCCAGGTCCCGGATCGCCTCCTGCTCCTCGTTCAGGAAATAATTCAGCACGTCAGGCGGAGGGCTCCGACCACAGCAACGGGTGCTGGACCCACGTCTTGCCGTTCTCGAACACTAGGCGAACGATGTGGTCCGGGGCGGCGTCCCCGAACGAGCTCACGTCGATCCGTCCGTTCAGAGTGCGGGGCGCGGCCAGTGCTTCGAGTCGATCCACCAGCAGGCGAGCGTCGAGGTTCACGTCGCGCATGTCGATGCGGACGAGCCCCGTCTCCTCGGCCGTCGCACAAAAATCTCCCTCCGGATAGAGACCCTCGAAGGTATCGGCCAGTGTCTGGAGCGCGTCGGCTGCCGCCTCCGCCTCAGCGGCCGTGAGGCTGGCACTTCCGTTCAAGCGATGCTCCCACGCCTCGATCGCAATCTCGTGCCCATCGTACGGCCGCTTCTTCGCGCCGGCGTAGTCGGGGTGGGCCCAATGGATGTGTAGAGTGCCGCCCGCCTCGACGCGAAGGCGTACCAGCTGACCCGTCTCTTCCAGGTGCACGAACAGGTCACCACCCGGCACCTTGACTTGCTGGTCGAAGGGGATCTCCGACAAGAAGCGAACGAGCTCACTCGCCGTGCACAGAAGCACCGGCGATTCGGTCGGCTGCACGTGGCGGACCACCACCCCGCCGAGGCTCGGATCGTACTCCAGCCACTCTCCGGGAAGTCGGGCCAGCCGGTCCCGCACACCGGGAGAGAGCGCGCCCAGATCGATCCGCCCGTGGCATGCTCCTGTGTAGGACATGAAAACGCTCTCCGTTGGTCTTTCGCGGCACGATCGCTTCGGAAAGGATACGCACGCGGCCCTATTCCAGCACCTCCCGCACCGCCGCCTCGAGTCCGCCCGGCTCTAGTTCTTCGAGCTCGTAGCGTACTCTCACTAGTGGCTTGTTGACGTCCAGCACCCGGCCGAGATCGATGGGCGTTCCCACGACGACCACGTCGGCGGGTGTCGCGTCGATCGTCGCCGCGAGCTCGCTGATCTGCTCGTCGCCGTACCCCATGGCCGGGAGAATCTTGCCGGCGTTCGGATACCGAGCATACGTATCGCGAATCGAGCCGACCGCGTGTGGTCGCGCATCCACGAGCTCGGCGGCCCCGGCTCGCTGGGCCCCGTACCAGCCCGCTCCCACGTCCATCCCACCGTGCGTGAGGGTCGGGCCGTCCTCCACCACCAGCGCCCGCTTGCCCCGGATCAGCTCGGGATTCTCCACAGTGATGAGCGACCGGCACTGGATCACTCGGGCGCTGGGGTTGTACTCACGGATGTTCGACAGCACCTGCTCCACGTCGGCCGCCTTCGCTGTCTCCACCTTGTTCACCACGATCACGTCGGCCAGGCGAAAGTTCGTCTCCCCAGGAAAATAGCGGAGCTCGTGTCCGGGCCGGTGCGGATCGACCAACGTGATCTGAAGGTCTGGCTTGAAGAACGGAGTGTCGTTGTTTCCGCCGTCCCACAGGATCACCTCGGCGTCCTTCTCGGCTTCCTCTAGAATCCGATGGTAATCGACTCCGGCATATACGATGAATCCGTTGTCGATGTGCGGTTGGTATTCCTCTCGTTCTTCGATCGTCGTGTCGTGCCGGTCGAGGTCCTCGTAAGTGGCGAAGCGCTGGCAGGCTTGCCGGGCGAGCTCGCCGTATGGCATGGGGTGACGAACGGCGACGACCTTCTTGTCCAGCTTGCGGAGGATGCGGGCCAGATAACGGCTCGTCTGCGATTTTCCCGCCCCGGTGCGCACCGCGGTGACGGCGATCACGGGCTTCGACGCCTGGAGCATCGTGCTCGCCGTCGAGCACACACCGAAGTGAGCGCCCCAGGCGATTACCTGACTCGCCATGTGCATCACGTACTCGTGCGATACGTCGGAGTAGGAGAACCAGACTTCGTCGACCGTGCGCTGGCGGATGATCTCCTCCAGCTCGTCCTCGGGCTCGATCGGTACGCCGTCGGGATACAGGGGCCCAGCGAGGCTGGCGGGATAGGTCCGGTCGTCGATGCCTGGAATCTGTGTCGCGGTGAACGCGACGACTTCGTAGCGCTCGTCGTCGCGGAACAGGCAGTTGAAGTTGTGGAAATCGCGGCCCGCGGCCCCCATGATCACGACCCGTCTACGACCCATCGACCCTCTCCAGCGTCGGCAGCATTTCTGCTCTTTCAGCCTTCCAGCGCTTTCAGGTAGCGGTCCGCCGACCGTCGGACAACCTCTTTGCCGTTCGTCATCACGACTCGCTCCGTCCACGGGCTGTAGATGCGCTCAAAATCGTACGGCTGGACCGCCTCCACCACGCGCCGCACCGTCGTCGGAGCCAGCGGAATGAGGTTCACATAGCTGTACATCCAGCTTACCCACCGTCGATCGTGGACGACCTGAATGATGTCGCCCGGGAGCAATACCCCCTTCCCATCGGCCCCGTCGGGCCAGTGCAGCATCGCGCCGCCTGCGAAGTGTCCGCCGCCGTGGATGAGGGTGAGTCCGTCCCATAGATCGTGGCTCTCACCCTCCCAGTGAACGACTGCCGGATCCGGCCGCATGACCCACTCCCGGTCGGCGGCGTGCAGGTAGATCGGCGCGTCTGCAAAGGCCCGACTCCACTCGACCATCGCCGCGTAATAGTGGGGATGCGAGATGGCGATCGCCTGGATGCCGCCGTGCTCGTTGATCTCTTCGATCGTCGGTTCGTCGATCAGTGACAGGCAGTCCCACAGCACGTTGCCGGACGGCGAGCGCACGAGGTAGGCGTGCTGGTCGATCCCAAAGTGGGGCACACTCCCGGTTCGAAACAGCCCGTCCTCCATTTCCATGACGCGATTGCGGTGCGTGATCTGCAACTCGTCGAGTGTCGTCCACTGCTGCCCGCCCCACCCGACATATTGCCGCTCGTCCTCGCAGATAAAGCAGTGCTCGGGGGGGGCCTCCGACTCGGCGTACTGGACGCCGCAGGTCACGCAAATGTGGTTCGTCATCGCCCGTCTTCCTAGTTGTTGCTGTCGATCGCCATCCCGATTCTACGGCTCACGTCGGAGGGCAGCCACGGCGCGATTCGAGTCCGAAGAGCGGCCGCCTTCCCATATCAAACTCGTCCTTGCATTATCGGCTCGTCCCGCAAACACAGCGCACAGCGTCGGTTGACGCAAAATAAGGATTCTCGCGACAAAGGAGGAGCGATGCGATCTCGTTCGAATTGGGCAGCATTCGTGGTTCTTGTTGCAGCCCTGCTTCTCGGCTGTGATCAGGCCACCACCAGCCCCTATGCTTCGATAGAGCCAGGTGTCGCCGCAGCCAGCGACGTGTCGGCTACGGGTCTCAAGGAGCCGTTCGCGGGCACCGCTATCGCGTGCGGATCGGGCGAGGTCATCGACCTATCCGGCACCCTCCACGTGCTCAGCCGCATCGGGTCGGACGGAAACGGGGGGCTCCACGCGACCTTCCACTTTCAACCCATGGGCGTCGCCGGGGTTGGCCGCACGACGGGGACAAAGTTCCGCGGGACTGGCGTGACACGATCAAGCCAGAACGTGTCAGGCAGCGGCTATCCAATCGTGGCCACGGACGTGAATAACTTCCGGATCATAGGACAAGGCCCCGGAAACAACCAGCACATGCATGCGGTCACCCACGCGACGATCAACGCGAACGGCGTGATGACGGCGGACGTCGACCTGTTCAGCGACGAGTGCCGTTAGCGCTCGCTGCGCCCGCCGTCAGCCACTCACGTGGCGGGCCAACCCTCGGCCCACCATGCGTAGCCGCTCCCGCCACGGCAGTCGCAGCAGATTCGTCTTCACCACCCCGCGCGTGAAGTACGTCTTGCGCGAGTAGTCGATCGCCACGTCGATAACAGCGGGCCGACCCTCTCGTAGGACGGCGTGGGCATCCTCGAGCGCCGGTCCGATCTGGCTGTCGGTTGCCATCGAGAAACACTCCACGCCGAGACCCCGGCACAGGTGAGCCAAATCGTAGTCCGGCAGCTCGCTCGCCACCTTGCGACCCAGCGCGACGTCCTGAAACTGTGCGATCTGGGCCAGCTCTCGGTCGCGCAGCACCAGCACCAGCACTGGGACCTGGCGCGCTGCTGCGGTCAGCAACTCCAGTCCGGTCATCAGGAAGGCGCCGTCTCCGGCCAGCGCGATCGCCTGGCTCTCCGGACGGGCAAGGGCCGCTCCGAGGGCGGCGGGCACGCTGTACCCCATGCAGGAGTAGTCGACGGGCGCCAGGAAGTGGCCGGGTGCATCAAGCCGCAGGCATTCCACCCCCAAGAACGTCCCGTTGCCGCTATCGGCAGTGAATATCGCCTCGGACCCGAAGCGGTCCTGCAGGGCCCTGAGGAGACGTGGTGGCGAAACCTTTTCGCCCTCTCGCCGCCGTTCCTTCAGCTTCATCTCGAGCCACCCGTCCGTCACCTTCTGGTGCCCCTGAAAGAGCTGCCTCCTCAGGTCGGGCCTGCGGCCGCCTGCCCCGGAGGTTGCCAGCCGCTGCACCAGCAGAGAGACGAAGGTCGCTGCGTCCGCGGTCACCTGGAGATCCGTCTCGAAGTTGCGGCCCAGCACCTCCGGCTGGATGTCCACGTGGATCAGTGGCCGCGGTGGTTCGATACCGTAGCTACCCGTGGCCACTTCGCTGAAGCGGCACCCGATGGCCAGCGTCGCGTCGCACTCCTTCGCGATCTCGCGCACGAACTTCGGCGCCGCGTTTCCGAAGCCGGGCCACAGCCACAGGGCGTGGCTCTCGGGGAACACGCCCTTCCCCTGGAAGGTGGTCGCCACCGGTGCCTCAAGGGCTTGGGCCAGTCCGACAAGCGCTTCGGATCCCGCAGCGGCGGCTCCCAGCCCCAGATACAGCAGCGGCCTTTCCGCGGCCATCAGCATGCGGGCCGCCTCCTCGACGTCGTCAGGTTCGACAACGGGAGGCGCGATTGGGGCCCACGCCTGCGGGTCCGGCTCGACGGTCGAATGCGGGATCAGGTAGAGGTCGGCCGGCACCTCGACGAGCACCGGCCCGGGAGCGCCCCCGCGAGCGATCGCGCACGCGCGCCGGACCACAGCGTAGAGCTCTTCCCCTTTATCGGGGCGGAGCTGGGCCTTGGTGACCGGCGCGGCGAGGGCCAGCTGATCCACATCATGGAGCTGGTAGGCGTGCCCCGTATCTGCGCGGATCCCGCAGCCGAGCACGAGCATCGCCACGTTGTCCATATATGCCTCGGCGATGCCGGAGAGGGCGTGGGTCAGACCGGCGCCGGGCACGAGGTTCACGCACGCAATCCTGCCGGACGACCGCCAGACCGCGTCGGCCATAAAGGAAGCGCTCTGCTCGTCGGTCACGAGCACGGGCGTGACAGCTTCCGACTGGCCCAACGCATCGTACAGCTCGATGTTGTGCGTGCCGGGAATCCCGAACGTGAACGGAATCCCTTCGTCCTCGAGTGCGCGGACCACGGCGCGGCCGCCGCTCTCTCTCATGCGTCGTCTCCGTTTACCTCGCTCATGTGTTGCCTCGGATCGCGCTCAAACCGTGTGGGCCGCCGCCGTTTCTCCGGCGCGCCACCCGTCCAGCAGCTCCGCCGCGTCCTCCCGGACTCTTTCGGCCGCTCGGTCGGCCAGCGCCATCACGGTCAAGTAGGGATTGATCTCAAGCGCATCGGGAAAAAGGCTCGAATCCGCCACGCGCAGCCACGGGACGCCGTGCACACGGCCCCACGCGTCCGTGACGGAGTTCTGTGGACCGGTCCCCATGCCGCATCCCCCCATCAGATGGGCGGCCGACACCGAGATCTTGCCGGGCAGGAAGTGGCGCTCGTCGATGAGCTCGTCCACCCGCTCGGCATCCCGCGCTTCGATCAGGGATGGATTGGCGGACGGCGCATGTACCCGCACCGCGCCGGCAGCGAAGAAGATCCGGGCCGATGTGCGCGTGGCCCGCACGAGCGCCGTGATGACCTCGGGAGCAAAGCCGTAGTGGACGACGGGCCGGCCTTGGCGGTCCACGGTAATCCGGTTCTCGGCCACCGCGCGATCACAGGCCAGCACGAGGATCATTTGTAACCGCTTGAATGCATGCATCAACCGGCTGTGGTCCGGACCGAAGCCCGTCAGGTTCTTGGCCGTGACGAACGGGAAGTACATGCACGTCTCGAGCACGTAGCCTTCCTCTTCGGCCCGATCCAGATAGAAGCTCTTGGGATGACCCACGTCGTTCGTGATCTCGCGAGCGTGCTCGGCCACGAGGATATGCGCGGGGTGGCAGGTGAAGCCTTCTCCCAACCTGGGCAGCCCGGCCGACAGCGGGGAGCGCAGGAGCAGCGCGGAGCTTCCGATCGAGCCCCCAGCGATCACCACAATACCGGCCTTCACGCGGTACTCGCCCGGTTCCCACTCGGAAGGCCGACCCTTCGCACCGTCGGGTTTGGGGCGAACCCGCACCACGAGCAATCGCTCCTCGATTCGCCGCACCTCGGCCCGCGTCACGACCTCGACCCCGCCTCGCTCGGCGGCGGGCAGCTGCACGCGATCGGTTCCCTGTTTCGCCTGGTTCGGGCAGCCGAGGTTGCACAGGCTGGAACCCAGGCAGCCCTTCACGTTGACCGGGAACTGCTCGGCTGCGAGGCCGATCCGCGTGCAGCCTTCCACGAACAGCCGGTTGTTGTCGTTGATCTCCTCGTCGGGCAGCAGGTGAACGTTGTTCTGAGACGCGTACTTGGCGGACCGGCGGCGAAGATCGTCATACTCGAAGTCCGGTACGGCCCAGCTCCGGATCACGCGTTCAGGGACGACGAGCGATGTGCCCGTGTAGACCGATGTCGAGCCGCCGTAGGTGCGCCCGAGCGCTAGCGTAATCGTCGCATCGGCTGTCAGGACGGCTCCGCCTTCCTCGTACAACGCGTTGGCCATCTCCATCTCGCGCCCGGTGAACTCGGCGTCATCGAGGCGGCTACCCTGCTCGAGGACAAGCACGCGGCGGCCGGCGGCCACCAGCGATACGAGTTCGGCTGCCACGGTACCGCCGCCCGCCCCCGAGCCCACGATCGCGATGTCGTACGTGCGCTCGATCACTGCTGCCCCCAGTACCGCCCCCAGCCATCGGGATGCGCCCGGTAATCGATCGCCGCATACGCAGCCGGCCGGGCGTAGTAGCCCATGAAGATGAGCGTACGCAGACCCCACACACCGCGCCGCACCAGAACGAGCCGGGAATCCTGCAACGTCTGCAGGAAGCGAAGCCGGCGCTCGGGGTCGAGCGAGCGAAAGCGACGTCCGTGGCGGAACACGGGGAGCCAGTCGAGGAGGCCGATGAACAGGAATAGCTGGCGGCGAACGGAGGGCGGCTGGCGGCCGAGCGCCTCGTCGACGATCCCGAGCACCTCGCGCCACTCGTTGGAATCGGACGCGGCGATTTCCGGGACGAACGTCTCGGCCAGCGCGCGCAGCTGCGGCTGAACCGGAGGCGGGGGGGGGGCCGTGGTTGTCAGCGTCTTAGCCCTGAGGTCTGTTCATCCGGCCTGGCCCAGCTCGCGGGCTCGGTCGAGGATCTCCGTCGCCGCTCGCTCGCCCGATTCCAGCGCGCCGCCCATTGAAGCTTGATAGACGGATGTGTGTTCCCCCGCAAAGTGTATGCGGCCTTCCGGCCCGGCAATGTGGGACATCAGGTCGAGAACCGTGCCTGGAGTGAACGAGCTGTAGCCGCCGAGCGTCCACGGGTCGTTCACCCAAGAGTGGGACGCTCCACCCTCGAAATCTTCGTAGACACCGGGGTGAATCCGCTCCATCTCGCTCAGGCCATACTCGATCCTCTCCGCATCTGTCCGCTTTGCCAGGTCCCTCGCCAGACTTTTGCCGACGTGTGCCTCGAGAATGCCCCGCGTAGGCCTCTGACCCAAGGGGTGAATGAGCACGCGAGGAACCGGCAGGTCGGTGAAGGCCGCTCCGCTCAAACCGTCGACTTCCCAGTACCGACGGCGCATCTGGAGATAGATGCGTGTGATGGACGAGTACTGGAGTTCTCTTATCGCCCGACGTTTGCCGGCAGAGAACGGAGGCGATACGTCGATTCCTCTGAGCACGGTGAACGGGATCCCGCACACCAGGTAGTCACCCTCCACCGTGTGGTGCCGACCTGCCTGCTCGAACACCGCACGCACGCGTGTCTCGTCCTGCTCGATCCGCACGACGGGTGCCCCGTAGCGAATCCTTTCCGAGAGTTTCGTTGCGAACGCGCGCGGAAGGTTGTCGCTCCCGTCCTTGATCAGCCCGCCCGGCGCACGGCGAGTCTCAGGGACGTCTGGCCTCGGGCGGAGGAAGTTGAGGGCCGATACTGTCTCGATGCCGTCGCCGAACAGATCGATCACACCCAGCCGAAACAACTCGAGCGCGCCCTCCGAGGCACCCCGGCCTCGGAGAAAGCCCGCCCACGATTGGTGGTCGTACGAGCAGGCACCGACGCTCTCGAGCCGGGCTCGCTGAGCGGCGAGAGTCTCGGCTGGCCACGCTGGCTCGCCCGCGTCGGGAAGGTCATCGACATCCGCATACATCTGGCGCATTCCCCACAGGCCACTCTCCCGCTCCTCGGGCGTGAGCTCGACCGGCCATTCGACCTGCCGGTCGCTCCCGGCCAGCAGGCGCTGGCCTCGCACATGGAACAGGAAAGCGAGGTTGTCTGGCTCGGGCCTGAACATCTCGACGCCCAATCGATCGGCCCACCAACCGACGAGCCCCCCGGCAAACATGGCGCCGGCCTCTGCGTACAGGCCATCGGCGAACGGAGCGCGCAGCGTGTACAGCCGTCCGCCCGCACGGTTCCTCGCCTCAAGCACCGTGACATCGTGTCCCGCCTCGGCGAGAGTGTAGGCCGCTGACAAGCCGGCCAGTCCGGCACCCACCACCAAGACCTTCCGTCGCTCGCCCCGAGGGCGTGACGGGGACACCCGTCCCGGGGCTTCGGGCCCCGGAACCATTCCAGTCAAGCCACGTGCGAAGCCGAATGGCATCGTCAGGGCAGCAGACGCCAGAGCGCTGTGCTCAACGAACTCTCGACGGGAGATGCGGCCTGTCATGAGGATGACCTCCGCTGTGCATACGACTCGCGCGCTCCGCGCTGGCCCGCAGGATCGCAGATCGGTCGGCAGGTGAACGCGAAGCCAGCGCACGTGGCTCCGCGTCTTGCCGTAAGGTAGGAAACGTGATTGGGTTGGTCTATGGCTTACTCGCGCCCATTCGGAAGGAGCGCAGTGTCCCTGCCTCTCCTGGTCGCTGTCCCGCTCAGGCGGGAACGGCCTCCGCCCCCGTTGTCGTCCCGGCCTCTGGCACGGTCACCGGACCGCCCGACACGTTATACCGGTAGCCCAGGTAGATCAGGACGATCCCTATGATCTCGGTCACGTACAGCACCTCCACGTGACCGAAGCGGGTGAACGAGCCCCCGATCCCCGGCAGCAGCGCGCCGACCGCGATGAGCACGTTGCCGATTACCCGGTGTCGCATGCCCTCCACGCCTCGGAACTTGATCGCCGAGTAGACAGCGCCTCCGACCAGAAACGTCGCGGCGTACAGGTTGATGAACGGGCTGAAGGCTCGCACCCAGCTCCATTCCATTACCCGACCCGACAGCCGGTGCGGTTCGACCGCTGCGTAGTCGATGGGTGTGAGCAGGACGAAAGTGGCAGCAATCGCCACGACGGTGAGCAGGGCCACGGTCAGGCGATCGGCCGCCTTACGCTTCATGAGCAGGTAAACAGTGCCCTGAGCGAGGGGCGCCCCGCCGAGCAGGGCGCCCGAGATATACCAGGTTCGGAACACGCCTTCCTGCCAGCCCAATATCGTGGTCAGCGACTCCGTGGCCGTGCCGACTCCATACATGAGCAGACCCAGGCCCCACCACAGGAGGTGCGGTCCGGAGCGCCGCTCGCGATAACGGCTGAGAACGATCCAGCCGAACCAGATCGCGAAGACCGTCGTGACGATCGGCACATAATGGACGGCACTTCTCATCAGAACGTCGTGACCCAGCTGACGAGCAGCGTTCGCTTCGGTTCAGGGCGGAAGAAAGTGGCGTTCGACACCTCCGCGTACAGCTCGTTGGTCAGGTTTTCGACCGCCAGGCTCAAGCTGTGAGACGTCGAGCCCAACTCGAACAGACGCACACCACCGCGAACATCGTTCACCGTGAACGCGGGAATGACTTCACCGACCGCGTTTTGAAATCCCACGTCGATGTCCTTCTGCTCGCCCTGGTGCCGCAGGTTGTATGAAGCCCAGAAGCGGCCGCCGGGGTCCCTGTACGCGGCGCTTGCCACGAACTTGTTCGAGTACGTGTCCCCTATCGGATTCACCGGGTTGTTCACGTCCTTCGAATCGACATGGCTGAAGTTCCCTCGCAGCGTCAGTCCGTCCACTGGCATGACGTCCACGGCGAGCTCCACTCCCTGGAAACGCAGCTTGTCGATGTTCACGTTCTGGAACTCGGGAAACGGCCCCACCATCTCGCCCGTGTCCAGCAGCCGGATACCATCGGTGATCTCGTTGCGGAAGTAGTAGGCCTCGGCCCCTATCCTTCCCCTCCGGAACTTCAGGCCTACGTCGAAGTTGAGGCTCTTCTCGGCCTTGAGGTCCGGATTGCGGCTCAGGAACCCGGAGCCCTCCGCGGTCACCCCGTTGAAGTAGAGCTCGATGATATTCGGCGCGCGGAACGCGCGGCCGACGGCGGCCACGATGTTGAGCTCGGGTATCACCTCGACGAGAAGGTTCGCCGCCGCCACCACCGTCTGATCGTCATGCTCCGTGGGCGGCAGATCCTCCAACCCCGGCGTGTCCTCGGTTTGGGATCGTACGTCCTGGAAGCGCGCGCCGACGATCAGCGACACGGGGTCGGCCAGCTGGAGGTCGCCCTGCGTGAACACGCCGAACCGCTGGAAGGTCGCGTTCGGCACGTTGGGTACGTCGCTCTCCTCGAAGTCGGGCGGCCCGAGGCCCACCACGCCCTGCCGCAGGAAGTCCGTATTCTCAGAGTCGTCGTGTGACAAGTCGACGCCGTAGGTCAGCAGCGCCGCGTCGCTGATCACCTTCGCCGCTTCGACTCGAAAACCCAGCGTCTGGAGATCCGTGAAGTTCTCTGAGCTGGACACGATGCCGGATCCGGGCGGGGCCATCGGGCCGAACACGAGGGAACCGGGGATGAACACGTCCGTTGTGAACTCGCGTTCGTTGTTCATGCGGTAGGTGGTGACGTCCAGGCGGTCGGCCACCGCCCAGCCCAGATCGCGCCCCCGGTACCCCAGAGTCTGTTTGTCCACCTTCTGATCGGGATAGCGGAGCTCGATCGAGGTGGGGTCGTCGAGGCCGAGGTCCTCGCCGGTCACGAAGCCGAAGCCCGTCTCGTCCGCGGAATAGAGGCCGAGACGCCCGAAGATCCGATGCGACGGAGAGAACGCGTAGTCGAGCAATGCGCTGAAGTTGCGGTCCCGCACCCCGGTGTCCTGGACCACGACATCGTCGTCGAGGTTGATGTTCCCGAAGGCTCCGGAGGGCGCCTTGTAGGGCTCCGTGTCCCTGTACTGGCCGCTGACCCGGAAGCCGAGACCGCCGGTCCGCCCGAACAGGGTCACGTTCGGACGGTGCTGATTGCCCGCAGTGCGGAACGAGTATTTCACGCTTCCGCCAATCCGGTCACCGCCGGACAAGGGCGGGGCCTCGTTCGTGCGCAGATTGATCACTCCGCCGATCGCGTCGCTTCCGTACAACACGGAGGCGGGGCCGCGCACCACCTCGACCTGAGCCACCTCCTTTATGTCGACGATGGCCGGAATCTCGCCGAAGTCCTGCTGACGGCGCGAGTTGTTCAATCGAATGTCGTCCTCGAGCAGGAGGATGCGCTGCCCTCGCTGCCCTCGAATGATCGGACGGGTCTGGTTCGTTCCGACACCATTGACGTCCACACCCGGAAGGTCGCGCAGGAGGTCCGCGCCCGTGTTGGGCACGAGCTCGAGGATCAGCTGCTGCTCGACCACGGACACCGGCGCGGCGGTCAGAAAGATGTTCTTCTCGCTGCGGGTGGCCGTGACGTTGAGAGGCTTCAGGACGTACACGGGTTCCGGAACGGTATCGGCTGCGGTCGAGTCGGCCGCCGGTTGACGTTGTTCCTGTGCGTGGCCCGCGGCCGCGAGCATCAATAAAAGGGCTGCGGTTACGAACGAACGATTCAAGGGGATCATGTCGGCAAGGCTCCTTCCGTCTATCGAAGCACCGATCCGTCCTTCGAAGCACCGGGTCAGGGTCGGTGATTGGTTCCGCTATCGAGTAGGCTAGCGCAGGGAGGGAAAAGCGGAATTGGCGGCCTTACGGACGGATCGTACGCAGATCTACGCAGAATCCTCGTCAAGAAGACCCAAATGAAGGGCCAGACGGGTCAGGCCCGCCACATTTCTGACCTCGAGCTTTCGCATGATGTTCTGACGGTGCGTCTCCACGGTCCTAGGACTGATCCGCAGGTCCTGCCCGATCTGACGGCTTGTGAGCCCGCGCGCGACGAGACGCAGGATCTGCCGTTCGCGCCCGGTGAGTCGAGCCAGCGCGACTGAGCGACCGCGTTGCTCCTGGAGGGCCGTCGCCAGTCTTCGGGTGACGCGCGGGCTGAACGCCGAGTGTCCGGAGTGCACGGATCGCACCGCGGACCGCAGCTCGGTGGGTCCTGCTTCATCCTTGAGCAGATACCCGTCCGCACCTGCTTCCACGGCCCGCTCTACGTACTCTGGCTTGTCATGCATGCTGAGAACTAGCGTGCGCACGGAAAGCTCGAGATGGCGGATCTCCCGCACCAGCTCGAGCCCGGACATACCCGGCATCGATATGTCGATCAGCGCCACATCGATCGCCCCGTCACGCAGCGCAGTCAGGGCTTCGTCGCCGTCAGCCGCTTCGCTCACGACGTCGAAGCTGCCATCCTCTTCCAGCACGCGGCGAATCCCTTCTCGCACCAGAGCGTGATCGTCGACGATCAACACGCGGATCGCGTCGGAATGCACCTTCTTCACTCCGCTTCCAGTGGAAGTCGCACTTCGAGCGACGTCCCGCCATCCGGTCGGGCCGATAGTCTGACATCCCCCCCGAATCGCAGCATCCGCTCCTTCATGCCCAGTAGCCCCAGCTGACGGTCGCCGTTGCCCACCGCCGCGGTGGTGAGCGGCTCTCCATCAAGCTCGCCGCTCAGATCGCCCGCCGCCTCTCTCGATACGGCTCCGGGACCGCGCCCGTCATCCCGAACGATCAGCCGAAGCCCTTCTTCGGTCCGCTCCAGCGCCACCTCGACCGCCCTCGCCCCGGCGTGGCGCGCTACGTTGGCGAGTCCCTCCTGCAGGGCACGGAACAGGGCCAGTTCGGCATCCGGCGAGAGGGCCGGCTCCTGCACAAGTCCGCGGAAGCGAGTGTCGATCGACGTCCGTTCGGCGAATTCTGCCGCGATCGCCCGGAGTGCGGGGACGAGACCCAGATCGTCCAGCAGGGACGGCCGCAGCGCGCTGGCCACACGGCGGATGCCTCCGATGCCGGAGTCGATCAGATCGAGCGCCCGATCGATCGACTCCGCCTGCTCGGGTTCCCCCTGCTCACGTACCATGCCCAGCTGCAGTCGGAGAGCGGCCAGTACCTGTGCGGTCTCGTCATGAAGCTCGCGAGCGACGCGTCCTCGTTCCTCCTCGTGCTGCTGTACCATGCGAGCGGCCAGACGCTCGAGCTCGGCGGTTCTGTCCTCGAGACGCTGATAGAGGTCGGCGTTTGCCAGGGCCGCCCCGACCTGGTGCCCCAACGCAATCAAGAAATCTTCGTCCAACACCGCGAACGGATCCCGGGCTCGACCTACGACTACGAGGGCACCGTCGACGACCGAACCGTTGAAAACGGGAAGCGCCGCTGTGTAGCCAGGTCGGTCGGCCGTCCCCGACCGGATCACGTGTCCGCGCAGGACCCGTGGATGCCCTTGTTCGATGGCCTCTCGAATGGCTTCGTTCGCTTCCTCGGGCAGTGCACCCTCGACCCAGGCCGAGCAGCTTCCGGACGCGTGCGACACTCCTGTTTCACGTCTATAAAGCGCGCTGCCCGAAACGGCGGGAAGGGTGAGCGGACGCTCGAGCAGTGCTCGAATCAAGTCGGTGAGCCGTCCACCCCGCTGGAGATCACCGGAAAGGGCCGAGAGCACTCCGAGTCCTCGACGCTGGTCCTCGACGACGAGCAGAAGGATCCCACCCCCCACGGCAAGCACAAATATGATGTCGAGATAGTAGCCCCACGGATTCCAGGCACCGCGGGCCCTCAGGAACGGATAGTCGAGGTGGTGCAAGCTCCAGAGCAGGAAGGCCCACGCCATCAGGGCGGCAGGTTTGGATCCTACGCTTCGGTGATGCCGCCAGAACACCCAGGCCGTCCAGGCGGCCGCCGCGCTCAGGAACGCCACAGCCGGCCCGGCCGCGAGCAGGAAGTCATCCAAACGGTAGATAGCCACGTACGACCACACCGGAGGGAAGGCGAGCAGGACGCCGTGCCAGGCACGCCAACGGATCTGCTGGGAGAAGGCGAGCGCAGCGGCGAGCAGGACCAGCGCTGTCCACCCGGTGAACACCTGGTGCCAGTACAGAAGCCCCTGCAAGTCGGTAAGCTGAAAACCGATGATCACGCCCAGACGAAGCGCGAACAGGAGCCAGGCGAACGCCCAGAAGCCGAAGTAGCCCTTCCGATAGCGGCGATAGAGGTACAGGCAGATAAGGGCGATCCCCAGTGTCACTCCCGTCTGCAAGAAGGCGGCAGCGAGCTCGGAGACTTCCTGTACGGAGGAGGAGTACTGCTGCATCAGGGTTCAGATCCCATCTATCGATACTCAGAGCGCGGGTCGATCAGGGAGAAAAAAGAGGCGGCCGCCAGGGCCGCCCCTTGGGATGCCAGGGCAGTTACACGGCTGACACGACGCGTCTCGCGACCGCGGTCGCGAGACGCACGGCGTCGCTCAGGCGCGCTCGATCGTGTAGCAGACCCGCCACTTGGGCATGTTCTCCGGATCCCGCTCTTCGCTGACGCCTTCGTCCGGGATGTCCTCGCCCGGAGCGTACCAGCCCAGCATGGATGCCACCGGGCCGGCGAACTCGCGTCGATAGTGGTCGAGCTGGTCGTTGGCGGACAGGGAATCGAGCTCCTCGCCGAACAACTCGACGACCAGGTGATCGTCGACCTCACCCTCGAAGATCACTCGGTTGACGTCCACCTTGTTCCAGGCGGGATGGTCGGAGATCGCCCAGAATCCCTGCTCGGGAATCTGTTTCTCCTGAACGATTCCACCGCGGTTGTCGCTGGACACTCGCGTAAAGAACCGGAACTCGCCCTTTTCCTTGAAGAAGGGCTCCATCTTGTCTAGGATCTGGATCCACCGGAGGTTGACCTGGATCCGATCGCTGGCCTGCTCCGCCATCGTCTACTCCTTGCTCGTGTCGTCGGACGCGCGCCGATGCCCCGACAGTCCGCGCGCTAGCACCGTTTTCGGTTTCAATCTTGCAATTTGGACCGAGCGCGACATTACAACAAGGGACAGCGGGCGGCGAGGGGGAGACCCTGTATCGAGCAGGTGTCGCACAGGATACAGCCAGGCCAGTGACGTGGTCAGCAGCCAGTCAGAGCGTCCTCGTCGCCACCGCCACGGTCGGACGGCGGTCCCCTGCCCCGAGAGCCCGGCCGAGACGGCCGTCCTGTTTCGCCAGGTCGGCCCGTGTTCGATGGGGGGCCACGTCCTCGACGTCCGGCACTTTCCGCCCGGCCGCTGGCATACTCGATGCAGTCGGCGCTGTCGTACCAGGTCCTGCCGAATGCTTCGCCATACAACACGACCCGCGAGAAGCGCCAGGGCGATTGCAGCCGCGAGTAGAGCGTACTCGGTCACGTCCTGACCTCGATCGGTCCGGATCGACATCGTGCGGGACCCCACCGGAGTGACGCTGCCGCTGCGATCTAAGGAACGTGAGCCGGGCGGAAGGGGCAGTCCGAGACTGTCCTGCTGCGCATCCAGTTTCATGATCTGCGCTACACGTATGCGATCCCCATGGACGGTTTCGGAGGGATGGCCGACCTGTTCGCCAACTGGGAGGCGGCTACCAGTCAGATTGCGAATTGGGCCGAACTCGAGGCTCGCTCCGCCGAGTGTGTCGACCACGCCGCCGCTTCCCTCATCGTGCTGCGGCCCGACCTGTCGTACATGGCGGAGTCGACGCCAATCTCCGGCGAACGTCCCTTCCGCAAGTACTACTGGTGGTACGCAATTCCCGGGAAAGAGCAGGAGCTCGAAGAAGTCGCAAAGGCCTACGTGGAGCTCTACGAGTCCAAGGGCATCGACATGGGCTTCCGGCTGTACCAGACCGTGATGGGGCCCGAGCTACCCACCTATCTGGTGGTCGAGAACGCGGCGAGCGAGGCGGACTACCACGCGCAATCGGCCGAGGTCCAGGCGGCTCTCGGCGAGGAAGAGATGAAGGCCTAGCGTAGCACCTTCGTCTCCAGGAAGCTGGCGTGCCCGGGTGAGTGGTACACCCGCTGGATCGCCGTGACGAAGTCCTCCTCCGTCGCCTCGAAGATGTTCGGCACGAACGTCTGCGGGTTGCGATCGATCAGAGGAAACCAGGTGCTCTGGACTTGCACCATTAGGCGGTGGCCCCGTTTGAAGGTGTGATACACGTCCTGCAGCGGGAGCCGCACCGTGGTCACCTCGCCGGGCATAAAGGGCTCGGGCGTCTCGTAGCTGTTGCGGAACCGGCCGCGGATCACCTCACTGCGAACCATCTGCTCGTATCCGCCCAGCTCGACGCCATCCGGCGTGCTGGGGTCGTTCGGCTCGTCCTGTGGATAGACGTCGATCAACTTCACGACCCAATCCGAGTCGGTACCGGTCGTAGACACCTCCAGATGGGCCAGGAGATCTCCGGTTAGCGTCAGCTCGTTCTCGAGCACTTCGGTCTGAAACTCGATCACGTCCGGCCGGCGTCCCGCAAAGCGCTGGTCCTCCGTCATGTAGAGACGGGGCGTAAACACGATCCGGGTCGCCTCCGTGTACGGCACGGGCTCGTTCGGATCGCTCACGTACTCCGTGTAGCTCGCCTCGGCCAGCTCGCTCTGATCAGCCGACCCGCTCTCCGCGCCCGAAGGCGGCTCCGCTGTTAGCCGCCCTCCCCCACGAAAGTGGAGGCGCTCTTTCGCGGCTCCGGCAGGGGGCCAGCTGTCGAACTCTCGCCACTCCTTACGGCCGGTGTCGAACACCAGCGCTTCGAAGTCGGGCGAGCTTCCCTCCCCTTTAAGGAAGTAACGGAAGAACGGGGCTTCGACCTCGTGTTGGTACCAGCCGGAGATGTCCTCTCCGAACGTGATGTTGCCTACCATGTGAGGGGACCGGGCCCGCGACCAGCCGCCGTGGCTCCACGGCCCCATGACCAGAGCGTTGAATGCGCCGGGGTTCTCGTCCTCCAGCGTGCGATAGATGTTGAGCGGGCCGTACAGGTCCTCGGCGTCGTACCAACCCCCCACAGTCATCACAGCGTGATCCACATCGGTGAGGTGCGGCAGGATGCTGCGTCGTTGCCAGAACTCGTCGTAATTCGGGTGCTCGACGAGCTGCTGCCAGAAGAAGTTGTCCTCTCCGTAGTATCTGCTCGCGTTCGACAGTGGGCCGAGATCCATATAGAAGGCGTAGCCGTCCCTCGTTCCCGGCTGGATCATCGGATACCACCGATTCGGCGTCGGCTCGACCTTCTGGTAGCCGAATACGGGCGTGATCAAGAAGTAGCTGAGAAGATAGGCGCCGTGATGATGGAAATCGTCGAAGAAGAAGTCGGCGATCGGCGCCTGAGGCGACGAGGCCGCCAGGGCCGGGTGGGCTTCGGGCAGACCGGCGGCCGCATAGAAGCCGGGATAAGAGATCCCCCACATGCCGACCTTACCGTTGTTCCCCTCCACGTTCTGCAACAGCCATTCGATCGTGTCGTACGTGTCGGAGGACTCATCGATATCCGTATCCCCCGGTACGTGCGGACGCATGTTGTCGTACAGACCTTCCGACATATATCGGCCGCGAACGTCCTGGCAAGCGAAGATGTACCCTTCTTCCTCCATGTACCGGGAAGGACCGATTCGCTGGGGAAAGTCGCGCGTACCGTAAGGTCGGCAGCTGTACGGGGTGCGCCGGAGCACGATCGGGTACGTCCGACTCCGATCCTTGGGAACGTAGACGGCGGTGAACAGCTCCGTACCGTCACGGGTCTCGATCCGGTATTCGAACTTGTCGTAGCGGTCTGCCGGCCTGAATTCTCCGTCCTCCTGAGCACGGATTTGCTGTCCTCCACTACACGCCGCGCACGACAGGGCGAGGGTCACCGAGAACAGCGTCGATGCGCGGGCTCTGTCTCTGGCGGGCCTCACTCCGACTCCGAAGCGACGTCGACGCATGCTCATCATCATCCTCCGTTGCCCGATGGGGCCGCGTCGCGGAGCGGCTGGGTCAGCACGGCGATCATGATCCGCAGACCGCCAAGAAAGTCGCCGAGTCGCAGGTTCTCGTTCGGGCTGTGTTGATTGTTGTCCGGGTTCACCGTCGGAACGATGACGGCCGGCACCTCGAGCGCGCTCACAAAAGGCGCGATCGGAATCGAGCCGCCCATCGTGCGAATCCTGATCGGCTCCTCGCCGAACAGGTTCGTCAGCGCGGCGTACAGCCAGCGGCCGGGCTCCGAGTCGAAGTCGGTCCGAAACGCCCGATAAGACACCTGGTGCTCGAAGCGCGCCAGCCGCGGGTGGCGAAGCCGGTCCTCTGCGGTGGGCACCGCGTCGATGAGGTGATAGCCGAGCCCCTCGACGTGCTGTCGGATGCTCCGGATCAGCCCATCCGGCTCGCTCTCCCGGACGAGGCGGATGTCGATCTCCGCCGTCGCCTCGGAAGGAATGATCGTGCGTGCCTGCTCCCCGACCCAGCCGGCCCGCAGGCCACGAACGTTGAGAGACGGATACTGGAGCGCCTCCTGCAGCGTGCCGGCCACGGAATCCGCGCCTCCGAACCCCATGGCTCCCTGGATCGCGCTCTCGTCATCCGGCACCTGCGCCAGCATGGCCCGTGTCTTCTCGTCGAGTGTCACGCCGTCGTAGTAACCGGGGATCGTGACCCGGCCGTGCTCGTCCTTCATGGAAGCCAGAATGCGAGCGAGCCGGATGGCCGGGTTCGGCACGTAATTTCCGTAATGGCCGCTGTGCTGGGGTGCGCGCGGCCCATATACCGTGAGCGTGATCGTGGCGATGCCGCGTGCACCGAATGACAGTGTGGGCCGGCCGGAGGCGTGCGGGGGCCCGTCAAAGATGACCAGCATGTCGGCAGCCAGGTCTTCGCGGAAACACTCCACCGCCTCCGGAAGCGGCGGCGAGCCCAACTCCTCCTCGGTGTCCACGATGACCTTCAGATGAACAGTGGGCGGGATCCCCGCAGCATCGAGCGCCCCCATGGCCGTGAGAAACTGGACCACGGGCCCCTTCGAATCGGACGCGGAGCGCCCGAAGATCCGCCACTCGGGATCGCGCTCGGCCGCCGCGCCGGCGTGCAGACGTTCCCACGGGATCGCCTGCCAACCACCGCCCTCCCCCCGCGCCTTGAGCACCGGTTCCCATGGGCTCCCCTGATCCCATGCCGACGGATCGACCGGTTGGCCATCCGCCTGCAGGTAGACCAGAGCCGTGCGCGTGGCTCCCGGCGCGGGGCGTTCGGCCAGCAGTAGATCGCTCCCACTCGTGGGAAGCCGGCGGGTGGCAAAGCCTCGCTCCGCGAACGCGCGTTCCAGCCACTGGATCACACGGTTGAGGTCGTCGGGGAAGTGCGCGTCGTTGGGTAACCGCAGGAACTCGCGAAAGGTCTGGATCGCGGCCTCCTCCTGCACAGCAGCGAGGCGGTCGATCTCCGTCGGATCCAGCCCTTCCGTCTGCGCACAGATCGGTGCCGCTGAGAGCGGCGCCGCGAACAGAGAGAGCCCGACGACGGCGCACGCGCGCGGGCTCGCGGTCACTGCGTGACCAGCGGCACCGAGAATCGAGTGCGATCCCAGCCAAGCTGCAGGACGCCACCCTGTGTCGTGGGCTGAATGGCGATGGTGAAGCGTTCGAGCGGCTCGTCGAGCATCTCCATCTCCAGCGGCACGCGGGCTAGGTCGAACGACTCGTCGTAGTCCGTGCCCCAGATGTTCGTCTGCTCGTTGATGATCAGCGTGGCGCTCTCGGGCGTAAACGTCGTCCACAACGTGTAGGTACCGGCCGGTACGACGGCCTCACCGATCTGCAAGTCCCGCGACGTCGCGAAGTGTGTCGCCGCGTTCGCCCCGGTGCGCCATACGGTGCCATATCCAACCAGCCCTCCCCAGATCTCGCGGCCCCGCATCGCGGGTTGGCTGTACACGATAGTGAACTCGGCTCCACCGCCCTCGGCCTGTAGCGTCGCTTCGGGCGACGCGACGCCCAGCCCCTCGCCAGCCGCGTCACGGGCGGCGAACTCGGCAGCCAGCCGTTCGAGGTCCTCGAGCTTTACGTCGGCCAACGGCTCGATCTCGATCTTGAACGTGGTCTCCCGGCCCGTGATGCCGAGGATCTCCCCCTCGGCGTCCACCCGCGCCAGCATCGGGCTGCCGAAGAAGCTGGTGGTTACGGTATCGGCGCTTACGCGCTGAACCGCGTTCGGGCTCGCCTGTCCCTGGGCCAACAGAACACCGAATGGGTACTCGTCGGATCCTGCGGCTGTCGCGAGTCGCGTGACGTGCTCCCACAGCCCTACGGGCGGGTTGATGCGACCGGCCGTGGGCACAGTGCCGGGGGGAACGGCAACACGCGACGTGTCGACTCTATCGGCGCGCATCGTCACAAGGGTGGCGCTGTCCGCACCGTCCAGCGTCACTTGGAGCCGCCAGGCTGGCGGCCCGTCCGGATTCGCGGCGGGCGTCTTGAAGTCGACCACCAGGCTCGAGACCGAGCCGTCCGGGCCCAGCGTGGCCGAGTAATGGGCGACCTGCGTGACCGGACTGCGTGCGACAACAGTGCCCTCGATCCGCTCGGCCGAGCTCGTGAAGACCTCGAGAGCCAGCGTGTCCACCCCGAGGCGCTCGATGTACGCCCGGGTGGCGGTCGCCTCCTGCGGCTCGGCGCAACCGGCACTCGCGATGACGATGCTGGCCACGAGCCACATTCCGCGGGCAACACCAAAACGGCGCCGCGAGTGGCAATCGGCAGATGAGCGATGCTTCGCGTCAGACATGATGTCCTCCGTAGTGAGGCAGGTACAGGTGGTTCGGGGCTCCCGGATGCCGAGGGAGCCTCCGCTCGTAAAGTAGAAGAAGGGTTCGAAGCGTGCGATGCCGGCCACCGGCCTTGCCTGAAGAAGCTTCAGCCTGTCTTCTGAAGCGCCGAACATCGGATCGTCGAGGCGCCAACAAGAGAGCCTGAAGCATGCGCGAAATCATCACACGCTGGAAGAAGCCGCTGGGCGCGCTGGTCTGGTCGTTCGCGGCGGGATGCACGGGCGACACACTGCCCATCACGGTCGAGCTTCTAACGCCATCCGACGGAGTGGAGGTCCTGGGCACATCGGTTCAGGTCCGGCTGGCTGCGGAAGGGATCGAGATCGCACCGGCTGCGGAGCTCCGACCCGGCGCCGCTCACCATCACCTGTTCATCGATCGAGACGTGGCGGTGTGGGGTGCAGCGATCCCGGCCGAGCCGGGGATACTGCATCTGGGTGCCGGGCAAACTGAGCACATGGTGACCGGACTCGAACCCGGTGAGCACCGCATCATCGCGGTGTTGGGTGACAACCTGCACGTGCCGTTACAGCCGCCCGTCGCCGATACAGTTCGTTTTACGGTCCGGAACTAGTCGCAAGCGCGAGACCGACGCGCGAGCGGCACGGCTCCTCAGTCCTCCCTGTCTCGCGTCCGCTGGTGACAGTCGACGCATGTGGCCATCACCTTCCCGTACAGCGCCGCCCGCTTGATCGGATCGGTGAGGCCATGCCCCACATGGCCTAGCTCGTGCACCTCGCGGGAGGCCGCCACGGCCACTTTGCCCCCTCCCATGGCCGATATGACATGCTCCTCGAGAGGCAGCTCACGTAGCGCTTCGGTCCCGCGCGTCCACCAGTCGTCCGATGGGATCATCAGCCCGTCCCACATGCGATCCACCGCCCAGCGGTGTCGGTCCATGTGCTGAATCGGGTCGCCGCCGGGGGACGGGTCCCAGACCAGCCCGACCCGCGGCCCTGAGCCGAACATGCGGTGACACGATCCGCAGGCGTTCGCCACTTCGCCGGATGCCACGGCCGCGCCCTCGGGAACCCACGCGTCGGCCACACTGGCAGCGGCCGACCGCATCTGATCCATGAACGGTTCGGCGCCGTCCGGCAGATCGTCGGGCGTCGTGGTCTCCGCCAGAGCGCGGGCGCGAACCTTCGCCTCGTCCAGGTTCCCGAACACGAGGGCGGTGTGCACCATGTTGCCCTCGGTGAAGTGGGCGGCCATGACAGGCGGAACGTCGGACTTGGCACAGCCAGAGAGCAGCACCCAACCCAGCACGCTGAGCAGCAGGAGCCGGCGATTCATCGCACCCCCCATCTCCCTTTTCGTACGCCGTCAAAGGTACTTACAGAATCTAAGAACCGGGGCGCGGTCCGGTCCACCCCTGCGCTGTGCCGGGCGGACGGGTGGAACGCTCAGCAGCTGGCTGCATACCAGCCTGCATGATGGACGCTCGCAGCCAGCGAGAGTCGGGATTCGCACGAAGATACTGAGTCGTGACCGATGCGAAACGCGCACGGAAGGCGGAGGGAACGTTCCAGGGCGGCGGTCGTCGCGGCCGTGTTAGCCATCGCGGTCGCGTGTGAATCGTCCGGTCCGACCTCCGTGCCGCCACCGCAAATTGAAGAAGCGGTCAACAGCATCACGTTCGAGGACGTTCGGGCAGACATCGAGACGATCGCACACGACTCGATGCAGGGACGGGCCACTCCGAGCCCCGGTCTCGAGAGCACCGCCCAATATGTAGCCGCTCGCTTCGCTGACGCGGGGCTCCAGCCTGGTGGAACGGAGGGGTTCTTCCAGCGCTTCGATCGACCTGAGGTACAGAACGCCGTCAACACGATTGGCTGGCTGGAAGGTTCTGACCCGGGACTTCGCGACGAGTACGTGATCTTTACCGCCCACATGGATCACCTCGGTACCGGGATCAAGGTGGACGGCGACTCCATCTACAACGGCGCGGACGACAACGCCTCTGGTACGGCGGTGTTGCTCGAGCTCGCGGAGGCGTTCGCCACGCTGGACACGAGGCCCCGTCGATCGCTCGTATTCATCGCGCTCAGCGCGGAGGAGCTCGGTCTTCTGGGCGCCTTCCACTACACGGACAACCCCACCTTCCCGATCGAAAGCACCGTTGCCAACGTGAACATGGACATGGTGGGGCGAAACGATCCGGGCAGCATCGCGGCCCTGCGCTCATCCGAGGAGATCGGCCACCTCGCGGAGAACGTGGGTGACGGCCATTCGGAGCTCGGGCTGGAGGTGACAGGAGACCTGTGGCCGGGTCAGAACCTGATTCGGCGCTCGGACCAGTGGGCCTTTATTCGGCTGGGCGTCCCGGCGCTCTTCTTCCACAGCGGACTCCACACGGAATACCACACTCCGTTCGACGAGGCAGATCGGATCGATTTCGACAAGACCGTGCGTGTCGCGAAGATGCTGTTCCACGTGGGGTTGGAGCTGGCCACTACCGACTTGCCGCCGTCGTAGCCGCGTCGCAGCGCCTGCGTCGTAGCGTAGCTGCCGACCGGTGCGGTTCAGGCTACGGCGGCGGCGGCTTCGGAAAGCTCCGAAAGGCACTCCTCGAGCTGGGTTTCCCAGTTCGGAAGCGAGAGGCCGAACGTGTCTCGGAAGCGACGGTTCGAGAGCACGCTGTTGCGGGGTCTGGCGGCAGAAAGCGGGTATCGCTCGGACGGGATCGGGTCGATCCGAACCGCAAGATCGTGACCGACTCCGGGCGACGACCGGGCGTGCTCGAGGATCCGGGTAGCGAAGCCGTGCCAGGTCGTTCGGCCCGTAGCGCTGACGTGATAGATCCCCTGCACCGTTCGCACGCCCTTGGCCACGTCTTCCGGATGCCGGGTCGCTTGCTCCACGGCGGCCACCACGCCCCCTGCAATCGCGCATGACCAGGTCGGGCTGCCGTGCTGATCGTCCACGACCCGGACGACGTCGCGCTCCGCGAACAGGCGGAGCATGGTGCGCAGGAAGCTCGGGCCGCGGAGACTGTAGACCCAGCTCAGACGGAAGATCAGATGGGGCGCCTCGGATCGCTCCACGGCGCGCTCTCCGGCGAGCTTGGTCTCTCCGTACCAGCTCAGTGGAGCCGGTTCGTCCGTCTCCTCGTAGGCGCCGGCCTTCTCACCATCGAACACGTAATCGCTCGAAAAGTGAACGATCGCCGCCCCGTGGCGCGCCGCCTCACCGGCGAGGCAGCCGGGCGCCCGGCTGTTCGTCGCCAACGCCAGGTCGCGCTCGGTCTCCGCTCTGTCGACGGCGGTGTAGGCGGCCGCGTTGACGACCAGGTCGGGCTGCACTCGTTGCATGACACGCGCGATCGACTCTGCATCGGTCAGATCCAGCTCAACGCGTGTGGGTGCCACCACCGGTCCGAACTCGGACAGACGCGGAGCGAGGGCGCGTCCGAGCTGACCTGTCCGGCCGGTCAGCAGCGTCACCATGCGTCCGCCATCTTCGGCTCGGCTCGCCAGTCGGGCAGCAGGTTGCGCGCTTGCAGCTCGGTCAGGCTGTGACCACGTGAATCCTTGGACGACAGGACCGGATCTGACACGGGCCATTCGATTCCGATTCGCGGATCGTTCCAGTGGAGTGTGTGCTCGGTGCGGGAGTCGTAGAACTCCGTGCACTGGTACAGCAGATCGGCACGCTCGCTCAGGACGACAAAACCGTGCGCGAAATCGGGCGGCACGAACAGCTGGTGGCCGTTCGCGCTCGACAGACGGACTCCGATCCACGCGGCAAACGTCGGAGATCCGACTCGAATGTCCACAGTGACGTCGAAAACCTCTCCACGCGTGACCGATACGAGCTTCCCCTGAGCATGCGGGTGCTGGAAATGAAGCCCGCGGAGAACGCCGTGACGGGAGTGAGAGCTGTTCGCTTGCACGAATCGGACTCCGAGCCCGCCAGCGCGGTATTTCTTCTCGTGCCACGTCTCGACGAAGCGTCCGCGGTCATCCTCGTGTACCTGCCGTTTGATCAGGATTGGCCCGGGCAATTCGTCGAAAGTCCGGAACTCCATCACGGCGCCTCGTCTTCCATCATGCCGCCTCGCCCTCGATCAGCTCACGGATGTAGCGGCCATACGCCGAATCGCCATACGGACATGCCGCGCGTTCGAGCCCCTGCAGATCGACAAAGCCCATGCGATACGCGACCTCCTCCAGGCAGGCGATCTTCAGGCCCTGCCGTTCCTCCACGGTGCGGATGAAGTTCGCGGCCTCGAGAAGGGAGCCTGGTGTCCCCGTGTCTAGCCACGCGTCGCCTCGCCCCAGGCACTCGAGACGAAGCTGACCCATGTCCAGATACCGACGGTTCAGGTCGGTGATCTCGAGCTCGCCCCGTGCGGACGGACGCAGCTCGGCCGCAAGGTCGGCTGCCTGTCTGTCATAGAAGTAGAGACCCGTCACCGCGTAGCTGGAGCGCGGCCGAACAGGCTTTTCCTCCAACCCGACGACATGCCCGCCCTCGTCGAACTCCGCCACGCCGTATCGTTCCGGATCCCGCACTCGATAGCCGAACAGCGTCGCGCCGTCCGAAGCAGCCGCGGCCGACTGAAGGCGTTCTGTCAGGCCGTGGCCGTAGAAGATGTTGTCGCCCAGAATGAGGGCGGACGGCCGGCCCGCCAGATGGTCTCTTGCGATGAGGAGCGCCTGCGCTATCCCGTCGGGCGTCTTCTGCATTGCGTACGAAAGACGAATCCCCCACTGGGATCCGTCGCCGAGCAGATTCTGGAACAGAGAGGCGTCGGCCGCCGTGGTGATCACAAGCACGTCGCGGATGTTGGCCAACATGAGAGTCGAGAGCGGATAACAGACGAGCGGCTTGTCGTACACGGCCAGCAGCTGCTTGCTGATGACTCGGGTCATCGGATACAGCCGAGTGCCCGAGCCACCGGCCAGAAGAATGCCTTTGCGAGTCGTGGTTCTCGCTTTGGCTGCGCTCGCGCGCTCGGCGAGCCCGGTGACCGCCGAGTCAGTCACGCGACGACCCCCAGACGCTCGCCGCCGTAGGTGCCGGCCCGAATCGGCTCCCACCACCATTGGCTCTCCAGATACCACTGGACGGTTCGCCGTAGAGCCGACTCGAAAGATTCGACGGGCCTCCAATCCAGCTCGGCGTGGATCTTTGTCGCGTCGATCGCATATCGGCGATCGTGCGCTCGCCGGTCCTCGACGTAGGTGATCTGGCTCCGGTAGCTGAGGCCGTCGCCGCGGGGGCGAAACTCGTCCAGCAGATCACAGACTGCGTGGACGATTTGAATGTTCTGGCGCTCCGCGTCACCCCCGACGATATATGTTTCGCCCACCCGGCCCTGCTCCAGGACGGCCAGAAGAGCTCGCACGTGGTCTTCCACGTAAAGCCAGTCCCGCACATTCTTACCGTCGCCGTACACCGGCAGCTCCCGACCCTCAAGCGCGCACAGGATCATGTGCGGGATCAGCTTCTCGGGGAATTGAAACGGGCCGAAGTTGTTCGAGCAGTTGGTCAACAGGACCGGCAGGCCGTACACGCGATGCCAGACTCGCGCGAAGTGATCGGCCGCTGCCTTGCTCGCCGAGTACGGGGAGTTGGGGTCGTACGACGAGCACTCCGTGAAGTGCCCGGTCGATCCGAGCGACCCGTACACTTCATCCGTGGAGACGTGAAGAATACGGAAGTCTCTTTTTTCCTTCTCGTGCAGCTGGCTCCAATACCGACGCGCCTCGGCCAGCAGGCTGGCCGTGCCGACCACGTTCGTGCGGACGAAGTCGAGCGGCCCGTCGATCGACCGATCCACGTGAGACTCGGCGGCCAGATGAAATACGGCCGCTGGCGAGTAGTCCTGGAACACGCGGAGAAGCGCCGACGTGTCCTGAATGTCCACGTGCTCGAAGCGGTAGCGGGGGCTCTCCGCCACCTCATGCAGCGACTCGAGACGACCGGCGTAGGTGAGCGCGTCGACGTTGACAACGCGGCAGTCCGTGCAGTGAATCAGGTGACGGACGAGCGCCGAGCCGATGAAGCCCGCACCCCCCGTCACGAGTACGGTCCGGCTCACGGCTCACCTCCCACCCACCACTGCTCGCTTCCCACCCACCAGGGCACTTCTTTTTCCCCCCGAGGCACGTCGTTCACCCTCAATCGAACGAGACCCAATAGGTGAGCTTGGCGACCAGAATGTGTTCGCCGGGATCGGTGACGGCACTCCACAGCGAGCCGGGCTGAGCCGGATCCCAGCGGTCTTCCCACAGCCAGCGGGTCTGCTGCCAGATCAGGTAGAGGGTGCTCCCCCGAAGCCACTCCCATCGGAGAACAGCGTTGCTCCGGAAGGAGCGGACGTTGAAGTCCGCGTTCCACAGGACGAACGTGTCGTCGCCATCGGTCACGGTCAGGGACCCATCGGCTTCCTCGGTCACCTGCGTGCCGTCAGTACCGTAGAAGCGCAGCTCTCGGGAGCGCGGGGCTGGGAGCTCGCCGAAATCGTGAAAGCGACCGGCGGACACGAACGGTTCGGCGTAGAGCTCCAGCGAGAGGTCGGGGGTCGGCGCGAAGTCCACACGGAGCTGTGCGTATGCCTCTGACCGTTCCAGGAAAGCGAAGACGTAACGCCGGCCGAAGGTCGCCTCCCCTCCCCCGGCGAGCGTGCCATAGTACTGACGTGATTCATCGGCGCGGTAGAATCCCGGATACAGCCCGAATCCCCACTGGGCGCTCGGTCGGATAGAAAGGCCCGCGTGCGCCTGAAGTCGCCATCCACCGAACTCGTCCTCGTAGTAGCCCCCGTTCAAGGACCACCGGGTGAGCTCGCCGCTTCCGCTGGAGATCCCCCCTCGCAGGTTCGTGGCGCGGGGCGTTCCCATGAGGGGTCCTCCCCGCGTCAGTTCGTCACTCTGTGCGCGGGTGTCGACATCGATCTGGAGGAACGTGTCCCACTGATTCTTCCAGGTGAGGCTCGCGAACAGTCCGGGTGAAGTGAGCTGTCGCACTCCGTCCAGGTTCCAGCCGCTGGCGAGCGAGACCCCCAGCGAGTAGTTCCGCAGCGCTCCTCGGAGGCCCGTGCGCCGGTACTGGAGGCTGCCGTACGCGTCCACGGCGTCCGCCGACTGCAGGATGCCGGCGTCGTTGATCTCGAAGCCGGGTGACACGACGGTACCGCCCAGCGCCCATAGCCACGCCCCCGTCAGCCGCTCCACTTCGAGACCCGCGTTGTAGCCCGCAAGTGCGGTTCGTGAGGAGTCGACCTCGACGTGGCCCGCATCAGGGCGCTGGAAGTAGCGCGCGCTTGACCGCTGCAGGCGCAGCATCGCCGTCGAATCACCCGCCACGTGACTGAATCCGACGTTGCCCCGAACCTCGTACGCGCCCTCCCCCAGACGCAGCGTCCAGTCGCCTCCTCCTGCAAAGGCCCGGTTCGACAGCTGGCGCTCGAGGGCGCTCGCGTCCGTCAGATCTCGAAACACGCTGCTCAAGATCAGACCGATCGTGGATCCGGCCGTACCGATTTCTTTTTGAAGTCGGCCGATCCCGTACACCGTGGTCGGAGCCACGATGACGGTCTCCGGCCCGCCCTCTGTCCCCTCGAGCCTCGCTCGCTCCCGGGCCGTTACCGCGGCGAGCCCGCCGATGGACAGACCGGAAGGAAGCCTGCCGGTGAGCTTCGTGGCCCCTAGAATCGTGCTGTTGTCGGGCGGATCCACCACGTTGCCCAGTCCGACTGCCTGCGGCACGGGGCCGATGCGGCGAGAGTACAAGTAGCGGGGCCCCTGGCCTCGAAACAGATGACTTCCCTCGCTGAAGAAGGGCCGTCGCTCCTCGAAGAACGTCTCGAACGCGCTCAGGTTCACCTCTGCCGGGTCGGCCTCCACCTGCCCGAAGTCCGGGTTGACCGTGGCGTCCAAGGTCAGATTCGAGCCCAGCCCTAGTTTCGCATCACCGCCGAACCGTGCATCCGCCGTTTGAGCGGATGGCACCCCTTCGTCGGGTCTCTCCTCGAGCATGGTCGCCGACCCGAGCACATAGGGAGCCAGTTCGAAACGGCTGGCGGATTGAATGGTCGGGAGTCCCGTGAGATTCCCGAATCGTGAGGCCCACCCCGATTCGAACAGAGGGACGACGACCCAGTACGCGTTCATCTGCGTCTCCGGGTCCCAACGCCGCAGGTTCACACCCCACGTCGGCGCGTCCCGAGTGAAGCGGAGCTGGGAGAACGGGATCCGCATCTCGGCCGTCCAACCGGCCGAGTCGACCACGGTCTTCGCCTCCCAGACGGGATCGAACGATTCATCCCGATCTCGCTCACGGTCCCGCGGGTGGTGGAAGTCGAGCCGCACCCCTCCGGCCGTTACCCCGAAGGTGTAGGCCGTCTGTCGGTCCAGGTAGGTATCGAGTGAAACAAGAAATCGTTCGTCGGCGCCCGGGTCGTCGCGTCGTGCCACCAGCGCGCGGATTTCCGTCGGCTTCCTACGCTGCAGGCGGGCGCCCACGTACAGCGCTTCGTCGTCGTACAGAAAGGCCACCTCTGTCCGCTCTCTGGGCGGGAAGCCCCGCAGACGGCCTTTCTGGAGAAAATCGAAGACGAACACCGCCCGGTCCCACGAGCGTTCGTCCAGTCTGCCGTCAAGCTGGATGGCGCCGGTCCTGGGCAGTGCCCTCAGTTCCTTGCGTGTGATGTCTCGGTCGTTCGCTCGTCGGCGGGTGCTGTCCGCCCGCGCGCATTCGAGCCAGCGGGGTGAGCGATGGAGCGGCACCTCCGTTCCGGCGACGCGAACCTGGACGAAGCGTGGGCGACCGTCCCCGACAGGCGGTGGGAGCCGGTAGCGGAACGCGTGAGCGCCGCTCCCCTTTCCCGATTCGACCAGGTCCTTCCGCTCTCGGTCTGCCACGACGGTCGCGAGAAGTGAATCGGCCTCGTAGATGTCCACTGCGACCGGCTCGTCCGGATGTCGGACGTCCCAAACCCAACCCCACGTGGTGCGGCAGGTACCACCATCGTGGTGCCCTTCGTAGAAGACGAATTCCCCATCGGTCGCCAGGGGGCGATCCGGACGCGTCTCGGCCTCGACCTCGACCTCCTCCACCGTCTTCGGAATCACCAGAAGGGTTCGAGCGGATTCCTTTGCAGCCAGCCATGCGTCGCCGTAACCGACCCGTCTAATCCGGGCAAGGAGCGGACGTGCGCTGTCTGCCGTCTGGAACTCACCCACGCGGACGGCATGCCACCGACGGGTGCGTTCCACGAACACGGGAAACTCACCGTCGAGAAGGTCGTGCGCGCGATGCGCCTCTTGCACGGCAACCATGGAGTCGCGTGTTGCCTTGATCTGGACTCGCCAGGTCTCGCTGGAAGTCTGCGCGTGTGCGTCGCCTTGGGTGGCCAGCAACGCAGTCCCGGCCAGCAGCGACCAGCGGACCGCACCCCGCATTCCACCTCGTCTCATGCCACCCCGCTTTCGACAGCTGCGAGCGGGGCGTCATGAAACGAGCAGAGCGAGATGTCCTCTTGCTCGAGGGCACCCAGCACCCGGGGATCGCACAGCACAGTGATCTCTGCTTCTCGCTCCGTCGAGTAGTCACCGCTCTCGGACCCGGCCTCCCCCGGATGGCATCCCAGCTCGGTGACACCGGCGGGGAGTGTCGCGAGGATGTCCAGCAGCCGCTGCAGTGCGATGCCTTGCGGAAAGGCTAGACCGGTGCGGGTTTGCCCATAGAAGTCGCCGCAGTATGCAACGCTCGGATCGCAGCCTCGAAGCGGGATCCTAAGCTCCTGAGCGCGTTCCAGGGTCAGCCCGCGCAGTGGCTCGGATCGGTGCACGTGCTGGTGCGAATCGATGTGCGTCGGATCCGTGCCCACCAGACGGCGGAACGCGGCTAGCTGGTGATCCAGCTCTTCCTCGAGCCGCGCGGCGTCGTCCGGCGGCACCCGCACATAGACGGGCTGCCAGCGACCATCACGACACTCCCATTCCTCGAGGTCGAGGTGCAGCCCCAGGCTCATCTCGCGATGACGGCGGGCATACTCGACGGCTTCTTCGGCGGCCGGCCGGAGGACCATCAGGCTGGCGCTCGTGACAATACCGCACGTGTGTGCACGGGCGATCCCGCGGTTCACGGCCTCACTCATCCCGAGGTCATCCGCGTTTACGATCAGGAATCGACCGGTCACCATTCGTTCGTCTCCGCTCTCGGCTTTCGGGCTGTGTCGACACGCGACCCGAGGCGCCACGACGATCCCCCGGAGCACGCGCCGGGAGTGGCCGTGCGGTCCTCCCGAGGGGTCAGTGATTGGAGGGCAAACGGCGTTCCCGGAAACCGCTCTATCGGGCTTCTTCGCGCGCCGACAAGGTTACCCGGGCTCCTGCGCTCCCGGAGACCGGGGCATGGATCGGGACGAATGTGAATTTCTTGCGGCCTGGGAGCAGAAAAGTGTGGTCCCACGGCCGCGCTCACGCGTGGCTGGCCCTCACAGGCCCAGTCGATTTGCCGCCCCGATCGCCTCCTCGAGCCAGTCGTGCGATTGCGGCGGAGGGGGAGACCAGTCGGCCGACCAACCCAGCCACTGGAGGGCGAGCTGCAGACGGCAGCATTCCAGACCTTGTTGGAACGCCTCACGCGCCAGCGACGCCCGATCCGACTCGGTCATGCCGTCGTAGTAGGCCGCCTCCATGAGCGCTCGATCCGACTCTTCCCACCGGCCCGAGGTGAGTGCGGCCAGGTCCTCCAATCCGGGACCGAGGGCGGCGGTCTCCCAGTCCACTGGTCGCAGCCGGGCGGAGACGCCGTATCCCTCGACAAGGACGTTGGACGGATAGAACTCGGCATGAACCAGCGTCTGTGGAAGTTCGAGCAGCCTCTCCACGATCGACTCGTGCCCCGTTGCGAGCCGTTCCAGAACAGGCAGGCGTTCCCCTGAGCCCGACGCACTTGCATGCTGCACGGCGCGGCGCGACCAGAGCCTGTAGAACGCGGCATCGTGGACCATGAGCCGGGTCGCATCGGCTTCCGTCGCCCCCAAGCCACGAAAGCGACCGTGGAAATCCGCCAGCCACCGAGCTGCCTTCAGCCAGACCGCAAGCTCACCCACCTCGGGCAGCTCCCGCCCTCTGACCCGCTCGAGCAGAAGCCACTGGCGACCGGGCAACGTCCCGTTGTGTGAGCCGTAGCAAGAAGGGACCCCCACGTGAGCCGGTGCGAGGAGACGCTGATACACGCTGGCTTCCCTGCGCGGGTCCTGAAGAAAGGAAGGTCTCGGGGAAGGCGGCTCCAGATCCTCCGCCATGGGTTCCGGAAGGTCGAACCCCTTACGGAGCAGCTCGAGCCGCACCCCGTCGTCAAGGCGAATCGAGATCTCCTCGAGTGCGTGGCTCGAGCGGTACGGGGACGTGCGACGCTCCACACTGACCATCCGGCGGCGTTCACCCGTCGCCTGTAGCACGGCTTCTGTCAGCGCCTGGTGTAGAGCCGGATCGGAGACACCGTCATAGGATGACGGCTGATAGCAGTCAGCCGGAGACGGCTCCAGGGAGCGGTTGGAGCTATGCATTCCCGAACCCGATTCGTTCCAGCAGGCTGTTCAGGACCCGGTCCGAGTCGAAATGCTGCTCGGCGAGCGACCGAGCGGCCCTTGAATGGAGGCCGTAGTCGCGACGGATCGCCTCGACGCCGGCCACGGCCTCCTCGCCTGCTTCGAACGCAAGCAGACCGGCGCCGGTCGGAAGCTGCCGACTGAATCCGGTCTCCTGCGCGATCACCGGACGTCCGCATGCCAGATAGCAGACGCTCCGATCGCTGAACCAGCCGGATCCGCTCGCGGCGTACCCGCTCTTGGCGATCCCGAGCTCGGCGAGAGACCCGGCGAGGAAGCTTCGATAGCGGTCGGGCGTGCCGGCTGCAGAGACCGGATCCAGCAGATGCCAGCCGCCGGCCTCCAGCGAGCAGAGGTCATCACGCTCCTCTGGGTGGATCGTCAGCGCCACTTCGAAGCGCGCGTGACTTCGACTTGGGAGATCCATGAATTCGCGAAACGCGTGGGCCTTCTGCCCGTAGAAGACACCTTCGTGCTCGATCGAGCCGTAGGATCGCCAATTCGCGACTGTGGTAAACGACACGCGTTCGACCGATCCAGCGGTCGGCCATTCCTCGAGCACGACGGGGGGCAGAGTAGGCAGCCAGTCCAATCCACAGGTCGGCACCGAGCAGTCCGGCGATCCGATTCGCGTGCCGACGGTCGCGTAGTGGGTGTGCCCTCCAAACCCCATATCGATCCCCTGGATTTCCTGCCACAGCTGGGTGAAACCGGGGTCCAGATCCACGTACAACCGCACCGGTATCCGGTCTCGTATCTCTTCATCGACCAGCACACCGGACAGATTCACCAGGAGATCGGCACTGTCGGCGATTTCAACCACGGTCTCGTACGGCATGCCGACCGCCTCGTGACCACCGTTCACCAGAAGGGTCGCGTGCTCCTTGATCGCGAACTCCTCGGCGACTGTCCGAAAGTAGTCGGCGTTCGAAGAGGCCTCGAGGCGAGCTCCATCCGGGCGAATCGCGGCGGGACCCATGGGCTCGATGAACCAGACTTCGTGACCAAGCTTGCGGAGGCCGAGCACGTATTGCAGCACCGCCCAAGCCGCGCCACCCTGCCCCGGAACCTCGGCGAGTCGACCGCTCACGACGATCCTCAGACGGGCCTTCACGCCACGATCTCCGCGTCGTCAAGCAGCCGCCCGAGCACCGTGCGCGCGTCGAAGTACTCCTCGGCGAGCCTTCGCGCCGCCCGCGAGTGCGTCTCGTAGTCGGCCGCGATGCGTGCTACGGCGTCTCGGGCCTCTTCGATAGTCCGGAAGGACAGGAGACCCTCGCCGACAGGTATGTTGCGGCTGAAACCGGTGTCCTGGACGACAGCGGGCTTCGCGCAGGCCAGGTAGCGGGCCGTTCTGTCGCTGAACCAACCGCATCCCGTGGCCACGTAGATCTCTTGCGCCGTGGAGAACTCGGCCGACGAGCCACGCACGTAGTCTCGAAAAGTCGGCGGATCGGCCGTCACATCCCTGGGGTCCACCACCCGCCAGCCGTTAGCGCGTAGCAGTTGCAGGTCTCGCTCATCGCCGGGGTGAATGTCGAGGGCGACCTCGAACGTGAAGGGCGCTTCCTTCGGCGTGCGCACGAACTTGCGGAACTCGTGCGCCTTGGGGCCCAACGAATGCCCGTTCACCCCCACGGGCCCATAAGGGCCGCGCCAGCTCGCGACTGTCGTGAACCGCCCGGTCCAGGAGGGAGCGACCGGGTCCCAGTGATCCAGAGGCACGAGAGGTCGGGTCGGTCGCCAATCGATGCCGTTCGTGGGGATCGGGCAGCCTGGCTGGCCCACGTTCTCGCCGACAGTGAAGTAGCAGTCGTGATTCTCGAGCCGTGCACGGTGGTCGCCGGCCGCGTGCCAGCACTGCGTGTAGCCCGGATCGAGATCCACGAAGACGCGGCGTTTTGCCTCCTCGAGGAAGCACGGCAGCGTGAGATGACCGCTGATGTTCAGAAGGAGGTCGGTAGACGCGGCTAGCCCCTCGAGCTCCGCCAGTGATCTCCCCGCGGAGCGGCTTCCGCCTTCAAGTACGAGTGTGGCCGCGTCTTCCATACCGAAGGCTCGCGTGACCCGTCGAAAGTAGGCCAGGTTGACGCATCCCTCGAAAGACGTCGAGTACCCCGACTCGTCGACACACGCCCGCTCGGCGATCTGCTCGACGAAATGGACATCCCATCCCTGCGCTCGCAGACCGAGCACATAGCTCAGACGCGTCCAGGAGGCCCCGCCGTTGAAAGGCTTGTTCGCTATCGCGCCGGCCACCACCGCGAGGCTCACTTGTACGCCTCCACGAAAATGCTTTCGCAGGCCCGGTCGTCGAGCTCCACGATCTCCGGGTGGATGCTGGACGTCGTCCCGCACTCGACGTGAGCCACGCGCTCGAAGCCGGCTTTCTGGAGCAGTTCCTCGATGAAATCGTGCGTGAAGAGGACCCGTGAGTGGCCATACCAGAGCATGTGCGTGACGAACTTTCCACCCAGGCTGCGAGCGTGTTGGTCTGGGATCTGGAAGTGGTCCGCACGCCCATCCAGGTAGGCTCCGATCCCGGCGTCCAGGTCCGGCAGGCAGAGCCTGAGCACGCCGCCGACCCTGAGCACCCGACGCAGCTCCTGCAGGGCCGGGATCAGATCTGGCAGCGGGATTTCCTGGAGGGCGTGCATGCTGAACACGTAATCGACGCTGTCGTCGTCCAGGGGGAGCCTATCCCGAATGTCGCGGTCGATGTCGACTCCGGGTGCGGTTCGCCGATCGGAATTGAGCCAGTCGGGCGCCGGACTGTTGCCGCAACCCCAGTGCAGGCGAACGACGCTCATCTCAGACGACCCCCACCGCCGACAGCAGCCCGGAAAGCACTCGTCCTGAATCGAAGTACGCTTCCGCGAGATCGCGGGCCGCTCGGGCGTGCCGGCGGTAGTCGGCGCTCACCCGCTCGATCCCGTCTATCGCCTCATCGGCTGTCGTGAAGGTGACGAGCCCCTCACCCAACGGGTACAGATCGGCGAGACCGGTGTCCTGTACCACGACGGGCTTGCCACTCGCCAGGTAGCACACGCTCCGGTCGCTGAACCATCCGCTTCGGGTCTCCACATACATGTTTTTCGCCACTCCGAACTCCGCCATCGAGTTCTGGACATAGGCCCGATATGCCCACGGGTCCCCGGCCGCCTCGCGTGGATCGACACGTCGCCAACCATGTCGTTTCAGAAGTGCGAGGTCGTTCGTCTCGTCGGGATGGATGTCGAGGGCGATCTCGAAGGGGTGCTCGCTGTATCGCGGGACCGTCACGAACTTGCGGAACTCGTGAACCCGCAGGCCGTAGGTCTTTCCACCGTACTCCAGCGGGCCGTAGGCGCCGCGCCAGCTCGCAACGGTCGTAAAGCGTGAATCGCCGTTCCGCACGGGCCACTCATCGAGAACCACAGGAGGCGGAATGACGCGCCACTCGAGACCGCACGTCGGAATTCCGCATCCCTCGCGCCCGATGTTGCCGCCGACGGTCACGAAGGCATCGTGCCCCGCGGGTAGATCCGCGAGACCCAACTCGCGCCATAGCTGGGTGAACCCGGGGTCGATATCCAGGAAGACGCGGAGAGGAGCGGTCCCCAGCACCTCCTCGTCGGTCAGGAAGCCCATCACGTTGAGAAGGCAGAGAGAGCGCGAGACCGTCGTCATCACTTCGTCGCGCAGGCGCCCGGCCAGCACGACGCCGTCCTCGCTCAGCACGGAGAACGAGTCGGCCAGGCCGAGCGCAGCCATCAGGCTGACGAATCGGCGCAGATGAACGGATTCTGTTGGGGGACAAGGACGACCGCGGTCATCGACGAAGCATTCGCTCGGCAGTTGATCCAGCAGGAGCACGTCCAACCCGAGCCGGCGCAACCCGAACACGTACTGCAGGAGAGCCCAGGTGTGCCCGCCGTGCCATGGCTTTTGCGCAGCGGCCGCCGAGAGAACGATCGAGTCGTGCATCAGGTCCCGTCAGCTCGTGTCGGAATCGGTGCGCCGTAGCCATGCCGCACCAGATGGGGGCTCAATAGATCGAGGCTCCGCGCTTGTTGCTCAGCCGTCAGAACGGATCCCCACTCGGAAGCGCGGGCTCCGCGGTTCAGGTCGCGGGTGGGACCGCTGAACGGCGTGCGCTCTACTTGCTGCCGCTCGCAGAAGCGTACCACCTCGTCAGCGAAGGGGATGTCGAGGTGTTCGAAGACTGTCCGTGCGACTCCCACGTCGTCACGGATGAGCTCCTCGTAGCGCAGCTCGAGGTACTGTTCCGGCACCAGGAGTCGTCCGAAGTCTGTCCCGATGTCGAGATGGCCAGTCCATACGCGGTGGGCCCCTTCGAAGTCGATCCAGGGGTCACCGTTGTCATGGCGTTTGCGTATGAGGGAGGTCACCACGTCCCGCCCGTCACGCACCATGTGGAGAAAGCGGGCACCCGGAAACAGCTCCAGGATCGTATCGAGGCACCCCTGGTTTTCTGGCGATGCGTAGTGAGGGTTCTTGTCGCCCCAGTAGCGGGCCTTCGGCCCGAGCTGGCGATAGAAATCCCGGATCATGTCCGGATAGGTGGCGCGGAGGTGTCCGATGAACCGTTGGCGCTCCGACAAGAGTGCGTCGTCGCTCTCCGTGAGCGACTTCAGTGATTCGTGTGCCCAGACGAACAGCCGCGTCTCGTGGGTCACGAATACTTCCGGGTGTGCGTTGAGGATGCGGATCAGATACGTGGTCCCGGATCGCGGCGCACCATAGACGATGATCGGGTCCGTCGCACGGGTGGTCCGGGTCTTTTCTTGACGGCCCTCGCCCAGGCGTGCGGGGGCCGGGCTGTTGCCTCCGTTGTCTAAAGTGTGCGACTCGAGCCGGTACACGACGCACTCGGAATCTCCCAGGATGCGGGCGTGCCGCTCTTCGAGATGGCGGAACAGCTCCTGGTAGTGATCCAGCCACCAGAAGGACGTGGACGGAAAGACCAGGTACTGTGCTCCCTGCGCCCGAGCCTCTTCGAGCATGGCGATCGGTTCCATACCGGAGGCCGGATGAAAGCCGGCGTACTTGCCGTCCGCCACTCGGGGAAAGTGCCATGCGGTTCGCCCGTCGAGCCTCAGCAAGCTCTCGTCACCCTTACTCACCACGGCGACGGTGGCGCCCCGTGGAACGACCCGCTCGACGGCGTTCGTCACCCCGTCCACTAACCGTGCGTACCGGTCTACGAGGGCCGGTCTCTCGGCTGCCTGCCGGATACGAAGCGGATTGTGAACTGTGCCGTCTGCCACCCAATCGACCACGTCCAGAAAACGACTGCGAACGAGGTCCGCGCCGTGGCTGGAGGCGATGTGAGCCCGGCCGCTTCGCGCCAGCCGCCTCCACAGCGCTTTGTCTTCCAGAAGCTGGACCAGGGATTCCACGAACCGACCCGGATCGTCGGCGACCAGGACGTGACGCCCGTCCTCCAGATCGAGGCCCTCGACTCCTATTGTCGTCGAAACCGTGGGCGTACCGGCCATCAGGGCCTGGAGCAGCTTCCGCTTGGTCCCGGCCCCATGTAGCAGTGGGAGGACCGAGACACGAGCTCGCTCCAGGTATGGCCTCACGGAGGGAACCCAACCGACTACCTGACCAGCGCCCGATGCCGTGAGGCTTTCCCAGTCGATCCGCTCGGCCCCGTTGCCGACGATGGAGAAGGGGTGGTCGTGGAGAAGGCTCGAGTCCACCCTCGGCAGGATCTCTCGGATCAGGAAGTCGGCCGCTTCCAAGTTCGGGGAATGTCGGAAGTTGCCGAGGAACAGAATCCCGCGGCGATCCTCGAACCTGTACCGCGGCTCGGGCCATTCCTCTGCATCCGGAACGGAATGGGCAAGTGAAATCCCGCCAACCAGATCGTTCAGCAGGCGAGCCTCTTTCTCGCTCACGGTCAGCACGGCGTCCGCCTGCACGTACGTGTTGAGTTCGCGAGTGAGCCGTAAAGCGAACTTGTCGTCCAGCAGACCGTCCCCTTTCCCGTCGTAGCGACCGAAGACACGTCGGGCATTCCGGAGAAAGTGGAGATCTACGCTGTCGACTAGGAGGCGTGTGCCTGGCGATCCGCTGCGCAACATTGGAGCGTACGCTTCGGCGATGTACCAAAACGCAGCGATCGCCACTGCAAAGCGGCCGTGGGTTACCAGCTCCTCGACCGCGTTCCCGCTTCCTGTGTATACGGCCACGCCGCGTTGCTGGAGCAACCGCGCGTACCGGTCGTCGGTGGAGCCTCTGCGGGCCACGAAGCTCACTTCCCAGTCGGCATTCGACAGCCAATCGATGAAGTCGAATAGACGTTGCGACCCGCTCTCTCGATCGAACTCGGGCATGGTCGGGGCCAGTACCAGCGCGCGGCGGGAGGTCATCACACCGACTCCGTGGCGCCGCGTACGGCCAAGCGATGCCACGCCGCACGATCAAAGCGGTGTCCGTTCGCCGGCTGACGTCGGAGCGCGGTGTCCCACTTTCGCACGAACGCGTCGTGGTTGATGCGCTGGTGCTTCTTGATCCCGGATTGCGGATCCGTCCCGGCGGTCCCACCCTCCACGTGGACAACTACGCTCCGCGGCTGGTAGTAGACCTGGCGACCCAGCTCCCGAACCCGGAAGCAGTAATCCGTGTCCTCGTAGTAGGCGGGCCTGTAGCACTCGTCGAACCCGCCGGTGTCGAGAAACAGGCTTCGGGGGGTGGCGAGAAGGGCGCCGGAACAGTAGTCGACCGGTCTCAGATAGTTGTATAGCGGGTGGTCTACGCGAGGGTCCCCACGCCCGAAGTTGGCACCCGATCCATCGGAGAAGATGACGCCACCGGCCTCCTGAAGTCGGCCGTCCGGGTATAGCAGCATCCCCCCGACAGCGCCCGCGTCGGGCCGATCCCGAAGCGTGCGCACCAGCGCTTCCAACCAGCCGCGTAGCGGGATCGTGTCGTTGTTGAGGAAAACGAGGTAGTCTCCTCGGGCCGCCTGGCCTCCACAGTTGCAGCTGGCCACGAAGCCGAGGTTTTCCAGGTTGTGGAGTACGCGGTGGTCCGATCGACGTCGGGACCAGGCCGCTAGGAAGTCCTGAGTTTCCGCCTTCGACGCATCGTCCACCACGAGGACTTCGACGTCGTATTCCGACGGTATCGTTTCCGCGAGCGCCGCCAGGCACGTGCGGGTGTGGTCGAGCGCATCGTGCACCGGAATGATGATCGATACGGAGGGCACGCTCTCCTCGACCGCGTCTCCGAGGTGTTCGATCCGAACCGCGGCGGACGGCCGACCGTGCGGCAGACCGTCGGCGCCCTCCGCGTCCTCCCCCTCCGCCCCCTGCGCATCGACATCGACCAGTAGAAGCGCCGAGCGGGCCACGCGCCGGGCCTCCGCGTGACGCGTCGGCTCCGCGGCCGAGATCGCGACGACGTCAACGGAGCGTTCCACGTACGGAAGCACGTCGACTTCGTCCACTGGTGAGAACACGGTGATCTCGGGAAGAATCTCTGCCAACCCGAGCCCGGTCCTCCAGTCCAGCACGGTCGGAGCTCGACCCACTCGCTCGCCGAGCGCTCCGACCAGACCCCGCACCTGGCTCTGCCAGCCGGCCTCCGTCGAGTCGTCCGGCTCTGCGAGTGCGAACACGCGGCCGGTCGTCCGGTCGGCCGACACCTGCCGATAGGTGCTTTCCAGGTAGGCCATCAGCTTGGGAAACGCGCGCTCCCAGCCCGGCTCGGAGGCCGGGATCAGTAGGTAGCGAGCGCCCTCCCACCGAAGCCACTCCAGGTGCCCAATCGCGGCGACGCCGTCCGCGAGCGGGTTTCGCTCCGCCTCCTTTGTGTACGGGAAGCTCCACACACCATCCGAGAACTCGAGCGGGGGTACCGGTTCGGAAAAGGCGACCAGGACAACGGCATCATCGGGCAAGTCGTCCTCGAGCAGATCCGTCGCACGGCGAACCTGGAGCCAGCGTAGCACTCGCTCGGCCGCTCCCGGGGCTCGTGTCGAGGACGCCCGCGAGCCGTCGGCCGTGCGACCGTGGATCTGCGTCTCGAGCGAGGCAAGCTCCGCCGCGAGCTCGGCTGCGAGTGAATCGAGGGCACTGTCCCGGTTCGCGAGCTGGTCTCGGAGACGCTCGAGCTCCCGCTGCAGCGTGCGGCTCTTTCGGTTCCCGCGAATCTTGATCCAGCGGCGAGGTCGGCGCGCATCCATCAGGGCTTCACCATCTCCTTCGCGCCCTCCGGCCCCAGTGCGAAGATCACGCATGTGTCTTCTTTGCCGGCGAGTCGCTCGTAGCGCTCGTTCAGGTGCCGGGCGAAGCCCTGGTAGTGCTCCAGCCACCACAGAGCGGTCCGGGGGAAGATGAGGTAGTCGGCCCCTCGGCGGCGTAGCGATTCCAGGTGGGCGATCGCTTCCCCGCTGTCGGCCGGATAGTGGCCTGCGAAGGAGCCCTCAGCCTGTGGAAAATGGGCGGCGATCCGGTTTTCGAGACGCACCAGCTCCTCGTCCCCCCGGCTCACCACGAGAACTCGAGATCCCGGTGGGACGTGCTGGGGCGCCAGCTTCCGCACTCGCGCGACGAGATCCTCGTACTCGGGGCTCGTGCGGCGTCCGTGGGGCTGCCACCGGATGCCCCACTTGCGTTCGAAGCGTTGTCTGTTGGCGCGCAGCAGGGGTCCGTATCGATCTGTCTGCGCCAGTTCGCCGAGCGACGCCTGGCCGAAGTGGTGCACGAAGACCCCCTCGACACAGCGCAGCTGGTATCCGGCCTCGCGAATACGGAAGCAGAAGTCATCGTCCTCGAATGTCCCGACGCCGAACGACTCGTCCAGTGGCCCGACCGTGCACTGGACTTCGCGCCGCATCGCGAAGCATATCATGGCGAGTCGAGGCAGTTCGCAGCTTTGCCCAGGGAAACGGCGTCGAACCGCGGCCGCGAACTGGAGAAACTCCTCGTACGTCTCGTACGAGGCATCGACTTGCGTCTCGTTCGGCGCTCGATTCGTGACCGGGCCGACGGCTCCGACGCCCGGCTGCTCCAACTCGTGGCACAAGGGAGCGAGCCAACCGGGCGGCGGGATCGTGTCGTTGTTCAGAAGCACGACGACCTCGCCCCTCGCCATCTCGAGCCCGACGTTGCACCCTGCGGGGAACCCGACGTTCTGTCCGTTGAACTGGAGCCGCACGTGAGGGTGCCGGCCACCCAGCCTGAGCAAGTAATCCGTGGTCCCGTCGGTCGAGCCATTGTCCACCACGATCAGCTCGTACGCAGGAGACTCTGTGTGGGTCAGCAGGCTTTCGAGGCACAAGCGCGTGAACGGAAGCTGGTCGAGGGTCACCACGATGACGCTGGCCGTGGGACGCGCGAGCGGCTCGGTGCCCTCCGACCGCGCTCGCGGAAGGGGCCAAGACAGCACAGTGTGCTCGGTTGCCTCGGGCAGGCGGGTCGGACGGCGGGATACCGTCGTGATGTCCATGTTACCGGGAAACGCCGGATCCGAGCGCACCCCGTTTCTATCCGAGCCCGCCCCGTTCCGCTCAGATGTCCAATCGGTCGAGAAACTGCCCGCCGGTCTGGCCCTGCGGGATAGCCCGACTTCTTCCAGGAGCGTCCCGAGCACGGTGTCGGAATCGAAGTGCTCGCGCGCGATCGCGACCGCCGCTTCCGAATGCGCGCGATAGTCAGCGCGAATCGCGGCCAGCGCGGTTAGGACCTGGTCGAGATTGTTGAACGCGAACAACCCACTATCCGTGGGGAACAGACGTCCGAAACCGGTATCCTGGGTGATGACCGGCCGGCCGGCGGCCAGATACGTGGCGCTTCGGTCGCTGAACCAGCCTGAGCGGAGGCGCACGTTCTGATCCTTGGCGACGGTGAACTCGCCGCGTGAGTCCACGATGAAGCGACGGTACCGATCCAGGTCGTTCGATACGGCGAGGGCGTTTCTCACCCTCCACCCGCGGCTTCTCAACAGGGCCGCATCGTCTTCTGGACAGCGGCTGAGGGCCAGCTCGAACGCCTCGGAGGTGCGCTCGGGAAGATCGAGGCATTTCAGAAACTCATGGTGCTTGCTCCACTGATACTCCTTCCCCTCCAGCCACACCTCTCGCCAGTCTTGCTTCCAGCTTGCGATGGTGGTGTAGCAGTCGCCTTCGCCCTCTCCTCTGTCGGTCCAGAGACTCAGGACGATTGGTTGACGTGTGGGGCGGAAGCGGAACCGACTCGAGACCGGCACCCCGCACTCCGGCTCTCCGTAGTTCTCACCGAAGGTGAAGAACGCGCGGTGGGGCTCCAGAAAGTCGATCGTGGCCTGGAGTTCTTTGCTGAGCTCCACCTCGGTGCGGACCGGATCCGTGCCCAGGTAGATGAGTCGTCCCGTTGCGGAGTACTCGGATCGTGGCTCCGTGCCGCCGTGCAGGTTGATGAGAAGCGCCGCCTCGCGGAATAGATCGTGTAGCTGGGTCTCGCTCGCCCCGTATAGCCGACCGTCGTCGTGTAGCGCGTGGTACGCCCAGCGGTCTTTCAGCCCGAATCGTTCCATCACGCGGTGGATGAAAGCGGCCGCCCGGCCAGCCCCGTCGCACCGCTCCGTCTCCATGAACATCGAGGGCGTGCGAGCGTGCGCTTCGACGTACCAGACATCGTAGCCCAACCGGCGCAAGCCGACGAGGTACTGAACCGTCTGCCACACCACGCCGGCGACGGGCATTTTCGTCATCATCCCGAACAGGACGATACGGGGTGCCCTCCAGGGCGACCGCCGACTGCTCACTGGTCGCCTCCGACAGCTCCCACCGGGGCCAGGCTGGCGGGCGTCATACCTCCACGCACGCCCGCCTGAACGTCGTACAGCTCTCGATACAGCCCGTCCTTGTCGAGCAGCTCTCGTGGCGTGCCCCGTTCCACGATTCGGCCGCCATCCAGGACAAGGACCAGATCGGGATCGCGGATCGTTGAGAGGCGGTGGGCGATCATGAACGTCGTGCGACCCTGCATGAGACGGCTCAGGGCATCCAGGATCACCTCCTCGGTGCGGGAATCGATCGATGAGGTGGGCTCGTCCAGGACGAGGATCGGCGCGTTCTTCAGAAAAGCCCGGGCCACGGAAATCCGCTGGCGCTCCCCGCCGGACAGCATCACACCACGCTCTCCGAGCTTCGTCTCGTACTGTTTCGGGAGATGCATGATGAAGTCGTGCGCGTTGGCAGCCTTAGCAGCTTCCACGATGTCCACCGACGTGCCGTCCAGGCGGCCGTATCGGATGTTGTCGGCAATCGTGCCCGAGAACAGCAGCGGTTCCTGTAGCACGATGCTGATCTGCTTGCGGAGAGAGGCGAGGCGTATCCCGCGAATATCGGTGCCGTCGAGCGTGATCCGCCCCTGCTGGGGGTCGTAGAAGCGGGGGAGCAGACTCACCAGCGTGGTCTTGCCGGCGCCCGTTGGCCCAACGAGACCGATGATCTGGCCGGGGGTCGCCTCGAAGCTGATTCCTGAGAGAGTTTCCGATCGTCCCTCGTAAGTGAATCCGACGTCTTCGAACGCGACGTGGCCGCTGGCTTGTCCGATCGACACGGACCTGCGGGCATCCCGTACTTCGGGCTGGGTGTCGAGAACCTTGAACGCCATTTCGAGGCTTACGAATCGGTCTTGGAAGGACCCGACCGTGGTGCTGATCGCCTCGAGCGGGCCGTAGATAGAGGCGACATAACTGAGAACGACGAGCAGTTCGCCGCCCGTCATCCGCCCGGCCAGGATCTGGTGGATGCCGAATCCGAGGACCAGCGCGGCGCCGGCGGCGGTGGTCGTGTTGACTCCCAGCGAGAACAGGGTCTGTCTGACGGTCACGCCCACCCGGGCGTTCACGGCGCGCTTGCCCTGCTGACGAAAGCGACGGAACTCGTGGCTCTCCCGACCGAAGGCCACGATAACCCGCATCATCGAGACCGCTTCGTGAACGATCGACAGCGATTCGGCCTCGAGACCCTTCACGTCACGCAGCCGAGCCTGTATGTGGGACATGTAGTAACCCACCGCGTAGTACAGGAATGGCACGACCACGAGCGACAGGAGTGCCATCTGCGGGTGGATCTTCCAGGTCAGCCAGAACATCCCCACCAGCGTGAGGGCGCTTTGAGCCAGGGGCTGCACGGCCATAGCGAGACCCGCTGCATCGTCCGCCTGGAAGTTGATGGCGTAGATGAGACCGCCCGTCCGCCGTCGCTCGTGCTGCGCCATCGAGAGTCGCTGGGCGTGCCGGAACAAATCGCTGCGGAAGTTGAGGATCATTCCCTGCTCGAGGCGCGTCTGGATGTAGCTGTTGAGCACCGTGAGGCCGTTGCCAACGAGCGTCAGCCCGAAGCCACCTGCCACGACCACCACGAGCAGCATCAACCGGTTTTCCCACAGAGGGGCGAGCAGGGGCTCGACAAGCCCGGGCAGGGGGTGACGTCCCAGGACACTGTCGAACAAGATCTTGAGCGGCCACGGCTCGAGCAGCGCGAGCAGCGAGACGCCTATCGTGAGTGCCGCCGAGGCGACGGCGGAGCGCCAGAACGGCTTCACGTAGCGCAGAACGCGCAGGAAGTAACTCAGCCCGATGCGGGCACCATCCCCCTTCTTCGCGTTCATGCTACGGCTGGCTGGTCGGCGGTCTCTCCGGCCCCGATTGATCGCTCCTCGACAGCTTCGAGCGCGCCGATCGCCTCGAGCACTGCGGCCATCGCGCCCCCCGACTCGGCGAGCGACCGCCCCGTGGTCGCCACGGCGGCGACGCCAAGCACCGTCGCAGCGAGCCACGCCCCGTCGAGCGCGGCCCAGACCGTCAGAATCGAGAGGATCGCCAGACATCCCACTGCGAGCGGCGACAGCGTGGGCCAGGCTTTGACTCGGATCAGTTGTCGCTCTTCCTCGTGCTCTTCCGTGCACGCCCGCAACCGTACACGACCCAGCAGACCTCCTCGCACGAGAAGGTCCCAGCGGTCGAAAGGACCGCCACGAATCACCACGGCGCGCGCCTCAAGGAGACACTGCTCGAGGAGCTCGAGCCGCTCATTTGGTCGTCTGGCTCGCTCGCTCCACAGAAAGACCGTCTGCACGTCAGGTCGGATGAATCGGCGGCGCGATCGCAGACGCCACGGCGTGAGTCCGTACATGAGGCGTCCACGCAGGCGGGCCGCTGGCTGAAGGAGGTGAAGGAGGGCGGTCAGACACCTCGACTGAAGACGATCACGCGGCGACACCGCCTGCCGTGCCGGCCCCAGCTCCCACGAACCCGCAACCGCCTGTGCCACGGGCGCGCCTGCGGCCAGCACCAGGAGTGGAAACGCCACAAGGAGTGGCGACCAGAACAGCCCAAGGAACGACAGCAAGGCCAACGCCAGCACGACCAGGTACCACTCGGGCGCGCTGGTCAGCGACAGCAGGAGGCTGGGGCTCGGTGGATGATACGGCTGGAACGGGGCGCCGCCCCAGATCCCATGGTAGATGCGGCCGCGTCCCGAAAGCAGGCGCGCCAGAGCACCGCCGTACACTCGTCCCCCCCACGTGATATGACCGGCCGAGTTGTACTTCTCGGGCCATTTCTCCTCGAGGAGTGCCTCGGCACGGCCGTACCCGCGCTGCTGTCGCCAGAACGCCCCGATCGAGTCGCGATGATGGTGCCAAACGAACGCAGCTGGGCTGAACCCGAGCGTCATTCCTTGCTGTTGCAGACGCCAGCAGACGTCCACGTCGTCTCCGGCCACACGAAACCGTGGATCGAAACCGCCGATCGCCTCGAGCGCCTGTCGCCGAAAGGCCATGTTGCACCCAGGGATGTGCTCGGCCTCTCCGTCAGATAGCAGGACATGCGTGGGTCGGCCCGGTGCCGCCGCAACACATCCGGCGACGAGACCGTCGCCGGGTGGGGAAATGTTCGGTCCGCCGACCCCCGCGTGCGTACTGGAGGTAAAAGTCGCCGCCAGGTAGGTGAGCCAGTGCGGGTCAGGACGGGCGTCGGCGTCAACAAAGGCGACGATCTCCCCAGTGGCCTCCTCGATCCCTCGGTTTCTCGCGTGGCTGAGCCCCCGGTTGGGAGTGCGGATGAGCCGGACATCGAACGTACGGACCAGAGTCGCCGTTCGGTCAGTCGACCCGTCGTCCACCACCATGACTTCGAAGTCGGGGTAGTCGAGGCCGGTCACGCCCTCGAGGCAGTCGGAAATCGTCTGGCCAGCGTTGTGCGCACACACGACCACGGAGACTCGTGGCCAGGGGCTGTCTCGGGGAAGGGGGGGCTGTGTGAAAACCCCGGAGACGGCAGACAGGGCTCGTTTGGGTTGTCTGTCACGCGTGGTAAGACCGAAGGCCCAGTCCTCGATTTCGTGACCGCCGCGATGCCACTCGTCGGTCCACGAGAACACGAACGCACCGGCGCTTCCGCACGAAAAAACGGTGTGGACTTGCTCTTCGAGCCCCGTGGCCTGTCCGAGCTCGCCGTGCCGGATACTGTCGAGCCCCAACTCGCCCATGAGCAGCGGGCGGTCGCCCGCAATGTGGTGGAGGCGTGCGAGATAGGATGCCAACCGGTCCGGCGATTCCAAGTAGACGTTGAAACACACCAGATCCAGAAACGGTAGCTGAAGGTATTCCGTGGACGGGTAGTTGACGTACGTCACCAGCGCGTCCGGATCTTCCGACTTGGCGGCGACGTACAGCCGCCGGACGTGGCGCTCGATCCTACGGCGGCCGCTCCAGCGAACGATCTGCGCGGGGATCTCGTTGCCCACCGCGTAGCACAGAACGGCGGGATGACCGGCGCACGTCCGCACGGCGTTCCGCACCCGCTGTTCGATCTGATCCGCGATTCCTGGCTCGTCGAGAAAGGCGATGTGCTGCTCCCACGGAATCCCGATCATCACGTAGAGTCCGTGGCGCTCCGCCTCGTCGAGCAGCCAGCGAGGGGGCACGGTGTACGTGCGCAGGGCGTTGGCCCCGCTCGCCGCCATGTGGCGAAAGTCCTCTTCGACGACTTCGCGCGCGGGAAAACAGTCGCCCCACACGTCCGGGCGGAACGTGCCGTAGGTTACGCCACGCACATACAGCTTTTCGTCCCGGGTGAAGAGGAACTTCCCGGCTGCACGGGGTCGCGCCGGGGACTCCGTGGGCTGAGAGGTGGCTGGCTCGACTTGCTTCACGACGTCGGCGATTTGGCTTCCCGGGTTCAGTTGGACGACGAAGGGACCGGAGCGAGGGAAAAGGAAGCAGTCGGTATGCCAGGAGCCTCGGGCCTCGCGCCAGCAACGGGACCAGCTAAGTGACACGGGGGGGAGGTGCTTACAGGGCAGCAAAACCGCGGGCTTCGGCGAACCGGCCGGCGCACCGACCCGCACGATCGCGCAACCGAGTCACGGCCCGATCCGCGTTACCTTTTCGCCAGATTGTGAAAAGAATGCGAAGCCGATCACGCGGCGCGCCTCTCGGACACACCGCGCACGGTGTCTACGTGCCGCTCAGTACCGCCAGCTCGTGAGGTCGGCGCCTGGCGGGGCCGTCTTCCACATTCGCTCGAGGATCTTCGGCACGTACATCGTGTTGTAGCGGAGCCGCGAAACGTGGTTCGGGTTCTCCTGATCCCCGTTCCAGCAGTGTTCGGCCCGGTCGCCGTAGTCGACCTCGCCGGCGTAGTACGGATCGGTCGTGCTCTCGAGAAACTCCTCGGTCAAGTATACAGCGTTGTTCAGGTAGTAGTTGTCCATATCGCCGACATAGATGTGGACCTTACCCTCCAGTTTGGGCCCCAGGCTCTGCCAGTCGCGCTCCATGATGTGCCGCAAGTCGTAGTTCTCTCTCCAATACTTCGCTACCTCGGGGTCGAGGTCTCCCGTCCGTTTGTCCCACAGGCGCTTCGGATAGCCGTCTTCTCCCATCGGCGAGTATACTGCTTCCCAGATGTCGAACTGATCGCCGGACCTGTTCTTGGTGCCGAGCACCAGCTCCATGTGGTTGTAGTCCTCGATCGTGATGTCGACCTCACCCAGCCAGTCGCGGTGTGCCGGGCGCTCGATCTCCTTGAACCTTCCACGGTCGTAGTAGGCGTTTTCATCCTCGTAGATGTCGATCAGCATGTAGGCCCCAAAATCGATCGGATCGGGACAGGCGGCGAACGTTCCGTTGTACTCATCGGGATAGAAGACCTGTACGGCCAACGCCTCCCAGCCTCCGGTCGATCCGCCGTACAGGAAGCGGGCCCACCCCTGTCCGATGCCCCGCAACTCGTCTTCGATGTACGGGATGAGCTCGTAGGTGATGGCGTCACCGTAAGGACCCAGGTTCGCCGAGTTCACGGCATAGGAGTCGTCGTAGTAGGGGTTCGCGTGCTGGATCTCGATGATGAGAAAGCGCGGGAAATCATCGCTCGTCCAGCGCTGGAAGAAGTCGTACGCCTCCTGCTGGACGAACCGGTTGTAGCACTCCACGTCAAAGCGGGCACTGTACTCACACTCCAGATCGGGATCCGGCGGCTCCGTTCGGAAGCCGCCGAAGTCGTAAGGGAAGTGTCCGTGGAACACCATCAACGGATAGCGAGCCTCGGGATGCTCATCGAACCCTTCGGGCAGGAGCACGTGGGCTCCGAGATACATGGGCCGGCCCCAGAACTCGGTGAGCAGATCGCTCTGAATCTGGACGTGGCGCACGTACCTGGTGTCCTCGGGCGGCTCGATCGGCGGGATGACCCGGTCGAGCTCGATTTCGATTCGTTCCGACGCGGAGGGATCGACCCGGACCAGGCGTGGGGCGCTGTACAGGTTGCCGGGCGCTCGATTCCAGTGCTGCCCCTCCCCGCGGTCCATCGGAAGCATCACGGTGTGCCCGGTGGCCAGCTGGAACGTCTCGTACTCGTGGAGCACGGCCTGCAGGACGTACTCCCCGGTTGGCACCTCGGACAGGCTGATCTTTGGAAACCCGAATACCTCGCCGCCGATCACCGCCTCGTCTCCGGGTCCCAGGCTCTCCACGTCGACGCCGAAGATCTGGGCGGCGTTCAGACCCGGGCCGACCTGAAATCTCGGTTCTCGCTCCTCGTCGCTGGCCAGAATGAGAATGATGCGGCCATCCAGAGACCGTTCGCTCGCCGACGAGTCGAAACTCACCGCGAATTCCAGGCGGCTTGCCGCCTCTCCGGAGGAACCGCAGGCGATCCAGCCCAGTCCCAGCAGAATCGTAACGATGAGGTGCGTAGCCCACCTCCAGCTCGCAGAACCGCCTTTCACGGTATCCTCCTGTCTCCGGTCTTCACGGCGGGCACACCCGAGGCGCGCAGCTCCGCTACTCTCTCCAGGGGATCGCCTTGAAGCGGGGGTGGTCGCGCAGGCTCTCTAGATCCGGGTCGTTCTCCATCCAGTCTCGATTGCCGAAGCCGGCGCCGACCGAAGCCTCCAGGAAGTCAAGCGCCTTGTCGGTCTCCCGCTCCAGTGCGTACAGGCAGGCCACGTTGTAGGCGATGGCCCCGTCGTCCGGATCGATGGCGTGCGCTCGCTCGGCCCATTCGAGCCCGGCTGTCCGGTGACCCAGGCGGCTCAGACACACAGCCCCCATCGTGACCGCACGTGCGTCGTCCGGGTTTAGCGCCAGGTGTCTCTCGATCACCGGCAGTGCGCGGCGGTAGGCGGCGTCCGCCTCATCGTCGTACCCGAGGGCCGTGTAGGTCTGGGCGGCAAAATAGCGAGCCTCGTGATCGTCCCGTACCTGGCTCGCTTCCTCGAACAGGCGGACGGCTTCCTCCAGGCGGCCCTGCTCGTAGTACTCGCGGGCGTGGAAGTAGCGTGCGTTGAACTGGCGTGGATCGAGACGGATCGCGGTCTCGAACTCCGCTTCCGACTCGTTCGGCTGTCCCATCTGCCAGAGGACGATCCCGCGGGCCGCATGCGCCTCTGCAAGATCGGGGTTCAGCTCGAGCGCCTTCTGACTCGCCGCATCGGCCTCTGCGAGAGTCGCCTCGTCGGTCTCCCCGTACCAGTGCACTAGCAAGGAGCAGCAGTCCGCCACGCCGGCGTGCGCCAGAGCGAAGTCCGGATCGATCTCGATCGCACGGTAGAACATCTCTCGGGCGAACTCCAAGCTCTTCTTTCGACGGTGGTGGAAGTACTGCCTGCCCCTCAGGTACTGTTCGTACGCGCTGATGTCGGCGGTCGGAACGCGGGCCAGCGCCTGTCGCTCGGCATCGCTCAGGATCACCCTCAACGCCCGCACGATGTTGTCGGTGATCTCGTCCTGAATCGCGAACACGTCGGCCATCTCGCGGTCGTAGCGCTCCGACCAGCGGTTGTAGCCGTCAGCGACGTCGATCAGGCGCGCCGTGACCCGGAGCCTGCTGCCGGCGCGGCGGACGCTCCCCTCCAGGACCGACCCCACGTTCAGCCGCTCGGCGATCTCGCGGACGTCCCTGGTGCTTTCCTTGAGCGCGAAGACGGCGGTGCGCGAGACAACGCTCAACCCTTCCAGCTTGGAGAGGGCGTTGATCAGCTCCTCGGTCAGTCCGTCGCTCAGGTATTCATCATCCGGCAGACCGCTCAGGTTGGCGAACGGAAGGACGGCGAGCGAACGAAGGGCCGCGTCGTCCCCCTCGGTCGCGGGTGCGGCAAGGGCCTCGCCGAACTCCTTTGCCGTCCGAAAACGATCCGCCGCCGTCTTCTGCAGTGCCCGCACGACCGCACGTCGGATGTGCAATGGCACGTCCTTACGAAGCGTCGTGAGCGGCGGGACGTCGTCGAGCAGGTGGCGAGCGAGGACGGCGCGAGCATCTATGCCGAGGAAGGGCGGCTGCCCCGTCAGCATCTCGTAAAGCAGACAGGCGAGCGAGTACTGGTCGCTACGTCCGTCCACCGTGGCCGAGCCACACGCCTGTTCCGGACTCATGTAGGCCGGGGTGCCCACCGCCATCCCGCCGGCGGTCAGTTCCATGGTCGACGCCGCGCCGATGCCCCGGGCCACTCCGAAATCGAGCACTACGGCGTGCCCTTCCTCCAGCAGTACGTTCTCCGGTTTCACGTCGCGATGGACAACGTCCTGCCGATGCGCGTAGTCGAGCGCTTCGGCGACTTCGCACGCGATCGTCACCGCCTCCTCGATAGGAAGCGGGCCCTCTCGCTCCAGGCGTGTGCGCAGCGCTTCACCGTCCACGTACGGCATGACGTAATAGATGAGATCGTCTGCCTGACCGGAGTCGTGGATGGACAGGATGTGGGGGTGCCGCAACGTTGCCGCAATCTCGATCTCGCGCAGGAAGCGATCGGCAGCCAGGTTCGTCGCGAGGTCGCGGCGCACCACCTTCACCGCGACGCGTCGGCGGTGCTTCAGGTCCTCCGCCAGATATACGACGCCCGTCGCGCCCCTGCCGATCTCGTCGCGAATCGTGTATCGGTCTCCGAGAGCGGTCGCCAGATCGTGAAGTGTATCGCCAATCCCGGGGACGCCGGGATTATCCGGATTCTTCGTATCGTCGTCGCTCATGCGATCCCCCGCCACTCGGTTTTCAGCTCGAGGCGGTTCCGCGCTGGCGGGCTCTCGTAACGTACACCGAAGGCGCGGAGTCGTTTACGGGGATCAGGATCCTCCTGGACCCGGTCGGGGTGAAGACGCTAGGATGCCCTCGAACGCGTCCAACGCGTCCCGAAACTGTTCGGTCGCCTTCGCGACGTACGCGTATGCCTCGTCCACGTAACCGTCGGTCGACGCCGACCAGACGCGGTTCAAGTAGCGCTCTCCGGCGGCGAAGCGGTTCATCACCTCCGAGTACGCCTGCAGCCCGTAAGTGTGGGCGATGCTCTCCCGGGCGTCGACGAACTCGGTGAGTTGGCCGGGGAAGCGCTCGTCGATCCGGTGACGCAGATCGTACACATCGATGTTGACCTTCTCCGCCTCCAGCCACTCGGACGCTTCCACGATGCTCCTCAGACTGGTCTCCAGCGTGCCGATGTTGGCCGTCAGCCGGACTTCGTCCGTGGCCTCGCGTCGTGCCGCGAGCCGGACGGCGATCACACCGACCACTCCAAGGGCCAGCCACACGAGAAACGCGGCCATGTTCACACCTTCCACCTGGCGGACGGTCTCGAAGGCCGCCCCGAGGAAGCCGATGGTGATAAGCGCGTACCCGAAGAGCTTCATCTCGCTAGCCTCCGCATCCGGCTACCCTCCGTTCCCGAACACGACGAACAGCGAGTACCCGACACCGATCAGAGCCTCGCCCACGATGAGCCCGGCCGCGATCGGCACGCCGACATCCTCTGCCCACCGCTTCCCGAGCCGCCAATCCGTGAACAGACGCAGAAAGGTCCCGATCGTGTAAGTCAGCACGATATTGAACGGAAGATAGAAGCCCAGACCGACCAGCACCCCCAGACCGCCGATCCCGCTCGCCGACAGGAGCGCTCCGAGTCCCGCTCCGGTCAGGTATTTGTCCTGCGGGACATCGCCGCCGAGAATCCCCTGAATCACGCTGGCCAGCGCCTGGCCCTGCGGGGCCGGGAGCTGATCGCTCCCCATTCCGTACGCCCGATGGAGCACGACGATGAGCGCCATGATGACAATCGGACCAAGCCAGGTCGCAAGGAACTGCGCCAGCTGCTGTTTGCGGGGAACCGCGCCCACCAGGTACCCCGTCTTCAGGTCGAGCATGAGGTCGGTCGCCTGGGCCATCGCTACGCACATGGCCGCGCCCACGGTCACGGAGGCGATCACCGACGCGCGGTCGCCGATCCCGCTGGTCACGAGGATGAGGATCGTCACTCCGATGAGGGTCATGCCGGACAGGGGAGACCAGTTGGTCCGACCGATACACTCGGAGAGGACGACGCCCGCCACCCAGATCCACAGGGTGCCCAGTAACGCCATGAGAAGCCCGCGAGCCAGGCCGACCTCGGAGACCGAGAGGTACGAGATGATCGCCAGGACGATGAACGCGGCGCTCACCCCCATGTAGAGGAACTGAATCGGCAGCTCGTCCATCGAGAGCGCGGCCTTCGAGCGGGCCGCGTCCCGCATGCTACGGATCGCGCTCGCCACCAGCGGCAGAGCCAGAACGATTCCCGTGAGCGCCCCCCCGACCAGCATCCCGATTCCAACCGGGCGGAAGAGGTTGAGACGCAGGTAAGTGGCGATCCCCTGCCCCGACGCCTCGAGCGTCGCTGGATCGGGCATCAGACTCGTGGCACTCAGGAGCGGCGCGAGTATCCAGTAGCAGACGTAGCCGCCGATGATGAAGAAGAAGCCGCCCTTACCTGCCAGATAGGCGACTCCCACGGTGAGCATCGAGAGGTACCAGATGCCGTTCATGTACTGTGGCAAGCCCAACACGGCACCCAGATCCCAATTCTCCACCCCGGTGCTCAAGCTCGTGAAGTGGGCGAGCGCGCTCACACCCGCGCCGCCGAGCAGCAGCCACGCCTTGCGAATCCCGGCGCCGGGCGACTTCAGAACGGCCGCCGTCGCGATCCCGCCCGGGAAGGCGAGGCGGTTGAAGTCGATCATCTGCTTGCGGAGCGGGATGATGAACGCGATCCCCAGGAAGCCTCCCGCGATGCAGCCCAGCACGAGTAGCGGGTAGTTGAAGTCCGTAAAGCCGAGGATGAACAGCGCCGGCACCGAGAACATCATTCCAGCTGACGCTCCGTTGACCGCACTGGCCAGCGTCTGGTTGATGTTGTTCTCGATGATGGAGTTGCGGCGCATGAGACCGCGAAGCACCCCGAAGCCGAGGATGGCGGCCAGCTCGGAACCCTCGATGGAGAAGCCGAGCTTGAGGCTGAGGTAGCCGATGCTGATCGCGATCAAGACACCGATCAGGTATCCGACCAGCACCCCGGCCCAGGTGAACTCCGGATAGGCGCCGGTGCGGATGGGCCGCTCCACACTCGACGCGCTCACGCCCCGTTCCCTCGAGCTGAATGCAACCGCCTCTCCTCTTCTGGATCTCGGAGTGTAGGTTGTGTTCTCCGGGCTCGACCCGTGGCCGCGAGGCCGAAGGCAGAAGCCCGGTGACAGTAGCACGTTACAACGCGATCACCAAGCGCATAACGAAGACGAGAACGCCATGGCAGACACCCGATACCAGAAGCTCGCGAATACGCTGATCGACTACTCGCTCGAGCTGCAAGCCGGCGAAAAGGTGCTGATCGAGGCGATCGACATTCCTGATGCCTTCACGCGCGAGCTGGTTCGTAAAGCGTACCTTGCTGGAGGCTCGCCCCTCGTGTGGCTCAAGAGTCAATCGATCGTGCGAGAGCTGCTTCTCGGCGCCTCTGAGGGTCAGTTGTCGCTGTGGGCAGATGCCGAGGAAGCGGCCATGCGGGGGGTAGACGCCTACCTCGGAATCCGCGGGAGCGACAACGTCTCCGAGCTTTCCGATGTCCCGTCCGACAGGATGGACCTGTACGACAGGACCGTCTGGAAGCGGGTTCACATCGACTTACGGGTGGACCAGAAGCGGTGGACGGTGCTGCGGTGGCCCAGCTCCGCGATGGCACAGCTCGCCGGCAAGTCCTCGGAGGCGTTCGAGGACTTCTTCTTCCGCGTGTGCACGCTCGACTATGCAAGGATGTCCCAGGCGATGCAGCCGCTCCGCGACCTGGTCGAGAGAACCGATCGTGTCCGTCTCGTAAGTCCGGGCACCGACCTCGAATTCAGCATCGGCGGCATTCCGGCCGTGGAGTGCGATGGCAAACGAAATATCCCGGACGGCGAGGTCTTCACTGCGCCGGTTCGCGAGAGCGTGAACGGTACCATCCAGTTCAACACCGAGACGCTATACCAGGGCGTGACACATGAGAACGTCCGCCTCGCGTTCAGCGACGGAAAGATCGTCGAAGCCACTAGCAACGACACCGAGCATCTGAATCGGGTGCTCGACTCCGACGAAGGGGCACGCTACGTGGGTGAGTTCGCGATCGGCTTCAACCCTTACATCACCGAGCCCATGAAGGACATTCTGTTCGACGAGAAGATCGCCGGCAGTGTCCATCTCACGCCTGGCAACGCCTACGAGGTGGCGTTCAACGGCAATCGCAGCCAGGTGCACTGGGATCTGGTGCTGATACAGACACCGGAGAATGGGGGCGGCGAGATGTATTTCGACGACCGTTTGGTCCGAAAGGACGGCCGCTTCGTGCTGCCCGAACTGGAGGAGCTCAACCCTGAACGGCTGGGGGCCTGATCCAACTGTTCATGCGCTTCGCCTCGTGACGGGGAGACAGCGCGCGCCGGACAACCTATACTCTGGCAGGACAGGCAATCTCTCGCGAATCACACATCCGGAGGATTCGTACATGTTCGCGCGGTCACGCCTTGAGGGTCATCGAGAGCTCGATACCGTGAACCCCACGTCGTCCCGTATCTCCAACGCCTGCAGAGGCGTAGCCCTGGCCGGACTGTTGGCCCTGGCCGCCCTGCTCTGGGCAGGCTGTACTCAGCCGGAGGAAGCCGGTCCGGAGCTCACACTGCAGACGATCGACAGCTTGTTGGTGGAGCTGGGCGGTCTGCCCGCGGGCGCGTTGAGCCGGACTCAGAGATGGCGCATGGTATCGTCTCTTGGACCGGGCCTCCCGCCCCCGGGCTACACGCGCGAGAACCTGCCCGACCCCGACTCCCGAAGCGCCGGCCTGCTTCAGGCGTACTGTACGCAGTGCCACTGGATGGCGGCGCCTCAACAGCACAGCGCGACCGAATGGCCTCAGCTGGTGCGGCGTATGCTCATGCGCACACAGACGCTGCGGAAGCGCATGGGAGGGCCGCTCCTGACCGAGCTGGTGGGCAGCGAGTTCTCAATGGCGGGCATGAGCGCCTCGGTCGAGCCGCCCCAGGCAGACGTAGACAGCATGATCGTGTACCTGCAGGCACACGCGATGCCGGTCGCGCAGCCGGACGAGCTCGGTGAGGGCTCCGATACCGACTTCTTCATGTCGAAGTGCGCGGCCTGCCACGAGCCGCCGTCGCCAAACGCCCACACGCCCGAGGAATGGAACGCGATTCTGCTGCGCATGAACGGCAACATGCCGATCATGGGCCTGGACCCGCTGACTCAGGAGGAGATGGACCGGATACGTTCCTTTATCGAAGCCAGGCGGTCGTCATAGCCCGCCGCCGGCCGGCTTGAAGGAAGCCGCCGTCGGCCTACTTTCCGACCCGGTCCACCAGCTCCATCAAGTTTACCAGCATGGTGTCCAGCGTCTCGCGCTGGAGGTCGTGCTCCCGCGATCGCTCCTCCAGCCTCGTCTCGATCCTCTCCAGCAGCCCGTGCATCCCTTCCAGGAGGGAGAGCACTCGTTCGACTTCATTCTCGTTCATGGCGGGCTCCCCGGTCGATTCGATCCCAGCTGAGTCGTTTAGAGCTCATCACGTAACAAGATAGGGCCCGAGTTGACCCAGGGCAGCGAAAGGGCAGCGCCAGCGGTCGGCCAGCTGCCCAATCTGGGGCGTTTGGGAGAGAGTGTCGGGGAGAAAGCGTCAGGGAGCAAGACGGGTGACCGTCCACCCGTCTTCCGCCCGGCGGTAGGCCAGTCGGTCGTGTAACCGGTTGGCGCGGCCCTGCCAGAACTCGATCCAGTCGGGACGCAGCCGGTAGCCGCCCCAGTACGGAGGGAGCGGCACCGTCTCGCCTCGAAACCGCTCCTCGTGCTCCTCGAATCGGCGCTCCAGCGCCTCGCGACTCTCCAGCGGCCGGCTCTGGTCGGAGGCCCATGCGCCGATCTGACTACCACGCGCACGGGTGCGGAAGTACGCTTCCGACTCTTCGGTGCTCACCTTCTCGACCGTTCCTTCGACGCGCACCTGCCGTTCGAGCACCCCCCAGTAGAAGATCAGGCTGGCCCCGGGGTTCAAAGCGAGCTCCTCGCCCTTCCGACTCTCGTAGTTGGTGTAGAACACGAAGCCGCGCTCGTCGACGCCCTTGAGCAGTACCATTCGCCCGGACGGCAAGCCGTCCTTGTTCACGGTCGCCAGACAGGCGCTCTCCGGGAAAAAGAGTCCCGATTCCTTTGCGTCTTCGAACCACTTGCCGAAGAAGGCGATCGGGTCCTCACCCGCCTCCAGGGTCGTGATCCCCTTGAAGACTCCGCGCCCCAGGGTGAACAACGCCCGCACGTTGGATCGCAAGCTCATCGGGCCCTCCTCAGATCTCCTTGAGGTACTCGCGGATCTCCAACGCCACCGCCGCGCCCTCACCGGCCGCCGACGCGACCTGCTTCGTGCTTCCCGCCCTAACGTCGCCGGCCGCGAAGATCCCCGGCACGCTCGTCTCGAGTCCCGCCGGATCCCGCGTCGCATAACCCGCAGGTCGTTCTCCATCGTGTACCAGGGCGTGCCCCGTGATGATGAAACCTCGCTGATCGAGCCGAACGGGCGCGTTGGACAGAAAGTCGGTGTTGGGGTCGAGACCGATAAAGATGAAGGCGCCGGGCAGTTCGAGCTCTTCGGCATCCTCCGTCTGGCGGTCTCGGACTAGGATGCGGCGCAGCTTCGACTCTGCGCCCTCGAACGCCTCCACCTCGGTGTGATAGCGGACCTCGATCTCGGGGTGCTCCAGTACCTTCTCCTGGATGACCTGGCTGGCCGTCAGAGCGTCGCCGCGAACGAGCAGCGTGACCCCATCCACGAAGCGGGTCAGAAACAGACTCTCCTCCGTCGCGCTGTTGCCACCGCCCACCACGGCGACGGGCCGACCCTTGTAGAACGGGCCATCGCAAGTCGCGCAGAAATGGACGCCGGCCCCCAGGAAATCCTCCTCGCCGGGCACTCCTAGTCTCCGATAACGACTGCCTGTGGCCAGCAAAAGCGCGAGTCCCGTATACTCGGATCCATCACCCGTCACGACACAGTGGTAGTTGTCGTGGCTGTGAGTTCCGGCGATCTCCTGCGCCTGCAGGATCTCCACGCCGAAACGTTCCGCCTGCCGGCGGAACCGACCCGCCAGCTCGGCGCCTTCGATTCCCTCCGGGAAGCCGGGCACATTGTCCAGGTGTATGGTCGCCGCGGCCTGCCCACCCACGGCCGCACGTTCGATCAGCAGGGTGTCGATGCCCTCCCGCGCCGTGTAGAGGGCCGCCGTGAGCCCGGCCGGTCCGCCCCCGACAATGGCCAGATCATAATGATGACGCTCGGCCGTCGTCTTGAGTCCGAGCTTGGCGGCCAGCTCGGCGTTGGACGGGTTGGTGAGGGTCGAGCTGTCTGCGAACACGATCGTGGGGATGCGCCGCTTGCCCTCGTTCGTCTCGATGACGAATCGCTCGCCGTCCTGCTGTTCTTCGATGTCGATGAATTCGTACGGGATCTGATGCTCACCGAGGAAGTTCTTGCTGCGATGGCAGTCGGGGCACCAGTAGGCGCCGTACACCTTGATGTCAGGCGGTTGGGGCATCGGTATCACCTCCGCTGCTGGTGGCCTTCTCGTCGGCCATCGTGGCGTCCGCACACTCGTGAGAGGGCTCGACCGGCGCAACTCCGGTCGCCGGCTGTCGGTCGGCCCCTGCGCCGAGCCTTGCGAGAGGCACACCCAGCGGCGAGCGTAGCCGGGTCCGAGCCATAACGCATTCGACGGCGACGCCGAGCAGGAGACATGTCCGAAATCACCGTGCCCGATGACCAGGTCTTCCCGATTCTCGAGCGTAACATCCTGGTCGACGGTTTCCACATCGTCATCGATCTAGAGAAGTCCCTCGGCTCCGTGATGGTGGATGCATTGACCGGCAAGGAGTACCTCGACTGCTACACCTACTTCGCCACACTTCCCGTAGGTCACAACCATCCAATGATGGAGGAGGCCGGGTTCCGCCAGTCGCTCACCCGGGCGGCAGTCGCCAATCCCGCCAACTCCGACGTGTACAGCCGGGAGTTCGCGGCGTTCGTCAAGACGTTTCGGGAGTTCGCGGTGCCCAACGAGTTTCCGCACCTCTTTTTCATCGCGGGCGGTGCGCTGGCCGTCGAGAACGCGATGAAGGCCGCCTTCGACTGGAAAGCCCAGCGGAACCGGGCGGCCGGCGTCGAAGGAGGCGCGGACAGTGTTCTCCATTTTCGCGAAGCGTTCCACGGCAGGAGCGGGTACACGCTCTCGGTCACCAACACGGAGCCAGTCAAGATCGCGGACTTCCCGAAGTTCGACTGGCCGCGCATCTCGAATCCGAAGATCCATTTCCCGTTGAACGAAGATGCCGTCATCGCCGCCGAGGCCGAGGCGTGCCGGGAGATCGAGGCGGCCTTCGCCGCCGACCCTCATGGCATCGCCGGCATCCTGATCGAGCCGATCCAGGGAGAAGGTGGCGACAACCACTTTCGGCCCGCGTTCCTGCAGAAGCTGAGGGAGTACGCGGATCGCTTCGACTCGTTGCTCCTGTTCGACGAGGTTCAGACCGGCATGGGTGCGACGGGCTCCATGTGGGCGTTCCAGCAGATGGGCGTGAGTCCGGACATCGTCGCGTTCGGTAAGAAGACCCAGGTGTGCGGAATCATGGCCTCAGGACGGCTCGACGAGGTCGAGAGGAACGTGTTTCGGGTCTCGTCGCGCATCAACTCGACGTGGGGCGGCAACCTCGTCGACATGGTTCGCTGTGCCCGCTATCTGGAGATCATCGAGGAAGAGCAGCTGGTCGCGAACGCGGCGCGAGTCGGCGAACGCCTCAAACGAGGGCTACTGAGCCTGCAGAAGGAGTGCCCGGAAGTGAGCAACGTGCGGGGTCGAGGACTCATGCTCGCATTCGACATGCCGAGCCGGGAGGCACGAGTGGCGCTGCGGAAACGGTGCTGGGAGGCGGGTTTCGCGACTCTCGCCTGTGGTCCTCGCTCGGTGCGCTTCCGACCCTCGCTCGTGTTCTCCGAGTCGGACGCCGACGCGGCGGTCGAGATCCTGCGACGCGTGCTGCGCTAGCTTTTATCCCCACGCTCGCCGCACGAGCCCGGTCCGGTTGAGGATCGTGCTGGCGATTTCCTCGACCGAGCTCTGCGTCGTGTCGATGCACGGGATCTCGTACTTGTCGAACAGCTCGTTCGCGGCGTCCAGCTCGAAGCGGATCTGCTCCGGCGAGGCGTAGCGCGTTCCGGGGAGACGCTCCCGCCTGATCTGCAGCAAGCGGTCGAACGTAATAGTGAGGCCGCACAGCTTCTCGCGGTGTGCGAGGAGCGAGTCCGGGAGCTTCTTATCTCTGCAGTATTCCTCGGTGAGCGGCGAGTTGGCCGCAAAGATGCCGTACTGAAGGGCGAGGTAGAGGGACGTCGGGGTCTTCCCGGAACGGGATACGCCGACCAGCACCACGTCCGACTCATGGTATTCCCACGGTCGAACGCCGTCGTCGTGCACGAGCGCGAAGTTCGTCGCTTCGATTCGCCGATAGTAGCTGGTCGTGTCCGACATTCCATGAGCGCGCCCTATCGCGTGCGCGGAAGGCATGTCCAGCTCCGCCTCCAGCGGTTCGATGAAGGCATCGAACAGTTCCACACAGAACCCGTCGGCGCTTTTGATCACCTCCCGCACGTCGTCCTGTACCAGCGTGCTGAAGACGAGCGGCCGCTGGTCGTCCTCTTTCGCGGCACGGTCGATCGCCATCACCGTCTCGCGAGCCTTCTCGGGCGTGGAGACGAACGGAACCGTGATCGGGCGGAACTCGAGCCGGTCAAACTGCGTCAACAGGCCGCGGCCCAGCGTCTCCGCGGTGACCCCTGTCTCGTCGCTTATGAAGAACACAGTTCGCTTCTGCATGGCCTGCGTCGTTACTTGCTGGTGCTCCCGATCCCACCGACCCGGTCCGAGCTCACGCCGACCTGGCCTTCGAGCCACGGAAGCAGCTCGTAGCGGTTGAGGATCAGCTGGGCGATTCGATCGCCGTGCTCGATCGTCTGCGGTCCGGTCGACGCGTTCTGCACCAGCACGAACCACTCGTCCGGGTAATCGGAGTCGATGGTACCGGGCGCGTTGGGCACCACCAGTCCCTTCTTCCAGGCGACGGACGAGCGGATGCGGATCTGGCCCTCCACCCCCTCGGGAAGTTGTGCCTTGAAGCCGGTCGGGATAAGCGCCCGATCGCCGGGTTCGAGAAGGAGCCCAGGGTCGGGGAGAACCTCTTCTTCCGCGCCGACGGACGCGCGGATCACCTTCACCGGTCCACGTCTCAGGTGGGCCCGGATGTCGTATCCGGCCGAGTGGCGCGTCGCGCGCTCGGGAGGCCTCGCGTCCTCGGCCAGAAGCTCAAACATCACCGCCTGGTCGTTCACCGGTGGGACCGATGCGAGCCGACTGACGGGCTCCGTGGACGCGTCCCTGGCGGCACCTGGACCCCGTGCGGTGGAGGTCGCAGGGCGGTTAACTTTCGGTAGCACGTCGACTCATGAAACGGGAGTTCCGTCGATCCGCGACTCGCAACGCGGATACCCTCTCGGGCAGTCGTCGTGTTCGCTTTCAATAGGGATGTGAGTGTCATGACCAGCACCGATACCGACGTTGTCGGCGGAGGCACTGCCACCGCAACCGCCACCGCAGAGCCGTTGACTGAAGATCTGAACCCGTTCCACATCGCGGAGCAGCAGTTCGACAATGCCGCTCGCTATATCCCCGAGTTGGAGTCCGGCCTCATCGAGTGGCTCGTGCACCCGGACCGCGTAGTGACGATCGCGTTCCCCGTTCAAATGCAGGATGGCACCGTCAGGAACTTCACCGGATACCGCGTCCTCCACAACCGGGCGCGGGGACCGGGCAAGGGTGGCATCCGCTACCATCCGGATGTCACGCAGGACGAAGTGAAGGCGCTGGCCGCGTGGATGACGTGGAAGTGCGCGGTGCTCGGCGTCCCGTTCGCCGGTGCCAAGGGCGGTGTCGTTTGCGACCCGAAGCAGCTCGGCATCGAGGATCTTCGGAAGATCACGCGGCGGTTTGTCGCCGAACTGGGCTCCGTCATCGGACCGCACACCGATATCCCGGCGCCTGACGTGAACACGAACGCCGGGACGATGGCGTGGATCTACGACACGTACGACATGATGCACCCGGGCCAGAACAACCTGCCGGTCGTGACTGGCAAACCGCTGGACATCGGGGGCTCGTACGGGCGACGTGAGGCCACGGCCCGCGGTTGTCTTTTTTCGACCCAGCAGGCCCTGTCGCGCGGGATCGTCGATGGGCTCGACTCTGTGAAAGAGGCGACCGTCGTGGTCCAAGGTTACGGCAACGCAGGCTCCATCGCGTCGCAGCTCTATGCGGAGGCGGGCAGTCGGATTATCGCGGTCAGCGATTCACGTGGCGCCGTGTGCGCATCGGACGGACTGGACCCCGAGGAAGCGATCGCTCACAAGGCCGAGACCGGTTCGGTCGTCGGTCTAGCGGGCACGGAGACCATCGACAACGACGAACTGATGGCCCTGGAGTGCGACATCCTGATTCCGGCCGCGCTCGAGAACCAGATCCGGGCCGACAACGCCGATGCGATTCGATCACGCATCGTGGTCGAGGCAGCGAACGGCCCGACAACGCCTGCCGCGGACCGCATCCTGTTCGGCAAGGGGATCGCCGTGTTGCCGGACATCCTGGCCAACGCGGGTGGTGTGACGGTGAGCTACTACGAGTGGGTCCAGAACATCGAGAACGAGCAATGGGATGAAGGGGAGGTCAACGCGAAGCTCCAGCGAAAGATGCGCAGGGCCACCGACGCGGTGATCGACAAGCAAGAGGAGATCAACGGTGCGCTGCCCGAGATCGAAGCCAGGGCCAGAGAGACCAGCAGCTCGGAGCACTCGCTCGAGCCCGTGGACCTGCGGACCGCGGCTTACATTCTGGCCGTGAGGCGCGTCGCGAACGTTACCCTGCAGCGGGGCATCTGGCCGTAGGTCGGTCGCGAGGGGTCGGCGTTTAGCCGGTCCGGCTTCCTGCCTCGCTCTCATTCTGCCCGGAAGGTCGCGCGATTCAGCCGGGAGCGCTGGCCACCAGTGACAAGCCGTACACTGCCCGGGTGGCCGATCCCGTTCGTGCCTTTCGGGTAGTTCCGATCTCGTTCCTCTCCCGATAGTTCACACCGCAGCTACGCCGCGCGGGCCCTACCCGCGCGTAACCCACCCACAGACACGCGGCCAGGTCGACGGATTTGCATCGATCCGTCGCGAATGGGCACGTCGTTTGCGCGAAGCGTAAGGAACCGGCCCGGTGAGAATGCCGTCCGGCGCCGACTGACCCTGGACGCAGCGTGCGCTGCCGGAGTGTGGGATGAGGGGTCGATGAACGCGCGCCCCGTCGTCGGGATACCGACCCGTACGCAGGAGGCGTTGGAACAGGACGGGGACCTCCTGCCCGACTCGTGGGCGCTGCCCCAACGGTATGTGCACGCTCTGGTCCCGGCAGGAGCCACGCCGTTTCTGCTCCCGCTGCTCACGGACGATCCTGCGGCGTTGCGGGACGCTTACGTGCGTCTGGATGGCCTCTTCCTGGCCGGAGGCACCGACGTCGCCCCCGCCAGGTACAATCAGGCGGTCGACCCCCACGCGGGGTCCCCGGATGAGGCGCGTGACTTGGTGGAGCACCAGCTGGTTCGCTGGGCCGTGGAGGATGGGTTGCCGATCTTCGGGGCGTGCCGCGGTCTCCAGTTGATCAACGTGGCGTTGGGCGGGTCTCTTCATCAGGACATCCGTGCTCTGAGACCCGGATCGATCAAGCACGATTACTTCCCGGAGGACGGTCACGCACGCGATTACCTCGCCCATGAGGTACAGATCGTCGCGGGGTCGCGACTGCGGCAGATCTACGGCGCGGAGAGGATCGCCGTAAACAGCATGCATCATCAGGGGGCCCACGAGCTAGGAAGAGATCTTTTTGCCGTGGCCCACGCGCCCGATGGCCTCCTTGAGGCCGTGGAGATGCCAGGGCCTGGCTACTGCGTTGGCGTGCAGTGGCACCCGGAGACGCTGCTGATCCGCGATCGGCGCACGCGGGGCCTGATGCGATCGTTCGTCGAGGCGGCCGCAGAATACCGCTCGCGCACCGATCCGCATGCGGCGCGCGAGCGCTTCGAGCCAGCCGCTCGTCTGGCTGGTTAGTGTGGACCGAGCCGTCCGTCGGTGGCGGCCGACCCTGCAAGCCGCGGGGAGTTTCCCACCTTTTGCATGGCAGGAGCGCTGCCGGATGTAATCCGTGCATCTTTCAAGTGACTATTTCACAGACAGTTAAACATATCTCGCCTCGCGCGCACGAAGGTTGCGCGCATCCGATTCCATGGTCGCAGCGGCTTCGGCACGGAGGATGGGCACGATGAGGCGAGACGTGAGCGGGCGAGGGATGCTTCTGATGGCATCGCTCGCTTTCGTGAGCTATGGCTGTGGGGAGGATGTGACGGGCCTCGGCCCACAGTTCGACGCGTCGCAGATCGCCACAATACTCGAAGATCTCAGCACGGCAAGTGACGGGAACGCCGCCATCGCACACCTGCCGCGCGTAGGCGACGTGATCCTCTACTGGTCACCGCCCGCAGAGGCTTCCGTGGCGCCAGCTCCGGTCGGTGCGGCATCGCATATCGGAGTCCGGCACCTGGCCATCCGGGCACTCCGGAGCGGCGATCTCCTGGGGGCCGAGGCGGTCCGCACGCGAGCGGAGGCCGCGGCATCGGTCGCGCAGGTGGCTGCCGCGCTCTCCGCTGCACAGAGCGGGATCATCCCCGACACGCTGTTGGGCAAGACGTTCGTCCTCAGGTCGCTGCAGGGCTACGTGATAGACGAGAGGTTGGGGGGAGCGCCGCCGAATGGAGTGCGATTCTTCACGTACGGTCTGGATCCGTTTACCGGGCAGCCCCGAACGGCGCCCACGGACCAGGTGGGCTATCTGGACCTTTTCGATGAGAGTGGCGAGACGCTGCGTCTGGGAATCAAGGGGGTTAGGTCCGATGGCAACAAGACGATCGCCGACCTGTTCGTCGAGGGGCAGTACGTCGCTACACAGGACGAGCTGATCAGCGACATCCGCTCCGGCGGATTCCTGGCCGGCCGCATGGGCGTGGAGTACGACCTTCACGATCGTCTGGCATTCCTGGATGGTTTTTCTCGGCTGGAGATCGGGTACTCTCGCGATGTCTCGGTGCCGGAACGTGGGCTCGACGCGAGCGCCTTCTTCGGTGGAGAGTTCACGGACGACCCCGACGATCCGCTACTGTTCCAGTTCTACCTCGACCTCTCGGACGGCTCGAACCGCGTCGTGCTCGACAGCTGGCTGGGCGACGAGATCAGCGGGACGCTGTCCTTCAACGGCGAAACGATGTTCCTGCTGAGCGGAGATCCGATTCAGCCGACGTTCACGCGCCCGGACGGCAGCGTGCCCAGCGCCGGCGAGTACAAGGCGCTGGACCGTATCCTCTTTGGCACCGACGAGCTGTTGTTGTTCGGCGATGAGATGGTGAACGGGCTGACGTTCCTGTTCTTCGACGACGAAGGGGTTCAGTAGGGACCTGTCTTCGCAGTCGCTAGGGGACCAGCACACCCTCGGGGAGCTCTCCATCGGGAGCGTCGAAGTCCAGTCCGAGTAGTGCGGCGATCAGCGGTGCGACATCCTCCGTGCCGATGCGCTGGACGGTCGCGCCGCCTCGCACGCCGGCCCCCCAGGCGACCAGACCCGTGAACATCTCCGGATAGTCGTCCGGAAAGTGTCCGTGTGTGGCGCCCGAGCCCGGTCGCAGCAGCGGCCCGTCGGCCGAGCCGATGAAGGCGGCGCCCGGCGCGGCAGCGAGCGCCAATGGTGCGCGGGGGTCGGCGGCTATCCGCGCCAGCTCTTGCCGCTCCACGACCCGAAACAGCTCCTTGATCTCGGGCGAAAGAGTCTCGAGGAGGTTCCGCACCAGGTCCTCGGTCTCCCAGTTCGCCTCGTCCCGCAGGATGAGAAAAGCCGAACCGTCGGACGCGTGAAAGGTCGCGCGCCATTCCCCACGATCTCGGGTCGCGGCACGTAGGCCGGCCTCGACAAGCCACACGTTGGGTGCGAGCAACGTCTCCACATCGAGGAAGCCGTGGTCGCCCGTGATCACGAAGGCGGTCCTCTCCAGGATGCCGGCCCGCTCGGCCGCTTCGCGGATCTGGCCGATCGCGCGATCCGCCGCGCCGAGCGCCCGGGCCACGAGGTCGTGCTCTCTTCCCTCATCATGTTGAAAGTGGTCGACGCTGATCAGGTGGACCGCCGTCAGGGTCGGCTGGTAGCGCTCGAGCAGGTACGCCCCGATCGCGCCGACACGATCGTCCCGCGAGATGTGCAGGTTCGTGAAGTTGTCGCGGGTGAGGCGACCTGTAGCCTCGCGCTCCAGCTCCTCGAACAGCCCTTCCGGGCGGGTGAGACGACGGATCGGCTCGATAGGATCGACCGCGCGGTCGAGTGGCCAGACCTCCGGAACCAGCCAGTCCACCGGAGCTTCGACGCTCACCGGCCAGCTCACCGCGGCCGTGGTGCCGCCGGCCTCCCGGACGGCTTCCCACAGCGTGGGCACGCGTATCGAGTCCGCCTCCCAGTACCAGCGGCCGGTCGGACCTTCGGGCTCGAACGGCTCGTTGTACGAGACGCCGTGACGCGCCGGCATGGCGCCCGTGATCATCGTGGTGTGGGTCGGATAAGTGACGCTCGGGAACACGCTCCGTACCTCGCGGGCGTGGGCTCCGTCGCGGCGCATCTGCTGCAGGTTCGGGGTCGGCCGGCGTTCGTCCAGGTAGAACTCGGGTCGCAGCCCGTCGAGCGAGATGAGCACCACGTGATCGGCCAGCCGATCGGGTCGATCAGTCCGCAGACGGGGCGCCCCTCGATCTCCCCTGACCTCGGCCGACTCCCGGCCGGGTGCCGCGCGCTGGGCATCATCGGTCTGATCGGAAGACTGGCCGCAGCCAACGACCAGCGCCCACCCGGCAATCGCACCCGCGGTCACGTACCGGCGAGGACGGTCGATCTCTGGTGCTCGCTCCGGTGTTCGCACTCGTCGCTCCGTTATCGACTTCCGCTCCGCGCCGCTCCGTGCCGAAGCTACATCGCATGACCGGCCGGCGTCACGTCCGCCGATGGAGGGAGTGCCGATACTGTTGCCGGACGATATCGTGAAAGTATGCACACCGTCCCCTCACACCGCTCACCGGCCGCCGGCGCAGTCGAGAGCCCGAGATGCAGCGGCTGAACCGGGTGAGAACTGCGAGCTGTTCGGCGTGCGGCGCGAGCGCCCCCCGGCGCGCTCGCTACTGTCCCGCCTGTGGCGCGCCGTTTTCCCGGGCGCACGGGGCGGCGTGTCCCGCCTGTCAGACCTGGAACCCGGTGCGGTCGCGTTTCTGCGCTGACTGCGGCGCCGAGCTAGGCACGGTGGCAGAGGCGGACCGGCGTATCATCACGATCTTGTTCGCCGATCTGTCGGGCTTCACCTCGCTCACCGAGCAGCTCGACCCGGAGCGCGTCCGCCAGTTCGTGGCCCGTTGTCTCGATCCGTTGTGCGAGAGCGTGACGCGTTGGGGTGGCTTCGTCGACAAGTTCATCGGCGATTGCGTTATGGCCCTGTTCGGTGCCCCCGTCGCGTACGAGAACGAGGAGGAACGGGCCATCCGCGCCGCACTCGACATGCACGCCTCCCTGCACCGATGGTGGACGGAGGCGGGGGCGGAGTTCGCCGAATCGGATGATCCACTTCAGCTGCGAATCGGAATCAACACCGGCTCGGTCGTCACGGGAGTGTTCTCCGGAGGTGGCGCCCGCAATTACACGGCGGTCGGGGACGCGGTTAACGTCGCCGCCCGCCTGCAGACCGCCTGCGAACCCGGCGAGATCCTGATCGGAAGCACGACCTGCGAGCCGACACGCCACATCTTCGAATTCGGGGACGAGCTGATCCTCCAGGTGCGCGGGAAGCAGGAGCCCGTCGTGGCCAGCAAGGTCCTTGGCACGCGGCCCGAGCGAGGGCGTCAACGGGGCTTCAAGGGACGCCGCACTCCGTTCATCGGACGCGATGCCGAACTGGGAACCCTTCGCGCCCACTGGGACCCGGTGCAGGAGGGGGAGGTCCGATACTGTCTCGTCCACGGTCCACCGGGCATCGGGAAGTCACGACTCGTCCTCGAGCTCCTCGAGTCCGAGCACGTTCCCCCGGATCGCGTCACCTTCGCCCGGAGTTATCCATACGCGAGCAGCACGCCGTGGGAGGCGATCGCTGAGCTCCTTCGCAACCTGCACGCCGAGCCCGCAGACCGTGGCCCGGCGGATGCCGCACTGTCCATCGTCGAACGGGCCGCTCTCCCCTGGAGCCCGGAGGAGCGCGCCCTTCTCGCGGTGGCGCTCGGAGCGCCCGCCTCCGAGACGTCCGAGCTGGGAGGCTACGGCTCGCAGGAGATTCGAGAGCGTGTGGCCGATGCGGCCGTGCGGGCCCTCGACATCGGCGTGCGGGAGCCGCGAATCCTCGTCCTCGAGGACCTGCACTGGGCCGATCAAGCCACCCTTGACGTGCTCGCTTCGCTGCCCGAACGGCTTCCGCAGTCGCCTGTCCTCCTGGTCCTGGTCACCCGCACGCCCCTACCCAGCGAGACGCGACTGGCGAGGCTTCTTCAAAGCCTGGAGGAACAGATGCAGGTTCCTCCGCTGTCGCGCGAGGAATCGCGCGTCTTCATCGACGCCGTGCTGGGTGAGCACTGCCTTCCTGGGCCGTTCGTCCGGCGCACCCTGGAGCACGCCGAGGGAAATCCGTTGTTCCTGGAGGAAATGCTGAAGTCGCTCGCTGACCGCGGATTGATCCACTCGGTGGACGGAATCTGGGAGGCGACGGGAGACCTGTCGGGTGTCGAGATCCCCGACTCGGTGGAGAGCCTGCTCAGCACCCGAATCGACGGCCTCAGTTCCTCCACCAAGCGGGTTCTGCAGTATGCCTCGATCGTAGGGCGACACTTCTGGTCCGGCGTGTTGGCCGATGTGTTGGCGCAGCAGCCGGTGGACGCCGAACTGGAAGAGCTCCTCCAGGGGGAGATCGTGAAGTCGCTTCCCGAGTCCGTGGTCGACGGCGAGCGCGAGTACATGTTCGAGAACCTGCTCCTCCAGGAGGTCGCCTACCGGGGACTCCTCCGTGGTCTGCGGGCCGAGCTCCATGGAGGCGTCGCGCGGTGGCTCGAAAGACAGCTACTCGCTCGTTCGTCGGAGTCCGACGAGCTCATCGCGTACCACTACGAGCGCTCGACTCACCGACCGTTGGCCGCGCCCTATTTGGAGCGGTCCGCGATGCGGGCGAGAGCTCAGGGCGCGCTTCCCGATGCGCTCGACCTGCTCGAGCGCGCCCACTCGGCGTCGCAGGACGACGACGAGCAGTTCGCACTCCTCTGCATTACGGAGGACGTCGTAGCGGGGATGGGCGATTCCGAGCGGTGGCAGGAGGTGTTGAAGGAACTCCGCAAGTTGGCCGATCGCAGAGGCGACCCGGAGAGCAAGGCCGAAGCCGGTTACCGGTACGCTCGCGCGCTTCTCGCTCGCGGCAAGCTGGCCGCGGCGAAGCGAGAGGGCCAGCACGCGCTGCGACTCGTCCGTCAGGGCGACGGGGCCGGGCCGCTGGGCGCCCTGCACTCCTTGCTCGGCCGCGTCGCGCACCTGTGGGGGGACTACCCGACCGCCCGGTCGCACTATGAAGCGGCCCTGCCGCTTCATCAGGCCGCCGGCGACCGCTGGTCGGAGCTCGAGCTCCTCGACCGTCTGGGCCTGGTGGAAGTCGACCTGGATGACTTCTGGCGGTCGCTAGACTACTTCGACGAGGTGCTCCAGCGGGCGCGGGAGCACGGGCACCGCATCATGGAGCTGCGGGTCTTGGCCCACCGCGCGACTGCACTGCGCTGGCTTGGCCTGTACGAGTCGGCCGAGGCGTCGGCGCGCGAGGCGCTGGAGCTGGCGGGTCAGCTGGGCACGGGATCAGCGATGGCCACGGGCGAGATGACACTCGGGTTCGTTCTCGCGGCGGCCGGGCAGGCGGAGGAAGCCCGCGCGCTGCTGCTGAGCGCGGCCGCGCGGGCTCGGGAGGCGGGAAGACCGGCGCTGGAAGCGCGCACGTGGCTCACCCTGTCGGAACGTGCAGAAGGAGAAGAGGCGGAGCGTTGCGCATCGAAGGCCCGAGAGCTGTCCGCCAGAACCGGGCTCGTTCACATCGACATCCTGGCGCGCGCACGGCAGACCGAGCTCGCCCTCGGGCGCGGAGATGTGGACGCCGCCGACCGGCTATCGACGACCGCGCTTCGCCGCATGCGACGCCACGGGAGCATCCAGGGGCCGGAGGAGGTCGTCGTGTACGCCCGGGCGCGAGCTGTGAGCGCCCTCGGACGGACCGAGGAAGCCGAGTCTCTGCTCAAAGAAGCGCGCGAGATCCTTAGAGAGAAGGCCGTGCGCATCCCGGATCCGGAGGCTCGGCGGCATTTCCTGGCAGTCGATCCGAACCCCGAGATTCTGGGAGAGACGGGCTTTGCCGCGCTGGCAGAATGGACTTCGTCAGAGGAGTCGACAGCGAAAGCGGCTCAGGATACCTCGAGGAAGCCGCAGGGACACACCTCGACGCACTTGCCGCACTTCTCGCACTCGTCCAGCGACAGCGTGAAGTAGACCCCCGGTCGCGACTCTTCGACCTTCGTGAAGCACCCCGGAGTGCAGTACATCCAGCAGTGCTGGCAGCCGAAGCACGTCCCGCATGAGAAACAGCGCTCGGCCTCCTCCAGGAACGCCGCCTCGGTGATGCCCCGGCTTACTTCCGCTTCTGGATTCGCCAGCCCCTCCGCGGGCGTCAAATGTAGGGGGAGTGCCGGCGGCTTTTCTTCATGCAGTTCCATCAGGATGCTTTCCGCGCCGGCCGTCTCCCGTTCGTCCGGGGGAGGAGGCGGAAGATCCCGCAGACGGGCGTGGACCGCTTCTGCGGCCCGGCGGCCATGCGCGATCGCCATCCCGGCGATTCCGAGCCCCAGCACATCGCCCCCGGCGTACACGCCGTCGATCAGGATTCCGCTCTCGTCCGCCTCCGGCCAGCGGCTCCCGAGGTCGAGCGATCCGAGGCCGTCCCATTCGGGCTCCTGCGAGACGGCCGCCACGACCGAATCGGCTGGCACGCGGTACTCGGAGCCCTCGACTGGGACGGGCCGTCGACGGCCCGACTCGTCTGGCTCACCCAGCTCCATGCGCTGGACAATCACCGTCTCGAGCGCCCCGTTCGGCCGTTTCAGCTCCACCGGCGCGGCCAGGAACTCGAGCGTCACGCCCTCTGCGATCGCTTCTTCGACCTCCGCAGCGGTAGCCGGCATCTCGGTCCGCGTGCGGCGGTAGAGGAGCGTCACCTCGGCCCCGCTGCGGCGGGCCGTGCGAGCCGCGTCAACGGCCGTGTTGCCCCCGCCGACCACGATGACGCGGTCCCCCAGACTCACGGGCTCGCGGTGGTTCACCCGATCGAGGTAATCGGTGCCGCTCCATACCCCGGGGCCCTCATCCCCCGGCACGCCCAGTCGACGCCCCTTCTGGGCCCCGATCCCCAGGAAGAGAATGGGATGGAGCTCGCGCAGCTCCTCCAGGGTGATGTCACGTCCGACCGCCGTGTTCAGCCGGAGCTCGACGCCAAGATCCGTGATCCGCTCGATCTCCGCCGCCAGCACCTCGGTGGGTAGGCGGTAGTCCGGGATCCCGTGGCGGAGCATCCCACCGGGCTCGGCGCGGCGCTCGTACATCGTCACCCGATAGCCACGTCGCGCCATCTGGTACGCGAAAGACAGTCCCGACGGCCCGGCACCGATCACACCGATCGACTCGGGTTGCGGATCTTCTTCGAGTACGCCGAGCGGTATCGAGTGCTCGATGGCCCAATCGCCCAGGAACCGCTCCATCGCGTTGATCGCCACTGCCCCATCCTTCTCGGAGCGGTTGCAGTGCGACTCGCACGGGTGGGGGCATATGCGGCCCAGCACACTGGGGAACGGGTTGACGTCCGTGATCATGCGCCAGGCGCTGGTATACGCGTCTTCCTGCGACAGACCGAGCTTGTGACGCTGGGCCACCGTCCCGATCCAGCCGCGGATGTCGCCGCTGTTGGGGCATCCCCCCTGACAGGGCGCCTGTTTCTCGACCTGACGGGGCTCGAAGCGCGGGAGATCTGGCGTCGCTCCAGGCACGGCTCTCAGTCCCCTCTCGAGCCTGCGCCGGTGCGAGCGACCTCCGCGTTCAGGCCGCGGATGCGCCCCGACATGGCCTGCAGGATGTTCACGGCGAGCAGCGGATCCTCGTTGATCCGGCGCAACAGCGTCTTCCTGTCCACCTTGAGCACGCGGGCTTCTCCAACCGCACGCACGGTGGCCGAACGGACCTCCCGTTCGAAAATTGCCATCTCGCCAAAGAAGTCGCCGGACGAAAGCAGAGCCAGCCGTTGCTCCCCGTTGCCGGTCGTCTGCACGACCTCTACCTCACCGCCCTGGACGACGTACATGCAGTCGCCCATTTCACCCTGACGAACGATGGGCTCGCCATCCGCGTATCGCTTGCCGAGCGTTCCCTTACGCATCGATCAGCTCGTTTTGTTAATTTGCTGCGTCTTCTGCATCGCACCGTTCGGGCGTGCCCCCAGAGCGAGGTTCCACAGCAGGCTGCCCACGAAACCCGGGTGGAGCGCGCCCACGAAGATCTCGCGATACGGGGCGCTGCCGGTGAACATGTTCCACAGGAGCGAGCTCATGTGGCGCGCCCCGTTCGCCTTCTCCTGCTCCCGCCGGGTCATGCGGAGGATCGCCCGTCGGGTGAGTCGTACATGCTTGAACACCGTGCTGGCGGCGAAGAGGCCCTTCCCGATCGCGTTGTCACGGGCTATTGCGCGGCAGGACGGCCAGTAGTGACGCTGAAACGCGTCGGCCGAGATGCCCTGGAACACGGCCGTGGCGGCTGCCGCCTTCGAGGTCCGGTAGGCCGCGCCGATCCCGTCCTTGTAAAGGCGCGTCACACCGCAGTCCCCGATCAGGACCACCCGATCGCCGAACGGTCTGCGGGCGCCCCCCATGTTGATGAGCGGCGAGCAGCTGCACACCGCAGGCACCGACTCATCCGGGAAGCAGCGCTTGACGACCGGAGAGTCGAGGAAGGCATGGACGAGCTCCTGATCCAGCTCCTCGCCCAGCAGACACAGGGTCACGAACTCGCCCTTCGGAATGATGGCGGCGAACTCCAGCCGCGGGAGGTCGAGCAGAAACACGTGCATCGAGTTCCCGAGCACGCGCTCGATCGTCTCGCGGCCGTAACGAAACTCGCAGATGTAAGTGCGGGTGGTGCGCGGCGCTTTCGGCGTCTCGGAGTCGATCTCCAGCAGATCAAGAAAATTGCTGTTCACTCCAGCCGCGACCGCCACCAGGTCGTAGCGGCGGCCCCGCCCATCCGCGTCCACGAGCCCGGGGCGTCCGTCCTCCCACTGCACACCCGTTACGAGCTTCCGGACCACGCGGGCGCCCCGCTCCATCGCTATTCCTTGCAGGTAGCCGTCGAACGAGTCCCAGGGGAGATCGCCGCCCTCCCGCGGGCCGTTGCCACGGTAGAGAGCCGCGATCCGCCGCTCGCCGGCCGGGCTGTCGATTTCAACGCTCCCCACGTCCATGTGCACCACGTAGGACTCGATGCCGCGCTGCACGACGCTGGGCGGGAGGTTGACGCCCTCGGTGGCGAGGATCTGGACCAGCGACTCCGACACGATGCCGCCGCAATGGTTGCAACCCGCTGGCCCGCAGCGCTCAAACGAGCGCGGCTCGTAGATATCGACGTCGAGCTCGAGGTCGATCGCCTCGGCCATCTTGAGCAGGAAGAACGAGAACAGGGAGCCGGCGGGTCCTCCGCCGATCACGGCGACCCGTGACCCGTCATCCAGCTGCAGCGCCGCGTCGGCGTCATGCGCCCCCGGCGCGAGCTGGTCGAGCAGGTCAGGCTGCTGTCGCTTCATGCAGGTCACCTGGGCGAGGTTACGCGTCGCCCTCCCCGTGATGTCGGGTCGTTCGTTCGGTCTGGAGCCGGACCGAAGTGGCTCGCGCCCGCTTCACCAGCTCCGTGGACTCGCTCAGTCCTCGCTCGCTCCCGCCCCGCAGCCCGGCGGGGAGGAACTCGAGACGGTCAGGCAAATTGTCGGGGGTGATGTCGACGATCGGGCATTCCATCTTCTCGCACGAGACCACCTTATCCAGACAATCAACGCCGGTGAGGTCGATGGGTCCGTCCGGTGGAGACTCCAGGGTGACGATCACCCGGGTGCCGCAGGCCGTGCAGTAGGCCTCGTACTCTTTCATTGAGGTCCCCCGCGCTCGAAGTGATCCGCCGCTCCATTCTACACAGGGCAGGTGCCGTTCACAAAGCGCCTGCCCAGTAGGGAACCGGCTCCTCCGCGGATCAAGCGATCCGTGCGCCTCCATGAAATCACCTGAGGTGACCTGTCGTACCTGCTGTGATGACAGATAATTATGCGTGAGGCGCGAAGACCTCGGATCGCGCACCGGTGGCGCGGCCGAGTTCTGGCGCGACCGCTTCTAGGCTGATTCAGGCTTCGACGGTACACCGCCTCGCCAGCTTCTTATCTTTGCGGCGTCACATCGCTGCGGCCTCGCTCCGCACCAGAGCAACCAGCTCCGCCGCCAGACCCGTCCAGCCCGTCTGGTGCGACGCCCCCACTCCGCGTCCGGAGTCGCCGTGGAAGTATTCGAAGAAAAGGAGGTGATCGCGGAAGTGCGGGTCGGCAGCAAGCCGCTCGTATTGGCCATACACGGGCCGACCGCCCTCGGCATCGGACAGGAATATCCCACACAGGCGCTGGGCGAGCTCCAGCGCGACCTGGCGAATCGTCAGATAGTTCCCCGACCCCGTCGGACACTCGATCTTGAACTCGTCCCCGTAGTAGCGATGGAAGCGGCATAACGACTCGATCAGCAGGAAGTTCGTCGGGAACCAGATCGGGCCCCGCCAGTTGGAATTGCCGCCGAACAGACCGGATCTCGACTCGGCCGGCTCGTAGGCGACAGTGTGCCGCTCGCCTCCGCACTCCAACACGTACGGCTCGGCGAGGTGGTGTTTGGAGAGAGCCCGCACACCGTACTCGGAAAGGAACTCCGTCTCATCGAGCATTCGGGCCAGCAGGCGTTTCATGCGGTGCCCCCGCAACAGAGAGAGGAGTCGACGTTCCCCTGCGCCCGGTACCTCCCAGCGCGAGACGAGAGCAGCCCGCTCGGGACGGTTCCTTAGAAACCAGCGGAGCCGGTGCTCGAAGCCCGGCAATCTCGCCATGGTCTCGGGCTCCAGCACCTCGACCGCGAATAGCGGGCTCAGCCCCACCATCGAGCGCACCTTGAGCTGCCGATGTCCCTCGGGAAGGTGGAGCACATCGTAGAAGAACTCGTCTTCCTCGTCCCATAGCCCGATGCCCTCGCCACCCATGTTCGTCATCGCGTGGGCGATGTCCAGGAAATGCTCGAAGAACTTCGTCGCGATGTCTTCGTAGACGGGATTGTCGAGTGCAAGCTCGAGGGCGATGCGCAGCATGTTGAGGCAGTACATACCCATCCAGCTGGTACCATCCGCCTGGTCGATGTGGCCACCCGCGGGAAGTGAAGCGCTCCGGTCGAACACGCCGATGTTGTCGAGACCCAGGAATCCGCCCTGAAAGACGTTCAGCTCGTCCACGTCCTTGCGGTTCACCCACCACGTGAAATTGAGCAGCAGTTTGTGAAACACCCGCTCGAGGAATGCACGGTCGGCAGATCCCTGTATCTCACGATCGATCTCATAAACCCTCCAGGCGGCCCATGCGTGCACCGGAGGGTTCACGTCGCCGAAGTTCCACTCGTAGGCCGGCAGTTGGCCGTTGGGGTGCATGTACCATTCGCGTGTGAGCAGCACGAGCTGCTCCTTCGCGAACTCCGGATCGAGCCGCGCGAGCGGGATGGCGTGGAAGGCGAGATCCCAGGCCGCGTACCACGGGTATTCCCACTTGTCAGGCATGGAGAGCACGTCGGCGTTGTTCAGATGCTCCCAGTCGTGGTTGCGTCCGTAGTGACGCCCGGGCGGCGGCGCGGGCCGCGCCGAATCGCCTTTCAGCCAATCTCGCACGTCGTAGTAGTAGAACTGCTTCGACCAGATCATTCCGGCGTACGCCTGTCGCTGGAGACGTCGTTCTTCGGCATCGGCCTGCAGCGGGTGGAGCGACGCGTAGAACTCGTCCGCCTCGGCCCGGCGCTGCTCGATTATCGTGTCGAAGTCGGCAAACCCGCCGGCCACATCCCCGACTTCCGCCGCCGCGTCGTTCTCCCCCGCGCCCGAGTGTGGCGCTTCAGGCCGCGCCGCCCCCAGCCGGAGGCGAATCGAGACGCTCCCGGCAGCCGACACAGTCTCGCGATAGAGGATCCCGGCTTTGGTCCCCCGTCGCTCGGGGTTGACGGCAGCACTGCGACCATCGACCAAGTACTCGTGGAACGCGTCCTTGCGGTACCGGTTCGTATCCGCCGGCGACGCCCCGAACAGGCGTGCGGCGTTGGTCTCGTTCTCGGTGAACAGGAGATCGGGAGAGCCCTCGGCGTGCATCTCGAACGGGCCGAGCCTGCCGTGCGAGACCCTAACCCGGCCTGTCGCGTCGGCTTCGAGCTGCGGCCGCTCTGCATCGTCGCTCCACGACCACGTGTTGCGGAACCAGAGCTGCGGGAGAAGCCACAAGGGCGCGTCGTCAGGGCCCCTATTATGAGCGGTCACCAACATAAGGAGATCGTCCGGGCTCGCCTTTGCGTACTCGAGGACCACATCGAAATATCGGTCGTCGTCGAACACCCCAGTGTCCGAAAGCTCGAACTCGGGCGCTTCCCTTCCCCGCTCCGCGTTTTCCTCCACCAGGCGGGCGTACGGGTACTCAGTCTGCGGGTACTTGTAGAGAAGCTTCAGGTAGCTATGGGTGGGTGTCGCATCCAGGTAGTAGTAGTGCTCCTTGACGTCCTCGCCGTGATTTCCCTGGGCGTTCGTGAGACCGAAGAGTCGTTCCTTGAGGATGGGATCGTGGCCGTTCCACAGGGCGAGGGCCAGGCAGAGGTTTTGACTCTCGTCGCAGACGCCCGCGATGCCGTCCTCACCCCACCGGTAGGCGCGACTCCTGGCTGCATCATGGGTCACGTAGGACCAGGCATCTCCGTCCTCGCTGTAGTCTTCGCGCACCGTGCCCCACTGCCGTTCGCTTACGTACGGGCCCCAGCGATACCAGCGGCGGTCCTCGCGATTCTCGGCGAGCCGACGGTGCTCGGCGGTCACGGTCTTTCGCATGATGACGTCCCCACAGCAGCTTTTCCTGCACGCCGGCCCCGGCACACCCGGTCGGGCACCGGACGGACTCTCTCGTTGTTCGACGGTCGACCCTGTGCCGAAGGAGATCGATATGTCAAAGCCGACGCAACCGGACGAGTTCCCTGACGTCGTCATGCCTCAGTGCCCGGTATTCAAGTTCCTGGCCGGCCAGAAGGCGATCGTGACCGGCGCCAACTCCGGAATCGGCAGGGGCATCGCCGTCGAGCTCGGCAAGGCAGGTGCGGACGTGGCGGTCAACTATTACGCCGACGAGCCCGCAGCCCAAGACGTGGTCGCGGAGATCGTGGCTGCCGGAAGCCATGCGATCGCGCACCAGGCCGACGTGTCCGCGGACGAAGACGTACGGTCGCTGTTCGCCCGCACGTTGGACGAGTTCGGCACGGTGGACATCCTCGTGAACAACGCCGGATTGCAGAGCGATGCCCCCTTCGAAGAGATGACTCTGGAGCAGTGGAACCGTGTCTTGGACGTGAATCTCACCGGCCAGTTCCTGTGCGCCCGCGAAGCCGTACGCGAGTTCAAACGCCGTGGCGTCGTGCGCGAGGTTTCAGCTTCGGCCGGCAAGATCCTCTGCGTGAGCTCTGTCCACGAGCTGATCCCCTGGGCGGGGCACGTCAATTACGCCGCGTCGAAAGGCGGCGTCATGTTGATGATGAAGAGCATCGCTCAAGAGGTGGCACCGTACCGCATCCGCGTGAACAGCATCGCGCCCGGCGCGATTCGCACGCCCATCAATCGGGGGGCCTGGGAGACAAAAGAGGCGCTGGACAGCCTGCTGACCCTGATTCCCTACAAGCGAATCGGAGAGGTCGAAGACATCGGGCGGGCGGCGGCATGGCTTGTCTCGGACATGGCCGATTACATCAACGGAACCAGCCTCTTTATCGACGGGGGCATGACGCTGTACCCTGGTTTCACGGAGGGAGGCTGACGCTAAGTGAACAGCATCGACGGCGATCGCATCCAGGGCAATGTGACGATTATTACCGGTGCGGCCGGCAACCTGGGCAGCGCCACGGTGCGTGTGTTCGAGGCCGCGCGTGCCAGTCTGGTCCTGTGGGACCACGCGGCGGACAGGCTGGTCGAGCGGTTCCCGGAGCTGGCCGAGTCGGACGACCACCTCGTGTCGGGAGGCGTCGACCTGACGGACGAAGCCTCCGTCTCGCGCGCCACCTCCCAAGCGGTGGAGCGCTTCGGGCGCATCGACACGCTGGTGAGCACGGTCGGCACGTTCATCGGCGGCGCGCCGGTGCACGAGGAGTCGCTCGACACGTGGGATCGGCTGTATGCGCTGAACGTCCGGACGGCGGTGGCCGCAGCTCGGGCCGTGATCCCGCACATGGTCGAGGCCCGCCGCGGCGCGATCGTGAACGTGGCCAGCCGAAATGCCCTCGCCGGAGACGCCGGCGTTGCGGCATACAGTGCGACGAAGGCCGCCGTATTGCGCCTGACCGAAAGTCTGGCGGCTGAGCTCGGGGACGCCGGGGTTCGCGTGAACGCCGTCCTCCCGGGCACGATCGACACGCCCGAGAACCGAAAGGCCGCCCCGGACGCGGACTTCAGTCGGTGGGTTTCTCCGGAGGCGATCGCCGAGGTAATCCTCTTCCTCGCGTCGGATGCCGCCCGTGCCGTGCAGGGAACGGCGATACCGCTCACCGGCCATGGATAGTCGCGACGCGGTCCCGCCGGGAGGTCCGCGGATTCCCCATCTATCGACGGAGCAGATGGTGGAAGTCGATCGTGCGATGATCGAGAACTTCCACATCCAGCTGATCCAGATGATGGAGAACGCTGGTCGGAACCTGGCGCACCTCGCACGGACGAGGTTTCTGGACGGCGACCCTCGCGACCGGGAAGTGGTCGTTCTGGCCGGCACCGGAGGAAACGGCGGTGGAGCTCTCGTCTGTGCCCGCCGGCTGCACAACTGGGGGGCGCGTGTGCACGTCTCCCTCTCCGCTCCCGACGATCGGCTGACCCCCGTCCCGGCCCACCAGCTCGATATCTTACGTCGGATGGGAGTGCGAGCGGATCAGGCCCCGGACGCATTGCCCGGGCCAGGCGATTCCCCGCCGGCGGACCTCATTGTCGATGGGGTCATCGGGTACAGTCTGAAGGGCGATCCGCGCGGCGCAGCGGCAACGATGATTCGCTGGGCCAACAACCACCCCGCCCCCGTGCTGGCGCTCGACGCGCCCTCCGGCGTGGATGCGACCAGCGGGACGGTGTACGAACCGGCGATTCATGCCGTCGCGACGATGACACTCGCACTTCCCAAGCAGGGGCTGCGTGCCCCCGGAGTGGAGGAGCAAGTGGGTGAGCTCTACCTGGCCGACATCAGCGTGCCGCCCGAGCTCTACACTGGCCCACAGCTGGGTTTCGAAGTGGGGCCGGTGTTCGCGTGTGAGGAGATCATTCGGCTCCCGACGGCTGACGCGGAATGACGGACCGGCGTAGCCAGACACGCGATGAACGAGGAATGAGACCACGTTGGGTCACTCTCGCCCTGGTCGCCATCCTGTCGGCCTGGCCGGCTGCGGCGACGGCTAACCCGCCGGGCCAGGACCCGGTGGCCGAGCCCCTGGCCGACTCCGTGACGACAGAGGGCAAGCTGGCGGCGGAAGCGTACCTCAACTCGCTCGCGGCGATCGATCCACCAGGGCTAGCCGAGAGGCTGGGGCGGGATCCGCTGGGCAACGGGATCGGCATCGCGATCCTGCTCGGGATGCTGTTGAGCCTTGCCGTTGTCGCCAGGATGGCGCGCTACGGGTTCGAGGCCGGGATGCCGGGCCTGATAATCCCTACTCTACTGCTCGTGGGCATGGCGGTCGCCGCATACATGACGTACGTGGAGACGCAGGGGGCGACCGCCGTGTGCGGTCCCGTCGGGGACTGCAACACTGTGCAGCAGAGCCGGTACGCTCGACTGTTCGGCGTGATTCCGGTGGGATTTGTGGGCTTGTGCGGATACCTCCTCATGCTGGGCGCGTGGGTCGTGTCGAAGGTCGGAAAGAAGTCGGCGGCCGACGCTGCGACCGCGGGGTTTTTGCTCTTCGCCGTCGTAGGCACGGTGTTCTCCGCCTACCTGACCTTTCTGGAGCCGTTCGTCATCGGCGCGGTGTGCGCATGGTGCCTTTCATCGGCCGTGCTAATCACCGCCCTCATGTTGCTCTCCGCTCGGGCGGGTGTCACCGCCGTCAGACGGATCAGGCAGGGAGTCGTGGCCTGAGCGGCATCGCTCACGAAGGTCTGGGGGACGGCGGTGTCGCTGGCATCGGACGGCCGTCGTAGATTCGAGGGAACTCTTGAGACGGCAGGCTCACAGACGATATCCCGACCGGAGGTGACTCCGTGTCAGACCCGCTGGCTGACTACGTCGAGCTCGAGGTCGAGTATTCGATCTGGGACCGCTTTCCTCTCATCCTCCCCTTCGTACTGATCGGCACGCGTGACGAGGACGGAAGGCCCCATCTGGCGCCCAACAACCTGGTCACACCCTTGGGATGGGAGAACTACTTCGGCTTCGTATGCGCACCGACCCATTCCACGTACCGAAACGCCGAACGAGAGGGTTTTTTCGCGGTCAGCTACCCGCGGCCGGAGCAGGTCGTACAGGTCGCGATCGCTTCGTCGTTCCATTACGACGAGGCAGGCAGGGAGGAGCTCGAAACCCTACCGACTCTCCCGGCCACGAGGGGCGAAGCGGCTCTCCTTCAGGACGCGTACCTGCACCTGGAGTGCAGGCTGCTGAAGATCGTCGACGGGTTCGGTAGGACTCGATTGGTCACGGGAGAGGTCGTCGCCGCGCGCGCGCACCAGGATGTCCGGTTGCGCGTCGACCGCGACACGCAGGACGTGCTTCTCAATAACCCACTCCTCGCTTACGTGCATCCCGGGCGCGTCACCAAGATCCGCCACACACACGCGCTGCCCTTCCCCGCAGTGCTGAAACGCTAGACGTACCATGGGCTCCGAACGGGCGCTGCGAATCCGCGATTTTCTGCAGGCAGAGGAGGAGGGAATCGTAGGGCTACTCGAGCGGCTGGTAGCGGCCGAGTCTCCCACGCATGACCCCGAGAGCCAGAGAGCCGTCCAGACGATCCTGACCGACGAACTGCGAGAGCTGGGCTATCGCATCCGGTGGGCCTCGCGAGATCCCGGTGGCCGGCATCTGCTCGCGATCCCGACAGACAGATCTCCGGGTGCGCCTCTGCAGATCGTGCTCGGGCACACCGATACCGTGTGGCCGACCGGAACGCTGGAGAACCGCCCTTTTCAGCGCTTCCGAGGCCGGGTCGTGGGCCCGGGGGTCTACGACATGAAGTCCGGCCTGACACTTCTCGTTTTCGCCCTACGGGCCATGCGATCCGTCGGGGCAGAGCCGGAAGTCGCGCCGGTGATCTTCCTTAACTGCGACGAAGAATCGGGAAGCCTGGGGTCGGCGTACATCGTGCGACGTCTGGCCCGCATCGCGGATCGGGTGTACGTGCTGGAACCGTCACTCGGTCGGCGTGGCAGGCTCAAAACAGCCCGCAAGGGCGTGGGTCACTTCACCATCCGGGTCACGGGAAGGGCCGCACACGCGGGACTCGAGCCTGGGCACGGCGCCAGCGCCATTCTCGAGCTCTCCCACCTCGTGCAGCACCTGTTCGCGCTCAACGACCCGAAACAGGGAATCAGCGTGAACGTCGGAACGATCGACGGTGGCTTGAGCCCGAACGTGGTTGCGCCGGAAGGCAAGATCAGTGTGGACTTTCGCGTGCTCACGCTGGAGCAGGCGGATGAGCTCGAGCGGTGCGTCCGGTCGCTCGAAACCGTGACGCCGAACACGAGAATCGAGGTCCTCGGAGGCCTCGAAAAACCGCCGATGGAACGCACGCCGCGAGAGCTGTGGCAGCTGGCCCAGGTGGCGGCACGGGAACTCGAGCTGGATTTGGCCGAGGGGCTCGCGGGCGGAGCCTCGGACGGAAACGTGGCGAGCCTCTACGCTCCGACGCTCGACGGACTCGGACCCGTGGGGGGAGGAGCACACGCGGCGCACGAGTTCATAGAGCTCACGAGCCTGATCGAGCGCTCCGCGCTGCTATCGCTGCTTCTTCTGGCTCCCCCGCTGGAGCGGTCGCGGGCGACTAGCGGGCGACGCTCAGGACGCGCGGCTTGACCAGACGTTCGAAGTCCGCGTAGGCCAGGCGAACGAGCTCCGTGTGAGATCCGGCGTTGAAGGCGATCTGCTCGTCTTCGCTGAGGCGATCGTCCGCGTAGACGTCCATTCCCCACAGGTTACCGAAAGGCGGCATTGCCCCCAGCGCACATGTGGGGAACAGGTCCTTGAACTCCGGCTCGCTGGCGAGCTGAACGTCGGTCGCTCCGGTCACCTCCTTCAACCGGCCGAGGCTGACCATTTCGGTGGCCGGCAACACGACCATGGCCATGTCCCTGTCGATCTTCACCATTACGGTCTTGGCCAGCTCCTTGCCCGGAATGTGCGCCGAGGCGGCGATCTCCTGGGCCGTGAACGCCTGTGAGTGCGTGATCGTCACGTACTTCACCCCTTCGGCCTCCAGGAACTCCCTGAGTCTCTTGATCGGCATGATTGCCTCCTCACCACGCGCGATTGCCGTGTGGTTTCTTCGTCTAAGCTATGTCGTTCGAACGCTCTCGACCACGACCAGGGATGGGGGCTGCAACTCTCGTCGCTCAGGGGCCCCGACTCTCCCGATCCACCTCGTTCATGGGGGACGGGGGCGTCTCTGACCGTGCCCAGATCGACGGCCACCAGAGGCGGATTGAGGCTCACTCCCTTATCGGCCGTCCAGCGGTCGCTGCGGAACTGCACCACGCCCTCGACCTGGTACGGTGCGGCAGAAGGTTCCGCTACCGTGATCGATCTGAGCCGACGATTGATCTCGGGGCGGCTGCGGTAGATCTTGCCGGCCGGTGCGGACACCGCCGTGCCAAGCCAGTCGACGTTGACGGCCACGCTTAGACGGACTGAACTCTGCGGCCACGGCTGCGACCGAGGATCTAGCATGAACCAGGGCCCCGCCACCGCCGCTTCGCTCAAGCCGCCCCCGCCGACGCTGTATCGGTGGGTCGTGCTCGTGGTCATCAGCCTGGCGATGTTCGGCAATTACTACGTGTACGACGCGGTCAGCCCGATCGCGGACCTGCTGAAGGAGCAGCTCGGGTTCTCGGACAGCAACATCGGGCTCCTGAACGCGATCTACAGCTTCCCGAACATCGTGATGGTGCTGATCGGCGGGATCCTGATCGACCGCATCGGCGTCAAGAAAGCTACACTGCTGTTCGGCGTGCTGTGCTTCCTCGGGGCGGCGGTCACGGCTGTCTCTGGAAACCTCGCCATGATGGCCGCGGGCCGACTGATCTTCGGTCTGGGCGCCGAGTCGCTCATCGTCTCGGTGACGACGGCGATCGCGAAGTGGTTCAGGGGGAGAGAGCTGTCGTTCGCGTTCGGCGCGAACCTGACGATCGCACGTTTGGGATCGTTCCTCGCTCTCAACTCACCCACCTGGGCTCGCCCGGCGTTCGAGAACTGGCAGTGGCCCCTGCTCATCGCCGTCGCCTTCGGGACGTTGTGCGTGGTGGGTGCAATCATCTACTGGGTGATGGAGGAGCGCGCCGCGAAAGCGTACGACCTGGGAGAGACCGGCGAAACCGAGAAGGTCGTGTTCGCCGACCTGTTCCGCTTCCCGCGCGCATACATCTACGTGGTTCTTCTCTGCGTGACCTTTTATTCCGCGATCTTTCCGTTCCAAACTTTCGCCGTGAAGTTCTTCATCGAAGCGCACGGTACAACGCGCGAGTTTGGCGGCTTTCTGTCGAGCATGATCACTCTGTTCGCCATGGTATTCACGCCGCTCTTCGGCTACGTCGTCGATCGGGTGGGCAAGCGGGCGCTGTTCATGATGTGGGGGTCGCTGCTGCTCGTCCCCGTCTACCTGATGATGGCGTACACGGATGTCGACCTGCGCGTCCCGATGGCGATGATGGGCATCGCGTTCTCGCTCGTACCCGCGGTGATGTGGCCGTCGGTGGCATATCTGGTCGACGAAGCCCGGCTCGGAACGGCATACGGCTTCATGACCATGATCCAGAATATCGGACTCTTCGGGTTCAACCTGCTGATCGGGTGGGCCAACGACACCTCGGGTGCCAGTGTTCAGAACCCGGGCGGCTATGCGCTCGGGATGTGGATCTTCTCGACCCTCGGCTTCCTCGGCTTCTTCTTCGCCTGGCTGCTTCGAAGGCAGGAGACCGGCCCCGACGCGCACGGGTTGGAGACGATCACAGTGAAGTCGACCCAAGAAGCGGAAGCACAGAGGCGAGCGGCGGAGTAACGGAGGCCAGCGGCGGTGAGGGGCAGGCCACGAAGCCTGACGCCTTGTTCCCGCGCCCGTCGGAGCTGAGCTGTCTTGTCCGTTCTCGGGTCAGCCCCGAACGACGATGGTCGCCTTCATGAAGGGGTGAGGAACGCAATGGTAGGCGAACTCACCCGCTTCGTCGAACGTATACTCGAACGTCTCGCCCGGTCCGATCATCGGAGATGACCATCTTTCGTCGTCGGAAGTGCTCGTGTGTCCGACCGGGTCGCGGTTGATCCAGCGAACCGTCGTGCCCACGGGGATCTCCAATCTCGATCGCTCGAAGGCAAACTCCCGGATCCCCACTTCGACTACCGGCGTGTCTCCGGCCTCCAATACCTGAGCGGCGCGCGGCTCGACCTCATCCGGATTCAGGATCTTCCCCCAACGGGCGAAGCCACTGAACGGCACCGTGAGCTCGAAGCCCCAGAATACCTCGCCACCCACCCCGGTGGACACACCCTGCAAGGTTCCGCTGGTCACGTTGGTCGCCATGATCGAGAATGTGTGCGGGGTGAAGGGAATACCCAGGTGCAGACCGGCACTCCAGGCCACGTCGGTCCGGTCCCGCACGGCTTGCGCACCGGCCACCACGCCACCGACATCGCCCGCCAGCGTCACGTACCGATTCAGCTTGAGTCCGAGCCCGCCGGCGGCAGCCAGCGCCTCTTCACGCCCAGCCTCGAGATCGAGCATGTTCGTGAAACCGCGCAGCGCTCCGCTGAAGAACAGCCGCCCAAGGCGTGTCTCGGCCGCCAGCTCGCCGTCCAGGCTCTCGTTCGTGGTGTTCCACGCTCCGAGCACCGACAGCGACACGCGCCCATCGGCCATGTTTCGTATCGGCGCGTACTTCAGGCCCAGTTGCCACTCGTTGAAGCCGGAGGCGATCACTGAGTTACTGCTGTATCGCACGGAGGCGAGCGCACCGGCGAAGAGCCCGTAGGAGAGCTCGAACGTCGGGTAGTTGACGATCTTCGAGTCTCCGAAGATGTCCGAGATGTCAGAGCCGTCACCGGTCGTCTGAAAGCGATGTGCGAACTGAAAGTGGAGGATCCTTGGGGATGAGGTCCACGTGCCCGCCAGGTTGGGCGTTCGCTCGGTCAGGGGCTGCCCAAGCCCCGCAGTCGGCAGCGACAGCCCGAGCAGCAAGGCTCCGGCGAGGAACCTGACACGCACAGAGCGCCCAACGGCCGGCGAAGACATCCCAGGCGACAGCACTCGGGCGATCGGCGACGACACTGGCTCGGGCAGCGCCGATACCAGGGGCGACCGCCTCATTGCACGATGATGCGCCCGGTCATTCCGTTAAGCTCGTGCGGCTCGCAGAAGTAGTCGTACGTCTGGCCTGCGACGTTGAACGTGTGGTCGAAGGTTTGCCCAACGGTGTTCATTTCCTGACGCGCCCACACACCCGCCTGGCCGTCATCCCGCGGCGTGACGGTATGGGCGGGACCGCTCTCGTAGACCCAGCGCACGGGGGTCCCCGCGGAAATCGTCACTTCGTCGGGCGAGAACTGGAGGTTCGCCCCCAGGGTGATGACCACGACACCCGGCGGAGGGGGCGGTGGAGGCGGAGGCGGCGGCGGATTGCCACCCGCCGGATCGCTGCCACCACAGGCAGCCGTCAGGACCGCGACCAACAGAACGGCGGACAAAGTTGATCTCATGGCGTAACTCCTACTTCGGGCTAGGGTGGCGGATCACGAAGAATCGGTTAAGAGAACCCCGTCTACGTCTGAGCGGTTCCCGTATCTATCAGCAAACAAGTATCGCTTGCCAAGTTCGGAGGACGAAAGCGCCTCAGGAGAGGCGTTCGAGCTCTTCACGAAGGGCGCGCAGCTCGGCCGTCGCGCCGAGCGCCTCGAGACCGGATGCAGCTTGTGCTAGCAGCTCACGTCCCTCGTCGGCTCGACCGAGCCGCAGGTCACCGAAGGCCTACGACGCCATGACTACGGTGAGGACAGGTTTGAGCGCCTTAATTGTACTTGGATCCACCGTATTCCTCGCGAGTGTCTTCGTGGCTTCCCGCTGAAGTACGCCGAGGTCCGCCTATCGATTCGCCGCTGCGCCCTTCCGACGACGCGTGTCGCTTACTCGGGCCGATTCCAATTCAAGAAAAACCTCGGCGCTGGTGTCTCCCCCAACGGGCGGGGTAGTATTCTACGCGCCAGCCAACGGACCCACTTCAGCACGGGAGTTCACGATGGACCGAATCAACACGGGACGCGTGATGGTAGGCGGCCTGCTCGCCGGTCTGGTCATGAACGTGTTCGAATACGTTCTTAACGGCATGATCCTGTTGGACGAGTGGGAAGCGGCGGCCGCCAGCCTGGGCCTCGCGCCGACGTCGGGGTCAGCCGTCGCGATGTTCATTGTGCTCTACTTTTTTCTTGGCATCATTGCTGTGTGGCTGTACGCGGCCATGCGCCCTCGCTTCGGGCCCGGTCCCCGGACGGCCGTGATTGCGGGTCTGCTTGTCTGGCTGCTGATCTACGTCTTCCCGACCATGTACAATGGTCTGTGGCCGATCTTTCCCAACAGCTTGATGATGACGGCGACCGTGGTGGGAGTCTTCGAGGTGCCGATCGGTACCATGGCAGGTGCCTGGCTGTACCGCGAAGGCGAGAAGACCGAGCCCGACGCGGTCTAGCCGCTGTTTAGAGCCCGCTCGGCCAGCCCCGAACCTGAGGAGCAGCATCGTGATTGATAACCGCACCCGAAGAGCGGTGTCGGCTTACGCCGTGGTCCTGCCGGTGATGGTTGGCCTGCTCGCTGCGTGTTCCGAGCAGGCTCCGCCACCTCCTGCCCCTCAGCCCGCCGCGTCGCTCAATTGCCTCACCGTTCCCGACGTGTTGCTTCGAGACATCGAGGACGGACTCACGGTGGAGGGGGCTACGCTGAGAGATGGAGCCGGACACGTCGCCATAAACCTCGAGCGATCCTTCTTCGTCGCGGCCGAAGTCGATGGTCCCGAGCTCGAAGGAGACGGCGACGTCGGCGTGTGGCTCGTGACCGGGCTCGTGGTGCTCGGCGAGCAGACCATTCAGTCAGTCCCCGGGGTCGCGACTCTGCTCTCGTCTTTCGACGATTCCAGCCTGGGCTCGGTCCGCGTGAAGAGCGACGCGGGAGGCATATCGGAAGCCCGCGAGTGCCTGGAGATATCCCTGCAGGTTTAGCGACGAGCGACCCTCAAAGTCACCTTGTCCCGAGCGCCGCGCCGGCCCCACCCGCCGGCGTCAATCGAAGCTCGTAATCGGCTGGCAGCCACACCGTCAGGCTCCGTCCGACACCGACTCCTTTGACCGGACCGGGTTCTGCCGAGCGCAGCTTTCCGAGCAATCGCCCCAGCCGAGGTACGATCCGGCTCCTCCATGCCTGCGGACCACTGACCCGTAGTACTGCAATCCTGGCCTCTGCCTCGGGGACGTCACCGAGAACGCTTCTCGTCACCAGTAGCGTGAAGACGGCTGCGGACAGGAGCTCCGCGGTTGCCTCGCGCCGTGCGATCATAACCACGTCATACGGGTGCTGGTCGTGTCTGCGCAGGATGACGGCACCCTCGGGGGCGTCGTCGAGCCGATCCACCAGCACGATCGTCGCGGGGACGCGATCCGTGGTCTGGGAGCCCGTATCTTGCGCGAGCGCCTGTCCACCGGTGATGAACAACGGAACGACGACGAGGAGCAAGAGCAAAGGCGGGAACCAGCACCGCAAGAGCAGCTTCAAAAGCATCTTATTGCCTCCAGAAGAGATCGGTCTGTTTCGGGTGGCGAAGCCGTCTACTCGCAGACGGTGGCGACACCCCTGTAGATCACTCGACCCTCCACCATGATGACCACGAACTCGTCGTGGCAGTCGAGGTCACCCGTCGGGCCCCCATCGCCGGTCGTCTCGCCCCCGCCACCTCCAACCAGCTCGTCACACGAGTCGTCGGCCGTAACGACCAGCTGATTGGCGCAAGAGGACGAACAGGGTGGCTGGAGCGCACTGTCGGATGCGGACTTGTGCCTCTCGGACCACTTTATTCTGCCGAACGGGGTTTGCGCCTCGTGCCAGGCTCGGAAGAAGGCCGAAGCGTCCACCACATGACCACAGGAAGCGCCGACGCCCGCCGTGGTCTGGGCCCACTGTTCTCGATAGGCCGGAAGCAACCATCCGTTGCTAGTCCTCCCCGTTCGCGTCGCGACGTTCGAGTTGCCGTTCCGCAGCGACAGCTCGACTCGCGTTTCCGCGCGGTTCGCGAAGAAGCGCATGAAGCCTTGTGCGTAGGCCCGATCGAAATCGAACCCCGCCTCGGTCCAGTGGCGGAGGATCGTCGCGGAGGTCTCGAACTCTTTCGGAACACTCGCAGTGTTGGAAGCGGAGACGGGTGGCTGAGAGGCTTGCAGAGGCCCGTCGTCGGGAGCCAGCGCGTCGTGACACGCCGGACTCGTAGCGATGACGAGGATCATGAGGCTCAGCGAGGCGATACGGTTCAGCATGGCGTTACCTGCAGCTCGGAGAACGGGGATCGTGAGTGTGTGCCCACACTCTGAACAGAAGACAGCCGGCTCCCCGACGACGGATCGCATTTCAGCTCTACATGGAGCATCAGGTTGGCTAGAACGTCGCGGGATCGGTCGAAGGTCGGTCCGACCAGAAGAATGCGCCGGCCGGTGAGGGCCACGGCGTGGAAGTATCCGTCGAAGGGATTCGGGGCTCGCCACAGCACGCGAACTGCGCCGGTTGCCGCTTCGAGCAAACGGAGCTCCCGCGACGCATCAGCGAGTAGGTGATCCGCCAGCCACAGATTCACCCCTTCGGGAGTCGGCACGTGGACGATCGAGTCGACGTCCGGGTCTAGCGCGTGCACCGCTCCTGGCGGCGATGCCAGCGGGTCGACCATGGCGTACGCCTGAAACCGGCTTCCATGCGGACCATGGTTGACGGTCCACCAGGTCAGGACCATTTGACCGGAATCCCCCGCGAGCGCCGGCTCGTGCACCTCGTGCGCACCACGGGCGTCGACCCTCGTTAGTGCGCCCCCGGACAGCGGCACCTGGACATACAGGGCGTTGCTCCCCGACATGACCGACGAGTCGGCCCGCGCGACGGCCGCGGCAAATCCAATCCCATTCGCATGGGCCAGATCTACGTATGCGGCTCCGAAGGGAAGTGCCCGGTGCGACCATCGACCCTGACGGCGCTCGAACAGGACGACCCGTCGGACGAGAGCCGCGCTGTCCATGCTTACGGCCAGAGCCAGCGTGTCTCCGCCCCGCGCCAGCGTCGATGCCGAGAACGGGAGTAAATTCCAGCCCGCGGGCAACGGGATCCGCGCCAACGATGCCCACCGTCCGTCGCGCACGGCGCCATACCACAAGCGACCGTCGACCGACGTGCCGACGCTACCCATGTCATGCACGGGCACCTCCGTAAACGTCACACCCCACTCACGCTCGTCGAGCGCCACGGCCCGCCACTCGATCGGTGTTCCGCCGACCGGGGGTCTGGAGAGACCGCGGACTCCTCCGTCAGGCTCCAGAATCACGCCGACCAGGCTGTCGCGCGTCAGCGAGACAGGCTCACCTCCTGGTCCTGTCCGGAGCACGTAGGTCGGGTGCCCCGCCAGCAAGACGGCGTCTCCGGCGCGCACGAGAGTTTCCGGCTCGACGTACGTGTCGTGCCGCCCGTTCAGTACCAGCGGTCCTCTCGACAGCTCGGTGACCTCGCAGGGCGGGGATTGCTGGCCCGCGGCCGCGGGGGCAAGGACCGTCAAGACCCAAACGCAAAGCACAGTGAGAAAAGGCATGCAGGGACGTAGCGGGTGTCCCTCAAGGGCCCATCAACGGGCCGCAGCACAGCCCACGTGCGAGACAGCATCTCCAGGTCTCGGAGGGGAATGGATCGCATGGGCGGAGCGATATAAGAAGGGAGCCCGTGGCGGGCTCCCTTCCCGTGAGCGACGTCGTGGGGCGGCCCACGTGCCCGGCTCTGCCGACGACGTGTCTTAGCGGTGCGTCGGCCCGGCGGAGTCTACTCTCCCAACCTCACCGCCGTGCCATAGGCAAAGAGTTCAGCCGCTGTCCCGACCACACTGGTGGTCATGTAGCGGACATTGATTACGGCATCCGCCCCCAGCGCAGCAGCCCGACCCACCATTCTGTTGGTAGCTGCTGCCCGAGCATTACCCATCATCTCTGTGTACTCCGTCAGCTCGCCGCCCAGAATCAACCTGACGAGGGCGGACAGATCCTGGCCAAGCCAGATGGCGAACACGGTATGGCCTTGAACGAGACCCAGACTCTCCGTGATCGCCCGGCCAGGCACTGTCGTGGAATTCAAGAGCAAGATCGAGCGGTCCGGTTCGGCTGCTGGCGCGACGTCTCTTGATGACCTACCTGGCTTCCGCTCGAGAGCCAGGGTCACCAAAACCAGGAGGATGCCGCCCAGAAGCGAGAAGATCGCTGCCCTGAGCCACCACGGGACGACCGGATCTTCCGCTGCGAGGACGGCCCACGGCATCCCGATGAACACTGCGACGAAGAGTCCTAGCACGAAGGCCAGGGAGCCGAACTGCCGAAGTAGCTTCATAGCCCCTCCTCTGGACATTCACTGCCGCAACCGCCGATGCCGGCGGCAGGAGTCGATTCTGACCCCGTAGCGTACAATGTGCCCGATGCAATCTCGATGAGAAAGAAAGGGGGCGGCTCCCGAAGGAACCGCCCCTACATCGAGTTGTGAGTTGAGCTGAACTCGGACCTTCAGCCGCGAGGCGTCCGGCCCGCTCACCCTCCGGCTGGAGTGGCCACCCGAACCGGGATGTCGCTGTCGATCTTGGACCCATCTCCGAGCTGCCCGTGCTCGTTCCAGCCCCAGCAGTAGAGCTCGCCTGCCGATGTAAGGCCGCAGACGTGGAAGCTGCCCACGGAGACTTCGTCGAACGTCAAACCTCCGGCTACGGCGGCCGGTGCATTCTCGCACGGAATGTCACCGAAGCTGGCAGTTGGGCAGACGTCCGCGGCGGCACCATTACCCACCTGCCCGACCCCGTCATTCCCCCAACAGTAGGCCGCTCCGGTCGTCGTAATCCCGCAATTCACACCCGTGATGTTGTTGTGATTGTGAGCCTCGACCGCCGCGAAGGAGAGGCTGCCGGCGATTGCGACCGGGACGTTCGAGTTATCGCGCGACCCGGTGCCGTGCTGCCCCACGAAGTTGTTGAAGCCGCCCCAGCAGTAGCCGGTTCCGTTGGCCTCGATCCCGCAGCTGAACAACGTACCGGCTTCAAAGCCGGCTAGCGCCAAGCCGGTCGCGGCCGGAACTGGTAGAGACGCGGAGCTGAAGCTTCCGTCGCCGAACTCGCCCCGGCTACCGGTTCCCCAGCAATAGGCCTCGCCGAGTGCGGTCAGACCGCAGGAGTGGAAGAAACCGGCGTCCACAGACACGAGGCTCGGACTGCCGCCCACGGCCACGGGGCTCGAGCTGTCCGTCGTGGATCCGTCGCCCAGCTGGCCGCGGTCGTTCCGCCCCCAACAGGCTGCTCCCCCTCCGGTGATCGTCCCGCAGGCGTGCCTGAAGCCCACGTCGATCTCGGAGAACAGGGTTCCGCCTGGCAGTAGATTCGGAGTCTCGACAATCGTCAGAGGGCTCGACTTGAGCTCGTCCCCCCAGCAGTACACCGACCCGCCAGTCGTGACTCCGCAGACGCTTCTTGCCCCGGCGGACAGGTTGCTGAACACGTTCTCGCCGTCCACCGGAATCGGTGTGGTCGCGCAGGGGGCCGTACGGATCGCGGGGTCCGGGATCGGTTGGAGCCTACCGGTGCACGACTCGGTCGTCTGGTTGGTCCCGAGTGAGCCTCTTCGATCGAAACCCCAGCAGAAGGCCTGGCCGTCTGGATTCACGGCGCAAGAGAACTTGTCTCCGGCCGCGACGGAGATGGCGGGCTCGAGTTGCACGGGCCCGGCGCCGCCGGTGCTGAAGTGCGAGAGCGGCGCGGAGACCGTATTGGCGTCCGTGTCCAACCCCCCGCCCTGGTAGAACCAGCGGCCTTCGGCCGGATCCCCCACCTGAAGGTGAAAGCCCAGCTGTTCCTCGGACACACCTGGGGGAAGCGTGGCTGGATCGTATCCCAGCGTCACCGTGATCGGCTCATCGAACACCAGTCCGTCGGGACCCAGATCGACGACCGCCAGCTGGTCGTCCACCGGCTCCTGCGGCTTCACGCTGATCTCTACCTCCTCGGTCAGCGCGCCCGGCGGAACTTCAAGCATCACGCTGCCATCGGGTGTGGAGATCTCGCCCCCGGAGGTTCCGACCGTCACTTCCGTCTCCTGCTCGATCCGAAACTTCACCGGCAGTGTCTTGCCGTCCTTCAGGCCGATGAAGTCGTTCGTACCAGCGCTGGACAGCTGACCCCCCGACACGATTACGTCTACGTCGGCGAACCCCAGCTCCTCTTCGCCAACCAGCACGCGGATCCGGTAGGTCTTCGCATCATCGAGATCGAACTCGTCCGTATGCCAATTGACGATATAGTTCCCGTCTTCCGCGTTCACCCGGATCGTCTCCGAGCCCGGTCCGTCCGTCATCGTGTACATGGCCAAGATCGGACCACACACCTCTGCGTCCAACTCGCAGATCTCCACCTCGGGCGCCTGGGTAGCGTCGAACAGCCCCGTGTAGGTCGGCTCGGGTACGAGTGGCGGCAGGAAGAAGAAGCTCTCGTTCGCACCGCCGTTCGCCGCGTCGCTGATGGCAGCGGAGGGGGCCGGCGCCTCCGGTGAATCCAGTTCCGGGCCGGATTCAGGTGCGGTCGGCGTACCGTCGCCGCAGTAGCTCACGGCAATCGCGGCGAGGAGAACTAACGGAAGAGTGAGACGCGCGGTTGGGCTGGACATACGGCTACCTCCTTGCGCTCTGTGCCTTTTTCAATCCGACAGGCTTTATTGGCAGAGAGGCGGCCTCGCCCCTTGGTGCGTTCCGGCGTGCAGCGATGCCCGCAGAAAACAGATTTCCGCCCTACTAGGCAAAGATCATGTTGCTCGCAACAAGTGGCGCGCTTGCTACAGGTGTAGCCGGCGGACACGCGACACGTGGCGGCTCCGGGAGAGACTGCGGGCTAAGCGGCCGTCAAATGGTAGGTTGAGAGTGGCGGGTAGCCGCCACCGTGTGCAGGCACCGGTCGCTCAGGTCACTTGTGACTGTCAGGTACAAGCGCCCCGATGCTGGGACACGTAGCCGCGCAGCGTTGGCACGCCCGATGCCGGGGGTGGGATTCGAACCCACACGGGACTTTCGTCCCTTCGGATTTTAAGTCCTGGCTTACGTCAGCATCCGCACGTTACCAGACGGCACTGGACCGCATTAGTCGGGGCTTTCCGGCAAGCTCCCGGCTGTGCCGTTTCCCGTCCAGTTCGGTCTGCTACGGCCCAGTCACGCCACAATAACGCCACACTTCGCGCAACGGTCGCAGTGGGATAGCGAAGCAGCTTCACACCACCGGCACTTGCGGCCAACGCGGTGGCTGGGACAAAAAGAAGAGGGGGGCGGCTCCTGGAAACCGCCCCATAAGCTAGGAGTCAGCTTCGCCATCGCGATCTGCCGCTCCCTGGTAGCCCAGGGCTTCTGGACACGGGTCGCTACTCGTCAGGGCAAGACAGAACATCCCGATGGCGAACAGGTGTTGCCCTGTACCGTGGTGGGCCCGGTCCCTGGCTCCACAAAGACGAACGTTCCGAGAAGCCCGGTGATCACGTTGTTCTCGATCAGCCCCCCGTCCGCTGGCGCTCCGAGCAAGATCGCCGGATCCGCACCGCTGGCGTCGATACGATTGTTGGTGACCGTCAGGAATGTCCCCGTTCCGCCACCGAAGACGCAGAAGTTGGGGCCGCATCCCGAAATGTCGTTGTCGTCGATCAGGACCGTCGAATTGATGCCGATATTGAGGCTGCCATCGAAGGTGTTGGACACGATGTCCACGCTCGAGTTGAACACTCCGATGCAGTGCGTCGACCCGCACGCTGCAAAGGTGGAGTTCTCAATACGGCCCGGGGACGTGGACCTCGCGATCTGCACCGCTCTCCGTGAGAAGCCGGAAAGGTGGCTGTTGTTCGTGATATCCAGCCGAGAATCGGTCACGTTCGCACCCCTGGCCCCGCCCATTGCGGTCACGCCGTCCAGGGTCACACCCCCGCCCGGTACCGAGGTCGCCAGGGCCCGAAGCGCACCCCAGCTCGCCGGAGCGGTGTTGAACGTCACGTTCCGTATGACCAGCTGGTCATACGGGTCCTGAGCACGGATGGCGTAGGGGAAGAAGCCCGTCGCCTGGGGACTCGTCATCGCGATCGTCAGACCCTCGATCAGTACGGTCCCGCTGGCGTAGCCCCCGATCACCAGTGTTCGTGAGGCCACCAAAGTCGTCAGCGTCGGCGTCGCCCCTGGTTCCGGCCGGATCGTGACCGGACGTGACACGGCCACGTCCTCGACCGTGTGGGTGCCGTCACAGACCTCGACTGTGCCACCATCGATGACCGCGTCCAGGGCCTCGGGCAGCGTCTCGAACGTGTCCGGATTGCCGTCCGGGCAGAAGATTGCCAGCTCCGCGGGTCCCGCTCCTCCGGTGCTGAAGTGGTGCAGGGGAGCCGTCACGGTGTTGGCTACCTCGTCGCGGACACCCCCTGGACCGATCTTAAACCGTCCGTCGTTCTCGTCGAGGAGGACGAAAGCCAGGTCGTCCTCCGTCAAGCCTGGCGGAAGTGTCAACGGATCGTATCCGATCGTCACCGGCACCGGCACCGCGAACTGGAGCCCCTCCGGGCCGAACTCGACCGCCACCACCGCGTCACCCGTCGGTTCGACGGCCTCCACGGTGATTCCCGTCTCCTCGCCGAGGGCGCCAGGTGGCAGCTCGAGCGTCACGGTGCCTTCCAGCGCTTCGACGGTCACCACGTCCTCGGAGACCGGGATCACGAACACCGCACCCTCCTCGATCCGAAACTTGATCGGTAGCGTGCGTCCGTCTTTGAGCCCGATCGTCTCGTTCGTGGTGAGGTCTCGTGCCTCTCTGCCGCTGGCTCCGAACTCCACATCGGTGAAGCCCAGCTCCGTCCCGGCCACGAGCACGCTGATCCGATAGGTCGCGCCGGACGCGACCGCAGACTCGTCGGTATCCCAATTGACGATGTAGTGCTCGTCTGAAGGCACCACTCTCACCGTCTCTGACCCAGGACCAGATGTCGTCGTGTACTCGGCCACCTGCATCGTTGCGCAGTCCGCCAGGTCGCAGATGTGCACGACGGGCGACTGGGTTCCATCGAAGGCTCCGTTGAAGCTCCCTGGATCACCGACCATTGGCGGGAGCCAGAAGAAGTGCGCGTTGCCACCTCCGTGCGTGGCATCAGAAATGGCAAACTGTGGGGCTGGTGGTGTCAGTTGCTCTTGGCCATCGGGGCCGGTCGGCCTCCCGTCACCGCAGTGGCTGACCGCGATTGCGGCGAGGACGGCTAACGGTAGAGTGAGTCTCGTGGTTGGGCGGGACATACGGCTACCTCCGTGCGGACTGTGCCTTCGGGTTCGGCGTACTCCATGGGCTCGGGCGCCTCTGGCCCGCTGCGCGTAATGGAGGCAGGAACATCCCCCAATAATCCGAAAAGGGGAGCCAGTGCAAGAGTCGCAGCAGCACAACAACTGTGGCACATCTACACATCCGCCAGCGGAAACGTATTGAACGGCGGGTCGGTTTTTTTTGATTCGATCGCGAGCTGGGCTTTTCTAATTTCTTATTCTTCAGTACATAACCTGGCGCGGAAAAACGGACGCCGTCCAACAGGCCAAGGGAGTCGGATAGGCCGGATCGGAATGGAGGCAATAAGCCCACGCGCGGCAGGAGCACCTTGTGATAAATGTCACGAGTGCGCCGGACGGCGTCGTGATGCCGGGGGTGGGATTCGAACCCACACGGGACTTTCGTCCCTTCGGATTTTAAGTCCCGCCCTACGGCACCCCTTATACGTAGTCAGACAGCGCTAGGCCACACCAGACGCGGCTTTTCTGGCACCTCATCACCTTGCCCAAGGCAGCCCGAAGCAGGCCGAAGCAGTCCAGATACGACCCACTTGTGGCACAGTCGCGAAGGCGGTCCCAATGGGACGGGACCGCACTTTCAAACCTCTCACGGGGACGCTGGGGCGGCCCGCAGATCACTCGTAGGGTCCAGCGTCAGCCGCACTGACTGGCGTCACCTGCGCACCGATGTAGACCCACTGGCCATTGCGCCGCTGAAAGATTTCGGTCCGCTTTTGCTCGCTTGTCACCACCCCGTCGGGTGTTCTCAGCGTTCCAGTATGCGTAGAAGTGGATTATCGCAACATCGCCGAAGACGTTCACGCGAATCGGACGGAGGTCGATCCAGTCGTCGCTTCTCTCTCGGATCAGGTCCCAGTTCCGATAGACCAACCCGAGATTGTTGGGGACTCCTTCGGCGGTGAACCACCAGTAGGCGTTCTCGTCGAACGGGCACGCTGCGGCCCAGCGATCCGGCGTCTCATCTGCCACGGCTTCGACCCATGCGTCCCAGCAAGCGAGGACGTGATCGATAACGGACTGCTCCTCTGCGGTCCAGTTTTGGGAGGACGCAGGAGTCGCGACGAGGAGAGCGAGGAGAGCAACGGCGGGAGCACGCATTGGACACCTCCTATGCCTGTCGGTATGGCTCCAACAATGGGTCTCGTCGGGGGGGCCGTGCAAACTCAAGCGCCCGCGCTACGGGCTGGTTGTCCTCCGCCGAAGGGCGGACCAGCTCTCCGCAGTCAAAGACGCTGCGAGCTCATCCGCACCGTTAGTACACGATGAGGGTGGCGTGAGCGCTCGCACCAAACTTGTTGCTGACCGTCACCCGCGTGACGCCGGGGTTGATGCCCGCAGGATACAGCTTGCTGGTAGGCCATGTCTCCGTGAACTCGTCACTCCAACCCCAAGTACCGTCTGGGAGCTGACCCCAAACCTTTGCCACGGTCGAATCGTCTATCTTCCAGTACCAAGTGAATTGCTGGCAACCGAAGTCCCGGCAAAGCATGCCATCGTCGTCCGAGACGGCGGCGAAGAAGTAGGACCTGCCCCGAGCGCTATCGGCGGGCACCGTGAGCGTGTCGGGCTTAAGCGAGAGGACCCACTCATCGCTCCACAGGCTATCCCGCGGCGGCGGGCCAGACGTAGCCCCTCCGCCCGGCATACTGTATCCGCCGCCGCAGCCCAACGGGAAACACGACTCGTTCAAGGCATCCTCCACGCCTGTAGTGTCCCATTCGCAACCTGCCAGGCAGAGAGCCGCCGCCACTGTGAAGAATCCGATTGCTCGTCGCATCATGGGGTGCCTCCTCTCTTGCCCACACGTTCGCCAAGGCCGGTCAAGTGGGAGTCAAGTAGAGGGAGGCGAGGCTGCGAGAAGGGCCCGCGCTACGGGCGTGTAGAGGCTCGCGTGAGGTGCCTGAGCGCCTTCACGCAGGGGATAATGAATCCGATGCGATGCTGTAACGCGGCAAACAGACAGACACTTGGTCGAGGGTGTGCCACAGGTGTGCCGCTTATCGAGGGCGTGAGCGCCGGTCGCACGCCAGCTGCCAACCGGAGGGTATGCCGTGCCGTGTAAGGGAACGAACGCAGCCGGGGAGCCGTGCAGAGCCCCGAAACACCTGCTCAACCCTGGAACGGGATACTGCCCTGCCCATGCGCCGGGTGGCCGAGACCGGATGCGTGAACTCGGCCGGAGGGGTGCGGCGGCAACTCGGAGGAAGTGGTCAGCGAAGGGCCTCGCCTCGGACGAGCTTCCCCCTCTTCGGTCTCCTGAAGCGGCCGAACGGTGGGCCGAGATCGTGGGGCGTGCGGTCGCAGAGAAGCGGCTCTCCCACGCTGAAGGCCGCGCCATCGGAAGCCTCGTGCGTGAGTTCCTGAAAGCCCACGCTGATGGAACGATGGCTAAGCGGCTGGAAGCCCTCCAAACCGAGTTGGACGAAGTGAAGAAGCGCGGGGGGACGAAGTGAGCCACGCCGCCACGCTCCACCGTCTAGAGCGCGATCTCGGTGACCTGCTCGGCCGCCACGAACGCGCTCGCGAATTGTCGGACTTCGCTCGATATGCAGAAGACCCCGTTGGCTTCATCCGTGATGTGCTGCACGGAAAGCCGTGGTCGAGGCAGGTCGAGATCGCCCACGCGGTCCGGGACCACCCGCTGGTCGTTGTTCGATCTGCCAACGCCGTCGGAAAGGATTGGGTCTCCGCCCATCTCGCCCTCTGGTGGGTCTGCGCCCGACGTGGACTGGTGCTGCTGACCGGCCCGACCGAGCGGCAGGTCGTGGAAATCGTCATGGGCGAGCTAGGCCGTGCGTGGCGACAGGCCAGGGCCCTCCCGGGCGATCTCTACCGGACTGCCCTCAGGGTGCCGGGGGCAGGCGGTGTGCTCGCGTACACGTCCACGGAGGCGAGCCGCCTGACGGGCTTCCACGCACCCCTCGTGATGGCGATTCTGACGGAGGCGCAGGGCGTGGAGGACTTCGCGTGGGAAGCCTTGCTGGCGTGCGCCACGGGCGCTGAGGACCGCGTACTCGCCGTCGGCAACCCGCTCGCTCCCTCCGGTCGCTTACGATCAGTCGCAGCCGTTCGTTCAGCGTCATCGAGCCCTCGTCCCTGTTGAGGTGTTGCAAAACGCCTTCGGGTTGTCCTACACGTAGGCTCGTATAACGTATACTCGTGAAGTACTTCGTGAACTGACGAGTTATGTGCAATCGCCCTGAACAAGGAAGGAGCCCTCAGGGCATCGTAAACCTGTGAGACGGGAGAGACACGATGAGTCCAGGCGTGGAGATTGGGGAGCTTCAACCCGCTTACGACGCTCTTATGGAGGCAGCCCTCAGTAAGAACGCTCAGCAGTACGTCGCGCAGTTTGTCGAGGATGGCGTACTGATGGTGCCGCACTCACCCGCAGTCAGGGGAAGAGCTGCTCTCGTCGATTGGCTGGAAGCGTTTCTCGCAGACTGGAGCTTCGAGGTCGATACGGTGTCGTTCGAGAAGGTGGCCATCGGCGATCGCGTGGCATTCGTGTGGTGGAACGCCGCGGGCAGGTACGTGCCCGCAGACGGCGACGGGATACCGTTCGACCAGAAATACCTCGATACGTTGGTGCGTGAAGCTGGGGGCGTGTGGCGTTTCGCGGCTCATATGGTCAGCAGCAATGTGCAGGGTGGAGGTATCTGGACGAGGTGGCGACCCGGTGTGGAGGCTCGCGCCAGCTGAGCAGTGCGACGGGCGACAGCACATAACAGATCCCCTGGCGGCTTGCTCGCTCTGCTCGCTTGCCCAACCCGGCTGACGCGAGTTCGCCAGTGGCCGGGCCGTTGTCCGAAAGCGGTCCTCGGATTGGAGAGAACGCGTATGTGGGTCTGCTACGATCGTGTAAGTCGAAACGAAAGAAGGACGCTGAAAAGTTGCTGGAAGCCCGACTCGCCGAGAAAGGCGGCGGCAGTTTTGTCGGGCCTAGCGCCAGGCGGGTCATGCTCGGCGACCTGGAGCCGCTGCTCGAGGGTAGCTACAACGACAGAAAGAACAGGTCGTGGGGTCGGGTGCAGACGGCATTGAAACACCTTCGTCCGTTTTTCCGCGGGTGGCGAGCTGTCAACATCACGCCGGTGGCGCTGGACCGCTACGTCTCGCACCGGCGAAGAGAGGGCGCAGGGGACGCGACGATCAAGTACGAGTTGGCTGTCCTTCGCCGTGCGTTTCGGGTAGCAGTCAAAAAGAAAGTCCTAGTGTCGCAGCCTGCCTTCCCCGAACTCAGCGTCGATAACACCCGCGAGCGGTTCATCGACGACGAGCTGGGCGGCAGTCTGGACCGGCTCTTAGCCGAGCTACCCGAGCCGCTGCGACCCGTGGTTCGCTTTGCCTACCTCACCGCATGGCGGAAAGGCGAGATACTCGGCCTCGAGTGGTGGCAGGTGGACTTGCGCGAGCGCGTTATCACACTGCCCCGTCGCAAGAGCAAGAACAAACAGGTCCGCGAGGTCTCGTTCGCCAGCTACCCGCAGTTGGGCGAGCTGCTGGACGAACAGCGGCGCATCGCCGACGAGGTGGAACGCCGAACCGGACAGGTCGTCCGCTCAGTCTTTCACCGCGACGGAAAGCGGATCAAGTCGATGCGTGGTGCGTGGAAAGGTGCTTGCAAGCGGGCAGGCATCCCCGACGCCTGGTTCCACGATCTACGACGGAGCGCCGTGCGAGCGATGGAGCTGGCAGGCGTGCCTCGGAAAGTGGCGATGTCGTTCAGCGGTCACGAAACCGAGAGCGTTTACGCTCGCTATCACATCGTGGACCGAAAGGCGCAGGACGAGGGCGCGGCCCGACTCGCAGCCTACCACGCGGGCAGGAAGACGGAGCCACCCTCCACGGTCCTGTTCAGAAAGGCGGTCGAGAAGTGACGTATAGGGACCGCGCTGCACTCTCGCCCCACCGCCGAAGGTGTCAACATTCCGCTGACGCGGATGTGGCACAGATGTGGCACACTTTGCCACTTCGAGCGGGTGGGCTGGCCTCCAACGAAGAAACGGCGGCACCGCCAACTCGCTACGCTGCTTCCGCTTACGGATGCCGGGGGTGGGATTCGAACCCACACGGGGGTCGCCCCCCTTCGGATTTTAAGTCCGATGCGTCTGCCGTTCCGCCACCCCGGCTACCCTACAAGCTAACCACTCCGCCGTCGCCGCGTCCGTCAGCTGTCGGTCGACGCACACCCACTCAATCAGTCGACGCCGACCACCTCACTGCGGCGCTCAAACAGGAGCACGTCCCGCCAGGTGTCGTGGAGTTGGCCGAGACGCTGTCGCACACCGACCCGGCGAAATCCGTGCCTCTGAAGGAGTCCGAGGCTCGCTTCGTTCTCTGCGAACAGTCCGGCCTGTAGTGTCCAGAACCCGGCCTTCTCGGACTGAACGATCAGGTGCGCGAGGAGCGCCGACCCGACTCCTCGTCGCTGATTCTTGGGGTCGACGTAAATGCTACCCTCGGCGACGCCGCCGTAGGCGCAGCGATCGGACACCGGACTGAGCGCGGCCCAGCCTGCAATCGCCCCGCCCAGCTCGGCCACGAAGCGGCATTCTGTCAGATGTCCGGCATCCCATTCATCCCACTCGGGCACAGAGGTCTCGAAGGTCGCGTTGCCAGCCGCGATGCCCTGTTCGAAGATCTCCCTGACTCGATCCCAGTCGGAAGGCACGAGGGCTCGAATCGTGATCATGGGGCGTCCCCAGTGATTGAATGTCCTACGGGGAACGGGTGAGCTTCACGAGATTGCCGCTGACCCGATCAAGGTGGGGGTCCCGCAGCGGCAGCGACGCTTCTGAGGTATGCGGCCAGGTTCGCCATCTCATCGCCTTCGAAACGGGGCCAGTCATTCATGGTCCCCGGCTCGAGCAGCGCGTACATACCTGGGGCGTGGTTCCACATGGCGGTCGCGAGTCCCAGCAGCGTCTGAGTCACGCCCGACTGTGAGAGGTCGGGACCGATCACCGGTTCCCCGGCGGTGGCATGGCAGCTGGAACAGCCCTTACGAAGGAACACCGACATTCCCTCATCCACATCGCCACCCGTCTCGTAGAAACGCAGGTAGTACAAGTAGGCAATCACGTCGGCCATTTCGTTCCCCCCGAAGCGGGGGATTGAGATTCCACGCGCTGCCATGGCCGAGGCCATCGTCGCGGAGTGATTCCATAACTGTCCCGCGATCTCAGCGGCCTGAAGCCGCGGAATCGTCCTGTGCAGATCAGGGGCAAACGAGCTACCTCGCCCACTGATTCCGTGGCAGCGGGAACACCCTTTGGATCGGAAGAGCCGCTGGCCCTCGTTCGGGTCTGGTGGCTCGAGCAGAACGACATCGCGGTCACGCATCTGAGAGTGACGTCGAATGTAAGCCAGCAGATCGGCGGTCTCCGTACCAGCGAGTGCTGGCAGCGCGATCCCTCGGACCGCTTGCGTCGCCCGCATGGTTGGACCGTGGTTCCACATCCCCTGCGCCAGCATGACTGGGGATCGATAGCGGGCGTACTCGTCGAGCGGCAGGAGCCCTGTTCCAGCGCGCGTAGATGCGCCGATGGTGTGGCACTGCGCGCACGCCTTGTCCGCGAACCATCGCTCGCCAAGGTCAGGGTCACCGGGCTCGTCGAAGAGCTTCACGTAGTAGACGTAGCTGATGATATCGGCCAGCTCCGCTTCGGTGAACGTGGGCCACTCGAACCCCTCCTCTTCTCCAGCGTCGATCATGCGGGGCGTGTGGTTCCAGAACAGGCCTGCCAGCTGTTGGAGGCTCCGGCCTGCCCCTACCGCCGAAAAATCGGGCCCGAGGGTGCCACCGTTTCCCCAGACGGCGTGACAGCGATAGCACGCCCGATCCACAAAAAGGTGGCGTCCGTCGAACGGATTCCCCGGAAAGCTCTGGTCGGCCTGCGCCCACGCTCCTTGGATTCCGCCGTAGCCGCAGAGCCCTAGGATCAGCCCGGCTCGCAGTCCACGCAGCCCGAGCCGGCACGCGTTACCCATCACACGCCCTCCGATTCGGCTGTGAGACGAGGTTCCGGAAGATAATCGGCGATCCGTTCGGCGACTTCGCGGACGGACTCCTCTCTGCCTTCCTTCATCTCCCAAATCGAGACGATGGGGATGAACTTCGTCGACACCATGTACAGCAGGATGAAGCCTGCGAAAGTCGCTGCCATGATCGACAGTTCCACCCACGAGGGGAAATAGTGAGCCAGTGATTCGATCTCCCAGATGGGGTTGACGGACGTGGGAACCACTATGTTGAAGCGCTCCAGCCACATGCCGAGCAACACGGCGAGCCCGGCCACAAAGCAGCCTCGCTGGGTCCGAGTCGATTTCCTGGCCATGAGGATGAAGGGAATAACGAAGCACGATGCCACCATCGTCCAGAAAGTCAGCGCGAACGGGCCGTTGATCTTGGCCCAGAACGTCCGCATCTCGGATGGCTCCGCTCCGTAGTACACGGTCAGGTATTCGCCAAACGTAAAGTAGAACCACAGAAGGCTGAACAGGAGAAGCAGTCGACCCATGTAATCGAAGTGGATCGGCTTGAAGTAGTCCTTAAGCTTGTAGGCCCGGGTTAGCACCACCATCGCGACCAGGATGGCAGCGATCCCCGAGTAGATCGCTCCCATGACGAAGTACGGCCCGAAGATCGTGCTGTGCCACATCGGACGGAGCGTCATCGCGAAGATGTAGCCGATAATCGTGTGAACCGAGACGGCGATCGGAATCACGGCGATCGATAGGAAGCCGATGATTCTGTCCAGCCTGGCACGCTGAGACTCGGTAGCCTGGTACCCCGCGGCCAGAAAACCATACAGACGCGGTGCTTTGATTCCCGAATCACGAATGATGGCAAAGTCGGGAATGAGAGGAACGTACAGATAGATCGTGCAGGCGGCGAAGTACAACCCGATGCTGACCACGTCCCACAGGAGCGGTGAGCTCCATTGGGCGTGGAAAAGGACATTCATCGCACGGTCGGGACGCCCGAGGTCGACAATCGGCTGGATCGCGCCGAAGCCGATGACGAGGACGGTGATCAGCTCGGCCGAGCGCGTAATGGCTCGTCTCCATTCCGCCTTACTGACGCGGAGGATGGCCGAGATCAGCGTACCGGCATGACTAATCCCGATGAAGAAGACAAAGCAGATGATATAAATGCCCCAGTACTCCGGCCGATTGAGACCTGTGCGACCGAGGCCGTATCGTACTTGGAGGTAGTACGCGATCAGGCCCCATACCACGACGACGGCGAGTAATGCCGCGATCACATAGAAAAGAGGCGTCGTCTCCACGAGCGGTCTGAGGAGCACGCGCTCGTCGGCCGACATGCGGTCGAGCTTGGCTTTTACCTCCGGGCGCATGTCATTCCCGTTGTCTCAGATAGTACACTTTTGGCTGAGTGCCCAGGTCCTCCAGGACCCGCATGACCCGCGGATCTTCTACAAGCTCCGCTGCTCTGTGCGTCGGATTCTCCAAATCCCCGAACACGATGGCCTTCGTGGGGCACACATCGGCACACGCCGGCTGATAGTCCTCCTCGCGGAGCTCCCGTCCGTCGGCGCGCGCCTGCTCCCTGGCCTTCTGGAGACGGTGGTGGCAGAACGTGCACTTCTCTATGACGCCCTTCGGACGCACGGAGACGTCCGGGTTCAGGTGACGGCGCTCAGAGTCACTCCATTCAGGCCCGTACCAGTTGAAGTATTTCACTGTGTACGGACACGCGTTGGCGCAGTAGCGGCAACCGATGCAGCGCGGATAGATCTGGCCGACAATCCCTTCGTCGTCGATGTACGTCGCCTGCACGGGACAGACTTTGATGCACGGTGGATTGTCGCAGTGCATGCAGGGCCGGGGAAAGAAGTGAAGCTCGGTATCGGGGAAATCTCCCACCACCTCGGTCTCTACCTTCATCCAGCTAATGGATCGCCCCAGTTCTACCTGCTCCGGAGGCACCGTGGTGATGTTGTTTTCGCTCTTACAGGCTACCTCGCAGGCAGCACAACCCGTGCACAGGTCAAGATCGATGATCATCCCCCAGCGAGCCATCGCCTGCCCCCCCCTCACGCCTGATCGAGTCGTACTGCGGTGGACGACCAGCTAGTCACTCCGGTCAGCGGGTCCTCCGCGCCGTCGAGGATCTGCAGGGGGCTGGCCAGCTCCCCATCCGGGTGCTTGAGCCCATATGGCGCGCAGATGTTCTCCGGTGCGGTCCCCGGAAACGCCTTGAGCCGAGCGCGATACCGTCCTCTTCGAGACACGACCCAGACGTAATCGCCATCAGTCAGGCCAAGTTCGCGGACGGTACTTGGATTGACCTCCACCCACGGATCATAGTGCACGTCAGGAAAAATCGTGGGCTTCTCCACCATCCAGCGCTGCAGCCTCGCGGAGCCTGAGGAAAGCGTAGAGAACCGGTAGGGCAGCAGCCGGTAGGGATACTCGTCATCCGAAGACCCGTCCCCGGGTCCGACGTCGGCGTACGGGTTCGCTTCCGACCCTCGTGCATCCAGCTCGGCCGGGAGCAGACGGATCCGTCCGTCCGGCGTACGCGCGATGCGGGCCGGGTCCGTGTCGTCGTAATACAGGTCCATCCAGCCACCAGCATCGACGAGACCCTCCCAGAAGGAGTCGAAGTCGGCGTGCTGAGGAAGCCACCATCCCCGTTCTTCCATCTGTCGATGGTGCTCCCGCTCAAACTCGTTGCCAAAAGTCATGCCGCGACGGGCTTCGAACAGCCCGGTGGCGCGGGCCTCGAGGAGCGACTCAAATCCTTCGTACGGCATACTCTCGGCCACGCTACCGCCGAGCGCCCGCGCCAGTGCGAGCAACACCTCTCCCGTATGGACGGCGCCGGGATGGGGTTCGACCAACGGTTGTGCCAGCCCCCACACGGCGTACGGAAAGGAAGCGGGCGTCGGTCCATCCTGCCACCGCTCGTAGGGAAGCAGGTCGGGCAGAACGATATCGGCGAAATCGGTCGTTTCGTCGAGGAACGGCGAAAAGCTAACGACAAACGGGATTCTATCCAGGGCGGTTCGCCATACCTCCGGGTGCGTCGATGAGGCCAGGGGATCGGCGTAGTACAGGAGCAGCGCCTCGATGGGCTCCCCGGCATCGTCCGCCACAGCTTCGGCGAAGTGTCTGGGTCGGACCCGGTCGGCGAACGGATTCCCGGGCCCACCCACCGGCTCGCGCGACCGCGGACTGCGGGCTATCTCGTCGAACACGGCCGGCCCAATGGGAGCGAGCGGAGGATCGTCTCCAAACACGACTCCGCCAGGTCTGTTCACGTTGCCCTTCAGGACGTTGAGGCTGTGGACCGCCATGGCAGCGAGCAGGCCGTTGCGCGATTGCATGACATCGGAGCCGAATACCGCGATTGGCCAGCGGCTCTCCCCGAACGCTCTCGCGATGGCGGTAATGCGTTCGACCGGAACGCCCGTGACCCCTGACACCTCCTCCGTTCGGTAGTTGCTCATAACGAGGGACCGAAACCCGTCCCGTGCGTGGCCGTGTTCGTCTATGTAGTCGTCGAAACCCGACACGTATTCGGCTATGAAGTCCAAGTCGATCAACTCGTCCCGTATCATCACGTAGGCGATCCCCAAAGCGAGCACCGCGTGAGTCTCGGGTCGGACGCCGACCCACTCGTGGGCCCGGGCGGCCGTGCGAGAAAAGCGAGTGTCGACCTGGACGAGCCGGGCGCGCGGGTATCCGATCCCGGGTGCTGGGGCCACACCCACGTAAGCCTGCAGCGGAGACCACCAGCTCTCGTATAGCGGCGCGCCGAAAGAGAGTACGAGGTCGGATCTCTCCAGATCGTAGCCCGGCCGCTTTGGGATCCCGTGCATCAGCTGCATTACCGTGGTGGCCCCTTCGTCGTAGTCGTCCGCAACGTAGTTCGGTGACCCGTAGGACTGTAGAAACAGCCGCCACAGGTCCTGCATGGTGCCGGCGCAGTACCCGGCGAGGAGCGCCAGCCCCTCCGGACGACCCGCGGCGCGCAGGCTGCCCAGGCGATCCGCAATGAGGCCGATCGCTTCTTCGACATTCACCTGACGCCACTCACCCGAGCCGCGAGGTCCTTGGCGTACGAGGGGCGATGCGAGGCGCTCCGGGTGGTAAAGCACCTGCACGCCCGCCACCCCACGCGGACACAGCCCACCCTGGTTGGATGGATGCACGGGATTGCCGCGAATTCCGACCAAGTCCCCATCGACGGTGCGACCCTGGATTCCACAACGTGCCGGACAGACCAGGCAGGTCGACGCTCGTATGTCTTGGATTCCCGGAGCCCACCCAACGTCCGGTGAGTCCTGAGACTCCCAGAAGATGAAGTCGGGCACATCCTGGAATGCCACGGCCGCACCGGCCGCTCCCATCGTCCACAGGAAGTGACGCCGAGTCAGGCTCATGTCGTCAACTCCTCGTCTAGCGGTGGCACGCGTTGCATTCCAAGGTCTCCCCCCGTTCCCGGTGGCACCTTATGCAGAAGTCCATCGTGACTTCGATGAGCGGGCGCGCCGGGGGACGCTCGGTATCTGCGATCGGCCCGTGGCACTCTTCACACTCGAGCTCCCCGAGCTCGACGTGGCGGCGGTGCGTATAGAAGACGTGATCTTCGAACCGGAACAACTTGTTGAACTGCAGCGGGTCGCCACCCTCGAGGAGGGCCGTGACACGGGCCGCTTCCTCAGATTCTCCCTGAACCGTCGAGTGACATGCCGAACACGTTTCGGCCCCAGGAAGGCCCGCGTGGGCTCCAGAGCGCACGTACTTGTGGCAGAACTCGCACGTGAGCCCCAGCTCTTGGGTGTGCTTCAGGTGGTTGAACTCGATCGGCTGCGGAACAGCCGGGCGCGGAACGAGCGCCGGCAGGACCAGCGCGGAGATCGCCAAGATGCCCACGAAAAGAAGCGCGAGTTCCGCTGCTACAGCCAGGGGGTGGCCAGGTCGGAAGTTGCGTCGCCGTCGACCGGTCGGGCCTGGGCTGCCGGGGGGCGACTGACTGTTGACGTCCTCCGAATGCGGTCGATTCACCAAGGGCACCCCGGGTCGGGTTCTGCTTCCCTGCGCCGCGAGCCAGTGCTTGCTTAACCTCTAGTCATGTTTGAAGCTAGACGCAACTCCCGGGTACGGAACACTCCAGTCTTCTCTGCTACGACCTGGCATCCGCCGAGCGGCCATCCCTACCAACTATCGTACGCAGGGTGTCCTTCTCGCACCGGGATGAAGACTCCGCGACAGGTCGCCGTCGTCTCGCCGTCGCAAGTCATCTGAGCTTCGACGATCGCGCTGTCATCGGTCGACTCCACGACGCGGGCGGACAGTCGCACGGGTCGGTCCGAAGGAGTTGGACGCTTCAGGCGGATCGTGTACTCGGCGGTCACGGTGACGGGCGGCTGGCCGACACCCCGCCGCTGCATCAGGTGGTGGGCGGCTGTCCAGTTGCAGTGGCAGTCGAGCAGCGTGCCGATGATCCCCCCGTTCAGCACACCGGGGAAGGCCTGATGATTGGGCGCGGCGGTCCATTCTGCGACGACCTCGTCTCCCTCCGGGAAGCTCTTGATCCGCAAGCCCTCTTCGTTCGCGGGGCCGCAGCCGAAGCAGATGCTATCCGGCGCATACCGATCCTGGAGCGCTTCCGCGTCCTCCGTTTCCGCGCTCACATCGCCTTCCTCGATCATGTCGTCTCCGAACTCATCGCCCGTGGCTCGCCGCCGACCAAATAGCGCGCCCCCACGAACAGAAGGACCAGCGCGACCGCCTGGACTACGTGGTAGAGGGTGTTGTGGTCGAAGTATACCGGGTGAAGCGCAACGCGGAGCTGCTGCACCGCGGCCGCCACGAGCGTCAGGACGAGTCCGACCGCAGCCGTTCTCAGGGCCGGCACGCGCTGGCGACGCCATCCGATCCACAGTGCAACGAGAAGAAAGAGGGACGCCGGTAGGTACATGGCAATCGCGAGTCGAAAGTCGCTTGTGGCAAAGACGACGAGGAACGCGTAGACGACCAGTTCCGCAACGGCCAGCGTCTGGATCCAGCGGGCCATGCGGGGCACGAACAGAAGCTTGGCGCCCACCGCCCACGCCGGCAGCGTAGCCACGCCGATGGCGAGGAGCGTCGCAGACCACAGAAACGAGTGCGCCGTGCTCGACTCGTCGGGGAAGAACCCGTGCACGGTGCCTCCCAGCAGCGCCGCAGCGCCCGTGGCGACGAAGAACGTGGTGAACCAGCCCCGGAAACCGCTGCCCGGCGCTGCGCTTAACAGCAGATGGGCCAGCACCGCGCACAGAACGGCGATCCCGTAGTCGGTCAGCGTGACGGCCGGTTCCGCCATGGGCCTGACCTTCCTTCCTCCTCGCGAGGCGAGCGTCGTGTGGGCTTCTTCCCAGGCCGGATCTCGTGTCGCGACCATCGACCATCGACCTGGGGAGACGGACGAAGATTCGTCGACCGGGGCGAAGGGGCAAGCGAGGAACAAACCCAAAAGCTTGCGTCGAGTGCCCGCGCTGAGGCATTTTGCGTTCCCATGCGGGGCTGGGACTGGGGACGTTACCCGAACCAGGAGTCGTACCGCGCTGGCGTCTGAAGTATCTACGACCGCGCCAACATGGCGTGAGTTCGTGCTGCCCATCCCACGACGTTACCGGAGTTGGGATACCTGTAGCCGTTGGAGGCGAGCGGCCGCTGACTCGTACGCGGCCGATCTTCGTATTCACCTTACTCGACAGAGAGCATTCACCCCCCATCAGGAGGAAGAACGATGATACGTAGATCCACTACCCCGTTTCTTGCGGGAGTGCTGGTCATGACCCTGGCCGCCTGCGCCGGCGAGCAGACGGGTGAGGCGGCCAGCGAGGCGCTCGAGTTCGAGCGTCCGGAGGGCATGACGGAAGTCGTCATGGAGCTGCCGGTCACGACGGCGTCCGAGGAGGCTATGACCTACTTCATGCAGGGTCAGCGGGCTCTTGATGTGGGGCGCTTCCTCGACGCAAAGACCCACTTCACGAAGGCTGTTGAAGCCGACCCCAACTTCGCGCACGGCTATCTGAACATCGCGGCCAGCGCGACGTCGTTGGACGAGTTCCGTACGAATCTCACGAAGGCCGAGGAGAACGCGGGCGGAGCGACCGAGACCGAACGAATGCTGATCGAGATCGCCCGAAAGGGCTTCGACGGCGATGTGGAAGGTCAGCTCACATTGGCGACGCAGCTCGCAGAGGCCGAGCCGACGAGCCCGCGCGCGCTGCTGACGCTCGCCAACGTGCAGGCTGGTTTGGCGAACACCGAGACGGCCCGCACGACAGCGATGAAAGCCACGGAGCTATCGCCCAACTTCGTACCGGCGTACATGGCGCTCGGCAATTCCTACCTGTTCGCCGAGCCGATCGATCTCACAAAGGCCGCGGAGCACATACAAAAGGTGGTCGATCTGGAGCCGGCCGAGTCTGTGCCGTACGACCTCCTCGGTGATGTGTACCGGGCCAAGGGCGACTTCGAGGAGGCTCGGGACGCTTACACCCGGGCGGCCGAGCTGGACCCGACGAACGGCTCGCCGCTGCAGCAGCGGGGCCACGTGAACCTCTTCCTCGGTGACTTCGAGGCGGCCCGCGCCGACTACGACGCCGGGATCGAACTCGGAAGAGCGAACGAGAAACCGTCGTACGCCGTCTACCGAGCCCTGGTGAACGTGGTCGAGGGCGACCCGGCGGCCGCGATCGCCGAACTGGGTGAGCTAGTCGAAGCGATCGACGGGATGGACATTCCGGAGCCCAGGGGTCTCAAGATCAACGCCCTCACGAACCAGGCACTCATCGCGCTGCACACCGGAATGATCCCCGAGGCCGAGAAGGCGCTTGCCCAGCGGACGGAGTTAGGCAAGGAGCAGATCGAGACGGTCGGCACGGACGAGTTCCGCCGGAGCTGGGAGTCGAACATCGCCTTCTTCGAGGGCCGGCTGGCGCTCGCCAGGGGCGAGTATGACACGGCGACGAGCAAGGCCGAGGAGTTCATTTCGATCGTCGAGCCGGATGCCAACCCCCGCAAGAACGAGCCCGCGCACATGCTGCTCGGGATGACCCACGTCGCGCAGGGGAACTTCGCGGAAGCGATCACGCACCTGGAACAGGCGGATCAGGACGCGATCTACGTAGTCTATCTACTCGCGCGTGCCCATGAGGGTGCGGGCAACACCGACGAGGCGTCGAAACGGTTCGAGAAGATCGCGAACTGGAACTTCGCCGATCCGAACGCGCTGCTCGTGCGCGCTGAGGCGCAGTCGAAAATCGCGGGCTAGCGCACGCAGCCGGCGACGCCGGAAACGCTCGGTGCCTGCCTGCCGATCACCGGCGGGCAGGGCGCCGACAGCGAAAGCCCGGGGCGGCCGTCAGCCGTCCCGGGCTTAGTTCATCTGGGACTCGGAGCCGAGCCCGGCCGGAGGACCGTGCTCGACTCGTGGCGAGCCGACACGTTGAGGGCCCGCGAGAGGATGAAGAAGAATCCGCACAGGGCGACGAGCGAGACCGTCCAACTTCGGGGAAGGCTGCCGGTCGCGAAGAACTGGACTGCATCGAGCAGAAGGATCCCCCCGACCGCCAGCATCCCCCCTGCCCCCTCCCAGCGCCAGCCGGCGACGAGACCGCCGCAGGCAATCAGGAAGAAGAACGCGCTCAGGATTTCCACGGTGGTGCCGACAGAGAAGCCCACCGGACTTTCTGCCACCACGATTGACGCGGCCAACGCAAGAACACCGAGGCTTGCGGCCCGCACCGACCAGCGGACGGCGCGCGCGACATGCACCTTACCGACGCCCACGCCTCTTGTAGAGTCGCTCGAGCAGCTTCAACGGGTCCGGGCCGGTGTCGCAGCCGGGCTCCGACGGTTTGACCGGCGGCGGTGGGCCGGGCGGCTCGGGCTCGCAGGGCGGCCGCGGCAGGTCAACGGATGGGCGTCTTCTCGCACGGAGCCGGGGTGACCTGGAACGTTCCTTCTTCTTCACGACTCTCTCCCTCCAGCAGCAACGCCAGCCACGCGGGCCTTCGTCACGCTGATATCGCCTTTGTGCCGAGCTCGCCTTCTCTATTCTGTACGAAGAATCTACCTGGAAAGTTCACCTTGCCCGGTCGGGTCACCCCGTCAAAGGTTGATCGCATGAAATTGCGAAGAAGCCATTTTCTCCTCGGCGTGCTGGCGATTCTCGCCGCAACACTCTTCGTGCGCCTGGGTTTCTGGCAGCTAGATCGCCTCGATCAGCGGCAGACTCGAAACGACGAGCGGCGGGCACGTCTCGCCCTCGCCCCGCTCGCTCTGGAGCCGGGGTTGCTGCCGGCGGCGGACAGCATCGCTTGGCGACGCGTGATCCTGGATGGCCGGTACGACTTCGAAAGTGAGATCGTCGTGCGCGGCCGCGCGTATCGCGGCACGCCGGGCGCGGAGTTACTCACCCCGCTTCGACTCGGGAACGTGGGCGTGCTCGTGCATCGTGGCTGGCTTCCGGCGGCGGACGGCTTCCGGCCCGATCTGACGGGGGGCAGGCCGGAAACATCCCCAAGCTCCGGGAAGGTGCGTGTCGAAGGCATCGCCCTGCCAGATCCTGGCGCCAGGCGAGCCGGCGTGACGACCACCTACGTCGTCGCAGGAGAGGAGCACACGGTCGTCTCCCGCGTCGACCTCGGAGCCGCTCAGGAGACCCTGCCCTACACCATCGCCGGCTTTTACGTGCGGGCGACCCTACCCGGTGCTACGGGGGCATCCCTTCAGCCCCTGGCAGACCTTGATTTGAGCGATGGACCACACCTCGGTTATGCCCTTCAGTGGTTCGCTTTCGCGTTGATCGCCATCGTAGGAGCCACCGTCCTTATCTTGCGAGGCGGTCGATCCGCGCCTCGGCGGCCGGCGCACAGAACCGAGATGAACGAGGGGGAGGCATGAGCTACCGCGCGCTCACGGACCGGAAGGGGAACCGATGGCAGGTGCGACCTAAGGCAAAGCGCGAGTGGCACTTCGAGCCGCTGCCCGGCAACCCCGAGCCCCGCCGAGTGGCGGTTCCGCCTGGCTACGAGGAAGACCCGTTCGAGTTGAGCGACCAGGAGATCCAGCGAGTTCTCGATTCGGCGCGCGCGGCCGGAGCCGGTTCGGGCCGTCCCTCGCCTTTCGGAGACGATGTCGGAAACGAATCGACCCGGCCGCCCCCACAGAGACCGCCCAACTGGCCTTTCAAAGACTGAGCCGCCCCTAAGTCAGCGGCCACCCAAGGACTCAGCGACCCCTCGAGATTTGAGAGAGGTCAGGTCTCGAGCCGCTCGTCGGTCTCGCTGAGGGCCTTCGGCGGGCCGAAGATCTCCGTGTAAAGTATGGCGCGTCGCAGGGGTGAGTAGCGTTCCAGTCGGGCCAGAGCGGCAGGGTGCCCCGTTGACCGGCGCGGTCGCGGCTCGATTGGAGTGGCCACGACCTCCGGCACGGCCTCTTCTCGAAGCCGCCGGGAAGTCGTCTCTTCCGCGGCGGGGACGCGGCGCTCCATCTCGGCCAGACCGCTCTCGACACGATCGGGCGTCATGTCGCGGACCAGCACAGAGGAACGCCGTCGCGGCGCGGCGCGTCGGGGCGCTGGCGGCGCGGCCTGACGGGGCATGGGCACCGTCGCTTGCGGGAGCTCGACCTGAGCGGGTGTCGACGGTTGCGCCTCCTTGGGCGTCGTCTCGACCGGCTCGCCCGCCCGGCGTCGCTGCTCGAGCTCCCACTCGCGCGCGGCCTCCACAAGACGTTCGCGCCAGTCGGCCCGCCCCGCCTGCGACGCCTGCGACGCTCCCTCGCCCTCCGCTTCGGAAGGCAGTACGTCGGTGCCTCCCGCGCTCCCCGCCCCACCACCGGCGCGGGAGACCGAGCGCAGGATCCACAGAATGATCACCGCGATCCAGACGATGTCAAACACGCTCACGACGCTGGCTCCTGCGTGCCGGGAGTCACCCAGCGCGGTCGGGTGTCAGAAGCGGTCACTTGACTAGCGCTCTCCCTCAGGCTGCGCGATCGCCTTCCGCATCTCTGTGTCACTTTGTATGTTACGGTATTTCATGTAATCCATTATGCCAAGATTGCCCTTTTCAAACGCGCCCGCGATCGCGAGGGGCACTTCGGCCTCCGCCTTGACCAGCGCGGCTCGCATCTCCTCTACCCGTGCCTTGTTCTCCTGCTCTGTCGCCACGGCCATCGCGCGCCGCTCCTCGGCCTTTGCCTGCGCGATCCGCTTGTCGGCTTCTGCCTGATCGGTCTGCAGCTCGGCGCCGATGTTCTTACCCACGTCCACGTCGGCGATGTCGATCGAGAGGATCTCGAACGCCGTGCCGCTGTCGAGCCCCTTGGCCAGCACTGTCTTGGAGATCTTGTCGGGGTTCTCGAGCACGGCTTTGTGGGATTCCGCCGAGCCGATCGTGCTCACGATCCCCTCACCGACTCGGGCCAGAATCGTCTCTTCACCTGCGCCACCGACGAGACGATTGATGTTCGCACGCACCGTTACACGTGCTGTGGCGATCAGCTGAATCCCGTCCTTCGCCATGGCGGCGACCTTCGGCGTTTGAATCACTCGAGGGTTGACCGACACCTGCACGGCGTCCAGCACGTCCCGGCCCGCCAGGTCGATTGCCGCGGCCTGCTGGAACGGCAGCTCGATGTTCGCCTTGTCGGCCGAGATCAGCGCGTACACCACCCGCTGCACGTCTCCACCCGCCAGGAAGTGCGCCTCCAAGCCGTTGGTGTCGAGCCGGTCGAGCCCCGCCTTGGTGGCGCTGATCAGGGGAAGGATGATGGCCCGGGGAGGTACCTTGCGGAACCGCATCCCGACCAGGTTGCCCAGCTTCACGCGGACCCCCGAGGCCCAGGCCGTAATCCACAGGCCCACCGGCACGGCCCACAGGATGAACAGGAGTGCGAACAGCGCGATGAACGCGACGACGATTGTTCCAGCAGCCAGCCCTTCCATGGCTCGACCCTTCCTTCGTTATTGGTCCTGGTCTTCGGTGTTTGCTATTCGACCGACTCGGTCTCGGGCGGCTCCTCCGTCCCGATTTCTCGCACGACCTGCCGGTACCCTTCCGCCCGGAGAATCTTCACGCGAGAGTCGGCCTCGATCCACGGGCCCTCGGTCACGACGTCTACTCTCTCGTCTCCGAACAGTGCGGTGCCCGCAGGTCTCAAATCGGTGATCGCGCGGCCGACCTGGCCGACCAAATCGTCGCGCTCCGGAGCCGACAGGTAGCCGGTTTCCCTGGTGGTCGCGCTCTTGAGAAAGATGCCGGACAGGGCCCGGCTGTGCGGCAGATAGCGGAGGATCCCGAACGCGGCCAGCGCCACAATGATCAGAGACAGCATCACCCAGGCGCTCGCTTCCAGGACCGCTCCCCAGGTCGGAAAACTGCCCAGCATGCTCATCACGACGCTCCCGATGACGGCCGCCCCGCCGAGCGCCCCGGCCAGTCCGGTGCCCGGAATCACCAGCACTTCAAGCAGTATCAACAGTGCCCCGGCTCCCAGGAGCAGAATCTCCTCGATGCCGGCGAGGTTGACGATCAGCCGCGCCCCGAAGAAGGCGGCGAGACAGACGAGCCCGACACCGCCGGCGAGACCGAACGTCGGAGTCCTCAGCTCGATCAGCAGACCCAGAAAGCCGAGGCTCAGCAACAGCGGTGCAACGGCGGGGTTGGTAAGAAACCGGACCAGGCTCTCGGCCCAGTTCGACTGCATCTCGCGGGTCACGGCGCCCGCACTCACGCCGACTGCTTCGAGGAGCGCAGGATAGTCCTCCACCTCCCCGGTGGCGACCCCCAGCTCCAGGGCCTCTTCCGTCGTCAGGGTGAGAAGCTTGCCCTCCTCGATGACTCCCGGGATTTCGATGGTCTCATCTACCATCGCCTCGGCGATGCGTGGGTCGAAGCCACGCTCCTCCGCGAGGGCGCGGAACTCGGAGCGCAACGCGCTCACCATCTTCTCGGACGCTTTCTCGCCCTCGCCTGTGACAGGGGTGGCAGCGCCGATCGTCGAGCCCGGCCGCATGTACAATCCATCCGCGGCCAGCGCGATCATCGCCCCTGCGGAGAGCGCCCGGCGGTTCACATAGGCGTAGACCGGGATGGCCGCATCACGCACAGCATCGATGATCTCCCACGCAGCGTCGATCCGGCCACCCGGTGTGTCGAGGTCGAGGACCGCGGCGACGGCACCTGCCTCGGCCGCCTCTCCCAGCGAACGCTCGATGAACGGCGACAGGCCCAGTTCGATTGTCCCTGTGACCGGTACGAGATAGACGAGCGTCCCATCTCGCTCCTGTTCAAGCACGAGTGTGCGCTCTGGGGACGAGGGGGCGGTCTCCAGTACGGTCGGTGACGCCAGCACCAGCGCCACACCCAGCAGCAGCGGGCCGCCGGCACCCAGACCCGAGGTGCGGTAGTCAATCATGGGTGAAAGGTAAGCCGTGCGGAGCACTGATCGCTACTTGTCAGCACCCTCCCGTGTATTCCCTCGAACGGTGTGTTCGGCCCAGCGAGCCACCGTAGCGGCCAGCTCCTCTCGGACCTCCTGCTCGCTGCGCCCTGTCCGTTTGAGGACGTTGAAGGAGTGATCGCCGTCCTGGACCACATGCAGGGTCGCGTTGCTCCCGAGGCCATCGCACACGGCGCGGACCAGCTCGAGCTCGGCCAGTCGATCGCGTGTCCCCTGCAGAAAGAGCAGTGGAAGTCGAACGTCCCGCAGGTGCGTAGCTCGATCCAGGGACGGCCGGCCGGCGGCGTGCAGCGGAAAGCCAAAGAAGACCAGACCCTGCACGCCGGGCAGCTTCGCCTGCGATGCCGCGGTCGAAGCCATGCGCCCGCCCATCGACTTGCCGCCGACGAGCCGTTTCGCCGTGTCGGGAGCGCGTCGGGCCGCCTCCATGTAGGGGAACTGGTAGCGCAGGGTCGCCACACCGTGAGCGCTCAGCGCACGCGTCATCCCCTCCATGAACTCGTGCCGCATCCCGGCTCCTGCCCCGTGACCGAAAACCAGCAGCCAGCGGGCGTCTTCGGGACGCTCGAGCAGGGCGGACACTTCGTCCCCTCGCACGTTGGCGACAAAGCGCAGAAGCCGGGCCCGTTCGGGTCGACTCACCCGACGCCTCCGCTGGGCTCGGCTGCCGCTTGCTCGATTCGCTCGACGGACGGAAGGCGAAGCGATAGCAGGAAGCCCAGCACCACGAAGATCGCCGCCACGAAGAACGGGCTGGTAATGCTCAAGTGCTGGAAGAGCAGGCCCGCCCAGATCGGCCCCACGACGCGCCCCAGGCCGCCCACGAGCTGGCTGCCGCCGAGGATGGAGCCCTGCGACTGTGTATCCGTGGCTCGCGAAACCAGACTGGCCAACGATGGGAAGGTGATGCCGGTGGAAAGTGCGAAAAGCGGGACGAACACACCCAACCACCAGCGGCTGGGCATGAGCGGGATTCCCAACAGGCTCAGCGTAAGGATCACACAGCCGATGCGAACGGTCATCGGCTCGCCGATCCGGCGCACGATCCGCCCGATCGCCGCTCCACGCACGACGACCGTCACCGCGCCAGCCATTGTGAACACGATCCCCATATCGGACGCGTTCATTTCGAAGGCACGCTCGAGGTAGAGGGCCAGCACAGACGTCATCGCCCCGAAAGAGGAGATGGCTAGGTAGTAAACGCTCAGCAGGAGCGACAGCGGGTAGCGCGTCATGGACCCGAGGAGGGCACGAATCGCCGCGAGCACGCTCAAGCGGGCCTGTCCCTCGCGCGCGGCGCGAGCCGGTCCTTCGAAGTGCCGCGACTCGGGCAGGAAGAACACGGCAGCCGCACCGTTGGTCGCGCACAGCCCAGCCGCCACCAAGCCGGGCACCCCCAGCCCCCACTGGCTGAAGAAGCCGCCTATCGCCGGACCCAGCATCACACCGAGGCCCGCTGCCGCGCCGATCAGCCCGAGACCCTGCGCTCGTTTCGATCCTTCCGTCGAGTCTGCCACGTAGGCCTGTGCGACGGAGATCGTGCCACCGGCAGCTCCCGCGGCGACACGGCTGAGGAGCAGCACGGCCAGGGAGTCGGCGAGGGCGAAGATCAGGTAGGAGACGGCCGAAGCGAACAGCCCCGCAATCAGCAACGGGCGACGCCCCCGGGTATCGGAGACACGTCCCCAGATGGGAGCAGCCACGAGCTGTGTGGCCGAGAAGGAAGCGATGATCAGGGTGACGGCGAACGGCGTGGCACCCATCGACTCCGCGTAAAACGGCAGGAGGGGCAACACGATCCCGAAACCGATCATGTCCACCAGTACGGTGGCAGCCAGGATCGTGAGCCCCGCTCTTCTCAATACCACGGGCGCCTCACCAGGCAGCTCGCCGCGTACAACCGTGCGGCCGTGACGAGGCCAAGCTCGCTCGCTTGTCGGGCGCGGAGGCGGCGAGATAGTTTGCCGGTCTCGCGGGTAGCCAAACCGACGATCCGTCGGGAAGGACTCGCCTTACGCGACTTCCGCCACAACCTGAACAGAAGAGGTCCGAAATGCCTGACACGTTGATCCGGTACGACGTTACAGACGGCGTCGCCACCATCACGATGGACGATCCGCCTGCCAATACGTACACGCACGAGATGATGCGCGAAATGGACATCGCGATTCTGGACGCGCGCTTCGATGAGAGCGTTCACGTGATCGTATTACGCGGCGCGGGCGACAAGTTCTTCTCGGCAGGCGCCAACATCAACATGCTCCAGACCTCGGACCCGTACTTCAAGTACTTCTTCTGCCTGCACGCGAACGAAACGCTGAACCGGCTCGAGCAGACCCCGAAGCTGGTGATCGGCGCGTTGTGCGGCCATACCGTGGGCGGCGGTCTCGAGATCGCGCTCGCCTGCGATCTGCGGCTCGCCCGTAAGGGTGGCGGGAAGACCGGACTGCCGGAAGTGAATCTGGGCGTGCTCCCGGGCACGGGGGGCACGCAGCGCCTCGGCCGTCTGCTCGGGAAATCCAAGGCGATCGAGCTGATGGCCGAGGGTCGCACGTTCGACTTCGAGGAAGCACAGGCATTGGGCCTCGTGAACCAAACCATCGACGCCGAGCCAGACGCGTTCTTCGAGCAGGTCATGGAGTACGCCCGTCAGTTCACGCCGCCGCACAAGGCATCCCGGGCGGTGGGTCGCATCAAGCGCGCCGTGTGCAGCGGGGTCGAGGTTCCCTTCTCTGAGGGCCTGGCGATCGAGCGAGAGCTGCAGCAGCTCCTCTTCCAGTCCGAGGACGCGAAGGAGGGACTCGCGGCTTACATGGAGAAGCGCGCGCCCGAGTTCGCCGGAGAGTGAGTCCGGAAATGAAGCTTCGTACCGAGCTGCTGATCGGCGGCGAGTGGACGGCCGGTGCCGATCGGTTCGCGACCATCAACCCGGCGACCGAGGAGACGATCGCGGAGGTGGAGGAGGCCGGCGCGGGCCAGGTGGACGAGGCCGTACGTGTCGCGCGCGATGCGTTCGAGCGGTCGGAGTGGCGGGACATGGATCCGCACCACCGCGCTTCCCTGCTCTGGAAGCTGGCCGACCTCATCGAGGAACACACGGCCGGGCTGGCGGAGATCGAGACGCTGGACAACGGCAAGCCCAGCTTCGAGTCGGCTAAGATCGATCTGCCTTTTGTCGTGCAGAACTATCGCTACTACGCGGGTTGGGCCGACAAGCTGACCGGCGACACGATCCCCGTCTCGGGTCCGTTCTTCAACTACACGCTGCGCGAGCCGGTCGGGGTCGTGGGCGCGATCGTCCCGTGGAACTTTCCCCTGTCGATCGCCTCGTGGAAGGTGGCTCCGGCTCTGGCGTGCGGGAATGCGGTCATCCTCAAGCCCGCGGAGGAGACGCCGCTCACCGCACTTCTGCTCGGTGAGCTGGCTCTGGACGCGGGGTTCCCGCCCGGCATCCTCAACGTCCTGACCGGCCGAGGGCCGGTGACCGGCAAGGCCCTCGTCGAGCACCCAGGCGTGGACAAGATCGCCTTCACCGGCTCCACTGAGACCGGACGCGAGATCATGCGGTCCGCCGCCGGCAGTCTGAAGAAGGTGTCCCTGGAGCTGGGAGGGAAATCGCCCAACGTGGTGTTCGCAGATGCCGACCTCAATGCCGCGGCGCGCGGGACCATGACAGGAATCTTCTATGGCAAGGGCGAGGTATGCGCAGCGGGCTCCCGACTCTTCGTGGAGGAGAGCGTGCAGGACGAGCTCATGGAGCGTCTGCTCGCTGGGTCCGCGAAGATGGTCCCGGGTGACCCGACGCAGCCGAAGACCCGGCTGGGACCTCTCGTGTCGAGCGAGCAGCAGGAGCGGGTGCTCGGCTATATCGAGGCCGGCAAGTCGGAAGGGGCCCGTCTGCGAACGGGAGGCGAGGCAGTGAAGGTCGACGGCAAGGGCTACTTCGTCGAGGCTACGATCTTCGACGAGGTCGCCGAGGAGATGACGATCGCCCGGGAAGAGATCTTCGGTCCCGTCCTCGCCGTGCAGCCCTTCAAGGATGTCGACGAGGCGATCGCGAAGGCGAATCGCACGCTGTTCGGCCTCGCGTCCGGCGTGTGGACGCGGGACATCGGAAAGGCCCACCGGTTCGCCCGCGAGGTGAACGCGGGCACCGTATGGATCAACACGTACAACCGCTTCGACAGCGCATCACCGTTCGGCGGCTACAAGCAGTCGGGGTTCGGTCGCGACCTCGGCGAGCACGCGCTACACGAGTACACGCAGACGAAGAGCGTGTGGGTCGCACTGGACTGATGGATCGCGATCCTGTCGTTCTCGGTGCGTTGCGCAGCCCCGTCGGTCGTCATGGCGGTGCACTCGCGGGAGTCCGGCCCGACGATCTTCTGGCGCGGGTTATGGAAGCGCTCGTGGAACGCACCGGGGTCCCACCCGACCGGGTCGAGGACGTGATCATGGGTTGTGCCAACCAGGCGGGCGAGGACAACCGCAACGTGGGCCGCATGTCCGCTCTCTTGGCCGGGCTCCCCATCCAGGTCGCCGGGCAGACCGTGAATCGGCTGTGCGGCTCGGGTCTGCAAGCCATCGTCTCCGCCGCGCATGCGATCCGTGCCAGCGAGGGGGACGTGTTCATCGCGGGCGGGGTGGAGAGCATGTCTCGGGCGCCCTGGGTGCTCATGAAGCCCGCCACGGGCTTCTCGCGCGGGGTCCCGGAAGCGGCGGACACGGTCCTGGGCTGGCGGTTCGTGAATCGGAACATGCCGGCCGAGTGGACGATCTCACTCGGCGAAACGGCCGAGGTCGTGGCCGAGGAGCACGGCGTGTCACGAGAGGAGCAGGACGCCTTCGCCCTGGAGAGCCAGCGCCGGGCGGCTCGCGCGATCCAGGAGGGCCGCTTTCAGGACGAGATCGTTCCGATCGAAGCGCCGGTGGGGCGTCGCAAGACGACCGTGGTGGACACGGACGAACATCCACGACCGGACACGAGTGCAGAGAAGCTCTCGGCCCTGCGGCCGGTGTTCCGCGAGGGAGGCACGGTCACCGCCGGGAGCGCTTCGGGCATTAACGACGGTGCTGCGGCCGTGCTCCTGGCCAGCCGGTCCGCGGCCCGGGAGCTGGGGGTCCGCCCACTCGCCCGCATCGGGGCCTCGGCGGTCGCCGGCGTGGATCCCGCACGCATGGGCCTGGGACCGATCCCGGCGACGAGGAAGGTGCTCGAGCGCGAGGGATTGACGGCCGCGGATATCGACCTGGTGGAGCTGAACGAGGCGTTCGCCGCGCAGGCTCTCCCCTGCGTGCGTGAGCTGGGGCTGGATCCGGAGCGCGTGAACGTGAATGGCGGGGCGATCGCTCTCGGGCATCCACTGGGCTGCACCGGCGCCAAGCTCTTTACTTCGCTCCTCCATGAGATGCGGCGTCGCGAAGCCCGGACCGGTCTGGTCACGATGTGCATCGGTGTCGGACAGGGCATCGCCACGATCGTTCATCTGGAAGACGGAGCGGAAGGCTGAGCGAATCGCACGTACTTGTCGAGGTCGACGGACCAGTCGGGACCCTCACGCTGAACCGGCCGGAACGGCTGAACGCGTTCATCGGCTCGATGCGCGACGAGATCGCGGACGGTCTGGCCCGGCTGGGCGACGATGACGACGTCCGCGCCGTCATCGTGACGGGCGCCGGCAGAGCGTTTTGCGCGGGAGCCGACGTCACCTATCTCGACCGGCTGTTGGAGTCCGGCGACATCGACGAGGCCACGGCCCTGGTCGAGGCGGGCCGGCGCGTGGTGCGACATATCGTGTCCATGCCGAAGCCGGTCATCGCGGCGCTCAACGGTCCGGCGGCCGGCGGTGGCGCCAATCTGGCCCTCGCGTGCGACCTGCGAATCGCGGCGGAAACCGCCTCCATCGGCCAGACCTTCAACCGGATCGGACTGCACCCCGATTGGGGCGGCACGTTTATCGTCCCGCGCCTAGTGGGTCAGGGACGAGCCGCGGAGCTGTTTCTACTGGCCGATATGGTCGAGGCGCCTGAGGCGGAACGCATTGGTCTTTTCAACCGCGTGGTCCCGCCCGACCGGCTTATGCCCGAGGCTCGCGAGCTGGCGGATCGCCTCGCTGCCAAGCCCCGGCTGGCCGTTCGACTGGCCAAGGCGGCCGTGCACCGCAGTCTGGGCGCCACTCTGGAAGAAATGCTCGACTACGAAGTCTCTGCACAGCGCGCGTGCTTCGAGTCGGCCGAGGCCCGTGAGGGAGTCCGCGCGTTCGTGGAGAAGCGGACCCCCGACTTCCGCGCGCCGAACGCGCGGAGTAGAGCTGGCGGAACAGGGCCATGACCCGACAACCGATGATTCGACTTGCAACGGCAGAAGACCTGAACGAGCTCGTCGCCCTGTGGGCGCATTACCTTCGGGCGCACCATCGAAACTCTCCGTATCGCCGCCTTGCCCCGGATGGGCTCGCCCGACGACGGGAGACGTTCGCAGGGCTTATCGAAAGCCCGGACTCCGCGATCTTCGTGCTCGCACGGGCGGATGGCGGACTGGATGGCATGATCGTCTGCATGCTGGAACGCAACGCTCCGTACTTTCTGCCATCTCGTTACGCACGAATCCAGACGCCGTTCATCCGTCCCGACGCGAGGCGACGTGGCAACCTGAAGCGTCTCTTGCGAGCCGCTACCCGTTGGGCCCGCGAGAAGGGGATGACCGAAATGAGGCTGTTCCTCGCCTCGGATAACGTCGTGGCGAACGCGCTGGCCGAAGAACTGGGCTTCGATGCGATCGCGGTCGTGCGGCGGCGTCCGGTCGGGAGGCGTCGGGCTCCGTGGTCCGCGGAGGGCGAGTGGTGAGCGAGCAAGGAGGGCGTTCCACCGTCGCGGTGCTGGGTGCCGGCACCATGGGGCACGGAATCGCACAGGTCGCAGCTCTCGCCGGCTATACGATTCACCTGTTCGACGTGAGCGATGAGGCGCTCGCGGTCGGTGTGGACCGGATCCGAGCCAACCTCGACAAGGGCGTCGAGCTGGGCAAAGTGACGGCGGAGCAGCGCGCCGATGCGTTGGCGCGCGTACAGTCGTCGTCCGATCTGGAAGAGATGTCGGGTGGGGCGGACACGGTGATCGAGGCCGTGCCGGAAAACCTCGAACTGAAGCGTGAGCTTCTGGCTGAGGTAGCGAGGCACGTGGCGACCGACGCCCTGCTGGCCACCAACACGTCGTCTCTGTCGGTGACGTCGATAGCCGAGGCGGTCCCGGCGCCGGAACGGATCGTGGGCATGCACTTCTTCAATCCCGTGCACATCATGGCGCTGATCGAGATCGTGCGCGGAGAGCTCACTTCCGACGAGACGGTGGAGAGGGCCAGAGAACTGGCCGAAGCGCTGGGCAAGACACCGATCGTGGTGACGGACTCGCCCGGATTCGCCTCCTCCCGGCTCGGGATCGCGCTCGGCCTCGAGGCGATCCGCATGGTCGAAGAGAACGTGGCCTCGCCCGAGGACATCGACACGGCAATGACGCTCGGCTATCGCCACCCGATGGGTCCGTTGCGTCTCACGGACCTGGTCGGGCTCGACGTCCGGCTCGACATCGCCAGATACCTAGAGCGAGCGCTCGGCTCGGAGCGGTTTCGGCCACCCGCTCTGCTCGAACGAATGGTCGAGGTAGGAAAGCTGGGGAAGAAGACAGGCGAAGGCTTCTATCGCTGGGAGGAGTGAGATACACGATGGGCAATGTCCTCTTGACGGAAAGACTGGATCACCACGTCGCGCTGCTCACCATAAATCGGCCCGACAAGATGAACGCCCTGAACCAGGAGGTGCGCCGCGCTCTCCTGGCCGCGCTGGACACGCTCGCGGCTGACGACGACGTGCGCGTGGTGGTGCTCACAGGAGCGGGTGACAAGGCGTTCATCGCCGGCGCCGACATCGGCGAGTTCAAGGACGCGGCACCAGTCGAACAGTACCGCAGCATGCAGGCGGGCAATATCTACGCGGCAGTGGAGAGTTTCCCCAAGCCCATCATCGCGATGATCAGCGGGTTCTGTCTCGGCGGTGGCTGCGAGCTCGCCATGGGATGCGACATGCGCGTGGCGGCCGAGAACGCCCGTATCGGCCAGCCGGAAATCAACCTGGGTCTGATCCCCGGTGGCGGAGGAACACAACGGCTCCCCCGGCTCGTGGGCGAGGGTTGGGCCATGCGACTGATCACGACCGGCGAGATGATCAGCGGGGAGAAAGCGGCCGAGATCGGCCTTGTGGAAGAGGCAGTCCCACAGGCTGAGCTGCGCGACAGAACGTTGGAGCTCGCGGCGAACATCGGATCGCGCAGCCCGATCGCCCTGCAGGCCGCGAAGGAGTGCATCCTGGCGGCGCGCCGCACACCTCTCGACGAGGGGCTCAAGTTCGAGCGCGGCTGGTTCTCGCTCCTCTTCTCCACCGAGGACATGGACGAGGGGGTGAGCGCCTTCCTCGAGAAGCGAAAGGCGGAATTCAAGGGGCGCTGAGTGCAGGTTTGAAGGCGCGGCAGCAGCAAATCGGCGCCGGATGCGAAAGAGGCCCCGGTCACCAGATCGGGGCCTCTTGGCATTTCGGCTCGTCAGCGGCGTCTACCGCCGCTAAACGGACTCGATGCTCACGTACTTGCGGCCACCGCGACCCGTCGAGAACTCCACCAAGCCATCGGCGAGAGCGAAGAGCGTGTCATCACCCCCACGACCCACGTTGCGTCCCGGGTGAATCCGGGTTCCCCGCTGCCGAACCAGGATGTTGCCGGCGAGTACCCGCTCGCCGCCGTACCGCTTCACCCCGAGGTAGTTCGGGTTGCTGCGACGCCCGTTTCGACTGGACCCGACTCCCTTCTTGTGCGCCATGATTACGACTCTTCCTTGCCAGACTGACTGGCCTTGATCGCCTTGTCGACGTCGCTCTTCAGGATGCGGCCGTCCTTCCCGCTCCCCTTGACGGAGCCGATATCGATGCCGTGCGCCTGTGCGAGCTGACGCGCCGCATCGGTGATAAGTACGTCCGCCGCGGGGGCGGGTTCCGGCTTCCTGGCTGCTGGAGCCGGTTTCTTCGCCCTGGGAGCCGGTTTCTTGGCTTCCGGTTTGGGCTTCTCGGCGGGCGCGGCCGGCTTCTTGGCTTCCGGCTCGCGCTTCTCGACGGGCGGCGCGGGCTTCTTGGTCGCCGTCTTCTTCGCCGCCTTGGCGGCACCGGTAGGTACATCGATGCCCACGATCTTCACTTCCGTGAAGCCCTGGCGGTGTCCCTGCTTTCGGCGATAACCCTTCCGCCGCTTGCGCTTGAACACGACGATCTTCTCGCCGCGGCCGTGACGCACGACCGTGGCGGATACGCTCGCGCCCCACAGGGACGGCGTTCCCACCTGCAGTTGGCCCTCTAGTTCGGCGAGCAGGACTTCGTCGAACGTGACCGCCTCACCTGGCTCCGCCTCGAGGCTCGGAATACGGAGGGTTGCCTCCGGTTCGGCCCGGAACTGCATGCCTTTGGCGCGAAAGATCGCGTACATGAAACTTGATCCGTCGGATTGAATGCGTAGTTTCGATAGCCGAGAAAGGTACCGGCCACTTCTCCACTCGTCAAATCAAATCGCGGCGAGCCGCGGCGGTGCGTAGCTTTACTTCTTAGCGCACTCCTTACCTCTACCGCACCCCGTACTTCGAGGTGACGTCGGTGTCCGCCGGCCCGGCGAGCAGACGGAATTCGTCGAGACCCAGCAGCGGATCATCGCGGACGTCCAGTTCCAGCCGGCCGGCACTCTGCTGCTCACGCAGGAAGCTTCGCTCCTTCTCGAGCAGATAGAGCGCGACGGATGGGTGAACGACGATCGTGAGCATGCGGTGCTGTTCAATGGACGCCGCGCGGCGCAGGGAGCGCTCGATCATCCGTACGACCGTATCCGGAGAGAGAATCAGCCCGCTGCCCCGACAGAACGGACACTCGTTCATCAGTGTCTGATGGAGGCTGGGGCGCACCCGCTGCCGGCTCAGCTCCATCAGGCCCAAGTCTGATATCGGGAAGATCTTCGTGCGTGCGCGATCGCGACCGATATGGGTGCGCATCTGCTGAAGGACCCGATCGCGGTCCGCCGTGTCATCCATGTCGATGAAGTCGGCCACGATGAGGCCACCTACATCGCGTAGCCTCAGTTGCCGGCAGATCTCGACGGCTGCGTCCATATTCGTGCGCAGGATCGTCTTGGCCGGGTCTTTTCTGCCCGTGTACTTACCCGTGTTCACGTCGATCGAGACCATCGCCTCGGTCTGCTCAATGACGATGTGTCCCCCCGAAGGCAGCTCCACCTTGCGTCGGAAGGCACGGCGGATTTCCTCCTCGATTCCGAACTCGTCGAAGATCGGCGTCTTTCCGCGGTAGTGCTTGACCCGGTCCACGAGCTCGGGGTCCACCTGCCCGAGGTACGATCGGATCTGCTGGGCAAGCTCCGACGAATCCACCGTAAGGAGGTCGACCTTCTGGCTGAACAGGTCTCGGATGATCCCGGAGGTGAGCTGCGCCTCTTCGTGCACACAGGCCGGTGCCTTTGCGCTGCGGGCACGGCGTTCGACCTTCTTCCAGGTCTTCTGGAGCGACTGGAGCTCGCGCTCGAACATCTCGCGGTCCAGCTCCGCTCCCACCGTCCGCACGATCACGCCGCCCTCGTCGCCGTTCAGCAGCTCCCGCGCCATGGTGCGCAGGCGCGCCCGCTCGGCGCGATCCTCTATCTTTCGGCTAATGCCGACGTTCGAGCTTAACGGCATGAAGACGAGGAAACGCCCGGGCAGCGATACCTGGGTCGTGACGCGGGCTCCCTTCGTGCCGATCGGCTCCTTTGTCACCTGGACGAGGAGATCCTGGCCCTGAGTGACGACGTCCTGGATGGGTTGATAGCGACGGGAGCGCCGGTCACCGTTGCCGTCGTCTTCGATCTCGGCTTCAGCGAGGTCGGACGCATGCAGGAAGGCAGACTTCTCGGACGCGATATCGACGAACGCGGCCTGCAGACCGGGGACTACCGCCTCGACCTTCCCGAGGACGATATCGCCCACCATCCCCCTCTGGTCCGGCCGCTCGTGCATCAGTTCGACGAGCTTGCCGTCCTCCAGCAGGGCGACTCGCGTATCGTATCCGGCGTCGTTGACGACGATTTCGCGGCGCACGTTATGCGCCGCCGTCCGCTCCGGACATCAGCGCATCCGGTGCGGCCGTTTGGGTGCCTCGCATGTACCAGGTGTCCAGCTAGGCGATTTTTCGCGAATCGCGGCAGGCATCTCCCGATACCGCCCGATCTTTTATCCGTGCATACCGTGCAGCGTTAACGCTTTCGGCACGTGTGAACGGTGGCGTCGCCTCCCGCGTGTGCGCGGGGCCACGCCGTAACTCAATGTACGTTCGGCGCTCTGCCACTGCGAGCTTCGTGCCGCCAGCTTACGCGTCGCCGAGCGCCTGGATGAGCTCCCTGGCGATCACGATCTTCTGAATCTCGCTCGTTCCCTCGCCAATCTCCGTGATCTTCGCATCCCGCATCATCCGCTCGACCGCGTACTCGCGGGAGTAACCGTAACCCCCGTGCAGCTGAACGGCTTTCGTTGCCACGTCCATGGCCGCCTCCGACGAGTACAGCTTGGCCATCGAGGCTTCTGCCTTGTGCGGCTTGCCGTTCATGCGGAGATGGGCCGCATGATATGTCATTAGGCGAGCAGCGTAGACCTTCGTGGCCATCTCCGCCAGCATGAAGCGCACACCCTGGAAATCGCGCACCGGCTGGCCAAACTGCACACGTTCGCCTGTGTATCGTGCGGCCAGTTCCAGAGCTCCCTGGGCGATTCCTACGGCGTGGCCCGCAATCCCGACGCGCCCGCCGTCCAGGGTGTCCAGGAACACGGGAAACCCCTTGTCCACCTCGCCGAGCACGTTCTCTTCGGGCACCTCCACGTCTTGCATGATGAGCTCTCGTGTATCGGAGGCGTTCCAGCCGAGCTTGTGCAGCTTCTGGCCGGAGGTGAATCCTGGCATCGGCTCGAGATCCTCACTGTGTCCGAAGCCGACCGCCTGTGCCGACTCGAGATCGCAGGTTTCCTTCGTCATGATGAACGCCGTGATGCCGCTTGCACCCTGGTCGGGTGAAGTCAGGGCGGCCACGACAAACACCTCGCCGACTCCGGCGTGCGTGATCCACGTCTTCTGGCCATTCAGGACGTAGCGGTCGCCTTTCTTCTCGGCGACGGTGAGCATCCCGCTGGCGTCCGAACCCGAGCCCGGCTCGGTGAGGCCGAACGCGCCCAGCACCTGTCCGCTGGCCAGCGGTCGGAGGTACTTCTGCTTCTGCTCTTCCGTCCCCCAGCGCTGGATCGGCGTGCAGGCCAGAGAGGAGTTCGCTCCCACCATGATCGAATGGCTCGCGTCCACCCGCGCGAGCTCTTCGCCGGCGATCGTATTCGCCAGCAGGTCCATTCCGGCGCCGCCGTATTCCTCTTCGATCGCGATCCCGAACAGTCCGAGCTCGGCCATCTTCGCCCCGCTCTCCCACGGGAATTCCTCGCTCTCGTCGAATTGAGCCGCAATCGGCGCGATTTCCGCTTCCGCGAACTCGCGGACCGTATCGCGCATCATCCTATGATGGTCTTCCAGATATAGATCGAGGTCGTGCATGGCTCTTCCGTCGGTATCTCGTCTGCGTCGAGAGGTGTCTTGTCGGCGTCTCAGCCCCCTCGAGTACGTTCGGCGAGGTCCTCTGTTTCCTCCTCGCCGGAGCGCTGAAACTACGCCGCGTCGTACCGGTCAGAAACGGCTCGTCGGCGTTCGGAGCCTCGTCGACCGTGGCGTGTATAGCGGGCATGCGCACGGCATGGGTACTTGTCCCGTTTCTCCTCTTCTTGTCGGCCTGCTCCGAGGAGCTGTGGGTGCCTGCCTCCGAGGCAACCATCTCACTGGGAGTGAGTGGCGGGTTCGCCGGGGTCGCCTGGGGCGTGACCATCGACGGTGGCAGCGGCACGATCATTGGAGACGGCTGTGAGCGTCAATTCAACTGCGACTGGCAGCCGGGCGAGACGCTGGGCTCGTTTGACGACAGCGCGTGGAGGGAGCTCGGTGCCCTGTTTGCCGAACGCGGGTTCCTGCAACTCGAAGACGAGTACGGTGTGGAGTGTTGCGACCAGTTCTACTACGTGCTCAACTACTCTGACCAGGAGCGCCAGCACTCTGTGGCCGGAAGTGAGGCTCGGCTGCCCCAAGCTGCCACAGACCTGGTGACGGCTGTGATACGATTCGTGGATCAGCACAGGAGCACAGTGGAGTGATTCGGAGGATTCGGATAATCCGGATGAGAGGAACCGGCGCCACAGGTCGTATGGCACACACCGCCGGACGGTCGATCCGAGTCGTCAGGCCGAGCGTCGTCGCGCTCACGCTCTGGCTGTTGCCGGGCCTCGGCTGTTCTGATCCTCTCGCCCCCGAGCAGGAAGCCCTCGATACGAGTCGTGCGCGCTGGACCGCGTCATCGATCGCGGACTACCGGTACACGTTGCGCGAGTTCTGCTTCTGCGGCCCGGAGACGCTCCGTCCCGTGGTAATCGAGGTGGTTGATGGCCAGGTGGCGTCTGCGACTTACGAAGACGATGGCACCGCGGTCGTCCAACCTCGGCTGGGTCAGCTGCGCACGGTAGACGGACTCTTCGATGTAATCCAGGACGCCATCGACCGGGAGGCACATTCGCTCGAGGCTCAGTACGATCCGGTCCGTGGGTACCCGACGTCGGTTCAGATTGACTACATCGAGTTCGCGGTAGACGAGGAGTACGGCTTCGCTGCCTCGGACCTCGTGCCGCTCGAAGGCGGCTGAGGGCAGCGGTCGCAGCCCCGGCAGACGGGCGCCGGCTCGCCAAAATAATCGGCGATCAACTCACGCCGGCAGCGGCGAGTACTCAGATAGCGGCGGACCGCGTTCAACCGCGTCAGGGCTCGCCTCCTCACTCGGTCCTGATGGGAGGTCGGCCGGTCACGCCGCACGAAGCTTCTCTGCAATGCAAAGTCGCCCGGGTAGCTGATCAGCGTGCCGTAGGCCGGCCTCCCGTCGCGACCCGCCCGACCCGACTCCTGCACTAGCGCTTCCAGCGAGCCGGGGACCCCCAGGTGACAAACCGTGCGCACGTGGGCGTGGTCGATCCCCATTCCGAACGCGTTGGTCGCACAAACGACGTGGGCACTTCCGTCCACGAACGCGCGCTGGGCACGATCTCTGGAATCAGCCGACATGCCGGCGTGATACGAGGCCGCGGCGAAGCCCAGACACCGTAGCGCCTCCGCTAGCCGCTCGGCGCTCCGCCGGGTCTGCACGTACACGAGCGCCTGTCCGCCTCCGTTCGCGACCCGCGCCCCGACTTCCGGGACCCCGTCCGCGAGCGAGCGGACCCGCACCGCAGCCCAGTGCAGGTTCGGTCGGTCGACGCTGTCGACCACCTGAATCGGGTCCACCAACGCGAGGTTGGCTACGATGTCGGCTCGGGTGGCGGGTGTGGCCGTGGCCGTCAGCGCGATCAGAGGCGGCGTCCCGATGGCGCGCCGAAACGACGCGATGCGCCGGTACGCGGGCCGGAAATCGTGTCCCCACTCGCTGATGCAGTGGGCTTCATCTACAGCCAGGCGGCTGACGTTCACGCGTCGGATCAGCTCGGCGAACCGGGCGGACCCCAGCCGCTCGGGCGACACGTAGAGAAGCCGGATACGACCGTCGGCGACGTCGGCTTCAATCCGACGGCGTCTCCCCGGGCCGAGCACCGAGCTGAGGGATGCGGCCGGCAATCCAGAGGGTGCTGCACGTTCGACCTGGTCTTCCATCAAGGAAATGAGGGGCGACACGACGATCGTCAGCCCGGGATCCACCAGGGCGGGAACCTGGAAACAGATGGACTTCCCCGCCCCGGTCGGGAGAACGACCAGGACATCGCGGCCCTGCAGCGCGGCCCGCACGACCGATCTCTGGTGCTGGCGAAAATCGGGAAATCCGAAGCACTCGCGCAGCACGTGCTGCGCCTCGGTGAGCGGACGATCGTGCACACCCCACGATCGGAGTGCGGATCAAGCGCTGGTCAAACGCTCGTCTGTCAGTCGGTGTCGCGTGCCGCGCTCCGGCCAATCCTGAGAGCGACGGCCCCGATCAGCAGGCCGCAGCCGATGCCGGCTACGAAGTCGCGTTCGAGCACCGCGCCCGAAAGCCAAACTCCGGCGCCCACCAGGCCCAGGCCCACCTGCAGGTTCAGCCACCAGCGCCAGGACGAGGTCGGTTCGTTCATCTTCGCCCTCAGGCGCCCGGCGGCTCGCCGAGATAACGCGACACCGGCCCGAGCTCGGTGCGCCCGCCCCACGCGAGCGTGCTGGCCGGCACCAATCCCCAGACGAGGTTGAAGAGCGCCACGAACAGGAACGTGAGTGAGCCCAGATCCGCGCCGAACCAGCCGACATCTCGATCGAACGGCAGCACCTTTAGGAGTACGTAGAAGGTGGGGACGAGACTGAACATGGCACCGCGCGACGGGACCGTGCGACCCGGAACGAGCGGCAGAAGGATGCCGAACAGCGCTCCCCACACCGCTCCGCTGACCAGGTGCAGAACGCTTTCTTCGGCTGTGAACGTACCGCTCAGAACCACACCAAAGAGCAGGGGAATCCGGAGAAGCGCGAATCCCCATTGGACCGCGGCGCTGAGAGCGGCCCCGAGGATTCCACCGAGCAGGCCGAGGCCGATCCGGGTGCTCATGTCGAGTGGACCCTCGACCTCCGGCCCGTACGTGCTGCCGCCAAGCAGCACGGCCATGCTGGCCAGCGACACCATCAGCAGGAGGATACCGCTTGAGATGCCGCCTGCGGTGCCGAGGCCAATCAGATACACGCCACCGACGGCTGCTGCGACGGCCAGGACGCTGAAGACGAGGGGCGATCCCCTGTGCCCGTTCTCCGCCCGACTCGCCAGCTCGCTATTCATGAATCGTCAAGCATTCCTTCCCTGATCTCTTTCTTCCCTTTCCTTCGTCGACACGTCGACGCGAAGCGCGCGGCGCAATGCGAAAGCCCCAATCACGAGGGGCGGGCCGAGGAGCGCCACCGTCGCACCCGGCGCTCCCACGCCCAGGCCCGACCCTATCGCATGCGCCTCTACGGCCGCGAACGCGACGCAGCCGAGAAACACCAGCAGCGCACCGGCCGGTCCGGTCAGCCGACGGAGCAGCGTCAGGTCGGACCCGTCGTCCGCCCGAGCCCCAGACCTCCACAGCCCGGCAAACAGGATCCCACCCGTCACGCCTGTCGTCAGCGCGGCGAACACGAGGAGCGCCACCGACCACTGACGTGAGCCCAGCCGACCGCTCCACATCGCGATCGCCACCAGCCCCGCGCTCAGAAACAGCAGGACCGGTGCGCCCCGAACGGGGTGTCGCGGCCGGTCGTTCAATCCGGTTCTAGAAACCGCCGGATCCCGTCCTGGCAATCGTCAGTCAGACGCGCGAGGGCGTTCACCTGCGAGCCGGCACGAATCGCCGACTCGAAGCTCGCGCCGTCGATCTGATACAGAAGTCGTTTGGAGAGTGCCAGCGCGCTGGCACTCCGGCTCGCCAAGCGTACCAGAAAATCCTCTCCGCGCTCCTCGAACTCGTCAGAGGCGTACACCCGGTTCACGAGGCCCACCCGACGGGCTTCGTCCGCGTCGATCACATCACCCAGCGCGATGAGCTCGAAGGCGACCTTCTCCCCCACCAACCGCCGGAGGACCGCCATCACCATGGCCGGTACGAATCCCAACTTCACCTCCGGGTAGCCGAACCGCGCATCCTTCGAAGCGAGAATCAGATCGCAGGCGGTGGCCAGACCGCACCCGCCGGCGAGCGCTCGCCCGTGCACCAGTGCCACCACGGGCTTCTCCATTCGTCGGAGCAGCAGCAAGAGCTCGCCCAGCGATTCGGCGTCGGCCAGACTGGCGAGGGCGCCTTCTTCGATGGATGCCTGGACTTCGCGCAAATCTGCGCCGGCGCAGAAGTCCGTTCCCGCACCGGAAACCCCCACCACGCGTACCCGGTCGTCCGCCTCGGCCAGAGCTAGCGCGTCCTTGAGCTCCGCCACGAGCATCGCGTTGAGCGCGTTTCGACGGTCGGGACGGTTCAGGACGATCCGGTTGACCCCGGAGCGCTCGTCGACCTGTGTGAGCAGCTGTTCGTACACGAGCTCCATCCTTCGCCCCGCCGGGGCCAGGAACCGCTAGCCGACCGGCCCTTCGTCCGGGATCGTCTCCAGAACCTCCGCCGGTACTTCGATCTCCATCCGCAGAAGCGCGGTCGAGAAGGTCTTCCCCTGAGCGTCGAGCATCAGTGAAACCGTGCCTCCGCCGTCCAATGATTCGTGCAGCAGGAAGTTCAGCGCGTTGAGGTTCGGCAGCTCGAAGCGCTCCACTTCGCCATGGCAGATGCCCTCGAACAGTTTCCTGACCCGTTCCGCGGTCACCTCATGCACGAGGATCGGGTAGAGAGACGGTCGGAACGCGATCAGTCCGATGTTGGCTGTGTCGCCCTTGTCTCCGGATCGAGCGAAAGCGATCTGCCCCAGTTGAACCTTCACGCTCCCACCTCCGACATCTCGACCCGGAGTCCCTCTTCCACCAGACGGCGGTCGATCAGCGCGGGCCAGTAGGCCATCACTTCCTGGACTCTGGGGCGACCACCCGCGAAACCGGTGACCGAGGGCGGCCCAGCCAGAATCAGCGGGGCCAGCTCACGCGTGAAGCGGTCCACGATCGCGCTGTCCTTGGCACGCACTCCCACCCTGAGCGTGACCTCGGCCAGATCCGGCGAGGGCGTTCCAGCCATCGGACCGTGACAGGCACCCGCCCCGACGAACTCCGTACGGATCTCGTCGAACCCGAGACCGAGGTATTTCAGTCGACCACGCAGGACTTCGTCCGCCTGCTTCGCCTTGTCGAACGCGTCGGGCCAGGCGTAGGTGAGCTCTCCGACTGCCTTGTAGCCGTCGTGGTATGCTATCGACACCTTGAGCTTCTCGGTGCGCGGACGCCCCTTCACGCCGGATACGCGCACGCGGTCATCCCCCAGGTCGTTCAACTTGATCGTCGAGAAGTCGGCGGTGACATCTGGCGTGATGTATTCGGTCGGATCTCCCATCTCGTACACGAGCTGCTCGGTGACCGTGGCCCACGTCACACGTCCGCCGAGCTCGGGGTGCTTCGTCACGAGGAAGCTGCCATCGGCGCTCGCCTCGATGATCGGGTAGCCCGGCGTGACGAGGTCCACGTTGCGCCAGTCGACCAGCGTGTTCCCGCCAGCCGCCTGGCAACCGCACTCGTTGATGTGACCGGCCACGACGCCCGCGGCGAGCAGGTCCCAATCCTCCTCTCCCCAGCCGAACTCGTGGATCAGAGGCGCGTAGGTGAGCGCCGTGTCGGTGGACCGGCCCGTCACGACCACATCGGCCCCGCGACGCAGGGTCTCCACGATCGGGCGGGCGCCGAGATAGGCGTTGGCGCTCTGCACGCGGTCCCGCACGGCCGTCAGCGGCTCACCGGTCTCCATGTGTTGCAGCGGATGGCCGGACGCGATCAGGTCGTCCAGACGCTCCATCAGGTCGTCGCCGTGCACCGTGCCGACGCACAGTCGGCGTGGCAGATGGACGTCGGCCAGGGCCTCTCCGAGCGCCATGCGGCACGCCTCCGGATTCACCCCGCCGGCGTTCGTCACGACCCGCACCCCCCGCTCCACGAGGTCAGCCGCCAGCCCCTCGATGAGCGGGACGAAGTCGCGTGCGTAGCCGGCGTCAGGGTTCCGGAGGCGCTGCTTCTGCATGATCGACATCGTGATCTCGGCCAAATAGTCGAGCATCAGATAGTCGATCGGACCGCGCTCCACTTGGAGCTTCGGCGCCTCCTGCCAGTCGCCCCAGAAGCCCTGACCGGACGCGACGCGCACCGTGCGCTGCGACCCTTCGAACAGAGATCTGCCTTCCTCTCGCGGGCTTCCTTCCATATCCGGATCAGACGTGGTCGGGCAAGGTGAACGGTCCGATGTGCGGAGCCGGGTTTCTGAGCGCGCTGCGCAACGCGAGCTCGAGAACGTCGCGTGTGTCCTCGGGCGGCAGAATCGCGTCCACGAAGCCGCGGGCGGCGGCGTACGTGGCGTCCAGCTGTTTCTCGTATTCACCCCGTGTGTGCTCGATCGCGGCGATCGTCTCGTCGTCCAGTGGCTCTCCGGTCGCCTCCGCTCGATCGATCTTTGGGCCGTGAATTGCCCGCACGGCCGACTCTCCCTCCATCACGCCCATGCGACCCGTCGGCCACGAGAAGATGAAGTCCGGGTCGAAACCCTGACCTGCCATGGCATAGTAGCCTGCGCCGCTCGCGTGGTTCAGCGTCAGCACGATCTTCGGGACGCGCGCCGTGGCCATCGATTCCACCATTCGAGCGCCGGCGCGGATGATGCCCGAGTGCTCCGCCTCCGGTCCCACCATGAACCCGCTCACGTCCTGGACGAACACGAGCGGCGTGTGGTGGCGATTGCACACGTCCATGAAGTAGGCAACCTTCTCGGCGCTGTCGGCGTAGACAATCCCGCCGAAGCGGGGTGTACGACCCTGCGGGTCCTGGAACATCCCCCGCCGATTGGCAATCACTCCTACCTTCCAGCCGGCCAGCCGTCCGAAACCCGTCAACATCTCCGGGGCGTATTCCGCCTGGAACTCGTCGAACTCGCCCTCGTCGAGGATGGTCTCGAGCAGCGCCTCCATTTCGTAGGGCTGACGATGATCGGGGGGAATCAGCTCGTACGCCTCATCGGGCGGGCGCTTCGGAGGCCTCGGCTCATCGGGCACCATCGCCCCGGCGGGAACGGGCAGCTCGGCCACGAGCTTGCGCAGCTGCTCAATGCAGTCCTCGTCGTTCTTGGCTATGAAGTGCGCGACACCACTGATCCGATTGTGCATGAGCGCGCCACCCAGCTCCTCGGACTCGACCTCCTGGCCGGTGGCACCTTTCACGAGGTTCGGTCCCCCGAGCCCCATGAAGCTCGAGCCCTCGACCATTACGATCACGTCCGAAAGGGCCGGCAGGTAGGCGCCACCGGCGATACACTGCCCCATGACTGCCGAGAGCTGGGGAACGTCCAGGTAGTGCCGCATGATCGAGTTGTAATAGAAGATGCGGCTCGCACCGTACTTGCCCGGGAAGACACCGCCCTGGTAGGGCAGGTTCACGCCCGCCGAGTCGACCAGATAGATGATCGGGATGCGGCAGCGCATGGCAATCTCCTGCGCTCGCAGCATCTTGGTGATCGTCTCCGGCCACCAGCTGCCGGCCTTCACCGTGGCGTCGTTGGCCACGATCACCACCTCGCGACCGCTTACCTCGCCGACGCCCGTCACGACCCCGGCTGACGGCGCCTGGCCGTCGTACTGGTCGTGAGCCATCAGAAGTCCGACCTCGAGGAAACCGCCACCCGGATCCAGCATGTGCTCGATCCGCTCGCGAGCGGTCAGCTTGCCCCGCGAGTGCTCCCGCGCGATCCGCTTCTCTCCGCCGCCCTGACGCAGGCGCGCTTCCAGGTCGCGCAGCTCGGCGACCCGACGACCCATCCGGGTATCGGTCTTCACCGGCATCGCTCTTGGGAAGGCTTCATTCGGCGCGCTCGGTCCGTTGTTCATCGAACCAGGTCCGGATGTAATCGACGGCTTCGGTGGTCGCCGTCCCCGGACCGAACAGACGCCCGATGCCCACCCGCTGGAGCTCCTCCATATCCTCATCGGGGATAATCCCGCCACCGGTGACGAGGACATCCCCCAACCCTTTCTCGTCGAGCAGCGCCTTCACCCGCGGAAGCAACGTCATGTGGGCACCGGACAGGATGGACAACGCGACGACATCCACATCTTCCTGTAGCGCTGTGGTCGCGATCATCTCGGGCGTCTGGTGGAGGCCGGTGTAGATCACCTCCATGCCGCCATCCTGGAGGGCGGCGGCGATGACCTTGGCACCGCGGTCGTGACCATCCAGGCCCGGTTTCGCGACCAGCACGCGGATCTTTCTCTCGGACATCACGGCTCCTTGGGGTTCGGGGCTCGCGTCGAGCAAGTTATCCGCCCCGCAGAGGCGCTTGCAACGCGCGTCCCGGCGTTACCCCGGTCTTGCCGCGACTGTGGGCGGACCGCACCGTGTGGCCATGGCCGACGAACCGCATCGCGCATCCCGAATTCTGCTGAACCTGGCCGCCTTCGTCATCATCGTGGCGGGCATTCGTGCTGCGTCCGGTCTCCTCGTGCCGTTCCTGTTCTCGGCCTTCCTGGCGATCCTGTTCGCGACGCCGTTGGGCTGGCTCCAGCGACGACGTGTGCCGAAGCCAGTCGCCGTCGTACTGATTGTACTGGTCATCCTCGCGATCGGAACCGTCATCGGGGGGCTGGTCGGAACGTCTCTGGTGGATTTTACGCGCGCCATTCCGCGCTACGAGGCGCGTCTGCGGGCGCAGCAGGGGGCCCTCGTGGCCTGGCTGCAGAGCCTGACCTGGCTCCAGAACATGAACGTGGAGATCTCGAACGAGCTTCTGCTCCAGTACCTGGACGCCGGTCAGTTGTTCGGCCTGTTCGGCACGCTGATCACCAGTCTCGGGCAGGTGCTCACGAACGGGGCCCTCATTCTCATCACCATGGTGTTCATCCTGCTCGAGATGTCGGGATTCCCTGCTAAGATCCTGGCGGCGTTCGGCGAGACCGAGGCGGGTTTCGCCCGCAGCAACTTCGCCGAGATGGCGAACAGCATTCGGAGTTATCTGGGGCTAAAGACGCTGATCAGTCTGGCGACCGGCGTGGGCGTCACCCTGTGGCTCACGATCCTCGGCGTCGACTTTCCCGTGCTCTGGGGGCTGCTCGCTTTCGTCCTCAATTTCGTGCCCAACATCGGTTCGTTCATCGCCGCGATCCCGGCCGTGCTCCTTGCGCTGATCCAGTTCGGGCCGGGGCGTATGCTCATCGTGGCCCTCGGCTATCTGGTCGTGAACATCGTGATGGCGAACCTGATCGAGCCTCGCGTGATGGGGCGAGGGGTGGGGCTGTCGACCCTCGTCGTGTTCGTGTCGCTCGTCTTCTGGGGTTGGGTCCTCGGGCCGATCGGGATGCTTCTGTCGGTCCCGCTCACCGTGATGTTCCGCATCGCGCTGGCCACCGACCCGGGCACACGCTGGGTGGCCGTGCTGCTCGGATCCGAGAGGGGCTCGGAGGTCGGCATCTAGCTCCCGCGAAGGCGGTTCGGCGTGTCCATGCGGCAACTCTGGCCTGAGTATCCGCGTCGTTTCATACTGTCGCTTGGCCAATTCGGGAGACCGGTCTCGAGCGTCCCTCGAGCCATGGCTGGTGGGCCAGGCCACGATGGCCAGGAGCCCCTTACAGGACCGAGCTCGATCCACAGCGTCATGAGCGCGCTCGACGCGATCTTGAACAGCCGCTGATAGTCGCCGCGCCGGACTCGCCGAGTGCGGCGCAGGCACGAACGTACACGAACCCCGAGCCTTCCAGGCCGACATGAACGTGCCCCTTCAGGATTTGAGACGCGATCAAGCTCCGCTGTCCGAAGACCTCCAGGCTGCCGTGCGGGAGGTGTTCGAGTCCGCCGAGTTCGTTCTTGGTCGTTTCGTCGAGCGCTTCGAGCACGACGTGGCCGAGTACGTCGGGGTCAAGCACGCGATCGGCGTAGCAAGCGGAAGCGACGCTCTGCTCCTCGCGATCAAGGCCCTCGGGATCGGACGGGGCGACGAGGTCATTACGACGCCATCTTCTTTCGTCGCCACCGCCAGCAGCATCGTTCACGCGGGGGCGACTCCCGTCTTCGCCGACGTTCTCCCTGACACCCTGAATATCGATCCGGCAGCCGTCTCTGCCGCCATCGGCGAGCGCACCGCAGCGATCCTTCCGGTCCACCTTTACGGTCAGATGGCCGACATGGATGAGATCCGTGCGCTCGCAGCGCGACATGGGCTCGAAGTAATCGAGGACGCCGCTCAGGCGATCGGTGCTTCGCAGGTGAAGGGAGCCGGCACGGGCCCGGGGAAAAGCTCACCCGGCGTCTGGCATGCCGGCGCCGCCGGGGATGCCGGCTGCTTCTCCTTTTATCCGACAAAGAACCTGGGTGGGTGGGGGGATGGCGGGCTCGTCACGACGAACGACACGCGAACAGCCGATGGTCTTAGGTGCCTGCGGGATTGCGGCCAACTGCCGACGGACCGCGATCTGAACGCCCCGACGCTACTCGGTCACAACAGCCGGCTCGACGCCATTCAAGCTGCCGTGCTCCATGTCAAGCTGCCTCGGCTCGAAGAGTGGATCAGGGGCAGACGGGCCCACGCTGCCGCGTACGATCGGGATCTCGGAGGCGTCGCCGGACTCGTTACGCCCCGGGTGCGCCCCGGGAACCGCCACACTTATCACCAGTACACGGTGCTATGCTCCGATCGGAACGAGATCGCGAGCCGGCTCGACGCGGGCGGCATCGGACACCGCGTCTACTATCCGGTTCCTCTCCACCTGGTGGGCGCGTTCGAGGGTCTTTCCTACAAGCGGGGTGATTTTCCCGTCGCCGAGCGAGCCGCGGAAGAGGTGCTGAGCCTTCCGGTCTACCCGAGTTTGTCGGTCGACCAGCGCGAGCGAGTCATCTCGGCACTCCGAAGCGGCATTGGCGAAGGTTCTCACGCAGGCTCGTGATACCGGGCTGTGCCCACTGTCCTGCTTGCCCACCTGACCACTCGTCGCTGTGACGCCTCGCGGGTGAGTCCCAACCGGCCATTTCTGGTGTACAGAGAGCCAGCTCGGCCGAAGTAAGGTCCGTTCCGCTCAGACGGCGAATAGTGGCGGGCTCTTCCTGTGGAACTCCGTAGAGTCCTGCACGGCCTTGGCGAGACGCAGCGCCTCGGCGTCCCCGAACAGCTTGCCGACGAAGCAAATCGAGGTCGGCGTACCTTCATCCGCGCGAAACCCGTTGGGGATGACCACTGTCGGGTGCCCGGTAAGGTTGGTGTAGAGCAGGATCGATCCGCCGAAGCTGGGGGTCACGAGGACATCGATCCCTTCCATGGCGGTCTCGAAGCGCTCCATTGCTATCGTGCGCAGGCGGTTCGCCTGGATGTACTCGACGGCCGGAATGAGGCGCGCCTGTCGGAACACGTTGGGCCAGGCGTTGCGTATCTGGCGTACCAGTTCGTCGTCGCGGCCGCTGCGCGTCAGTTCGTCGAACGCGGCGGCCGCCTCGGCGCTCAGGATGAGGCGCATGGCGCCGATCGGCAGATCGTCGGGGATCTCGACCGGGATGGGCTCGATGCCGAGTCCGCGAACCGCTTCGAGCGACCGCGCGTCAAAGCGCTTCCACTCTTCGTCCTCACGCTCCGCCTCGAACGCCGATCTCAGGTAGCCGACACCCAGGTCGGACAGCGGGCGCTCGGCGTCCCAGTCGAAGGCGACGTCCCGGGCCGTCGGATCGATCCCGTCGGCCCCGTGGATCGCTTCCAGGACCAGAGCGCAGTCTTCCACCCGGCGGCAAATCGGTCCCAGCTTGTCCATGGTCCAGGAAAGGGCCATGGCGCCGGCACGGCTCACGCGCCCGAAGGTGGGCCGCAGCCCGGTGGCGCCGCACCGGGTCGAGGGCGACACGATCGAGCCCAGCGTCTCGCTCCCGATGCTGAACCCGACCAGGCCGGCCACCGTGGCCGAAGCGGAGCCCGCCGAGGAGCCACTCGATCCCTGCTCCAGATTCCAGGGGTTCTTCGTCATTCCGCCGAACCACACGTCGCCCCAGGCCAGTGCCCCCAGCGTCAGTTTCGCCACGAGCACCGCACCCGCACTCTCCAGCCGGCGAACGACGGTCGCATCGTCGAGGATGCTCTGCGACTCGTACGGCTTGGCGCCCCAGGTCGTGAGGTAGGAATCCTCGGCCAGCAGGTCCTTCGCTCCCCACGGGATGCCATGGAGCGGCCCTCGATAATGTCCGCGGGCCAGCTCCGCATCGGCGCGCGTGGCCTGTCGGACCGCGATCTCCTCCGTGAGCGTGATCACGCATTCGAGGGTCGGGCCGTGTCGCCGTAACCGGTCCAGGTACATGTCCGTGAGCTCGCGTGAGGTGACCTTGCGCGTGCGCACGAGTTCGGCGAGGCGCGTCACCGGCCAGAAGGCGACCTCTTCGAGATATTCCGGCCGCTTCAGTCCGCGCGGTCGCGAGTAGCGAAACAGGCGCGAGTCCGGCGGAAAGTGTCGCCCCGGTAACACCGGCTCGAAGCGAACGGCCGGCGAGACGCTGTTAGGAATCTCCACCTCCCTGAGCCGCTCGTAACCTTCCAGCGCGTCGTTCACCCCCTCGAGCATCAGCTCGCGTTCGGCGTCGGTGAACGCGAGTCCGGCGACGCCTTCGCAGGCCGAGATCATCTCCGCCGTGACACGGGCCTCCTCGGATTCCTGCAGCCGGGCCCACAGCACCGCCGGCAGAGCGGTAGCGCCCACGCCAAGCGCCGACATGGAAGACATGAATGCCCGACGATTCAGTTGCGCGCTCACATCGTGCATCGGAAGACCTTTCGATCGGAGGTAGGGGGTCGGCGACAAGCTACCCGCGGGTTCGAGCGGCCGGCAACCGGGCAAGCGGCTGGCCAGCAGGTCGTACAACGGGGCGCGATAGAGCGCCTGGCTCAGGCGCCGAACAGACCCAGTCCCAGCGCGAAGACCGTCAGGCCGCTCAAGCCCCACAGCACGTAATCGGTCCGTTCGAGCAGCAGGTGAGTGGTGAGCGTCGCCCCGATCGGCGTGGCGAACGCGTAGACGGCCACGAAGGTGAACATAACGTCCCGGACGTAGCCGCCGATCGAAAGGTTGACCCCACCGCCGGAGAGCGCCACCGCGGAAGTCATGTCCAGCAGGACGAACACGACGGCGAACACGCCGCCCAGCTGCAGGTACAGACGCGCCTCCGCGCGCGCCTTCTTCCTGAAGGCGGCCGTGAACAGACCCACCAGCGGCCGTACCAGAAGCGACAGCGGCCCACCTGGATCGTTGAAGTGATAGAACAGCCGCAGACGGTGGCTCCAGCGGTCCAGGGTCTTCAGCAGCGGCAGGTGGGCCAGGGCATCCCAGCGTGCACCGAGAATCGTGATCGCGATCAGGGCGAGGACGGCCAGAATCCCTTCCGGGTTCCCGGTGTTCGCGGTGATCGTCCCAAGGGCGACTCCGGCAATCATGAGCACGACCGCGTCCCCGGCCAGCCGGAGGTTGCCGGTCCGCTTGAGCGCCCATTCGGGTCGCCCCTCGATTTGAGCGGTTTCCAGCGGCGGCATGAAGTCGAGAGCCGCAGGCGGGAGACCCGCCCGCTCGCGGAACACCTGTTCCTGATTGAAACCGCGCACCATGCCGGAGAGCAGGAAGGCGTCCGCCAGCCACCAGAGACCAGCTCCTCCCCCCGTGAACAGCATCAGCACACCGGTTCCGGTGCGGCTCAAGTAGAAGCGATGGCCCCCGAGCAGCCCGGTGGTCAGCCACAGCGCCCAGGCCAGCAGCCGGCGCTTGCGCCTGTAGCGGTACAGGTCATCCAGAACCGCGCGTGAGTAGTCCGCGTGAACCCGAAGCGAATCGCTGGTAGGTGCCCCAGGCGCTCGAGGGGGTCGTTCTGGCACGCGCTAAAAGGCCACGGGTTCTTTGAAGCGCCCGTAGATCCTTTCCAGAGCTCCTCGAATCTCACCCAGGCTCGCGTACGCTCGGACCGCGTCCAGCATCGGAGGCATGAGGTTCTCGTCATTGCGCGCAGCGGCGGCCAGGTGCTCCAGCGCGGCGTCCACTGCCGACCGGTCTCGCCGCTGTCGCAGCTCCTCCAGGCGGCGCTCTTGCTTGTCCGCTGCCTCCTCGCCAATCCGCAGGACCTCGATCGACGGCTCGTCGGACTGCGTGAACCGGTTCACACCGACGATCGTCCGCTCGCCGCGCTCGACCTCAGCCTGGAAACGCTTGGATGAGGCCGCGATCTGCGCCTGGAAGTACCCGGACTCGATCCCGGCCACCACGCCGCCGATGGCGTCGATTTCCCGGAAGATCGATTCCGCTTCCTCCTCCATCTGATTCGTCAGCGACTCGACATAGTACGAACCGGCCAGCGGGTCGATCGTGTTCGGCACACCCGTCTCGTACGCCAGGATCTGCTGGGTACGCAGGGCGATCCGCGCGGCATGCTCCGTCGGGAGGGCCAGCGTCTCGTCCATCGAGTTCGTGTGCAGGGACTGCGTGCCACCCAGCACCGCCGCAAGCGCCTGATAGGCCACTCGCACGATGTTGTTGTGCGGTTGTTGGGCCGTGAGCGAGACACCGGCGGTCTGAGCGTGCGTGCGCAGCTGAAGGCTCTTCGGGTTCTTCGATCCGTACACGTCCTTCATGTGACGGGCCCAGATCCGGCGCCCGGCCCGGAACTTCGCGACCTCCTCGAAGAAATCGTTGTGCACGTCCCAGAAGAAGGAAAGCCGGGGTGCGAACTCATCGACGTCCAACCCCCGCTCGATCCCCTTCTCCACATAGGTCATGCCGTTTTTTAGCGTGTACGCCAGCTCCTGCACGGCTGTCGCGCCGGCCTCGCGGATGTGGTAACCGGAGATCGAAACGGTGTGAAACAAAGGAGCGCGCTCGGAAGACCACTCGAAGATGTCCGTGATGACCTTGAGGGCCGGCTCGGGTGGGAAGATCCAGGCGTGCTGTGCCTGATACTCTTTCAGAATGTCGTTCTGGATCGTTCCCCGGACCTTCTCGAAGGGGACCCCCTGCTTCTCGGCCGTGGCGAGCAGGAAACAGTAGAGCATGATCGCCGGACCGTTGATCGTCATCGAAACCGAGACCTGGTCGAGAGGAATGCCGTCGAACAGGGTCTCCATGTCGGCCAGGCTCGAGATCGCGACGCCGCACTTGCCCACCTCGCCTTCCGCCCAGGGCTCGTCGGAGTCGTATCCCATGAGGGTCGGGAAGTCGAACGCTACGGAAAGACCCGTCTGACCGTGCTCCAAGAGATACTTGTAGCGCTCGTTCGTCTCCTCGGAGGTGGCGAACCCGGAGAAGAGCCGCATCGTCCACAGTCGGGTGCGGTACATGCTGTGGTACGGCCCGCGCGTATACGGAAACTCGCCGGGCAGACCGACGTCGGTCTCGTAGTCGTGCCCTCTGGTGTCGAGCGGTGTGTAAAGCGGCTCGACCAGGTCGCCCGAGATCGTCGTAAAGTTCGCGTCCTCGCGGTGTGAGCTCGATTCGTACTTGGCCCGCCAGGCCGCGAAGTCGGACTCCAGCGCGGCCAGCTCGGCCCGCCGGCGCTCGATCTCCGCCTGGAGCTCCGCCTTGGCCCGCTCGCTGTTCAACACCGTACTCATCGCGTCAGCTCCACCTGCCATTGCCCATATCGCTAAAGTCCATGACCACCAGAGTTGTCGGCCAAAGGGTCCAAGCCGGCCCTCGGTTCATACCTGAGCGCTCGAAGCCCGTTCCTGCCGGCGATCCACCAGCCGCTCATACAGCTGAGCTGCCACTTCGTATGGCGATGAGGCTCCTTCCAGCAGCGCCTCGCCCACTTCATCGAGATTCGCTTCCCAGACCTCGTACGCGTCGCGCTGGGCCCTGCGAGCCAGGACAGCTAGCGCACGTGTGAGCAAGTTCGCCTGACGACGGCTCCAGAGCTCACCTGAGGTCTCAAGGTGCGCGAAGTGCCCATCGAGGCACTCCGCCAGTTCGTCCACCCCCTGGCCTGTGGATGCCGTGGCCTGCAGGACCGACGGCTCCCAGCCTTCCGTGTTCTTCTCCGACTCCTCGGGCAGCTCCACCTCGACGCCGTGATGCTGGCTGGCGACTCCGCGCAGCGTATGGCCACGTCGGATCGCCATCATGACCTGGATCTCCTTGGCAAGACGCCCGGCCCCCGGCCGGTCCGCCTTGTTCACCACGAAGAGATCGGCGACCTCCATGAGACCCGCCTTCATCGCCTGGATCCCGTCGCCCGATTCGGGGACCAGCACGACCACGGTCGTGTCGGCAGACCCGGCGATCTCCAGCTCGGATTGGCCGACCCCGACAGTTTCCAGGATGATCCGGTCGTGACCGAACGCGTCCATGAGGTCTGCGACTTCGCGCGTCGCTGTCGCTAACCCTCCAACCGATCCCCGGCTGGCCATAGAGCGAATGAACACACCGGGCTCCACCGCCAGATCGATCATCCGCACACGGTCTCCCAGTAGAGCTCCGCCGGTGAACGGACTGGTCGGATCCACCGCGATCACGCCGACGGAGAGGCTTTCGTCCAGGTATCGGCGAGCGAGCGCCGCGGTCAATGTGGACTTTCCCGCCCCGGGCGGTCCCGTGATCCCGATCCGCCTCGCTCTGCCCACCCGATCGTGCACGGCGTGCAACAGCGTCTCGAAGCCTGCCGACTCGTCCTCCACGATGGAGATCGCGCGTGCCAGCGCTCGGGTGTCTCCGTCCAAGAGGCCACGTGCGAGGATCTCGGGGCGCATTCGCTTCGCGCTCACACGAGGATGGCCGTAGCCAGGGCCAGGAGAAGGAAGAAACCGAAGAAGTCCGTGAACGTGGTCACGAATATCGACGAGGCGATCGCCGGATCGACTCCTCGGCTCTCGAGCAGGATCGGGAAGAAGGCGCCAGCCGTCGAGGCGATCACGAGATTGCCCCACATCGCCACCATGACGACGACCCCGAACATCGGATTGGTCCCGGGGATGAGCAGCCCTGCGCCCGCCACCATGGCACCGATCAGAAAGCCGTTCACGACCCCCACGACGAGCTCTTTCCAAACTACGGTCCACCGCTCGGCCAGACTCTCGTCCGACACGGCGATCCTTCGCACGGTGACGGCCAGCGCCTGCGTGCCGGCGTTTCCCCCCAGACCGGCGATCACGGGCATCACCGCCGCCAGCACAGCCGCCTGTTCGATCGTCGCGCGATAGAACCACACGACCAGCGCGGCCAGCGAGAGGGTGACCAGGTTCACGGTGAGCCACGGCAGACGCCGACGGATCGCGTCCAGCGTGCTACCGCGCAGTTGCTCCTCTTCCGACACGGCGGCGAATCGCAGGATGTCCTCGGTGGCCTCGGCTTCGACCACGTCGATCACATCGTCGAACGTCACCCGGCCCACGAGACGACCCAGAGGATCCACGACTCCCACGGCCGCTACGTTGTAGCGGGAGATGACGCGACCCACCTCCTCCTGATCCATGTCCACCGGGACCACCGCGACCGGGTCCTCCACCAGTTCGGCGATGGGGTCCGACGGGCTGGCCAGCACGAGCCGCTGGAGGGTGAGCCGCCCACGCAAATGGCGGTCTCGGTCGACGACGAAGATCGTGTAGAAGTCCTCCAGATCCGCACCACGCTCACGAATGTGTTGCAGAGCCTCGGCGGCGGTCGCCCCGTATGGGACGTCCAGTATCTCGCGGGTCATGATCCCGCCCGCCGTGTCCTCCGGGTACCGGAGAAGCTCCTGGACTAGCGCTTTTTCCTTTACGTCGACCGACTCGAGGACCCGATCCCGCTCCTCGGGGGCCAGGTCTCCGACGAGGTCCGCGGCGTCGTCGTCTGCCAGCTCTTCGAACAGCTCGGCGATGCGCTCCGGCTCCATCTGAGCGAGCAGCTCGCTCGGGTTCTCCTCCTCCTCCATCTCGACGAGCGTGTCGGAGGCGATCTCGGCAGGGAGAAGCTCGAGCAGGGGGAGACGCTCGTCCTCTTCCAGATGCTCGACGATGTCGGCCATGTCGCTCGGATGGATGCCGGCCACGTACTCGAGCAGATCGGCGGTGGCACCACGGACGAGCATCTCGTGGATAGAGCTCACAACCTCGCGCACGTCCTGGGTCGTGTCTCCGATGCGAATTTCGGTCCGTTCCGTCATGCGTGATCCGGAAGTCGAGCTCGATCACCTTCGGGAGTCTGGCCGTCGGCGTGTGACGGCGCCCCGGGCGTCTTAGGATATCGCGGCTGACGGGCGCCGTCTATTCGCACGTGTGGCAGCCGGTGGCGTGCACCTACTCGGAAAGGCGGCGCAGCACCTCTTCCTGAAGGCGGAACATCTCGGATTCGAAACGACCGTCTCCCTCGGGGTGATCGTACCCCAGCAGGTGCAGCACGCCGTGGACCACGAGCCGCACGAGCTCTTCCTCCGGCGTCACTCCCCATTCCTTCGCGTTTCGGCGGGCGACCGGCGGGCAGACGTACACGTCCCCCAGCAGCCCTCGATCGTCGCTCAGGTCGAAGGCCAGGACGTCTGTGACCGCGTCGGTGCCCCGAAAGGCACGGTTGAGGTCGCACATCTCGTTCTCAGGCAGGCACGTGACGGACAGCTCGCCCTCGGCGGGCGCTCCTGCCGCGGCGAGAGAGGCCCTTGCGGCCGCTTCCAGGCTTGGCGCGGCCTTGCGAAGCTCGTCCCACTCGTCGAGCCGGTTGAGGTGCAGGGTCAGGGTCATCGGGAAGCGGGCCGGTGCGGCGGGTGCGGGGTGTTGTTGTGCTTCGCTAGGGGGCCGACCGTTACGACTCGCCGCGCGTCTCGTGCCCCAGGAGAGGATGGAGCGACGGCTGCTCGGCCTCAGGTGTCTGGGCATCGCCCTGGCGCGCGGGTCGGCCGTAGGACGGCGGGCGGTCCGCTGGGTCTTCGTCCAGAGAAGGCGCCGGTCCGGTGTCCGACGCGAAGGCCTTCTCCATTGCCGAGCCCGGCGCCGCCGGCGCCTCAAGCGCGGGTCCTCCTCCCGTAGGATAGTCGATCCGTTGATGGTACAGACCCGTCAGGACGTGGGCGAACTCGCTCTTCACTGCGTCGAGATCCCGCAGTGTGAGCAGACACTCGTCGAGCTGATCCTCGTTGATGCGCACTTCGACGAGACGGTCGATCAGGGCCCGGATGCGCTCCGGGCTCGGATCGCGTAGCGTGCGAGCGGCCGACTCCACCGCATCCGCCAGCATGACCACCGCCGTTTCCCGACTTTGCGGCTTCGGACCGGGGTAGCAGAAGTCGTTGATGTCGAGGTCCGCATCCGGCTCCAGCTCCTGCGCCTTGGCCAGAAAGTAGCCGATCTTCTGGGACCCGTGGTGTTCCCGAATGAAGTCCCTGATCACATCGGGGAGTTTTGCCTCGTCCGCGAGCTGTAAGCCCTCTCGCACGTGGGCGCGCAGCACTTCGGCACTCTGCTGCGGGGTCAGCCGATCGTGCGGATTGAGACCCAGGGGCTGATTCTCGATGAAATACTGGGGCCGGGTGATCTTGCCCACGTCGTGGTAATAGGTGCCGACGCGGACGAGCAGGGCATCTGCACCGATCGCGATGCTGGCCGCCTCGGCGAGGTTCGCGACGTTGATCGAGTGCGAATAGGTGCCCGGGGCTTCTCTCGAAAGTCGCCGCAGGAGCGGGCGGTTCAGGTCGGCCAGCTCGAGCAGCGTTTGGCTCGTCGTCCGTCGGGTGAACGCCTCGGCCACCGGCAGTGCCGCGCCCATCGCCAAGGCGGTGGAAAGGGTCGCGTTGACTCCGCCCCACAACATCGTCTGGAACACACCGAGCACCTCGAGCCGGCCAAGCAGGAGGAGGGCCAGTCCTGCGACCGTATACGCGCCCGTAATGAGCGCGATGAGGAGCCAGCTTTGTGATCGACGACGCACTTCCCGGATCCCAAGGGCGGCGGTGGCGCCAGCGACGATCGTCAGGAACGGGGCGTTTACACCCTCGAAGGCGGGTTGGCCCATGAGAAGGGCCGCGATGACCATGATCACCACGACGGCGAGCACGCTGTCGAACAGCGCCGCCACGAGCAGCGCTGCGAACGCGACCGGAACTAGGGCCGCCGATGCTCCCGTGCCGGCGATCAACCCGGCCGCGCCCAGCACGAGCACGAGCAGCAGGAACAGGAGCGAGAAGCTGCGCACGTCCTCGTAGATGTCCATCCGAAAGAGGTACAGCAGCCAGCCGAACAACCCCAGCAGCACCAGACCGAACAGCGTGACACCGAGACCACGCCACAATCCGGTGCCCGGTTCGGCCAGCCCCTCCTCGATGAGCTTGACCTCGTATGCGCGGAGCTTGTCCAGCTCTGCGGTCCCGATCGGCCGTCGCGCCTCGACGATCTGTTCTCCCTCCAGGACGTATCCGGCGGCCGTCTCGACCGCGCTCCGGGCCTCCTCCCGCGCCTGTCGATACAGGTCGGCATCGAGACGAAGGCTGGGCTCGACGAAGCTGACGAGGAAGGTCTGGTAGATTTGCAGGCCGGTCGCGGAGAGCCCACGGGGCGAATCTTCCAGCGCGTTCTCGACGAAATCCCCGACTGTCCGGACGGAGTCTCTCGGGATCACCGCATCCCTGCCCTCGGCGGTCGGGGGGCCCCGAATGATCACGTTGCGCGAGAAGACCTCGTCCAGGTCGGAGCTCGGAGCCACTCCCTCGGGGAGCAGCTCGCGGAAGGCGGTTTCGAGTGTACGGTGCAGCAGCTCTCGTTCGACCGAGTCGGCCAGCAAGGCGAGTTGCTGCGGTTGCGGGGTCAGGATCCCGGCGTCCCCGAGCACGTCGCTCAAAGGCGATAAGTCGGGTGTTTCATCCTCGCCCTCCGGCGTCTCGATCGAGCCCACCGCCTCACCGAGTCGCAAGAAGAACGCGTGCGTGTTCTCCGCCGCCGAGTCACCAGCCGTCGGGTCCAGCGAAAAGATCGGAGCAATCCGACCCTCCGCGTTGCGACGCTCCGCCTCCAGCTGCTCCTCCGATTTGGGCACGGAAAAGGGCACTCTGGCCACGATGTCTCGTGGCGCGAGCATCCCCAGCTCGAGCCCGTCGAGCTCCGGAAGTGATTCCCGCGGGAAGAAGACCGGTAGAAGCAGCGCCACCACCAGGATCGCGGCCGCCCTGAACCCGTGATGAGTGGCTTGGTCGCGCCACTCTCTCCCCGGCGGTCGGTTCACCGCGCGCAGCGACTGTCGAACCGGCTTCAGAAATCGAAGATCCATCAGGACTCGCCCACCGATTCGGAGTCGCTCTCTGCTCCGCCGGTCTTCACGGCGTACGCTTTGATGATGTCCTTGACCAGTTTGTGTCGCACCACGTCGGCTTCGTCCAGGTAGACGAACTCGATCCCCTTGATTCCTCGCAGGATCTCCTCGATCTCGAGCAGGCCGGACCCGGAGCGCACCGGCAGGTCCACCTGCGTCTTGTCTCCGGTGATCACGGTCTTCGAGTTCAAGCCCAGCCGGGTGAGGAACATCTTCATCTGGGCGGTGGTGGCGTTCTGCGCTTCGTCGAGGATGAGAAAAGCGTCGGAGAGCGTGCGGCCGCGCATGTAAGCGAGCGGGGCGATCTCGATCGTACCGTCCTCGATGGAGCGTCGCACTCGTTCGTGCGGCATCATATCCTCGAGTGCGTCGTACAGCGGCCGAAGGTACGGATCGACCTTCTCACGAATGTCGCCAGGCAGGAAGCCGAGAGCTTCTCCGGCCTCGACCGCCGGCCGGGTCAGTATAATACGCCGAACACGCTTGCGGTTGAGCGCCTCCACGCCTGCGGCCACGGCAAGGTATGTCTTGCCCGTACCGGCGGGACCGATCCCCACCACGATGTCGTTCTCTCGGATCGCCCGCAGGTAGGCATCCTGGCCTCCTGAGCGGGGCCTGATGACCTTGCGGGCACCCGCCAGGACCAGCTCCTGATCCGAATCCTCGACCACCTCTCCCCTCGCGACCAGCTCACCGCCTTCCTCGACGAAGCGCTCGATGTCGCGACGCTCGAACGGGCGACCGAGACGTGCGAGCTTGATCATCTGACGGGCGGCGGGCACGGCGGCTGCGACGGACTCCGACGGACCGGAGAGGATGAGATAGTCGCTCCGCAGGATCACGCGGCAATCGCAGAGCGTGGCCAGCGTCGCGAGGTGGGCATCGTTCACTCCGGCCAGAAGCAGCTGATCCGCTCCCTCCGCCGACAGACGCTGCTGGGCCTCACGGACGCCCGAGGCGCTTCTCAGTTCAGGTCTCGCGCTGATGCTGTCTCCCCCGTTTCGGTCGCGAATCTAACCGGGCGTGACACGCCCTGCCTGCGTCCGGATTCCCTCGTCCCTACACTTCATCGGCGATCCGGATTCCCAGCTCTTTTAACTCCGACGCCGGGACACGCGACGGCGAACCCTCCAGCAACCCGCGTGCCGCTGTCGTCTTGGGAAAGGCAATCACGTCGCGAAGCGACGTAGCACCTACCATCAGAGCGACGACTCTGTCCATGCCCACGGCGTAGCCGCCGTGTGGAGGCACGCCGTGGCGGAAGGCCTCGAGCAGAAAGCCGAACCGTTGCTCGACCTCGGCTGGAGAGAAGCCGATCGCTTCCAAGATGGCCTGCTGAAGCTCCGGCACATGACACCGAATGCTCCCGCTCGCCAGCTCCCACCCGTTGTACACCACGTCGTACGCGTGCGCTTTCACCGAGAGCGGATCATCTCGCAGCTCCTCCGGACCCGCGGACAGTGGCATCGTGAAGGGGTGGTGGGCTGGCACCGGCTCCCCCGTTTCCAGGTTTGGCTCGAAGAGCGGAAAATCGACCACCCACAGCCAGTGGCGGCCTCCCGAGTCGACCGCCCCGAGCTCCTCTGCCACGGCCCGGCGCAGCGCATCCAGCGCGGAGGCGCTCTCCTGATCCGCGCCCGCGACCAGAAGCACGAGGTCCCCTTTGTCGATCCCGTACTCGCTGGCCAGGCGCTGCCCTACCTCGTCCCCGATGACGCGCGCGGGCGGGCCGGACCATCCGTCCTCCGTCCACTTCAGCCACAGGGCTCCCTTCGCTCCGTGCTTCTGCGCCAGCTGGTTGCAGGCATCGAGCTTCGCGCGTGAGAGCGTAGCTCCGCCGCTGGCCACCACGCCGCGCACCCGCCCCCCCGCCTTCACGGCCCCGTCAAAGATTCCGAAACCGATGCCGGCCAGCGCCGGTGTGAAATCCTGCAGCTCCCAGGGGATGCGAAGGTCCGGCTTGTCCGTGCCATAGCGTTCTACTGCCTCCGCGTGTGTGAGCCGGACGAACGGGGTCTCGAGCCGCTCATCGAGGGCCTCACTCCACATCCGCGCAAACATGCGCTCACACACGCCGTACACGTCCTCTTCCTCAACAAACGCCATCTCGACGTCGATCTGCGTGAACTCCGGTTGGCGATCGGCGCGTAGGTCTTCGTCTCGCAGACAGCGAGCGATCTGGAAGTAGCGGTCGAAGCCGGCGGTCATCAGCAGCTGCTTGTAGAGCTGAGGGGACTGAGGCAGAGCGTAGAACAGCCCCGGGTGCACACTACTCGGCACCAGGTAGTCTCGGGCGCCCTCCGGGGTGCTGCGTGTGAGCAGAGGCGTCTCCACCTCCACAAAGCCTTCGTCGCCAAGGGCGCGGCGCGCCGCCATGGTCGCCCGATGCCGGATCTCGAAATTCCGGATCATCTCGGGACGTCGAAGGTCCAAGACCCTGTGCCGGAGCCGGAGCTCCTCCGAAGCGAGGGGCTCCTCGGGCGGGTAGGCGACCAGGATCGGAAGCGGATGCGCCCGCGAAAGGCGCTCCAGGCGCCGTATGCGAACTTCCACCTCCCCCGTGGCCATGTCCGGGTTCACCGCTTCCGCCGGGCGCCGGGCCACGTCGCCCTCGACCTGGACCACGTCTTCCGGATTCAGGTCGGTGGCGAGCTCCAGGGAATCGTCTTCCGTCCAGTCGGGTCCAAAGGAGAGCTGAAGCCGCCCGTAGCGGTCTCGCAGATCGATGAACACGAGTCCGCCGAGATCGCGCCGACGATGGACCCAACCGGACAAGGTCACCGTGCGTCCGACCCATGCGGTATCGAGTATGCCGCAGCCGGCATCCCTGTATGCTGTGGCATACGTTGGCTTCGCCGATTCGTCGTTCACACGTCACTCATTGCGACTCGTCGGTCGCATGCAAGGCGAGGTCCACGGTTTCCTCAGGCACCGGAGGCCGGTGTTCCCCAGAACGCTGCCAGGACCGCCAGCGCGCCCACACAAAGAGGGCGAGACCCAGCGACAGACCCCCCACGTCGGCCAGCCAGTCAGACAAAGAGGGCGCACGCCGCGGGATCCATCGCTGGTGCCATTCGTCCAGTACGGCAAACAGTATCGCCGCGAGGGCCGCGAAGACGAGACTCGCGACGGTCCAACGATCCGAGGTCCACAGGGCCCGCCCCACCAGCCACCCGAGCCCGAAATACAGGAAGACGTGCGTCACGAGATCCATGGGGAGGTCGGCGGGTCGCCAGACACGGGTCGGCAACGGAACGCTGGTCGCCACGGCGATCAACACCACCCAAGATGCCACGGGGCCCCACGCGCGGACGTGATCTCTCAAGGAGACTCCGCGTCGCGAATCGTGGCCAGGAACTCCTCTGCGGTCGTGGACTGGACGAGGCGGTTGCGCACGGTGTGGTTTCGGCAAAGACGGCTGATGCGACCCAACACCTTGACGTGCAGGCTCGCGGACGACTCCGGGCCCACCAGCATCATCACGAGCCGTACCGGCTGAGCGTCCAGCGCATCGAAGTCGACCGGCACCGCAGTGCGACCGCCGACGAGCACGAGCTCATCCAGTACGTCACACTTCCCATGCGGCAGCGCGACACCCCCTCCGATCCCCGTGCTCAGCACGGCCTCACGCTCCAGGATCGCGTGGCGGAAACGTTCCTCCTCTTCCGGCAGTCCGGACACATCGGCCAACAGGATGCTCAGCTCACCGATCAGAGCGTCCTTGTCGGTCGATTCCAGAGGGACCTTTACTCTGTCCGGTGTCAGCAGGTTGGCCAGGAGGATTTGTGACACGAGCAAACGCGTTGTCGTCGCTTTGAGGACGGAGGAACGGCGCTCGGCGCGGTGCGTACAACAGCGGCAAGTATACCGGCCCTTTCATATGGCAGCAAGAAGAACTCACACGACCCGGACGACCCCAGGGTCGGCCTCAGCGCGCGCGAGCCGGGGGTCGGGCCCCGGGCCCGACGCCGAAACGGTCCACGGTCGCCTCGAGCTTCTGGCGTTTACGCCCGAAGAGCTTCGGGTCGTTCTGGGCGAACTCCTGAACGAGCAGAGCGAGCCGTCGTACCGCGCCGACCAGTTGAGACACTGGGTATTCGAGCGCGGCGTAGGGTTCTTCGAGGAGATGACCACACTCCCGCAGCGACTGCTCGGCCAGCTGGCCGAGCGGTTCTCGCTCACACCCCTTGCCGTGGCACACGAGGCTCGCTCGCGCGACGGGACGGTGAAGCACCTGTGGAATCTCGAGGACGGTGAGGCCGTCGAGTCGGTGCTCATCCCATCCGGTGACCGGCTCACTCTGTGCCTCTCATCGCAGGCGGGGTGTGCGCTGGCCTGCCGATTCTGTGCGACCGGATACCTGGGTCTGCAACGCCAGCTGCGCCCGGCCGAGATCGTCGCGCAATACCGGGAGTCCGAGAGAGTGGCTCAGACGACGATGGGACGGTCGATCTCCAACATCGTCTACATGGGTATGGGCGAGCCGCTGGCCAACCTTGACGCGGTTCTGACCTCGCTCTCCGTCTTCCATCGCTCGTTTGGCTTCGGGGCGCGAAGGATCACGGTGTCCACCGTCGGGCTGATCCCGGGGATTCAGGCCCTGGCGCGGCGTTCGGAGCCCTTCGAGCTCGCGGTCTCTCTACACGCACCCATGCACGAGCTTCGACTCGAGTTGATGCCGGTCGAGCGCCGGTACCCGCTTGACGACCTCTTTCGGGCGTTACGCGAGTACCAGGAAGCGAAGCGGAGACGAATCAGCTTCGAATACACGATGATCCGGAACGTCAACGATTCTGCCGAGTTGGCCGATGTCCTCGCGGATCGAGCGCACGGGCTAACGTGCTTCGTCAACCTGATTCCGTTCAACCCGATTCCGGACCGGCCCGAGTGGCGAGCTTCCTCACGCACCAGGATGGACGCCTTCCGGCGTGCCCTCGGCGCACGGGGTATCGAGGCCGCGATCCGGGAGCCGAGGGGACTAGATATCGCGGCCGCTTGCGGGCAGCTGCGGCTGGAGAGAATCGGTCGAGCGTGAGGAGTGGGTCGAAACTGTGGGGGTTCGAGCGGCCGCGGCCCGGCCGCACGCGAGGCGGCCCGTCGCTTCCTCAGCGTGGCTGCAGGATGCGACGCCAATCCCGGCCGAGATAGAAGCTCGCGTCGAGGTAGAGCTCCGGATCGACCTCGGTCCCTACGCTGTCCACACCCACCGAGTCGGCGATTCGTCGGGCGAGCCCGGTCTGCCCCGATCGGTTGACCACGAGCGTAAACTCCCGATCGAATGAGGGCGCGTTTCCGAAGTACAGCACGTCGAATCCCGCCTGCCGGAGACGATCGGCCACCTGACGCGCGGCCCCGCGGTCGCCCGAGCTGTTCAGGACCTCGACGCGCAATCTACCGGCGCGGTCGGGCTCAACGGGCTCGTCGGCGGAGGGTTCTTCCCCGGCGAGGGTGGCGGCGGCGTCATCGGTCAGACGTGGCTCACGCCACTCGAGCCAGAAAGAGGCGACGAGGGCCCCCACTCCCATGAGAACAAGGGCGAACAACAGCGTCTGGAATCGGTCTTTCATCGCCTGCGAAGGGGGATCAGTCGACGCCCTGTTTGACAACTCTGTTCCAGAACTCTGCAGTAGGCTGCAACAGCGGAAGCCGATTGTCCAGCAGGCGACGAACACGCGCGGCCGCGACTTCCCTCAGAACAGCATCTCTCTCCGCCGGCATTCGCTCACGAAGGCGCGCCAACTGGGCGTGATCCTGATTTCGACCGGGCTCGAGGTAGTCGGCGAGGTACAGGTGCTCGCCGAGGTCGGTCAGCGCCGGATGGCCGATGGAGTGGAAGGCGACTGCGAGGAGCAACTCCTCATCTTCGACGCCGTCGGCCCGCAGACGTTCGGCGCAAGCCGGTCCATGCATCACCGGGTCCGGCCATCCCTCGCCGGCCCAACGTGACTGTTCTTCGAGCGGCGCATCCTTGAGCGCGTCGTGCAACCGACCCGCCGCCCTCCAGCGGACCCGCTCCTCGGCCCCGATCCCGATATTGTCGGCCCAATCGTCGAGGAGCTCGGTGACGCGAGCGATGTGGGTGTGTCGTCGTGACGAAACGTTCGCCCAGCCGGGAAGGACCCCTTCCCTGCCCGCCGCCTCGATGATCGGGTGCACCGCGGCAGCCTAGGTCGACCAGGCCGGGCTCACCCCGGCTCGTGGCCGCACCGGATCACGACCCGGATTCGCTCTTCAGCCGGGGGAGGGGTCGGTTCCTCCCGTCCACGTGGACCACGACCGGTTCGTGGCCCGCGACCTCGGCCTCTTCGTACTCACCATAGCTGATAATGACGACGCGATCGCCAGGGTAACCGAGCCGGGCGGCCGGCCCGTTGAGGCACAGCTCGCCACTGCCGGGCTTGCCTTCGATCACGTATGTGACCAGACGTTCGCCGTTGGAGGCGTTCAGCACGTGCACCATCTCGTACGGCGCGAGATCCGCCGCCACCATGAGGTCCCGATCGATCTGGATCGATCCCTGATACTCGAGATCGGCGCCCGTCAGCGTCGCGTTGTGTATCTTCGACTTAAAGAGCGTTCGTCTCATTCCGCTTACCTTCTATCAAGCTGCCGTCATCGGACGGCCGGTCTTTCCAATATCATCGACCGTCGCACGGCGCGAGTGGTCACGACGTTGCCGAACTCAGTGCCCGGCGCGTCGCGCCGCTGTCTACACCCTTCGCGCGCTCAGGTCCCCGAAGCCCCTACGCGCGGACCGCATCGAGCGTGCTGGGACCCGTGAGGGGCGCGTTGTCGATCAGCCGCGTGTCGCCGACACTCGCCGCCACGGCGCACACGGCCTCGGGCCGGGCCACATCCAGCGCGTGGAGATCGTCTGGATCCACGATCTCGATGTACTCCACCGTGGCGCCCGCATCGACCATCTCGCGCCGGACCGCGTCGAGCAACCGCTCAGAATGGACTTCGCCCCCTGCGAACAGCCCTCGCGCACAACGGAGTCCGCGTGACAGGGACGCGGCCGCGAGACGCTCGTCGGAGGTTAGATAGGCGTTCCGCGAGCTCATGGCGAGTCCGTCCGGCTCCCGCACGATCGGTGCCATTTCGACGCGAACCGGGAACCCCAGCTCCTCGGTCATGCGCTGAATCAACACCGCCTGCTGGAAGTCTTTGCGTCCGAAGACCGCTACGTCCGGCTCCACGATGGCGAACAGCTTCGCCACCACGGTGAGCACGCCTCGGAAGTGACCCGGTCGGCTCAGTCCACACAGCCGATTCGCCAGCTCGCCCGGCTCGACCCAGATGGACTGGGGCTTCGGGTACATCTCCTGACCACTCGGCGCGAACACGACGTCCGCGCCACGACTTCCGGCGAGCTCCAGATCCCGTCCGAGGTCGCGCGGATAATCGTCGAAGTCCTCGGAAGGTCCGAACTGCGCTGGGTTGACGAAGACGGAGAGCACGACCCGGTCGGCGAGCTCGGCGGCCCGATCCACGAGGCTCAGGTGTCCTTCGTGCAGCGCACCCATGGTGGGGACGAAACCCAGGGTCTCGTCGCGGCCGCGGAGTCTCAGTCGCACGACCCGCATCTCGGGCACCGTTCGAGCGACGGTGGGCACCCCGCTACGGGGCATCCGCGTAGCTTTCCTCCTCGGAGGGATACCCGCCGTCCTTGACGGCCTCGACAAAGGCCTTGATGCCGTCGGCACTCGCCTCTCCCACCTCGGCGAACCGACGCAGAAACTTCGGCTCGAAACCCTCGTTCAAACCGAGCATGTCGTGGAGCACGAGGACCTGGCCGTCACACGCGGGACCCGCCCCGATCCCTATCGTAGGGATGTCCAGCGCCCGAGAGATCCGGCCGGCGAGACCCGTGGGGACGAGCTCAAGCACCAGACTGAAGCAGCCCGCATCCTGCAGGTCGACCGCCTGTTCCAGCATGCGATCGGCTTCCTCTCGCTCGCGTCCGGTCACACGGTAGCCACCCAGCCGATGCACGGACTGTGGCGTCAGCCCCAGATGGCCCATCACCGGGATGCCGGCAGTCACAAGCGTACGGATCCGGCTCAAAGTCGCCGCATCTCCACCCTCGAGCTTTACGGCCTCCGCGCCACTCTCCTTGAGAATCCGCCCGGCGTTGCGCAGCGCGTCTTCGTCGCTCACCTGGTAGCTGAGAAACGGCATGTCGACGATGAGCAGCGGGCCTTCCAGCCCGCGGCGAACGGCCGCCGCGTGGTGGACCATGTCGTCAACGGACACGGGGATGGTGCTCCCGTAGCCGAGCATCACCTGGCCCAGCGAATCACCGACCAGGACGGCGTCCACGGCCGAGGCGCTCAGCAGACGCGCGAAGAGGTAGTCATAGCACGTGAGCACCGCAATCTTCTCATCGCGCTCCTTCATGGAGAGGAAATCGCGGACCGTGACGGCCTTCCGCGGGTTCTGAGGATCGGGCGTGCTGGACGTGATGCCTCCTCCTGGAGCAGAGCTCCGTGGTATCGTGGCTCGGTGGGGCGACGACGAATATACCTCGGGTGACGGGTGGGCTCCAAACCCCGTGCGGCCCCGGGGCGTGAATTGAATGAAGAACATCGAATGAGCATCCGGTACGACCCTCTGTTGGCCGCTGCCCTGGCGGCTGAGATCGGAGAGCGGTGGGGCAGCCGCCGGGTGGTGGAGGCCGTGCTCGAGCCGCAGGCTCGGGTGCTCGAGCTCCGCTTCGACGCAGGCCCGTCTCTGCTGGCCTTCCTGCATCCGGAAGCAGGGTTCCTGCTCGCCCGAGACGATCGACTGCCGCAGCCGGGCGTGCGCTTCCGCCGCCTCTTTCTCGGTCGGTCATGGGTGGCGGACGATGAGCGGTTACTGCTCCTCGACCTAGTCGACGGTGTCGGGCACCTCCGGCACCACGTGGTACTGGAACTGGCTACGAACCAGTGGAACGGCCTGATAACGGACGTCCAGGACGGCGGTTCGCCGGAGGCGCTCGCTCGTCTTCGGTCCGTGCTGTGGCCGCGGGACGCAGGACAGCGCCGCCTCCGTCGGGGTTCGGTCTATCAGCCTCCGACGAGCCACCGGAAAGGGACCGATGCACCGGTCACGCTGACGGAATGGCGGAGCGTCCTCGAGCCGCTCGAACCCCGCTCGCGGCGCCGTACGGCGCTTCAGACGTTCGCTTTCTTGAGCTCGCTCAACATCGAGTACGTGCTCGGGGCCGTCGCCGCAGAGAACGAAGGTGGCGAGGCTCCGGCGGCGGTCGGCGGTCCGGGCGCGAGCGAGCCGTCGGACGAAGCGGCTCTGGAGGGGGCTTTTCGACGGTACATGGAGGTCTGCTCGGCCCAGAGCGAAGCATGGCTGCTCGAGCGTAGCTGGGGCCTCCAACCTTACGTTTCCAGTCTGGGAGAGCGCGGGGCGCGGTCGGTCCGGTCCCTACTGGAAGCGATGGAGGAGGCGGCGCGATCCGCTGGGGGCGTCAGCCGGTTTCTGGAGCAGGCTGCTGGGTCGGGCCCCGCGTCTCCTCGGGCCACGGGCGGCCCGGCAGGCGGGGTGAAAGAGAGCGACGCCCTGCGGACGGCGCTCGTGCGCCGGCGGCGGCGGGTCCGCAAGCGACTCGGCGCGTTGACGCGTGAATTCGAGGACACGGGCGATCCCGAAGAGTCACGGTCGATCGGGAACCTCCTGCTCGCTCGCCTGAGCGAGCTGCCGGCCCGTGGTACCGCCCGGGTCGAGCTCACGGACTTCGATGGCTCGCTGCGTGCGGTGGAGCTTGATCCAGCGCTCGACATCGCCGCCAACGCCCGAGCCTACTTCGAAGAGGCAGCGCGGCGAGAGCGGGCTCGAGCGAAGCTCCCGACGAAGATCGCAGCTGCCGAGCGAGAGCTGGCCCGAGTGGGCGAGGCGCTCGAGCGGCTCGAGGCGGAGGGGCTGTCCGACTCTCTGTGGGAGTTGGCGGGAGGTCGCCCCGTGCCTGGTTCTAGGCGAGACCCGGCGTCCGCTGACGAGCCGCTGCCGTTCCTGCAGCTTCGCTCGTCGGGAGGACTCGAAATCCGGGTCGGCCGAAGCGCTCGCGCCAACGACCGTCTCACGTTCGCATACTCGGCGCCCGACGATATCTGGCTGCACGCCCGTCAGGTGCAAGGCGCACACGTGATTCTCCGCTGGGGCCGCAGGGACGAGAACCCGCCGAAGAAGGACCTGCTCGAGGCTGCCCTCGTCGCCGCCGTGTATAGCGGTGCGCGTCACAGCGGCAGCGTGGCCGTTGATTGGACCCGCCGGAAGCACGTGCGTAGACCGCGCAAGGCGGCCCCGGGCACGGTTGTCCCCGACCGGGTGAAGACGCTGTTCGTGGAACCGGACGAAGACCTAGTGAAACGGCTGAAATCGCGCGCTGGCGAATAGCTTCCTCAACCCAACACCCAACCCGCGATTGCCCCACCGATCACCAGCCATGTCGGGCCGACGCCGAAGCGAAGACTCAGAACGACCGCCGACGCCGCGATAGCCCAGGCCTGCCACCCCGTGAGGGCGCCGGCGGTCAGCGTGAGGGTAACCGCAGCCATCAATCCGACCGCCGCCGCGTTCACCGAGTCGAGCAGCGCACCCGCCCATCGGCGCTCCCGAATGCGAGGCAGTATGGGACCTAGAAGGCGAACGAAAACGAACGAGGGAAGGAAGATGCCCGCGGTCGCCACGACGGCACCCGGCAGCCCCGCTACCAGGTAGCCGATGAAGGTCGCAGTGGTGAGCACGGGGCCCGGCGTGAACTGACCGATCGCGATGGCGTCGAGCAGTTGGCCGTGGGTAAGCCAGCCGAGTCCCTCGACCAGCTCACCCTCGAGAAAGGCGATCAACACGTACCCGCTGCCGTACAGAACGGCGCCCACCTTGAGGAAGAAAAGCGCCAGCTTCCACAGCGGCACACCGGCAGACAGAGTCGACAGGGCGCCGCTCGTCACCACGGCGGACGCGCCGGCGGAGCCAACGGCCCAGGGAATCACGGCCAGGGAGGTCGGCGCCTGTCTGCCGGCGGTCCACAGCGCGGCGCCACCCAAGACCCCGGTGGCCACCAGTACCAGGACCTCGTTCAGCCCGGCCAGCACCGCCACTCCGGCCAGAGCCGCGAGGGCGGCCAGGGCCGGAGTCCGCGTCGCCACGCGACCGAGCCGGAACAGCGCCCCCACGATCACGGCCAGCACGGCCGGCTTGATCCCAGCCAACAACGGTGCCACGGAGGGCAGCGACCCGAAACGCACGTAGGCCCACGCGAGCACCCCGGTCAGTAACGCAGCCGGAAGGATGAACGCGGCCCCGGCCACGACCAGTCCCCGACCGCCGGCTCGGACGAAGCCGACGTGCATTGCCATCTCCGTCGAGTTGGGTCCGGGGATCAGGCTCGTCGCACCCAGCATGTCGAGGAAGCGGCCCGAATCCAGCCACCCCCGCCGGCGCACGACCTCCTCCTCCATGAGAGCAACATGTGCGGCCGGTCCGCCAAACCCGATCACGCCCAGCTTGAGAAAGAGGGCGGCGACCGGTCCGAGGGATCGGTCATGCTGCGACCCGGATACTACCGGCGTATCTTCAATACCAATAGCCAGTTAACCGGTTTGACATAAGGTTGCCTGGATGTAAGCAAACACCTTCCGCCAGGAGTTCGGCGAGGCAGGAAGGTACGCGCGCGAGAGACGACATCAGTGCTCGCGATTCCGTTTGCGCTTCACGTAATCCGAAACGTGGTCCCCGTATCGGGCGACGAAGTCCGCCAGGTAGTCATCCCCACGAATCGTACCCCGACATTCGTCGGCACCGCAGTCGCACTCGAAATCGGGCATCCTTTCGTTGAAAAAGGTCGCGTAGTCCAGCGTAATCTCTTCATCCGGCTGCAGGGCCTGGCGCGCGACCACATCGAGTCCTTCCAGCCAGGCGCTGGGATCGCACGAGTGGTTGACCGGCTTCCAGGCTTCGGGTTCGCGGCCCCACGTGACCCAGACTTCGTCGGTGAGTGGCCATGCGTAGCGCCGGAACCAGGACAGACGCGGCTCTTGCCATTCCCGCTCCACGTGGCTCAGCGTGACCAGCTCGTGCGGCTGTTCTTCGAAGTCGAGAATCCTCTCGCCGGCCTCGATCGATCGGGTCGCGTACAGGCCGTATCCCCCGATCGACCGCGGACGTACCTCCCAGGGGTGATTCCGTCGCGCGTGGCGCTCGAGGGCCGATCGAACAATCTGCCGTGTGAAGCCCTCGTGACCAGCCGGATCGTGCAACAGGCAGAAATCGGCGCTTCCCGCATCCTCGGGCTCGTAGTACAGACCGCAGTTCGCGTTGATCTCCAGCATGAACGGCGTGCCCTCCTCGTCGACGCGCAGGTCACAACGGCCGTACCCCACCCCGTTCAAGCCGTGGAAGAATTTCGCCGATGCATCGCGCAGCCGTATCGCGAGCTCCGGGTCTTCTACCGGGAAGCTTTCCATCTCCTGGTACGTGACCCACTTCATGTCGGAGTGCTTGAAGGACTCGCCTTCCGGGAAGCGATACTGGATGGGCATGTAGGTCGTGGGCTCGAGCGTGTCGTCGGGATTCTCCGCCACGAGCACCGTGCACTCCGTCCCCTCGATGAACTCCTCGATGAGCGCCGCCCCGTACTTGCTCATCATCTCCCGCGCTTTCTCGGCCAGCGCCTCGGGCGTCTGGACACGGGAATCGCGGGTCAGCCCGATACTCGCGTAGCTGCTCGGGTGCTTCACGATCAAGGGATAGCGTAACATGCCCGCCGCGCGCTCGACGTCGGCATCGGAGTCGGCGATTACGTAGGCCGGGGTGTCGATGCCCCACGCCCGGCACACCCGCTTCATGGCCTCGCGCGACGGCTCGTAGAAGCCCGAGTCGGCGCCGGTGAACGGAACGCCCAGGCGCTCGAGCGTCTGCACGACCTCGATTCCCGGGTTCTCCTCATCCCAGGCGCCGTCGCACAGGTTGAAGAACAGATCGAAGCCGCGGCCCACCAGCTGTATCACTTGTTGGACCGCGGTGCCCTTCTCGAGGACCGCCACCTCCCATTCCACCTCGGGGAGAAAAGGCCGCGGATCAGCGGGCCAGTCGTGCTCCCGCAGGTCCTCCGACTCGAGATCCTGGTTCGTCAGTAGACAGATCTTCACAGCAGGGCGTCCTCCAGGGCCGTTCGTACTGTCGTCTCGGCCGGTTCGTCCAACGTACCGTCGTGGAATTGTCGCTGAAGCTCGTACGCCATTCGTTCGAGCGGAATGGCTTCGTACCGGTAGCCTCCATCCACCCAGCCCTGCACGTACCGACGTACGAACTCGCGTGTGCCCAAAATCTCATACTGGACCACGTGCACAAGCTCGTGAAAGGCCAATCCTATGGAGATCGGGCCGGAGACATATCGATCGCTGATCACGACCGTGTCTACATAGGTGATTCCCTGCATGCGCGCGAAGTCCAGAACCGTGCGTCCGAGTCTCTGAAGGAAGTCTGGCTTCTCGATCCGATCCGTGCGCGCGAAACGGGCGCTCTCGAGGGTCGCCTCGTCGAAGTGCGCGCCCAGCTGCTCACGTAGCGGCGGCTCGAGCGTCCCGGCGTGTGGCCGGAAGCGAGCGCGCTGGCTTCGCACCCAAGTTTCTCCCTGGGTCGCCAGAACGTCTACGAGTACCATCTACGGTTTGTCAGGTTTGCGCTCATTCCCCGGTGTGAACGCTCATAGCCATTGCTCCGCGACCGTGCGATCATCGCGGACGTTGCCCGTGTTGACAGTGCCTGCCGGCTCGATGAGCACCAGCTCGACCTCTTCTGGAGCCACGGGACGGTGCTCCACGCCACGCGGCACGACGTAGAACTCCCCGGCCTCCAGCCACACGTCCTCCCGGTCGCGCAGTTGGAGCAGCAGACGACCTTGGTGCACGAGGAACAGCTCATCCGTCTCGGCGTGGTGGTGCCAGACGAACTCGCCTTTCAGCTTGGCAAGCTTGATGTGCATGTCGTTGAACTGGCCGACGACCCTCGGACTCCAATGCTCGTCGAACAGGGCAAATTTCTCGTTCAGGTTCACGGCGTGCATCGGCTTCTCGCTCTCGGAGTTGCGGACCGTGTGTCCTCGCTCTCCTTCGGCCACATATCGGTGCCTTGTGTGCCAAGAGAAATGGCGAGCTGACCTTCCAATGGAACGTCGGGTGGCGTCGAGCGTTTGACACCCTCATGAGGATAACCCGCAAACGCGACCTGTGGTCAAGCGGACCCTCCGCCCCAGGGTCCGGCCCCGGCACGATGCTCGTGCGGCTGAGCACGGCCATCGCTGCCCTCGCTGGCAGCTCGTTGCCAGGCGCGGCGGCTCCACTGGATGCTCAGGCCTGGCGGCCGTGGGTAGGGCCCGCTCCGGTCCAGGAGCGAATCTCCGACACGGATCTGGTCGCCGAGCTCCCGCTGCAGGTCGAGGGAAACTGGCTGGTCGTTCCTGTCGAGGTGCGGGGCGACACGCTGCGTTTCCTTTTCGATACAGGGGCGAATCGGGGAGCGGTCAGCCGTCGCGTAGCGGATCGGCTGCGGCTGAGACGAGCGGCGACGGCCTTGGTCACCGGGGCCAGCGGCCTGGCCCGCGTACCCGTGGTGGAGGCCGGGTGGATCCGGCTGGACAAGGCCCGCATGGGCGTTCCGCAGAAGTTCGTCCTGGAGGACGGTGTCCTCACAGACTCCGAGGGACGGGAATTCGATGGCATCATCGGGGCGGACCTCCTCCCGATGTACGACGTTCTAATCGACGTTCCAGCCGAGAGGCTCCGTCTCTATAGGGCGGGCTCCACCGGGGGGCTCACGGGACCCGTGGTGGAACTGGAGCGTGCGCTTCCTCTCGAGCGGATCCGGCGAGGCCTGGTCGGGCTCGAGGTCGGTGTGAACGGGCGGCCGGTGAGCGCAATCCTCGACACCGGCTCTCCCGTTCTGCTGCTGAACAGGCTGGCCGCGAGCTCGGCGAATGCGGCGGCCACCAGCGCTCCCGTCAGTGAGGGAGTGCGTGGCGTCGGATCGGCGAAGATTCAAACCTACGGAACCACGATCGGCTCGATCCAGCTGGGCTCTACGGAGCTGATGGACTTCGTGGCGGAGGTCGCTGATCTGCCGGTGTTCGGTCGCCTGGGCTTCGGTGACGAGCCCGCCATGCTTCTCGGAACACCGGCCGTGTTGGAGTGCCCGTTGCTGATCTCCTACCGGAAGGACACCCTGCGCTTCTGCCACTCCCCCCGAAAGCGGTAACTCGGCGACTGGGGGCTGGCAGAGATCTCCACCCGCACCGATCGTGCTTCGGGCGTCATCGAGCGCGCCGGAGCACTCAAAGGAAACTCGCAGGAGGGACAATCATGGCTCGACGCGACACCGGCCGTATGGGACGAGGCAGGCGGACGGCGGATCGAGCCGTCGTACTCCTGGCGCTCGCGCTGGCCTTCGCCTCTTCGACCCAGGGACAAGAGCGGGGGCTCAAGGTCTACATCTCAGCGGACATGGAAGGAGTCACCGGCGTCGTCACGGCCGATCAACTCGGGCCAGGAGGCTTCGAGTACGAACGTTTCCGCGAGTTCATGACCGACGAGGTGCTGGCCGCGATCGAAGGGGCCCGTGAGGCGGGCGCGGCCGATATCCTGGTGAGCGACTCCCACGGCAACGGCGAGAACCTGCTCATCGAGCGACTCCCCGCCGACGTGCAGGTGGTCCGTTCGTGGCCGCGTCCGCTCATGATGATGCAGGGGATCGATGAGACGTTCGACGCCGCGATCTTCCTCGGCTACCACTCGGGGGCGAACTACCCGGAGGGCGTGCGCGCGCACACGATGTCGAGCGCACGGCTGGCCGGCATCAAGCTGAACGGGATCACGATTCCCGAGGCAGGCATGAACGCGGCGCTCGCCGGACACTTCGGAGTGCCCGTCGTGATGATCTCGGGCGACGACGCGGCCGTCGCGGAAGCCCGGTCACTTCTGGGAGACATCGAGGGGGCGGTGGTAAAGTGGAACTACGGCTTCCATTCGGCCCGCACGATGACCCCCGAGGCCGGCAACGCGCTGATCCGTGAAAAGGTGAAGACGGCGTTAGGGCGCCTGGACGATTTCGAACCCTGGCGGGTGGAGACTCCGGTCGCGCTCGACGTCACGTTCAAGAGCTACCGTCCCGCCGAGGTCCTGGGGTACCTGCCGAGCGTCGAGAGGTTGGACGCTCACACGATTCGCTACATGGCCGCCGACGCTCCGGCCGCGTCGGCTTTCATGGAGTTCCTGTTGACCTATCGGGCCGATCTCGAGCCCTGACCTCGGCTCGCCCCTACGGCTCATCCGCCGGCGGCTCTTGCGTCTCCTCCAGGCCCCAGACGTCGTCCCAGCCGGCCTCGGCGCCCTGAATGAGGAGGGCGTCCATCTCCTCCTTCAGGTCATCAGCGACGTTCTCGCTCAGCAGACCCCGGCGGAAGGCGTCCTCGATCGCGGTGCGACCCGCCCGCAGCATTCGCTCACTCGAGCGCGCGAGCTGACGCTCGCGGATCAACGTGTTCTCGCGCGCCGTGCGCCGGGCGAACTTCGACGCCTCCGCCCACGTTTCCTCCAGCCGTCGCTTGATCATCTCGTAGGCGTCGTGCGGCACCTCGCCATCGCGGTGCAGCGTCTCAAGGGCCGCCGATTCGGCCCGGGTCGACCAGATCCGACCCAGCGCCTCTTCATACTCGCGCTCTTCCGCGCGTAACCCGATGAGCCCTAGCCTGGAGAGGACCGTCTTCATGGTCGTTCCTTGCACCACCAACGACAGGAGCACGGCTCCGAACACGACCGCGATCAGCTGTGAGCGCACCTCGCCGGTAAGAAGGCCGGCGGTGGGAAGGCCCAGAGCGAGAGCGATCGGGATCGAGCCCCGTACGCCGCCCCAGTTCACGACCGTCGTCCAGCCGCGCGGGAGCCTGTGTCCCCCGAGGAGCCGGTCGATCGAGAAGGAGCCGTGCACGATCAGAGAGCGAACGATGATCATGAGCAGGAAAGTGACTCCGATCGCCATGCCGAAGCTGAGCAGTCGGTCCAGCTCGAGCTCGAGACCGATCAGCAGGAAAAGGAGCGAGTTCGCGATGAAGGCGGTCGCGTCCCAGAAGTGCGCGAGCGCGATCCGGGTCGTGGGGCTCATCGAGAACACGCGCCCGTAGTTGCCGATGATGAGTCCCGCGACGACCACCGCGATCACGCCCGACATGTGAAAACGGTCGGCGACCAGATACACGCCGTACGCGAGAACCAGCGAGATGACGACCTCGACCAGATGATCATCCAGCCGGCCGAGGGTGCGGTGCGTGAGGTAGCCGAAGCCGAAGCCTATCAGCGCACCGCCGGCGACCTCACGGAGAAACTCCGCCACACCGCTGGAGACGCTGACCGGATGGCCGGTCGCGACCTCCACCGCAATAAGGAAGAGCACGACACCGATCCCGTCGTTGAACACGGACTCTCCCTCGACGAGGATCGAAAGCTCATCTGATACTCCGTGCTCTTTGAAGATCGCGAGCACCGATATCGGGTCGGTCGGACTCAACATGACGCCCAACAGAAGGGCCAGCGCGATCGGAAGCTCCGCCCCCAACCAGCCGAAAAGGTAGTAGATACCGAAGCCCAGAATCAGCGTGGAAACGATCGTTCCCGGGAGCGCCAGCAAGAGAACCCGCCGCCAGTTCCGCGCGAGCAGCGACAGATCCATGTTCAGGCACCCCTCGAACAACAGGGGCGGCAGGAAGATCAGAAAGATCAGTTCGCGCGACAGCTCGAGTGGAACGAATCCGCCGAACACCCCCAGCGCGAGGCCAACCAGCACGAGGGCGATCGTGTACGGGAGGCGGACGTATTTCGTGAGAACGGCGACGATCACCGCGATGAACAGCAGCTCGACCACGGGGGTGGGTCCCATTAGCGCCGAGGCCCGATCTTCGACATCACTTCCTCTACCCACGCCCGCGCCTGAGCGTGCTGTCCTTCCCATGCCGCCCAGGTGGATTCGGCCCATTCTTGGACGCGCTCGAGGTGCTCGGCAGACACCGACGCCCCGTGTACGTGGCGGATCGTGAGCTGGCCTCGGCGTCCGGGTGGCGGTCTATCGATTTCCGGCAGGCTCGGAGACCCGTTCAGCCACCGACTCATCGCGCGGCTCACGGCGGGGCTGTCAAGGTGTTCCATCGCCCAGCACATGCCGGTCAGGTGAGCCGCCGCGGACTTCGCGGACTTCATGTACCGATCGGGATGCTGCAGGGAGTAAGCGTCAACGGTCAGACGATGCACCTTGAACAGCTCGGGGCGACTGAACTCGCGCTCGATGACGTCTTCGAACAGTCGTCGGCATTCTTCCTCGTCGACGACCCCTTCCGCTCCGCAGTCGGGACAGGACGTGGGCCCTTCCACTTAACTCTCCAACCGGGGCACCAGTTCGATCGCTTCCGCACCGGCCTGCGCGGGGCACGACTCCGCCACGGGGCCCGATGCCCACACTCGTACCGTGAGTCCGACCACCAGATCACCGAACGAACGCTCCTCGATCGAACCATCCGGCCGAGGCTCACCGATCTCCGTCGAGCCGGTCACAGTGAACACGATCCCGCACGGATCCGCGGGTGTCTCCTTGACCCAGATCCGATTGGCGGCTCCAAAGGGGACCTCGGAACCCACACCCACGATGTCACCCTGTATTGTGGGCGGACGATCCGGAAAGGCGATCGACCCGCACGCCAGAGCGAGTAGCGCCACGAAAGGCGTGGCCGCGTTTCGCACCTTGGACTCCTTTCCGATTCCAGGCTCTCGCAGGATCCCACCCGATCAGGTCGGGTAGATCTTACGCACGTCGCGCGTGCCGATCCGAAGGCAGGCCCACTATAGGTCCGCGGACGCCCGGAGACCAAGGCCCGCCGCACCCCGTCCACGCGAGCAGGCTTTCGACTTCGACCCTTGCGGTTCGGTTCTTGTTCGGGTAGATTCGGGTTCCGTTCGGGCGTCAGGAGGCGGCGCCCGGGCCACATGCCGTCGGAGGAGCCTCCGACGTGGGCGGCGAGTCGGGGCAAGAGGTGAACCGGGAGGAACGGAGATGGCGCTCACCAAACGACAGCGCGAGATCCTCGATTTCATCGAAGGCTTCGTGCGGTTCCGCGGGTATTCTCCGAGCTTCGAGGAGATCGCCGAGAACTTCGGCTACCGCTCGTTGGCCACGGTGCACGAGCACCTGTGCAACCTTCAGGAGAAGGGCTACATCCGGAAGAACTACAACGAGAGCCGCTCTATCGAGCTCGTGGAGGCGGACCTCCAGATCGCCGCGATCGAGCTGCCGTTGCTGGGCGCCGTGGCGGCCGGCGTACCGATAGAGGCGATCGAGCAGCAGGAGGCGATCGCCGTACCGGAGGACATGGTGTCGGGCTCGGTGGCCGGGCACTACGTGCTGCGCGTCCGCGGTGACTCGATGATCGACGAGCAGATCCGTGATGGCGACTACGTGATCGTCCAGTCGCGGGAGACGGCGTACGACGGCGAGATGGTGATCGCGCTGATCGACGGAGACAGCGCGACGATGAAGAAGTTCTACCGTGATAACGGGCGCGTGCGGCTGCAGCCGGCGAATCCGGCCCTGGCCGCGATGCACTTCGACTCCGACCAGGTAAAGATCCAGGGTGTGGTGATCGGCGTCATTCGTAAGTACTGAGCTTCGGCCTGCGAAGGCCAACGACTACCGAGCCCGAGCCCCGGCGGTACCCACTTCCTACCCTCAACCCCACCGCCGGGGCAGAGGCCGCCTACCCCTCGATCCCTTCCGCTTCAGGTTTGGCAAGCGTGCCCTCGCGATGCATCACGAGCACCCGTCGCACGGCGGCGACCGCTTCGAAGATGAGCCACAGCTCGAGCACGAAGATCGCCCCGCCGACCACGAGCAATAGCGTCTCGCTCTCCGTGTGGTAGCGCAGCAGGTTGAGGACCATCGCGTAGGTGGTCATGAAGAGCAGGAAGCTCATCGGCACCACGGTCACCCAGATCGTGCGCTTGAGTCGGAACAGGAAGAGCGTGAGGATGAGCAAGCTGAGACCGGCCAGTAGCTGGTTCGTCGTTCCGAACAGCGGCCACAGACGCATGCCACCCGCTCCGCGGTCCAGACCGAGCGCGAGAATCGAGCAGCTCACCACGGCGATCGTCGTGGCGATCCACCGGTTCTGAACCGGCCGGACCCCGTACTCCGCTCCGAGCTCGGCGATGATGTAGCGCTGGAGCCGTATGCTCGTGTCCAGCGTGGTGGCGGCAAAGCTGATCACGACCACGGCCGCGAAGATCGTCGCCACGTTGTGCGGGATGCCCAACCCCTCGGCCAACACGCCGACGCCGTTCACGAAGGCCGTGGTGGCACCCGCTGATGCGCTGGCCCACGTGCCGTAGTGTGCGTGCCAGCCGTCGATTCCCACGAACAGGGCGAATCCGGCCGTCGTGGCGAGGATCGACGTGAGCGCGAGTGTCCCCTCGCCCAGCGCACCTCCATAGCCGATGTAGCGCGCGTCCGTCTCCTTGCTCAGCTGCTTGGACGACGTGCCCGAGCCCACCAGACCGTGGAATCCGCTGATCGCCCCGCAGGCGATCGTGATGAACAGAAGTGGAAACCAGTTCGGCGCGTCCGCGGGAAGATTCGTGTTCACCGCTGGGGCGACCACCTGTGGATTGGTGATCAGGACCCCCGCCCCGATGATCCCGAGCGCGACGAACAACTGGTGACCGTTCACGTAGTCGCGCGGCTGCAGGAGCAGCCACACGGGCAGCACGCTCGCGAAGAACGTGTAGACGAACAGAATCACGATCCAGCCGACACGCCGGCCGTCCGCGGCCGCGGCCTCCGCTGCAGCCGCTGAATCGCCACCGGCCGCGGTCAGCTGTCCTGCCGTTGGCTGCAAGTCGATCAGGTCCGGCAACTCGAAGGGTACGTACTGTCCGAACCAGATGAGCGTGTAGAGGATGAGGAGTGCCGCGATCGAGGGGAGCAGGATGCCGGCCCCTGTCCGATAGATGAGAAGCCCGACGACGAGCGCAACGACCAGCGACCCCCACACGGGGAGCACGGCGCCCGGATTGCTCATGAACAGGTTCGCGATGATGACGGCAAACACCGCGTTTACCATCAGGAGCAGGAAGAAGATCAGAAGGAGAAACAGAACACGGGCGCGATCGCCGATGATCGACTGGGTGAGCGTGCCGATCGAGTTCCCCTTGTGCCGCGTCGAGATCCACAAAGTACCGAAATCGTGCACCGCGCCCGCGAACACCGTACCCAGCACGACCCACAGAAACGCCGGCAGCCAGCCCCAGATCACGGCGATCGCTGGCCCCACGATGGGCGCCGCCCCGGCGACCGAAGTGAAATGGTGACCGAACAACACGTGCTTGTTGGTCGGGACGAAGTCCACGCCGTCCTCGAACTGGCGCGACGGGGTCACGAAGTCCGGGTCGAGTTGGTAGATGCGTCGGGCGATGTACCTGGAGTAGACATGATAACCGGTCAGGAAGGCGGACAATCCGACGACGAGCAGGACGATAGCGCTCACTGTCGCTCCTCGGTTCGTGTCAGCGCGTCGTCAAACGCGGGTCGCGAGCCGCGCCGCTAGCGCCTGCAGGGCGTCCACGCCCACAGGATCGCGTTCGAGTAGCGGGACTCTCACGATCGGCCAATCTCCCAGCACACGCTCGATCCTGGCAAGGTGCTCGGCTTCCCGCTCCTTTCGCCGAACCAGAAACTCCTCTGTGGGCGTGGCCGGAAGCACCTGGTTCACCAGTACCGCACCTACCGGGATTCCGTATTTGCTCAAGGCGCCGACGGCCTTCTCGGTTTCCCAGATCGGAAGGCGCTCGGGGACGAGCACGAACACGAACGCGGTCATCCGGGCGTCGGTCAGCGCCTCCCGCGCCCTGTGGAAACGAGCGCGTCTCTCCTCGAGGGCTCTGAGCACCGGATCCTCTTCCGAAGCTTCGGTGGCTGAGCTGCCCGCGACGTTGCGCCACATTCGGCCCATCGCGGTCACCTTCTTCCGCCGGCTGATCAACCCGCCGATCCAGGTCGACATCAACTCGGGAAGCGACAGAAGTCTCAGCGTTTGTCCGGTGGGCGCCGTGTCGAACACGATCCGCTCGAACCCCTCGCCTTCCTGTTCAATGATCTTCGTGAAGCGCTCGAACAGGGCGGCTTCCTCGGCACCCGGCGACACCCGCGCGATGTCTATCTGACGCTCTATTTCGTCCAGCAGGCGAGGGGCCACGGATTCCGAGATCCGGCGCTTGACCGACTCGATGTACCGGTCCGCTTCGACGGCAGGATCGATCTCCATCGCCCAAAAATCGGCCACGACGGCACGCGGCTCGGAGCCGAGCTGGACCTGGAGAATGTCGCCTGTGGAGTGCGCCGGGTCGGTGGAGACTAGCAGCGTGCGCTGGCGTCGCGCCGCGAGACCCAGCGCGCTCGCCGCCGCCAGCGTCGTCTTCCCCACTCCGCCCTTGCCCCCGAAGAACAGTAGTCTCCGGTCCAGGAAGTCGGGCAGATCTCCGGGCAGGTGATCTAGCAGCAGCGGAAGCCTCCCTCCGGCGCTTGCTCCATCCCCATGCGGAGGTGCCATTCGTGAAACTGCTCGATGAGCTCCGGATACAACTCGAGCGTATAGAACTGGACGGGGTTGGGCACGCCCAGCAGGTCCGAGAACCCGAGCAGGAAGAACAGGTCCCGCTGGCGCAGGTATTCGCGGTGGATCGTGGAACGGTACGGGGCAATGTAGACGCCCTCGTATATGTCGCGGGCCGCGCGCAGCGCGCGGCGCAGTCTCTCGAGCCAGCCTTGCACCTTCCGAACCCCTTTGTAGCTTGCCCGCGTGCCGGATCACACCCTCGCGCGCTTCCGCGCGACCGTTCATTACGATGGAACATCGTTTCGCGGCTGGCAGCTCCAGCCCGCCGAGCGGACGGTGCAGAGTACCCTCGAGGAGACGCTGGCCCGCCTGCTCACCGTGCCGACGCGAGTGCACGCGGCAGGACGCACCGACACGGGTGTCCACGCAGCCGGTCAGGAGATCGCGTTCGACGCGGCAGGCCACTGGAAGGCCGGTGATCTCCACCGCGGTCTGAACGCCCTGGTGCCGGACGACGTGTGGATCGAGCAACTTAGCCGCGCCGCCGCGGACTTTCATCCCCGCTTCGATGCGACGGCCCGCCGGTACGAGTACGTGGTGGGCGCGGGTCTCCTGGCGGCTTCTCCGCTGCGGCGTGGCTGGCTGTGGGTCGTCGAGCTTCCGATCGATACCACCGCTTTGGCAGCCGCCACGCGGCATATCGAAGGCGAACACTCGTTTGGAGCCTTCGCGAAGTCGGGACAGCCCGAGAGGGGCACGCGCTGTCATGTGGAAGAGGCAGGGTGGAAGACGCGAGCCAACGGGGATCTCCATTTCACGATCGTCGCGGACCGCTTTCTCCACCGCATGGTACGGTATCTGGTGAGCACCCTGATCGAGATCGCATGCGGGAAGCGAAGCGAGGCCGAGCTGGAGCAGCTCCTGGCCGAGGACACGTCCGTCCGGCCGCCCTCGCCAGCCCCTGCCAAGGGTCTCTACCTTACGGGGGTCCGATACCCCACGGGTTGGAATCGGACGGCAGGCATTCCGGGATCATAATGCGGATCATCTCCGAAGCGTCTCTCGCTACTCGTCCGAGTATGAAGTTGGCCGTCGCGCTCGCCACGTTGTTCGTGGCCGGGCTGGCGGTCGGTTTCCTGCTGTCTTCGCCCTGGAGCCGGGCGGCCGCCGGGGACGCGACGTCCCAGACGCTGGCGGACGGAACCGGTGGCGCAGCGCACGCGGTGGGCGACGCAGCGGGAAACACCCGCCTCGGAGGGGCGCTGCCGGGCACGGCGGTCGACCAGTCAGAACCGTCGGCCGCTCCCGGTTCGAGTCGTCACACACCGACCGTCGAGGCCGCCCGCCGCGTCGGACCGTCGGTCGTGAGCGTGATCGTCACCCGGCTCCTCCGCCGGCGTCTTACCGTGTTCGATGAGTTTTTCGGCCGCTCCCGAACGCAGCGGGTGCCGGGGCTGGGGTCGGGCTTCGCGATCGACGGCGAGGGCTACATCCTGACCAACAATCACGTGGTGCGCGATGCCGACTCGATCGTCGTCATGGATGCGGAGGGCCGCCTCTTTCCCGCCGAGCTCATCGGCGGGGACGAGTTGACCGATCTCGCGTTAGTCAAGATGGAAGCGGGCCGAGTACCGCCCGCGCCGCTCGGGAGCTCGGCCAACCTGGTCGTCGGCGAGCCCGCCGTCGCCATCGGCAACCCATCCGGCTTCTCCCTGGCCAGCACGGAGTCGACTGTGACCAGCGGCGTGATCTCGGGCGTCGGCCGCGACATCCTCTCCGAAGAGGGACAGGAAGTACTTTACGCCGACATGGTGCAAACGGATGCGGCGATCAACCGCGGGAACTCGGGCGGTCCGCTGGTGAACGCCGAGGCGAGGGTGATCGGGGTGAACACCCTGATCTTTACGCGCTCGGGCGGATCGGAGGGCCTCGGGTTCGCAATCCCCATCGACCGGGCGATCCGCGTGGCGGACGAGCTTCGCGAGTTCGGACGAATTCGCAGACCGTGGGTGGGCATCGACGTCGCGAACGCCCCCTCCGACAGCCTCATCCGCCTGCCGATCGTCAGCCGCGTGGCGGACGACTCGCCCGGTGAACGCGCCGGGATTCGCGAGGGCGATGTGCTCGTCTCGCTCAACAACAGCCGCATCCGAAGCCCGCTGGACTGGGAGATCGCGCTCCTGGATGCCGGCATTCGCGGGACCGTGAACGTGCGTTACCGGCGCGGCCCCAACGACCGCAACGTGAGCCTCCGGGTGGAGGAACTCCCGTCGGAGCGCGCGGAGCGCGTGGAGGTGCTGAGGGGGCTGGAGCTGGTGACAGTCAGCCAGCAGATCGCCCAGGAGCGCAACCTTCAGGTCGACGCGGGCGCGTTGATCATCGACGTGGACGAGGCAACGGCGCGAGTCACGGGGTTCCGGCGCGGGGATGTGATCATCGCGATCAACCGCCGGCAGGTTCGCGACACCAACGAAGCGGCGGAGCTGTTTCGATACTTCTCGGATAGCGGCTCGTCGTGGATCCGCGTGTGGGTGAACCGCAACGGGTCGACGCTCTACAGCACGTTCCAGATTCAGTGACAACGTCCTTCCCCGGGAGAACGCCGTGAGCGAGGAGAGAGTTCGCTACCCCCACCCGCTCATCGACCGCTACGCATCGGAAGAGGCCGTGGGACTGTTCTCGCCGCACGCTACGGCCCTTCTGTGGCGTGATCTGTGGATCGCGCTCGCCGAAGAGGAGCGGACGCTGGGCGTGGAGATCCCGGCCAAAGCGATCGGGGCGATGAAGACGGCCCGCGATACGCTGGACCTTGCTCGCGTGGCCGAGCTGGAGAGACAACTTCGGCACGACGTGATGGCGCACGTGCATCACTTTGGCGAGGTCGCGCCGGCGGCGCGTGGCTATATCCACCTGGGCGCGACGAGCGCATACGTGGCCGACAACGCGGCGCTCATCCAGCATGTCCGAGCGCTGCGACTCGTGCGGACGCGCCTGGTGGGCTGTGTCCGTGCGCTGGCCGTCTTCGCCGAGCGGCATCGGGCGCTGCCGACACTCGGCTACACCCATCTGCAGCCGGCACAGCCGGTCACTGTGGGAAAGCGTGCATGTCTGTGGATCCAGGATCTACTGCTCGACCTCGAGCAACTGGATGCGACGCTGGGCGAGCTCCGCTTCCGCGGCGCGCGCGGCACGACCGGCACGGAGGCCACCTTCGTCGAGCTGTTCGGCGGAGACGGCGGGAAAGTCGAGCGATTAAACGCGCGGCTGGCAGAGCGGTTTGGCTTCGCGGGAGTGTATTCGGTCGTCGGACAGACGTACCCACGCAAGGTGGATCACCGCTGCCTAGGCGTCCTGGCCGGAATCGGAGCAAGTGCGGCCCGCTTCGGCCACGACGTCCGTCTGCTGCAGGGGTTCCGTGAGGTCGAGGAACCGTTCGGCGAGCGTCAGATCGGTTCCTCCGCGATGCCCTACAAGCGAAATCCCATGCGCTCGGAGCGGATTTGCGCCCTGGCGAGGCATCTGTGCGTGCTGGAGCTGGACGCGGCGTGGACGGCCTCGGTCCAGTGGTTCGAGCGGACGCTGGACGACTCGGCGAATCGTCGGATCTCGATTCCCGAAGCTTACCTGACGGCCGATGCCGTCCTGCTGCTCGTGGCCAACGTGGCACAGGGGCTGGTCGTCCACGAAGCGACGGTCCGGGGGCGGCTCGAACACGAGCTTCCGTTCCTGATCACCGAGGAGATTCTGATCGCCGGCGTACGAGCAGGTGGTGATCGCCAGGACCTTCACGAGCGCGTTCGACAGCACGCACTCGCCGCACGCGAGCGACTGGACGCCGGCGCCGCGGACAATGACTTTCTCGCTCGCATTGCGGGGGACTCGGCCTTCGGGCTCGATGCCGAGGACCTGGCGCGCCTCTCGATGCCCGAGCGACTCGTGGGACGCTCGGCGAAACAGGTGGACGGTTTTCTGAAGAATACGGTGACGCAGGTGCTCACGAAGATCCAAGAGTCTGATGAAGACCGGGTCGAGCTCCGCGTGTGACCAAAGCAGGCGTATCACGAGTCGACCTTCCATTCCATTTGCTCAAGGAGGGCAAGGTCCGCGAGATGTACGAGTTCGGTGACCGAATCCTGCTGGTGGCGAGCGACCGGATCAGCGCGTTCGACTGTGTGCTCCCCGATCCGATCCCGAGAAAAGGCGCCGTTCTGACGCAGCTCTCGCGATTCTGGTTCGAGCGGACGAAGCACATACTTCAGAATCACCTGCTCGCGGCCGACCCTGACGACGTCTCTCGGAATGTCCCCGAGCTGGCGGAGACCCGTGATCGCTGGGCGGGGCGGGGGATGCTCGTCGAGCGGGCAGAGCCCTTCCCAGTCGAATGTGTCGTGCGAGGCTACCTGTCGGGCTCGGCCTGGAAGGAGTATCGCGATGGCGGCACGCTGGCCGGTGAGCCGCTGGGGGAAGGTCTGCAGGAGTCCTCGGAGCTCCCGGAGCCGCTGTTCTCGCCGGCGACCAAGGCCGAGGAAGGCCACGACGAGAACATCACCTTCGAAGGAATGTGTCGGATCGTGGGCCTCAAGACGGCGGAGCTGCTGCGTGACTACAGCCTCGACCTGTACCAGTTCGGACGTGATCTGCTCAAGTCCCGGGGCATCATCCTGGCCGACACCAAGTTTGAATTCGGGATCTCCAGCACGGGGGAGATCCTGCTCATCGACGAAGTGATGACCCCGGACTCGTCGCGTTTCTGGCCGGCGGACGAGTATTCGCCGGGGCGTGGACAGCCGTCGCTGGACAAGCAGCCGCTGCGGGACTATCTGGAGGGGTTGGTCGAGAACGGGGAGTGGGACCGCAACCCGCCCGCTCCCGCGCTTTCCCCTGAGGTCGTGAAGACCACGACCCAACGCTATCTGGAGGCCTTTCGCCGCATCGTGGGCCGAGAGCTCGACGTGTGAGCCGCGTGAGTTCGCGAACGTCCAAACCGCGACGCCTGCCCCTGTACGACGACGACAAACCGCACGACGAGTGTGGTGTCTTCGCGGTCAGCGGGTCGCCGCGCGCCGCTGAGCTGGCCTTCATGGGGCTGTACGCGCTCCAGCACCGCGGGCAGGAGTCGGCCGGAATCGTGAGCGTGACACCCGATGGGCGCGCCCGCAGTCACAAGGGCATGGGGCTCGTCGCCGAAGTGTTCGACGATCCTACGATCGCCCAACTGGAGGGTGACTCAGCGCTCGGCCACGTGCGCTATTCGACTGCCGGCGGCTCGCTGCTGCGCAACGCGCAGCCGGTGCTTGTCGACTATAAGCACGGCTCGCTCGCTCTCGCCCATAACGGCAACCTCACCAACGCGCAGGAGATGCGGGAGCGTCTCAGCGAGGAAGGGGCGATCTTCCAGACGGACAGCGATTCGGAGGTGATCATCCACCTGATCGCGCGCTCGCGACGTGATGAGCAGGCCATGCAGGTGGACGATGCGCTGTCCCAGGTCACAGGCGCCTTCTCGCTGGTGCTCAGCGTGGGAGACACCCTTTACGCCGCCCGCGACGCGCGCGGTTTCCGACCGCTCGTGCTGGGACGGCTGGGCGAGGCGTCCGTCGTCGCGTCGGAGACCTGTGCGCTCGACATCATCGGCGCTCGGTACCTGCGCGACGTCGCGCCCGGCGAGGTGCTGCGCATTCGTGATGGCCGCGTGGAGCGAATGCGCCCGCTACCTCCGGCCGAGCACACGGCCTGCCTCTTCGAGCTCGTGTACTTTGCCCGACCCGACTCGCAGGTGTGGGGGTGCAGCGTGGACAGGGCACGTCGGTTGTTCGGCCAGCAGCTCGCCGACGAGCACCCGGCGGAGGCAGACCTCGTCACCGCCGTTCCGGACTCGTCGAACTCCGCCGCTCTCGGATACGCCGAAGCATCCGGTCTCCCGTTCGAATTGGCGTTGATCAGGAATCACTATGTAGGGCGCACGTTCATTCAGCCCACGCAAACGGGGCGGGACTTCCGCGTGCGACTCAAGTACAACCCGGTCCGAGAGACGGTCGAGGGCAAGCGGGTCGTGATAGTGGACGATTCGCTCGTGCGAGGCACCACGAGCGGAGGACTGGTGGGGCTGTTCCGAGAGGCAGGGGCGAAAGAGATCCACTTTCGGGTGGCATCACCCAAGATCCGTTACCCCTGTTACTACGGGATCGACATGCCGACGCGCGAGGAGCTGATCGGTTCGAACCACACGGTGGAGGAGATCCGCGACCATCTCAAGGTGGACTCGCTCGGCTACCTGTCGATGGAAGGCATGCGTGACGTGGTCGAGGAGTACGGCCCATTCTGCGATGCCTGCTGGACGGGTGACTACAAGGCGCCGCTGGTGGATCTCGAGCACGGGTACGCACTCGCCCCCCTGTAGCGCCTCCACTCACCCCCGCACAGCGCGCCATCACACAATCCGTTCGGGGTCATCCCAGACAGTCGCCCTCCGAAACTTTCCAGCCTCGAATCCGCGTAGTGTCGAGCGGGCAGGTACGTCCGGGCACCGACGGTTTTCGGGGCCCGCGGGGCGACCACCAACCTCTCGGAAATCATGAAACGACGAACGAAGGTTATCGCGGGCGCGATACTGATTATCGGGGTGGGCGGCGTGGCGGCCGTCTCCACCGCGGGCGGTAACGAGGACGAGGGCGCGGATCTCGTCCAGGTGAAGCGCGGCGAGATCGTGGATAAGGCGCTCGCTGTCGGCCGCATCGAGCCGATGGTCGAGGTGAGCGTGAAGTCACAGCTCGCGGGTGTCGTGCGGCGCATGTACTCGGAGCCCGGCGATTACGTGCAGGCGGGCTCACCGTTGCTGGAGATCAAGCCCAACCCGACGCCCATCGAGCTCGTCGAGGCACGGCGTCAGGTCGAGCTGCGAGAGCTCCAGCTCGACCAGCTCCAAAAGAACCGGGATCGACTCGAGGAGCTGCGCGAGAACGACTACGTGACCCAGGAAGAGTTCGAGTCCGTGGACCGCGACTACAACGAGACGCGCGTCCAGGCCCAGATCGCCAGAGAGCGGCTCGCCCTCCTCGAGGAAGGCCGAGTGACGATCGGCAACGAACGCGTGGAAACGGTCATCAAGTCCCCCATCACTGGCTTCATTCTCGAGAAGATGGTCGAGATCGGGGACCCTGTCGTGCCCCTGACGTCGTTTCAGGAGGGCACGGTTCTCATGGCGATGGCCGAGATGGACGAGCTGCTGTTCCGCGGGACGGTGGACGAGATCGACGTGGGACGGCTCGTGGAAGGCATGCCGGCCGAGGTCAAGATCGGCGCGCTTCCCGAGGCGAAGATCCAGGGTACCCTCACGAAGATCTCGCTCAAGGGACGCGAGGAGGAGAACGCCACGAGCTTCCCGGTCGAGCTCACTATCACCGACCTGGGTGGTGCCACTCTCCGCGCCGGTTACTCCGCGAACGCCGACGTGATCATCGAGCGGCGGGAGGACGTGCTCTTCATCCCGGAACGCCTGATCCGCTTCGAGGAGGATGCTGCCCTGGTCACCGTATGGCTGGGACCCGAGGAGACGGAGGAGAGGACGATCGAGACCGGCCTGAGCGACGGGGTGAACATCGAGGTCCTGTCGGGTCTGGAGGAGGGGGACCGGCTCGTGGAGCCGCCGCCGAGGGAGATCCGCTGAATGCGTCTGAGGGACGCGTTCCGTCAGCTGTGGGCGGATCTGAGAGCCCAGCGGCTGCGGACCACGCTCACGATCCTGGGCATCACGTGGGGCACCGTGGCCGTTGTAGTGCTGCTCGCCTTCGGTGTGGGTCTGGAGGCCCAGACGAAGAAGCGGTTCCACGGCCTCGGTGACCGCATCGTGATCCTGTTCGGCGGCCGCACCACGAAAGCGTACGCCGGTTTCCGGGAAGGCCGCGGCATTTCCCTCCGCGAGTCGGACGCCGAGATCCTGGCCCGCGAGATCCCCGACATCGCGATGATCAGCCCGGAGTACAGCGAGCGGTCGGTGCCAGTGCGCAGAGGCCGCAACGGAGTGAACCCCAACATCACGGGCATCTACCCGGTGTACGGGGTGATGCGGAACATCATCCCGGAGACCGGGGGCCGGTTCATCAACCCGCTGGACCTGGCCGAGCGCAGGCGGGTGATCGTGCTCGGGGACGGCGTGGCAGAGTTGTTGTTCGGAGATGATACCGCTCTCGGAGAAGCCGTCGGGCAGGAGGTCCTCGTCGGGCAGACCCCGTTCACGGTCGTAGGCGTCATGCGGCCCAAGCTACAGAACTCGTCCTACAACTCGCGTGACAAGGATCGCGTGTTCATCCCGGCCAGCACGCATCAGGCGCTGTTCGGAGATCGATACATCAACAACATGATCTATCGGACGCGCGATCCGAGCCTGAACGAGCAGGTCGAGGCCCGAGTGTACAGCATTCTGGGTCGCCGGTACCGCTTCGACCCCGCGGACGAGGATGCGCTCGGGGTATGGGACACGACCGAGTTCGAGAAGATGTTCGGCTACATGTTCCTCGCCTTCAAGATCTTCTTCGCCATCGTCGGGAGCTTCACGCTCAGTGTGGGCGGCATCGGCGTGGCGAACATCATGTACATCGTGGTCCGGGAGCGTACACCTGAGATCGGGATCAAGCGCTCCGTCGGCGCGCGGCGTCGCAACATCCTGTGGCAGTTCCTGACGGAGAGCTTCCTCATCGTGGCGATCGGCGCTGCCCTGGGGGTCGTGGTCTCGCTCGGACTGGTGAAGCTGTCAGCGATCGTGCCCATGCAGGAGATCGTGGGCCGGCCCACGATCTCTCCGCTCGTGGCCACAATAACTCTCGCGCTGCTGGCGTTTGTCGCGATGCTCGCCGGCTATTTTCCGGCGCGGCGTGCCGCGAGTCTGGATCCGGTCGAATGTCTGCGCGACTGAGTCTCTCGGTTACGGCCAGAGAGGTCCTGGCCGCCTCCTGGTACCAGCGCAGCCAGTCAACCGGTCCAGGCCGCGCGGTGAGGTAGAACCGTATGTGGAAGATTCTGCTGTACGAGTTCTTCGGAGATCTGAGGAAGCAGAAGACACGCGCCTTCCTCACGATCTTCGCCATGGTGTGGGGCACGATCTCCGTGATGCTTCTGCTGGCTTTCGGGGAGGGCCTGCACCGTAGCGTGACCGACGGGTTGCTCAACGCCGGCGAGCGCATCTTCATGGTGTACGGCGGTCAGACCAGCAAGGAGTTCGAGGGCCTGGACAAGGGGCGCCGAATCCGACTGCGCGAGGATGATCTGGACCACCTCATGCGGGCGATCCCCGAAATCGAGATGGGCAGCCCGTCCTACGGCCGCTGGGGCATTAGCCTGGAGTTCGGCGAGAATCGCACGACCACGTACATGGAGGGGGTCGAGCCCGACTTCATGTACATGCGCCGCACGTTCCCCGCTCAAGGCGGTCGCTTCCTGAACTGGCGTGACATCGAGGAGCGGCGTCGGGTCCTGTTCCTCGGCGATGAGATCGCCGAGCGACTGTTCGGCGAGGTGGACCCGATCGGTCGCACGGTAGAGCTGGACGGCTATCCATTCACCGTCGTGGGCGTGATGCAGGAGAAATTCCAGGACAGCAGCAACAACGGCCCCGATGCCGACCGGGCGATCATCCCCGCCTCGACGTTCCAGACGATCTACGGCCCTCGCTTCGTGGGTCACCTTATCGTCCGCCCGCGCAGCGTGGAGGAGGCCACGCGTGTAAAGAGCGAGCTGTATCGGGTGCTGGGCCGACGGTACCGGTTCGACCCTACGGACGAGCGGGCGCTGGGCATGTGGGACTTCATCGAGGATGAGAAGATGACGCGTGCGATCGGCCGGGGGATTCAGGTCTTTCTCGGCCTGGTGGGCGCGTTCACCCTGCTCGTGGCCGGTGTGGGGGTGGCGAACATCATGTACGTGGTGGTCCGGGAGCGGACACGCGAGATCGGGATCAAGCTGGCGGTCGGCGCGCGGCGGCGTCACATCATGAGTCAGTTCGTCATGGAGGCGATGCTGATCACGATGGGCGGCGGCGCGATCGGCTTCGGAGTGGCGGTGCTGATCGTGCTGGGCGTGGACGCGATCCCGAGCGACAACCAGGCGATGGAGTACATTCTGAATCCGGCGCTCTCGTGGCCGATCGCTTCGGTCTGTCTGGCAATCCTCGTCACGATCGGGTTGGTAGCGGGGATTCTGCCGGCCCGCAAGGCCGCCCGACTGGATCCCGTGGAGTCCCTGCGCTACGAATGATCTGCCGACGAGCCGGACGGCCAGCCCATGGCCCCGCCAGCTCATGGCTCGGCCAGATACCGGACGATCGATCGTCGATCCCGTGAAAGGTGCCTGACAATGGAGTTTCTCGTTCCAATCGTGATGTTCATGTGTATCGCTTCGGTGCTCATCTTCCGTCCGCTGACCAAGCGGCTCGGTAACCTGATCGACGCGTCGATTCAGGAGAAGAAGATGGGGCAGCAGCCGACGCTGCATGCGCGCGTCGATCCCACGCAGCTGCATACGCTCTTGGGCAATCTCGAACGTCGCCTCGACCTGTTCGAGCAACGTCTGGACTTCACGGAGTCGATCCTTGAGAATCAGGAGCGGCCGAAGTCGCTGGCTCGTGGCGATGGTGGCGTGGGCGAGGGTGACCCCGCACACGCGAGTGACCCGGTGGGCGCGAGGTCGTCGCTCGACATCTGAGTTCCGTCGGGCGGCCGAAGCCGCCGCGAGGCAACGGGCTCGACATGGATAGAGGACGATGACCGAAGACCAGATCCGCGAGCGGATCCAGTCGGTTCCCAAGACCGACCTTCACGTACACCTGGACGGCTGTCTGCGGCCAAACACCATCCTTGAGCTGGCCCGTGAGTACGGCGTCGAGCTCCCGATGACCGACGTGGACGAGCTAGCCGACTACCTGTTCGTCCAGGACGCCCGCAATCAAGAAGACTACCTCGCCCGGTTCGAGCTCACGCTCTCGGTCATGCAGCACGCGGACGCTCTCGAGCGCATCGCGTACGAGCTGTGCGAAGATGCGGCGGCCGAGAACGTCGTCTACATGGAGATCCGCTACTCACCGATCCTGCACACGCAGCTCGATCTTTCGTTGCCCGAGACGGTGGAAGCGCCTCTGCGCGGGATCCGTCGGGCCGAGCGCGACTTCGGGATTCGGACGAACCTGATCGTGTGCGGGATTCGGAACATGGATCCCGATGTCTCACGCGACCTGGCGGAGCTGACGGTCGACTTCAAGGAGCGAGGCGTGGTCGCCTTCGATCTGGCCGGCGGAGAGGCCGGCAACCCGGCCAGGAAGCACAGGGATGCGTTCTACGTCGTGCGGAACGCGAACATCGGAATCACCGTTCACGCCGGCGAAGCGTACGGCCCCGAATCGATCCATCAGGCGCTGCACGACTGCGGCGCGAACCGGATCGGGCACGGCACCCGACTGTTCGAGGACCCGGATCTCATGCAGTACGTGAACGACTTTCGGGTCCCGATCGAAGTCTGTCTGACCAGCAACGTGCAGACGCGGGCGACGGAAGACTTCGCCTCCCACCCCGTGAGAGGGTACTTCGACGAGGGACTCCTGGTGAGCCTGCACACCGACAATCGTCTGATGAGCGGCACGATGGTGACCGAGGAGTACGTGCGGGCCTGGAAGCACCTCGATTTCGCCCCGGCCGAGCTAGCTGAGATGATCCTTAACGGCTTTCGCAGCAGCTTTTTGCACCACCGCGACCGGGCGGCGTTGCTCGCCGAAGTCGAGCCACAGATCCTCGCTCTGAGCGACTAGCCGCTCCGTCCCGACGAAGGCGCCGAGACTTTTGCTTTGTGCCTCGTTCGGCTAATGTAACGGTCATTGGCGCCGCACGTTTGTGAAGGACGCCGGAAGTCTTTCATTTTTAAGCACATCGAGCGCTCCCTAAGGATCCCGGCGCTCTGAACCGCAGCCAAGCGGAGGTGATTCATGGCTAAGACCTGGTTTCACCGATTTCTTTTTCTCTTCGTAAGCCTCGCCGTCTGGGTGATCCCGGCCCAGGAAGCCTGGGCCCAGGGTGTGACGACTGGAGCCATTCAGGGGAGCGTCGTCGACCAGAACGGGCAGCCACTCGCGGGTGCGCAGGTCGTCGTACTCGACACACGTACGGGCACGAGATCCGGCGGCCTCACCGGCGATGATGGCCGCTTCTTCGTTTCCTACTTGCAACCCGGTGGCCCCTACACGGTCAGCGTGCAGTCGATCGGCTACCGGACTCAGGAGCAGGTAGACGTGCGCGTGAGCCTCGGACGGGCCGACAACCTCAGGTTCCAGCTGGACCAGACCGCCGTCGAGGTCGAGCCGCTCTCGGTAAGCATCGAGACGAACCCGCTCTTCAGCTCGTCCAAGACGGGCACCTCGACGGACGTTCCGCGTGAGGTGATCGACAACTTCCCCACCACGAGCAGGCAGATCACAGACTTCGTGACCCTGAACCCCTACGTGAACGTTGTCGAGGCGTCGCCTTCGATCGCCGGGCAGAACAACCGGTTCAACAACATCCAGATCGACGGCGCGGTGAACAACGACGTCTTCGGGTTGGCCGACAGCGGAGTTCCTGGAGGTCAGGCGAGCGCGAAGGCCATCTCCATCGAAGCGATCGAGGAAATCAACATCCTGACCTCGCCTTTCGATGTGAAGTATTCCGGCTTCACCGGCGGGTTGATCAATGCGGTAACCAAGGCCGGGACCAATGAGTGGACCGGTTTGGCTTTCGGCTTCTTTTCGAACGAGTCGTTTGTCAGCGACCTGTGTCGGGGCACCTGCCCGCCGGACGAAGAAGAGGCGTTCGGTGAGTTCAACGACTCCCAGTTCGGCTGGACGCTCGGCGGTCCGATCATAAAGGATAAGCTCCACCTCTTCACGAACGGCGAGTTCCAGATCAACAACGCGCCTGGTGACGGATCGTTTGTCGTCCCCGGTGCCGGCGTCGACGCCAACGCGATCGAGGCCCGCGTGCACCCGGACTCCGTCGAGCGCTTCGCCCAGATCCTCAACAATCTCGGCTTCGACAACGTGGGCGAAGTCGGTCAGCTCACGTTCAACAACCCGCGCACGAACCTGTTCGCGCGGCTGGACTGGAGCATCAACGACCAGAATCGGGCTGTGTTCCGGTGGAATTACTCACGGGCCCGTGATCAGGCGAGCCCGGATCGCTTCGGCTCGGACTACGGCCTGGGATCCCACGGATTCGACTTCAAGAGCGACACGCAGTCTTTCGTGGGGCAGCTGTTCTCGAACCTCGCGGGCATGTGGGACAACGAGCTGCTGATGAACCTGTCCATCATCCGCGATAAGCGCGATCCGCTGGTTGACTGGGCTCAGATAGAGGTCGACAACACAAGCGATCTCGGTGCCGCCGGCACGTCCACGGTGGACCTGCTCGCGGGTGCTGAGCGGTTCTCACAGGACAACCAGCTGGACCAGGACGTCTTTCAGCTGACGAACAACCTGACCGGTCAGTTCGGTAGCCACAGGGTGTTGTTCGGGACCAGCAACGAGTACTTCAACTTTGCCAACACGTTCTTCGAAGGCTCGATCGGCCTCTACAACTTCGACAGCCTGGCCGACCTGGAGGCCCGCATCCCGAGCCGATACCAGGTCCGCACGACGGCCGCAGTGGACCAACCGGCCACCGAGTTTGCCACGCTCAAGCTCGGTTTCTACGTCCAGGACGAATGGACGGTCAACGATCAGTTGACCCTTACGGGGGGTCTGCGCGCGGACATCCCGATCATGCTGGACGATCCGCCGGACAATTCGGAGTTCGCGTCTGTCTTCGGATTCAGCACGTCGGATGTTCCGTCAGGCAACGTCCTGTGGCAGCCCCGAGTCGGTTTCAACTGGAACTCCCGGGCTGAAAGGATGACGCAAGTCCGCGGTGGAGCGGGCATATTCGCGGGCCGCTCTCCATTTGTGTGGATCTCGAACGTGTACGGGAACACCGGGCTGGAATCGAACTTCCTCAGCTGCAGGGAGGCTGACGGGATACCGGCACTGGATCCCGCCAATTATCCGGACAACATCCCTGCGGCGTGCACCGGCGGGAAGACGGGGGCGGGTAGCGTCTCGTTCATCAATGTGGCCGACCCGGACTTCAAGTTCCCGACGGATTTCAGAGCGTCTCTCGGTGTGGATCATGAACTCCCCGGTGGTTTCACGGCCACGCTGGAGGGCATGTACACGAAGGCGATCAACCAGGTCGCCTACAAGGAGCTCAACCTGGTCGGACAACAGGGAACGGACGCCTCGCAGGGCGGCCGCCTGCTGTTCGGGACACCGAGCAGCTCGGGCTTCACTCCTGTGCGCATTTCGGATGCCTTTCCGCAGGTCGTCCAGATCACCAACTCGAGCGAGAACCGAGCCTGGATCTTCAGCGGGTCTCTCAACCGGCAGTTGAGCGACTGGCTCGGGTTCGGCGGCTCCTACACGTGGTCCGATGTCGAGGACACGCAGGGGCATTTCTCGAGTCAGGCGACCTCCAACTTCGGGCGCAACGCGATCTCGGGTGATCCGAGCGATCCACCGCGCACCACATCCAGCTTCGAGCGCAAGCACAAGATCGTGCTCTCGACGACGGGCTACTGGCAGTTCGGTGACAGCGGATTTGATCTGGCGGTCACCCCGCAGTACTTCGGCACCTCGGGCTCTCCATTTACCTACGTCATTAGCGGTGACGCGAACGGAGACTTCTATCCCGGCGGGGCCGTATCCTCGAGCCGCTCCAACGATATCATCTACATTCCGAATAGCGCGGCGACCGAGTACAACTTCCGGAACGCCGGCGATGCCGAGGCCTTCGAGACCCTGATCGACGAGCTCAGCTGCCTGAGCTCGCAGAGAGGTCAGCTGATGGAGCGCAACAGCTGCAGGTCTCCGTGGGTTAACGTATTCGACCTGCGAGTCGTGCTCGGGCTGCCCGGGGGCTGGTCGCGTGGCAAGGCCGAGATCGTCGCGGACGTCTTCAATCTGTTCGGAACCGAGGTCTTCACGGCAGAGGAGACCGACCGCGGAGTCCGAATTCTCAGTCTCAGGGGGCGCGTGGACGATGACCCGAACCAGCCGCTGCTGTTCGACTACACCGGACCCCGACGGGACACTGAGACGGGCGAGATCGAACTGCACCAGCAACTGAATACATCGTCTCGTCTCCGCTTCCAGCTCGGCCTGAGGTATCGATTCTAGACGGTCCCCAGGGCCGATCGTCGGCCCTTCTGAGCCGCGAGGCGCTAACTAAAGGCCCCGGGGGAGACCCCGGGGCCTTTTCTTTTGGCACCTACTTTCCTTGGCAGCAAGGCGCTCGACGACCAGTCGCGCACCGGGTTTGACAACCCTTTCGTCCGGCCCTTGACGGGGCTGTCTCAGGCACGGCGCGTAGCTCGCGTTGACGAGGGGGAGCCTTCGCCGTTACGGTCAGGCGTTTCTTCTCGTTACACAAGGGCTTCGGGGCCCAGATACTCTTGGGCATCGCTTTCTGCTTCAACGCTTTAACGACTCTTCAGCTTGGAGGGAGTTATGGGCGTCTTCCGTATTGAATCTTGTCTCAGATTTCGAGCCTGCTGCCTGCTCGCCACGTTCCTCGCCTGCGCCTTAGCGGGACAGGCGTGGGCGCAGGGCACAACCAGCGGCTCGATCGGCGGCCACGTAGCCGATGCGGACGGGCTGCCGCTGTCCGACGTCATCGTGACCGTCACGGAGACCTCGACCGGCGTGACACGCGAGGCGCTGACGGACGCGAACGGTCGCTACTTGATCCCGTTGCTGCGGCCGGGCGAGTACGGCGTGCGCGCCAGCCTGCCACCCAGGCCGGACGCCGAGGGCCAGGTGACCCTGTCACTCGGCGAGCGCGAGACCGTGAACCTTGAGCTCCGGCCTATCGCCGTCGAAGAGCTTACGGTCGAAGTGGCCGGTCGGCCTGCCGCGGTCGCCGAGGGTGGCGTGATCGAGTTCGTGAACGAGGATCAGATCTCGAACCTACCGGTGGCGGGCCGCGACTTTACCGATTTCATCAGCCTATCGGGCCTGGTGAGCCCGCAGCCCGAGGTCGGCACAGGTGGTCAGTTCTCGATCGGTGGTGCTCGCACTGCCGGCACCAATGTCCAGATCGACGGGGCCGACGCGAATAACCAGTTCTTCGGCGAGAACCGGGGCTCCTCGCGCGTGCCGTTCTCCTTCTCGCTGGAATCCATCAAGGAGTTCCAGATCATTACGAACGGTTACGACGTCGAGTTCGGCAAGTTTTCCGGTGGATTGATCAACGCGGTCACCAAGACCGGGACCAACGATTACAGGGGCAGCGGCTTCTTCTTCTGGCGCGACGAGGCGCTCACCAAGGCCAACTTCGACGACACGCCGGTCACCGACTTCCAATCGTTCCAGTTCGGCGGCGTTTTCTCGGGACCGATCATCCGGGACAAGCTCCACTTCCTCGTGTCGGGCGATTTTCAGCAGCGCAACCAGCCGACTTTCGCCCTCGATCCAGGGCGCTCGGGATACACCGAGGCATCGCTCGCCTCGTTCCGCAACATCCTCGAGACCGTGTACGGCTTCGACACGGATCCGGACTTCGGGGTTTTCGACGAGACGGACGATCAGGCGACGCTGTTCGGGCGGCTGGATTGGACCATCAGCAACGAGCACTCGCTGTCCGTTCGGGCGAACTACTCCGACTTCGAGAACGTGAACGATCGCATCTCGTCGAACGGCCGGAGCGCTCGCACGGTGGGGGGCACGTTCAACGACGAGTCGTTTTCGCTGGTTGGCGAGCTGAACTCGGTTCTCAGCTCGAACATCTTCAACACACTGCGGCTCCAGTATTCCAACGAGCTCCGTCCGCGGCCCGGCAACAGCCGCCTGCCCGCCGCCACCGTACCGGTCGAGCGGGCGTCTGGTGGCTTCAGCGACGCGACGTACGGCGGCTCGTTCTTCGGGATCCTGTTCTCCAACAACCTGGAAGAGGACAAGATTCAGATCACCGATAACCTGACCTTCCAGCTCGGGGATCACTCGTTGAAGATCGGGACCGACAACGTGTTCACGAACACGTTCAACGAGTTCTGGCTGAACGGAAACGGGTTCTTCGATTTCCGGAACCAGGACGATTTCGCCAACCGGAGCCCCAGCTTCTTCCTCCGCTTCGTACCGGAGACGCCGGGCGGTGGGCCACCGACCGCGCCGATCGCCGACTTCAGCGCGCGGGAGTACGCCGTCTACCTCCAGGACGCGTGGCGGGTGAGCCCCAACCTGCTGCTCACGGCCGGCGTTCGCTGGGACTACGTAGATCTGGACGAGGCCCCACAGCTCTCGAACCACGACTTCGTGAGCGCCGCGAGCGCGCTGGGCGGCGACGTGACGCTCACCCCTGACGACACCGACAACTTCGCGCCGCGATTCTCCTTCCGGTACGACTTAGGAGCTGATGAGCGGAGCGTGCTGAGCGGCGGCGTGGGTTGGTTCACGGGGCGCTTCCCCACCGTGATTCACTCCAACGTGTTCGCAAAAACCCCTAACGCTCTGCTCGAAGTGGTCTGTTTCTCCAGCAACATGCCGGAGTTCAACTACGAGCAGTGGGAGGACAACCCGGATCTGATTCCGGCGAACTGCGACGGTGGCACTGGGCCCAGTGGTCAACCGGAGGTCGACGTATGGGACGCCGACTTCGAGTCGCCCACCACGATCAAGGCGAATCTGGGCTTCGACCAGCGTCTCGGCGATCGCTGGAAGGTCGGCGGGCAGGTGATCTTCAGCCGCACGACGAACAACTTCCACGTCATCGATCGCAACCTGCAGCCGGTCCAGTTCTTCAACGCCGAGGGCCGGCCGGTGTTCGTGTCGGAGGACGATTACGATCCGACCGACGAGCCCGGTACGTTCGACCGCAGCATCGATCCGACGCTGGCCCGCTTGTGGACGAACGTCGGGATTGGCAAGGCGAGGCGCTGGAACTTCAAGTTAGACGTGACCGGGTCGCCGCTGGACAATCTGCGGCTGGCGGCCAACTACGCGCTCAACGTGGCGTACGACAACTCCTCGTTCTCCTGCTGCCTCGAGACCGAGGCGTGGGAGGAGGCGGTTACGGCGGGAAATCCCAACGAGCTGGGCGACTTCGGTGACGACCTGACTGGGACGTGGGGACCGTCCCGCTTCGAGCGGCGGCACGTCTACGTGCTCAACGCGATCTGGGACATCCCGATCGGCGAGGGGGCATTCGAGGGGATCCAAATCAGCACCATCTATCGTGCCCAGTCTGGCAACCCCTTCACGCCGCAGGTGGACGGCGACATGAACGGGGATGGGCGTGACGACAACGACCGCGCGTTTCTCCCTGACCCAGGCAACGTCACGGGCGTCCAGTTCGAGTCGCCCGAGGATCTCACCGCCTATCAGGAGATCGTGGCTTCCGAGTCCTGCATCGCGGATCAGGTGGGCGGCTTTGCGACGCGGAACTCGTGCCGCAATCCGTGGTGGCATCGGGTGGACCTTCGCCTGAACGTTCCCATCCGAATCACGGGCACGCAGCGGCTCGAGCTGGTGGGCGACTTCTTCAACGTGCTCGACCTGTTCGGCTGGGAGGCCGGAGCGTTCAACTTCAAGGACAACACGATCTTCGAGGCGGAAGGCTTCGATCCGGCCACGGGTGAGCCGATCGTGTCAGTGGACACGGGGTTCGGCAGACTGATCCCGTCCGGCTTCGAGCCCTTCCAGTTCCAGGCGCAGCTCGGGATTCGGTACAGCTTCTGAGCTGACGCACAACCTTAGACCGGGCCGCTTTGGCGCGGTCCGCGAGAAAGGCCCCGCTCCCGAGGGAGTGGGGCTTTTCTCATTGCAGCACCTATTCTGGGATCGAAGCGGGAAGCCCGGGCTGGCGGAGTCGGGCTCACGGAGGGCCGGCGTCAGCCAGCCACCGCGGCACCCTCGGCCGCCAGCGTCTCCCCCGCCATGTCGACGAACTCGGGCGTGCCGATGTAGACGGGGGTCCGCTGGTGGAGATCGGTGGGCTCGATGTCCAGGACTCGCTTCTGGCCGTCGGTCGCCTTACCGCCAGCCTGTTCACAGATCATCGCCATCGGCGCGACCTCGTACAGCAGGCGTAGCTTGCCGTTGGGCGCGCTCTCGGTCGCCGGGTACATGAAAACCCCGCCGTACAGCAGCGTCCGGTGGAAGTCCGCCACCAGCGAGCCCACGTACCGCGACGAGAACCCTTCATCCCGGTACCGCTGCACCAGAGCCCGCTGCCCCGAGCTCCATTTCGCCGTGTAGCCCTCGTTGACGCTGCAGATCTTGCTGGTCGGATCGAGAGGGATGCGGATGTCCGGGTGTGAGAGCAGGAACTCGCCGATCGAGGGGTCCAGAGTGAACCCGTGGACCCCGCTTCCGGTCGTGAAGACCAGCATGGTGGAGGAGCCGTACAGCACGTAGCCGGCTGCCACCTGCTTGTAGCCCGGCTGGAGCAGATCCGCCAGCGTGCCGTCACGCTGGCCCGTCGTGACCCGGCGGTGCAGCGAGAAGATCGTCCCGATCGAGATGTTCGCCCCTATGTTGGAGCTCCCGTCCAGCGGGTCGAACAGCAACACGTAGGGGCCCACCGGGAACTGCTCGGGAATCAGGATCGGGTCCTCTTCCTCCTCCGAGCCCATCACGCACAGGTGACCTGCGTGGTCCATGGCGTTGAAGATCACGTCGTTGGCGTACACGTCGAGCTTCATCACGTCCTCGCCGTGGACGTTGCGACGCCCCGCGCGACCGAGGATCTCCGCTAGCCCCGCCATGTTCACGGCGCGGCTGATGAGCTTGCCCGCCAGGGAGAGGTCGTACAGGAGGTTCGAGAAGGCGCCCGTGGCCTCCGGGTGCCGTCGCTCGTGCTCGAGGATGAAACGGCCGATCGTGACGACGTAGTTCTCCACTGCTGCCTCCCGCGAAGTGCGTGGCTGGTCGGCGAGGGCCTCCTCATCGGGCCGAACGACGATTAAACGAACGGTAGGAGAGAAGCTTCGCCAGCGTCAAGCCGATACCCCGACGTCAAGCCTCACGACGCTACGCTTCGGGTTCGATCACTTCCCATGTGCCATCAGGCTCGACCGTGACGCAGAGCGTGCCCTCCCGGTCGGTCCGCCACACGCGACGGACGCCGGCGGAATCGAGCCGTGCGAGCGTCACCTCGTGCGGATGCCCGTAGCGGTTCTCGGGCCCGGCCGAGATCACGGCCAGCTCGGATTCTACCGCGGTCAGCCATTCGAGCGCACTCGAGGTACGGCTTCCGTGATGACCGACCTTCAGGACGTCGGCCGTCAAGGAGTCAGCCGGCCAGGTGGCGAGCAGCGCTCGCTCGGTCGCCGCCGGCGCATCGCCGGTGTTGAGGTACCGGAACGCGCCGATTTGAAGTCGTACGACGGCGCTCACCTCGTTTGCGTCGGAGGCGCCTGGCGGCGCTCCCCCGCTCCGGTCGAGATCGGGCCCCGGCGCCAGCACCGTCAGCTCCACCTCATCGAGGGTCAGTCGCGAGCCGGCGCGCGCCGGCCGCCATTCCACCCCAGTCTCCTCCAGCTGCTCGAGAAACCGCAGGTACTGGCCGCTCGGCAGCTGATAGCCCGGCTCGAGCACACGGCGGACGGGGAACCGCCCGAACAGCGAGGCCGCCCCGCCGAGGTGGTCGAGGTGGGGATGGGAGAGCACAAACAGGTCCACCGAGCGAGCGCCCCGCCGTCTGAGAAAGGGTGCCACTTTGCGCGCGCCGGCATCGCCATACCGCCACTCGAAGCCAGACCCGGAGCCAGACCCGAAGCGGGGCCCGAAGCCGGATCCGCTGCTCGACGGAAAGCCAGGGCCCGGTCCGGCATCGATCAGCAGCCAGTGTCCGCGCCGCGTACGTATCGCGGTCGCATCGCCCTGTCCGACGTCGAGTGAGCACAGGAGTGTCCAGTCTCCTCTCTGGAGCGTGCCCAGCACGGGGGCCACGATCAGTAAACCGACACCCGTGCCGACCCGCAGCAGACCTCGCCTCGGCCGCCCGGGTCGCGTGAGGGCCAGCAGGCCCCAGATGGTCAGCGCCACACTGCTCCACAGCATCGGTTGTGGAGGCGGCACACTACCGTGCAGCGGCAACGACGCGAAGACATCGACGATTTCCTGAAGAAGGCGGAGCGCCGTAGTGGCGGCGTCGGCCCCCAGGTGCGCCAGCGGGCCCGGCAGCATCAGCGCACTCAAGAGGCCGGCCAGTGCGAGTGCCACCAACGGCGTGCCTGCGAAGTTGGACAGAACGGCGACCGGTGCCACTCGCTCGAAATGCCAGGCGGCGATCGGCGCGGTGAAGGCGAACGCGCCAGCGCTCGCGGCGAAAGCGGTGGCGGTGGCTCTCAGGCAGCGAGACAGACGTCTCCGTGTCGGGGCCATGGACGCGCGCACCATGGGGTCACGGAGGGCGGCCGAAGCCACGTGGCCCCCCGCTATCAGCCCTGAGAAGCCGGCAAACGAGAGCTGGAATCCCGGCCGAAGGATCACCAGAGGGTCGAGAACGATCGCCACGAGGGCGGCTACCCCGAGCAGGTCCGCGACGTGTGCGGGTCCCCCGCGCGCCCGCGCCGTCGCATATCCCGCGAACAGGAGCGCCGCGCGCAGCGCGGACGGAGGAGCCCCGATCAGAACCACATAGAAGCCCAGCAGGGCGGCGGCCACCAGGTATCGCTGCGTGTGGGGCACGATGAACCCGAGCACAAAGCTCGCCGCCGCCGCCAGCAGCCCGACGTGCAACCCGGAAATCGCCAGCAGGTGTACGAGTCCGGCGTCTGCAAAGCGCCGCGTCACCCGCGGATCGAGCTCGGACCGCTCGGCCAGCACCAATGCCTTGGCCACCGGCGTAGTCTGGCGGGGCAGCAGGGCATCGAGTCGGCTGGCAGCGTAGGTGCGTAGAGAGGCCAGCCAAGGGCGGCCGGCGCTGTGTGCGACCTCGACGACCGACCCGTAAAGGCGGCCGTAGCTGTGGAGCGGCCGGACGGCCCCCGCCCCTTCATCTCCATAGGGGCGCCAGTGGCCACGAGCGAGGATCCACGAGCCCGCGTCCACCCCAACCGCCGGTCGTTCGAGCCTCGCGCTCAAGTGTGGAAGACGGCACCGGCGGCCCTCGTGCGTCAGCGTCACATCCTCCAGACGCACGCGTGCCCAGCGCGACGTGGGGCCGCCGCCCGTGGCCGCTTCGGGGACGGCTTCCCGCAGGCGAGATCTGAGACGCCCTACGACTGCCATCGCCTCACCCGCTCTAAGCTCGGCGACACACGACACCTTGGCCCGGTCGCCGGCCTGGCCACCGAGGGCCATGCCCGCCCCGATACCGGCGAGTGCGCAGAAGGCCACGCAGACCGTAGGCGAGTCGCGGAGGTGAAGGGCGAGCGCCGCAGCGATCGTGGCGAGGGCCATCGCGAACGGCCACAGGATGGTCGCGGACGTCAGCCCGAGTAGATCGCCACCCACGACGCACAGCGCAGCCCCGAGGACCGGCGGCACGTGTACGCGGTGTTTACTGGAGAAAAGCAGTGAAGCCCGGCTACTCGATCAAGGGGCGGGGGTAGGATCGCCGGAGCGCGGCGCGTCAGGCTCTCGCGGCGACTGCGCTGGTCGCGGCGGTGGCGGTCGGCCACCGACCCCACGCAGCCGCTGCAGGGCACGGCGGGTCTGCAGATCGGCCCGCAGACCGACGACGATCATGGCGAGCATGCCGATCAGCATCGCTCCGAAGACGAGCAGGGGAAGCGAGGTGGTGACACGGAACAGCACGAGGTCCACCGTCACTCGCTCGGTCGCGTTGGCGACCGTGAACCAGAACGCGGCCAATGCCACGACCAGGAAGACGAGAACCCGGGACCAGATTCGCACGTTCAGGCCACTCGCCGGCCGATGAAGGTCGCGCCAGTCGTCGAAGTCAGCTCCACGTCCACGTAGTTCCCGATCAGCCCATCATATCCAGGAAAGGCGACCACCTTGTTGCCCTCCGTTCGTCCGAGCATGTCGCCTTCCGAGCGCGCCTCGCGCTCGACGAGGACCTCGTGAACCCGACCGATTTCGCGCTGGCTGACCCGACGCTGGATCTCGCGCTGCACCTCGATCAGCCGCTCCAGGCGCCGCGCGGCGGTCTCCTCGGAGACGAAATCCGACGCCGGGAAGCGGGTGGCCGGCGTGCCATCCCGCCTGGAGTAGCGGTACAGGAAGGCATCATCGAACTCGACGGTCCGCATCAGATCTAGGGTGGCCTCGAACTCCTCCTCCGTCTCGCCGGGGAAACCGACGATCACATCCGTCGAGAGCGTGATGCCGGGCACTAGATCCCTGCACAGGCGCACTGTGTCCATAAAGACTTCGACCGTGTATCGCCGAACCATTCGCTTGAGAACGCGATCGGATCCCGACTGCACGGGCAGGTGCAGCTGCCGGCACACCGCAGGCTCGTCACTCAGAACCCGCAGCAGATCGGGAGTCACGTCGTTCGGATGGGGCGAGGCGAATCGCACGCGACGAAGCCCCGGCACGCGGGCGACTGCGCGGAGCAGGTCGGCAAAGTCCCAATCGCCGTAGCGGTACGAGTTCACGGTCTGGCCGAGCAACGTGACCTCGGAATAGCCCGACTCCGCCGCCGCTGCCACCTCGGCCAGAACGCGCGTCGGTCGACGGTTCTTCTCACCCCCGCGCACGTACGGAACGATGCAGAACGTGCACCGGTGGTCGCAGCCGCGCTGAACCGTGACCCAGGCGCTCGCGCCATCTCCCCGAACGGTCTCGACACCCTCGTAGTTCTCGTCGGAGTCCAGCTGGAGAAGAGTCTGCCCTCTGGCAAGCGTTCCGCCCTGGATGCCCTCCACGAAGTCACCCAGACGGCGGTAAGCGTCCGGGCCCGCGACCAGGTCCACTCCGCAGGAGCCCCGGAGAAGCGAAGGGCCGACTCGCTGCGCCATGCAACCCGTGACCCCGAGCACCAGGTCCGGCTTTGCTCTGCGCAGCTGCTGCAGCTGGCCGATCCGCCCCCGGACCCTTTGCTCCGCGTGCTCACGGATCGCGCACGTATTGATGAGAACGACGTCCGCGTTCCCCGGATCGTTTACCCTCAGGTAGCCGTGCTCCGCCAGGATGCCTGTCATCAGCTCCGTGTCGCCGATGTTCATCTGGCAGCCGTAGGTTTCGATGTAGACACGGCGCTCGACCGGCACGGGTGTGCCCGTCGCCCGCGGTTGCCTCGCGGCATGCCCGCTCGGGCGTCGCCCTAGCTGCACCAGACTCATCGTCCCTGTGTCGTCCATCCGCGTAGTGGAAGCCTACCTGGCCCAATCATCGAGCAATCAACTATGGAGGCAAAAAAAGGCGCCCGCGCACGGCGAAGACGCGGCGCCAACGTTGCCGCAAACCTACGGGGTCTTTACGATCCCCGCGTGCCACGCTGCGATTCGTTCCGCTTTAACGGGCTAACGATCCCCGTGGAAACTTGGGGAAGCGCTGGCCGGGCGCTAGTCTTTCTGCCCGGCCTCGGTGTCCATCCATCTTACTACGAACCGAGTATGGCGGTCCTGGCCGAGGACCTGATGGTCGTCCTGCCGGACCTCTCATTTCGATCCCATTCGAGGTTGCACTGGGGAGTGGACGCGTACGCGGAGTGTGTGGAGGAGCTGTGTGCCGAGCGCGCGCCGAACGCGGTGCGGGCGGGGCACTCGTTCGGCGGCATGCTGGCAATGCTGGGCAGGGCGCCCTCGATAGCCTGTTCGCCCAGCGTGCCCGTCGAGCTCCGCTGGCCCGCGGCCGTCTACCGGGCGGTGCTTCTGCAGCTGGAGGAGTACGGCGGGCGGGAGGGCTGGGACGGCGTGCGTTTCGCCGGTCAAATCATGTGGGACTACGTGCGAACCGCGGCCCGCCATCCCCGCATGCTGTTCCCGGTCGTGAACCAGTTTCATCGGGGCATCACGGGCCAGCTCGAGCCCGTGACGCAACGGGCACACGTGATTCTCTCGCGCGCCGATCGCTTGTACAGGGACGCCGAGTACGCCCGCTACCTGGCGTTACTGCCTGGTGGTTATACGCTGACGACCGTGGACGCCAGCCACGATTGGCCTGTGACCCGGCCGCGGCTGTTCGCGCGGTTGATCGTGGATGCGCTGGCAACGGTAGAAGTCCGGGAGCGCCAGCGGGACAGGCCGCAGCCTACTGCCTGATCGTGAAGGAGACCGTAAGTCGGCGGAAGCTCTCTTCCAGCCCGGTCTCGTTGAGGTCGCCCCGCGTCCCGAACTCCAGTGCCACATCGGCCGCGGCCAGTCCGGCTCGAAACTCTAAACCAAATCCACCTCCGAACGCGGTTTCGGTTGCCTGGGGCGCACCCTCGGGGACGAACGGCAGCTCGGCCTTTCGGCCACCGAGTCGGAGTGGGACGTCGAGCCCGATCAGTCGCAGGCCGCGGTACTCGATCCCCGCACCACCCCACTTCGCATCATAGACCGTAACGTCCGCCAGAGCTCCGTCGACTCTGGACCACCCGGTCCACCCACCCGCCACAGTGAGCAGAATGTTGCGGGTCAGGGTCGCACTGGCCCCAAGATCGACGACCGGCGGCAGGTCGATCGTGCCGCTTGAAAGCTCGGGATCCTGGGGATCTACGGTCAGATCACCGGTCCACCCGTACGATCCGCTGATCAGGACCCGATCGACAATGTCGAGGCCCGCACCGATCTTGAAGCGCCACGCGCGGTAGCTGGCCACCCGGGAGTCCACCACGTCACCGAGTTGCGGCGATCCCGGGTCGAGGGGTGCGTCGAAGCGTCGCGCGAACGACTGCCGGACCGAGCCGATCAGTCTCTGCGCGGTTACGCCGATCGACAATGGGCCTACCTGCCGCGCCAGTGAGAGGTCGATCGTGCTGATGCCGCCATCCTGCTGCCTCGTCTCTTCGGCCGGATAGGTTCCGGCCTGCAGCACCAGGGTATCGATGATCGCGACGCTCCAATCCTGGTCGAACTCAGCCCCGAACGCGAAGCTCGCGACAAAACCACGGAACGGGATCACCGCCCGCACCACCGACAGACCCTGTCGCCCCGTGCTGTTCTCACCCTCGATCGCCTTGACCGTGAGTCGTTCCGGCGCGGTCGTGATGTTGAATCCGGGGGTCCTGTGCTGCGTGAGATCAGCCGGATTTCGCAGCGTGAAGTTGTCGCCCAGCAGACCCACACCCGTGGATCCTAGAGCGGCGGAGCGTGCGTCGACCGGCGGCACAGGGTAGCCCAATCCGATGGCCGTGAAGGGCGACTGCGCCGAAAGACGAACCGATCCGGCACCGATGAGGGTCAGCGCGATAAGCGCAGTGCGTACGGCTCGTGCGTGCGTCATTGCGGCAGCCGAAACTCGGGCGGAGGCGTGAGAATCACCATGAGCTGCGGCCTGAGCGCAGGCGGTGCCTCCACTGAGCCCAACTCCCAGAAACCGAATGCCTGACCGTCCGGGACCGCCCTCAGACCTAGCCACACTGCCTTGACGGAATCGGGGGGCAGGTCCGCCTGCTCGGCCAGGATCGAGGTGACGTCGACCCGCACCGGCACGTTCACGGCCAGAGAGTCGGGATCCTTCACAAACAGACCCGCTGTTCCCGCGATCGGCGTCTTCTCGCCGAATTCGAACGGATCGAGGAGCAGGTCGACGCGGCCCCCTACGAGGAGCTGACCAAGCTGGAACGGCACCTCGGGTGCAGCCAGAGGGCGAAAGACCAGCTGAGCCGCACCGATCCTCGAGCCCCGTACCGGGAATCCAGCGATGGTATCCGGGACGACGAACGAGATGTACGCGCGCGAAGCGGGGACTCCGCCAACGCGGAGACCCAGCCCGGCGGCGGGTTGAACCGCGTCCGTGATGAAGGTGGAGGGATTCATGGCTCGCTGGAAGAGCTCCGGCTCCTCGTCCCCCTCCAGTATCGCCTCGAAACGCAGCAGGATCTGTCCGATGCGGAGGGAGACGCCCGGGCCCTCGACCACGATGGCGATGCCCTGCTCGCCGTCCGAGCCGGTCCACGCTTTCAGCAGGGAGTCGACCGACGTCTCAAGCTCAATGACGAGGCTATCGGTGGCGAGACTGTCGGGCACCTCGGCCAACTCGAGCAAGCCGAGAACCGGGCCCAGATCGCCGCCCGGCTCGGTCCACGGTTCCCCTTCACGCGCCTCGAGCCAGGAGGCGCTGAACTCGTCGAAACTTCTCTCGAGCGCATGGATCCGGACGGTGGCGGTCTCATTCAGCGTCGAGTTCGCCGTGTCGACCGCGAGGCGAATGCTCGCGCTGGGAAACGAGTCGGCTGGAAGCGTATCGCCTGATCGAATCAAGCTGTCGGCCAACGGAAAGCGGCCGAGGATTCGGGCTTGGAGTTCATCATCGTCCGTGAGAAGAGTAAAAGTTGCCTCGGTCGCGAGCGCGAAACCCGTCAGCGTCGTGTCGCGCCAGCCGATGAGCTCGTCCGCACCGACGAACACCTCCACGGTCGGCGCCGACGCACCCGGGGCCTGATCCGGCGCCGAGCCCAGCGGGTCTTCGATGCACGCGGTCGATATCAAGCCGCTCAGGCCGAACAGGACGAGAAGGACGACGGCTCTCATTCCGGCTCGCGGCTTTCGGACTCCCCCTGCACCTCACGAAGATCGAAGGCTTCGGGAAGCAGGTCTCGCAGCACCCACGACCCGCGTTCTCCGCCGACGGTCAGGCTGATCACCTCCACATCCAGACCGAACTCGGCCAACGCCTGGCGACACATCCCGCATGGTGACGCCACCCGTTGGCCGCTGCTCACGATCACGACGCGTCGAAAAGTGCTCGCGCCGGCTACTACGGCTGCGCCCAGGGCCACCCGCTCGGCACATACGGTCACAGGATAAGAAGCGTTCTCGACGTTGCAGCCCGTGAAGACGCGCCCGTCATCCGCCTCTAGCGCGGCGCCGACCCGAAAGCCCGAGTACGGCGCGTACGCTTGCGCCATGGCCAGTCGGGCCGACTTTTCGAGCTCCGTCGATGTCTCTCCCACACTCACCTCTCAGCAGCGGCGTCCGCCGTCGCCACACGTGTCCCGGCCTCCCCGGCGTCCCGACCCCTGTCCACACTGATCCTGGGAAGACGGGCCCCGAGGCCGGTCACGACTTCGTACTCCAGGCGGCCAGCCCGTTCGGCCAACTCCTCGAGTGTGATCACCTCCGCTCCGTCGGCACCGAGCAGTGTGGCGACGGACCCGGACGATACTCCCTTCAGGTCCGTGACGTCCACCACAGTCACATCCATACACACGGCGCCTCGAATCGGGACGCGGTGACCGCCGAGCAACGCCGTACCCCGATTGGAGAGCGAGTGCGGCAGGCCGTCCGCGTAGCCGATGCCGAGAGTCGCGACCCTGCTGCGGGACGGCGTGATGTAGGTGGCCCCGTAGCTCACGCTGCTTCCCTCGGCCAGCTCCCGCACGTCGAGCACTCGCGCCCTTATGCTGACCACGTTCTCCGACCGGACCTCCGCGGGCGCGGGGGCCCGCCCGCCGCCGTACAGAAAGATCCCCGGCCGGATCACGTCGGCGCGGAAATCCGGGAATCGCAGAGCCGCCGCACTGTTTGCCATGTGCAGGGCACCGGCCCCCACATCGGCCGCCTCGAGACGCCCCAACACCCGCTCGTAGCTCTCCCACTGCTCACGGGTCTCCTGCTCCGCGCTCTCGGCGGAGTGGAAGTGGGAGAACGTGCTCTCGAGCCGAAGTGCGCCCGCCTGCAGCATCTGGACCGCGTCGGCGAACCACGACTCCAGAGACTCGGCCGGCAAGCCCGCCCGTCCCATACCGGTATCGATCTCCAGGTGCACAGAGAGGGGCGTGCCGGCCTGCCGGCTGGTGGCGGCGTACGCGCTCATCGCCTCCACGCTGGTCACCACCGGCTCGAGCCCCTCACGCAGCAGGTCATCGGCATCCCGAGGTCCGCAGGGCGAGAATACGACGATTCGCTCGTCCGCGCCGGCTGCGCGCAGAACTGCCCCCTCTTCGACCGTCGCGACACCGAAGCCCCAGGGATTCGTCGGCCGCAAAGCTTCGACTACCCGGGCCGCGCCGAGACCATAGCCGTCCGCCTTTACCATCGGGAGCAGACGCGCGGGGCGCGCGAGCTTCGCCAGGGCCTCCGCGTTGCGACGCAGTGCGCCGATGTCGACCTCGACCCATGCGCGTCCGGTCGGGCCGTCCGATTCCCCCATTGACACCCTTCTTCCACTCCCGGTAGACTACCAGCCGTCTATGTCAAGCGATGATCGTGAGTTGCAGGATCCGAGCGGAGCCCCCGACCCACTCCACCTTTCACGCTCCGAGGCGGGTGACTCGCTCCTCGGCCGCTCGCTGGCGCTGGTTCGCTTTCTGCGCGAGCGGTGCCCGTGGGACGCGCGCCAGGATCCACGCAGCCTGCGCCCGTATCTACTCGAAGAGGCCCACGAAGTTGCGGACGCGATCGCGGCCGAAGACGACGACGCCCTGCTCGGCGAGCTCGGCGATCTCCTGCTGAACGTAGCCTTTCAGATCGTGCTCGCCGAGGAGCGCGGAGCGTTCCAATCGGGTGACGTGCTCGAGAAGCTGGAATCCAAGATGCGAGACCGACACCCGCACATCTATGGAGGCGCCGAATCGCCTCCGGACTGGGAGGCGCTCAAGGCCGAGTTACGGGCTCTTCACGAGCCGTCGACCGAGGGAGATGCCGATGTGTTCGAGGGCGTGCCGACGGCGCTGGAGCCGTTGAGCCGTGCCCTGCGCGTGCAGGACCGGATGGCCGGCATCGGATTCGACTGGCCCGACGTGACGGGTCCTCTTGGCAAGGTCCGCGAGGAGGCAGAGGAACTGGAATCGCTGCTGGCGGGTCGGGATGTCATTTCCGGAGCCGAGCCCGGTTCCGCGGAGGTCGCGAGCGGCGTCGGTGAAGAGAACCGGCCGATCCGCGACCCGGAGCGGCGATCCGCGATCGAAGAAGAGCTGGGGGATCTCCTGTTCGCGGTCGTCAACGTGGCCCGTCTCGCCCGTGTCCACCCGTCCAACGCACTCCTGTCAGCGATCTCGAAGTTCCAGCGCCGGAGCCGAGAAATGCTGGAACAGGCAGAGGCGCAAGGACTGGATTGGAAGAGCGCCTCGCTGGAGCAATTGGACAGACTGTGGGAGGCCGCCAAAGACGACGAGTGATCGGCGAACCCCGGGCGTTGCCTCCGGCGTAGAATACAACCATGTACTCTACCTGTTTGTTCTGCCACCGGTCGCTCGGCTCCAACGAGGCCGTCGAGCAGTTCCCCGTCGGCCGCCGTCTGGCATTCGACCCCGCGAAGGGTCGTCTGTGGGTCGTATGCCGGCGCTGTGAACGGTGGAACCTGTCGCCACTGGACACCCGATGGGAAGCGATCGAGGAATGTGAGAGACGCTTTCGAGATACGCGTCTTCGTGCCTCCAGCGACAACATCGGGCTGGCCAGGCTGCACGAGGGGTTGGAGCTCGTTCGGATCGGCGAGCCGCTGCGGCCCGAGTTCGCGGCGTGGCGGTGGGGAGACCAGTTCGGTCGGAGGCGTCGGCGTGCTGCCGCCTACACGGTGGCCGGCGTGACGGCCGGTGGGCTCATCGTAGTGGGAGGGGTCGCGGCGGGGATCTCGATCGGTGGCTCGTGGTGGTGGTTCGGTCACCTCTTCCAACGCTGGCGTGACGAGCGAGTCGTCGCCCGCCTGCACGATCACGAAGACCGTCAGATAAAGGTACAGTTCAAGCACCTCTCCACCTCTCGCCTGCTCGCTACTCCGGGTGAAGGGTGGGCCCTCGAGCTCCACCATGCGGATGGGTGGGCAAGTGGCAGAAGCCGGGACACGCAGGTCCTGCGTATGGAAGGAGAGGAGAGCCTGCCGGTCGTTGGAAAGCTGATGGCGAGGGTGAACCGGGCCGGCGGCCGGCGCGACACGATTCAGGCCGCCGTGGAGCGCATCGACGAAGCGGGACACCCGGCGGAGTATATGCGATTGGCCGCGCGGGAGGCCGAGCGGCTCCGCCGTGAGAAGCTGGAGGCAGGTGGCAGACGCAGGAAGGCGGAGAAAGCCGGCGCCCTCCGGCTGCTTCCGCCAGACGCGCGACTGGCGCTGGAGATGGCAGCCCAGGAGGAGGTCGAGCACGAAGCGATGGTGGGTGAGCTGGCGATTCTCGAGGCGGCCTGGCGAGAGGCCGAGGAAGTCGCCGAGATCGCCGACAACCTGTTGATTCCACGATCTGTAGAGGAGTTCATTCGGCGCGAGCGGCGTCAGCTCCGTGGGACCGAAGAGTAGCAGGCTTGACTACCACTCCAGCTCGACCGGTTCTTCGGCCGCCACCCCGAGCCGGGCGAGCTGGTCGACCACAGCGGCGCACAAATCGACCATGTGCGCGAGCTTCTCCCCTTCCCTCACGTCACCTCCGGTCCACACGACAACCTGACGAATCCCGTCCCCGACCCGCTTTCTGTGCTTTCTCTCCAGTGGCTTCACATCGAGCCGGATCTTAGGCTCCATCAGCAGGAGCTGCTCGACACGGGTTCCGAGCAGGAACGAGCGGGCTTGCCCTTCGCTGTCGCTGTAGACCAGAAACCGACGGTCGAACTCGCCACGGCCCATCGACAGGTCGCGCAGACCGAACAATCGACCGATAAACGCGAAAGGATGTGACTTCCTCACCTTGCACCGAAAGTCTGAAGCGGCGGCGTACGGGCAACGCACCCGCGTAAACGTCTGCGAGCTGTTCCCGGTCGATACGACGTACGTGTCCAGACTGAGAGTCCACTCTTCGTGCGGGAGATCTATCCGGGCGGGCTTGTCGCGCTTGTTACGCACCACCCGGCCTTCGCGGCTGGCGGCGAACGATTCCCAGGCTTCCGCTTTGCCTGGTTTCTTGCCGCGCTTACGGCGACGACCCACCCTACCCGTCTTCCTCTACCCATGACACCGGGTCCCCCACGCGAATCAGGCCGTCATCCAAGACGACCCCGTACGCACCGGCGGCCCAGTGCGGCTCGAGGGCCGTGCGTAGACCGGGCAACGCCTCGTCCATGCGCTCGCACGGCTTCGTCTCCCCGTGGATCCGGATGCGGCAGGGACCGATCTGAACCACCCGGTCTCGGCTTTCCTCCAGATCGATGCCGTCGAGCAGAAGATTGGCGCGCCGCGCGGAAGGATCGACTTTGGCACCCAGCGTGGCGGCCGCCCGCTCCCAGGCTTGGCGGTCGAGGAGCGTGACCTGCCGGCGTCCCCTTCGCTCCACGTTACCTGCCAACCCACGCCCGGCTTCGAGCACCGCCGCGGCCACTTCCTCCATCGGCCCGCGCCGGCTCGTCTTGATCCAGATCCTCACGATCCGCCCCACTCAGGCTCCTTACGCTCTCGTTACCCGCCGGCCGTGGCGGCCGCGGCCCGTCGCCGATTCCATGCCACCATCGCGAGGTGGGTCAGGAACACACGCTCGGGCATCGAGAGCTCCTCGGGCAACTCGAGAAGTGCCACCCGGCTGAACAGCGACCGCGGGCTCACCGACCCGATCTGCCGGTCGCCGTGGTAAACCAGCAGCGTGCGGGCGAACGGCGAGACCGTACGCATGGTGAGGTGTCGGTCGCTCGTTCGAATGTCGAAGGACGGCAGGAGAATCCGTCGCATGGTCGCGCGAGCTACCGGTGTGTTCCCCTGCTCGAGCACGAACGTCGGATGCAAGAACCCTTCTCGCCGCACCTGAAACGAGGTGCCGTCGACCTGGAACTTCGCAGACTCTCGTAGCCACCCCACATCGACATTGGCGACCTCGCTTCCATCGCCGACCACTCGGAAGTTGCGTGAGATCCAGCTGTGCGGGACGCCACGTAGCATAGTCATCGATCCCTGGTACGGCCGAGGTGAATCGAGTCAGGACGCGGAGGTTGTACGGTCGCCGCGTCTGCGGCTAAGCTGCGCGTGTCGTTCGATCGGGTGCAACCGTTGGAGTCGGTGCGTCGTCAGCCAGGAGATCGATACATGCAACCTCCCCGCCTGATCCTCGCGTCGAGCTCGCCCCGTCGGGCCGCCATCCTCTCTCGATTGGGATTGGAGTTCGACGCGCTTCCTGCCGGGGTGGACGAAACGATCCTCCCCGGCGAGACGGCAGGCTGCGCCGCGGAGCGGTTGTCCCGCCTCAAAGCTGCCTCGCCGGCCTGGGCGGACGCGTTGACTCTCGGGTGCGATACGCTCGTCGAGCATGACGGCGAGATCCTTGGAAAGCCCGCCTCGCCCGATGAGGCGCTGGAGATGGTCGAACGGTTGGCCGGCGGTCGGCACCAGGTGTACACCGGAATCGCTCTCGCGGACTCCAGCCGACTGGAGAGCACCTTCGAGCGCACACAGGTGTGGTTCCGGGCACTCGAGGCGCGAGAGATCGAGGAATACGTGGCCACGGGTGAGCCGCTGGACAAAGCGGGCGCGTACGGGATCCAGGGGTACGGTGCCGCCGTCGTGAGCAGCGTCGAAGGCGATTTCTTCAACGTGATGGGCCTGCCGGTGCAGCGGTTTCTAGAGCTTCTGCGCCGCTTCGGCTGGCGCTATGCCTTCGGCACGCTGCGACCCGTCGAGTAGGCGGACAGGCCTCGCACCGCAGGAGGCGAGGTCCGTCCGACTACTGCTCCGGCCGGACTTCCTCGATTTGCCCGACCTCCAACCGCGTGACGTGCAGATTCACGCTATGGTTCACCCTCAGACCCACGATCCCTTCGGTCGGCATCCCCTCGTGCAACAGCGTCACGACATCCTGGCCGTTCACCCGGAAGATCACGTTGCTGGCCCCGACTTGCACGCCGAGAACGTTCTTGGCGGTGCCCTCGCCTTCCCCACGCCCTTCCCACGTGACGATCGCGGGGTGGGAGGCCCAATCCTTCAGCACGGACGTCGTGCTGCCCTCGCGCTTCTTGATCAGGTACTGGCCGTCGCGGCGGATGAGGAAGTAGGTGTAGGCCTGGTCCGCTCCGTCCAGGTCCGAGCCTCCGAACAGGATTCCGTAACCCTCTCGCCGGTTGCCCGGATCGAACAACTCTGTCTCGGCCTCGAGCCTGTACTCGCCGCTCGCGGTTTGCGACGGGTCGTAGAAGATGCCGGCCGGACCGGTCGTGATGTGCCAGCCGGGCGGCATCGACACGAAGCTGGGCGCGGCGCCCGCGCCGTGGTCCCCTCCGTCGAGCCGGATCTTCCAACCCGAAGGGGTTTCTGCATGCTCCTGAGCGTGGATGCCCGCCGACGCACCGAGCAGACACAGCGTAGTCAGAAGAGCGAGCTTGGCCGTCTGCCGAATCACGTCTCCACTCCTTCGTCCCGAATGACCCTTGTCGCGGTCAGTCAGACTTCCAAGGCCGTCGCGGCGCGGTCGTAGTCTTCCTGCCGAACGTACACGATATACCCGTAGCTTCCGTGTCCATCTGCTACGCCGGTCGAGGCATAAACGTTCACGCCGGCTTCGTAGAGGCGCTCGTGCACGCGCGCGAGAGCGCCCAGCTCGTCGTCGCCCTGTACGAGGAGGGCGGGATATGGGCCGTTCAGCACGAGCCCGGCCTTCTTCGCCTCCTCCGCCATCTTCCGTCCCTGCTCGGGGAACAGGGTCAGCTGAGTCTGAATCGGGCCGATCGGCACGGCTGTGAAAGCGAGCAGGTTCAGTCCGAGGTCGGCGAGCCGCGCGAGGAGCTTGTACGCCTCACCGGGCTGGTCGGCGACGGTGGTATAGAAGTACTGAACGCGGCGAATGCTGAATCCCATGGCTTCCGTCCTCGCGGCAAGTGCCGCAGCAGGTGGCTTTGCGCGGGTCACTCGGAGCGGCGTTTCCCCGCTCTCCTCCAAGATTCAGGCTGAGTCGTCTCCTAGCCAGCCCTCGCGCGCGCCTCACGGCGTGATCCGCGCCATCATTCGCGGAAAGGCGATCGATTCCCGCAGGTGGGACAGGCCACAGATCCAGCTGACGGTCCGCTCGAGCCCGAGGCCGAATCCGCTGTGCGGGAACGTGCCGTAGAGCCGCAGGTCCAGATACCAGCCGTACGCATCCTCCGGAAGCTCCTCTTCCCGGATGTGGGCCAGCAGTTTGTCGTAGTCGTCCTCGCGCTGACTGCCACCGATGATCTCGCCATACCCCTCGGGTGCCAGTAGATCGTTGCACTTCACGGTGCGAGGATCGTCCGGATTCTCCTTCATGTAGAACGCTTTCGCCTGTTTCGGATAGTCGTAGACGAAGAGCGGCTTCTCTCGGCTCTCCATCAGCAGCGTTTCGTCTCCGGCCCCCAGATCGGACCCCCACTCGATCGTGCTGCCCTTCGCGCGGAGCAGCTCCACTGCGTCCGAGTAGTCCATGCGCTCGAACGGGGCACGGACACGTTCGAGGGCCGTGACGTCCCGCTCGAGAACACTAAGCGCCGCCCGCTGATTCTCCAGCACTCGCTCGACGATGAAGCAGACAAGGCCTTCCTGCAGCTGCATGTTGCCGTCGCTGTCGAGCCAGGCTACCTCCGGCTCGACCATCCAGAACTCGGTCAGATGGCGACGCGTCTTCGACTTCTCGGCTCGGAACGTGGGCCCGAAGCAGTACGCCTTACCGAGGGCGGCCGCGGCGGCCTCGGCGTACAGCTGTCCGGTCTGCGCCAGATAGGCCGGACCCAGATCGAAGTATTCCGTCTCGAACAACGTGCCGGCCGACTCGCCGATCGACCCCGTCAGGATGGGGGTGTCGACAAGGACGAATCCGTCCTCATGGAGAAAATCGCGGATCGCGCGCACCACCTCGTCCCGCACGTGCATGATCGCGACCTGGCGACCGCTCCTGAGCCACAGGTGCCGGTTCTCCAGCAGAAAATCGACACCGTGCTCCTTCGGCTGAATCGGGTAGTCGTCGGAAGGTGCCAGTAGTGCCGCATCCCGGGCCTGAATCTCGTAACCGCCGGGTGCGCGATCGTCCGCCAGCACCTCGCCTTCCACCGAGAGCGCGGCCTCATAGCCGAGCCCTATCACTGCCTGCCAGGCGCCCGCCGGTACCTGATCGCGTGCGAAGACGAGCTGCACTTCTCCCGATCCATCTCTCAGAATGACGAAGACGATCTTGCCGCTGGAGCGGAAGTTCCGGACCCAGCCGCGAAGCCGAACGATATCTCCGACGTTCTCGTGCAGATCGCGTATCGATGTGTATTCGCTCATCGTCTGGTCTGGTGGCTCTTTCGCGGCCTCTTTCTGGGAGGGCTCGGGGATCGCGCGCGCTCCGGCACACAGCAGAATGAGCGTGCCGCTGCCATGCGGCAAATGGGAGCCCGGATCGCACTCACCGGGGCTCGCGTCCTCGCCAGCGAAAATCCGCGACCAGCGGCAGGTGGTCTGACGCCAGCTCGGTATCGGTTTCGCGCAGGTCGACACGACCCTGCGCGCCGGAAGGTACGTCCCGGGTGTCGAAAACGAACGCCTGCAAGAGTTCCAGGGAACTGTCGCTGTACAGCAGGTAATCGAGCTGGCCCGGTGGAAACGGGCCGCTCGCGCTCTCCCACGTGGCACTGGAAACCCCGTCGAGCTGCAGGGCGTCCACGATCACCAGATCGGATCCGTCCGGGTCCAATCCCCCGGCCATCGTGTCGAGCGGTCCGCGCGAGCCCACGAGGTTGAAGTCGCCGCCGACGATCACCGCGTCCGGCGCGAGGTGTGTCAGCGCCCGGCGGGTCGCGCCGCGGATCGCCGTCGTCTCTATCTGGCGCACACGATCGTGCAGTGACCCATCCCGGTTCCCGCAGCATACCAGATCGAGCGTCACGGCGAGAACCTGACCCTCGGGGCGTGTGACGATGCCTCCGATCGTCGGAACGCCTCCACCGGCCGTGTTCCCCGCTACCTCCTGAAGCGTACGCCAGGGCTCCCTCGCGAAATCCTCTTCCCGGGCTCCGGCGAGGATCTCCAGCGTAGAATGCGGATACGGCACCTTCTCGAACTCTGCGACCTCGTCGACCGGGGAGCGAGCTGCGATCACGCTTCGCTGTCTCCCCCCTCCGGTTCCCAGCAGCACGCGCCAGCCCTGCGCCCCGCGTCGGCCCGTGATCCGGGAGAAGAAGGACCGCAGGACCTCAGGCCTGGCCGCAGGCGGCACCTCGTCGAGCAGCACGACGTCCGGTCGAAGCGCACTGAGTACGCGGGTGAAAGACTCGCGGTACCGGAGGAAATCGTCCCGCGAAACGTTCCACGACACGACCCTCAGCTCGGAATTGGCTGGCGGTTCGAACGAGGCGACCACGACCGAGCCGGGTGAGGGCCTGCTCACGCCCGGAGGAGCCGCGTCGCCGAGCTCGTGCCTGAACACCGGCGTCTCGTCCACCAGCGCTCCGGATTCCGATCGGAACACGAGCTTCCCGCGCACCAGGTCGCCGCTCAGAAAGGCAACCGGAATGGGTGGCGCTGGCTCGCGCTCGATTCGCAGCTCGACTCGGCGGGCCGTGTGGCGCGGCTCGAAGCGCAAGCCGACGAGGGCCGGCTCCCAGTCATTTAGTCCAGCGGCCGGGGCTTCGACCTGCGCGGCAGGCCGCACGACCACACCCTCTCGGGCGTGTCCCGGCCGTACCGGATCGGCACCGCTGAACTCGACCTCGAGGTCGACGCCGCTCATTCCCGATATCTCTCGGCCGCTGGTCGACTCCCCGTCCGTGTCGAGGAGAAGCGACAGACCCCCACTCAGCCCCTGTACGTTCACGTCCCGCCCAAGATCGACGTGCAAGAAGAGGGCATCGCCATCGTTGACGATCCGCACTTCACCGAGGTCGAGCTCCCCATCGGGAGCATCAGCGGGATCCCGTATCACGGTTGCCGGAATCGCCCAATCCTCGAATCGTCCGTCGATGACGATCGCGGGTCGCATGCCTGTGGCCTCGTCACAGGCCGGCAGCGCGATGGCCGCCGCGAAGGCCAGTATGGGACCACGCGCGCGGTCCCCCCAGAACCCGTAGTTCGCTGCTGTCATCCCACGCGGTACAACTCCTCCCGGTCACCGTAGTGCTCCACGAGCTCGCGGCGTAGCGGGCGATGATCCATCTGCTCGAGTTCGGGATCGTGTTCAACGATGGACCGCGCCCGCCCTCTCGCGTCTTCGAGCAGCGCTCGATCCCGCTCGAGATCGGCGAATCTCAGCATGGGGATGCCGTGCTGCTCCCGACCGAACAGATCGCCCGGGCCCCGGAGTCGCAGATCTTCCTCAGCGAGCGCGAATCCGTCGGTCGTGCCGGCGAAAGCCGAAAGTCGCTCCGAGGGCTCCTTGCCCGAGTGGAACGCGACGCAGTAGCTCTGCTCGGCGCCACGGCCGACCCGGCCTCGAAGCTGGTGTAACTGCGCGAGACCGAAGCGCTCGGCATCCTCGATCAACATTACGGTCGCGTTGGGCACGTCGATTCCCACTTCTATCACGGTCGTGGCCACCAACAGGTGCACCTCGCCGGCCAAGAAGCGGCGCATCACATCGTCCTTCTCGGCTGCGGACAGGCGCCCGTGCACAAGACCGACCTCGAACTCGGCGTATCGCTCGGCCAGCTGTTCGTGCATCGCTGTCGCGGCTCTCGCCTCGAGCACCTCGGACTCCTCGATGAGCGGATACACGACGTACCCCTGTCGACCCTCCGCCATCTGCTCTCTCAGGAACTCGAAAGCCGCTTCCCTGCTGTCGGGCCCGCGAACACCGGTCACTACCGGCCGACGCCCGGGCGGCATCTCGTCGATCACGGAGATATCCAGATCGCCGTACAAGGCCAAAGCGAGACTGCGGGGGATCGGGGTCGCCGTCATGACCAGGGCGTCGGGTGCCGTTCCCGCCTGTCGCAGAAGTCGACGTTGCTCGACTCCGAATCGGTGCTGCTCGTCGATCACGGCCAGACCGAGGGATTCGAAGCGCACGGCATCCTGGATCAATGCGTGGGTGCCGACGGCGATCCGGCGAGTCCCGTTCGACAGAGCGTCGAGCACAACGGCTCGCTGGCGGCCCGTGATAGATCCGGTCAGCAGGACGGGTTGCACCTCTACCGGAGCTAGAAGCTCGCTCAACGAGCGAAAATGCTGCTCGGCGAGTAGCTCGGTCGGTGCCATGAGCGCCCCCTGGTAGCCTGCTTCGGCCGCCTTGAGGAGCGCGGCAGCGGCCACGACGGTCTTGCCGCTCCCTACATCTCCCTGCAGAAGGCGGTTCATGGGGGCGGGGGTGCTCATATCGGCCTGAATCTCGCTCCACGCGCGCTTCTGGGCGTCGGTGAGCTCGAACGGGAGCGAGGCGATGAAGGGGTCGGTGAGGCTCGGTGGGGCGTCCAGGGCGATCCCTGGACTCTGCGTCTTCAGTTGCCAGCGAGCCCGCGCATGCAGCAGCTGGAGAAAGAACAGCTCCTCGAAGGCGAGTCTTCGGCGGGCCGGCTCCACCTCCGCGAGCGCCGATGGCCGGTGCAGCGAAAGAAGGGCCTCCTCGAGGGGCGGCAGGTGAAGCTCGGCGAGCCACGCGGCCGGAAGCCGCTCGCGCCCCTCCAGCTCTGAAAGCAGAGATTCCAGATTGGCATCGATGATCGCCCGTACCTGCCGATGGGTGAGTCCCTCCGTAGCGGGATATACCGGAAACACGCGCCCACCCTCGATTCCCTCACCCGAGCCGTCCAGCACGGTGTGCTCGCGCGGCTGGAGCTGTCTTCCGTGGTAGAAACGTACCGGCCCGGAGACAAGCAGCAGATCCCCTTTCTTGATCGTCCTGTCCAACCACGGTCGTCCCGGCCAGGCGCACTCGATGAGCCCCGTATCGTCGCGCAGGACCGCATGAAACACGCGCAGCCGCGTGCGGGTCCGGAGCACGCCCTTCGACACGACGCGCCCGATCACGGTCGCGGCGTCACCCGGTTGCAGGGAGGCGATCGGGTCGACGGTGGTGGCGTCCTCGTAACGGTGCGGGAGGTGGTACAGGAGGTCACGTCCGGTGCGCACGTCGAGGCGCTCGAATCGCTCCGCCCGTCGCGGTCCGACCCCCTTCATGTACTGGATCGAGCTGGACAGGAGGAAGGGCCGCGTCGTCATTCACTGTCCTTCGCGCAGGAGCTTCTCCACGTACACGTCGGGGCTGAATGGCTCCAGATCTTCAAGGTCCTCACCCGTGCCGAGAAACCGGACCGGCAAGCCGAGTTCTCGCGCGACGGAGACGGCAGTCCCGGCGCGCGCCGTGCTGTCGAACTTGGCCAGCACCAGACCCGTGAGGTCCAGCGCCTGACCGAAACGGGAGGCTTGCGCCACCACGTTCTGGCCAGAGGTGGCGTCGACCACCAGAAATCGCTCGTGGGGGGCACCCTCTACCAGACGGCCCACCACCCGGTCGATCTTCTGGAGCTCCTCCAGCAGGTCGCGCTCGGTGTGCAGGCGGCCCGCCGTGTCGATCAGTGCCCACTGCGCTCCCCGACTTCGTGCTGCCTCGACCGCGTCGAACGCCACCGCCGCGGGATCGCCGCCGCTCCTTCCTCCTACGAAGTCGCACCCGACGCGCTCGGCCCAGCTCTTGAGCTGCTCCTGGGCTCCGGCGCGAAACGTGTCGGATGCGGCGACGATCACCCTGTCGCCCGCGGACTGAAGACGCCACGCGAGCTTTGCCACGGTCGTCGTCTTACCCGTGCCGTTTACGCCGAGGACCAGAATCACGGACGGGCCTTCCACCGCCCGGGCCAGTTCTCCACCGGTCGCGGAGACGGACACCGTTCGCAGGATCTCGCGCACGCGCTCGCCGAGAAAGCGCCTCAGCTGCGCCTCATCGGTGATGATTCCGCGTTCCGCCGCCCGCTTCAGATCGTCGGCCAGCTCCATGGTGGTGTCGACCCCGAAGTCGGCCTCCAGCAGCGCGCGCTCCAGACGATCGTGCGCATCCTCATCGACCCCCCCCTGCACGATCGTGTTCACGTCCATGAGCGCGACGTCGACGATCCGACGCCACAGTGATCGCTGGGGCCGCTCCGCGCTCAAGTCCAGCTTGGGGTCCGACACGTGTGATCCGCTCCCTCACCGAAGTCCGATCCGACGACGCCACACCCACTCCCCGCACAGGAGCAGGGCCGCAAGGAGAAAGGGCCACACCGGACGTCGCCCTCGAGCTTTCGAATCGCCCGGCTCGCTCGACGCCGCCATGGTCAAAGGCGCCCCGACGGGACGCGGCCCGACCTCCTCCGGGTCCGGCTGGACCTGAAGCGGGCGCTCCGAGGAGAACTCCACGCCGCGTTGCGTTCCGTGAGCGAGGATACGGAAACTTCCTTCGTCAAGCGATGGACCGGGCAAGAGCGCCTCCGGGGCGGGCACCGCTGCCGACCACACGGTGTCCGCTCGTTCGTCCACCACGACCACACCGAGGTCGGACACCTCCGACCCGACCCGCCACCGGAGGATCTCTCCCGCACGCGGAACGGCTCTCAATTCGAGGGGGAGTGGCGCGTAGTCCTCGGCAAGCCATCCCACCACACCGCTGATCAATCCCTCGTATGTGCGACGCGGCTCGCCCGCCCGGAATGCCCACCTCCAGTACCCTACCCCAGGCGCGACGGCCCAGAGGGATGCGGCACTCCGACCGCCGACGAGGAGCGGTCGTGACTCGCCCGCGAGCCGCTCCCGTCCTTCGAGCGCGGTCCACTCCGGCGCGCCCTGCAGGGTCCACAGCGGTGAAATGGCTGGCAGTGACTCGAGGTTCAAGTCGTAGAGCAGGGCACTCACCGGACCGGCCGGCGGTGGTGCGACCGGACGCCAGCTCCCGTCCAACGGGCGTTCCAGTCGTATCGACGTTCCGGGCACGTCACCGCGGCCCGTTACAAAGAGCAGCTTGCGCGGGTGGGCGCGCATCGCGGCGGCCAGCCAATCCGGAATCGTTGTCAGATCGGCATGCACGACGAGCAGACGCGCGGCCCGAATCGCTCGCTGGATGGAGGCGAGGTCTTCCACCGGGCGTGGACGATCTCCGATCTCCAGAAAACGGCCCCGGGCGACCTCCATGTAGCCTCGGGCTCCCCCTGGCACCGTGCGCTCCAGAACGGGCAGGAGGAACCGCGGCTCCCAATTCGCGGAGAGGGAGATTGCCACGGCTCCGCTCGACTCCGGAGACACTTCGATCCACAGGAGCCCCGTGTCGGAGACGCCGAGCGGATCGCCCCCCGAGGTCAGTGCCACCTCCACGCGTTGCCAGGTCGGTGTGCGAGGACGCGCCGGGACGAAGCGCAGCTCCGTCGAGCCCAGCCGCCCCGAAGAGGGTGTTCTCAGGCGGGCCAAGTCCATCAAACGACCGTCAACGCGGAGCTCGACAGTCACCGAGTCGGGAAGCTGGCTCGAGTCGCTCTCCGAGACGATCTCGATCCGGACGCGCGCGGTGTCGCCGCCGGCCAACCGGGAGGGCGCCTGTAGGCTGTGGACACCGACCCGCGAAATCGATCGTCCCACCTGCAGCTCTCGCACGCCGAGGCCCCACCGCTCGGCGACGCGATGTGCCTCCGCCCGGTCGTCGAGCGCCCCATCCGTGATTACCCAGACGCTGTCTGCACCGGCCAGACGAGCGGCTTGCAGGGCCGGGGCCAGGCGGCTGCGTTGGGCACGCACGTCGCTCCCGGGCACGGAGTCGGGATGCATCGGAAGAGGCTCGTCTCCGAACAGAAGCACTCGCTCCGGTCGCAGGGACTTGAGCAGAGCCAGAGCCGAGTCCCGCCGCGTGAGCTCGCTTCCGACGTCCACCGGCAATGCCATGCTGCGGGAGCCGTCGAGAAGGACGACGCGCTGCGGCCCAGCCGGTCCCTCACGGGCGAGCGAAGGCAAGAACAGACCTCCCGCGACCAGGAACAGAGCGATGGCACGCAGCACGGCGGCCGGGAGGCGTCGGGGGACCCGCTCCTCCCGCCAGCCATAGGCGAGCGCCGACAACGAGACAGCCAGCAGCGTGGCGGCGAGCAAGACGAGGAAGGCGGACACGGAGGGTCAGCCCCGACGGAGGGTGATGTGTTTCAGTCTTCCGAGCGACCCCCGGCGGCCGGCACGCTTAGCGTTCCGGCGGCCTGCCCGCCCGGGAGCCCGACCCGCGCAAGAAGCATAATGGCGCTGTCACGCTGCTGCTCGAAGCGAGGCCTGTCTTCCGTCGGGACCGGGTCCGCTTTCGGCAGGTTGAGCCGGGCGGGGTTCACCTGGCTGCCGTTGCGAAGGAACTCGTAGTGCAGGTGCGAGGCGGTCGAGAGCCCGGTGGAGCCGACACGTCCGATCTGCCTGCCTTGCTCGATCCGCATCCCGGCCCGGACCCCGGTGTTGATCGAGCTCAGGTGCGCGTACCGCGTCCGGATGTTGTTCGCATGGCGAATCTCTACCGCGAGACCGTAGCCGCCCCAGCGGCCGGCCCGGGTCACGACGCCGGGGGCGGTGGCCCGCACGGGCGTCCCGCGAGGCGCGCCGTAGTCGACCCCGAGGTGTGGGCGTGCACGACGGAGGATGGGATGAAAGCGGCGTCGACTGAAGCCGCTCGTCACCCGTGCGAGATCGACGGGCGCGAACAGGAACACGCTGCGAAGCGCTTCTCCATCACGATCGTAGTACTCGACCGCGGGGCTGTCTTCCGGCCGAAAGCGCACAGCTGTGAGCTGCGTGTCGCCGTTGCGGAACTCGGCGGCCAGAAGCTCTGCCGAACGCATCGTCCCGTCTGGCCGCACTTCCCTCTGGATCGCTACACGGTAGGCGTCGTCGGCTCGCAGATCACGCCAGAAGTCGATTTGCCACTGGAACACCTGCGCGATCCGGAAAGTGATGTCGTGGATCTCTCCAGGAGCGAGTCGATCCACATCGCCCGACAGATGCGCCTCGTACAGGTTCGATTCGACGAGTCCTGCGACCAGGATGGTGTCGGTCGTGACCGGGACGGAGTCGAGGCGGCTCGCCCAGCTGTCTTCCTGTGAGCCGTCCGTGGCGAACACGTGCAGTGTCCGGTCCGGATCGAGCCTCAGACTGAGGCCTGCCGGAAAGCCCGACTCCTCGATGGCCAGTCGCACCTCCGTCCCCGGACGAAGCCTGCGAGGGTTCGCGTACGCTCCGATCGCCTCGACCAATCCCACTATATCGATGCCCGACACGCCACGGCTTTCGAGTACCTCTCCCAGCGTCTGTCCGCTCTTGAGCGTATCGATCACCGTGACGGGCGGGGTCGGAGTCGGCACCACCACGGTGCGTATGGGGTGCGCCTCGTCTCCCGAGGCGCGGGCGAAAAACCATGCAAGCACAACGATCGCGAGGGCGGAGGAGAGGACCGCCAGTCCTCGACGGATCGATGGCGTGCGGTTCACGTCACGCGCTCGCACGGCCTGGAGTTCGGTATCCGCTTTCGCTCGGAGCGCACCGCCTCGTCAGTCCATCTGACGACGGATGAACGTCGGGATTTCGAGATCCTGATACGCTTCCGTGGCCATGTTCCAGGTGGTCTGCTCCGAGCCCTTTCCGCGGTTCGGATTCGGCACGAGCTGCGGGCCCGTGTACGAGGATCCGATGACGACCGGGCGCGGTTCCGCACGTTCGACGTCTTCGTCCTCGACAGGTGCGCCGAAACCGGTCGCGATCACCGTGACACGAATCGTACCCTCCAGCTGCGGTTCGTGCACCGCGCCGAAGATGATCTCGCCGTCCTCGCCCGCCGCCTCCTGCACGATCGAGTTGATCGTTGCGACCTCCTCGATCGTCATGTCGGGACCTCCCGTGATGTTGACCAGCACTCCGGTGGCGCCGTTAATCGATACGTTGTCCAGCAGTGGCGAGCAAATGGCCTCTTGCGCGGCTTCGACGGCCCGACTTTCGTCCGAGGCGCATCCCGTCCCCATCAACGCGGCGCCGCGGTTCGACATCACGGTCCGTACGTCCGCGAAGTCGACGTTCACCTCGCCCGTCACGCTGATCAGGTCGGAGATCCCCTGGGTAGCGTGGAGAAGAACCTCATCGGCCTTCTTCAGAGCGTCCCGGAACGTCGTGTCCTTTCCAACCACCGAGAGCAGTCGCTCGTTCGGAACGACGATCATCGTGTCAACTGCCCGACGCAGCTCCTTCAGACCGATGTCGGCCTGTCGCGATCGTTTTCTTCCCTCGAAGTGAAACGGGCGAGAGACGATCGCCACGCACAAAGCACCCAGCTCGCGCGCGATCTTGCTGACGATGGGGGCCGCGCCGGTGCCGGTACCGCCACCCATGCCGGCCGTCACGAACACGAGATCGGAGCCGTCCAGCGCGCTTCGCACCTCATCTTCGTTCTCGGCTATCGCCTGTCGGCCGATCTCCGGCCGCGCGCCTGCACCGAGGCCACGCGTCAGACGCTTGCCGATCTGGACCTTGATGTGACTGTTGGAGCGATGGAGCGCCTGCAGATCCGTGTTGATCGCGATGAACTCGACTCCATCGAGCTGTTCGTCGATCATCCGGTTTACGGCGTTCCCGCCAGCCCCCCCTACACCCACCACCTTCATGCGGGCGTTTCGTGATACGTTGTCATCGAATTCGAAGACCATTTGCACCTCCTCCAGTTCCCTCTCCTCCACCGCGGTCTCGCTCACGAACATTCTGTTGCTTAGAAGAAATCCTTCAGCCAATCGCCGAGCCGCCCGAGGGCGCGAGTCGCGCCCCCCAGTGCGCCCTGGCTGGCTCTCATGTTTCCGTATATGGCCAGTCCGACTCCTGTCGCGAAGTCGGGTCGGCTCACGGCTTCCGCCGCCCCCGATAGACGAGGACCCGGTGCGCCCTGGCGCACGGGGCGGTTGAAGACCGAGCGGGCCAGGGCCACGGTCCCGGGCAGCGAGGCCCCTCCGCCGGTTAGCACCATCCCCGTCCCGAGTCGATCGAGGAATCCGTTCTCCTCCAGTGAGTCATAGACGAGACCGAGGATCTCATCGAGGCGTTGCTCGATGATGTGTGCCAGTAGCGCTCGGGAGACCTTTCGGCCGGACCCGTAGCCGGGGCCTGAAACGTCGATTTCCTCGGCCGGATCCACGCGACTCCGCAGCGCGACGCCATGCTCCGCTTTGAGCCGATCCGCCTCGTCCTCCGGGACACCGAGTCCCTTCGCGATGTCGCGCGTAACCGTTCTGGCGCCCCACGGAAATGTCCGGAGGGCGCGGATACGCCGTCCCTCGAACACGACCAGATCGGTCGCCGAACCCCCGATCTCGACGAGGGCCGCGCCGGTGTCACGCTCCGAGTCCTTCAAGACGGCGAGGCTGCTGGCCAGCGGCTCCAGCACGAGCTCTACTGGGCGATACCCTGCCCGATCGACCGCCTTACGCAGATCACGGCAGATGCTCGTGCGGGCGGTCACCAGACACACCTCGGACTCGAGACGCGTCGCTTCCAGGCCGACCGGATCCTCGATCCCGGACCGGCCATCCACGGTGTAGTCCAGACAAAGGGCGTGGATCAGCTCGGCGTCCGGACCCAGCGGCACCGCTCGGCCTACTTCTTCCACGCGACGGACGTCTCGCGCGTCGACCTCCGCCCCGGCTACGGCGACCACCCCGTTCGACATCGCCACGTCCACGTGGGCTCCGGCCAAGCCGATGAACGCGCGATCGACTTCCCTGCCGGCCATCTCCTCGGCCTGGTGGACCGAGGAGCGAACCGACGCGGTGGCCGCTTCCAGGTTCGTAACCGTGGGGCCCGACATTCCCGCCGACGGCGCGACGCCGATGCCGAGCACGTGCAGGGCATTGCCACCCCCGTTGCCAGTCGGAACGTGCTCCGCGATGACCGCACAGGTCTTCGTAGAACCCACATCGAGGCCCAGAATCGCTCGGCCGCCGCCGATCACGACTCTCCCTCCATGCGCAGCACGACCTGTCCCGAGAAGCGCGCGTCGGCGACAGAAATGCTCGTTGCGCCCGCGTCGCCCAGTGCCAGTTCCACCCGTTGAAGCCCACGCAGCGGCGCATCGGACGGCAGGAGAATGCGCGCCGTGCGGGCCGCCGGGAGCATCAGGATCTCGACGGAACCATCAAGCCGGCAGGTGATCTCGGAAACCTGCGCGATGAACGCGGCGTCATAAGCTTCCAGCTCGGCCAGCAAAGCCACGAGACGCCTCGGCTCCGCCTCGGTCAGACGCTCGTGATCCACGCTCCAGGTGCCTCCCAGAACGGGAAGGTCGAGCGCGACCTCGGTCGGATCCAGCGGTAATACTCGACCGTCCGCGTTCACCGGCACGAGCTCCGGGGTTGCGGCGAGGGCGACCGGCCGATCTTCCGTCACGCGAATCTCCAACGTTCGCAGACCGGTCCGTCGCACGTGCGCGTCGCTGACGAGTGGGTGAGCCTCGACCGCGTGCTCCCACAGCCCGGTGTCATCCCACACAGACGCATCCGGATCGACCGCCGCCAGGCGCGCGATCTCATCGGGCGCGACATAGCGAGTCCCGACCACTTCCACCCGGGCCACCCGAAATGCCGGTAGCTTGGCCAACAGCTGCGGGACCCATAGCGGCAGGGTGCCGCCGATCAGCGCGGTCGTTCCGACTACGAACAGGCGGCGGCGGGTTCGACGTGTCAGGCGGCCGAGCCTGTCGAGTCCGGTGTGCCGTGTCCCGGCCGGCTTCCGCGCGCCACTCATGCCGTGCCCCCCACGAGCCGCATCTCCTCCGGATCGAAGCCCCATAGGCAGATCTCCGGCTCGAGCCATACGCCCAGCTGCTCATGGCCGCGCCGCCGCGTCTCGATCATCAGTCCCAGCACGTCGTCCGCCCGTGCCGAGCCGTGGTTCACGATGAAGTTCGCGTGGTGCTCGGAGATCTGCGCGTCACCCCGGCGAGCACCGCGCATGCCCACTCGATCAACCACCTTCCAGGCCGATCCAAGGGGTGGCCCCGGGTTTTTCCACGTGGATCCGACAGACGGAAGATCGTAGACCTGACTGACCACCTTTCGAGTCCGAAACGCGAGGTGCTCATCGTCGATCGCCCGCGCCTCTCCGGGAGGTGCATGGAACAGGGCGCGTAGGAAGACCCAGCTGTCGGGCACGCCGATGTGGCGATATCCGGGTTCTGCTTCAGCGGGCTCGATGCGGACGACCTCTCCATCGGGCAGCATCGCCTCGGCCCAGTCGACCCGGTGCCACAACCAGACGTCCCGAGAGCCGGCGTTCATCCGCAGCCCCCCGCCGACGGTCCCCGGCACCGCCTCCAGAAAGCTCCAGCCGGTTCGCGCGTGCCGGCGAGCGGCACCTACGAGGGCCGGCAGCCTGGCTGCCGCACCCGCCTCCAGCGTCCCTTCGTCATCCGTCACGTAGTCGAAGTCGCCCCCCAACACGAGCACCGCCTCTTCCACTCCCCCATCCGCGACCAGCACGTTGGCGCCGCCCCCGAGCACGCGGTACGGGCCACCCTGCGCATCGTCGAGCGCCTCTGCGAGCTCCTCCCTCTTGCCCGGACGGGCCAGGCGGGTCGCGGGACCCCCGATCCCGTACCGAGTAAGCCCAGAAAGCATCACGTCAGGTTCCCAGCGCAGCATCGGTCACCACGGTCGCTGCCTCGCGCGCCAGCGAGGTGACGTCACCGGCCCCCATGAACACGAAGACCGCAGGCCTGGCGCGTCCGGCGGCCCGTACGAGCTCGATCGACTCGCTCCGTGAGCAGGTCCGCAGGTTCTTCGTGCCCGCCTGCACGACCAGATCGGACGTAACACCCTCGATCGGCGCTTCACGTGCCGGGTAAATCGGCAGCACGTACGCCTCGTCGGCCGTATCGAGCGCGGCCGCGAACTCGGCCGCAAAGCTCCGCGTGCGCGAGTACAGGTGGGGCTGGAAGAAGACGACCAGCCGGGCACCCGGGTGGCGGGTCCGCAGCGCTTCGATCGACGCTCGCACCTCCGTCGGGTGGTGCGCGTAGTCGTCGATCACGCGGAGTGCGTCCCCTCCTGCCACCTCCTCGAGTCGACGACCCACGCCCCGGAACTCGAGCAGGCGCTCGGCGACCGCCGGATCTGCTCCAAGAATAAGCGCGGTCGACAGTGCGGCTGCCGCGTTCTGGACGTTGTGACGGCCCGGGACACGCAGCCCGAACGGCACGGGTCCGTCCGGTCCCAGCAATCGACCTCGCTGTTCCTGTGGATCGCTCGTCGCCATCTCGACCCGGTACAGCGAGTCCGGGTGGAATCCGTACGAGAGATCGCTACTCAGCGCCGCTCCCAGCTCGCGGGCGCCGGTGTCGTCCTGGCAGAACAGCACACCGCCGCGTCCGAGCGCGCGTCGAGCGAACTCTTCGTACGCCGCCCGTAAGGCTTCGAGGTCGCCGTACGTGTCCAGGTGCTCGGCCTCCAGAGAGCTCACCACCGCCAGCCAGGGATCCAACTCGAGAAACGAGCGATCGTATTCGTCGGCCTCGACGATGGACACGGCACCCCGCCCATGTCTGGCGTATCCGTCCCACGCGGCGACCTTGCCGCCGACCAGCACCGTCGGGTCGAGCCCGGCGGCTTCGCACACGAGGCCGGTCATGGCGGTGATGGTCGTCTTACCGTGCGTTCCCGCCACGCCCACCAACCGCCGACCGTTCACGACCGCGCCCATCGCACGCGCCCGCTTGAGCATGGGAACCTCTGCCTCGCGCGCCGCCCGTAGCTCGCGGGCATCGGGCGGTACGGCCGAGCTGTAGACAACGAGCTGCGTGTCCTCGACATGCGACGGGTCGTGGCCATGATCGACGCGGACGCCGAGCCCGGTGAGCTCTCTGAGCTCGGCAGCGTCGTCACGGTCACAGCCGCTGACCTGGTAGCCGGATTTGGCCAGCAGGAACGCCAGACCCCGCATGCCGGCGCCCGCCACGCCGACGAAGTGCACGCGGCTCCCCGGAGGAGGGAGACTGCTCCGGTCGGCCGGTGCTCGGCCGTCGGTCGGCAGCACCGCTGCATCAGCGTGGCGGGTCATCGTTCGATCCTCCGCTCGCGCCGAGCAGGCGCAGCAGGTCGGCCGCGATCCGGTCGGCCGCGTCCGGCGCTCCGCGAGCCGCACAGGCCTCCGCCATAGACCGACGACGGGGCTCGTCCCTCATCAACCCTGTAACCAGCTCCCACAGCTCTCCGTGGCGCAGCGCCGATTCCTCGCGCATCAGGGCGGCTCCCGCGTCCACCAGCGCCTTCGCGTTGGCCGTCTGGTGCCCCCCGGCGGCCGCCGGAAACGGAACGATGATCGCTGGAACACCGGCTGCCGTCAGCTCGGACACAAACATCGCCCCAGCTCGACAGACGGCGAGAGACACGCGCGGTAGCTGTGGACCCAGATCCACAATGAAGGGCACGACACGGATCCTGTCCTTCCAGGGCAACCGGCTGACTCGGGCTTGAATCTCGGCCGCGTGCGCCGGGCCCGTTACCCACACCAACGAGAGGTCCCGCGGCCACATCGACTCGGACGAGGCTGGAGCGGCGGCCCGTGGCGGAACGCCCGGCCCCTCCCGCGCGGAGGGACCCGACGCCGCACCGGCCGCCGGTCCAACCGCATCCCCCTCGTCCACCACCGCTTCCAGGTCTTCCAGGAGTCTGAGGTTCAGGCCTCGCGCTCCCTGACTGCCTCCCGTCACCAGAACCACCGGACCGGCTGGCCAGTCGAACGCCTCGGGTGTCTGGCCGCCCGGCGGGCGAATCGGGTTGCCATGCTCGTGGACGCTCGTGCGCTCTCCGATCTTCAGATGCAGCCGGGCTTCGGGATAGCCGAGATGCACCTGGTCGACCTTGCTGGCCAGCAGCCGCGTAACCAGTCCGGGCTGCGCGTTCTGTTCCTGGATCGCCGTACGGGAGCCACGGAGCCGTCCCCACAAAACGACCGGCCCGGACACGTAGCCTCCCGTCCCTACCACCAGGTGCGGGCGAAATTCGCGGAATGTACGTCCCACACCCCTCACCACATCCGGAGCCGTCGATAGCAGTCGCCAGTTGCGCCACGGTTGCGAGCGATAGAGGGGCTGTAAAGGCAGCAGACGGTAGGGCCAGCGGCTGTCGGGGAGCACGCGTGCCTCGAGACCCCGCTGCGCCCCCAGGAAGAAAAGACGGACCTCCGGCTCCGCACGCCGCAACGCATCGGCCAGGTTCAGAGCCGGATACAGGTGTCCACCCGTCCCGCCGCCTGCCAACAAGACCCTGGGGCCCGGCACCGCTCAACATCTCCGGTGGGCGGCGATGTTGAGGAGGATCCCCGTGGCTCCGAGAGCCAGCACCAGCCCGGTGCCACCCGCACTGATGAACGGCAGGTTGACCCCTGTCGTCGGGAGGAGACCAATCGTCACGCCGATGTGCCCGAAAGCACCGATCGCGATGAGCGCGGCGAGCCCGATAGCCAGCAGTCGGCCGAACAAATCGGGAGCCTGGGCCGCGATCTTGAGTGCCAGCAGCGTCCACGCGAGGTAGAGTCCGAGCACGGCCAACGCCCCGATCAGACCCCACTCTTCCGCGATAATCGGGTAGATAAAGTCGTTTTGCGGTTCGGGGAGGTAGGCCAGCTTTTGCCGGCTCTCCCCATAGCCCACACCCAGCACACCTCCCGACCCCACGGCGATGAGCGACTGGCGTAGTTGGTATCCGATCCCCTCCGGCTCGAGTTGCGGGTTGAGGAAGGCGAGGAGCCGGTTCATCCGATATCCCGTGTTGACTATCTGGTCCCACAGGATCGGCAGAGACAGCGCACCGAGGAACGCGAAGTGTCCCAGTCGGCCGCCCGCGGCGAACAGGACGATGAAGGCGAGCGCGGCCGCCATCATCGCCCCCGAGAAATGCGGCTCGAGCAGGATGAGCAGACACACCAGGCCGTTGATCAACAGGAACGGGAGCAATCCGTACCGGAGACTGTGCAGACGATCCTGCTTCTTCACGGCGACGGCCGCCGTCCAGATGATCACCGCTAGCTTCGCGAACTCCGACGGCTGAAATACCACACCCAGGTCGATCCAGCGTCGGGCGCCGTTCACCGACGGCGCGATCGAGTGGGTCCACGGGAGGAGAACGAGCAGCAGCAAGAAGATGCCGATGCCGAGAAGCGGCCAGGCGAGTTTGCGATACAGGCGGTAGTCGACCAGGCTGGCCAGCCCGAGCACAAGCAGCCCGATGCCGGCTTTCGCCACCTGCCCCAGTAGATAATAGCTGTCCGGATAGCCCTCCGACTGTGCCAGAAACGAGCTCGCGCTGTACACGGAGAGCAGCCCGAAGGACACGAGCAGCAGGGTCACCGACAGCAACCCGTGCCGCACCCAGGAAGGGGGGCCGCCCCGGGACTGCACATCCACCGCACCCCAGGCCCACACCAGCCCGGTCACGCGCCCCCCTCCTGGTCGTACATGCCGTGCACGGCGGCCTCGAACGCCCGCCCCCGTGCCTCGTAGTTCTCGAACATGTCGTAGCTGGAGCAGGCCGGTGAGAACACGACGACATCTCCCGCCTTCGCGATGTCCGTCGCCGCCCGCACTACGGCCCCCAACGTCTTGACCACATACAGCGGGATCTCGTCACCGAGATCGGCTGCGATCAGGGCCGCCGCCTCCCCGAACGCGACCACACCTCTCGCGTGCTCCCTCAGCTCCGGCAGAAGCGCGCCGTACGGCTCGCCCTTGTGTCGGCCACCCAACGTGACCACTACCGGTCGGTCGAACGCGCGTATGGCCTCCCTTGTGGCGGCCACGTTGGTCGCCTTCGAGTCGTTGACCCACAGCACGCCCTCGAACTCGCCGATCGGCTGGAGTCGGTGAGGCAGCGGCTCGAAAGTCCGCAGCCCTTCCCCGATCGCGGCGGGATCGCATCCGGCAAGTGCGACCGCCGCCCCGGCCATCAGCGCGTTCAGCGCGTTGTGTCGACCCAGCAGCCTCAGTTCATCCGTGCGCAGCCACCGATCTCGCCGATCCTCGAGCGACAGGGTCAGCCACGAATCTTCGTCCAGAAAGGCTCCCTGCTCGACCCGGCTTTCCACGGATGCGGGGACGACTCGCCCGGGAACGCGCTCGACCATCTCCATGACGGCCGAATCGTCCGCGTTCACCACCCACTGACTCTCGGGCGTGGCATTCGCGAAAAACCGCCGCTTGTCGGCGTAGTAGCTCTCCAGCGTGTCGTATCGGTCCAGGTGATCCGGGGACAGGTTGAGAAGCACCCCCACGTCGGGCCCGAAGGCGTCCATGTCGGCCAGCTGAAACGAGCTCAGCTCCACGGCGACCCACTCGGGCTGTTCGTCGCGCAGCGCGACCTCAGACAGCGGGTGTCCGATATTGCCGGCGGCCACGGCATCGAGGCCCCCGAGGGTCAGGAGGTGACCGCACAGGGTCGTGGCGGTCGTCTTGCCGTTCGTGCCGGTAATCGCGATGACGTTCGACTGCAGGCTGCGGAACGCGACCTCGACTTCCGCCACCGTTCGCACACCGGCATCGCGCACCGCCCGCCGCACCTCGGTCGAGGGATCGATACCGGGGCTCACGACGACCAGCTGGCTGGTCAGTATGCGCGAGACGTCGTGGCCTCCGCTCTCCGCTTCGATCCCGGCATCGCGCAGACCGGCCGCCGCCCGATCCTGTGTCTCGCCGGTGAACGCGTCGCTAGCGTATACCTCGCCTCCGAGCGCCGCGACCAGCCGTGCCGCCGCCTCGCCGGACCTTCCAAGACCGAGGACGGCCACGCGATCTCCGGGCTCGAACAGGGGCGGGTGGTCTCCGTTACGCCTGCTCATCGCACCTTGAGGGTCGCGAGTCCGACGAGGGCAAAGATGATCGCGATGATGTAGAAGCGGATCACGACGCGCGGCTCGGCCCAGCCGAGCTTCTCGAAGTGGTGATGCAGTGGCGCCATTCGCAGCACCCTCTGCCCTGTGCCCGTCCGCCAGCGTGAAAGTTTGAACCAGCCCGTCTGTACCATCACGGAAACCGCCTCGAGCACGAAGACCCCGCCCACGATCAGCAGGAGAAACTCCGACTTGAGCAGGACGGCGACGGAGCCGATCGCCCCGCCGAGCGCGAGTGAGCCCGTGTCTCCCATGAACACATCCGCCGGTGGAGCGTTGAACCACAGGAAACCGATGGCCGCGCCGGAGACCGCCGCGCAGAACACGGTGAGCTCCCCGGCACCTGGCAGGTAGAAGACCCCGAGATACGACGAAGTATCGGTCCGGCCAATCACGTAGGCGAAGAATCCGAACGTGAGGGCCGCGATCGCACTCAGACCGGCCGCAAGGCCGTCCAGGCCGTCCGTCAGATTGACGGCGTTCGCGCTTCCGGCGATGACCACAGCGACGAACAGCGGGAACAGCGGCGCCCAGATCCAGATGCTCTGGTCCTTGAAGAAGGGGAGCATGGTTTCGTTGGGCGCGTAGCGCGTGACCGGCACGAAGTACAGGAAGAGGCCGAGCGCGAGCCCGAGTACCAGCTGCCAGATGAGCTTGTGCCGCGCAATCAGGCCACGCGACTCGTGGCGCACCACCTTCAGATAGTCGTCGGTCAGCCCGATCGCTCCCATCCAGGCCGTCACGCCCGCCGCGATCCACACGAGCCCACGGTCGAGCCGGGCCCACAGCAGCGTGGGCACGAGGATCGCCACCAGAAGGATCAAGCCACCCATCGTGGGCGTCCCGGCCTTCTTGAGATGGGTGGAGGGTCCTTCGGCGCGGACGATCTGTCCAAGACCCCTGACTCGGAGCCAGCGGATCACCGCCGGCCCGACCAGGAAGCTGGTGAGCAGCGCCGTGACCATGGCCGCCGCGGCTCGAAAGGAGATGTACTGGAAGACGTTGAACAGGATGTGGCTCTCGGACAGTGGGAACAGGAGGTGATAGAGCATCAGTCCTCCTCCCGCACCGTGGTGGACGTCTCCGACGAGAAGCGATCTCGCAAAAGCTCCACGATCCGTTCCAGCCGCACCCCCCGGGATGCTTTCACGAGTACGACCTCATCCCCGCCCAGCGCCTCGACGAGTGGGGGCCATACTTCCTCCGGTCCCCGACCCGCGACCACGCGGGTGCCGTTCCGCTCGCTCCCAAGACGCTCGGCGACCGACTTGAACTCGCCTGTCGCGGCTACGAGCTCGAAGCCCGCCCGGAAGAGCCGCTCGGCCACCTCCCGGTGGGCCGCCTCGGACGCGGCACCGAGCTCCCGCATGGTGCCCACGACCGCCACCAGCTTCCGCCCGCCGAACGTGGTGCGGCAGTGCTCGATCGCCGCGGCGAAGGACTCGGGGTTCGCGTTGTAGCAATCGGCGACGACGGTGAGGCCGTCGATGTGCTCGACGACGCCCCGCATCGGAAGCGGTCGGAACTCGCCCAGTCCTCGAGCGATAACCTCCGGATCCACCCCCAGGGCATCCGCCAGTGCAGCGGCCAGGAGGGCGTCGCGCAGATGGTGGATCCCGCCGGCCGACACCTTGAAGCGCACTCCCCGTCGCTCGAACCACACTCGCTCCGCCTCGACGGCGTAGTCTTCCGGCCGATAATTGGCCGTCTCGTCCACTCCGGCGATGAGCGTGTCGGGTCGCATGCGACGCGCTGCCTCGCCCAGCCGTGCCGGCCGCTCGCCCACCACGACCACACCATTCGGGGCGGCACCAGCCACCAGCGAGAGCTTCTCGTGCAGAACCGTCTCCACGTCCCCGAACCACTCCAGGTGGGCGGGCCCTACCGTGGTGATCACCGCGTCATCGGGCGAGGCGATCGCCGTGAGCCGGGCAATCTCTCCGGGCTCACTGGCTCCAAGCTCCAGCACCCAGACTTGCGGTTCGAGGGGAGCGTTCAGAATCGACAGGGGGAGTCCGACCTGGCTGTTGAGATTCCCTGGAGTACGGTATACCGACCGCGCGCCAAACAGTGCGCACGCGACCATCTCCCTCACCGTCGTCTTCCCCGAGCTGCCTGTGATGCCGATCACGCGTGCGGCGGTCCGCCGGCGTTGGTCGGATGCCAGCGCTGCGAGCGCCGCGAGTGGATCGGATACGGCGAACAACTCGATCCCCAGATCCGGTAACGCCCGGTCGACCGGTACGATGGCGCCCAGAGCGCCGGCGGCGGCGGCCTGCGGTACGAAGTCCGCACCGTCTGCGCGCTCGCCGGTCAACGCGACGAACAGGTCGCCGGGCCTCACCGTGCGGCTGTCGGTCGACGCGCCGGTGTAACGGCGCACGCGGGCCGGCTCCGGAGCGGACAATTCGAGCGCACCACAGACGTCGACCGAGTCGAATCGGAACGCGCCCTTCATGGCCCGGCCTCTCCTGCCGTCGAACCGGCAGCCTGCTCTGTGGCCGCAACGCCAGTCGAAGCGTCGTCGTCACCCGCGAGCAACTCTCTTACGACAGTCGCCTCGTCGAACGGCAGACGACGCTCCCCGATCAGCTGATACCCTTCGTGACCCTTACCGAGAAGAACGACGACGTCCTCCGCACTCGCGAGCTCGAGCGCGCGAGCAATGGCCTCGCGACGGTCCAGAACGATCTCGTACCGGCCCGCGTCGAGACCACTCACCACCTGGGATGCGATATCGGCAGGATCCTCGGAGCGCGGGTTGTCTGTCGTGATCAGGCTCAGGTCCGCGTAGCGGGTCGCGATGGCTCCCATGAGTGGCCGCTTTCCGGGATCGCGGTCGCCGCCGCAGCCGAAGACGACGTAGAGACGCCCCGCCGTGCTCTCTCGAAGCGACCCGAGCACCTGTTCGTAGGCGTCCGGCGTATGAGCGTAGTCGCGCATTACCAGTGCGGGTGCTCGGCTCAGCACCTCCATGCGGCCGCTAATGGGGGGTGCCGTCGCGAGCAGCTCCGCGATTCGGGACGGAACCATGCCCGACCCCAGCGCCACCGCAGCCACGGCAAGTGCATTCGATACGTTGAACGCTCCTGCCAGCGGAAGATCGACGCGGGCCATGCCTTCGGGGGTGACGAGGCGCCAGCGCGATCGATCCGGCATGATCTGGATACCCTCGGCCCGTACCTCGGCCGAATCCGAGATTCCATAGGTGACCAGCCGACCGTCCGGCGCGGCGATCCCCCCCCAAGCCTCCTCATCGGAGTTGACCACGCACCGCCCACCGGGCTCTAGAAGCTCCACGAGCCGCAGCTTGGCCTCGAGGTAGTCATCCAGGTCTGCATGGTACTCCAGATGCTCGCGGCTGAAGTTCGTGAACACGACGGCATCGAAACGCAGCCCGTCCACACGTCGCTGATCGAGCGCGTGGGAAGAGACTTCCATCGCGACGTGCTGCGTACCGCTATCCCGCAGGCGCGCCAACGTCGTCATCAGATCGAGCGGCCCGGGGGTCGTCAGGCCACCCGTCAGAATCTCTCCCGACGTGTCCACGACCCCGAGAGTGCCCAGAGCCGCGCTGGGGCGGAGGTCGGACAACACGTGGCGACACAGCCACGCGATGGTCGTCTTGCCGTTCGTGCCCGTGATCCCGATCAGCGATAGCGATGCGCCCGGGTCTCCGGCGAACAGGGAGGCCAGGTGGGCGGCAGCCTGGTGTGTGTCCGAGACGACGAGCTGAGGAAACGGCTCGTCGGGCAGGACACGCTCTACGACCGCGGCGACCGCACCGGCGCGTGCGGCCGCAGGCGCGTAGTCGTGTCCATCCGATTCGGTTCCGAGGATCGCACAGAAGAGATCGTCTCGTTCGACCACCCGCGAGTCAGTCGCGAGCTTACGAAAACGGGGGGGAGGCTCTCCCTGCCAGCGCGGCCGCAGGCCCCGCCGGAGCAACCGTCTCTCGACTTCTTGGCTTGAAATGTGGCTGTTGGCCAACGCTCGGCTCAGGGCTTCGTATTGCCTCTTCCGGTTCATCTTCACCGTCCAGCACCCCTGTCGAACGGGTGCCGCGCGACGGCGTACAGCGAAACTGACAGGCACAACCGTGCCCTGGCTGGATCGGGGCCTTCGTCCCTTCCACATCACCTCCCAACGGCCGTGCCTGCCAGTGTTTGATTCGATGTCTGTGTTTTCTTACCTCGCGACCCACCTTTCGGACCTTACCGCAACACGACTGTCGCACCGCGTTTGACCCGGCGACCGGGCACCGGATCGTGTCTCCGCACGCGACCCTGGGCCCGAAGTTCGACGCGCAGCCCGAGCTCGTGCAGTCGCGCCACCGCCGAGCGAATCGGCAAGCCGCGAAGATCCGGCAGCGTCTGCTCGGCGTTCTCGTCAGCCATTTCCGCCGGCCAGGGAGCGGGTGAGTCTCCCACCGTGAACACGAACGGGCCGGTCTCGCGACTCGGCCGTGCCCGCGTTCCCCAGCTCGCTGGGACGACTGATGTCACGTCGAGATGGCTGTCGACCAGGATCCCCCGCGAGGCCAGCGCCGCCTCCAGCGTCCGCTGGGTGACCGGCGCCGCGACGGACCCGCCGTAGTAACTGCCCTGAGGATCCTCGAGTCGCGTGAGAATCACGAGTCGCGGATCGTCGGCGGGCGCAAAGCCCACGAAGGAAGCGCTGTATCGCTGTTCGTAGCGCCCACCCGTGACAAGCCGGGCCGTACCCGTCTTTCCGGCCATGGCCAGCTGGACCATGGCCGCTCGGGTCCCCGTCCCCTCATTGACGACGGAGGTCAGCACCCCCGTCACCTCGCGCGCTACTCGGGCGCTCACGACCCGGCGGATCGGCTCAGGTCGGTGTTCGTAGATGGCGCGTCTGCTCGGGTCGCGGACCTCCTTGACCAGGCGAGGCCGCATCAAGACACCGTCGTTCGCCAGGGCCGCGTAAGCGGTGGCCAGCTGAAGCGACGTGACGGAGATCTCGTACCCCATGGCAAGAGATGCCTGGCTCAATGCGGACCATTGACCCGGACGCCGCAGGAGACCCTCGGACTCTGCCGGGTGCTCGATACCGGTGAGAACACCGAACCCGAAGTCCCTCAAGTAACGGTACTGCTGACCAGGAGTGAGTCGTCTCGCGAGCTTTACGGCGCCCACGTTGCTCGAGTGGCTCACGACATCGGCGACCGTAAGGGAGTCGTAGCTGTGCACATCCCGGATCAATCGGCTCCCATCTCTGAACTCGCCGCTCTCCAAGTCGACTTTTTCGACAAGACTGGCGGCGCCATCAGCGAGCAGATTAGCCAGCAGGAAGGGCTTGAGCGTCGACCCCGGCTCGTACGGGTCGGTGAACGCCGGAACGCGCAGGTATCCCTCGTTGTGACGGCTGGCCGCGGCGAGGAGCTCACCGGTTCTGGGATCCAGCAGTAGTATGTCGCCGCCGGAGGCACCGAAGCGCGCCAGCGCGTTGTCGAGCTCGCGCTCGGCGATCGTTTGCAGCGCCAGATCGATCGTCAGCAGCACGTCGTGACCGGGCTGCGCGGCGGTCAACTCTCCATCGGGCAGCCAGTACGTGTTCCCGATCGCGTCCTGGCGTGCCAGGGCGATTCCCGGCTCCCCGCGAAGCAGGCTGTCCAGCTCCAGCTCGAGCCCCGACACGCCCTGCCCATTCCGATTCAAGGCGCCCAGAAGGGAGCGAGCCAGAGAGCCTTCCGGATAAACCCGCGACGGCAGTCGCTGGAAGTAGAGGCCGCGAGGAATCGTCTCTTCGAGCTGCTGACGGTCCGCACCGGAGATTTGGCGCGGCACGCCCAACCAGCCATTCTTCTTGGCGAGCAACCGTGACCGCTCGGCGCGCGTGAGCCCGAGGACGCTGTTCAGAGTGGCGACGGCTCGTGCTTGATCCAGCAGCTCTCTGGGTGCGAGAAAAGCCTGAAACTCGTGTCCATCGACCGCCAGCAAACGACCCGACCGGTCGCGAATGCTGCCACGGGGTGCCGGGATCTCCTGCTCCGCCGCGTTCTGGGCAGTGGCCATGGTACGCCACCGATCGCTCTCTACCACCTGTAGCTGCACCAGACGGGCGGCACAGGTGGAGGCTACCACGACGAAAGCGAAGACCAGGCCCCACAGCCTCACCCGGTGCGTTCGACGCACCAGGAATTCGCTCTCAGTGGATCCACGCCGATCGCTCACCGCACGTCCTCAACCGGTGCGACATCCGCCAGCACGATAATCTCACTGTCGCGAGCCGGCCGAAGTCCAATCAGTCGGGCCGCCTCGTCCAGACGGGCCCTGTCCTGGAGCGAGTCCGCTCGGCGCAGGGCGGCGGCCACCTGTTCGCGTAGCACCAGTTCGGCTCTGGTCAGGTCCTGCACGTCGTCCGAGAGTCCTCGTGCTTCGGCTGCGCGGCGGACGGAAATGGCCATCGAGGCGGCGAGGACTACTAGCGCGAGGGAGGGGAGGGACCAGCGCCGTACCTGTCGCCAGCGTATCCACCGGCTCGTGCGCGACGTTTCCCGTCCTCTTCGACCCGTCACCCCTGGCCCCTCCTCACTCCTCCGTTCGTTCCCATGCGCGCAGTCGAGCGCTCCGAGCCCTCGCGTTGCTCTGTACCTCCGACGCTGCAGGTCGCAGCGGCTTTCGCGTCAGCACTCGGCCGATCGCTTGACCTCGGCAGCGACATTCCGGCAGCCCTGGTGGACAGACACAGGTCTGGCTCCATGCCCGGAATGTGTGCTTCACGATCCGGTCTTCCAGGGAGTGGTAGGAGATCACCACCAGGCGACCCCCCGTCATGAGCAGATCGCGTATCCCGCCCAGTCCCTGCTCGAGCGCTCGCAGCTCGTCGTTCACTGCGATGCGGACCGCTTGAAACACCCGCGCGGCCTGCTTCGCGGAGGGAGCTCGACCGTAAGCGACACCGAGCGCCTCAATCAGGTGGTCGCTCAACGTCAAAGGACGCTCCCGCCTCTTGCGCACCACCTCGCGCGCTAGCGCCTTCCAACGGCGCTCCTCCCCGTATTCGCGGAACACCCGTCCCAGCTCGTGCTCGGACGCCGTGTTCAAGAGATCGGCCGCGGGTTCTCGACCGCCGGTTGTCCCGCCCATCCGCATTTTCAACGGTGTGCCCAGACGGAAAGAGAACCCGCGCGCCCGTTCGTCTATCTGTCTCGAGGAGACACCCAGGTCGAGCAGTGCTCCCTTCAGTCCCTCCCAGCCAGCCCGTTTACAGACCGCGTCCGCGTCCCGAAAGTTCGCCTGGACGAGCTCGACGCGGTCCGCGTACTCCGTCAGTCGGTCCCGCGCCGCCGCGATCGCCTCCTGATCCACGTCCAGCGCCAGCAGACGCACCTCAGATCCGGACTCGAGAATCCGGGCTGCGTGACCGCCACCGCCGACGGTGCCATCCAGAAAGCACCCTCCGCGCTCCGGAGCGAGGTACTCCAGCACCTCGGTCGGCATGACGGCTTCGTGCTCGTAGGCGGTCTCCACCACGCGGCACAGAGCCTTTCCTTGCAGCGGCCGCCGCCGCGGTGCGCGGTGCGTCCTTTATCAGGAAAAGATCGCCCGTATGTGGCGATCGAATTTCGCATCCTCGATGCCCGTGCTCGACTCGAAGCGACCTGGCTCCCAGATCTCGACCCTGTCGATGGCGCCCACGATCAGGGCCTCGGAATCGAGTCCGACGCTGCGCCTGAGCCGGTCCGGAATGAGGACTCGCCCCTGTTTGTCCGGTGTCACCTCAGTCGCGTTCGCCGTGATCCGCAGGATCATCGGTCGATAGTCCGGGTTGCGCCTCGCCATTTCGCGCAGCGAGTGCTGAACCTCCAGCCACCCGTCTTCCGGGTACAGCGAAAGCGCTTCCGGTTGAACGTGAACGAGTACGAACGGCGTGTCTCCGTGGCCCCGGCGAAACGGCGCGGGCAAGCTGACGCGCCCTTTGGCGTCGATTTGGTGCAGATAGCTGCCCAGAAAACCAGCCACGATAGACCTTTAGCATGTATGAGGAAGGCTCCCCATTCTCTCCCACTTTTCCCCACCGTTCCCCATTGTAGAGGCCCCGACTGGAACCGTCAACCCCGTGATCCCACTCAGAACGGAAAACAAAAACGGCCCGACGGGACGAATCCCGTCGGGCCGCTCTTCCGGGCCGTGTCAGGCGGCCCGCAGGCGCTAGTGCAAGATCAGTTGCACGCTTTCCGGATAATCTGATCCTGACGGTAGACCTGCACCTCCACCGCTTCGCGGATCTGCGCCTGGCTACTCGCCTGGTAGCTTCCGGCCTGGCCCAGATGGGGGCCCACGCGCCGGAAGGCGTTGAGCGCCCGGCGCGCTGGTTCACAGGCCTCCGCCCGCTCGTTGCTCGCGTCGATCGCGGACGCCTGCTGGTAGTAACCGTAGGCAGAGAAGAAATGGATCTGCTGCTTCTCCTGCGGACTCTCGGCCAGCTCGAGCGCCACACTGAACAGCCGAATCGCCTGCCCGTAACGTCCCTGCTGGAAGTGCTCCTGATAACCGCGGGCGAACAGGTTATGAGCGATCTGGTCTGGATCCGATCCCGCACCGGCAGCGAGACGGAAGTCCGCCACCGCGCCGTTCGTGTCCCCGGCCGACAGTCTAAAATTGCCGCGCTTCCAGTACGCGCGCGGGTAGTCCGGATCGTTTTCCAGGGTCCGGTCCATCTCGGCGACCGCTTGCGCGGGTTGCTCCATGCGATCGTAGATGTCCGCGCGAATCGAGTGGATCTCGGCCAGCAGCTGCGTCGGACTCTGCGTGCCTTCCTCGGCATCCGCTCCAGGCTCCGGCATCTGTCTCACGATGGTCAGCCCACGCTCCGAAAACTCGAGGGCGCGGTCCAGGTCGCCCAGCTCCGTGTTGGCCGCGATCAGGTTGCGGAGCATGGACGGGTTGATGCTGTCTCCGCTTAGCGTGAGGACGCGATCGTACGCATCCACGGCCAGGCGGACCGACGCCGGGTCGGACAGGGACCCGCTCGTCCCTTCCGACGCCTCCGCCCGTTGCGTGCCGCGCGCCAGGGCAACGTTACCCAGGTATTCCCATAGCGCCGCGTTATTCTCGTCGCGCTCGACACCTTCCTGCAGAATAGCGATCGCCGGGTCGTAGGCCTCGGCGCTGGCCAGCTTGAAGGCCACGTTGAGCCGAACGTCGGCATCGTCCGGATTGAAGTTCAGATACTCTCGATACAGTTCGAGAGATCGATCGCCATTCCCCACCTGTGCGTGGCTGTAGGCCAGTGATTGGAGGGCCTCCGTGTTCGACGGATCCTGCTGAACGACCTCCTCGAGGTCGACAATCGCCGCGTCCCACTCCTCCCCCTCCATGTGGACCCGGCCGCGAAGGTAAAGCGCTCGTGGGCTGCCGGGGTTGACGTCGAGCGCCGCTTCGCAATTGCGCATCGCATCTTCCAGCTGCTGCGAGCCGAGATACTCCTGGCAGAAGACGACGGAACGCTGATAGGCGACCTGCTGCTCCAGCCCGCCGGTGATCTGCGCCGCCGCTTGCTTGTGCTGGCGGTCGCTCGCCACGGAGAAGCTCGGTACGGGCAGCTCGTCGCCCGAACGCGGGTCGATGAAGCTGACCTCCACGTTTAGCGCGCCGCCGGCTTGTGCGGCGGTGCCGACCATCACGAGCTGGGCCTCCAGCCGGCCCGCGAGCTGCCGCCACTCGATCGGCGTGAGCTGCTTCCAGTCCAGCCCAAAGTCCTCGACCGCATCCTTCACGTCACCCCAGTCCAGCGGCGCCAAGCCGGAGAACGTCTCCAGCGCCTCTCGAACCTGGTCGGCGACTCGCTCGCCGAACTTGTTGTTGACACCGGGTCCGACGCTGAGCGGCGCGACGAGGACTTGAATATCGCCCTGTTGAGCGGCTGCCTGGTTCGGCACGCTGGGTACCGTCGCCAGCGACAGCGCCAGGGCGACCGTGATTGTCGCAACGAAGTGTGTGTTCCTCATCCTCTTACCTCGGGCATTCGTACAACGAGCCTCAAGTCCATGCTCCCCGCGCTCCCGCATTCCGCCCTCTGTTTTTCCCGATCTCGCTACCCCGCGAGAGCGGCTTGGTTCGTTACTGTTCCGTGACGCTCGGTGCAAGTCTCTCGCGGCCACGCGGCCTTCATTCGCCTGCTCCCCGCCGGAGCATACGCCGCCATATAGTAGACCTTCCAGACCCGTCACCGGTCACGGGCGGAACCGGAAGCGGATCTTCATTATCTAGCATTCGTCTCGGGTTGTCGACCGTCAGCAACCACGCCGCATCATCTCCGCCCGCTCGGGCTTTCAACCATGAAACGGCGCTTTCGATCTCCGGTTCCCCACGACAGTGGAAGTCGCTTGCCAGGCAGTCGACGAGTCCGCGGGCCAGAAGCTCACGGGCCATGCTTCGAGCCTCAGGACCGAACCGTCCGGTCAACGAACCGCAGTTGACTTGCAGGTAGGCTCCAGACTCCTTCCACTCCGGCACACGGTCCAGCACAGCTGCGAGGCCCACATAGCGCTCTGCGTGTGCGAGCACGGGCACCCAGCCGTTCTCGCTCAGGGCAGCCAGCTGGTTCCCCCCGTAGGCGGGCACTCGAAACCCCATGAACTCGACCAGCGCGAAGCGTGTGCCGCCGAGTCGCAGCCTCGGGTCGGAGAGATCCGGAGCCGGCGCATCCAACAGGACCTCAGCTCCACGCGCGACGGAGACGGCAATCTCTTGGCCCGCGCGGGCATGCTCGAGATCGGCATGCGCCTCATCGAACCGCCACAGGCGTCCCTCGGCGGCGTCCGGTTGCTCGAGGGTCGAAGCACGAAAGTGCGGGGTGGCCACCAGGGCACTGACGCCTTCGTCAGCCAGCGTCCTGATCGCACTGACGGCCTCGTCCAGATCGGCGGCGCCGTCGTCCACGGCTGGCAGGACGTGAGTGTGGACGTCAACCACGGTCACCTCAGTCGCGGACGGAGAGCTGCTCCTGAACGCAGCCCGCGAATCGGCCGAATACCCTGTCGGCCAGATTCCTGATGAAGCCACCCCGTCCGAAAAAAGCGAAGCGACCAGAGAGGCGCACGCTCTGAGTCATCAAAACGGTCGTACCGCCGCCGTCGCGTGATTCGAGTGTGCTTCGCATGAACATCTCTATCCGGCCACTACCACGTTGCTCCACCGCTCGGCCGGACATCGCCACCCGGTAGTGCTCTCGATCCATCACATCGAAGCGGACGGTCCCGAACAGCGTTGCCCCGACCGGGCCCAGACGAACCCCGATCACGCCTTCGAAGCTCCGCTCGTCGATGATCCGCAGGAGACGTGCACCCGGTATGCAGGCAACGACCTGAGCTGGCGTGACCAGGAATTCCCACACGTCATGCGGAGGGCGGTCTACGTCAAACGCTTTCTGGATCTGGATGGCCACCCTCTGTCTCCAACCAGGACTTGCGGACGTGTCGAGAGGGTGAAACTCAAGGCCACGGGGACGACGAGCGGGGCGGGTGCCTCACGCTCGTCGTCCCCGTGGCGAATGTAGACGAGTAAGGAGAGGAGTTGAGGGACGGGTGCGGCTCGCACCCGGCGATCGCTCCCGTCTCCTCGGTTTCGCGACGAATCTGCCCGTGCCGTTAGGTGCGGACTCTGTCCTTCAGACCCTTACCTGCCTTGAACGTCGGAACGGTCATGGCCGGAATGCTGATCTGCTGACCGGTCTGCGGATTCCGCCCCATGCGAGCCTTGCGGCGGCGCGTACCGAACGTGCCGAACCCCGTGATCGTGAAGTCACGGCCGGCGTCCAGCTCAACCGCGATGATCCCCTCACGTGGATCCGTGGAGAAGATCGAGTCGATCACATTCTTTGCCTTGGCCTTGCTCATGTCGTTGTTCTTGGCAAGCTTCGCCGCGAAATCGTCCTTCGTCATCTGATCCTCCCATTTGACAGTTCCATCGAGACGGTGCGAGCGAGCGCATAATCTCCGACGCGCGAGAGAAAGGCAAGCCCCCTCTTGCCGGTATTCCGCGCAACAGCGCACTCTTCCGCTTGTCGCCGGCTTCGCACAGCTGAGCGGCCGGCTGCAATTCTAATAGAATCAGAGGGTTAGAGGGTCGGGACTTGCTGGACCAGTCGGGTCGGCATCGGCGGACGGTGGCCGCACCCACTCGCGTATGCCACGCCGTTACTGGCGATGCGACGCCATCGAGCCCCTACCGTAGCACCCCTGGAGGCAAGATGGATCACGCTGTCGCGCTCGTACAGGCCTATCTGCAGGTAAACGGCTATTTCACCGTGGCGGAGTATCCGGTGCTCGAGGCACTGGAGCTCGGCGGGTACAAGGCCGCCACTGATGTCGACCTTCTCGGGTTGCGGCTCCCGATGGCTAGCGGAGGCGCGGTCGCCCGCCCCTGCACCGAATCGGCTTCAGAAGACGGGGCGGTCGATACCGGCCCCACGATCCCCGACCCGGCGCTGCGGGTTCCCCGTGGATCGGCCGATCTCTTGATCATCGAAGTGAAGGAGGGACGTGCGGAACTGAATCGGGGTGCCAAGAACGACTCTGTTCTGACGTCGGTGCTCACTCGCTTCGGGCTGTGTCCACAAAAGAGGCTCGCCCGTGCGCTGCGCGAGCTGCAGGAGAAGGGAAAGACTCGCTGGACCGGCGGGAAAGGTGAGCGGGGCGGATGGCCCGCGAGGACGAGCGTGCGCATGCTCGCGTTCGGCTCCGTCGTAGAACCGAAGCTCGTGCGAGGCTTTCACGCCATCTCCCTGAGCCATGTCACCGGCTTCCTGCAGCAGTACATGGAGCACCACTGGGAATCCCTGCGTTACGCCCAGATCAAGCACGAAGCGCTCGGTTTTCTCGCGTTACTGGAGCAGGTGCGTCGCTCCCCCACCCCGCCCAGCGATCAGGCGTAGCTGGCGTACACCGGTTCGTAGACCTGCGAGCGAACGTACGCCTCCAGATCATCGGGTTCCGGCACGCTGGCCAGCCCCTGGTCGTACGCCCGGCGTGCCACCGCGACGGCGATCTTGGCAGACACTTCACGGATGTGCGCCAGCGGCGGATAGATGAGGCCTTGCTCCAGAGACGCCTCGTCTATCTGCGAGGCCAGCGAGTCCGCTGCCGTCTCGATCATGGCGTGGCTCACGCGGCGCTCGTACTCCACCGGGTCGAACGGACTGCCGCTCGCGAAGACGGCCCTCCCGTCCGTCCACCTGTACGCCTGTTCCGCCGTGCACTCGGCCTTCGATGTCGGGTTCGAGAGCGCGAAGATCACCGGCCGGTCGTTGAGTTTCGCCATGGCCCGCAACACCGACTCGGTAAACGTCTGCGGCTGCCCTGACACGCCGATCAGCGCCGTGGGCTGCAGCTGTTCCACGGCTTTCTCGAGATCCGTGAGAAACTCGTAGGAGTGCGCGTACGGTTGTTTGTGTTCCGCCAGATCGTCGCGCTGCGTGACGACCAGCCCCTTCGAGTCCACGAACCAACATCGCTCGCGCGCCGTCTGCTCATCCACGCCCTCACGCTTCAGATAAGACACATGCAGATCGGCGATCCCGATCGCAGCCTCTCCGGCACCCAGGAACAGGAGTCGCTCGTCGCGGAGTGCTCGCCCGGTGATGCGGCCGGAGCAGATGAGCCCGGCGAGGGCGACGCCGGCCGTGCCCTGGATATCGTCGTTGAAGCAGCACATCCGGTTTCGATATCGCTTCAGGAGCTGAAACGCGTGGGCGGTGGCGAAGTCCTCGAACTGAATGAGCACACCCTGCCACTTCTCGTTGGCGGCCGTGACCAGCTCCTCGACGGTCTCATCGTACTCTTCGCCCCGCAGTCGCCGCTGGCGAATCCCGATGTATAGCGGGTCCTCGAGCAGATCCTCGTTGCTGGTGCCCAGGTCCAGCATCAGGGGGAGACAGATCGACGGGTGCACGCCCGCGCAGGCCGTGTACAGGGAGAGCTTGCCGATCGGAATCCCCATGCCGTTCGCGCCCAGGTCGCCGAGACCGAGGATTCGTTCGCCATCGGTCACGACGATCACCCGGACTTCGTACGGCCAGTTGTCGAGCAGCTTGGCGAAGTTGCCCCGATCGCGCGCCGTCAGATACATGCCGCGGGTGCGCCGGAGGATGTGTCCGTAGTCACTGCACGCCTGGCCGACGGTCGGTGTGTAGATGATCGGCATCATCTCCACGACGTTGTCGACCACCGTGCGGTAGAACAGCGTTTCGTTCCGATCCTGGAGCGCGATGAGGAATATGTATTTTTCCAGGTCGGTCGCCTTGCGATGAAAGTTCTCCAGCACTCGAGACTCCTGGGTCTCGATCGAGAGCACCTGGGGTGGGACCAGCCCCCGGAGGTTCAGCGCGTCTCTCTCTTCTTCGGAAAACGCCGTCCCCTTGTTGACGACGGGATCGTGCAGGACATCGAGACCCGTGGGATGCGGGTGCCCATGTGTATATTCGTCCATGATCGGATTCAATCGGGTGTTAGGGTTTACGGGTCGTCGCGAGTCGACACCCCACCTGGAAAGCTACGCGCAGCCACAGGAAGCGTCGAGGTGCCCGAACGGTGTCCGGCGGGTTTGAAGCAAGGGGTGTCGAGGCCGTAGCTTTTCGTCATGGTTCGGCTCGGTCACGCCCACCTGCGGTGCGATGCGCGGCAGAGTTCGGCGACCCCATTCCAACTCTGGGATCCATCATGAAGGAACCGTCACTCACGATCGGGATCGAGGAAGAGTATCAGATTGTCGATCCCGAGACCGGAGAGCTTCAGTCCTACATCACTCGAATCCTCGAGTCCGACACCGGATATCTGCGCGAGCAGCTCAAGCCGGAGCTTCACCAGTCCGTGGTCGAGGTGGGCAGCACGGTGTGCGAGACGCCGGCCCAGGCCAAAGATGAAGTCGTTCGGCTTCGTCGGCTCGTGCTCGACAGGGTCGCGGAAAGCGGGCTCCGGATCCTCGCGGCCGGCACGCATCCGTTCTCTTCGTGGATCGAGCAGGAGATCACGCCGCTCGACCGGTACATCGGTATCTCCGAGGACATGGGCGACGTGGCCCGCAAGAACCTCATCTTCGGTATGCACGTGCACGTCGGTATCGAGGACAAGGAATTCTTGATCGATGCCATGAACGTGTCGCGGTACTTCCTCCCCCACATTCTCGCTCTCTCGACGAGCTCGCCGTTCTGGATGGGCCGCCGGACCGGGATGAAGTCTTACCGCACGGTGAATTGGCGCAATTTTCCGCGTACGGGCCTGCCGATGCCTTTTCGCAGCTGGGGGGAGTTCGAGTACCTGGTCGAGTCTCTCGTGCGCACCGGAGCCATCCCGGACCCAACGAAGATCTGGTGGGACCTCCGTCCGCACTTCACGTATCCGACGCTCGAGTTCCGCCTGTGCGACATTTGCACGCGCGTAGAAGAGGTCGTCTGCATCGCGGCGATTTTCCAAGCGCTCGTCGCCAAGCTGTGGCGGCTGCGCCGGGACAACCTGACCTTCCGAATGTATCCGACGGCTCTGATCGCGGAGAACAAATGGCGGGCCGCCCGTTACGGGATCGAGGGCAAGCTTATCGATTTCGGAAAACAGGAGCAGCTCCCTGCGCCGCAGCTGATCCGCGAGCTCATCGAGTGGTTCCTGGATGATGTGCTCGATGACCTGGGCTCTAGAACCGAAGTGGAGTACGCACTTCAAATCCTCGAGCACGGATCGAGCGCCGATCGGCAGCTTCGCGTCTTCGAGGAGACGGGCGACCTCAAGGCCGTCGTAGACCACCTGATCCGAGAGACGGCCGCAGGCGTCGTCGATCTGGACACACGTTACGCCTGACCCGGACGGACCGTACGCTACATCCGACGGCCGCATTCCGTCTGGCACCCCCGTTCGCTGTGGCACCCCCCTTGCCCTCCGTAACGCGGGCCACAGCCGTGCTCGCGAAACGTCCAACTGACGCTCGAGTGGGCGCCGCTCCCGGCCTGACGCATTCCGACTGCGGGTGCGCCGAGCGCTTTGCAGCGGCTTAAGCCGTTGCACAAAATAGATTTAAGTCAGAATCGCGGTGGTGTTGCCTGAGATGGACCCCAGCGGGTCACCGGTCATGCGGGCGTTGGGGAGTCAGGGTGTCGCCGCGTCGCGGTCTCATGGGGGGACCGCCCGCGGGGCGACGGATCATTGCAGAATGGGTGGGAACGATGCGGAATCCGGCAAAAGACGGTATCAGTGTCTCCGAAGCGTTGGAGGCGAACGGAGACGGGGAGATGAACCTCGACGTCGATGAGCTCGACGAGGCGCTCGAAGGGGCGCTCGAGGAGACGGCCGAGGAGATGAACGGGACTCCAGGAGAGTCGCTGCTCACGCCCCAGGAAGTCACCAAGTACAAGGCGAATTGGGATGTCCTCCAGGTCAACTTCATTGACGATCCCCTGAGGGCAGTCGAAAACGCCGACAGCCTCGTCGACACGGTGCTTAAGCGGCTGACGGACAGCTTCCAGTACGAGCGCGATCATCTCGTGCGGCGTTGGGATCACGGTGGGGAGCCGGTCTCCACAGAAGATCTCCGGCTGGCGCTCAAGGGATATCGGGTGTTTCTCGAACGACTGTTGCTTCTCTAAACAGACGTTCCCACTCATGGCAGCGTGTGCTGCCGAGCGCGGTCCGTATCGATAGGGCCGCGTCGCGCCGGCGTTCGGCTCCCCGCGGTCGGACGCCGGAGATGAAACGTCCGGGCGACCCCACTGGTATCACTCCCAACGTTATCCCAGTCTACAACCGCGCCTGAAAGTGCGCGGAGCGCATGATGGATCATTCTCACTTTGGGGGCCGACGATGAGCTTCGGACGTATCGCGGGGCGCCGCCTCGCTCTTGTGCTCGCACTGGCGTTGCCGCTGGGCGGCTGCATGCAATTCGAGTATGGGATCGCACTCGAAGAAGATCTCTCGGGCAGCGCGAACCTGGACTTCACCGTCGACATGGACCGGACGGCCTACGCCATGGCCATGGTTCAGAAGATGTTCACGGGGGGCGAGGGCGCGCCCACTGAGGAAGAGGTCGGCGCCGCCCGAGCAGAGCTCATGGAGGACATGGGCGATGAAGGCTTCGACGAGGCGAAGATGCGGGAGGAGATCGAGAGCGATCTCCCAGAAGGGATGGAGCTGCTGGGCGCGAGTCAATCATGGGACGACCTCAAGATGAACATAAAGGTCGACCTGGGCTTCGACGATGTGAGCCGTCTGAACGAGCTCATGATCTCGGGCGACGAGGAGGACGATCTCCCCGTGTCCGATCAGCAACCGTTTGGCGATCTGCAAATCCTCGATGAGGGCAACACGCTCACGATCCGCAACGAGCCGATCAACCCGCTGAGCGAGACCGAGGAGGCGGCGCAGATGATGCCGGCGCTCGAGGGCGTTCTGGCCACGGCCATGGCCGATCTAGGTATCGTCTTCAAGATCAGCGCTCCCTTCGACGTGATCGAGCACAACGCGACCCGGCAGGAAGGGAACACGCTGTACTGGGAATACGGATTCGACGCCTTGAAGCAGGGGACGGAAGGGATTCTGGTCCGTTACAGGAAGTAAGAGAAGCGCAGAGTTCAGCAATAGGCGGAGACGCCGAACTCAGGCACTCTGGGGCGCGCCGCTCGGGCGCGCCCTGATCTCCCCGTGCTTCTCCGGCCGTTTGCCGGTCTTTTCCGCGTAGAACTCACGCATCTTCGCCAAGTCCGCTTCCAGGTCCCCGCTCGGCCACAGCAGCGGACCCACCCCCCCCTCTTTGCGCATGAAATCGACGAAGCCCAGCGCGATCGGAACCCTGGCTTGGAGCGCGATATAGTAGAAGCCGGTGCGCCAGAAATCGACCCGGCTGCGCGTACCCTCCGGCGCGATCACGAGCACGAACTCGTCGCGCCGATCGAATTCTTCCACGACCGACTCGACGAAGTTCTCCGTGGTCTCTCGGTTGAGCGGCACACCCCCCATGCGCCGGAAGAACCACGCCGCAGGGCCCCGGAAGATCGTGTGCTTGGCGACCCAGCGTGCGTCGATCTCGAGAGCCCACAAGACCAGCATCGCGAGCGGCAGGTCCCAGTTCGAGGTGTGGTGCGCGCCGATGAGGACGAACTTGGGCTCGGAAGGATGCTGGCCCACGATCTTCCAACCGAACAGACGCAGGATGAAGCGAGACAGCGAGCGCACGTTCCCTACGCCTCGAGACCCTGGGTTCCGATGTGCAGACAGGTCGGGTGGTCCTCCCCCGGCGGTTCGCCAGGCAGTGGGAACCAACGAAGGTGCTCGAAGTCTTCGGTCACCGATGCCTCGACCTCTGGACAGCTTCCCGGACTGGCGTCCGCCAGGATTCTCCGCGCCTCGGCCAGGTAGTCCTGAAGGCGCTCCTCGGGCTCATGTTGTCGGCGGCGGGGATACTCCAGTCCACCGCGTGTGTAGCGAATCTCGCCGAGGCTCATGGGCGGCCCCTCGACCCCGCTCCGGTGTGTCCACAGACCCGTCTGAGCATCGAACCGATACTCATCCAGCAGCCGCCACCCGTGGGCCGCCACCAGATCGACGGCTTCCAGGATGTACTCGAACACGGCCTCCGAGATGAAGTAATTGAAGTTCACGCGCACCCAGCCGGGCTTGATGCCCTCGCACCCGCGGCCAATCTCGCGCTCGAACTCATGCGAGGTCTCGATGTCGATCCCCAGGAGTCGGTGGCCGTACGGTCCCGCACAGGAACAACCGCCCCTGGCCTGAATCCCAAACAGATCATTCAGAAGGGCAACCACATAGTTGTGGTGCAAGTACTGCTGCCCGTGGCGAACGACGAACGATACGATCGAGAGACGCTCCGCCTCTTGGTTCCCCAGGATCTCGATGCTGGGGTTGCGATCCCAGCGGGCGATCGCACGGCGGATAAACGTCTCCTCGCACTCCCGAATTACATCCGCACCCACCTCGTCCTTCAGCTGGAAGACGAGACCGGCACGGATCGACTCGATGATCGCCGGCGTCCCCCCCTCCTCCCGGTGCTCCGGATCTTCGAAGTACTGATGATCGGACGGGTTCACGTACCACACCGTCCCACCCCCGGGTACGTCGGGCACGCGATTCCGGAACAGCTCCCGTCGCGCCACCAACACGCCGGGCGTGCCGGGACCTCCGATCATCTTGTGGGGGGAGAGAAAGATCGCGTCCCTGTAGTCCAGCCTAACCTCCTCCGTGTCATCGGTGGGACCCATGTCGATTGCCACGTAAGGCGCCGCGGCCGCGAAATCCCAGAAGGCGAGCGCCCCGTGCTTGTGAAGGCAGATCGAGACGTGGCGAGTGTCGGACACGATACCCGTCACGTTCGAGGCGGCTGAGAAGCTCCCGATCTTGAGCGGCCGATCCTGGTACTTTTCCAGTTCTCGCTCCAGCTCGTCGCAGTCGATCCCGCCGTGCAAGTCCTCATGAATCACCACCACGTCGGCGATCGACTCGCGCCACGGAAGCTCGTTCGAGTGGTGCTCGTACGGTCCGATGAACACCACGGGTCGCTCCTCTGGGGGAATCACATCCCGCAGTCCATAGCTGGCGTCGAGGTCGTTCGGGATTCGCAGGTTCAGGATTCCGATCATGCGGTCGATCGCCCCCGTCGATCCCGAGCCGGCGAACACGACACAGTGCTCATCGGTGGCCCCCACGGAATCCCTCACGATGCGACGAGCTTCTTCCCGGAAGTGGGTCGTCTGTCGACCGGTGCCCGAGCTCTCGGTGTGGGTGTTCGCGTACAGCGGCAGAACCTGCTCCCGGATGTAGTCCTCGATGAACGAGAGGGAGCGGCCGGAGGCCACGTAATCGGCATACGTCACCCGACGCGGACCATAGGGACCCCACACGGCCTCGTCTTCCCCGATGACGGAGGCCCGGATCAGTTCGATCAGCTGTTTTCGGTCTTGCATCCGACCTCGGAGGCTGCGCGTGGAAGGCGTACAAAAGCTGGAGGGACACGGCCCAGGGGGCAAGCTCAGCGGATCGAGAAGCAGGTCCGCGAGAGCATGCGATTCCAGCGCACACGAGAGCCGAGCGTCACCTCAGGCGCTCTCGTCCCCGTGGCGGATGCGATCGAACGGCTGGACGACGGTGGACGCGATGTTGCTAAGATGCGCACCGACCCGTCGGAGGATCTTCGCAGCTGCCGAGTAGACGATCGCCATGTCCGCCGTCAGGTCGCTGGCCGCCACCCGCTCGGTGAAGTTCAGCAGCAGCGGCTTCAGCTCCCTGTGGGTGGCGATCACTCGTTGGGCCAGCTCGACGTCATCCTCACGAAACGCCTGGTCGCACATTTCGAAGAGTGGGCGCACGCGGGCCGCCAGCTCCTTCAGCTGTTCGGCGAACGGACCACCCCTCGGCCGTTTGGCGAACCGCTGGATCTCGGCCAGGCCACGCGAGAAATCGCCGATTCGCTCGGCGTCCTGCACCATGCTGACCAGGATCAGGCTGGCGACCAGGTCTTGCTGGGGGTTCACGCTCAGGTGCTGAAGGATGGTGCGCCGGACCATGCGCTCGCTCTCGTCCACGACGTCGTCCATCGTGTCGAGATCCACGTCCAGTTCCTTGTTCTCGAGCAGCGCCGCCAGGGAGAGGTCGAACATCTTCGCCGACTGCTGCAACATGGCCGTCACATCGTCGAACGCGGCGTCGACGAGCTTGGACCTCTCCTCGCCTCCGAACAGTCGCTTCAGCATCTTGCCTCTCCCTTACACAGACACAGCGCCGCGCTCACAGTGTGCCGGTCAAGAATAGAAGAACCAGCGGCAGCCCATAAAACAATATCAGTATGTACACGGCAGCCAGCATTCTTTTCCGGCTTCCGATTCTCCCAAGACGGCGAGCCAGCGCCAGTGGAACAGCCCGTATCGGGCGCGGCAGGTAGATCAACACCGATCCGGTCATGTTGAACAACAGGTGTGAGAAGGCAACGGACACGGCCGCCGGGCTGCCGGTGCTAAGCGCCGCCAGCATCGCCGTGATCGTCGTTCCGATGTTCGCGCCGATCGTGTATGGAAAGATCTGCTCCAGGGTAACGATACCCGCACCGACGAGCGGAATGACCACGGACGTGGTGATCGAGCTGCTCTGGACCATCACGGTCACCGCAATGCCTGCCAGAGCCGCGGCTGCCGCAGAGCGAAACAGAGTCCGGTGAAGAATCGTCTCGGCCCGGGCCGTCATCAGCCGTTTCAACGCATCCACCAGCAGCTTGAGGCTGGCGATCAGCAGCAGCACGCCGAGCACCAGGACCGACCACCCCACGTCCCCCAGCAATCCTGAGAACCACTCGGCCGTCGGCCGGACGATGGCGCGCAGCGGATTGAACAGCTCGATTCCGCCGACCCCCTCAAGCAGCCTTTCGAGGAACTGAGAGGTCCGCGCGAGATACCCGGTAGCGATCTCGAGCGGCAGCAGGAGCAGCACCGCGAACCAGTTGAAGAAGTCGTGAACGGTCGCCCCGGCGAGGGCCCGCTGGAACTCCTCGCGACGCGTCACGTGTCCCATCGAGACGAGCGTGTTGGTGACCGAGGTCCCGATGTTGGCCCCCATAATGATCGGAATCGCACCGCCGATCGTCAGCGCGTCGGCGGCCACGAGTCCTACAATGATGGAGGTCGTGGTCGAGGAACTCTGAACCAGGCTCGTCGTCAGGATGCCGATGAACAGGCCGACGACAGGGTTAGCGGTTTGCTCGATCAGGGTCTCGGCCAGCCCACGGCCGAACAGCTTGAAGGCCAGACCCATAAGGTCGAGCCCGAGAAAGAACATGTAGAGCAGCGAGACGAGCCCCGCTATCCGAAGAAGCGTACGGAGGCGTTCGTTTTCCATATCGGTGGCCAGCTGGGGCGCTGTCGCCCGGCTATGGGTCAAGGTGGGGGAAACGTACGCTTCTCTCGGATGAGGTCGCTACACCAACGTTACACCTCGGAATGGCAACGGACCAGCGGTCGGTGCGGCGATCAGCAATTCGTCCCGACCAGGCGTCACGTCTGGCAGCTGCTGTTGGTGCGACGCTCTGGCCCAGTGGCGCACCCGGGAACGCGAATTGCACCCCTGTTCTCCCGTTGTAACAACAGGGGCGGCCCGGTCGCCGGCAGTTGATCTGGATTCGACGGCTCCCAGGGGTGCAGATCGGCCGGCGCCGTCACGTCATCAGGAGGTTTTCATGTCTCGTTCCCGCATTTGCCCGCGGCCTGTGCTCGCTTCCGTTTTCGGATCGCTGCTCGCTGTCACACTGTTGCTCGGGTGCAGCGATGCCCCGAATTCGCTCATCGGACCGCAAACTTTGCAGACACGCGCGGACGCCTCTCAGGGTGCCCTCACAGGCCAGGAACGCGGCCTTGGGGCCGCCATCAGCGCGCAGCGACGGCACACGCCCGGGCTCCTGCGCATCGAGGGCGTCGTGGGGACGGCAGTGGGGCTCGACGAGGACGGAAACGCCGCCGTGAAAGTGCTCACGGCTCGTCCTGGCGTGGGCGGCATCCCGGCCTGGCTCGACGACGACGTCCCGGTGAGGGTCGTGGTGACAGGAATGTTCGTCGCCGGAAACACGACCAGCCGCGAGCGGCCTGCTCCCGTAGGCTACTCGGTCGGCCACAAGGACATCACAGCCGGCACGATCGGGGCGCGCGTCATCAACGCCTCGGGGAACACCTTCATCCTGAGCAACAACCACGTGCTCGCCAACAGCAACGATGGCAGCATCGGCGACCCGATTCTGCAACCCGGTCCGTTCGATGGGGGGTCGGACCCGGGCGATCGCATCGGCACGCTGGCCGACTACGAGGCCATCGACTTCACGCTGAGCGGGCAGAACTACATGGACGCCGCGATCGCTGCCGTTTCTGCCGCTGACGTAGACGTGTCCACCCCGCCGGACGGGTATGGGACGCCGAATGCCCAACCCTACGACCTCGATGAAAACGACGACGGCAACGTCGACGCGAGCGTGATTGGGCTCAGTGTGAAGAAGTACGGGCGTACCACGCAGCTGACCGCAGGCGAGATCACGGACATCAACGCGACCGTCGAGGTGTGCTACGAGGTGCTTCTGTGGTTCTGCCTCAAGAGCGCGTACATGTACGATCAGATCATCTACACGAACCTGAGCCAGGGAGGTGACTCTGGCTCGTTGATCGTGACGGATGATGCCAACAACAGTCCCGTCTCGCTGCTGTTCGCCGGCAGCGACACGCACACGATCGGAAACCGGATCGATCGGGTCCTGCAGCGATTCGGAGTGTCCGTGGACGACGGATCGGGAGGCGGCGATCCGGGCGGCGGTGATCCGCCCGGTGGCAACGAGCCTCCGGTGGCGTCCTTCACCTACTCGTGCCCGGACCTGAGCTGCGACTTCGACGGCAGCGGTTCCAGTGACAGCGACGGTAGCCTGGTCTCGTACGATTGGGCTTTCGGCGACGGCAGCACCGCCTCGGGATCCACGGCGAGCCACACGTACGGGGCTGCAGGCACGTACAGCGTGACGCTGACCGTCACGGATGACGGCGATCTGACGGACGACGACCAGCAGTCGGTCACCGTGTCCGACCCACCGTCGGGAGAGCCGACCTTAGTCGGCTCAAAACGGAAGGTGAAGGGCAAGCACGTGATCGACCTCACGTGGTCAAACGTGCCCTGGCCAGTGATCTACGTGTTCCGAGACGGCGTTCCCATCGAAACGATCGATCCGGGATCGGAGTCGGGCTCCTACTCGGACTTCACAGGTCAGAAGGGGAAACGTGTTATCTACACGCACTTCATCTGCGAGGGGCTCGGTCTGCTCGATCAGTGCTCGAACCTGGTGATCACGACGTTCTGACTCTTCACGGCCGAGCAACGGGATCTGCCCAGCCCGCGTCATGCGTCCAGGCAGCTCACGAGGGTCCTCAACCAGTGTCTCAGCTGCGAGAGGACCAGAAATTCACGGTAGACGCGGCGCTGGGCCGCCCGCCCCAGCGTCCGACTCTCTACCGGATTGGCCAGCAGCTCGCTAAGGACGGCGGCCAGGGCTTCGGCATCTTCGGGGTCGGCCACGAGACGGCCCTCGCGTCCATCTCGGATCTGCTGCCGCAGTCCGCAGGCGCTCGAGGCGACCACCGGCGTGGCCTTCCACATCGCCTCGGTGGCGGTGAGGCCGAAGCCCTCCTGAATCGAGTTCTGAACCACCACGGTGGAGCACCGCTGGATGGCGTTGACCATCAGCGCGTTCTCTTCGCGTGACTCCATGGGGAGGCTGACCAGAGCGACCTCGCGCTGCAGCTCGGGATCGAGCTGCCGGTACGCGGAGCTGAGCTCGTCCATGACCTCCAGGCCCTCCGGGTCGTCGGCGACGGAGCTTGGATCAGGGCCGACCAGGAGCAGCCGCACTACCTCGAGACGGCGGCGATGCTCCTCCGTCAGCCCGCTGTCCGATCGGCAGAGTCCACCGGCCGCCGGGGAGCAGCCGCTGCGCGTGTTGGGAGAAGGGCGGTGCTGCGGTCGCCGCATCTGTCTTCACGAGCCGGGCACGAACGAGGATGTCGGTGATCTCGCGCACCGAGAGCTCCCGGTTCTTCGGACCGAGCGGATCGATGGCGGGGCGGATCAGCGAGTAGCGGTCGGTCAGGTAACTCGGCACGTACTCGGGAGCGGAGAAGACGGCGTGGTCGTAGACGCTGGCGTATGGCTCGAGGAAGCGCCAGACGGCCTGCGTAGCCGGGACCACCCGGTCGAGGCCGATGTGGCAGCGCCAGATGCTGTTCAGCCCCAGTCGTCGTTTGAGGATCGCTCCGCTGCCGAGTGGCTGCGGATCGTGCACCACGAGCAGATCGTCGACCGCCAGCTCAGCTGCGAGAAGCTCGGCATTCTCACGGCTCACCGCCTCGTAGAGCTCACGCTCCGCCGCTCCTAGCAGCGGCTCGCCGGCGCCATGGATGAGATTGTGAATCTTCTTGGTGAGGGCGAAGAACTCGGGTCGCTCCGTGCTGATCACCGCCCAGCGCGCATCGACACCGAGCTCGGATAGGAGGGTAAGCATATTTGGCAGCATCTCGGCCACACCGCCGCCTTCGGCGGTGGAGTTGACCATCCAGACGCGGCGGCCGGCGAGTCGGGGCACCACCTCCGCAGCCAGCTGTCGCAACTCCTCGACCGCGCCTGTGAGCGGTATCACCTCCTCGTAGTGGGTGAGCCCGATCTGTTCGTCGACCGCCACCATCTCCAGCGTCATGACTCTCCCCTCGCTCCTTCTGATCCTTTGCGCGGTGATCTCGCATTCACCAGGCCTCGAGCACGCCCAGCATGCACGACTGCAGCACGTACTCAAAATGATCTCTCATCCAGGAACTAGGATACCGCCGCTGGGCTCCGCGAACAGGCGCACATCACAGATGGGCCGCCCCGAGCCGGGGCACGGTTCCGGCATGCAAATGGAACGTCTGTGAGCGAGCGAAGGCTCGGCATGACCGGTTACATTGAGAAATGTACTGCCTTGTGCTGGAGCGGGTGTCGTAGATGAGGCGAACGACCCGGTCTACCGGTCGTCCCGCCGGTGTCGTCGTCCGGTGCCGCTCGGGTGAGCACTGGGTACGGCTGGATTCCCATCGGTTGTGGCGCTCGGCCCGCTGTCCTCGCTGCAAGAGTACGGTCGACCCCACGCGCCTCCGCCGCACGTGGGCGCTCCTGTATGGTCGATTTCTTGTCCCGGCGTGGGGCCAGCTCAGGGGGCTCTACATGCGCTCGGGGAAGAAGGAGCCCGCACGGCTTACCTGGGCGGCATGTTGGACCTACCTGCTCATCGCAGTTCTCTCCTGGGTCGTGCTGTGGGAACTCGGCGATCGCTGGTGGCCCGCCACGGTGCTGCTCTTCGGCCCGCGATGGATTCTGCTGCTTCCAGCTGCACTCTTGATGCTGGCGGCCGCCGTTTGGGCACCTCGCATGTCCCTACCACTGCTCGCCGCGGCGCTCACCGTCGTGGGCCCGGTGATGGGCTTGCGGCTCGGCCTGGCGTCCTGGTTCGCCTCTTCCGAGCATGCCACGAGCCTGAGGATCGTCACTGTCAACGCTCAGGGTCAGCAAGGGGCGGACGGTTTGGCACGGCTCGTGGACCTCGCGCCCGACCTCATCGCGGTCCAGGAGTGCTCGGACCCCAGGTCCCTCGAGGAGGCACTTCCCGGCTGGCAGCATCATCGAGAGGGCCCGCTTTGCCTGAGCACCCGTTTCCCGATTGAGAGCGCGGACACACTGACCCGTAAGGGGATCGAGCAGGCCGGCGGCAGTGGCCGGGTGGTCCGCTACACGATCCTCACGCCAGTTGGGCGGCTGAGCCTGGCAAACGTCCATCTGGACACACCGCGAAGAGGCCTCGAGGGGATTCGGCAGGGGAGGGTAACACCGGGCCTGCAGGCGCTCCGCCTGAAATCGCTTACGCGAGAGATCGAGTCTCGCCGGGCCCGCAGCTGGCTGAACGAGATCGAAGGCCCCTTGATCGTTGCCGGGGATTTCAACCTGCCGGTGGAGAGCGTCATCTACCAGCGCTACTGGGGCGACCTGGCGAACGCCTTCTCCACGGCGGGATTTGGCTTCGGCTTCACGAGATTCAACGGATGGATCCGAGTGCGGATCGATCACATCCTGCTCAGTGGCGGTTGGCGGACTTCGCGCGCCTTTGTCGGCCCGAACGTCGGCTCAGATCATCGCCCGCTGGTCGCCGAGGTGAGGTGGGACCCACCCCGATGAGTTCCTTGGAGGTACTCCCAGCGGCTACGTCTTGGAGGCGGTCTTGGCGAAGAACGGCGAGATCTGCTGCACTGTCTTCTTGCTCCGGCACTCGGGGCAGCAGGGGTGCTTGTGTTTCTCGTGCTCGGCGATGTTCTCGTGCACCGTGAAGGTGGTCTCGCATTCTTTGCAGTAGAATTCGTAGTAGGCCATCGTCTGATCTCTCGACTGCTCGAAGTCGTCCCGGTCTGACCCTACCAATATATGAGAGCCTTCGGGCCGACGCTCGGGTCTAGGCACCCGACGCGCGGGCTCGCTCCTGTTCGCTCCAGTCCGAGAAGGGCCGCCGGCTGAGCTCGCTGTTGTGATACCTCGGCTCACCCGACACCTCGGACCCGATCCAGGCCGGCAGGCTGGCCTCGATCTCGGCCTTCCATGTGGCGATTCCCGCCCGGTCGGCACCGTCCGGGGCGGGCAGCTCGATCTCTGCCAGAACAAGCCCCTCGTTTGCGCCCTCGAACTCGTCCACCTCCCACGTCGCACCCTCGTGCACGATCTCGTGACGCACCTTCTCGATCGCGTGCGGGAGGCAGAGACGCAGCAGCGCCCGGGCGTCGTCAACCGGAATCAAGTAGCTGTATTCGGGGCGTTCCAGATCGCGGGCGCGACCCTTGATGGTCAGCCAGCCGCGGTTCCCGTCGACCCGCACCCGAACGACCCGGTCGGGATCGCGAGACAGAAATCCCTGTACGATCCTTCGAGAGGTTCCTAGCTCGCGCCACGCGTCCCCGCGCACGAGGTACATCGCTTCCACCTCTCGCTTGCTCAAGCCTGTCCTCCTCTCATAAAGCAGCACCGATCAGACCAGCTCGTGACCCGAGCCGCAGCGGGTAGCTGTAGCCGCTCTCCTCCGATCTCCGGCACTGGCGTAGCTGGCCTCGGACTATCTCACGTATAATGCGAGTTCTATGAAAAAACGAGCTAAATTCCTGCCCCCCGGCGTCACACACCTCACCTGCCTCCTGCTTTTCGCGGCCGGGTGTTGGGGTGACGGGTCCGGCCAACGCCCGATCGGCGACGAGGGTGGGGACGTTTCGGCGCTCGGAGCCGGTGCGGGGGTGGCTGGCCTGTTGCGAGAGCAGATCGCGCGCTACCCGGAGATGGAGGTTCAGGACCTCTACAAGCTCCTCCTCCAGGCGGCGAACGGAAGCGCCCACGCCCTCACAGACACGGTCTCGGCACGGCACCGCCTCGAGGAGGAAGTCGCGGCGCTGCTGGCGGAGGCGACGGGCGGAGCCGCAGGGCAAGGCGACGAGCCGCTGACCGAACGACTCACGTCCGGTGGCCGGCTCGTTCGCGTGAATCTGCGCCCGTACCTGGCGGCCGGCGGCGACCCGGAGGCGCTGTGGAGGGCGTTCGTGCGCACAGCGAGAGAACACCCACCCTCGTTGGACAGCCTGCGGGTTTGGTGGAACGAGGCTGAAACGCTGGCGGCCGGCGGAGAGCTCCCCTTTGAACGAGAAGCGCTGCGCTCGTTCTATGTGCGGCAGGGGCTGACCGGCTTCCCGATCGCTCGCCACTCGAGTCATTACGAGGAAACCTATCACCCTGCCTACCGCGTCATCGCGGCAGACAGGCTCCGCCTCCCACAGCGCTAGCTCGGTCGGGGGGGCGGCCCGCTGCAGGGCGTCAGGCCGTGACTGCCCTGCCCCGCCGCAGGTTAGCGGGGCCGCAGAAACCGCCAGACGACGAACACGGCGACCGTGACGCTGATAAGCAGGACGCGATTCGCCTCAGCAAACCGGAGCGCGTCCCGGCCACTTGCCGCGACGATCGACCACACCGATGAAAGCGTCGTCGCGAGGTACTCGGCGACCGCCTGCACCAGGTAATCACCACTCATTCTCTCGCCTGTATGCGGTCGATCGCCCGATCGACGGCCTCTTTGGTCTTGCTGGTCATCCCTCCCCGTTCGTACTCCCGGATGACGACCCGCTCCAGGCGCTCGACGACCGCGTCCAGACCCTGTGGTGAGTCGGGGTAGCCGCCGGGGAGGGCGTCCGCCGCCCCGAACAGGTTGATCCAGTGCTCGGTGGCTCGACCAAAGCGGACCACGTCGTAGAAGTGCCGTCCGGCCCGCTGGCCCACGCCGAGGATGTCGAGCACGGCGGCCACGAGCCCGATGGGCCCCAGGACCGCGTCGCGAATTCCGTCAATGACGAGCTTTCCCTGAAGGACCAGCGCATCGCGCAGCAATCCCCAGCGCGAGCGGGTGTGCAGACGTGAGGGGTCGTAGTACTCGTATTCCTGGATCTGGTCTCGCGGTGTCATTCCGAGTCGTGCTCCGCTTCGGCTGAATCTCGAGTCGCTGAACGATCCAGCGGTTTCGTGCACCCCGCTGGATCGTACGGGTCACCTCGCGGGGCGGCAAACCCCTCGGACGGGAGTCGGGTCTTGGCGACGACGGGCTTCCACTCTACCGTTCGTAAGGACCTCGAGTTTCGAAGATTGGCACTCGACGGGGGAGACCACCATGCGACGATACCGCCTGCACGTCACTCAGCGAACGGTTCTGTCGGTCGTGTTCATCTGCCTTTGGAACGCGTGTCAGCGTTCCGATACTTCGCAGAGTGACGAGCCACCGGCGACCGGTGCCCAGGAGGCCTGGGTCGAAGGGTTGCAGGCGGCACGTCAGGAACGGGCAACGCTCACCGAGGCAATGCAGGCGCTCTTCCGAGTTTCCCTGAATGCACATGAGGGATCCCTGGTGGAGCTGGCCCTCGCCAACCTGAGCGATCGTGCCGTCGCAGAGTACGGTGGCCTCCTTCATCTTCGCGACCCGGAGGGAGAGCGCGTCTGCACCCTGTGGCTGTCTGAGCAGGAGCTCGTTCCGGCCGACGAGTCACCCCGTCGTGTCTACGACGTCGAAGGCGCCTTCGCGACCGATGCGACGCCGGTTTCGGAACTCCAGGGCGCCTGGGCCCCATACCGCATCGTCTTTGAGGATGGAGAGGTAATGGCCAAGCCGTGGCCCACACAGAGCTGGTGGCCATGGTGCCAGTCGTATCTGTCGCGCCGCGCGGAGTGACAGTGGACAGGGCAGCGGGCGGATGATCCCTCGGGTGACCCTCAGAAGAACAGGCCGGATCCGATGCTCACGATCCAGCGCTGACCCCGGACGTCGTTCCCGAACCTGTAGCCGACACTGATCTGGCCGGTCTGGGGCGATCCGGTGAGAGCCGAGCCCAACAGCAGACCGATTCCGATGTTACCGCCGAATCGTGGCTGCTGATCGTCGAACCAGGCGCCCCCATAGTCGACGAAGCTGGCGATCCCCAGACCGATCAAGCGAAACAGATCGTCGATCGCGTACCAACGGTGTTCGAGAGTGGCCGTCATGGATCTCGTGCCGGTGAACGCATGCGGAGACCACAGCCTCGGCGCTATCTGAAAACCCAAATCGAACTCGGCGCCGGGCGCGGGGTCGTCCAGCAGACCGCCGGTCAACGCGAACAGGACCACCTGCCGGACATGCGGCTTGTACCCGACCGTCGCTCGCGCCACGACCCGTCCGGAGTCGAGACCTGCGCTGTTGAACAGGGCGTTAGCGTCTACCACCGCTCGCGCGACCACGCCACCGACCCGCCCACCGGCCTGAAGCCGGATGCGCGGTCCAATCCCCGTGCGCCCGTACCCCCAGCCGGCCGGCGCCAGCTTGAGGCCCAGCAGCACGATCTCGCTCAGATCCTGGTCCTCCCGGTTGAAGCTGTTGTAGTACTCCAGCACGTCGAAGTCGGCCAGACGGTACTCGACGAACGCGCCCAGCAGACCAAACACCGAGTCGGGTACCGATTCTGCCGGTGTCTCGCGCAGGAAATACTCTTCTCGCCGCACCTCGGCCTCGGCCCCGACACGCAGGTAGCCCGTCGGGCCTGCCACGGGCGCGTATGCCACGGCCAATCGGTTCAGTAGCGCTTGCCGCTGCCAGATTACCGTGTCGCGAACGCCCGGATTCTCCGTGCGGTACTGAAATACCCGACCATCGAAGGCATAACCGGAGTAATTAACGGAACGGCGGTCCGACAACGAGTAGAAGGGCAGACCCGCACGCCATCGGCCGGCCTGCTGATCGGACAGGCCCTGATAGCTCCCGCCGAGGAACAGTTCAGTGCCGGCGAATCGGTTCAGGGCCGTGGAGGTTACGATCCCCTCGCGGTCGACGGTCTTTCGGTACCAGAACTGTAGAGGGATCCCCGTGCCCAGAAGGTTGAACTCCGTGACACCGATCGCTCCCGTGAGGGTGCCGTTGGAGGCGGCCGCGAACTCGACCTTTGGTCGTGTACTCCAGGCGTCCTGCGTGCGCACGCGAAGTGCGAGCTGATCTTCGACGCGCACCGTGTCGATACGAACGTCGGCAAACAGACGACGCCTCCGCAGGTTGCGCTCGCTCTCATCCGCGAGAACCGAGTCGAACGGTTCGCCTTCACGCAGGAGCAGCTCTCGACGGATCACGCCGGTGCGCGTGAGCACGTGCAGGGCGTTCATAGCCCGGTATATAAAACTGCGATGTGCCTCGTCCTCGGTGAACACGTTGTCCCGAAGGATCATGACCGTGTCGATGGTCACGGTGACCGGCGTCGGTGGCGTCTGGGGCTCTGTGTCGCCGTCCGGCTGCTGGGCCTGCACAGCCGGCGTGAGGGCCAATAGCACCGCGACACCGAACAGGAAACCCGACACGACGGCGGTCGGCGAGGTCGCTCGCAGGTCACGACAACGTTCCGCCACCGTTCGCGGTCCATGCCTGGGCACCGCTCTGGATGTCCAGAGAGGACGACTCACGATCTTCTGCAACCGCTCTCTTCCTGGGCTCGCGACGTTGACGACTTCCCTCGAGACCCGAACATTGGGGGTTCGCCGTTCTCGCTCACACCTAACATGCAGCCCGCCATGACAGGACCCAAGCTTCCGAAGAACGCGTACGTTCTCAAGGAGGGGGAGGAGTACGTGCCCCTCACGTACGGGCAGACCCTGTCCGAGTTCACCGTTAAGGCTGTCATCGCGGGAGTCATCCTTGGCGTCATTTTCGGAGCGGCGAACACCTACCTTGGCCTGAAAGCCGGCCTCACGATCAGCACCTCGATCCCCGTCGCCGTGCTGACGGTCGTGGCGTTCCGCGTGTTCACCGCGTTCGGGCTGCGGCACACGATCCTGGAAAGCAACATGTCGCAGACCGTCGGATCCGCCAGTTCGTCGGTCGCCTCGGGTGTGCTCTTCACGATACCCGCTCTGTTCATCTGGGGCATGCGGCCCGCCTGGGCTCAGGTCACGCTGCTAACGATGGCCGGGGGTCTGCTCGGGGTCCTCTCCATGATCCCGCTGCGCCGCTATCTGATCGCACGTGAGCACGGGAAGCTCCCTTACCCGGAAGGGATGGCATGCGCAGAGGTCCTGGTCGCGGCCGAGGGTGGAGGAAGCCAGGCGCGCGGCGTGTTTTGGGGCCTCGGGGTCGGAATGCTGTTCAAGCTGATCACGGACGGAGCCAAGTTCGTGCTCGGCACGTTCCAGCTCACGCTACCCCTCAAGGCACAGCTCTCGATCGGCGTGTCTCCTCCTCTTATCGGTGTCGGATACATCCTGGGCATCCGGATCGCCACGGTCATGGTGGCGGGAGCGGCGCTCTCGTCGCTCATCATCATCCCGCTGATCAACCTGTGGGGAGCGGACCTCACGATGCCCTTCTACCCGGAGACGGAGAAACTCATCCGCGACATGACACCGGGTGAGCTGTGGCACCGCTACGTACGCTACATCGGGGCGGGAGCCGTCGCGACCGGCGGGATCATCACGCTCATCCGCTCGATCCCGACCATGGTTGAGTCCTTCCGCCTCGGCATGCGGCACATGTCGAAGGGAATCCGGGCGGCTGCAGTGGAACGGACGGACCTGGACCTGCCGTTCAGGAACGTGCTTTTCTTCGTCGCCGCTATCCTCCTGGTGTTGACTGTGGTGCCGGGGATCCTCGGGTACATCGATTCGATTCCCGTGCGCGCGATCGCCGCCATCTGCATCGCGATCTTCGCTTTCTTCTTCGTGACCGTGAGTTCGCGGATCGTGGGACTCGTGGGGGTCACCTCGAACCCGACGTCGGGAATGACGATCGCGACCCTGCTTGGCACCAGCGCGATCTTCCTCGCGATGGGTTGGACCGACATGGCTGGTAAGGCGACCGCGTTGATGGTCGGCACCGCCGTCTGCATCGCCGCTTCGATCGCAGGCGACACCTCCCAGGACCTCAAGACCGGCTTCGTGCTCGGCGCCACTCCCCGCTTCCAACAGATCGGCGAACTGGTCGGAGTGATCACGTCCGCCGGAGTAGTGGCCGCCGTCGTTTTCCTGCTGAACGACGGGACGCCGGGCGGGCTCGGCGGCGCCGAGCTTCCCGCCCCGCAGGCTGTGCTCATGAAACTCGTGATCGACGGCGTGCTGGATCAGAGTCTCCCGTGGGCTCTCATCTTCATCGGGGTGGCGATCGGTCTGGTCGCTTCCGCCTTCAAGATCCCGGTTCTCGCCTTCGCGGTCGGCGTCTACCTGCCGCTCTCGACCATGGCGGCCGTGTTCGTGGGCGGGCTCACGCGTTACGTGCTCACAAGAAAGCAGCCCGAGGTCGAGGGCGAGCGACGGCGCGAAGAAGGTGTGCTGTTCGGATCGGGGCTGGTCGGCGGCGGCGGGCTTACCGGCGTCGTGCTGGCCATCTGGGTGGTCGCTCGTGGCGGCGAACCGATTCGGGGCTTCCCGCCCTCAGTTCCGCCGGTCGCCGAGCAGGCACTCGCACTGGTCACGATCGCGGCGATCGTCGGATTACTCGTGTTGCACGTGAAGCGCAAGCGTGCTCGATAGTCGCAGATTCCCCGGCCGGGAGCGGGGGGCGGCAGGCCGCTCCGCGAGCCTTTCGGTCGATGTCAGTCGATGAACGTAAGGTCGGACGCGACCGCGATCTCGCGACGCTCGAGCTCCCGGACGAAGGGCTCGTAGGGAACGTCTGAGGTCGGAGACAGCAGCCCTCGCTTCTTGATCGTTCCGGCGCCCAGCCACTGAGCGCCGATGGAGGCCGTAAACCCGACAGTGCGGCTCATACCGCTCAAGCCCGTCTTCGGATCGCGCAGATCCAGCACCTGAAGCACAGCCCGGGCCGGCCGGCCATCGGCGGAGCCTTCCACCTCGACACGAACCAGGCTTACATCTCGTTCGTCGTCCTTGTACTGCAGGTGTGGCTCCAACGCGCTCGCAAGGTATTGCCGTCGGTCGACCGGGTGACCGTCCACCATGACCGGATCCTCGTCCAGGAGGTGGAGAGCAGTGGCCGTCCGCCACCAGTCACAGTGTCCCGGCCAGCGAAGCGTGTATCGCCCGGCGGTCTGCAGGTCGTCGGGGTTCAGCGCCAGGCGCTCGACGTACTCGAGCACATCTTGGTTTGGGAACGCCTCCACACTGCCGAGCCCCTCGATTTCGACCTCGTGTCTGTGCTCGGGCTGCAGGATCTCGCTACCGCCGATCCTCACAGGGTGCCCGTCACGAATCACACGGGCGGGGCGAACGTAGGAGCTCAGCACTTCGTCGAACGCCCAGCTCACCTTGTAGCGTAGCGGGTTGTCGGCTGCCTCGGGGGAAGGGATCCCGGCGCCATAGCTCATCAGGTGCGTCACCTCATCAAGCTGGCGGAGCGCCGCGGCCGTCAGCACGAGATCGATGCCCGGATCGAGGCCGAACTCGGGAAGGATGGAGACACCGGCTGAACGCGCCGGTTCGTCGAGCCGCTTGAGGCCGACGGGCACGTAGAAGGTGTTCACGAGATGTACGCCGTTTCTCACGGCGGCCACACCCACAGGCTCAATGAACTCTGCCGGCAACAGGTCGATCGCCACGTCCACTCCGGCCCCCATGAGCGCATCCAGTGAAGAGGGGTCCGAGGCGTCGAACGCGCGGGACTCGACGCTTCCTTCGTACCCCTCGTCGTGAACGAGCTCTTCGAGACGATCGATGTCGCGATCCGCCGCTATGATCCGTCTGACCTCCGGGCTGGACGCCAGATCGTGCAGCGCCGCCCGCCCCTGAAGTCCGACGCCGAGCAGCAGAATGTCCACAGCCGCATCTCCTCTCAGTGCGCCGGTAGCACGTGGGGTCCGAGATCGACGATCACTCCGGCGGGTCCCGCGTTGAGCACCGGGACGCCGTCGACGTCGGAGCGCTGCCCCCACGCGTCGTGGATGTGCCCGCACACGACAAGTGCGGGGCGGGCGAGTCGGATGGCTCCAAGAACGGCTACGCTGCCCAGATGTTGTCCGGTCGATGACCGGTCAACGTGACCGTGCGGCGGAGAGTGGGATACCAGCACGGCGCCCGGCGGGCACGGATCGAGGAGTCCCGCGGCTTGCCCCTCGTCGAGGTCGACACTCCACGCGCCGAACGGCGTTGTGGGAACGGCACATCCGAGGCCGAAGAAGATGACGTCGCCGATGTCGACCGACTCGCCGTGCAGCACATGCGCGGTGGCCCAGCCGTCGCAGGCAAGGCGAAGCTCATTTACGCTCTCGCTGTTGCCCGACACCAACACGGTGGGCCTGTCGATCGCGCGCAGCTCGTTGATCACGTCCTCGAGTCCCTCACGCATGGTGGCGTAGTCACCGGCGCCAACCACGACGTCCACTTCCCTAGCGCGCTGCGTGATCGCGCGCGCGGCCGACAGATCTCGATGAAGATCGCTGAACAACAGGAGGCGCATACCATAGCGTATCAAGGGTATAGCCGCTGATGCCAGTCCGTCTGGTGGGGGACTTGCGCTCAAGCCCACGTCTTATCATCCTTTGATTGCGTGAGCCCTCATGGGTTGCACGTCACGGCTCGCTGCCAGGCGTGGGCGTTCCTCGCGAATAACCCGCCTGGCAGCTTTTTTGTGCCTGCCGGTTACGGGGCGGGGATGGTCCAGCGCCCGACAAGTTCGGCTGACGCCTATTTCTCGATCGGCACTCCTACGAGGTTGCCCCACTCCGTCCACGACCCATCGTAGTTGCGCACGTTCGCGAAGCCGAGCAGCTGGGTGAGAACGAACCAGGTATGGCTGGATCTCTCCCCGATCCGGCAGTAGGCGATCACGTCGTCCGACTTCTGAAGCCCCAGTTCCCGCTCGTAGATCTCTCGCAGCTCGGCGACCGACTTGAACGTCCCGTCGTCGGCTGCCGCGCGCTTCCAGGGGACGTTGTGGGCTCCCGGGATGTGTCCCCCGCGCAAAGCTCCCTCCTGCGGGTAATCGGGCATGTGAAGTAGCTCCCCAGAGTACTCCTCCGGCGATCGCACATCGATCAGTCTTCCCCGGCCGCCGATGTGCTTGAGCACCGTCTCGCGGAACGCGCGGATGCGCGCGTCGTCGCGCTCCACGACCGGATATTCAGTCCGCGCCCGTTGCGGCAAGTCCATCGCTGTGGGGCGTCCCTCCGCGAGCCACTTCTGCCGTCCCCCGTCGAGCAATCGCGTATCCGGGTGGCCGAACAAGGAGAACACCCAGAGGGCGTAAGCCGCCCACCAGTTGAAGTTGTCCCCGTAGAACACGACCGTATCGTCCCGGGTGACGCCTTTGTCGGAGAGCAGCTCGGCAAACTTCTCGGCGTCCAGGTAATCCCTGATCAACGGATCGTTCAGATCCATGTGCCAGTCGATCTTGATCGCCCCCGGAACATGGCCGGTGTCGTATAGGAGAACGTCTTCGTCGGATTCGACGACGACGATGTTGGCGTCGCCGAGACGCGCGGCCAACCACTCGGTCGAAACGAGCTTCTCGGGGTGGGCGTACTCATGGAACTTCGGATGTGGGTCGCGTCCTTCGGGCATCGAGGCCTCCGTGCGTGGTTCAGCTGAAAGTTACCGCTTAAACTACGGCCGTGCGCTCGTGGCCGATGGGAACGACTCTGCCGTTGCCAAGTAGGTTCACACATGGCTTTGCCGACCAAGCTTCAGACCCTGGTGGATCAGTTCCGTTCCGCGCCTCGTGAACTTCGCGTAGCCGCACTGCTGGATCTGGGCAAACGCGTGCCGCCCGTGCCCGAGGCGATGCGCGAGGCCGGCGTGCTCGAAGAGGTTCACGAATGCCAGACGCCATTCTTCCTCGCCACCCGGGTCGAGTCGGACGGTGCCGTCCACCTGTTTTTCGACTGCCCACCTGAGGCCCCCACGGTCCGCGGTTTTGCAGGCATGTTGTACGAAGGTTTGGAGGGCGCGACAGCGGGAGAGATCCTCGCGGTGCCGAGCAGCTTCTACATGGGAATCGGGTTGGAGGAGGTGGTCTCTCCACTGAGACTGCGAGGGATGAGCGCCATTCTCGCGCGACTCAAACGCCAGGTCGAAGAACGGCTTGCGACAGCCCAGGGAGATCCGCGCTCGACCGGACCTGCCTAGTATGGGTTTTCGGTCGGAGCGCACGACGGTTACTCCGTCGGGTTGGATCGGGCGGCTGCCGGCGCTTCTCCTGGTGGCTGTGCTCGTCGCGCCCCTATCGCTCCTGGCGCAGGAAGCTGGAGCCGAGCACGGCAACCTGGTGGGCCACCTCGCCGACGGCGTGGGCGGAGGGGCGCTGACCGGCGCTCCTGTTTACCTCGTCGGAACTGAGTTCGCGACGCGCACCGATAGCATGGGTCGTTTCGAGCTCGGCCCCCTTCCCGCCGGTCGCTATTTGCTGAGGTTCCAACACCCGGATCCCCGCTTCGGAAGGATCGAGAGCCCTTCCCATCTCGTCGAAGTCATGGGTGGTTCCGTGACGACCGTGCGGGACGAGTTCGCGGCCGACTGGGCCGCCGAGCAGTTGTGCGGGAGCACCGACCCGGAAGTCGCGCGCGCGGGCGGGTGGACGGTGCTGCTAGGCCGCGTGTGGGATGCCGCTTCCGGAGAGCCCGTGCCGGACGCGTTGATATGGCTACGCGAGACGGGGCAGGAATCGTCGCCGGTCGCTGTGCAGGCGGACAGCGTGGGCGAGTATCTCGTGTGCGACATCGGACCGGCCGCAGTCCTCGTGCTCCAGGCATCGGGCACGGGATTGCTATCCGACACGATCGCAGTCGAGACCGGGGGCCGCACGGTTGTCGTTCAGGATCTCGATCTTTTGTCGGCCCGCGCCCAGGGAGTAGCGGTATCCGGCCCGAGCATCGCACTGCGGGGCACCGTGCGGTCTGCCGAGAAGGGCGAGGCGGTCATCGGTGCGCGGGTCCAGCTGCTTGAGGCAGGGGTCGAGCGGCTCACGGGCTCGGACGGCGCCTTCCTCATCCCTCCCGTGGCGCACGGCCATTACCATCTCGTGACCGAGCATCTGGGCATGTCATCGGACACCGTTCAGGTAGACCTGAGCTCCGGGACGGTGCAACTAGTCGCCCTCACGCTGGAAACGAGACCCGTTGCGCTCCCTACACTCGCAGTGGAAGTGGAACGTACGTTCAGGAATCCCCGCCTCTCCGGCTTCTTCACTCGGATGGAACGAGGGCTCGGCGACTTCATCACGCGGAGGGACCTCGAATCGGGAGACGTCGTCAGCAATTTCCGGCGGCTTCCAAACGTCCAGCTTTCGCAGTGCATGATCGGAACCTCACAGCGGAAAGCGAATTGCTGGGAGCTGAGTCTCCAGCGGGGGCCAATCTCCCTTGACGTCCGCAGAGGTGACAGGTGTCCACCGCTCATCTTCCTGGACGGGCACCTGATCACCCTGGTGACACAGCCGAGTCCGGAGGCCGGCGACAACGCGTTCACTCGCATACAGCAGCTCCCGCCCAAAGCGATCGAGGGGATCGAGGTGCATCGGAACCCGGCAACCGCGCCCGGCGAATTCCGCCGGCTGGGTGATACCTGCGGGATCGTGCTCGTGTGGACAAGACGTCGATAGACGGGGTACGCCGAGCAATCGCTGGATCTCGTTTCGGACGGACGGTACCGTGATCAGGCTCTGTGGTGTATCGTCCGACGCGGACACAGTCGTGGGTGTGGGGTGCTTCGGATTGGTGGCCTGCAGCGAGGCTACGGTGAGGGAGGCGACATGAGGGTCAGAATACTGAGAACAACTCTGGTGCTACCCGTGACTCTGAGCGCATGGGGTTGCGTCCTTGCAGCGGCGGGCGCGGGCGCGGGCACGGCGATCCTACTCACCAATCAGGGGGTCGAGTCGATCGTTGCCGCGTCGATGGACACCGCGTCGTCGGCAACGGAGATTGGCTTCTCGGAGCTCGCGATCGAGCGCACGGGGCTCGAAGTCGATGACGAAGCGAATCGAAAGATCTACAGGGGCACACCGGAGGAGAGTGACCACGTCGTTACCGTCACGCTGACCGGTCAAGACAGCGGCAACACGAAGATCGAGGTGACGGCCCGCACCAGTGCGTTGACGTGGGATAAGGACTACGCTCGAGATGTTCTCGAACGGATCGTCGAACTGGTGGCTCAGTCCCGAGGCGGCTGACGAGAGGCCAACGCGATCGACGCCGGGCGCTTACTCGGTGGCGCCCCAACTTGCCATATAGCCCGCCTCGCCTCCGTCAGATTCATCCACGAGGGCCTGGAGGATCGCTCGTATCCAGGTCGACAGGCATGTCCCGGATCTGCAGGCAGGGCGGAGGCGCAATGGCACCAGGACACACCGCAGGCGAGGAACTGGCGAATCGGCTCACGCATAGTGTGGGCCTGGCCGCCAGCATCGTGGCTGCGCCGCTGCTTGTCGGCCTGGCGGTTCGCAGCGGAGATCCCCTCAGCCTGGCCAGCGTCACCGTTTACGTCTTTTCGCTGGTGACCCTCTACGCGGCCTCGACCCTGTATCATTCGGTGCGGCGCCCCAGACTGAAACGAGTACTCCGACTGCTGGACCACGGGGCTATCTTCTTGCTCATCGCAGGTACATACACGCCCATCAGCTTGATCGTGCTGCGCGGCGGTCTCGGGTGGACCCTCACCGGTACCGCTTGGACGCTTGCCGCCCTGGGTATCTTCTGGAAGATCCGATCTCTCGAGCGGCGTCCGATTCTCGGCCCGGTCTTCTACCTGGCGATGGGCTGGATCGCTGTCCTCGCTCTGCCGGCCTTGCTCCAGGCCCTCACGGGGCCCCAATTGGCCTGGCTCTTGGCCGGCGGGGCCGCTTACTCCGTCGGCGTCATCTTCTACGCCTGGGGGCAGCTGCCCTTCAACCACGCGATTTGGCACCTGTTCGTACTGGCCGGCAGCGCCTGCCACTTCCTGGTTCTCGCACTGAGGTTGTCGAGCTCCGCTTGATCCGACATCGGGATCTTGCCCCACCGCGGACGCCGCGTGCCAGCAGTGATTTCAGCCAATGTGACACCGGCCCATGAATCCTGGTCCTGGAATTTGCGTAGAATAGTAGGACCCAGGGGGTGAAAAGTGGAACGATGTCACGGTAAGACGAAAGCAGGCGCTCGCTGCAAGCGCAACGCCAGTTCGGA
>JBDHBD010000001.1:0-340061 GCA_039587755.1 Gemmatimonadota bacterium | reverse complement strand
TGGTCTCGACCGTTGTCGGGTGGGTGATGTAGACGCGGCCAGCCCGGACGTGGACTGGCCGCGAACGTACCCCATCAACGTACCCCATCCGTGGACGACGGATGGGAGGGTGGTCTGGAAGGTGTTGCGCTTCTAAGGTTTGACTGAATCGGGGCGGCCGGATTCGAACCGGCGACCCCCTGCTCCCAAAGCAGGTGCGCTACCGGACTGCGCCACGCCCCGTCGGTCTCTAGTTACAACGACGTCCGTCGGTCGGAAAGTCTGTCGCAGGACCCCGGCGGGTACCCCGACACCCGCCTGGCCTCCATGCAGCAGTTTCTAACGATAAACTGGCAGGCCTTTCCAGGATCCACGATCTTTAGAGACTAATGTCCGCCTGGAGGCAGCTGTAAGGCCAATCCAGTGACCGCACTTCTCACGACCGAGCCCGACGTGAATCCTGAGCATTCGACCACTACGGACCGACACAGCCCGGATCTGGCGCTCGACGCACCCGATGTCTTCTTCGATCGTGAGCTGAGCTGGCTGGCGTTCGCGCGTCGGGTGTTGGCCCTTGCCGAGGACGGTGATCTGCCCCTGCTCGAGCGCCTAAAGTTCGCCGGCATCATGGGCGTGCTCCACGACGAGTTCTTCATGAAGCGCATCGCCGGCCTCAAGCGGCTTGTCCGCAAGGGGTCGACGCGACGCGCCCTGGCCGGTCAACTACCAGAGGAACAGCTGGCCGCTTGCCGGCAAGAACTCCTGTTTCAGACGGAGCACCTTGACCGGCTGATCCTCGACGAGATCCTGCCGGCGCTGGCGCGAGAAGGGACCCAGATATCCCACCATGGTGATCTGGACGAGGATCTGCATGCGTCCTTGCGTGACTACTTCCGGCTCTCCGTCCTGCCCATCCTGACGCCGTTGGCGGTCGACGCCGAGCATCCCTTCCCCTTCATCAGCAACGAGGCTCTCAACCTGGGGATTTGGGTTCCGGTACGGCGGACCGGGCAGGAGCGCTTTGTCCGGATCAAGATCCCGGACAACCGTCCTCGCTGGATTGCCCGACCCGATGGCCTCGGTTTCGTGCCACTTGAGGAGGTGATCGCCAGCAATCTGGATCTCGTGTTCCCCGACACACCGCCCCGCGAAGCCTTCGTGTTTCGAGTAACCCGCAGCGCGAAAGGGAGTGCGGGCGAGGAGACCGAGAACTTTACCGATGATGCTCTGCGCGAGCCCGGCAGCATCGTCCGGCTCGTGTCGAACGAGCTCAAGGCGAGGCGCTTCGCTGGCGTGGTTCGATTGCAGGTGGACACCCACATGCCCGAGGATAGCATCGCATGGCTGTGCCGCCAGCTCGATGTCGGGCCGGACGACGTCGATCGGAGCGCGACGTTCCTTCGCGTGAGCGACCTCTTGCGTTTCGAAGACGACGGGAGGGAGCACCTGATGCTGCCCGAGCATAGCCCGGTCACACACCCGAGACTGCGCGAGCTGACGCCCGACGACCCGACCGCGATCTTCGACGAGATCGCCCGGGGTGACATTCTCTTGCACCACCCTTACGACAGCTTCGACAGCTCGGTTCTGCATTTTCTACAGTCGGCGTCAGTGGATCCCGACGTGCTCGCCATAAAGCTCACGATCTATCGTACGAGCAAGGACTCGCCGATCGTCCAGGCTCTTGCGGAGGCCGCTCGAAGGGGGAAACAGGTGGCGGTTCTGGTCGAGATCACGGCTCGATTCGACGAGGCCCCGAACATCGCTTGGGGGAGGTTCCTGGAGAACCAGGGGGTGCACGTCTCCTACGGGGTCGAGAAGCTAAAGACCCATGTGAAGCTTGCGCTTGTGGTGCGCGAAGAGCGTGGTCGTCTCAGACGCTATGCCCATGTGGGGACCGGCAACTACCACACCGGCACGGCGCGCATCTACGAAGACCTGGGCGTCCTGACGTGCCACCCGGAGATCTGCGAGGACACGGCAAAAGTATTCAACGAGCTGACGGGTGCGTCGGAGCACGCGTCCTATCAGCGCATGCTTGTGGCGCCGAGGACCATGCGTAGGAGTTTTACCGAGCTGATCCGTCGTGAGGCAGAGCACGCGAAAGCTGGAGCCGAGTGCGGGATTCGGGCGAAGATGAACCAGCTTCAGGACCGGGCGATCATTGGCGAGCTGTACCGGGCCAGTCAAGCGGGGGTGCCGATCGAGCTGAACGTCCGCGGTCTCTGCTGCCTGCGGCCGAGCGTCCCCGGTCTGTCGGACAACATACGCGTTTTCAGCGTTCTCGGCCGTTTTCTCGAGCACAGCCGGATTTATCGCTTCGCCAACGCGGGCGAACCGGAGCACTTCATCGGCTCGGCTGATTGGATGAAGCGCAATCTGGACCGGCGCGTGGAGACCATCATGCCGGTGCTCGATGAGGAGGTGGGGCTCTGCCTGGACCTCATTCTCGATATGTACGCGGAGGACAACTCGTCAGCCTGGGACTGCCAGCCCGACGGCATCTACACGCGTCGGACCCCAGCCGAGGGCGAAGAGCCGCGGGCGGCCCAGGACGTCTTCATCGAGAGCGCCGGAGAGCCCGACGTGGGAGACGAGAAACAGCCCGCGGAGGCGACAGACTCGGATAACCTCCTGGTCGCGGCGGATCTGGTCTAGCCTTCTTCAGGCTTCCATGATCCCCGTGCCGGTCATGCTCGGAGATCCCGCACCGTGGGATCTTCGCCGGGAATCTCGAACGGTGACGGGGCGTCGAGCACCTCATCAGGTACGTTGGTTATCCCGGCCATCAGTTTCGCCGTGACTGAATCGAACGCGGACACGATGTCGTTGATTGATGGACACGGTCGCTCGGGATCGAACTGCGTCCCCACTCCGAATTCAGCAAAGGGGCCCCACGGCAGGTCTGGAACCGCGATACCGAGAAGACCAGCCGTACCATGTCGGCACACAGTCACGTGGCCCGCAAGCCGATCGAACGAATTCGTCCGGTCATTCACACGGTATGAGGCCTCGCTGTCCCCTACATCCTTAACCGCGGTCTGAAACAGCCATCCGTTGTATCCCAGTATGCTCATTGCCGCATCGAGCGAGTGACTCATTGGGCATCTCCATCCGATAGAGTTCGCTGCGGTGGGCGGCGAGCGCGCCACATCTGGACAAGTCCCCGATAACGCCGCCGAAACTCGTCAGCGTCTTGCTGAATGGTCTCCATCGAGAACTGGACGATCAGGTCACGCAATAGAGCGTCCATGTCATCCACCGTCACCCACCCGTGCTCCAGGAACGCCAGTACGAGATCGTAGTCCCGCTCGTCCCCGCGGGCCAAGAAGCGGAAAGACTGGCTGTACGGATCGAAATGGAAGACATGCAACCGTTCTCCAATCCGCTCCGCGGGTCGTGCACGGGTCTCGTGGCCGGCCGGGAGCGGAATCACGTCCGCCGGAGACTCCTGAACCACCGCAACGCCGATGTCGGTCGCCGCTCTCTGAAGAGCCTCGTCGACCGCGGCCTGCGATGCCGGTGCGCTGCGAGTCGACAGCACCACGCAGTCGGTCCACGGACGCCAGCCCTCCCATGTGGCTGAAGTCTCGCCCACCAGGTACACGCGGGCTGACGCCTGAAGAAGGCGCTCCACCGCGTCGAACAGCTCGCGGAGCGTCTCACGGGTGACGAAGGCTGGAGACAATGGTCCTGACGGAAGGGGCCGCTCGCAGAACCGCGCTAGCGGCTCGGGTGCGTCGCGTGCCCGCTCTGGGGCCCGCCGCCCTCTTTCCCGTGCGGGTACCGACGCTTCGGGGTCTTGTCGGCATAGTTGACGACCCAGAAGCAGTATGAATACGGGAACACCGTCTGGACGACGTGGAACGGTTCGTACTCGAACAGACGCCTCATTGCCCAGCAGAAACGATACCTGGGATCCTCGGCCGTCATGATCTCCACCACGCAATCCACCTGGAAGCTGATGAACACCGGCGAGTTGCCTGTCCACAACACGGAGGCGAGCGGGTTCCTGGCGAGATTGCGGAAGGTCGTGCCCTCGAAGATCTCCAGAAGCCCGAGACGTCTCCAGTCGATGTGCTCGGGATGGTCGTAAAGCTCCCTGGCCGTGGCCAGGCGCAGACTTCTCGTCTCATCTACGGCGTGTGTGGGCAGCTTGCCGATCTCCTCGATTGCGCTCTCAACGAGGTCGAGGTAGTGCTCGACATACTCATCCTTCGGAGTAAAACCGACTCCCTTGTTCGCCAGGTTGGGTACCGTCGAATCTCGGTGCCACGTACCGACGACCGGCAGATGCGCGGCGTTGAAGGCGATGTATTCATCCTGTTCGATGGCGTCGTAGATCCGTCGCTTGTAGTCCAGCTGCCAGCGGACGAAGGGCTCTGGCAGCTCCCTGACCTCGAGCTCCTTCGATTCCCCGTTTAGCTGGACGCGGGCGCGACCGTCGACGAGCTGAACCTGATCGGTTCGCATCGATGTTTGGATGGATGGGTTCATGCCGACCTTTCCATAATCAGGTGAGCCTGAGCACGGGCGAGGCTCACGGTTGGGCCCACAGGGCGTCGTCACGAAGCTGTTGACGGAGCGTCGGGTGCGTCTTCCAGATGAAGGCGCCTATGGCCACAGCCGCGAGCACGTTGCCGAGGAGTACGGACCACCACGCCAGAGCCTCCAGAATCCAGGCCCCCAGCATTGCAGCCATGAAGACGAAAAAGGTCTCGAATACGACGAGCAAGATGATCAGGCCAAACACGAGCGGCGGGTACTTTTCCGTTTGGGCCACCAACGCGGAGACAACGAGACCGAACAGGATGAACGCGGCGAGGTGGAAGAGCGTGTAGCCGATCACGCTCCCGGCCGACACCACGACAGCATCCGGTCCCGTCGCTCCATAGAGTAGCGCCGACCCCAACGCTCCGGGCGTGAACAACGGCCGTCCCACGACCGAGTCCACAATCAGAAACCACAGAGCGACGACCCCGGCCCCCAGCAGCCCGACCAGAACGCCGTCCTTGATGATCGGGTGCCCGGCCAGGAGGTCAAGCAGGCCCGTCACCCCCTCGTCGGGACCAGCCATGCGCAGGTACGTGACCATCACCATACCGGCCAGCACGTTGCCGAAGAAGACGGCGGGCCAGCCCGGAGCGTCCAGTATTCGGATGCCGGACATCAGGAGCGTTCCGTAGAAGACCAGAGAACAGACGAACAGGCCGTAGGCGGCGCCAACGAAGATGTTGCGGGGGATGCCCGTGAGGTCGATCACGATTGCCGCCAGGATACCCAGCACGACGAAGGCGGTGAAGTGCGTCACCGTGAAGAGGATCGTTCTGACGGAGCCGGCTTCCACGCCCTGCTGGCCGAGAAGAGCTTCCGACAGGAATGTCGGCGTCGCGAGAGGTTCACCGCGCGCGAGATCAAAGAAAAAAAACAGTACGACGAGCAGCGCTCCGGCGAGGAACCCACCGGTCGCCCCGGAGACGATACACTTCCGATCGATCTTCATGTCCCCCTCTTCTGGGCAGCTCCTGGTCGGCCCGCGGACGAACCATCCCTATCCTCCGTCAGCAACCGCTCGACTGCCTGCCGGAGTTCCTGACGCCGGGCGTAGAACAAGCCGCCACCCACCACAAGCAGCAGGACGAAGGGCATCGACATCATGATCGCCAAGCCCCACAGGAACCCTTCGAAGAGCGTCGGGCTCGAAGCCTCGATACACCCGGGGCAGGACTGCAGCAGCATGGCGTTCATCAGTACTCGAGCATCACGAGCAGGATGAGAATGGCCGCCGGGACCAGCGGGGCGGCCGCGACCAGCCGCAGCAAACCCGGCTCAAAGCGCAAGTGCATGTAGTACAGCGCGACCAGGAGGGCCTTCCACACCGCCATCCCCAGCAGGGCCAGAATCGTCGCAGCGCGCGGGAGCCCAAGGAACGCCACCCCGACTTCGATCAGCGTGAGGATCGCCAGGCCACCAAAGACCGCCATGTACCGAGGCGCCTTGTGCTCGGCGGCGATGGCTCCTCCCCCAGTCGCGGCGGCGGCCGCCGATGCCTCCACCGATCTGGCCGATCCGCTCTCCGTATGCTCGTGGTGTTCGCTCACGTGGTCCGCCTCTCCCTAGATCAGGTAGACGATGGTGAAGAGGATGATCCAAACCAGGTCGACGAAGTGCCAGTACAGACCGATAACCTCGACTCCCTCGTGGTCCTCCTGTGTGTAACCACCCCGGAAGGCCTTTTGCGTCGCCCACAGCAGACAGATCACCCCCACTGTGACGTGAAAGCCGTGGAACCCAGTCATCGTGAAGAAGCTCGCGCCGTAGAGCCCGGAGGCCGGCGTAAACCCGTGATGGATCAGTTCCCGGTACTCGAAGATCTGGACTGTAACGAACAGCGCTCCGATCAGCGCCGTGGCTAACAGAAAGCCTCTGAGGCCCCGCTGATTTCCCTGTTCTATTGCCGCAAAGGCCTTCACCATGGTCACGCTGCTGCAGATCAACAGGAAGGTGTTGGCCGCCGTGATCGGCACGTTCAACACCTCGCCGGGCATCGGCCAACTAGTCGACGCTCCAAACCGCAGAATCACGTAGGACCCGATCAGGCCAGCGAAGAACATTACCTCCGAGCAGAGGAACACCCACATCCCGACCTTCTTGTCGTAGACGCCCAGTCCCGGTTCGGGTCGTCGAAGGACGGACTCGACGGTCGCCGCGTGACTCGTCATGCGTTCGCTCCGCTCATTGTTCTTGTGCTCACTTCCCCGCTTCGCCGGATCAAGATCCATCCGCGGTCGAATGCGCTACCGGCGAAACGACATCCGGCCGTTCGTTCTGTGCCAGCCAGTCCCTCTCCATCTCGGGGTGGCTGTACTCGTAAGGACCATGGTAGACGACGGGGATCTCACTCCAGTTTCCGTGCATGGGCGGCGACGGCGTCTGCCATTCCAGGGTCGTCGCGTTCCACGGGTTCGCCTGGGCCTTCTTGCCCCAGAACAGGCTGTAGAAGAAGACCACCAGAAAGAATAGCCCGGTCGCGAATAGACCCAGCGCTCCCAGCGTCACCAGCACGTTGGTATCCTGCATACCGGCGATGTGCTCGTACTGCTGAGGATCGTATATGCGTCGCATCATCCCGCCCATCCCCAGCCCGTGCATGGGAAAGAACGTCACGTTGAAGAAGACGAACGTGAGCGCGAAGTGGATCTTGCCCGCCGTCGCGTTGATCATCCGGCCGAACATCTTCGGGAACCAGTAGTAGATGGCCCCGAAGATCGCGAAGAGGCTCCCCCCGAAGAGCACATAGTGGATGTGGGCGACGATGAAGTACGTGTCGTGGATGTAGATGTCGACCGGTGTGGCGGCCATGAAGATTCCGCTCAGCCCGCCGATCACGAACATCATGACGAAACCGACGGCGAACAGCATCGGCACATGAAACCGAATGCTGCCTTCCCAGAGGGTGCCCATCCAGTTGAACACCTTGATGGCCGACGGGACCGCGATGACCATGGTGGAGATCATGAAGCTCATGGCCAGCGTCGGGTTCATCCCGCTCTGGAACATGTGATGGCCCCACACGATGAAGCCGAGCAGCGCGATCGCGATGATCGCGAACACCATGCTGTGGTAGCCGAAGATGGGTTTTCGCGAACCGTTGGCGATGATTTCCGACACGAAGCCCATGGCGGGCAGGATGAGGATATAGACTTCGGGGTGACCGAAGAACCAGAACAGGTGCTGCCATAGCAGCGGCTGTCCCCCCTCTGAGGCCAGGAAGAAATTCGTGCCGATCGTTTGGTCGAACAGCAACATGATCATCGCCGCCGACAGCACCGGCATCGCCAACAGCACCAAGATGGCCGTGATGAAGAGGGCCCATATCGATAACGGGAGACGGAACCACGTCATCCCGGGTGCACGCATGTTGATGACCGTTGTGATGTAGTTGACCGCGCCGAGGATGGATCCAAGACCGAGCACGACGAGGCTGATAATCCACATCTGCTGACCGAGCGACACACCGCTCAGATCCGGCCGAGCGCTCAGCGGCGCGTATGACGTCCAGCCTGCGCCGGCTGCCCCACCCTCTACGGCGAAGCTGGCCAGCATCAACAGACCGGCCGGCACCGAAATCCAGAACGAGGCCATGTTGAGCCTCGGAAAAGCCATGTCCTGCGCGCCGATCTGCAGGGGAATCAGGTAATTGGCGTACACCCCGACGAGCAGCGGCATGATGGCGAAGAACACCATGAACGTCCCGTGCATCGTGACGAGGGAGTTATAGAACTCGGGGAGCATGATGCCGTCGGGTGCCATCGTCTCCGGCAGAGCCGAGCCCAGAGGAATCGCCTTCCCCGGCCAGGCAAGCTGGTAACGGATCAAGACCGAGAGCACCGCCCCCACGAGCAGGAAGAAGAGGCTCATGAAAAGGAACTGAATGCCGATCGTCTTGTGATCGGTCGAAAAGACGTATTTCCGGATGAACGGGATCTCGTGCTCGAGCTCGAGCACCGGTGTCCCAGTCCCTTCGGCCACAATGGTTGCCATTCGTCCCTATCTCGTTCGATCGAGATTCAGTCGGCCGCCTCGACAGCGGCGCTCTGTTCCTGGTACCAGGTTTCGTATGATGCCTGATCCCGCACCCTGACCCTGGCCCGCATGCGGTAGTGACCCAGTCCACACAGCTCGGCGCAGGCGATCTGGAACTCACCGGTCCGGGTCGCCTCGAACCAGATCGGGATGATCATCCCCGGCACAGCATCCTGCTTCACGCGCAGCTGCGGAATGAAGAAGGAATGAATCACGTCCTCGGACTCCAGGCGTACGATGACTGGCTCCCCGACAGGGATCTCGAACCGATTTCGAACCGTGAAATCGTCCCCATTCCCCAGCTCACGGTCGGCCCCCGGATAGGTGACATTCCACTCGAACTGTGTCGCCACAACGCTAATTGTCAGCGCGTCTTCCGGAAACGAGTTCTGACCTCGGATCTGGGCCCAAAGCCGGCCGCTGTACACGCCCAAGAAGATGACGACAAGAGCCGGTATCGCCGTCCAGACGATCTCCGCGACGGCACTGCCGTGCGTGTAGCGAGCGCGGCGACCTTCCCGGCCGCGATAACGCCATAGGAACCACACCACGCCGATCTCTACGACCACCAGGGCGATAGCGGTAATCACCAGGATCAACCAGAAGAGCCGGTCGATCATCTCTCCCTGGGTCGACGCGTTGAGCGGCAGCGTCCAGTCCATGCTTCCTCCTGCCTACCGGTTGACGAGTTCGCGGCGGCTCAGCGGCTGTCTGACACCGAAGCTCCCTGGTGGTCGAATCCCATGTGGGCGTGAAGGACGAGCGGTTCGCCCAGCGGCACGTGCGCGTCCTTCGCCATGTCCGCGCTGAACGCGAACGTGATCTCGGCCGTTTCGGCCGCGCCCACCGACACCTCCTGCGTGATGGTCCCGAACACCTCGTGCCACGCCTCCAGCGTGTAGGTCCCGGGGGGAAGCGAAGCGAGGGTGAACGAGCCACCGCCGTCGGAAACCGTGTAGTAAGGGTGATCCACCACGCCCAGGTATGCTTGCATCCATCCGTGCACGTCGCACTTGACGGGGATCATCACTTCGGCGCGACTGAACTCGCGGGTTGACTCCATGCCCGCCTGCGGCTGGCTGATGTTGAATCCGCGATTCACCGTGGACTGCGTGTTGATGTTGTGCAGCAGCGGGTCGCTGTTACGGATGAGCAGGGTCTGTCCGCTCTGAACGCCCAGTACATGAGGACGATATCGACATCCGCGCTGGTCGAGTACGACCGGCTCGGATGGGGTGCCGAAGCCGCCGTCCAGTCCTTCCTTTACGTACACGAAGACATTAGCGAGCCCTCCATTCCCCGTAACCACTCCCTCCGTCATCGGCGGTCCTTCCGTGTACGTTTCCGCGCACGCGGGCTCATCCGACATGTCGATCTCGGTCGTAGCCTGAGGCGTCCCCTCGAATGCCACCATGCCCTGGATCGTCGCAGCCGTGGCAGGGTCCACCACGGGTGCCGCGGCCGCCGGTTCTGCCTCGCCTCCCGTCTCCGCCGCCGGTTCACCACCTCCGTCTCCGCCGCCACAGGCCAAGGCGGAGCCAATCAGGACCATCACGAGTCCGTTCATCCATCGCTTCAGAATCATTCCAGCCTCCGTTTCCGGGTTCAGCGGGTGCTCTCGAGAATCCCCGCTCTCACGTCGTTTGCGCAGTCATCTCCATCGGGTGTGCGGCACTCCGACGAGCGCGCACCGCCAGCAGCAGCGCGATCGCGGCAGTGACGAGCGTGGCTAATAGCGGCAACGCGTACACGGCGGCTGAACGCGGCGCCTCCAGATAGAGGTAGTACCAGCCGCTGACGGAGCCGCGACGCACATCTTCCGCGCTCGACCCATCCCAAGCGAAGAACGCGATCGGGATCGCCACTCCCTCGCGGAACGACAGAGCTGAGCCATCAGGAGCGAGCAGTGCTCGGCTAGTCGTGAGCCGCCATTGGCCGGCCTCGTAGTCCGCCTGCCCTGTGAGACCACCCGAGCCGAGCGCCTCGATCTCACCGAGGCCACGAGCCGTCGCCTGACCAAGTCCGGTCTGGCTATCCCACAGCCACAGGCTCACCGGGCGACGCGGGTCGCCCATCAGGAAGTAGGGCCGTTCCAGACCGTCCGGGATCTGCGGCGGAAACTGCACCGCGAGACCATCCGGCAGCGGCAGGGGTGCCGACTCCACCTCATACTCCGTGCGTTCTCCACCACCGGACTCGCCGTCCGCGTACAGCGTTTCCGATATCTTTGTCTGCCATTCGTCCCACGAGGGATCCGGGCTGCGGGATGGGTCGTTCCACGTCAGGCGTACCGTGAGGTTGTTCCCGTCGTGCAGGGCCTGAACCCAGACGCCGTCGACCGTCGGTGCGAACTGCCGCGGCTTCTGTATGACCTGGCCGACCAGCGGCACGAAGAACGCCTCCACCTCCACCCACGCGTCATCGCTGGGTCCTTGTGGGAGTCCCTCGTCCGCCTGCGCGGCGAAAATCAAGTCGCTCTGCGTGGGGGCATCAGCCGGTCCGAGACCGGCGACATAGTGAGCCAAGTCCCACAGCTCACGCTCGGTGACCACGCTCGATGCGAGCGCGTCGCTGTAAGCTGGCATCGGCGTGCCATCGAGTCCCGTGAGGAAACGCGTGTGGATTGCCTCTGCGCCCATACCGCCGTTGAAGGTCCACGGTTCGGTCAGATCCGCCGCACGGATGGGATGCTTCCGCCAGTCTTCGAGAGTCGGCGCCGACTGGCCGTCTCCCCGTCCCTCGCTTCCGTGGCACTTCCAGCACTCGAGCCTCTCGTACGCTTCGACCCCCGAAGCGGGCGACTCGTCTCTGACTCCCGAATCTCGACTAAAATCCATCGCCGTGGGTGCCTCGTCCTCGAAGAAGGGCGAGAACTCCTTGATGTAAGCGATCACCGCGTCTCGCTCATCCCCGCTGAGGTTAGGCCACGCCGGCATGGCCGTGCCGGGCATCCCGTTGCGAAGAACCAAACGCAGATCGTCGTCGGTCGGCAGCTCTCCAGGACCCGTCGTGCGCACTTGATAGCGGGCTTGGACGAAGTCGCGCGGTCTCGGCAGCATGTACGCTGCGGCCGGGCCATCTCCCCGACCCTCGGTCCCGTGGCACTCGACGCACCATTCCTCGTAGACCAGACGTCCACGTTCGACGTCCTGGGCGGCTGTAGCTCCCGCGCCGGCGAGCAGGACCGTGCTGCTGAGCCAACCGATCGTGGTGGACCGGGCGGAACGCCCGAACGGGCGGCTGCGGAAAAACCTGGCAGGTCTCACGAGCCACCTCCCGCCTCGGTCGCTTCCCACGTTCGAGGGGTCCAGCCCGTCTGCTCGTACAGATAGAGGATGACCGCCCAGATCTCGTCCGCGGTGAGGAAAGGTTCCCATGCCGGCATCGCGGAGTTCCAGGGTGCACCCTCTTTCGGAAGACCCGGCCCTCCCTTCGCGATGCGCCAGAAGACGTAGCTCTCCGTCAGCTGAGCGATCGTACCGTTGCTCGTGAAGTCGGCTGGCAGAGGATTGAACGCATGTCCGTAGTGGCCTTCGCCGTCCAAACGATCCCCGTGACACGGCACGCAGTTTTGCACGTACACGCGCGCTCCGTCGGCCAGGTGCGTCTCGTGCGACCCGCTGTGATGCAGTGGGTTCTCGAGCCCCTCGAGGCGCAGCGTTTCGCCCCGGAACGTGATCTGGCCGGGCGGCGCCGGGTGCACGGAACGGAGTGACGGCGGGGCACCCGCTGCCGCACTCATCCCGCGGTAGGTGAGCAACCCGACCGCGAGCGGAACGAGCACGCCCAGGGTGAGACGCAGGGGCCGCTTCCCCGGATCGACGAGTAGCAGGTGCAGGGGTTCCCTGAAGCGGCGCCAGCGCTCTTCATCGGCGCTCACATAGAGCAGCACGCCGACCAGAACCGTGAGCATGTACTGCCAGAGCACGGATCGCGGCACCGGCGCACTGGCTACGCCGAGAAGCGGCGGCAGATGGACCAGACCGTACCGAAGCAGGACGTAAGCCCCCACCAGGAGTACCACCGCCTGCCAGAACGGGTGGCCGACCTGGCGCCGTGCTTCACTCATCGGCCCGCCAGAAAGCTCACGATCGCCTCGAGCTGTGCCGCGGTGAACTGTTCGCCGAACGTCACCGGCATCGTGCCGGCGAACGTCTCGTAGCCCTGGGCGGTGTCCGCATTCGGATACAGAATGGACCGGCGAAGGTAGTCCGCGTCCCGTTGGGCACCGATCCCGTCGAAGGGAGGACCCACGGGACCTCCCTCGCCATCCAGTACGTGGCACGCCACGCAGCCGGCCGACCGAAGGAGCGCTTTGGGATCCGCGGGGTCGCCCGCGATGGGCGGCAGACTGCCGGCGGCCGGCGAGCCGGTTTCGGCACCCAGCTCCGACGCGCCCGTGCTGCTCCCGAAATCGTCGGCCGTCACCGTCACCTCGCCCCCCTGACTCTGCAGGTACGCCACCGTCGCCCACACCTGCTGCTCGGACAGATTACGGCGCATGTCGGGCATGATCGGCTGGAACCCCTCCACCACGTAGGCACCCGGATCGGTGAGCGACTCGTACAGGTATTCCTTGCAGCCCAAGCCGGGCCTGCGCGTCTCGCACACTCGACCGGCGACGCCCAGAAGGTCCGGAGCCCGCGTTCCCAGCCCGTGGCAGGCCACGCAGCCACCGGTGCCCATGTACACCTCCTCGCCCGCTGCCACCAGTTCTTCAACGGTAACATCGGCCGACAGCGACAGTTCGGTCGGCACGTCGGACTCCACCTGTGGGATCACGTTGGCGACCGCCGTGTAGACCGCCAGCGTGCCCAGCACCGTGAGCGCGATCGCCAGGTTGGTACGCCACATGGTCAGCCACCCTCCGTGATCGGCTCTGGGGCGACCGTCCCGCCGGAGACGGCGAGTTTCGATTGGTCCTTGTACGCCGGCTTCTCCACCAGACCACCCAGCCAGAAGATCAGTGCCACCAGTCCGAGAAAGATCAGCACGCACACGCTGATCATCGTGGCCGCGGGTCCGAGCGCCGGGGTCGCCGCCTGCGGGCTCGTGTCACGGATCACCTCGTAGACGTGCCAGTGCTGACGAATCCCGCTCCGAGCGAAGCCCATCAGTCCCATGAGCCACGTAAACGTCACGGCGAGAATGAACAGCGCGTACTGCGAGCGCGCCGGCATGTGGCCCCACCTTATGGCGCCCCTCGACTCGGCACCTCTCATCAGCCCGATGTCCAGCGCGACGACGAACAGCATGGCCGCCAACACTGCCAGCACCTGGTAGACGCTGAACCCGATCCGCACGATCGCCGTCACGAAGTACCCGTACACGCCGTAGAACACGACCACCAGCGCAGCGACGCTCAGCGCGACACCCTGCACGACCGTACCGGTCCTGGCCCAGCCCACGGTCGGCACCTTGTTGGCGCGGCGGTACAGCATGAAGGAAAGGAACGTGGTGAGAATCATCAGGTTGACCGCCGTGTTCTTGGCGCTCATCAGGCCGAGCACGCCGAGAAACGGGTGATGCGTACCGCCCATCGCCGCGATCTCGTCTCGGCTGGCGATCATGGTGTGCGGAGTAGCCCACACGATCACACCCACCACGAGGACGACGAGCATCCACTTCACGTACGGAGTAAAACGCTCCGCACCGGGGATGCGGCCCATGCCGGTCCACAGGTAGTAGTTGCCGGCAAGGAAGAGCACGCCGATCAAAAAAGCCTGGATGATCCACAACCAGCTCATGAAGCCACCCATCATCGTGATGCCCATTTGCTGGTTGAATTCGTAGATCTCGCGTCCGAGCCAATAGCCCGCAAACGGGAGAACGATGAGTGCGCCGATCGCGATGAAGTTCCCTACGTAACCCATCCAGTCGTAATGGGCGCGCTCCTCCTCGCTGCGGGACGCCAGGAACCGGTACGCGGCGTACATGCCCACAATCGCACCGCCAAACACTACGTTGGCGATCAGGCGATGGATGTTGATCGGCATCCAGGTGGCGTTCGCCAGGGCGCTCCACAGTTGGACCGTGTCCGGCGCCGTGTCCGGAGTGACCGTGGCCGGTGGACTCATCATGTACGTGAGCCATCCGTTCGCGATGAACATCACGACCGTGCCCCATACGTTCAGCAGCACGCCGAGACCGAGGTGGGTCAGTTTGGCTCGCCCCTTCTGCCAGCGCTCCCAGCCGTAATAGTACACGTAGAGGGTAAAGGACTCGACGAGGAACAGGCCGGCGTACAACCACATTGAGGGGCCAAATATCGTTGTCAGATAACCCCAGAATACCGGATAAAGGCTCGACAGCGTGAAGACGAGAATGGCCCCCCAAATCGCCGTGGCGCTGTACGCGATAAGCAGCAGGCGCGTGAACTCCTTCGCAAGCTTGTCGTAGCGGCGGTCACCTCCGAAGATGCCGATTGCCTCCACCACCACCGCGAACATCGGAACGCCAAGTACGAAAGCGGCGAACATCAGGTGGACCTGCGCGGCGATCCACACCGCCCCGCGGGCTCCGATCACCGGGAAGTCTCCGTAGGCCCGCACGCCCTCCTGCGCGAGGGCCGCCGAGGGAGCGATCAGGAGGAGCACCGCCGCGGCCAAAGCCAGAGATCGCAGGAATCGGCCGGTCTTCATACGCCTTCGCTCACGTGACACGATCCCTCACGAAGAACGGTAGCCGACGGGAGAAATCGACCGGCATCTCCCGCCGAACGCGGGCCATGAGCTCGGCGGTCACGCGCCTCTCTCCCTGTCGCCGGGCATAGTCTTCGATCCTCCGCACCACGACCGCCCGCACGAACGAAGGCACTCGGGCGATTCGGTCGTTTGCCTCGACCGTCCACTCGAGCTCGGTCGCGTGCTCTGCCGCCCCGTACGTCGCCTCGCAGCTCGTCCGAACGACAGGTGTCGTGCCGTCCGGCTCGTAGGCGCACGAGCGATCCTCGTCCAGAAAGTCCCCATCCTGCGCGTAGGCTCGGGCCCGACAGCCACCGCACACTTCGCGGTACTCGCAGCGACCGCACTTTCCGCCCAACTCGCCGCGGCGCAAGAGATGGAACAGGGGTGACCCGGTCCACACGTCGTCGAAGGTGGCTTCGCGGAGATCTCCGGCGACGGCCGGCATGTACGGACACGGTGTGACCGAGCCTTCCGGGGTGATCCGGCAGTAGTGCACACCACAGGGACAGCGGGTGGCGTAGTTCAGGAGCGGCGAATCCGCCGAGGACAGGTGAGCGTGCCGCATGATCTGCGGCTGGCACTTGGAGCGAACCATCATCCGCCCTCGGTAGACTTGTTCCAGCTCCAGGAGCTCCTCGAGCAAGTCGTCGTTCTCGGCCGGCGACAGGCCCCTCATACGCTCCCCACGGCCAGTGCTGACCAGGAAGTAGACGTTGAAGGCGACCGCACCCGCCAAGGCGGCCCACTCGGCCAGTCGACCGATCTCTCCCCTGTTGCCACGGGTCGCAGTCGTCTGGATCACGCAGTCGAGCCGCGCGGTGCGCAGCCGTTCGACGGCGGCCAGCGTGTCAACTAGAGCCCCGGCGCCGTGTCGAAAGCGGTCATGGTATCGGGGGTCAAGAGAGTCCACGCTGACGGCCACACCGCTCACCCCGGCGTCCTTGAGTGACGCGATGCGCTGCTCGGTAAGCCCCGTACCGTTCGTGCCGACCACGACCGTGGCTCCTGCGCTCGTGGCGTATGCCGCGATCTCCTCCAGATCCTGGCGCACCAGCGGCTCGCCGCCGCTCAGGATCAGCATCGGAGCCGGGTTCACAGCGAGGATTTGGTCGACGATCTTGATGCATTCGGTCGTGGGCAGCTCATCAGCGTCCGAGTGCCAGGCGCCGGCGGCGATATAGCAGTGCGCGCACGCGAGGTTGCAGCGGCGCGTGATGTTCCAAGCGACAACGTGCGGGATGTACTTCAGGTCGCCCATCTCAGCTCGAGTTGGCCTCAGCGCTGCCTCCATCCTGACGCTCGAGGAACTCCTGCACCGCGCGCTTCGCCTCCTCGGGCGTCGTCGTCTTGAAGTCCACCGGGCAGTCGGCCATTTGCTCTTCGATGTCGCGGATCGGGCACCGCGTCACACCGCTCGCCTTGGCTTCTTCGATGAAACGACGCATCTCGCCGCTCATCCCGTCCACACCAGCGGCCTCGGCCCGGGCCTGCTTGGCCTTCAGCTCGTTGAACATCACGAGCATGGTATCCATGTCGAATTCATCGGCCTCGATCATGGCCTGTTTGTTGTCGTCCATCACATGGCTTGTGATCCGCCACATCTCCTGGCGCCGGGCAAACTTCTCCACTGTGTTTCTCGCCAGAGGGCGGGCGATAAGAGGCACCTGAGACAGTCGTGCGTAAGCCTCCTCCGTCCACACGATCGGGTCCTCAACCGTGCGGTCTCGAGTCGTTGCATGGCCGGTGTACGGACACGTCGCTTCGACCGGGAGCGCTGAGCTGAGGACATCGTCGTCGCTCGTCAACACGACCGTACGTTGCATCGCCTCTTCGGCTTTCAGCTCCGCGAGCGCGAGCTCTTCGGCGTCCCCGACACCCATGATGAGCTGCATGTGCGTGGGCAGAAGCTTCTTGATAGCCGTGTCCAGCCACTCATTGGTGACAATCGGACGCCCCGATTCGTCGTACTCGGCGTTTTCCAGCACGAACTCCTCGACCGCACGGCGTGCGATCCCGAGTGCGAAGGGAGGCACGCGGAGGATACGAACCTCCGCCTCGGGTGCCCACTCGAGGCCCGACTCGCCGTCCTCCTCGATCCAAGGAACGTCATCCGGGCGGACGTCTTCCGTTCCGATCAGCAGCACGTTGCAGGGCGATAGACGGATGAGATTGTCTGCCTGCGACCCGAGTTGGGTGCCGTCTATGCGGTGCGCGCCGTGACGCGCCACGACGAGCAGAGTCGGCTCGATCTCCTCCGCCCACTGGAGCACGACCTGGAACGGCTTGCCGATCAGAATCTGGGAAGTGACCGCGACATCGGGGTACTCCTGCGCCATGACCTCAGCGCGCTTGATGTTCGCCTGGCACAGCTTGAGGAGTCCCTTGTCGATGATGTTGTTGTGGAGCTCTTCCTGCTCTTCGAACTTGAAGACCTTCGAGGCCTGTACCGAGAGCACGTCTTTGATGTTGTTGAAGACGACGTGGTGGTACTCGACATCGAAGGCGCTGCACAGACAAAGCTCCGCACCGTACTCGCTCGCCAGCTGCAGGGCGAGACGCACGGCCTTGTAACTGTAAGCGGACCCGTCCACACACACCATGAACCGCCCGCCAGCCAGAGGCGCACCATCCCGAACGACGAACAGATCCTTCGATACCGACCGTGCGACCCGCGAGACTACACCTCCGAGCTGGGAGTACGGCTGCCTGCCGAGTCCGTGAGCCCCCATGACCAGAAGGTCGTAGGCTCGTCCCGACGAGCCTACCAGCTTGTGCTCCGGATCCTCGCTTTCGGCGACCAGACGGCCATCATCCCCGATGCTCACGTCGCTCCGAACGACCTCTCCGCCGTCGTAATTTGCCGCGATGTTCGGATCGAAGCCGATCAGACTCGGCAGCTGCCCCTTGCCGTCGTTCGTCTCGGCGATGATCTCCTCGTAGTTGATCCCCTCGAGCAGCTGCCGCGTAACGGGCACACCGGAATCACGGCAGCGACGGGTCACCTGGTCGAGGAAGCTATCGGAGATGAGCTGAAGTCCCTTCTCGATCAGCTTGTCGTGGATGCGTCGCTGACGCTTGATCTCGTCGGCCGTCTGAAACTGCGCCGGGAGACCGGTCTCGAGCTGACGAAATCGAACGTCGTGGAGGCGAGCGGCGTACACGTGATTCGCCGTCACGTGACCACCGGCGAAGGAGGCCAGCTCGATCGCACGATCGACGGCCCAGTCGGAGTGCTGCGAGTTATCGACGGGTACAAGCAGCTCTCGATACATCCGCTCCTCCGCGCTCCACATCGGGAGGGCGAGGTGCGTGCCCGCCGTCAGAGCGCCGCTTCAGCGTCGGCCTAGCCCGGCGCTCAACCGAGCCCGGGATGCTTATGTATCGTAGCAGCGGGCTGCGGCCCGCGTCGTTCGGCTGGATTCTACAATCGCGGAGATAGCGACGGGCTGACTATATAGCGAGCCCCCACGTCGCCGTCAAACCGGGTCCAGGGGGCGATCCGGCCGGCGGGCGAGGCCTGCTCGCGAGGCGGAAGAAGCGACTCGAGGGGCGAAGCTTACCCCTAACGCGAGCAGAGCCGCAGTGGCGAGAAGCGGCGCCAGCCAATCACCCACACCGATGTCGCACCTGACGCCGACTCCAGCCATCCGATCCATCGTCTCGGACAAAGGGCGAAACGAGCTCATCCGCTCGGCCCGCCACCCCCAGCTTCCGGTGACTGGGACGCGAAAGACGCCGCTCAAGTGAAGAACCAAGAGCGCGGCCGTGCCGCAAACCAGCGCAGCTTCCGCAACCGAGTCCACGAGCGCGGCGATGACGCTGCCGATCGCGTTTGCGGCAAGCAGGGCGAGGCCCACGGCAAGCATGGCAAGGCCGTACACTCCAGGATCCGCCCGGCCGATCCAAAGCAGCAGAAGGAGGGTCGGAGTGAGCTGGATGGTGTCGATCGCCGCCTCCGCCGCTAGACGCTCGGCGAGCCAACGGCTGGCAGGATACCCGGTGAGCAGCACCTTCTCGTTCCAACCGCGGGCGCGATCGCCCACCAACGGTATGCAGCTGCCGAACGTACCGAAGAAGACGACGAACAAGCTGTACACCACTGAACGATGCGGGGCCGCCGCTGCGCTGAGCGCGACAGGCAACAGCAGAACGACCGGGACCAGGAAGTTCCAGCCCAGCAGCCTCCTCCTCCGCTGGGCCTTCCGCAGCTGGAGGCGCCACACAGGAAACGCGGTGACGCCGGGGTTCCTCACACCTCATCCTCCGCCGAGAGCCCGACTCCCGTGAGCTGCAGAAAGACATCCCCCAGAGCCGGCGCGTGAACGCGGATCGCTCGGGCAACTTGCCCCTGTGCCTCCAGCCAGGCGCACAGGGAGGTCAGCCTGGCGCTCCCCCCGCTCGAGGCGACGCGAAGAGACTCGCTCTCGAATCCGAGAAGGTCGAGACCCTCCGGAAGCTTCGACCCTGACCGCTGCGAGAAGCCTTCTGTCCCCCCATCCAGCTCTACCACGATGATCGTCGGCCTTCCAAGCCCTTCGACCAGCTCCCACGGCTGTCCCTGCGCAATGGTCTCACCCCGGTGCAGCAACAGCACCCGGTCACAGGCGGTCGAGACAAAGTCGGTGTCATTGGATGTGAGAACCGTGGTAGCGCCCCCGGCGGCCGCTTCCCTCAGGGCTCTTGTCAGCGTCGTACGCCCCTCCGGATCGAGCCCCAACGTCGGTTCGTCGAGCAGAAACAGCAGCGGCCGGGACGCAAAGGCTTCTGCAAGGGCCAGACGCCGTCGCATTCCCATTGAGTAGCTCGAAACCGGATCCTCGGCCCGATCGGTGAGCCCCAAGGCTGCCAGCGCTCGTGCGGCGGCGGACCGGGATTCGCACCTCGGGACGCCTCGAAGTGCCAGGACTGTCTCTACGTTTTCGCGGCCGCAGAGGGCGTCGACGAACGGAAGTCGGTCGAACACGGCCACGATGGCACCCGCCTGCTGACCGTCGAGCTCCGCTTCGATACGGCCGGACGTCGGTCTCAAGGTCCCCGCCAGCAGTCGAAGGAGAGTGGACTTGCCGGACCCGTTGGGCCCGATCACCCCGAATACCTCGCCGAGGCTTACGTCGAACTCGCACGACGTGAGGGCAGCTCGCCCCGTTGGGTAGCGAAACGTCAGTTCTCGCACCGACAGACGGACGGTCACGGCAACAGCGCGTCTCCGTTCGCTCGCCACACCGTGATCGCGTCCACCGGGCACGCCGCGCACGCGCGGAGGAAACGCTCTCTTTCGAGCGATTCCGCAGACAGGATCTCGGCAATCCCCTCCTCGTCCAGCGCGAACGCTTCCGGGGCGATGTCGATGCAATCGCCGAAGCCGACGCACAGGTCGCGATCGATGTGGACCCGAAGACCCGCGATCTCGCGATCGTCTCTGCTGGACACCCTACATCCCCTCCAGCCCGAGATCGGAGCGAGCCTGGTCCATCACGGCGGGGGTGACCTCTGTGATGCCCCGCTCACGGGCGTACTCCACGTACAGTCTCTTGACCATCCCGCGCACGAACCTTGGCACTCCGTTCAGGCGCTCCACTGCTTCCACGCTCCAGCGAACAGCGGTGGTGCTTGCCGGGATCGGCTCGTCGGTGAACGCGTCCTCTCGTCCTCCGCTCATACTGGAACGAACGCCCTGGAGAGGTTGGTCAGGCACCTCTTCCCCACCGATCTTCACGCCAAGCGAGGACACGAGTCGTGTTTCCATCGGGTTGGTGAGCATGGCCACGACCGACTCGCAGCGTGGACAGCGAAATGCTGCCACCAGCGTGCCATCCCCCGGAAGGGCGCGTTCCTCCAGCTGCATCTGCTCGTCGCAGTCCACACACAGGAACTTCATGCGGAATCAACCTCCTGGATCAACCGCTTGGCCACCGAGAGCACAGCCGCGCCGGCGGTCGTAGCGGTCAACATCGCTTCCAGATCTCCGGCGTCGGCGAGCTCTGCCGCCGAGGGGTCGAACGGGACCCGGCCCAGGAGCGGCACACCATGCGCGTCCGCCAGCCGGCGACCCGCCGAACCCGCAAACAACGGTCGTGTTTTCGAACAACCATCGCACACGTAACCGGCCATGTTCTCGACGATTCCCAGTAAACGGGCCTTGCGGTCCCGAACGAGTCGTAAAGCACGATCGGCGCTGGAGCGCGCGGCTTCCGAGGGAATCGTCACGCCCACCACGGTGGCGCGCGCACAGAGTTCGATCAGGTCGAGCATTCGCTGCGTGCCCGGCGGCAAGTCGACGATCAGCCAGTCCAACTCTCCCCACGCGACATCCGACAGGAACTCGCGCAACGCTCGGTGTTCTTCAGCTCCTCGCCAGACGAAACTATCCGCCTCCGGTCCATGCCATGTAAGGGGCGCACCTTCCTTGAGCAGGAGCTCCATCGACATGACCCGAACACCTGTCCGAGCCTTGACCGGCTCCGTCCCGTCCTCCGTCACCTGGAGCGATGCGGGCTCGGCGCCGGACAACCGCGCAGCGGTTGGCCCCTGCATATCGGCATCCAGCAACCCCACCCGCTGGCCCTCCATCTGCAACGCGGCGCCCACCGCGCCGGAGATCAGGCTTTTCCCCACTCCTCCTTTTCCGCTGGTTACCGCCACGACGTGAGAAACGGCTGCCAGACGGTGGTCGACTCGCTGCCGAAGCACCGACAGTTGCTGTGCGAGCCCGCTCCGATCGGAGTCCGAAAGCTCAGCGTAGGTTCGAATCCTTCGGGTCACTTGTCCCCACGCAGGTGCGGCGTTGTGCGGCGAGACGGAAGCCCCACATAGCTAGCTCGCCGAGGCGGGTCGGAGCAACCGCCTGGGGGAAAGCGTGCGATTGAAGATCCTGGCCGTTTGACCGAGCACGCGTTATTCATGTGCAGCGTTCAATTCCGGAACTCCCTTGCCATGTCGATCGTCGCGTTTCACAGAGTCTTAATCACAACGGCGCTTGCCTTCTGCGCCCTGTTCTCCTGGTGGGAGCTCACCCGCTATCTGGACGATGGCGACGGTCTGCGTCTGGCGCTGGGCATTGTGTTCGCCCTCCTGGCTTGCGGACTGGCCGTGTACCTGGCGCTCCTCAAGCGGTTCCTCGGCAGAAAAGGCGCATAGCTTACCCTCCCGACGCTCGTGAGTCGCGCTTCCTATCCGATCTGGCTGCTTTTCGCCGGCGCACTTTTCGTGCTGGCGGTCGTCGTGCTCGTCATCGGATCGGTCTCCCGTGAACCGCCGGCGGGCTATCCGGTTTCCGACCTCGTGGCCCAGCCAGAGGCGACGGGCCTAATCCGCGAGCGCACCATCACTCTGGACGCGCGTGACCCCGAACGATGGGCCCGGCTGGATCTCTCCCGAGCGGCCCTGGTAGACGATGCGTCGCAGTGGGATCTCGCGGCTCGCCGATTCAGACTCATCGTGAACGGTGGGCCCGGGTTCGCAGGAGCGGCCGGTGTCATCTCTGTCGAAGGAGATTACGATACGATCGACGTGGCGCCCGCCACCGGATACCAGGTCAGCGCCATCTCTGTGGGGGGCGACACCGTCAACTCGGTGCTGGCCCGCTGGTATGATTACGGCTTCTTCTCCCACCTCCTGTCGCCAAAAGACGTCGCGTACGTGCTTCGAACCGCCGACGGTAAGTACGCGAAGTTCAGGATCCTCGGCTACTACTGCCCGGGTGCCGAGCCGGGCTGCCTGACCATCAAGTACACCTACCAGGGAGATGGCGGCCGCCGGTTCGCCCGTTGAGCGTATTCGGGCGAAGCGACGAGGCGGACGACGCGCGGGTGTCGTCTTGGCTACGGCTCGAGGTCTTCAACCACCGCCCACAACGTCGGGTGCCGCCAGGCCAGATATCCGCCCATGGCTACGGCCGCAGCCAGGTTTGCGCCGATGAGCGACCACCACGGAAGGACGGCTACAACCGGACCCACGAAGACGGTGAAGGTGATCGCGGTCGCCATCACGAGCGTCAGGAAGATCAGGAAGTACGCCAGCCACAGGTTGGGATGTCGCTCGGTCGCGAGGATCAGCAGCGAGGCCACGAGCCCGATCACGAGGAAGATCGCGAGGTGAACGGCGTTGTACGCCAGCACCGGGGCGGCCTGGATCGCCGCCCCCTGCGCGTCAGCGGATCCACCAACTACGAGCTGCCCGAGAACGGTCGCGGTGTGGAGCAGTGGGCGGCTCGAGAGGACGTTCACCACTCCCAGGAATGCCGCGACCGCAAGATAGCCAATGAAGCCTGAGACCAGTCCGTCGGTTATCATGCGAGCTCGATCGGGTCTCATCGCAGCCTCCTGTGGCCCTCGGATGCAGAGAACGAGAGTGTCTCGTGCCCCACGCACCGCGCAGGCGAACGTATTATGTCCGCTGGATCTCCAACCGGCAAACTGGCTTTCCAAATCGGGCGGCCGGCTACTGGCGTTCAACTGTCGTCGAGACTATCCAGCCAGGGTATTAACTGTCGCGCCGCGCGGGCTCGGTGGCTGGTCGCCCGTTTTACTCCGGGCGGAAGCTCGGCATAGGTCCGCCCGTAGGTGGGCAGGACGAAGAGTGGATCGTACCCGAATCCACCAGATCCGCTCGGATGAAGCGCGATACGGCCGTACACAGTTCCTTCCGCGACTGACTCACCCCGCTCATCGACTGCCACCATCGCGCAATGGTAGTGTGCGCCGCGCTCATCTTCGGCTATCCCGCTCAGACGATCCAGCAGGTATCGGTTGTTCGCTTCGTCCAGACCGTACCGCGCCACGAGCTCGTCGGGGGCGAACCTCTTGGTCCGGACGCCCGGTCCACCTTCCAGCGCGTCGACTCGCAGACCTGAGTCATCGGCAATCGTGGGCAGGCCTGTTCGCGTATGGAAATGCCGCGCCTTCGCCCTGGCGTTCTCGACAAACGTCTCGAAGCGCTCCAGCTCGTTCTCTTCGGGGGACGGTGCGATCCCGGCGTCGAGGAGACTGACGAAGTCCACGCATGCCGCGCTCAGAAGCTCGCGGATCTCGTTCGCCTTGTGGGAGCTTCGACTGGCGACAATGACACGTCGTCTCATGCGGTGAGTAGACATCAGGTGCGGCGCTTCAGTCTCGCCACGGCACCTCACCTCGCAGCCGATCGGCTGGTGCCGGGTGGGTCTTCCACAAGTAAACACCCCTGACCGCCGCGGTCACCATGTTGCCGACCAACTGCAGCACCAGTCAGATCGACTTGTCGAGGGCCGCGACCGCCAGAAGAAGGGGCAAATAGAGCAGAGAGAATCGGAACATACGGCCGGCGGCTACCGAGCTGGCGCGCCGGTTGAAGGCGACCGCAGGGACCACAAACGAGAGTCCGAGGGTGATCGCCGCGATTGTGTAAAGCGTTCCCGTGACACCATACAGGGCCGGCAGCAAGCTTACCGGAACGAGCGCCAACGTAAACGCCAGTGCCTGCAAGCGGATCCGGGATCCCTGCGAATCCTCCACGCTCGGCATGGCGAGCCCCGCTCGCCGATAGTCATCCCTGAGCAGCCAGGACAGCGCCAGGAAGTGCGGCAGTTGCCACAGGAAGAGGACCCCGAATAGCGCCCACGCACCGGGATCCAGTTGGCCACTCGCCGCTGCCCAGCCCCCCGCGATAGGAAGCGCCCCCGGGACAGCGCCCACCAGCAGGGAGACAGGGTGCACCCGTTTCAGCGGCGTGTAGAGCAAGTCGTACATGAGGAAGGTCGCGGCGGCCAACAGCGCCGTCAGCCGGTTCACGGCGACTCCCAGATAGAGGATCCCGCCCACTGCGAGAGCCAGTGCGAAGATAGCGGCCGGGAGAAGGCCCAGGCGACCAGCCGGGAGCGGACGATTGCGCGTGCGCCGCATACGACCGTCCACGTCACGCTCGAGGACCTGGTTCATGGCGCCCGTTCCGGCGGCGACCAGCGCAGTTCCTAACAGCGTGTGAGCCAGCCCCACGAGATCGAATGCGCCGGCGCTCCCCATGTAGTAACCCGCCGCGGTGGTGATCAACACCAACAGCGTGATACGAGGCTTGGTCAGCTCCAGGTAATCGCGAAGGCTTCCGCCCAAGGTGACCGGCACAGGCCTTTGCCTCGGTCTGCGGACGTTGACTGTTGAAATCGGCGTGCTCATTCCTGCAATCGGAGCGAGGGGCTCATGGGTGAAACAAGGGCGTCAACGTGCCGTCGGATTCCAGAGCCGTCAAGTCACCCATGGCGCCCAAGGGCCCATCACGCGCCCCGCAGCCGGCGGACGAGATCGCTGCTCGACAGACCCTCTTCCAGCGGGAGCGTGCAGACGCGCCCGCCAACGGCGTGTACTTCGTCTGCTCCGACGATCTCCTCCGGCCGATAGTCGCCCCCCTTGACCAGCACGTCGGGTTGCAGGGCGCGTATGAGGGCGAGCGGCGTGTCCTCGTCGAACACCGTCACGGCGTCCACGCAGCGCAGGCTGGCCAGGAGGTACGCGCGATCCTCCACCGGCATGTAAGGACGTCCCGACCCCTTCAGGTGTCGAACCGACTCGTCGGAGTTGACACCTACGACGAGCCGATCACCGAGTGTCCGGGCTCGCGCGAGCAGCGAGGCGTGGCCTCGATGCAGCAGATCGAAGCAGCCGTTCGTGAACACGAGGGTATGGTCTCGTGGGCGGCCAAAGCGGCTCAGCAGCTTGGGCCGCTCGAGGATGCGTGCAGCCGGATCGAAGTCGGATGCGTAGTTCAGCGTTCCGGATCCGCCCTGGGTTCCACGCGGTGTCGGTCTTCCTTGTCCGCGTGACCGAGTCCGCCCCCATGTCCTCCACCGAGGCCTCCGACTCCTGAGGCAAGTGAGCCGCTGTCCGATCCGCTGCGAGCCAGCAACGGCTTCAGCAGCGGCGGCACCAGGAAGGTAGACACGATGACCATGATGAGAATGGCGCTGTAGACCTCTCCGTTGAGGATGCCTTCCCGCAGGCCGAAGGACGCGAAGATGAGGCCCACTTCTCCCCTTGGCACCATCCCCACTCCTATGGCGAGACGATTCACGTCCGGACGGCGGGTCGCGAACCCGGCGACCAGCTTACCGATAATCGCGATAATCGTGAGGATCCCGCCCACAACGAGGACGGGAACGCTGAAGTCGGCGCTCCCTGGAATAAAGAGACGCACGTTGACCGGCGCTCCGACCACCACGAAGAAGATGGGGGTGAAGACGTCGGCCACGGGCGCGATGCGCTCAACGACGGCGTCGAACTGGTTGGTCGAGGAAAGGACGATTCCCGCCGCGAACGCACCGATGATCATGGCCGAGCCGGAGATGTCGGCCAGTGCCGCCAGGAGCAGGGCAAAGCAAAACGCGGTGACCAGCAGCACGCCGCGGACGCGCATCCGATCGACGAGGTTGAACAGAAACGGCGCGGCTCGATTCCCGATGATGACGGCCAGCACGAGAAAACCAACCGCGAACAGGAAGATCTTGCTGATTGCGAAACCGGTCACCGCCGCACCCGAGGCGAGGCCGACGACCACGGCAAGGATCACGATACCCAGCACGTCGTCGATGACGGCGGCACCGATGATGATACGTGCCTCGGCCGTATGCATCCTGTCGAGATCCGACAGCACGCGGGCCGTGATCCCGACGGAGGTCGCCGTGAGCGTCGCACCGATGAAGATCGCGACCATGGCGAAGGAGACGCCCTCGGGTGGAGCGGCAACCGCAGGATTCCCAAAGTACCAGTACGCGAAGCCCAAACCGAACGGGACGAGGACGCCGACGGTCGCGACGGCCGAGGCCGACGGACCGACGCGGAACATCTCCTTCAGGTCGGTTTCGAGTCCGATCTCGAACAGAAGGATCGACACGCCGACCTCGGCGAACACGTGGACCACTTCGCGCATCGCCGTGCCCTCGGCCGGGATGATCCCCAGGACACTGCCGCCCAGCACCACCCCCGCGACCAGCTCGCCCAGAACGGCGGGCTGGCCCAATCGCTCTGCCACTTCGCCCATGTACTTGCCGGCCAGGAGGATTGCGATGAGCACGAGGAACATCTCGGCGATGTCGAGCCCTCCGTCGTGCTCGAGACCCGGGCTCGCCACGTGCTCGGCCTGTGCCTCCTGATCCGCTGCATGCTCGGCCTCGGCGTTCTGGCCACCTGCGATAACGGTTGATTCGACGACTGCGTCGGCCTCGGCGGATGCGCCAGGGCTTGAGGGTGGGCCGAACAGGACATAAAGACCGAGAAGGAGGGCGGCGACCCGCCACCAGCGCCGACGTTGCCCCCTTCTCGTCACGCCAGGAGGGACTCGGATAGACCGGCTCGTCACCTGGTGCCCCCCTCGCTCAGAAGCTCCGCTGAAGCTCGATTTGGCGAGGGCGGGCTACGTTCCAGCGATTCAGGATGGTGAGGGTATCGGTGTAGCTGAGGGAGATACGCAGGTGTCGACCCGTAATCCGGGTCACCGTCACCGATTCCGCCCGCCGCGGAAGCCCCAGCTCCCGGGCGCGCGCTTGCAGCGCCTGACGGATCTCGTCGTCGGAGAACTGGCTGGCCAGGCCAGCCTGCCGTTCCACTTCGGCGCGCATCGAGCGGTAGGCGAACTCGCTCTCGACGAAGACGAAGCCCGCATACGCGCCCGCCGCGAGAAGCAGGATGAGCAGGAGACAACCCACCCGACTCGCGCCCTGCTGGCCGTTCAGGCCCCTACCACTGAGACTGCGCACCGTCCACGATCTTCTGCACAAGGTTCTCCAGCGCCACGGCCGTTCCCTCGTCTTCCGTTTCCGTATTCGGCTCGTACTCGCCCACACCAGCCACCGACGACGATTCCCACAGTATCTCGCGACGCACCAGGTCGAGAATCTCAACCCGCGCGCCGATCGTCACCCGACGAGTAAACACCTCGGCACCCACTCCCTCCCGGGCGCCGAAGCTCACGGCATCGTCGGAGTATCGCTGGATCGATGCCCTCACGATCACATCGGCCTCCTGCTCGGCCGCAAGCCGGAGCCCCAGCCGGCTCTGAGTCGCCTCGAGGAGCTGCTCCGTGAGAACCTCGGAAAGGCCGAAACGCGTCGTCTGATTCTCGACCGGCTCCACGAATGCTGTCCTGACGTGCGAGGGCAATCCGCCGCCGCCCGAGAATCCGTAACACCCCGCCGCGAGCGCGGGGGTCACCACAAGGACCCTACGGAGCTGGCGTGCCGAGATCATAGATCTTCTCCGGAAACGGTTCCGCGGCCGTCCGGACGTCGTCCAGCCGCCACCGCGCTCGGCTCGGCGTCACGTTGTCCCGGTACTCGGCCTCGCGCGGCCAGTCGATGCCTTCTTCCCATTCGAGCTCGACGCGGCGGATGAGTCGGCCGGCCTGTCGTTCCTCTACCCGGACGATTCGTCCCTCGCACAATACAAAGAGGCGGGTGGGGCGTCCGGCCGTCTCGTACACTAGCACCTGTTCCTCACCCTGCTCGAATCCACGCGAAACAGCCGCTGAGCCCGGCCTGAAGACCCCGGCCATCGCGTACATGAGCGGCGGCGACGGAAGCTGGACATCTTCGATCTGGCCCAGAGTGGAGAGGCTGTCTCCCACCAGAACCGCCGCCATCGAACCTTCCCCGGTGCTGAAAAAGTCGATCCGGAACACGTCAGGTGGGTTGATACGGCCCACGCCTTCACCCCGGAGCGTTCCTTTCTCGTCCCCGTATTCCCAAGAAAAATCGACCCGCGACGGATCCTCGATTCCGCTCGCCTGCCGGACCCGGGACGCGACCGTCTCGGGCTCCGGAATCGGCGGGCCCGTTTCGACGGCGGGGGCACACGCCGCCACCGGCAGGGCGCACCACACGACGATGCCAAGCTGACTGCGAAGTACGTTGATTACGGTTGCGTAAGGTAGCGCGGGCTGAAAATCCGGGTCAAGCAAGCGTTGGCCTCCCCTCAGCCCTTTGCAGCGTCCAGTGCGTCCAGCACGTGGTCCGGCATCCTCTGCAGCCTGCCTTGCTTGTCCGTGCAGACGAGCTTGGTGGAACCGGAAGCGATCAGGCGCTCGTCCATAGTCCGGAAGAGACGATACCCGAAAACTACGCTGCGGCTCCGTACCTCGTCGATCTGTGTCTCGACCCGGACCTCGTCGTCGTAACCGACCCCGAGTCGATACTCGAGCTCTGCGTGAGCGACCGGCAGGAAGACGCCCGTTCGCTCCAGCGCCGCGTACGCCAGCCCCCGCTCGCGCATCAAGTGGGTGCGACCCAGCTCGCACCAGACGAGGTAGTGGGCGTGATGGGCCCGGCCCATCTGATCGGTCTCCGCATACCGAACACGGATCGAGACACTGTCATCGCGGGCGTGCATAGCTCCAGGACCGGCTGCGAGGTCGGTGGCACTTCCGGGCCGCAGGCTACCCCAGCCCCTCCGGACTGTCAAACGTTTGCAGGGTCAGGCTCAGACCATGGCCGGGCGCTCGTTGTGACCGGATCGAGGTGCCGTCTATCTTCGAGTCATGCGTGAGAGACCGACCGTGATCGTCTCGGATGCCCATTTGGGCGCCGTCCCAGAGGAGAATGAGCGAGCCTTCCTCTCCTTCCTCGAATCGGTGCCCTCTCTGGGCGACGACCTGCTGATCAACGGGGATCTGTTCGATTTCTGGTTCGAGTATCGGACGGTCATCCTTCGCAGGCACTTCGGTGTGCTCAGGAGGCTCGCCGATCTCATCGACAGCGGTCTGCGGATTCGGCTGGTCGGCGGAAACCACGATGCGTGGGGTGGCGACTTCCTGCAGGACGAGATCGGCATCGAGCTGATCGAAGGGAGCGCGACCCTGGTCCTCGGTGGACGCAGAACGTTCGTCGCGCACGGTGACGGCCTGGCGGGCGGTGACTGGGGATACCGGATGATGAAGCGGGCGACCCGGAGCTCTCCGGGAGCCGCGGCTTTTCGTCTCCTGCACCCCGATGCCGCCGCTCATCTCATTGGCAGGGTTAGCGGCACGTCCGACCGCCACGCGGCGGGGCCGGCAGATGAGAAGGAACGCGCGGATCGACTATCCGATTATGCCGCGAAACTGCTTAAGGAGGACCCGAGCTTCGATCTGATCGTTTTCGGGCACTCGCACAGACCGGAGTTGCGGGAGGTCGAGCCGGGACGCTTCTACCTGAACGCGGGTGACTGGATTCACCACATGTCGTACGCGCTCGTGGGTACCCACAAACTCGAGCTCTGTGAGTGGCACACTCCGGATTCGGGACCGTGATCGCATCGGGTTCGCGGCAACGCCCTATCTGACGCGAGAGCGCGAGGCACCCCTCAGCTCGACCCCGATCTCAGGTCGACGTGCCGGCAGCGCTCGATCGGCTGTTCGAGGAATCGATCGGCCAGCGCCTGGAAGCGATCGACGTCATCCGTCACGAAGTATTCCGCGCCACCGGGCGGTTCGCGCTCGGCCAACGAACCTGCGGTAACGAGACATTCGGCTAGGTTACGGGCGGTTGCCTCCGCCGAATCGATAAGGCGAACCTCGCGCCCCACGATCTCGGCCAGGAGGCTCTTGAGCAGAGGGTAATGCGTACAGCCGAGCACCAGCGTGTCGACCCCGCGAGCCAGGAGCGGCTGGAGGTAATGCTCCGCCGTCAAACGGGCGACCTCTCCCTCCGTCCACCCCTCTTCCGCCAGCGCCACGAACAACGGGCAGGCGGTCGAGTGCACCACGGCGTCGGGCCGGACCGCGCGGATGGCCTCGTCATAGGTAGCGCTCTCGATCGTGCCCTGCGTGCCGATCACCCCGATCACGCCGGTTCGTGATGCGGAGGCCGCCGCTCTCGAGCCGGGCTCGACGACACCGATCACGGGGACGGAGAGCCGGTCGGCGACGAGGGCATGAGCGCGGGCTGTCGCCGTGTTGCAAGCGATGACGATGGCCTTGACGCCACGCCCAAGGAGAAAGTCGACCGCCTCGAGGGTGTATCGCCGAACCGTGTCCGGCGACTTCGGACCGTAAGGCACCCGAGCGGTGTCCCCCAGGTAGACCGTGGACTCCGCGGGAAGCTCGGTTCGAATCGCGCGGAGCACCGTGAGTCCCCCCACGCCCGAGTCGAACACGCCGATCGGGGCGTTACGCTCCATCTGGAGGTCCGAACCGCGGCCTGCGTCGTCCGATGTCATGACAGGACCGGCATCAACGGAACGGGTCGGGAAGCCGCAGACCGACCTGCACCCCGGAGCCGTCTTCCGGCACGGTGACCTCCGGCTCAAAGTCCCAGAAATGGGTGGACACCCAGGCGTCCAGGCCACTGAGGAACGCCACGAAGCCGTACAGCACGATCCAGTTCTCCCGCTGCGAGGAGCGTGAGTCTACCAGGCCCTCGTTCAGGGGATCCGCGTCGCGCGCCGCGTTCAACTTGGCCTGTGTCTTGAATACCATAAACAGACTGGCGGAAGCGGCCGCGAAGTAGACCGCGCCTCTGGCAGGTTTCCCGACCGCTGTCTGGCCCCAGCCCGGAACCACGAGCGATCGAACCAGTGCACCCAGCGGGCTGACCGGCGGAACGCTGTCGACACGCGCATCCGCCGGTTCCTGGCCAGTGACCACGGCCAGTGTGTCCGCTGGAGTCGCCTGCGTCGTATCCGGCGGGACCGGTGCCGGTTCCTGTGCGCCCCCCATACTCGCCGATCCGACATAAGCCAGCAGTACAATGGCGGGAACGTGTGGGAATCGAACCCACCCAGGACGCGTCCACGCCCCGTGACGGTTTTGAAGACCGCAGGCGACACCAGTCGCCATCCGTTCCCTTACAGCTTGATCTCCTGCACGGTGCGGCCGCTCATATCGACCTGCGCGACCCGGTGGCTCGAGCCATCGTCGCTGTCTCACGCTCGCCGCGCCACGACGTCGATCTCGACCCGGGCGTCCTTTGGCAGTCGGTCGACCGCCACCGTGGATCGAGCGGGAAACGGCTCGCTGAAGTAGGCGGCGTACACACCGTTCATGACGGCGAACTCCTCGATGTCGGCCAGAAAGACGGTCGTCTTGACCACGTCGTCGAGGGACAACCCCGCGGCTTCCAGCACCGCACCCAGGTTGTCGAACACCCGATGCGACTCCGGCTCGACCCCTCCCGGAACGATGTCTCCCGTGGCAGGATCGAGACCGATCTGGCCAGCCGAGAAGAACAAATCTCCCGACCAGATCCCCTGTGAGTACGGCCCGATTGCAGCGGGCGCTCGTTCTGTCGCCACGGCTTGCTTGCGCTCCACAGTCCGTCACTCCTTCAATCCTGCGGGATTCAGCTGCGGGTTTCCGGCAGCGCCTCCCGGATCTCCCGAGCGGAAACCGGTCGGGTCCCCTGACGAGTTACCACCAGGCCCGCTGCGAAATTGGCCAGCGCCGCGACCCGGCGCAAAGGAGCGCCTGTTCCCAGACCTGCGCCCAGGACGGCTGTCACGGTGTCACCGGCGCCCGACACGTCATACACCTCTCGGCGGCGGGCGGGCAGACGCTCCACGTCGTCCGAGTCGCGGCTGTACAGGAGCATACCGTCGGCTCCGAGTGTGACGACGAGGTGCGAGCAGTCAGCGCGCTCGACGACGTCCCGCAGGCCAGCGGAGTCAAGGCGTGGGTGCTCTACCCCGAGAGCGGCGGCCAGCTCGCGGAGATTCGGCTTGAGCACAGACGCTCCCGAGAACTCGAAGAAGTGTCTGAGCTTCGGATCCACAATGGACGGTATGTTTCGTCTGGCCGCTTCCGAGAGCAGCTGGCGCGCCGTTTCCCCACTCAGTGTCCCCTTGTCGTAATCCTGAATCACGAGCGCCGAAGCGTTCTCGAGCCACGCGAGAGCCTGATCGAGGAGCACCCTGCGTTGCTCAGTCGGAAGCGGCGTCGCCTGTTCCCGGTCGATCCGCACCACCTGCTGCTCGTGGGCCAGCACACGCGTCTTCACAGTTGTCGGTCGGGCTTCATCCACTACGAGGCTGGCCTCGATTCCGAAACGATCGAGAAGTGTGGTCACGGCCTTCCCTGCCCCGTCGGCCCCGCGTGCCCCCACCAGACGACACCGGGCGCCGAGCGCATGGATACCAGCCGCCACGTTGGCAGCGCCGCCCAGCGCGCGACGCTGGGACCGTACGGAGACCACAGGGACCGGTGCCTCCGGAGAGACCCGTTCGACCGTGCCGATGATGTACCGATCCAACATGACGTCGCCGACCACCAGCGTGGTCGCTTTCGGCAGGTTGTCCAGCAGGCCGCGTACGGCCTCCGGATCCGGTGTGGAGTCGGCTCTCATCATCGGGTCGTCTTGCGCCAGTCGAATGCCCCCGGTAACCTGCCGCCACGTGTAGCGTGGGAGTCGCGAACTCGTCCCGGAGAGCTCGGCGACGGGCGTGGGGGAGCGGCGAGAAACGCGCGAAGCTTAGCCCCGCCGCCGCAGCGAGTCAAAGAAACCGAAACTCATGGCAGAGCCTTCCGCCGACATCTCCCTTCCCCGGCTCGTTCGGGATCTCTTCCTCGACTTCGCGCTCGACGTTCAGGAGTACTTCGCGTTACTGCTTCGCGTCCTTCGCACGGTTGTGAGCCGCCCCCGTTACGTACGCGACTTCATGCAGCAGTTGGATACGATCGGGGTCGGCTCCCTGTTCATCGTGGTGCTGACCGGGCTCTTCACGGGCATGGTGCTCGCGCTCCAGTCCGCTGTAGAGATGCGAGAGTTTGGAGCCGTCATGTACATCGGCCGGCTGGTGGGCGCGAGCGCAGTGCGTGAGCTCGGCCCCGTACTGACGGCGCTCATGGTGACGGGGCGTGCCGGAGCCGGGATGGCGGCGGCGATTGGCGCGATGATGGTCACCGAGCAGGTGGACGCCTTGCGTTCGATGGGTGTAGATCCGGTCAGGAAGCTCGTAACGCCCCGCTTTCTGGCCGCGCTGCTCATGCTTCCGATTCTGACCATCATCACCGATCTGATCGCGATCCTCGGCGGCCTTGTCATAGCGGTGGTGAAACTCGACCTGACGGCCGACCTCTACATGCGCAACGTTTACTATACGCTCGCGGACACCGGATTCATCTTCCGTTTCATCCCGATCGACGTCTTTCAGGGGATGGTCAAGCCGATCGCGTTCGGGGGTATCATGGCGCTGACGAGCTGCTACCATGGACTGCGAACGAAGGGAGGCACGGAGGGGGTGGGTCGATCCACCACTCAGGCGGTCGTCACGACCTCGATTCTGATACTAGCTACGGATTACTTCCTGACTCAGATCCTGATCGCGTTGTTGGTCGAGTGAGCATCGAGCATCTGGGACCGCCGGACGAGCCGGCCGAGTCCGAGCTCCAGGCAGAGGTACGCTCGGAGATCCAGCGGGCGCTGGCGGCGGATGCGGACTCGGATCCAGCGGGAGTGGCTAAGGTCGCGTTGGAGGACGTGTGGCTTGCGTACGGCGACAACGAGGTGCTCCGCGGTATCAGCTTCGACGTCAGCGAGGGGGAGATCATCTGCATCCTGGGGGGCTCCGGTACCGGGAAGTCGACGATCCTGCGACTGATCCTCCGCCTCATCAAGCCGGACCGAGGCGAGATTCTCATTTCGGGTCGCGATATCTGCCACGCGGGTCTCGAGGACGTGCTGGAGCTCAGAGAGCAGATGGGGATGGTGTTCCAGGGCTCGGCCCTGTTCGACTCGTTGACCGTGTTCGACAACGTGGCGTTTCCGCTCGTCGAGCATACGACGTTCGACGAAGAGCGGATCCGGGCGCGCGTGGCCGAAGTGCTCCAGTTCGTGGACCTCGATCCGGATGAGGTTCAGGACCTGCTCCCGGCCGAGTTGAGTGGCGGTATGAAGAAGCGTGTAGGGATCGCCCGGGCGATCGTCCACCAGCCACCGCTCCTCCTGTTCGATGAACCGACCAGCGGTCTCGACCCGGTCACGACCAAACGGATCGATGACCTGATCCTCAAACTGAGACGGGAGCTGAGAGTGTGCGCCGTAGTGGTGACCCATGACATCAAGTCCGCAGCACGCATCTCGAGTCAGACCGCGTTGTTGCGCCACGGCGAGTTTACGTTCATGGGAACGCCGGAGGAGATGTTCGCGACCGAGGACAGGTACGTGCGGGCTTTCCTGGGATGACGGGAAGCCGAATATTCGCGACGGAGGCCGTTTTCGGCCGGCGAGGTGTAGGCCCCTTCTCCAGTCGCGTCGTTCTGGAAAGGCAAGGGTAAGGGTGTCGTGAAACGTTCGCGCCAGGTCACGTGGGATCAGGTCCGGGTCGGCCTGGTGTTGATCTTTGCCATCACGGTGCTCTCCGTCGGCGTGTTTCTGATCGGTCGGATGGGGAACGTGTTCGGCGAGCGATATCACGTGGTGACGCTCATGAGCTCGGCGGCGGGTCTCGTGGCCGGTGCCCCTGTCCAGGTAGCCGGTCAGTCGGCGGGTCAGGTGGACCGCATCGAGTTCATCGAACCGCAGGAGCGGCCGGAGACGGGCGAGACGGTGGCGGTGTGGCTCGCTCTGAACGTAGAGATCCGAAGGCAGGTTCGGGCCGACTCGCGAGCGCGTGTACGTACGCAGGGTCTGCTCGGCGACCGATTGATCGACATAGCACCCGGTTCGGCCGACGCCGATGTACTGACGGACGGCGACACGCTGGCCTCGGCACCCGCGCTCAGCTACCAGGAGCTGCTCGGGCAGGCGGCCGACGCGGTGGACGGCCTCACGCGCCTGTCGTCGGATCTGGCGGACGTGACGGAGGGACTTCTGGCAGGCGAAGGCACGGCAGGTCAACTGCTGGTCGATGCGGAGCTGTACGAGGAGCTGGTGGCCCTGGGCGGCAATCTGAACGCCGTTCTCGGCCCGATTGCGGCCGGCGAGGGCATGCTCGGACGGCTCTTGAAAGAAGAGGAGCTGTACGAGCGGCTGACGGCGACCGCAAGCGGGCTGGACTCGCTGACCTCGGCCCTGGTGGCGGGCGAAGGCACGCTCGGCCGGCTGCTGAGCTCAGACTCGCTTTACCGGGCACTCGCCACCGTCGCGGAGCGGAGCGACTCGCTGGTCGTGGCGTTGCGGTCCGGAGAAGGGTCCATGGGGCAGATGCTAACGGATGAGGCGCTGTACGAAGAGCTTCTGAAGACCCTCGTCGACCTCAATGCGCTGCTGGATGACCTGCGGGCGGATCCGCGCCGGTTCATTCCGCCGGTCCGCGTCTTCTGAAGCTCAGGCGCGGGTCGTCCCGTCGGACTCGACCGGCCGACGTCGAACAAGCTCCAACAGGAAAGGGACGCCCATCCGAGCGTCCCTTCTGAGTGGAGGCGGCGGGAATCGAACCCGCGTCCGCGAGGTCTTCCACCACGGTCTCTACGTGCGTAGTCTGCGGTTCTCTTCTCGTCCTCGACAGGTCCACAGACGACCCCCCGCTGACCAGCCCCTGGTCGGCTCTCGCCGTCTCACCGCAGATCCCCGGGGCGGAGACCCACGGCCAGCCCGAATCATCGTCGTCCTTCGGTCCGCCTCGGAGCCGGGCGAGCCGCAGGACGGGCTACGTGTTAGTTACGCAGCCAGCGCCAAGTTGTCGTTGGCAACTAAAAGTTTTCCCGGTGTTTAGCGAGGATCCGAGCACCTCGGCACGCTCCCGGGGCTTCCGACAACACGTCGAAGCCATGTCGCCCCCATCGTTCCACGGCCGAATACACCCGGTCGATACCAGAGGATCCGGGGAGCCGGTCTTTTTGACAGTTCTCGATCCACTCGGGTATACTCGACTCGGGGTATAGAATGCTCGGGCGAAGCTTGCCTCAGGCGAAACGAAAAGACCCTCCCCGCAGAGTGAGGAGTGTCCATACATGTTGCTGCGAGATTTCTTTGCCACCGACACGGTCAAGCTCGACATCGAGGCCGACACCAAGGATGACGCCCTGAAGGAGCTCATCGATCTCTTCGGTCTCGATGACAAATCCAGGGGTATCCTGTTCAAGATGCTGAAGCGACGGGAGAATCTCGGTTCCACGGGGATCGGGCACGGGATCGCGATTCCCCACTGTCGCTCGCTGGTCGTGAACCGGCTCCGCGTTGCGTTCGGTCGCAAGACCTCGGGCCTGGATTTCAAGGCGATCGATGAGAAGCCGGTACGATATATCTTCTTGATCGTGGCCCCACCGCTCGAAGTGTCCAACCAGTATCTCCCCGTTCTCGGGAAGATTGCCCAGTTCGGGAAGGAGAAGGACGTGCCGGAGAGGCTGGCCAAGATCGAACGACCCGAGGACTTCGTTCGGCTGCTGGAGGACAAGGGCTTGTAAGCATGCACGTCCAGCTCGAGCTGCTGCTTGAGATACAGGATCTGCGCAGCCAGCGCGCCGGCTTACGCGATGACGCCCTCGCCGAGATGGAGGCCGGGTATTTCGAGATTGAGATCGGCGACGCGATCGAGTTGTTGGAAAGCAAGCTCGCCGAGCTCGAGGACCGTCTCGATTCTGAGGTCCGCTCCCGGTACGACATGATCACGGAGCACGGGTTGCGGGCCGTCGTTCCGGTTCTGAGCGGGATCTGCTACGGCTGCTTCGTGGCGGTCCCCACGGCATGGGCATCCGAGGCTGCCAGGAACGCCAAGCTCGACGTATGTGAGAACTGCGGTCGGTTTCTCTACCACGTGGAGTGATCGGCTTACGCGAGGACCCGGCCCTCACCAGTCCGCCGAGTGACCCCCTCCCGATCCAGGTGCTCGAGGATGGGAATGAGGTACTTACGGGAAACGCCGAACGCTTCTTTGAAAAGTGTCGGTGGCGCCACCTGCCCTTCACGCAGCAGGTCGCGGGCGACTGCGACGAGCGATTCGGCTACCTCCGTCGCCACGAACATCTCTGAACTCAGCCCGACGAGCCGCCCCTCTTCTACGAGGAGCCCGAGCAGATCGTGCAGCAGTGCTCGATCCCTCCCTCGCTCCAGCTCGCTGACTGTCGGGGGTTCCACACCGGCCGCTTGAATCGCCGCCAGCAGCTCGCCCTTCTCGGCCAGCTCCCCAGGTGTGAGATCCGGCCGGTGGTCCGGGCGCCGCACGCGGGGCCCTTCGATCACAAGTTCGCCTGCCGTCTCGAGCTCCTGAATCGCGCGCTCCACCAGCACGCTCGCGAGCTGCTCACGGCCTGAGGCCGTCCCGGCACGTCTCAGGGCTTCGAGGGAGACCGCCGAAGAGCGTCGGTCGCCGGCATGGAGCTTCTCGACACGCTTCGTGAGCACCCGTTTCGCGTCCTTGAGGGCGCTTGCGGTGAACCAGCGACCCTCGAGGCGAACGAGGTCGGACATTCCGGCGGCGAGCTGTTCCTGGACTTCCGAGCGCGTCAGTCCAGTCAGGATCGGAAGCTCCGACGGCGAGACTCCGCTGCCGCTCGCATTCCGAACTGACGCCTCCAGCTTGTCGCCGGCCGGTGCGTCCAGGATGCGCGACCACAGCTCCGTCGAGCACCGAGAGACTCCCGGCGGTGTCAGGTCGGCCACTTCTCCACCCCCCAGCGTGGTGACCGGCGAGTAGAAGCGGAGGACAAAGCGATCCCTGGCTCGCGCGACGATCGGCTGCTCCATCTTGAGTACTGCCCACCCGGTGTCGCCGGGCGCGATCTGCGGCCCGTGCAGCAGAAGCACCCTGGCCATCGTTTCGCGGGTACCGAGGTACACTCGCAGACGCTGCTCGTGCTCAATGGCGCGGTTCGGGCGCCGCAACACGTGCAGCCGCGCTCCGAGCCGCTGCGTCTCCATCCAGCCTGCCCCGGCCAGCGCGACCGAGCCTCGGAACACGCGGGTGGGGTCGACACCCACCAGCGCCATGGCGCAGCGCCGGCCCGCTTCCACACGCTTCCGCGCTTCACCGTGCACTTCAAGAGATCGCACCCTGGCCGTGAAGCTACCGGGGCACACCAGCACTTCTTCCCCGACTTTTATCTCGCCGCTCCACACCGTCCCCGTCACGACCGTCCCCGTCCCCCGAATACTGAACGAGCGGTCCACGGGCAGCCGGAAGGGGTCATCACTGGCCCTGCCTCGGGCTTCCCGCACCGCCTCGGCTATGGCCTCGAGCAGTGCCTCGAGGCCGTCTCCGGTCGTGGACGAGACCGGCAGCACCGGCCAGTCGTCGTGTCCAAGAACGGCCTGTAGCGTCTCGCGCGTCGTCTCCGCTGCCAGCTCGAGCCACTCCTCCTCCACCCGATCCCTCTTCGTGAGAGCGACAATTCCTCTCTCGACACCGAGAAGCTTCGCGATCGCGAGGTGTTCCAGCGTCTGGGGCATCGGCCCCTCGTCGGCAGCTACGACGAGGAGGAGCAGATCGATGCCTGTTGCCCCGGCCAGCATGTTCTTCACGAAGTCTTCGTGACCCGGCACGTCGATCACGCCGACCTCGAGGCCGTCTTCCAGTTCGAGTCGGGCGAAGCCGATGTCGATCGTGAGCCCTCGCTCCTTCTCCTCGCGCCAGCGATCTGTCTCGATCCCGGTCAGGGCGCGCACAAGCGCTGTCTTTCCGTGATCCACGTGACCCGCGGTTCCGACAACCACGCCCTTCGCGGTCACGACGACTCCAGAAGGAAGTTCAGGGACTGCAGCCGCGAGCCCTCGGCCAGATGGTAGCGGACGAAATCGGCCACCAGCCGGCTCTGCGGCCCTTCGAGCCGATCCGGAGGCTCCTCACCCTTGACCAGAGCTCTCAGGATCGCGAGTTCGTTCGCCTTGAGCGGCCGTCCAAGCAGAGCGCAGTCGCCGCAGCGAAGTCCTCCTGCGGTGAAGTCGAAGCGCGCCTCCTCACCGTCCGATATCGACCGCCCGCACTGGAGACACGAGCCGAGATCCGGTGCGAACCCCAGTACACGCACCAGCTGCCACACGTGGGACAGCGCGACCGCGACGCTCCGCTCGGGGGTCGCGTCCAGCAGCGCGTCCAGACCCGCTGTCAGCGCGTGATACAGCCGGTCGTCCCGGTGTTCGGGGGCGAGCCGCATCACCAGCTCGCACATGACCGAGGCGCCACTGAACCGTCCCATATCCGAGCCCAGAGCTCGACGCTCCCTCACCAGCTCGAATCCCGACAGCGTGTGGAGGTCCCGCTGCTCGCGCAGATAGAGGGTCGCATCGCCTTCGCAAAAAAGCTCCAGAAGGCCACCGAACCGGCTCTTCGGTCGGAGAGCCCCCCGGGCTACGGCCGAGCGAGGCCCGTGCTCCAGGGTCATCAGTCGCAGGATCTTGCTGGTATCGCTGTACCTGTACGTCTGCAGCACAACGGCTCTCGTCGTGACGAGTCCCACGCGATCAACCTTCCTCGGCGGACATGCGACCGCGACCGCTGAGCGGAACCACATGCTGGCCCAGGTCGCCCAGTTCGATCACCTGCACGGGACATGTGAACGCCCGCTCGAGGTGTAAGGGATCGAGTACGCGCCGGACCGGTCCGGAGGCGACCGGACGCCCTTCCGAAAGGAGCAGCGCTTCGCGTGCGAAACGGCTCGCGAAATGAAGATCGTGTGTCACCGTCACTACAGTGAGCCGTTCGCGACTCGCCAGGTCCGCGAGCATGTCGAAAAACTCGAGCCCGTGCGACAGATCCAGGTGTGCCGTCGGCTCGTCCAGCAACAGGACCCGAGGCTCCTGTGCCAGTGCGCGTGCGAGCTTCGCACGCTGCAGCTCGCCACCAGAGAGCTGACCGAGATGGCGTTCGGACAGGGTCCGTAGATCCGTCGCCTGGATCGCCCGGTCCACGGCTTCGCGGTCCGCGGGGCCGAGACGTTGAAAGGGTCGCAGGTGCGGGTTGCGACCCAGCTCCACGAACTCTCGGATGGGCAGCGGAAAGTCCGGCGGCCGGTCCTGGGCCACGACACCGACCATTCGCGCCATCTGGCGTCGCTCCCATTCTGCCGACGGTCGACCCCACAGGAGCACGCGGCCCCTGCTCGGTCCGAGGATCCCGAGCATGAGGCGCAGCAACGTACTCTTCCCCGCTCCATTGGGGCCGAGGATCGCGGTGTGCTCCCCCTCCTGGACGACAAGCGTCACACCGGCGACCGCCTCGGCCTCCGACCGTGCGTACCGGTAGCGAACGTCGCTCAGTTCCAGGACTGGCCCGCCGTTCATCTGGCTCATGAGAGGTTGCGCCGGAGCAGTACCAGGAAGAACGGCACGCCGAGCAAAGCTGTCACGACGCCAACCGGCAACTCCAGCGGGCTGGCGACACTACGTGCCGTCGCGTCCGCCAGTACGAGAAGGGCACCTCCGGCCACGAAGCTCACCGGCAGCAGGGTCCGGTGATCGGCTCCCCACAGGATGCGTGCAGCGTGTGGAACGACCAACCCGACAAAGCCGATGACGCCCGCGACGCTCACCGCCGTCGCGGCCAGGAGAGACGCCAACACGTAGGCGACTCGCTTCGTTCGCTCTACGGTCGTACCGAGATGGGCTGCGGTCTCCTCGCCGATCGCGAGGGCGTTCAGGTCTCGCCCGATCGCCACGGCCGCCAAAGAGGCGGGTACGGCACATGCGGCCAGCACGGCGACCATGCTCCAGGACGTTCCGCTCAGGCTTCCCATCGTCCACAGAAGGGCGGAGCGCATCGTTTCGCTACGTGCCAGCGTCAGCAGCAGCATCACGCCCGCACCAAAGAACGCCGCCACGACGACTCCCGCCAGGATCAGCACCCGGGTGTCGAGTCGGTCCACGACCCGGGCCACGCGAAAAACGAGGCCGATCGCGACCAGCGCGCCGACGAATGCCGCCACGGCCAGGCCGGCCGGCCCCCAGCTCAAGCCCAGCGTGATGGCACCGACCGCCCCTAACGCCGCCCCCGAAGAGACGCCCAGAAGGTAGGGCTCGGCGAGCGGATTTCGAAGCAGCGCCTGGAAGATCGCCCCCGAAACCGCGAGGCTCGCACCGACCAGCACCGCCCCGATGACCCGTGGGAGTCTCAGCGTGAGCACGATCGCCCGATCCGGCGAGTCGACGCCCGATGTTACGGCGCGCCATACGTCACCGAGCGTCAGACCGGCCGGACCCGACAGCACGCCCACGGCCAGCGACAGCACGAGCAGGACCAGCAGGCCGATCACTCCGAGTAGCCGCCTCACGGGCACACCCGGCGCGGAGGATTCGAGTCGATCTCAGCCAACCGCCCCGTCGCCTCCGGATGAATGGCCCGGCCGAGACTCACGGTCGCGCCCACGACCCGCGGTCCCAGTCGGCTCAGAAGATCGGAGTCCAGCATCCGGATCCGCCCCTCGGCCACGGCGGGTATGGCTGTCCAGCCCACTCGGCTCCCGGGATCTGCAGGAGGTTGTTCTGCTGTCACCGGAAGGAGCACCAGGTCGGGATCCCGCACCGCGATCGCCTCGAGGCTCACTTGCGGCGATGCGGCGGCCAGATCGCCGAAGATGTTGCGGCCACCAGCCAAGGAAATGAGCGAATCGAGGTAGCTGCCGGCGCCTACGGTGATCGGAGGATCGACCCACGCCTCATAGTACACCGAGCGGCGAGCGAGTCGGCGCGTGGCCTCGCTCACGGAGCGGAGCCCCGCCGCAATCCACTGCTGCAGGCCTCGGGCCTGCTCAACACAGCCGGTGACGGTTCCCAGCCGGCTCAAGTTCCTTCCCAAGTCCTCCAGCGAGTTGTGTCGGATCGGCAGAGCCGGCACACCCGCGCGGCGAAGCGCTTCGGTCACTCCCTGGTTGTCCGGTCCGGCGAACAGTACCACCAGATCGGGATTCCGAGCCAGCACGAGCTCGAGCGAAGGCCGCACGCCATCCCCCACGTCGGGAATCTCCCGCGCGGATCGTGGATGCGTGCCGTATCGCGTCCGACCTACGAGGCGGTCGCCGGCCCCCAGGGCGAAGACGAGCTCCGTTGCCGCCGGGACGAGCGAGACGATCCTTTCTGCCGGAGCAGGAAGGCGAAGCTCGTGACCTTCGTCGTCCACCACCCGTATCGTGTCGCCGCCTGGCGGAGCACCCACGCGGCCAGGCACACGTTCGGGATCTCGGAGCCCGATCCAGGCCGCAAGGGCCAGCAGGGCCAGGATGGAAAGCGTGGCCACGAGTGCGGAGGGACGCACCATGCCCGAACCGGCGGCGAGGGAGACGCGGCGCCTAGGGCGCCGGCGTACGCGCCGCAAGGCGCCATCCGACGAGCGCGGCCGCCGCGAGGACCACGCCGAGAGAGAGAGCCATCCAGGCGTAGCGCTTTGGAGAAGCGACGGCCGTGAGACGAAGCGTCGAGGCATCCCCGGCCTGAAGGTTGGCGCCGGAAAATCGAGCGAATCGCTTTCCTTCGAGCTCCGTCGTACCGGCCGGCGTGAGCCCCTCAACCAGGACGCCCGCACCCTCCTCGACGAAGACTAGCTGTTCGACGAGGGGCCGATCCAGTACCAGTCGTACTAGGGGCCCGCTCAGCCGGTAGCGCACGCTGAACGTCCGACCGCCAGGTGGCACGGAGAGATCGAAGAGCACGCGATCTCCGTACAGCTCGTACGATCCGCTTCCGAAGCCGATGGACGCGCTGGCTGTACGGCCGGCGCCGGAGGGCAGCGCTACCTCCCAGCCGGACTCGGCGTCCGGCGCGCGCACGAGTGTGAAGTCGGAGTCGTTGACAAGCTCGAAAACGTCCAGAAGCTCGAACACGCCCCCCGCCACCTGCACCACTGTCCGACGCTTCGTCAGCGGAAGCGAGCCGACCGGTCGGGATTCAAACACCACGATGCTCAGCTCACTCTCGGACTCCGGCAGACGGTGCAGCGCATCGCCTACATACATGACATCCTGGTAGCGCGTGGTCAGCAGATAGACGGTGGATTCGGGGTCTTTGTGCGTGCTAGGATCCACTTCGAATCGAAACCGACCCGTCTCATCGCTGACACTCGTCGCGACGACCCCGCCCGAGTCCGCCGTGATCACGTGAAGAGAGACTTCGACGCCCGTCAGCGGTACGGAGTCGGGCGCCAGCACGACCGTCCCGGTCAGGCCGCCCGTCTGCTGTACCGCTGACCGAGCCTCGAGCGCTACCTGTATCGGGGACCGAATCGACTTCGGGACCGCACCCATCCAGATGAGAGCCAGGCAGGCTGCGGTCGCAGGCGCTCTCAGGCTTCGCCTGTGGGAGAGCGGGTCGGCCTCCTGGCCCGGGGGCATGCCTCGATCAGGGCTTGAAGCGACCAAAGTCCTCCGGGTTCAGCCGCTTCAGATACTCTTCCAGCGGTTCGGCCGGCTCGTCTGCGAGACCGCTTTGCTCACCGACCGGCTCCGGTTCTGGTGAGCCCGGGAAGTCCGACTCTTCGACCTCGAGCGAAGAGAGTTCAAGCAGGGCCTCATCCGCATAGATCGGAGCTCGTGCTCGCAGGGCGATCGCGATGCTATCGCTCGGCCTCGAGTCGACCGCGATGAGCTGCCCGTTTCGTCGAATGATCAGCGAGGCGTAATAGGTGTTGTCCACGACCTTGGTGATCAGCACGCGCTCGAGAGCGCTACCGAGCCCCTTCACCACCGCTGTAAACAGGTCATGCGTCAGGGGGCGCGAGAACTCGATCCCCGCGAGCTCCATCGCAATGGCGCTCGCCTCCCCCGGTCCGATCCAGATCGGGAGCAGACGCTCTCCGTCCTTCTCTTTGAGGATGACGACCGGAGTGCTCGAGGCTTTGTCCAGCCCCAGGCTAGCCACCGCCACCTCACGCATGCCGTTCTCCATCGACGCGCCTCCCACGCCCACCCTCAGGTTCCCTGGTCCCAGGATTCAAGGTATTGTGCCTGCTCCGCTGTGAGCCGGTCGATCTCGATACCCATGGAAACGAGCTTCAAACGCGAGATTTCCTTGTCGATCTCCGGCGGCAGACGATGCACGTCCCTTGCCAGCCCGCTCCCCGCATCGCTCAGCACATACTCCGCCGCCAGCGCCTGATTCGCAAAAGACATGTCCATTACGCTAGCGGGATGCCCTTCTGCCGCCGCCAGATTGATCAAGCGACCCTCGCCGAGAAGCACGATCCGGCGACCATCCACAACATATTCGTCCACCAGTGGTCGCAGGCTTCGTGGGCCCTCGGAAGCGATCTCCTGTAGCCTCTGCACCGCGATCTCGACGTCGAAGTGCCCCGAATTCGCCACGATCGCCCCATCCTTCATGGCGCGGAAGTGTTCTTCGCGGATGACGTCCCGATCTCCCGTGAGCGTCACGAACAGATCGCCGATCGGAGCCGCGCCCTCCATCGGCATCACCCGAAAGCCGTCCATCGTCGCTTCCAGAGCGCGCAGAGGATCCACTTCAGTCACGATAACCAGTGCGCCGGCACCCCGGGCGCGCTGCGCAACACCCCGACCGCACCAGCCGTAGCCGGCCACCACCACCGTCGAGCCGGCAAAGAGGATGTTCGTCGCACGCAGGATGCCGTCCAGCGTGGACTGGCCGGTGCCGTACCGATTGTCGAACAGATGCTTCGTGTGGCTGTCGTTGACGGCGATCACGGGAAACTGCAGCACGCCCGCCGCTGCCATGGAGCGCAATCGCACGATGCCGGTTGTCGTTTCCTCGGTCGACGCCCGCACTCCTTGCACCAGGTCCCGACGCTCCTCCTCCGACAGCCCCATGGCCCATTCCCGCAGACCCGGCGCTAGGTCGTCGCAACGGTCCAGCGCCAGCATGTGCAGGGACCCGACGAGATCCGCGCCGTCGTCCATCGTGACGATTGGCCGATGCGCAAGCGCAGCTCGAATGTGGTCGTAGTACCGTTCGTTGTCTTCGCCACGGACCGCGTACACGCCCACTCCGCAATGCTCGACGAGGTACGCCGCGACATCGTCTTGAGTGGAGAGTGGATTCGATGCACACAGCACCACGTCCGCCCCACCTGCCTGCAGCGTCTCGACCAGGTTCGCCGTCTCGGTCGTGACATGCAGACACGCAGACACGCGCTGACCCTCCAGGGGCCGCTCGGACTCGAAACGCTCGCGAATCTGCCCTAGCACAGGCATGAAGCGGCGCGCCCACTCCACGCGCTGCGCACCCTGCGCCGCAAGACCCGCATCGGCGACGTCGTGCGCCGCCACCTTCGCTTCTCCTATCGCCATTCCCACTCCTCGTAAACCATCCCGACTACAGGGCCCGCTCCAGCTCGTCCACCCTGTCCGTGTGCTCCCAGCTGAAACCACCGTCGTCGGTCGGCTGCCGACCGAAATGGCCGTACGCCGCTGTGCGTCGAAAGATCGGCCGGCGCAGCCCCAGCACGTCGATGATCGCCGCGGGCTTGAGATCGAACACCCTCCGAACCGCCCGGCCCAGCGCCTCATCGCTCACTTTCCCCGTGCCGAACGACTCCACCATCACGGAGACCGGGTCCGCCACTCCGATCGCGTACGCCACCTGGATCTTGACTCGGCGGGCCAGACCGGCCGCTACGATGTTCTTCGCGATCCAACGCGCCGCGTAGCTTCCCGAGCGATCGACTTTGGAAGCGTCCTTGCCGCTGAACGCACCGCCACCGTGGCTCGCAACGCCACCGTACGTGTCCACGATGATCTTGCGCCCCGTAACGCCGGTGTCGCCGTGCGGCCCCCCGATGACGAAGCGGCCCGTGGGGTTGATGTGATAGGTAACCGACGACGAATCGTACAGCGCCTCCGGAAGCACCGGCTCGATGACCTCGCGAATTAACGTTTCCCGGATCTCGTCGCCGTGTACCTCCGGATCGTGCTGCGCGGAGAGGACGACCGCATGAATCCGACTCGGCCCACTCTCGTCGTATTCGATCGTGACCTGCGCCTTTCCGTCGGGCCTCAGCCAGGGCACGTCCCCGCGCTTTCGGATTTCCGCCAGCCGATGGGTCAATGCATGGGCCAGCGTGATGGGCAGCGGCATTAGCGCCGGAGTCTCGTCCGTAGCATAGCCGAACATCATTCCCTGATCGCCTGCCCCACCCGTGTCGACTCCCGCCTTGATGTCGGGCGACTGCTGTCCGACGGCGGACAGGACCGCACACGTATCGGCGTCGAAGGCGTACGATGGGTCCGTGTACCCTATCTCGCGGATCGTATCCCGTGCGATGTCCGTGAAACTCACCGTCGCGGTGGTGGTGATCTCGCCGGCCAGGAAGGCCAACCCGGTCGTCACCAGCGTCTCGCACGCCACTCGGCATTGCGGGTCCTGCTCCAGGATCGCGTCGAGCACCGCATCGGCGATCTGGTCGGCGATCTTGTCGGGGTGACCCTCCGTCACGGATTCGGAGCTAAAGACTCTTTGTGCGTCAGACACGAGGTCCTCGTATGTGCTTGGCGAACATCGGCACTCGCCTCTCGAAACCTGGAAAGCTGACGGGCGAAGGCCGGAGAATCAACGCCCCGTGACACCCACGGAGAGATGAACGGCAGACGCCGTGTCGGCTGGCAGCGTCGCTTCGACATAATCGGCCAGTGGAGCGCGGATCTCACTGGCGACGGTCCGGTCACGCAGGGTGTCGCACAGACGCTCGAGCTCGGAGGCGGACACGGAGCGGACAATCTCGCGCACTTCGGGAAACGACGACGTCGGGATGCTGAACTTCCGGTACCCCAGCCCGATGAGAGCCGCCAGGCCGATGGGGTCGGTGGGGAGGTCTCCGCACACCATTATCTCGAGGTCGCTTCTTACTGCCGTCTCGCGGACGCGATCGTAAATACGGAACAGAGCCGGGTGCAGAGGATCGGCCAGGTGCGCGAGCCGCACGTTGCCCCGATCCGCCGCGAGCACGTACTGCGTGAGATCGTTGGTACCCAGGCTGGCGAAGTCGACGTGCGGTGCGAGCAGGTCGAGCGTTTCGACCACTGCCGGCGTCTCGACCATCACACCGAGCGGGATGTCCCTATCGCCCGCGTCTCCCGGCGTGTCCGCCATGACTTCTTGCAGCATCTCACGCGTCTTGAGGAGCTCCTCGAGGGAGACGACGAACGGGATCAGGAGCCGCAGCGCACCGTGCGCGCCGGCCCGAACCGCCGCCCGAAGCTGTTTGCGAAACAAGTCGGGCCGATCGAGGCACACGCGAATGCCTCGCCAACCCAGATACGGGTTTTCTTCTGACTGCATGTCGAGAAAGAGAGGGAATTTGTCGCCGCCGATGTCGAACGTGCGGAGCGTCACATCGTGCTCCGGAAAAGCCTCGACGACGGTACGATAGGCCTGGTACTGTTCGTCTTCGCTGGGGACGACCCGTCGACCGATGACGAGGAACTCCGAGCGGAAAAGGCCCACCCCCTCCGCGCCGAGCCTGACGGCGGCCCGCACTCCATCCGGCGCATCCAGGTTGACCGCCAGTCTAATACGGGCTCCATCCCGGGTGTGGCTCGGGCCGGTGACCCCCTCGTCCCCCGTTTCCTGACGACGCTTGAGGTGCGTCACGAGCCGCTCGTACGCCTCGAGCTCTTCTGCTGTCGGGTCGACGACCACGCGGCCGCTGCTGCCGTCCATGATCACCGGGGTTCCCTCGGCGACCTGCTCCAGGTCGGTGCCGATACCGACTACGGCCGGAATGTCGAGCGTGCGAGCGATGATCGCGCTGTGGGCGGCTCGTGTGCCACCCATCGTGAGCACACCCAATACGCGCTCCGGGTCCAGGCCCACGGCAAAGCTGGGTGTCAGCTCACGAAACAGGAGCACCGCCGGCTCGTCGGGGACGGCGACGTCGAGGTCCAAGCCGTCGTGAAGGTCAGAGAGCACGCGGAAGCGGATGTCCTGCAGGTCGGCCAGGCGATCCACGACCATGTGGTGCGCTGAGTCCAAGAACCGAAATCGGAATTCCAGAAGACGCCAGTCGAAGGCCCGCTCGGCCGACAGGAAGTTCTCACGTATGTACGAGACCGTCCCATCCACGAGTTCCGGATCTTCGAGCATCAACAGCTGTGGGTCGAAGACTTTCGCCTCTATCTCTCCGACCTGCCGGGCCGTGACCCGCTGCAATTCGGTGATCTGCTCGCACGCCCGTTCGCGCGCGACCTCGAAGCGTGCGATCTCTCGTTCCACTTCCCCCGGCGCGATCGTCCGATGCGGCACAGGTGGCAGATCGTGTACGATCCAGTGAGCCGTGCCCCGCGCTCTTCCCGGACCGGCTGCGACTCCCACGAGCCGACGGCTCACCACGCACCTCCATCGGCTTCGAGATCCTTCTCGAGTTCGTGGTCGTCGAATCCCCGTCGCACCAGATCCAGCAGGGCGTCGAGCGCTGCTTCGGCGTCGGCGCCAACCGCCCGAATGCGGATCTCCGCCCCGGGTTCGGCCGCCAACATCATCACACCCATGATGCTTTTACCGTTCACCTCCAACCCGTCCTTTTCGACCCATACCTCCGATTCGAAGCGGGTGGCCAGCTTAACGAACTCCGCGGCCGGCCGGGCGTGTAGTCCCAGACGGTTCACGATCCGGGTGACCTGCGCGACCTCCTTCACGCGGGCCCCTCCGCCCGGGACCCTCCACCCGCGCGGCAGCAGGTCACACACCCCGTGTACGTCGCGCTTCTATTCACCACGGCCAGGCCAGCGCCGCGGCGCCGAGGAGCGCGACCGCCCCGGCGCCTGCCCGTGAGGGGCTCAGGTACGCGCCGACAGCCGCCACGACAGCGACTCCCAATCCAATCGGCCCGACACCGGCGAGCTGCGGCACCCTGCCGACAAGCAGGGTCACCGTCGTGCCAAGCAGAACGAGGTTCGCGGGCGCCAGAACAGCGGAAAGCCGCTTGAGCGGCGAGCCCGCAAGGATGCTGCCGACTCCCAGCCCTTCGCGCCAGCCCGTGCGGAAGCCCCATACACGCAGCCACAGGTGGCCGGCATTGTAGAGCACCAGGAAGAGCACGGCGGCTTTCCATGCGGTCAGTCCCAGGGCGAACGATGTGATCGCGAGCAAAAGGCACAGGGGACGCCACGCCGCCCATACCAGCCGATCTCCGATCGCTCCCAACGGTCCACGCAACGCCGTGCGGAACCGTTCGATCTTCTCCGGATCCAACCCGTCGTGCTCCACGCGAGCCAGGGCTCCGACCGCAAGGGTGCATAGATACGGGTGCCCGTTGAACGAGCTGGCGTGACGCCGCACGGCTTCCCGGAAGGCCACCGGGTTGCCGGCGTGTACCCGAGCCAGCAGCGGAGCGAGCGCATATCCCATCCCACCACCAAGCAGGGTCTCGTAGTTCCACGAGCCCTGTATCGCGAAGCTCCTCAGGAACGAAGTCGTCAGATCCGTTCTGGACAGCATCTACGATACACCCAGGATCAAGGCGCCCGCCGCGACCCCTGCCGCGAGCAGGGGCCAGCTTCGGCCACTTCCTCCGAGTCCACGAGCGCCTGCTCCCGCTACGGCTGCCAGGCCCACAAGGGCGATGGTGGCGGACCAGCGCCCGGTTATCGGGCCGGCTTCGACTTCCCCAGCCAACAGCGCCAGCAGGGCGACCGGGACGGCGAGCGTCGCCGTAAGCACACTTGCACGCACCGCGTCGAGGCGCATGGCCAGAATGTGGCGACGTCGCACTCTTCGTGGCGCCAGGGCGAGGTGCTCCACATCGCCCACCAGGCGTCCGTTCAGCGCTCTAAGCCAGTGGACGGTTCGAGCTCCGATCCAACCGATGGCCCAGCCCGCCAGCACGACGATGAGCAACGGGAACAATCCTTCGCCGCCCGCGGCAGCGTAGGCCGCCCCTGCGATCAAGGCGGCCGGCCCCGTCTCCGGATACCGTGCAGCGCCAAGCGGGGGGTGGCGGAAGCTGAGCAGCTCGAGCACTGCTCCAGCCAGGAACCCAGCCTCAGGACTGCCGAGAAGGATGCCGCCCGCCGTACCGGCAACGATTGGGCGCGAAATCATTACCTGGAGCCAGCTGACCCCGTCCAGTCCCACGAAGCCGCCCCACACCACCAGGAGCAGCCATCGTTCGAGACTCAGATCAAGCCCGGTCAGCGGCATGGAGGAGACCGTCGAGTCCGACCTCTCTCGAAGTCGGCAGGTCGCGGGCTGTAACGGCCCGCGTGCAGTCGCCGATGACTCGAAGATCTTCTATCTCGGACTCCCCGAGATACACATAATCGAGCGTCTTCCGACGACCCTGCTGTAAGTGAACGCCACCGACATTCACGCGCCGGTCGCGAAGCACGCCGAGCTCGGCCAGCGCTCGCATGGTCCTGGTATCACGCGTGAGGATCGCTCCGCACCCCTCCTCCGCATCCAGCTCGTCGAATCGTCGGGCGGTTTCCGCCACGTCGAGGAATTCGACCCGCACTCCTTCCGGCATACCGGCGGCGTATAGCTCCTGCTCCCAGTCGCTCTCCACGAGACGGTCGTCCACGACCACGTAATAGCCGATTCCCAGCCTTTCCCCCCAGCCGACCACTACCTGGCCGTGAAGAAGCCTGTCGTCTATGCGGATCAGCTCGATTGGCACGGTCGCTTCTCACCCCCTCCCGTGACTCGACTCGGCCGCCGCGGACCCAGTGCTCATGTGGGCCGTCGTGCCCGCGTGGGCTTTGTAGACCACGCGCTCGACGAGCTCGCCGAGCTGCAGGTCGCGGTGGAAGACGAAGTCGAGCAGCATGGGCAGGTTGACGCCCGTAATCACCGCGATCTCCGGGCTGCCCACGGCGACTGTCCGGCCCGCGAACGCGCAGCTCCCACTGGACAGGTCCACGAAGACGATCGCCGGCCCGGGGCCCACGGCACTCGACACTCGCGACTGAAGTTCGTCGGGCGGTAGGCCTTCGTTGCTGATCGCGACCAGTGCGTCGGACGTACCGGCGATCCGGTTCACGCAGTTCACGAGTGCCTCCGCGAGCTCCGCGTGCGCGACGACCACCCCACGCACCTTGCTACTCATTATCCTCTTCCAGATACTCGCGGATCGACTGCATGCGCACCTTCAGATTCCGGTTGAAAGCCGCCGCCGAGTCCACACCGGAGTAGCGCAGGAGGTGGTTCATGGCGACCACCTCCGCGATCACCGTAATGTTCTTGCCGGGGTTCAGGGGTACCACGACCCGTGGGAGGCGCACGTCCAGTATCTCGGTCGTCTCGGTCTCCAGCCCTGTGCGGTCGTAGTGCTCCGCATCGCGCCACTCCTCGAGGTGCACCACAACCTCGATCCGTTTCTGCTGACGCGTGGCCCGGATCCCGAACAGCGCTTGCACATCGATGATGCCGATGCCACGGATCTCCATGTGATGCTGTTGCACCTCGTGACCCCTGCCGATGAGCACATCGTGGCCCCGGCGGTGAACCAGAACGACATCGTCCGCCACCATTCGGTGTCCTCGCTCGACCAGATCCAGCACGCATTCGCTCTTTCCGATTCCGCTCGGACCGACGAACAGAAGCCCGACGCCGTAAACGTCGGCCAGCGATCCGTGGATCGCCGTGCTAGGAGCGTAGGCCTCCTCCAGATACGGCTTGATCCGTCGATAGAAGTCACCGGTCTTGAGGGTCGTCCGGAGCAGCGGGACGTCACGGGCTTGCGCCGCGTTCACGGCGGCCTGCGGCGGATCGAGCCCCTTCGTGACCACGAGGCACGGGACGCCTGCGGACAGAATCGATTCGACACATCGGCCACACTCCTTGGCCGGCAACGAGTCGAGGAAGGCGATTTCGGTCTCGCCCAGCACCTGGATCCGGTCGGCCACGAAGCGGTCCTCGAACCCGCTGAGCGCCAGCCCGGGGTTGGAGACATCCGGCCCGGGCAAGGGGCGTTCTAGACCGGCCTCGCCGGCCAGGAGCTCGAGCTCCAACGCCTCTCGCTTCTGCTCGAGCAGATCTCCTACGCGAAGTCCCTTCACGGTTCCAGTTCCTCTGACACGTGATTTGGGCTTGGGCTCGGGCCACGTTCGACACGTTTGCCGTGGTTCCGTCTGAGCTGCCGAGAAAGCTTATCCACCGCCCGATCCAACGCTGAGCGCGGATCCGACCCTCTTCCGGAGGCGTGCAGGCTTCCCGAGCCATCCACATGCACGCGAGCATCAGCCGTGCAGCCTTTCTTCTCCGCCGTGAGTCGCACTTCGGCCCGCGTTGCACGGGGCTCGAAGCGGCCCAGACGACCGAACTGGCGGTCCACAGCGTCGCGCAGACCGTCCGTTAACTCGCAGTTTCGGGCCGATACGACCACCCTCATTGAGTTCCTCCTCCATCCCGATAGCGGTTCAACAATGCGTGTTCCATCTCGTCTGCCGCGCGACCCCAGCTAAAGTGGGCCGCGTGCTCGACGGCACCCGCACTCAATCTCTCACGCAGCGCGCTATTCGACAGAATCTGGTACAGTCGATCCGTCCACCCCTGTGAACTTTCGTGGGGCACCAGGAATCCGGACGCGCCATCCGCCACAGCTTCCCTGAGCCCCGGCGAATCGCTGGCCACAGTGGGCGTCCCACAGGCTGCCGACTCTATGTTGGTGAGCCCCCAGCCTTCCTTGGGCGACGGGTACACGTTCACCCACGCTCTTCTGAGAATCTCGATCTTGCGATCCTCGGGCACGAAACCCAGGAACTCTACTCGCTCGCCGACACCCTCGCTCCTGGCCACCCCTTCCAGCCGTGAGCGGTCATCGCCGCGGCCGGTCACGAGCAGACGCGCCTGCACGCCGCGTTCCGCCAGCTGTCCGACCGCGCGAAAGACAACGTCCAGACCTTTATATTTCTTGAGCCGTCCAACGTACACCACCGTCGGTGTAGGGAACTTCTCTACCGCGGGGTGCGGCCGAAACCGGTTGTGATCGATTCCCGGGTACGAGACCGAGATACGGTCGCCCGAGAATCCACGTCGCTCGAGGTCCTTCGCCGTGCTGTCCGAGATTGCCAGAAAGGGCACTTTGCTGTACGCGAGCGGCATCGCACGCTCCGCGGCCCACACCGTTCCCGCCATCGGCCACGCGATCTCCCGAAACGCGGTGGTCCCAAACAGATGGGGTACGAGTGCGATCACCGGCTCGCGCACCCACCACGGCGTAAAGAGCGGCAGCTTGTTGATGTCCTCGACGACGACGTCGAAGCCCCGTCCCCGGATCCGGTGATATGTGCCACGGATACTGAGCGGCAACGTGTTGCGTCGGCCGGTCCGGTATACCTGCATACCGTCGATCTCCTCCCGACTGGCCGCCTCCGTCCAACCCGACACCAACAGCGTCACGTGATGACCCCGTCGCTGTATCCGCCGAAAAATCTCATGCAGATGGAGCTCCGCGCCTCCGGCGTGGGGGTTCAGGCGGTCTTGCCAGTTGATGACCAGGACCCGGAGCGGGCACCGCGACTCCATGGCTCCGGCCGACTCAGACCGACTCACCCGAAGCCTCGGGCTCGCCCTCAGCCCTCTCCCGTCTCATCGCATCCAGTACCCCATTCACAAAACGCGGGCTCTCGACACTCCCGTACCTCTCGGCCAGGCGGATAGCCTCGTGCACAGCGACTTTGGGTGGCACCTCCGGCACGTATCGCAGTTCGGCGACGCCGATTCGGAGAACGTTACGGTCGACGGCCGAGAGCCGCTCGAGACGCCAGTTGGGGATGTGCCCGGCCAGGGAGCTGTCGATCTCCTCGAGATGCTCACCAATCAAGTCGAGGAGCCGGAGGACGTACGCCTCATAGCGGTCCGCCATTCGCCGGTGCTGCAGCTGCCATCGCGCGAAGTCCGTCGGCGTCCCGTGACCCGTCATCTCCCAACCGTACAGCAACTGGAGGGCCCAGCTCCGTGCGCGACTGCGCCGGTGGGCCGACCTCATCTCAGCCCTCGCCGCCACCTTCCCCCAGCTTCGTGAGAAGATCGCTCATTTCGAGAGCCGCCTCGGCCGCCTGAGAGCCGAGGTTTCCGACTTTTCCTCCGGCCCGATCGAGTGCCTGGGTCATGTTATCGGTAGTGAGAACTCCGAACACGATCGGTGTCTGCTGCACCGTGTTCAGAAGCGTGAGTCCCTCACTGACCGATCGACAGATGAGGTCGAAGTGCGGCGTGTCTCCGCGAACAACGCAACCCAGAGCGACAATCGCGTCGTACCCCATCGCCGATACGCGTCTGGCGGCAGGCGTGAGCTCCCATGCTCCGGGCACGAACACCACATCCATAGCCTCCTCACTCACCCCGTGTTCCCGGAGCGTCGCTCGCGCTCCCGCCAGGAGACGGTCGGTCACCATTACGTTGAACTGGCTGACGAGAAGGCAGAAGCGCCGTCCTGCTCCTTGCGGACGGCCTCGATATTCCACGGCAATGTCAGGAGGACTGGAGGAGATGCCCGAGCTTCTCGCGCTTGACCCTGAGATACGGTTTCACGGAGTCGTCGGTCGCCGCCTCGAGCGGTTCTCGACCGGTCACAATGAGACCGAACCCTTCGAGACCGGCGAGCTTCTTCGGATTGTTCGTCATGATCCGGATCGATCGGAGCCCGAGATCGAGCAGAATCTGAGCGCCGATGCCGTAGTTCCTCAGATCGGGTGGGAATCCGAGAGCCTCGTTGGCTTCCACCGTGTCGTGGCCCTGATCCTGTAGCTCGTACGCCCGCAGTTTGTTGAGGAGGCCTATTCCCCGTCCCTCCTGGTCCAGGTACACGATCACGCCGGCGCCCGCGTCCACGATGCGCCGCATCGCGGCGTCGAGCTGAGCGCCACAATCGCATCTTCTGGAGTGGAAGACATCGCCGGTGAGGCATTTCGAGTGCACCCGGACAAGCACGTCCTCCCTGTTCTCTACATCGCCACGCACGAGCGCCACGTGTTCACGATTGTCGACGTCGTTGCCGTATCCGACAATCCGGAATTCACCCCAGGGAGTCGGCAATGCGGCCTCGGCCACCCTCTGAACAAGGCGCTCGTTCTTCAGACGGTACGCGACGATTTGGGCGACCGTAATGAACGGTATATCGTGCTCCTCCGAGAACGACTCGAGGTCGGGCCGACGGGCCATAGTCCCGTCTGGATTGAGGATCTCGCAGATCACACCGGCCGGAACCAGACCTGCCATTCGAGCCAGGTCGACGGAAGCCTCCGTTTGACCCACACGCTGCAGCACGCCGCCGGGCTTCGCACGAAGCGGAAACACGTGTCCGGGCCGGGCGAGATCGGTCGGCTTCGACTCGGGAGCGATCGCGACCTCGATCGTGCGGGCCCGATCGAACACGCTGATCCCCGTGGAGACGCCGAACTCCTTACGCGCGTCCACCGATACCGTAAAAGCGGTTTCGTTCGGATCGGACAGTCGCCCGTTCGTCATGGGGTGCAGGTCCAGGCGATCCGCGATCTCCTCACTCAGCGTGAGACAGATCAGACCGCGGCCGTGCGTGCACATGAAGTTGATCGCTTCCGGCGTAATCTGTTCGGCCGCGCAGACGAGATCACCCTCGTTCTCGCGATCTTCATCATCAGCCACGATCACTATGCCGCTGCGCCGGATCGTGTCGATTGCTTCTTCAACCGCTTGTTCGAAAGCATGTGACATCTGTGATTCCGTCTCGTCTCGGATCGGCATCTGCCTCACCCGTCGCTACCGGCTCGCTATATACGGCTCGAGCAACCGTTGAACATACTTCCCGACCAGGTCGGCCTCCACGTTTACCCGGTCGCCGGGTTGCAGGCGGGAGAAGGAAGTGTGCTCCCATGTATACGGAATTATCGCGAGTTCCGCGACATCACCGTGCAGGGAATTTACCGTCATGCTGACCCCGTCCACCGCCAGCGAGCCGTACAGCACGGTGATCTCGGCCACCTCGTGCGGAATCGCGATACGAGCGAAAACGGTCTCGCCCGCCCGTTCGATCGATGTCACCTCGCCGACACCGTCCACGTGCCCCTGAACGAGGTGTCCACCCATCGGCGCGCCGGCCCGCAGCGCCCGCTCGAGGTTGACCAGCGTGCCCCTCTCGTACTCTCCGAACGTGGTCCGCGACAGTGTGGTTCGAATCGCCTCGAAGTCAAAGGTGTCATTCTCTTGTCGTATAGCGGTTTGACAGACACCAGCCACCGCGACGCTGTCGCCGGCCGTCAACGCTTCGGCGAATCCGGGCGCTCGGACCTGGAAGGACAGACCCTCCTCGAGCGGGTCCCGTTTCTCCACCGTTCCGACCGCCTCCACCAAGCCGGTGAACATTCAAGCCTCCTGCTACCCTGTTTGCCGTCCAGATTAGCCGTCTCGTCGCGCTCCGTGTGCCGCGCGCTTCATATCGCCTCCAGGATGTCCCACAGGGATGCCGCCTCGAGCGTGATGAGCGTGTCTTCCCCAAAGTCCTGCCGTCGAATCACGCGCCAACGCTCCTCCAGGGCGGACGACAGACCTGGAAAACCCTCCACGCCGTCGGGACCGATGAACCGCGAGGCGTAGAAAAGATGCAGGCACTGCACCAGCCGCTCATCGAGCAGGGCGCCGGCCAGGCGTCCACCACCCTCGACAAGCACGGACTGCAGTCCGCCGCGCCACAGGCCACGCCACGTCACCGGTAAGTCGAGCCCGCCCTCGGGGCCTCGCCGCACCGTCGTGACCCGGACACCGGGTCGCTCCAGAGCGGAGCGCCGAGCACCTCGAACCCCGACGGCGCCCATCATCCAAAGCGGCGTGTCCTCGGCTGACTGCACCAACCGGGACCCGGTCGAGAGTCTCAGGTCGGGGTCGAGCACGACGCGAATCGGGGGCCTGCGCGGGACGATGTCTCCCCGGACCGTCAGGAGAGGGTCGTCCACGATCGCCGTCCGCCCCCCCACCAACACGGCGTCATAGCCAGCTCGCAGGCGGTGTACTTCGGCTTCCGCCTCGACACCGCTGATCGCCGTGCGAACTCCGGGCCCGTCGCTGAGCTTTCCATCCAGCGAAAGCGCGAGCTTCAGGGCCGTGAAGGGAGTGTCGCAAGATTGTGACCACAGGAACGGAGCGTTCTGTCGCCGCCCTTCTTCCGCTCCCACACCGATCTCCACCTCGATCCCCGCCTTCCGGAGATCGTCGGCACCCTGACCCGACTCCGGGTTCGGGTCAGCACAGGCAATGACGACTCGCCGGATCCCTGCCTCTGCGATTGAGCGGCAACAGGGCGGTGTTTTGCCCTGATGAGCGCACGGCTCCAGCGTCGCGTACAGCGTGGCGCCGCGTGCGCGGTCGCCCGCCTCGCGTAGCGCCACGATCTCGGCGTGCGCATCGCCGAAGGACGCGTGATATCCTTCGCCCACGATCTCATCGCCACGCGCCGCAACCGCGCCGACGAGTGGATTCGGCGCAACCTGACCCCAGCCCCGGCTGGCCAATTCGAGAGCCCGCGCCATCATGCGCGTATCGACATCGGACGGGCCTACTCGGCCCTTCGGGTCGGTAGCGGAACGCGCTTCCGGTCGCTCGGTCGTCATGGAAGCCCTCATCCGACGTGGTCGAGTCCCAGCAGATGTACTTCGCCGGAGCCACTCGTCAGCTCGCCGCACCGCCAGGCCGGACATCCGTTTCGCTGCAGCTCGGATACAACGGATGCCTCGTGCTCGGCCCGCACGACGGCCACCATTCCAACACCCATGTTGAAGGTACGATACATCTCCGACGGCTCGGCACCGCTCTCCTGCTGGAGAAAACGAAACTCCGACGCCGGCGTCCAGGAGGCGAGATCGACTAATGCGTCCAGGTGAGACGGAAGAACGCGATCCAGGTTACCCGCGATGCCACCTCCTGTCACATGCGCCAGCGCCCGGATCACCCCCTCACTGCACGGTCTTTGCAGCGTTCGCAAGTAACTGCGATGGGGCCGCAGCAGCACTTCTCCCACGGTTGCGCCGCTCCCTGGTAGCTCGTTTTCGACGTCCAGGCCCAGTCGATCGAACACCAGCTTGCGCACGAAGCTGTAGCCGTTGGTGTGCAGCCCGCTCGATGCCAGACCGAGGAGCGAGTCTCCTGCCTGCACTTCGCGGCTGGCCACGTCGGGCCATTCCAGGCGACCGACCACGAAGCCGGCAAGATCGTACTCTCCGTCGCGGTAGAAATCGGGCATCTCCGCCGTCTCACCACCCAACAGGGCACACCCGTTCTCCCGACATGCCTCGACCACACCCCGCACGACATCGAGCGTGACCCCGCGGTCGAGCCGCCCGCACGCGAAGTAGTCCATGAACACTAGCGGGACGGCACCTTCCGTAAGGATGTCGTTCACGCAGTGGTTGACCAGATCCTGGCCCACCGTGTCGTGGCGCCCCGCCCGGAACGCGACCTTGAGCTTGGTTCCCACGCCGTCGGCGCTCGCGACGAGTTCGGCATCCGATCCGGCGTGGAACCGGCCGCCGAACGAGCCGAAGCCGGCACGTACTGCCTCCGTGCGGGTCGATTCGACCAGCTCCCGAATCCGGGTCTTCACGTCGGCCGCCGCGTCCAGATCGACACCCGCGTCTCGATATGTGAACCCGCCGTCCACGCTCACGCCGCGTCCTCCTCCCTCTGCATTTGCTCCGGCGCCGTCAACCCCAGGAGAGTGAGGCCGTTGCGCAAGGTGATGCGAACCGCGCGGGCCAGCTTGAGCCTCGCCTCTCTCGCCGGACCGTCGGCCAGCACACGGAGACTCGGGTCCAGGTTCCCACGATGGTACCAGCTATTCACAAGTCCCGCGGTCTCATCGAGATAAGCACACACCAGGTGGGGGGTCCGTGCGTCTGCCGCCGCAACCACGATCTCCGGAAACCGGACGAGTGCTTTGGCGACCGCCCTTTCCTCCGGGGTCGTCAGCAAGTCCAGGCCATCCGCGGACGCGGGGATCGAGCGCTCCTCGACCTCTCCCTTTCGGAAGACACTGCACATCCGGGCGTGCGCGTACTGGACCTTGAAGACGGGATTCGCCTCCGAGGTGTCGAGTGCCAGATCGAGATCGAAGTTCAGCTGCACCTCTGGCCGCCGCATAAGGAAGAAGTATCGAGCCACGTCCACGCCTGTGACGTCGAACAATTCGCGCAGCGTGACAAAGCGACCCTCCCGCTTACTCATCCGGGCCTCGACGCCACCCTGCGTGACGGTCACCAGCTGCAGGATCACCACCTCTAGGAAGTCGGGTCGATCGAGTCCGGAGAGGGCGGCCTGCATCCTCTTCTCGTGACCGTGATGGTCGGCGCCCCATATGTCGATCGCCAGATCGAAGCCGCGCTCTGCTTTGTCCAGGTGGTATGCGATGTCGGGCGTGAAGTACGTATAACTGCCATCGCTCTTCACGAGAACACGGTCTTTTTCGTCCCCAAGTTCCGCTGTGCGCAACCAGACCGCACCGGCGTCCCGGTAGAGGACGTCAGCACCGTCGAACCGACCGAGGAGGTCGTCAATGCGACCCTCGGCGACCAGCTGCGACTCTCTCCGGAACACCTCCATCCGCACCCCGAACGACTCCATATCCCGCCGCTGTTCGTCCAGGAGCACCGCGGACGCCCGGTCGGCGAATTGTCGCATGCGCTCATCTCTGGGCAGTGCCGCCAGCGCCTCCCTGCCCGATTCGTCGACGATCGCCCGGGCTATCTCCTCCACGTACTCGCCGTGATAGCCGCCCTCCGGTATCTCCGCCTCCTGGCCACACAAGTTCTGGAAGTGCGACTCTACCGATTCCCCCAGCAGCTGGATCTGTCGGCCCGCATCGTTTACGTAGAACTCCCGGACGACCTCGCTGCCCGTCCACTCGAGCAGTGAGGCAATGGCATCGCCGAGGGCGGCACCTCGTCCGTGGGCTACATGCAGAGGGCCGGTCGGGTTCGCCGAAACGAACTCCACGTTCACCCGGCGCGACGGGACAGCGTCGCTTCGGCCGTACGACTCATCAGCTGCGAGAATACCCGCCAGCTCCTCCCAAAACAGTCTGTCGGCGAGGCGGAAATTGAGGAATCCCGGCCCTGCAACGTTCACCTCCGTCACACCGGCCGCCCGCGCATCCAGCGCTTCCTCGATGCGCGTAGCCAGCTGACGGGGGGCAACGCCAAGTCTCTTCGCCAGCACGAGTGCAACGTTCGACGCGTAATCTCCGTGCTCCGGGTCGCGCGGGCGTTCGAGACATGGTTCGAAGTCGTCTGGCGCGCCGGCGGCACGCGCGGCACGCCGTAGCTCGCGAACCAGATCTTCGGTGTCCACGGAAGACCGCACGCTCACTTGTCTCTTTTCTCCGAGCTGTCGCTCGAACCGGATCCCCTCACGTTCTTCCCTTTCTCCGCGCCCCCTTCCGCGCCTCGGTCCGCGTCCGTTTCCTTAGGCGGCGTATCCTTTCGGTAGTCTGTCGCGTAAAAGCCGGGGCCCTTGAACACGAGACCCGCGCCCGCCGAGATAAGCCTCTCTACCGCTGGCTCACTGCACTCCGGGCATTCGCGCGTGGGTTCATCGGAGATCTTCTGGAAGCGCTCGAAGCGGTGCCCGCACGCCCGGCACACGTACTCGTAGGTCGGCATCCCCGTCCTTTCTCTCGTTTTCTTGCGCAAGCATCGCCGGCAGGAGCGGGCTCAGCTCCGACCGTACTCTCCCCAGAGTTCTCGGAGTACATCGCTGATCTCGCCCAGAGTCGCACGCCTCTTTACGGCGTCGATCATCGGGGGCAGGACGTTGCGACCGTTCGAGGCGGCCGCGCCCACAGCCCGCAGCGCCGCACGTACCTCCCCCGCGTCGCGCTCAGTTTTCGTGTTATCCAGACGCCGACGTTGCTCGGCGGCCAGGGTGGCGAAATCGACAGCCTCCATGCGAGGCGGCGCTTCTTCCTCCGTGAAGGCGTTCACCCCGACGACCGTTTCCTCTCCCCCCTCGACTCCCTTCTGATACGCGTACGCCGTGCGGTGGATCTCCTCACGCATGAACTCGATCGCTCGGGCAGGGCCGCCCAGTTCTTCGATCTGGGCTATGTAGCCCATCGCCTTGCGCTCGAGTTCCGTCGTGAGGGTCTCGACGAAGTACGAGCCCGCAAGAGGGTCGACCGTATCGGCCACACCGGTCTCGTGCGCTAGAATTTGCTGCGTGCGCAGCGCCAACTTGGCGGCTCGCGCCGTGGGAAGGACGAGTGCCTCGTCGTATCCGTTCGTGTGCAGCGATTGTGTGCCCCCGAGTACCGCGGCGAGCGCCTGCACGGCCACTCGAACGATGTTGTTCTCGGGCTGCTGGGCGGTGAGCGTCGAGCCGGCCGTCTGCGTGTGGAAGCGGAGCCGACAGCTCGCGTCCGACGCTCCGAAGCGCTCACGCATCAGGCGCGCCCACATTCTCCGCGCGGCCCGGAATTTCGCGACCTCCTCGAACAGCTGGCTAAACGCCGCGAAGAAGAAGCTCAGGCGTGGCGCAAAGCGCTCCAGCTCCAGACCGCGATCGAGCGCACGCTGCACGTACTCGAGCCCGTTCACCAGCGTGAACGCCAGTTCCTGCGCGGCGGTGGCGCCCGCTTCGCGCATGTGGTACCCACTGATCGAGATCGAATTCCACCGCGGAAGATCGGTCGCGCAGTAATCGAAGATGTCGGTGACGAGACGCAGGCTCGGCTCCACCGGGTAGATGTAGGTACCCCGGGCGATGAACTCTTTCAGAATGTCGTTCTGAACCGTGCCCCGGAGCTCATCGCGTCCCACGCCCTGTTCGTCCGCGACCGCGACATACAGCGCAAGCAGTATCGGTGCCGTCGCGTTGATGGTCATCGAGGCGGAGACGCGATCCAGGGGGATGCCGTCCAGCAACCGGAGCATGTCGTCGAGCGTGTCGATCGCCACGCCCACGCGGCCCACTTCTCCCTCCGCCATCGGATGGTCGGAGTCGTACCCCATCTGTGTAGGCAGATCGAACGCGACCGAGAGGCCCGTTTGCCCGGAATCCAGCAGGTAGTGAAAACGCTGGTTGGTCTGTTCGGCCGTCCCGAAGCCCGCATACTGCCGCATGGTCCACAGCCGCCCACGGTACATCGTCGGGTAGACGCCACGAGTGTACGGGAACTCACCCGGCGATCCGACGTCGCCCTCGAACGACCAATCTCCGTCGCCCGACGCGTATACCGGTCGCACCTCGAGGCCGCTGGACGTCACGAAGCGGGCACGCCGATCGGATGGCCCGGCCCGCCGCGATGAAGAGGTCCCAGGCTCGTCGCGATGGCTCACTCTTCCTCCCGCTCGAACGTCACCAGCAAATCGCTCTGGTTGACCGTATCGCCCTCTGCCACCTCCACCTTCGCCACCCTGCCGGGCGCCGTCGCTGTGAGCTCGTTCTCCATCTTCATGGCCTCGACGATCACGAGCCCCGTGCCCTCCTCTACCGTCTGTCCCGGCTGGACCAATACACGGACCACGAGTCCCGGCATCGGAGCACGCAGGTCGTGCGCGGCAACCGGACCGGCCGCCTCGCCAGCGAGCTCGCGAATGGCCCTGGTGCGCTCGTCCTCTACCTGTACCACGATGTGGCGGCCAGCGATCTGGATCTCCCAGCCGTCGTCGGCCCGGCGAGCGCTGAACGAGTAGCCACGGTCACCCAGCCGCACGTGACCCTCATGACCGCTCGGAAGCCGCGCCAGCTCGGCGTGCACGGGTCGACCGTCCAGACGGACACCCTCGTCCGTGAGCTCCACCACGCGCTCCTGACCGCCTGCGGTCGCGTAAAACTTCACGCGGGCCCTCCCGTCGGCTCGAGCCACACGAGCGTCTCAACATGGGCCGTCTGCGGAAAAGCATCGACCGGCTGAACGTGCCTGACCCGCCACGCCTCGCTCAACCGACCGAGGTCGCGCGCGAGCGTCGCCGGGTCGCAGCTGACGTAAGCGAGCCCACCGGCGTCACCGCGAGCCAGACGCTCCGCGACACGTCGGGACAATCCCTGACGAGGCGGATTCACGACCACCACGTCGGCCGGCAGCAACGAGTCCAGGGCCGAACCCACACGAGACTCCACGAAGCGGGCATCGACGGAATAACGGTTCGCCGCCTCACGGCCCGTCTTCACGGCGTCGGTGTTCGCTTCACACGCCACCGTTTCGCCCCCGGCGAGTGCCCAGCGAAGCGCTCTCGTACCAGCGCCGGCGTACAGATCGAGGAGCCGGCGACCGGCCGGCGGCCCCGACTGTCGATCGACCCACTCATCAATGTGGCGTGCCGCCGCGCGATTGACCTGCACGAACGCATCGGGCCGCAGGTGCAGATCGATCCCTCCCCAGTGATCGGAAAGGGTAGCCGAACCGGCCAACCGGTGTCTTCTTCCCGATCCGTCGCGCCAGTGATAGCACTCCAGATTCGGCACGCCCGCCTCCAGCCGCGCCGGGTCGCCCGCCCGGTGTTCTCCTATCTCACCACCTTCGACGAGCAAGCCGATGCCCCCCTCCTTCGACGACCGCAGCGTGAGACGTAGCTCCGCGCCCTCCGGCAGCGCCCCCGCATCGGATCCCCAGGCCGCGCGTAGCGAGTTCCAGGCCTCACGAACGCCCAACTCGGCGAGCGGACAGTCCCGCACATCGACGAGATCTCCCGGAGCGTCGAACCGGTGGTACCCAGCCCGCACGCTACCGCCATCACGCTGCAGCGCGAATGTGACCCTGCTTCGGTAGCCGAACGCCGGCTCCACCGGGAGCGGCTCCAGCACGTCCACTTCTAGCCCGCCAATCCGGGCCAGCGCGTCGGCCACAATCCGTCGACGCGCGGCCCGCTGGGCGACAGAAGACAGGTGTTGGATCTGACAACCCCCGCAGCTCGCGGCGTGCTCGCATGGCGGCTGTACTCGATCGGGCCCTTGAGCCACGATCTCGACCGGAATGGCTCGTGCCCAGGACGGCTTCTCGGCCACGACGCGAACGCGCACACGGTCACCCGGTGCGGTGCGCGGCACGAAGACAACCCGGCCGCGTTCGTCGCGGGCGACACCGTCGCCCCCGGCGGCGATCGATTCGATCCGAAGATCCACGAGCGACTCCCGATCGGCCGCTGCCGCCCCGCAGGCAATCTTCATTCGGAATCGAGCGCCCTCTGCCACGCACTCGGCATCCGGGGGCCGAGCTGGCGAGCGGGACGTGATCGACCCGCGGTCCCGCGGGCGCCGTGCAGTCCATGGCGAGCCTCTTCCTCGAGCAAGACCGCGGCAGCGAGCGCGGCCTCTTGCCACTCTTCCTCGGTTGCGCGCTCGCGAAGCTCCGGGTGCTCCTCCACATACCGAATCGTGTAGGCACCTTGCAGGAAGTCCGGCTCGGTCATCACGGCCAGGTGGAACGCCTGCGTGGTCGCCACCCCCACCACACGCATCTCCTGAAGGGCGCGGCGCATGCGCTCGATCGCTTGCTGTCGATCTTCACCGTGCACGATAAGCTTCGCCAGCAGCGGATCGTAATCGAGGCCCACGTCGAAGCCTGCTGCCACGCCCGAGTCCCACCGCACACCCGGGCCTGCGGGTGACCGGAGTACCTCGATCCGTCCGGTCGAGGGGAAGAACTCGTTCAGCGGATCCTCGGCGCTGATACGGCACTCGATCGCATGACCGCGTGGCCACTCCGGATCCGGTTCCACGGAGAGCCCATGCCCTTCCGCGATGCGAAGCTGCTCTCGCACGAGGTCGACCCCGGTCACGAGTTCGGTGATCGGATGCTCCACCTGAATGCGAGTGTTCATTTCCAAGAAGAAGAACTCACCGTTCTGGTAGAGAAACTCGACTGTCCCGGCACTTCGATAGCCCACCGCCTCGGCGGCGCGCACGGCCACGTCACCCATGCGGGATCGCGTCCCCGGATCGATCACGGGAGAAGGGGCTTCCTCGATGAGCTTCTGATGTCGGCGCTGCACCGAGCATTCGCGCTCCCCGAGGTGCACCACTCGGCCGTGCGCATCCGCCATCACCTGGATCTCGATGTGCCGTGGGGCGGCAAGAAACCGTTCCACGTAGAGACGAGCGTCCCCGAACGCCTGGCGAGCTTCGCTCTCGGCACGCGGGAAGACGGTTCGTAGAGATGCGCAGTCCGTGGCGATTCGCATTCCCTTTCCGCCACCCCCGGCCGCGGCCTTCAGCATCACCGGGTACCCGATCCGCTCGGCGGTGGCGAGCGCATCCTCTTCCCCGGTCAGTGCCTGCGCGGAGCCGGGCACGACCGGTACGCCCGCGCTTTCCATTCTCGCCCGAGCCGCGGTCTTGTCGCCCATCGCGGCGATCGCCCCGGCGGGCGGGCCGATGAAGACGAGCCCGGCGTCTTCGACTGCCGCAGCGAACTCTGCGTTCTCGGCCAGGAATCCGTAGCCGGGGTGCACAGCTCCTGCGCCCGTGCGGCGTGCGGCGCCTATGATGCGGTCGACCTTCAGGTAGCTCTCGGACGCCGGCGCCGGCCCGATCGGCACTGCCTCATCGGCCAGAAGGACGTGAGGAGAGAGGCGATCCGGCTCGGAGTATACAGCCACCGAGGCGATCCCGTGTTCCCGGCAGGCGTAGATGATCCTGGCGGCTATCTCGCCCCGGTTGGCCACGAGGACCTTCTCAAGCATCGAACCTCAGAGCGGGATGTTCCCGTGCTTTCTGGGTGGGTTTCGCTGCCGCTTGTTGTCGAGCATCTCGAGGCCAGAGATCAACCGGGCACGAGTTTCTCGCGGGTCGATCACGTCGTCGAGGTATCCTCGCGCCGCGGCCAGGTACGGGTTGGCGAATTTGGCGCGGAAGTCCGCCTCGCGCCGCTCCACCTCGCGGTTCGGATCCACCGCCTCCGAGATCTCCCGCCGATACAGGATCTCGACGGCACCTTTGGGCCCCATCACAGCGATTTCCGCAGTCGGCCAGGCGAGGTTCACATCGCCCCGGATGTGCTTGGAGGACATCACGTCGTACGCCCCGCCGTAAGCCTTCCGCGTGATAACGGTGAGCTTCGGCACAGTCGCTTCGCAATACGCGTAAAGAAGCTTGGCTCCATGGCGGATGATCCCACCGTGTTCCTGAGCGATGCCCGGCAGGAACCCTGGCACGTCCTCGAAGGTCACGAGCGGGATGTTGAACGCGTCGCAAAAGCGAACGAAGCGCGCACCTTTGTCGCTCGCATCGATGTCCAGAACGCCAGCAAGCACGGCCGGTTGGTTAGCGATCACACCCACGCTGCGACTTCCGAGTCGGGCGAAGCCGACCACAATATTGCGCGCGAAATCCCGATGGATCTCCAGAAAAGCGCCGTCGTCCACGACCCGTCCGATCACATCGTGGATGTCGTACGGGCGGTTGGGCTCGTCCGGAACGATTTCGAGCAGCTCCTCATCCGCTCGGTCGAAAGGATCTTCGGTCGGCCGCTCAGGTGGAAGCTCCGAATTGTTGGAGGGCAGATAACCGAGCAGTTCGCGGACCTCTCGCAGGGCCTCCATTTCGGAGGAATGATTGAAGTGAGCGACCCCGGACTTGGTGGCGTGCACTTCGGCACCCCCCAGCGCTTCGAACGTGACCTCTTCGTGGGTAACCGTCTTCACCACGTTCGGACCCGTCACGAACATGTGGCTGATGCCGTCGACCATGAAGATGAAGTCGGTGATGGCCGGCGAGTATACGGCGCCGCCCGCGCAGGGCCCCAGAATGGCGCTGATCTGGGGAATGACGCCCGACGCGAGCGTATTGCGCAGAAACAGCTCTGCGTATCCGCCGAGCGATGCCACCCCCTCCTGGATGCGAGCGCCTCCCGAGTCGTTCACCCCGACGACCGGGGCGCCGTTAGACAGTGCCAGATCCACGACCTTGACGATCTTCTCGGCGTGCGCCTCCGAGAGGGAGCCGCCAAAGACGGTGAAGTCCTGACTGAAGGCGAATACGGTTCGGCCGTCTACCTGACCGTAACCCGTAACGACGCCGTCTCCGGGCACCCGACGCTCCGACAACCCGAAGTCCGTGCACCGGTGTTCGACGAAGCGGTCCAACTCGATGAACGACCCGGGGTCGAGCAGGATATCCAGTCGCTCGCGCGCGCTCAGCTTCCCGCTTTCGTGCTGACGCTTCAGCCGCTCGGCTCCGCCACCTTCCTCCGATCGGCGACGTCGCTCTTCGAGCTCCGTCAGCTTTTCGCGCATCGTCATGATGGCTCTCCCGAACCTCTCGTTCGGTCGCTTCAGGGACGTCGGCCGTCGGCTTCCGCCCGCTCCAGGCTGTCGGCCCGCGCCCGCGTGTCTTCCAGCCAAACCAGCACGCGGCTCCGGTCCGGATTCACCAGCTGCCTGTCCAGAAGCATGCGCACCAGGGGTCGTCGCTCGACCGTCGAGCTGATCGCGTCGGGAGCGATGCGGCCCGTGACGGCGTCTACTTCGCCCGATCTGCCGACGAACGCGGCCACGGCGCTGGGAAGCGGCAACCGCACTTCACGCAATGCACGGAGAACCAGACTCGCCGCGTCGTAGGCGAGGGCCGGCAGCATGTTGTCCAGCGACTTACGGTACCGCCCTTCGTATGCATTCCGAAACGCCTGCCAGGGAGTGCCGGGGCTGGTACGGTCCACGTACAGGGAGACGATTCGATAGTCGGCGGCCGTCGGGTCCAGGCGGCGCACGACGCTGGGCTCCGACCAGGTGGGATCTCCTGCAATCACCGAACGATTGATTCCATAATAGGCAAGCTGCGGAGCCAGGGTAAGGACCGTCGGGACCGAAGCGCCCGCTACATACACGAAGTCCGGTCGGGCTTCAGCGACCGTGGACACGGGTCCGTCGAACGTCGTGTTCGCGGGATCGTACGAAGCGGCCGCCACCAGTGAGCCACCCGACTCCTCGAGTCCCCTGCGAAACGCTTCGGCCGCCGCACGACCCGTGGCACCCACCGGATAGAGGATCGCTCCTCGCCGCAAGCCGACCTCGCCCGCCAGCCAGGCGGAGGACCGACGGGCTGCGTCGGTCTGTCGCCGTTCGGCATCCCAAAGGGTATAGGTGTTTCGGGCGGGCTCCAGCACCTCGGTGGCGGTCGGACTTACGATCAGGAGCCGCTCGTTTCTCCGCTGGCGACCGGCGCCAGCCAGAGATTCGGAGCGTAGCGGCCCGACGACCGCGAGCGCGCCCTCGCGCTCGAGCTCCAACACCAGCTCGACGGCGAGCTCGGGGTCCGATCCGTCGTCCTTGTAAACGATCTCGACTTGAAGTCCGTCGCCCGTGTGTGCCTCTAGCGCCAGCTCGATCCCCTCGCGCAACAACTCACCGACGCCTGCGAACCTGCCGGAGAGCGGCAAGACCGCCCCGATTCGTAACGGTCCGGCCCCGATCCCCTCGCCTGCATCGAGGATCACGCTGGCGATGCGGCGCTCAGGTTCGTCCGGGTCCGCACTCAGGACACGGCGGGCGACTCTGTGCGCAGAATCGACCCGATCGGCCAGAATGAGCACACGCGCCAGCTCCGCGTGCAACACGCTAGCGGCGGGACCTCTCGCCGGGAAACGGCGGGCCAGCCGCGCCAGTTCCCGCCGCTCCAGCTCGACCACGGCGTCTCGCATGGTCTCGAGCTCGGTCTGCCCGACCACCTCGGGCTGCTCCAATAGCAGTTCGAGCGCGCCAGACGGATCTCCCGTCCGTTGGCGGATCGCCGCGAGTCTGAGTACGGCCTGCTCGTAGATGCCGCCTTGATCCAACCGCTCGAGCAACTCCACGAACGCGTCGGCCGCCTCGTCCAGCCGGCCGTCCGCGTCCAGCGCGCGCCCCTCGAGCCACAGGGCTCTCTCGGCGACCGGTGCCAGCCGCCGCAGCCGGCGTGAGACCTCGTACAGCGAATCAGCCCGGGTCGCCGCCTCGGCGTACCGACCCGCGCTGTACAGTTCCTCTGCCTCGCGCAGCTCTGCCAACGCGGCCTCGAGCTCCGCACCGGTCACCACGTCCCCCGACCCGTCGGGGGACGCACCGCCCAGCGTGGCGCACCCGGCCAGCCCGAGGATGGCCATCAGCGCCACCAGGTGACGTGCCCTAACGAAGATTCGTCGTCGCATGCCCCATCCTGTCCTTCTCCGTGGGAGCTCTCCAGAGTGCGTCGCCGGATGCTCCGTGCCGCATGGACATCGACCCTCGCAAGCAGAAAGGCCCGGCGACCTGCGCCGGGCCCCTTTGCACACGAGCACCACCTCCGCCACCGGAACCCTTATCCGTTCGGCTACGCTGGAGGCTCCTCGATCTCCTCCTCGGCGCCCTCGGCCGATTCGGCCTCCATTTCCTCGGACACCTCAACACCCTCTTCGGTCACCGCCTCCGTCTCTGGCAGCTCGGAAGCCTCCGATTCTTCGGCCTTACCTTCGAGAGCCGCCTCGTCAGCAGGTTCAGCCTCGGCTGCTTCGGCCGTGGGCTCGACGTCTCCGGCTTTATCGGTGGGTCCGGCCTCGTCGGCCTCATCGGTGGGTTCGGCCTCGTCGGCCTCATCGGTGGGTTCGGCCTCGTCGGTTTCGTCGGCCCCGGCGGACTCCTCCTCGGGCGCACTTTCGGCGGTTGCGGCCGGTTCGCCCTCTTCGTCCGCCTCGAGAACGGACAGCACGATACGCCGATTGATCGGATCGGTTTCGAGCACGCGAAGGTCCAGCGCCTCACCTTCGGCGAAGCGATCCGCAGGCAGATCGATGTGCTCTTCTACGCCGAGCTGGCTGATCGGCACGAACCCCTCGAGGTCTTCGCCCAGATCGACCACGACACCCTTCTCGAGCAGGCGCACGACAGTTCCACTCAGTTCGCGGCCGGGCTCGAACTGTTGCGCCAGATCGTACCAGGGATCCTCATCGACCTGCTTGAGGCCGAGCGAGATTCGCTTCTGCTCCGGATCGATCGCGAGGACCACCACGTCGACCTCGTCGCCCTTGTGAAGAACTTCCGAGGGGTGCTGCACGCGCCGTGTCCAGCTCATGTCGGAGATATGCACGAGCCCGTCCATGCCAGGCTCGACTTCCACAAACGCTCCGAACGAGGTCAGGTTCCGGACCGTGCCCTTGAGCTTCGTCCCCGGCGGGTACTTGGCCGGCAAGCCGAGCCAGGGATCCTGTTCGATCTGCTTCATCCCGAGAGAGATCTTCTGCGATTCCTCGTCGACCCGCAGAACTACGCACTCGGCCTCTTCACCGATCGTCACCAGCTGGGACGGGTGTCGGACGTTGCGCGTCCAGCTCATCTCGGAAATGTGCACCAGGCCTTCGACGCCCTTTTCCAGCTCGATGAACGCACCGTAGTTCGTGATCGACACGACCCGGCCACGCACGCGGCTCCCGATCGGGTATTTCTCCGCGACGTCCTTCCAGGGATAATCCTGGAGCTGTTTCAGACCGAGGGAGATGCGCTCACGATCCCAGTCGACGTTCAGGATCTTCACCTCGATCTCCTGCCCGATGTCGCACACCTCGGACGGATGGCCGATGCGGCCCCACGACATGTCGGTAATGTGCAGAAGACCATCCATGCCCCCCAGGTCGATGAACGCGCCAAAATCGGTGATGTTCTTGACGATTCCGGTGCGCAGCTGCCCGACTTCGAGCTCCTTCTTCAGCTCCTCGCGCTTATCCGCTCGCTCCTCTTCGAGAAGCACGCGCCGGCTCACGACGATGTTGCGGCGGCGCTTGTTGAGCTTGAGGATCTTGAAGTCGTACTCGCGGCCGACCAGGTCTTCGACGTTGGGAACGCGCCGGAGGGCGATCTGCGATCCGGGAAGGAACGCGTCCACACCCATCAGATCGACGGTGACGCCGCCTTTGATCTTGCGCTTGATGCTCCCGGCGACGGGACGATCTGCGTCGTACGCTTCCTTGATCTTCTCCCACACCCGGAGGAAGTCCGCCTTCTTCTTGGAGAGAACGACCACGCCTTCCTCGTCTTCCAGGCTCTCGAGAAAGACCTCGATCTCGTCTCCCTCCTGGACAGAATCTGGATCACGGAACTCGTCGATCGGTACCGCACCCTCCGACTTAAATCCCACGTCGAGGATGATCTCGGCATCCGTCTTGCCGATGACGTGAGCCGTGACGATCTCCCCCTCTGCAATGTCGCTGAGGGTTTCCTCGTACAGCGAGAGCATTTCCTCGTACTCTTCCTCGCCGTACCCTTCGCGGTCCAACTCATCGAGATCCACGGGCGTCCCGACAGCGCTCGCCGCCGTCACAGTATCATCCGAGTCCTGCGTCTCATCCGCTGTCTCGATCGTGTCGCCGCTCGCGCCCGCTTCTTCCTCCACGACGGACTCGTCCGTCGCATCGCGTTCGGGGGCCTCACCACCCGGCCGTGTTTCGTCGACTTCCACGGCCGTCGTGTCCTGGGAATCGGGCTCGGCGCCCGATTCGGTTTTTTCGTCTTCCATCAAACCGTTTGAGTGTTCACGTTGCGTTCCTGCGGCACGAACGCCCTGTGCCGCTCCATAAAAAAGCGGTCGGGCCGAGACTCCCGTTTCGTGCTCGGCCATCGACCGATCCTCCCAGATCGACGCCAGACGCCGCGAAGCCATTCACTGGGCTCGCCCCGCAGACTGACCAGAGCACGGAAACTTAGAAACGGCCATGTAATGCGTCAACCAAGGCGGGGCACGTGCCGACGACTCGATGCGTCTTCCCAGAGCGCGAGTATGCGCTCTACCACGGCCTCCGGCCCGAGCGCCGTCGTATCGATCTCCACTGCGTCGGACGCGCGGCGTAACGGCGACAGCTCACGTGTCGAATCCGCTTGGTCGCGCTCCAGCAGCCGGCGTGTCTCCCGCTCAACTCTATCCGGCGTGAACGGCTCGCCGTGATCGCCCAGTCTCCTCCGCGCTCGTTCATCGGCGGACGCGACCAGGAACACCTTGAGCGCCGCATCCGGAAAGACGACGGTGCCGATGTCCCGCCCGTCGCAAACGAGGTCGAACCGTTGGCCGGCGTCCCGCAGGACGGACAGCACACGCTCCCGCACCGCCCCGTGACGTGACACCGCCGATACATGAGCGGACACGCGGCGCGAGTGCAGCCACCGTCCTGGCGTACGGCCACCGATCCGTACCACGAGGTCAGGCGGTCTGGCTACCAGCTCGATGTCCAGACCCCTGACCCACCCTGCGAAGTCGGGGTCCGTTTCCTTCCAGCCTCGCTGTAATGTGAGCCAGGTGATCGCGCGGTAAAGGAGCCCCGAGTTCAAGTGGCAGAAGCCCAGGCGGCGTGCAACCTGTTTCGCCGTCGTGCTCTTTCCCGCCGCGGCGGGACCATCAATCGAGATCACCCGTCCCTTCACCAGCGCACCCCCTCCAGCTCCGACCAGAAGGACGGGAAGGACACCTGGACGACCTCCGGTTCGTCGATCTCCACTCGCGCCGTCGGCTCGACGGACAACGCTCCGAACGCCATCGCGATGCGATGATCGCCGCGCGTCCGTATCCGACCCGCCAGAGGCGCGGTCGTCCCTTCGATCTCGAGGCCGTCATCCATCTCTCGGCAAAGCACGCCGACTTCCTGCAGGTTGCGAGCGATACCGGTCAGCCGATCGCTCTCCTTCAGACGAAGCTCCGAGGCACCCCGCAACCGCGATACGCCGTCCGCACGAGCGGCGAGGACACACAGGATCGGCAACTCGTCCACCAACTCGGGTATCGCCTCCGGTCCTATGTCGAACGGTCGCAGGCGAGCCGGTGCGGCGAGAAGCACTCCGAAGGGCTCCCCCGCCGATGTACCGGCCACCTGCTGTTGGAGTGGGATGCCCATTCGGCGCAACACCTCCGTGAAGCCGAGTCGTGTCGGGTTGAGTGAAACATCCTGGATACGCACGGGTCGGCTCGCCAGAAGGGCCGCTGCGATAAGAAAAGCGGCGGAAGAGGGGTCTCCAGGCACGCGAAGATCGAGCGGCTCGAGCCCGTCCGCTCGCGCAGAGGGATCCAGCCGTATCCGCATGCCCCGACCCGCTGCTTCGCGTCGGATCGGAGCCCCCATGGTCTCCAGCAACCGCTCCGTATGGTCGCGAGATCGACCCGGCTCGAGAAGCTCGACTCGAACGCCGCCGACCAACCCAGCCAGGAGGAGGGCGGACTTCACCTGGGCGCTTGCCACCCTAGCTCGGTACTTCAGCGCCCGCAGCGAGCCGGTGGCTCGACCCTGGATGCGCACGGGAAGCCTATCGGACTCGCCCAGGTAGAGTATTCGCGCCCCCATCGCTTGCAGTGGATAGACGACGCGGTCCATGGGCCGGGTCCGAAGAGAGTCGTCGCCGTCGAAGGTAGCCGCCACCCCAGCCCCGGCGGCGATACCGATAAGCAGACGCACAGTCGTCCCGCTGTTGCCGCACTCCACTGTGCCCGTGGCGTCACGCCAGGCGGTCGGGCCACGCACGAGCCGTGCACCTTCGTCCGTGTCCGGAGGTGGCACACCGAGCTGCCGCAGAGCCTGCTCCGTCGCGCGGACGTCGGCGGCGTCCAGCAGCCCCTCCAGGCGGGAGGCGCCATCGGCCACCGCCGACAGAATGAGGGCCCTGTGCGAGATCGACTTGTCACCAGGAGGTCGAAACGTCAGGGTCTCGGGTTCAGGACCCATTGCCGCGGCCTCCCACTGGTTCCTCCGAGAAGGCGATCTCCGTCACGTACCCGTCTTTCGCGACCACGCAATCGGGAAAGACGCTTTGCGCCTCCTCGAGCAGGACCTGAGGCTGATCGGCGTACCGGGCGCTCAGATGTGTGAGCACGAGCCGTCGAGCCGCGGCCCGCCGAGCGACCTCAGCCGCCTGACGTGCGGTAGAGTGCCCCGTCTCTCGGGCTCTCGCTCGCTCCCGCTCGTCGAACGTGGCCTCGTGAATGAGCAGATCGGCGGACTGCGAGATTCGCGTGGTGGTGTCCGAAGGCCGGGTGTCCCCCGTGTAGATCAGTTTGCGTCCCGAACGCCTCGGCCCGACTACCTCCTCGGGAGTAACCGTCGTTCCGTCAGCGAGCTGGACCGGTTCCCCGGCGTGGAGTCGCCCGTACAGCGGCCCCTCCTCCACACCCAGGCGTCGGGCCGTCTCCACATCGAATCGACCCAGTCGATCCTTCTCGATCAGCGCCAGCCCGATCGACTCTCTCGTGTGCTCGGTCTTGAAGGCTTCGATCCTGAAATCGCCATACGAAACCACCTCGCCAGGCGGCAGCTCTCTGATATGGACCGGAAAATCCAGACGCTCTCCACCCAGCGCGACGAGATGGTCGAGGAGCTCGCGCCCCTCCGGAGGACCCCACACCACCAACTCCCGATCGCGCCCCTGCAGACTCATGGTGCGCAGCAGTCCGGTGATGCCGAGGTAGTGGTCGGCATGCATGTGCGTCACGAAGATCTCTTCGACCGAGAAACCGACACCGTAGCGCATCATCTGCCGCTGCGTACCTTCGCCGCAGTCGAACAGAAGACAACGACCCTCGCGCTGCACGACGAGCGCAGAGACGTTGCGACGCACCGTCGGCCGCGAAGACGCGGTGCCGAGGAACGTTACACGAAGCATGTTCGGGTCCGCTGGGGGCTGCTCATGCGCCCGAAGCTATGGGCGCGCGACCAAGGGTCAACCGCTGTTGACAGTCGCGCCGCGCGGCATCTAGCATCGATCCCATGACGCACACTCCCTTCGATCCAGCCGCGATGCTTCGCGGGCTTGCCGAACCGAACAGCGTCCTGAGTGGGCTTGTTCTCCTGCTCGAAGACGAATGGGCGCGGTTTCACGCCCGGCCGGATGAAGAGGCGCTCGCTCGCGTGAACGACCTCGCCCGGGCGGTCCGCGCCCAGCTGAGGGCCGTAGATACCGTGTTGGACGCCACCACAGCGGCGGGTTTTGACCGGGCCCGCGTGTCCGCGAGCCGAGCCCCTGCGGATCCGATCACGCCCGACGAGACCGGCGGGCCCAGCGCCGACGCCCTTCCCGTCCCGGAGGCCGAGCCGCTCGTCTCTACGGCCCCGTCCCCGAGCGTGGCACCGACCGTCGAGCCCGTCTACCCGCCGTTTCGAGACCAGGCGACGGGTCTGTTCACCCGCGAGGGGTTCGACGCGGCGGCGAGCGGCGAGCTCAAGAAGTGTCGACGCCACGAGCGACCGTTCGCCATTCTGCTACTCCAGCTCGGGGTGCGCGAGGACGAGGCGCTGCGCAAAGCAGCGACAACGATTCGACGCGTGGTCCGCGAGTCGGATCTTGCCGGACGACACGTAGATCGCACGTTCGCGATCGGTCTGTCGGAGGCCGCGATCTCCGACGCACGCCTGGTCGCCGGACGGATCATCGAGACGCTGGAGGGAGGTGGGGCGTGGGGCTCCGCCGGTCGAATCGGTCTCGCCGGCTATCCGGTGGACGGCGAGACTCTTCCCGGACTTCTCGAGGTCGCCCGCGGCCAGCTCTCGCTTCTGGTGACCGAGGTGCTGGAACCGTCGCACCGCTCGAGCTGACTCAGATTTCGGTCGCAGCGAGCTCGGCTACACGCCGCAACTCGTCGATCGGGGCCGCGCCGATCAGCTTGAGCCGACCGAACAGCAGCGTGGGTGTGGCGCCGATCCCGTAACGCTCGGCCTCGGCTCGGGCGAGCTTCAGTTCTTCATCATACCGGCCGTCATCCAGCGACCTTTCCAGAGCTGAGGTGTCCAGTCCGCATTCAGCCGCCAGCGCGAGCACCACCCCACGCCGGCTGATATCGCGGGATTCCAGGTGAACGGCCTCGAAGAGTCGAACGTGAAACCTGTCGAAGGCGCTTCGGCCCAGGTCGCGAGCGAACTGTGCCGCCAGCGAAGCGTCCCGCGAGCTGCGTTCGTCACCCAACGTCGCGCGCGAGCTCTCCGCTGCGGCACTCGGAGCCACCTCGAGCAAGAAGGGTCGCCAGAAAGTGATGAGCGGGCGCTCCTTCTTCAGCGTGTCGAGACGCTGAAGAACGAGATAGGAGTGCGGACAGAGGTAGTCGTAGTAAACAAAGACGGTAACTTCCGACGGTCGGTCGCGAGTCACCTCAATCGATCTCGGCCGCTGTCCGTGCCCGCTCGAGAAGGACGAGCAATCGCTCCGGCGGAGCAGCTGGCGCGCGATCGTCCTGTACCGTTAGCCGCTGAAACGGGCCCTGCAGTCGGGTGAAGACGACGCCGGCCAGGCCGGCAGCCGCACCGCCTTCTGCCCATACGGGACCCGAAGCCTGGGCCAGCCATGGTGCACCGGCGGCATCCAGAATGCGGCGTTCCGTTTCGGTCAGAGCCGTCGCGGTCTCAAAAAGGGCGTCCAGGCGATGATCGTCCAGCGCCTGAAGCTCTTCTCCCGGCTCCAGCGTGGCTCGCCGATCCTGTCGGTCGTCGGCCATGGCGTCGTCGTTCTCGAGCCGTAGCAAGTAGCAGAGGGCGTGACCGCTTCGACCTCGCCAGGCCTCCACCGCACGCCAGCGGACGCCACTGTGTTCCACCTCGCGCGTGTGACGTTCCTGTATCTCGCTCACCGATTCGACGCTCCCTCCTCCGCGTATACGCCTTCGCCCGCGGACCGCCCGTCGGGCATTCTTTCCCCCTGGCTGTTTAGCGCTTCTTCCGCCGCGGCCTCTACCTCCGCCGTCACCTCCTCCTCGACCGCCGCCAGCTTAGCGCGATTGCGCCCCTCACGATTCCCCTGCCCGCCCCGGCCAAGCTCGTGATTCGAGCGTGCCAGATACTCTTCGAACAAACCGATGGGGTCGCGTCTCCCCCAGTGCTCGAACAGCTCTACGTCGAAGGTCCGCCGCGCTTCCCGCACATCGTGCGTCGCATGCCCGCCCATGCGAAACGTGGTGGCCTGGATGAGCATGGGCCCCTCACTGGCTCGACAGCGGGAGGCCGCGAGCCGTGTCGCCGCGTAGACGTCCAGCACGTGGTTCCCGTCGACCGTGAGCAGCTCCACGCCGTAAGCGTCTCCCCAGCCGGCAAAGTCCTTGGCAACGTGATGCTGATCCAGGCGGGTGCCGAGCGCTACCTGGTTGTTCTGAAGCACGAAGATGACTGGCAGTCGCATCACCGCCGCGAAGTTCAACGCCTCGTGTGCCTCGCCGTGTTTCGTCGCGCCGTCGCCGATCCACGTGAGGGCGCACCGCGGCTGGCCGCGCATCTTGAAGGCGAGTGCGTAGCCGTTGATCACGGTCGCGAGCGACGCCACCATGCTGATCGGCGTGACGACTCCGTATGCGAGGCTTCCGACATGGAGATCCCGTCCGCCGGTCGGGGAGTCGGCGGTCGCCAGATACCCTCGCAGCATGTCGGCCACCAACATGCCCATTTCGTGGCACGCGCCAGCATTCCGGATCATCGGACCTACCACGTCGCCCTCGGCGCCACCGCGCTCCAGGGCGTGAACGGCGCCCACCGTGACTGCCTCCTCGCCCGTGCCGAGCCAAGCCTTCGAGATGACGCCCTGCTTCACCCAACGCTGCAGTGCGATATCGTGCAGGCGAAACCGGAGCAGGCCTCGATACATGTCCAGCAATCCGGAGACGCCGAGCGCGTCGATCTCGGCCCGGCGGGCGGGATCGGCCGTCACGCGCTGGCGATACTCCCTCAGCAGGTCTTCGGCCGGTTCCCAGGCGACGTATTCGGGCGGATCGAAAGCCCGGTACCGTTTCACGCTTCTCCCTGTACCTTTTCCGGCGTCACGTAATCTAGGCCTGGACCATCCTACGATCCTCAGTCGGATACAGCGAGCGAGAGAACCACCGTCTGTCTAGATTGATATGAGTAGGTGTGCGACGATGGTTCGCGCGCATGACACGGGAGGGCGGATTGAAGCCCTGTAGGTATTGCGAGACTCACATTCCGGACCATTCGCGTCACTGCCCCCACTGTCGCGTCCGGCAGCGCCGCGGGAACTGGTTTCCCCAGGCCCTGCTTGTGGCAGCCTCGGCCGGCGTGGCCGGCGCGGTGCTGGCCGAGGGGTGCCCCGCTCTGTTCGCACGCGACGCGCAGACCACGGATGCGGCAGCTGCCCCGACGGTCGCGCGCGTGCGCTACGAGGGCGGGGGCGACTGGTACGCAAATCCGTCCAGCCTCCCAAATCTACTCGAGGCCCTGCGGGAGCGTACGGCGGTGCAGGTCGGTGCGCGCCCCGTAGAGGTCCGTCTGTCGGACCCGGAGCTGAGCGACTACCCCTACCTGTACCTCACCGGACACGGGGACATCCGTCTCAGCGAGGTCGAGCTTCGCAGCCTGCGCGGGCATCTGCAGGCCGGTGGTTTCCTCCACGCGGATGACAACTACGGTCTGGACGAGTCTTTTCGACGTGAGGTGAAGCGGCTCTTCCCGGACCGCGACCTGGTGGACGTGCCGACCGACCACCCCGTTTACCACCTCCTGTACGACTTTCCGGAAGGGCTGCCAAAGATCCACGAACACGACGGTCTGCCAGCGCAGGGTTTGGGGATCTTCCTGGACGGACGACTCGCCGTCTTCTACAGCTATCAGAGCGATCTGGGCGACGGCTGGGAGGATCCCGCGGTGCATGGCGACCCGCCGGAGGTGCGAGAGCAGGCGCTCCGCATGGGGGTCAACCTGTTCCTCTACGCTCTGTCCTCTGCCTCGGCTCGGTGAGGCGGGGGTCGCACTCGAGCGAGCCGCAGCGCGTTGGTCGTCACGGCCAGCGAAGCGCCCATGTCTCCGATCAGAACCGCCGCGACCAGAGAGACGACGCCGAAGGGGACGCCAATCGCGAGGGCGAACTTGGCGACGAGCGATGCGATAATGTTCTGGCGGATGACGCGACGGCCCGTACGTGAGAGGGCGTGCAGATAAGGCAGTCGCGACAGATCGTCCGACATCAGAGCGACATCGGCGGTCTCCAGGGCTACGTCGCTCCCCGCTGCTCCCATGGCGATCCCCACACTCGCGACCGAGAGGGCCGGTCCGTCATTGACCCCGTCTCCAACCATGGCGACGTGCCCGTGCTCGGCCTCCAGCCGCTGCACGGCGTCCACTTTGTCCGCCGGCTTCAATCCGGCATAGACCTCGTCGATGCCCAGCTCGGCTGCGATCGCGTTCGCCGTCTCGCGGTGGTCGCCTGTCAGCATCACTGTATGTACTCCCGCTAACCGTAGCGCGCGAATCGCCTCCGGGGCCGCTTCTCGAGGACGATCGGCAACCGCCACGACGCCCACCGGTGCGGCCGCCGGCCCCACCAGCACGGCAGTCCTGCCGGACCTGTGCAGCGCCGCGAGACGGTCTCGCGGTGCGCCGTCCTCGAACAGATCTTCGGATCCGACCCGGATCTCCACCCCGTCGACCTGTGCCCAGACCCCGCTCCCCAGTTGGGACTCGAACCCACGGACCACTCGGTCCGTCACCGACAGGCCTCGCTCTTCCGCGGCTCGGACGATCGCCCGTGCGATCGGGTGCTCCGCACGGTTTTCCACGGCGGCCGCTAGCGAGAGCACTTCGTCTTGGGTGCCCCGGAGCGCGATCACCTCCGTCACTTCGGGGTGCCCATGGGTCAGCGTCCCCGTCTTGTCGAAAGCGACCGAGGCGACTCCACCCATCGCCTCCAGGAATTGCCCACCCTTGATGAGCACACCATGCCTGGCCGCCGCCGTGATGCCGCTGACTACCGCAACGGGCGTCGAGATGACGAGAGCGCACGGACACGCGATCACGAGCAGGGTGAGGCCGCGCACGAACCAGGTGGTGAATGCGCCACCGAACGCCAGCGTGGGGATAGCGACGACCAGCACGGCGGCCACGGTCACGGACGGCGTATAGTACCTAGCAAAGCGCTCCACGAACCGCTCCGTGTGGGAACGACGCGATTCGGCCTCCTCGACGATTCGGACGATCTCCGCCAGCGTGGTCTCACCCGCCACGCGTGTCACATGGATCTTCAGGTAACCGCCGGCGCAGATCGTGCCCGCGAACACTTCGTCGCCCGGGGTCCGGTCCGCGGGGATCGATTCCCCCGTGATCGTCGACTCGTCCACGGCGGCACCCCCATCGAGCACGGTGCCGTCGGCCGGGATCTTGTCTCCACCGCGTACGACAACGAGGTCGCCCCGGTGCAGCTCGTCTGCGGCAACCACGACCTCTTCACCGCCTTTCAGAAGCCTCGCGCGGTCGGGCGACAGCTGCATGAGCGCGTGGATGGAGTGTCGGGCGCGCTCGACGGCGTAACCTTCGAGGAGTTCAGCAACCGAGAACAGAAAGGCGATCGCCCCGGCTTCCAGGAACTCCCCGATCCCGATCGCACCCAAGATCGCGACCGTCATGAGGAAGTTCATGTCGAGCCGTCGTGCCACGACGGCGCGGAGGCCGGCGGGGATGAAGTTCCAGCCTCCGACGAGCGCGGCGGTCACAAACAGGAGGTCGGTCCACGGAACACCGACGGGTGGGATCTGCACAGGAGCCGCGCCCACACCGACCAGCTCGAGAAGCAGCGCGAGACCGAACAGCACCGCAGACACGTAGGTGCGAACAGCGTGTGGGGTAGACCAGATTCGTGAGGGAGCGTCCGCCGCAGCTTCCTCCCGGGCCACGAAACCAATCTTCCCGAGCTCGCGTCCGATGCGCGCACGATCGACACGCGTTTCATCGACCGTCACCGTGAGACGGCGTGCTACGGGACTCCCCTCCGCGGCGAAGACGCCATCCACGCTGGCCAGTCGGTCCCGCACGCGGCGGACGCAGTCGGGACAATTCATGCCCTCGACGTGGAACTCCAGCACCTTACGACCGAGTTCGTCCGTCACGTTCACGTGAGCCCTAGATGAGGGCGCCGAATATGGCCAGCAGCGCCACGATGATGAGGACGGCCACGGTGAGACCCCACACGAAGATGCCGGTTAGGATCGGGCTGTCGAACTTAAGATGCATGAAGAACATGGCCACGAGCGCGAACTTCGCCACCATCAGCACGATGAGGATGGGCAGGACGACGGCGCTGAGCGCCTCCACGTAGAAGACCATGACCTCGATCGCGGTGAGGACGGCGAGGACCGCGGCGACCGCCACGTAGGTTCGGCTGCTGACGTGGACCTCTTCGACATGGTGTGTCTCCGCCATGGCTCCTGGCTCCCGGTCTACTGCAGCAGGTAGATGATCGTGAACAGCACGATCCACACGACGTCGACGAAGTGCCAATACAGACCGGCGATCTCCACGCTGACCGTGTTCTTCTCGCTCAATCGACCGGTCATCGCCAGGCTCCACAGCGTGCCGAGCCACAGCACTCCACCCGCCACGTGAGCGCCGTGCGTGCCTGTGAGGACGAAGAACGTCGAGGAGAAGAGATTTCGGCTGAGACCGAGGCCTTCGTGCACGAAGTGGCTGAACTCGATGTACTGGCCGGTCAGGAAGATGAGACCGAAGAGCGGCGTCATGAACAACCACACCTTCGCCATCCGGCGGTCGCCCCGCTGTACCGCCGACAGGGCGAGAACCATCATGAGGCTGCTCATCAGGAGCACGAACGTTGTTACCGTGATGAACGGAATGTTGAGCAGCTCTTCCGGATACGGGCCTGCCAGGCTGCGGCCTTTGTAGATCAGGTAGGTGGCGATCAGCGATCCGAACAGCATGCACTCGGACCCGATGAAGGTCCACATGGCGAGCTTGCGGTTCGGAATCCCGGTCGCGGTCGGTATGTCCACGGCGCCCTCCCTCAGTGCTCCGGCGGCTCGAAGGCCCAACCGAACAGGCCGATCAAGGTGACCGCGGCACCGATCAAGCTCACGGCCAATCCGGTCAGGAATCCGATCGTGGCGATCAGCAGCCCCACGGACATTACGAGTGGCCAGAAGGATGGCGACGGCATGTGGACGGGCGCCGGTGGATGCTCGGGCTGCAACATCGGACGCGCCCCGACCTCCTCACCCGGTGAGGTCTCGCGCTCGTACCGCACCCACAGGGGATCTCGCGCCTCTACCTCGGGGATGACCGCGAAGTTGTAGTGCGGAGGCGGCGAGCTCATCGTCCACTCCAGCGTCGCGGCATCCCATGGGTTCGCACCCGCCGGATGACCTCGCCGCCAGGCGTACACCAGGTTCGCGACGAGCGGTACGAAGGCGATGATAAAGATGAGCGCGCCGATCGTGGAGATCAGGTTGTACGTCTCCAGTCCGAGCCCCTCGGCATACGTGAACGTGCGCCGTGGCTGCCCTAGAAGACCCGAGAAGTGCATCGGGAAGAAGGTCACGTTGAGGGCGAGGAACGTGAGCCAGAAGTGCCACTTGCCCAGCCCCTCGTGCAGAAGCCGACCCGTGACTTTTGAGAACCAGTAATAGAAGCCTGCGAACAGGCCGAAGACGGTGCCGCCGATGAGCACGTAGTGAAAGTGGGCCACCACGAAGTAGGTGTCAGTCTGCTGCAGATCGGCCGGGGGTGAGGAGTGCATCACGCCGCTGATCCCGCCGACCACGAAGGTGGCCACCAACCCCACCGCGAACAGCATCGCCGGGTGGAAGCGCAACGAGCCGCCCCACATCGTGGCGATCCAGTTGAAGATCTTCACCCCGGTCGGAATCGCGATCAGCATCGTGGCCCCACCGAACACCGCGTTCACGATCGGGCCGAGGCCGGTGGCGAACATGTGGTGCACCCACACGCCAAATCCCAGGAACGCGATGAGCACCCCGGAGAACACGACCACCGGATACCCGAACAGCGGTTTTTTCGAGAACGTGGGGATGACATCCGACACGATCCCGAAGGCCGGCAGGATCAGGATGTACACCTCGGGGTGACCGAACACCCAGAACAGGTGTTGCCACAACAGTGGGTCCGCACCCGCCGCCGCGTTGTAGAACAGTGTGCCGAACATCCGGTCGAACAGCATGAACACGAGGCCCACGGTGAGTGGCGGAAAGGCAAGTAGAATCAGCGCGGAGGTCACCAGGGTCATCCACGTGAAAAGCGGCATCCGCATGAGCCGCACGCCGGGCGCCCGCATGTTGATGATCGTGACCAGGAAGTTCACACCACTGGCAATGGTCCCGATTCCGCCGAGCAGCAGGGCGAGAACGTAGAAGTCGATCCCGGTGCCCGGTGAATACTGCTTCGACGTCAGCGGCGTATACGCGAACCACCCACCATCCGGAGCCCCGCCGAAGAAGAAGCTGGCGTATAGAAACAGGCCGGCAAACAGGAAGACCCAGTAGCTGAACGCGTTGAGCCGCGGGAAGGCGACGTCGCGGGCGCCGATTTGCAGCGGCACCACGATATTGAACGCGGCTACGATGAGCGGCATTCCCGCGAAGAACACCATGGTCGTGCCGTGCATCGTGAACAGCTGGTTGTAGAACTCGGGGTCGAGGAGCCGGCTCTCGGGCCGCGCAAGCTGCAACCGGATCAGCTCGCCCTCGATGCCGGCCACCAGCAGAAACAGGAAGCCCGTCACAAAATAGAGGATGCCGATCCGTTTGTGATCGACGGTGGTCAGCCAGCTCCACAGGCCGCCAGAATACGTTCCTTCGTGCTCGGCCTCGGCTGCCGCGGGGCCCACCCGACCCAACGCCGCTTCACTCGTCGCCATCACGGTCTCCGCTTCACTCCAAGCTCAGCAGGTAGGCGACGAGCTGCTCCACTTGCGCATCCGTTAACGCCATATTGGGCATATAATTATCTGGTTTGACCTCCTGTGGATTGACAATCCATCGCGCCAGATTCTCGGGGGTATTTTCGAGCACGCCAGCGGCGATCGTCGTCCGGCTGCCGACGTGTGTGAGGTCCGGCCCCACGATCCCCTGCGCGGGCGTCCCCTCGATTCGGTGGCAACCCACACAGGCGTTGCTCATGAACACACCTGCCCCAAGGCGCGCCAGCCGTTCCTGCGGCGCGACCGCCGGCTCCTGCATGCGGGCGACCCAGCCCTCGAAGTCGGCCTCCTGAGCCGCGATGATCCGGAAGCTCATCAGAGCGTGCGAGGTGCCGCAGTACTCGGCACACTGTCCCCAGAATACGCCGGCCGAATCGGTGGTGAACCACAACATGTTCTCTCTTCCCGGCACCAGATCGCGCTTTCCACCCAGACGCGGCACCCAGAAAGAGTGAAGCACGTCGGCCGAACGCACTCGAAACTCCACGGTGCGACCGACCGGCACGTACACCTCGTTTGCCGTTACGACGTCCAGATCGGGAATGCGGAATTCCCACCACCATTGCCTGCCGATCACCTCGACTGTCAGGTCCGCTTCCGGCGGCGGTCGATCAACCACGAAGATCGTGCGCACGGTCGGGATGGCGATCGCCACGAGGATGAGCGCAGGGGCAAGCGTCCAGCCGATCTCGAGTCCCGTATGTCCGTGGATCGGTTTGGGGCGTTCCTTGCGCCGTTTCTCACGGTAGCGGAAGAGCGTGACGATGAGGATTCCCTCGACGACGACGAACACGCCGACGGCCCACCAGAAGATGCCGCGGAACAGCCCGTCCAGACGGCTGGCGAAGTCGGACTCGGGATGAAGGGCGGATTGCGGGTAGTCGCCGCCGCATGCCTGCAGCGCCGCGGCGCCGAGGACCACGATCAGTACGAGAGCTTTTCGGTAGTTCAAACGATCTGTCGGAGAAAGATCCGCATCATGAGTCAGCCCAACCTCATCACCCCATCGCGCATGACGGGCGGCAGTCTAGGTCTGCCCCCCGGAGGCGTCAAGCATCCGTCGACCTGTGGCGGTCGATGCGCTCAACGCCATCGAAGCGATCCGTCGGGAGCACGCATTCCCGTGCGGCTGGCTCACTCGTACAGCGAGCCCACCCACTCCCCGTACCCGTTGTACACGAGAGTGGGAACGCGCTCACTCGTCCCCACGATCTCCTCCGTCGCCTGAGACCAGCGCGGGTGCGGCACTTCCGGATCCACGTTCGACAGGAAGCCGTATTCATCGGGTGCCAGGTCGTTCCAGAAAGTCGCTGGACGCTCGCGGACTAACTCGATCCGTTCGATCGACTTGGGGCTCTTGTACCCGTACTTCCACGGCACGGCCAGCCGGATTGGGGCCCCGTTCTGCTTCTGGAGCGGATGGCCGTACATGCCGGTCACCAGGAAAGCGAGGTCATTGCGAGCTTCGTCGATTCGCAGGCCCTCGAAGTACGGCCACGGATACCAGGTCTGTGTGCGCTGTCCGGAGGCCTGCTCGGGACGGAGGAAGCTCACGAAACGGACGTAACGAGCGCTGGACAGCGGCCGCACCAGCTCGAGCAGCTCATGCAACGGAAAGCCGATCCACGGAACGACGACCGACCAGGCTTCGACGCAGCGCAATCGATAAATGCGCTCCTGCAGCGAGAACCGACGTTCGAGGTCGGCCAGGTCGAACCGTCCGGGGCGCTCCACCAAACCGCCCACCTCGACCGACCAGGGCCGGGCTTCGAACGGCCCCACACGGCGCCACACACTGCCTTTGTCCGTGCCGAACTCGTAAAAGTTGTTCCACGCGGCGACGAGCCGCTCCTCGGTGACTGCGCCGTGCCGCGACCCCGGTACGAACCGGGGGTCACGGGCGGCTGATGCGTATAGATCGCCCGTCGGGGACGGAGGAATGTTCGCGAGTGGACCGTCTTCCTGTGCGCGCAGCGACGCGACCGGAGTCAGCGCGGCCGCCGCGGCTCCCGCCAGCAGGCCCCCTGCAGTCCGCTGGACGAACTGTCGCCGGTTCAGATACACCGCCTCCGGCGTAACCGCCGTTTCCTTGAGCTCCCACGGACGTGGAATTCGGATGTTCGCCATCACAACTCCGCCATTCGGTTGACGTCGACGCCGGCTGCCTACCCCGTGCCGGTGAAGAAGATCGCAGCCGCGGATACGCTAGTGTCGAAAGAGGCGTCGTCCGGTGAGAACCATGGCGAGCCCGCGCTCATCTGCCGCCGCCACGGCTTCCTCGTCCCGCACGGATCCACCGGGCTGAACGATGGCCGTCACCCCGGCATCCGCCGCAGCATCGACCCCATCACGGAAGGGAAAGAAGGCGTCAGAGGCCAGCACGGCACCCTCGAGCTCGTGGCCGGACACGCGTGCCTTCTCGACGGCCAGCTTGACGGCGTCCACGCGGCTCATTTGGCCCGCACCGATCCCGATCGACGCCCCCTGCCTGGCGAGCAGAATCGCGTTGGACTTCACGGACTGCACGGCCGTCCAGGCAAACGCGACGTCGGCCCACTCGCCCTCCGAAGGCGCTCGACTCGTCGCCACTGAGGTAGAGGGCGCGTCGCCCAGGGCCGCCGGAAGCACAGGCTCCGGCGTGGACTGCACCAGCAACCCACCGCGGACGCCACGCGCCTCGAGCCCGGGCCACAGGTGGCCTCGACCGGCCTTGAGATCCTCGGGCTCGACCGGCCGCAGGATTCGCAGGTTTTTCTTGGCCTGAAGGAGCAGGAGCGCCGCGTCTGCATAGCCCGGGGCCACGACGCATTCGACGAAGAGCTCGACCAGCACTTCCGCGACGGCTTCCGTAATCGGCTCGGTGAAGGCGATCACCGAACCGAAGGCCGACACGGGATCACAGGCGAGCGCCTTCTGATAGGCCTCGAGCGACGAGCGGCCGACGGCGATCCCGCATGGCGTCGTGTGCTTCACGATCACGCAGGCCGGTCGGTCCGCGTCCCAGAACGAAGAGACCGCGCCCAGGGCTCCGTCGACATCCAGGAGGTTGTTGTACGAGAGTTCCTTGCCGTGCAGCTGTTCCAGAGCCGGAATCCCGTGTGGCGATCGGGAGGCATCTCGGTAGAATGCCGCCTCTTGATCCGGATTCTCTCCATATCGAAGACTCTGGACCCGGGCCAGAGAGGTCGTGAGCTCGGGGGGCAGCAGATCGCGCTCGGCCTCCCGGTCACGGGCACCCAGATACCCCGCGATCGCGGCATCGTAAGTGGCCGTGTGCCGGAACACTTTCGTGGCCAAGCTTCGACGCAGCTCCGCGTCGTCCTGGCCCGCGCTGATCGCCGCCAGGACACGGTCGTAATCCGACGGGTTGCAAACGGGCCACACCGACTCGTGGTTCTTGGCCGCAGCCCTGAGCATGGTGGGTCCGCCTATGTCGATCTGCTCGAGCGCATCCGCGAGCGTTACCGATTCGCGCGTGATCGTCTTGCGGAACGGATAAAGGTTGACCACCACGAGGTCCACCGCGACGATCCCGCCCTCACGAAGCTGCTCCATGTCGGAGGCCACTCCCCGTCGAGCCAGGATGCCCGCATGCACAAGCGGATGCAGCGTCTTTACCCTTCCGCCGAGCATCTCCGGAAAGTCCGTGACCTGGCCAACGCCGGTCACGGGCACATTTCCGTCCCGCAATGCGGCGGCTGTCCCCCCTGTGGATAGGATCTCCCAACCCAAATCCGCCAACGCGGCGCCGAACTCGACGACCCCGGTCTTGTCGGATACGCTGATTAGCGCTCTCGGCATAAGTTCCCGTTCCTTAATCGCCTGTCAGGCTCCCGGCCCGAGTCCGTCGATCGTGAAGTGTGAGCCGGAGAACCACGGTCGCAGCCACCGTACATTTCTGTCCCTGGTCAGCTCGACGTGTCCCCGGCTCAACGCCCCGACCACCGCAGGTAACAGGCGGTGCTCGACGTCCAGCACCCGCGCTGCCAACGCGTCCGGGTCGTCCGTCTCCATGACTGGCACAGGCCACTGGGCAATGATCGGCCCTCGATCGTATTCCTCATCCACGAAATGAACCGTCACTCCGCTCACCCGTGCCCGGCTCTCCAGTACGGCGCGGTGCACGTGTTTGCCATAGAGTCCTTCGCCGCCGAACGATGGCAGCAGCGCCGGATGGATGTTGATGATGCGACCCCAGTAGTGGCGCACGACGGAAGCCGGCACGAGACGGAGATAGCCCGCGAGCACGACCAGGTCGGTTGCCGCCTCCGACAGCGTGTCGAGGAGAAAGCGGCCCTCGGCGTCCTCATCGGCTTCCCGAACGGGTACGCGCAGCTCCTCTGGAATCACCGCCGTGGGGACCCCCGCGCGCTCCGCACGTTCCAGCGCGACGATGCCGGGCCGGCTGGCCAGGAGCAGAGCGAACCTTACGAGCTCGTCGCGACCGTGAAAGCGATCGAGCAGCGACTGGAAGTTCGAACCCGATCCGGACGCCAGAACTGCCACGCCATAGGAATCGCTCACTTGTCCCGCTCCGCGGCGACGCCTCACTCGGGTGCCAGGGGTCCGTCGAGCATTCGGCTCACCGCCTCGGTCAGATCTCTTACCTCCTCCACGCCGGCCGGGACGGTCTCCGGGAACGAAGGGCCCGTCCGAACGAGAAACGCTCGGCCACCTGCCTGCACGCCAGGAAGAACATCCGTCACGGAGTCGCCGACGAACACGGCGCCACCCAGGTCAGCCAGACCCAACTCTCGAGTCGCACGCTCGTACAGTGCGAGGCCTGGCTTGCGGCACCGGCACGTCGTTCGCGTCGGGTCGTGCGGGCAGTGGTAGACCGCATTCAGTCGCCCGCCCCCGTCGGCGAGCTGCCGGTCCACCTCCTCCTGCACGGTGAGGTAATCATCATCACTGAACAAGCCCTTTCCGATGCCCGATTGGTTGGTAACGACGACGACGGGCACGTCGCGGCGGTTCAAGCGACCGATCGCGCGCGCTGCGCCCGGGATCAATCGTACATCGGACGGACGGCCGACGTAATGACGGTCCTCGATAATCGTGCCATCCCGATCAAGGAACACGACCGGGGGTACGGCACCTCCGCTCATAACCCGCCCAACACCCTGCTCAGCACGCGGGCCGCGTCCCCCTCGTCCTCAGGGAGCAGCGTGCGGAAGTCGATCAGGAAAGCGTCTTCGGCGACGCGACCCAACAAGGGGGGTGAGCCGGCCCGGCAGCCGATCTCCACCGCCTCCGGGCTCGGACCCCGCACGATCCAGCCCGCCGAGGCGATCTCGTGGCCCGGGTAGGCACCACCTCCCACCAGAGACGACATCGATCCGACCGCGATCGTGGCCGTTCCCTCGTCGAGCTCCCCCAGTGCCGCTCTCGCCCTGCGCTCGACACTTGCTTGCGGCTCTCGCAGCATCCGGAGCGCGGGCACCCGGGTCGCGGCCAGATCCGGATCGCGGTAGAGAGTGAGCGTGGCCTCGAGGCTGATCAGCGTCATTTTGTCAACTCGAAACGCCCTCAACAGAGGGTTGCGGCGCAGCCGCTCCACCATCGAGCGCGCTCCCATGAGCACACCGGCCTGCGGCCCCCCGAGCAGCTTGTCGCCGCTCCAGGTGACCAGGTCCACCCCTGCCGCGACCGAGGCTCCCACACCCGGCTCCTCGGGGAACCCCGGCAGAAGACCGGGTTCGAGCAATCCGGAACCGAGATCGTGAACAACCGGGATCCCGTTCGCACGACCGAGATCCACCAGATCGTGGATCGTGACCGCCGAAGCGAACCCCTCGATCCGGTAGTTCGACGGATGGACTTTCAGGATCGCTCCGGTCTCGGGTCCGAGCGCCGTCTCGTAATCCTCGCGTCGCGTCCGATTCGTCGTGCCGACCTCGACCAGCCGGGCGCCACTTCGCTCCACCACGTCGGGAATGCGGAATGACCCGCCGATCTCGACCAGCTCTCCGCGTGAGACGACCACCTCGCGACCGAGCGCCAGCTCGTTGACGGCGAGGGCGACCGCGGCCGCGTTGTTGTTCACCACCACCGCCGCCTCTGCTTGCGTGAGCTCGCACAGCAGCGCGGTACAGTGGTCGTACCGCGAGCCTCGTCCGCCCGTGTCGAGGTCGTACTCCAGATTCGAGTAGCCGGCTACCAGATCGAGCGCTTGCCGGGCTTCCGTGGCCAGTGGCGCACGGCCGAGGTTCGTGTGGAGGACGACACCGGTCCCGTTCAGAACGCGGCGCAGCGATGGCCTACCCAGGCGTTCCAGGTGTTTCCGCGCCTCCAGGAGCAGCGACTCCACATCCGGAGGCGAGGCTTCCACGTCCGAGAGACTTCGTCGAGCCTCGGCCAGCGCAGCCCGGAGGGATGTCTTCACCGGCTCTCTTCCCCAGGCCAGTTGCCACTCGAGCGTCTCGGGTCGGTCGAGAAGCCGATCCATGGACGGAAGGGTGCGACGGCGGTCCTCGCTCACCGGCGGCGGCCCCCTCGCTCCGGTTCCTGCGTCGTGTCTTCCTCCGCTTCGTACACGAAGACCGTGTCGCCTCCGCCGCTCAGCTGTCGGAGGTTCAGGAACCCTTCGGCGAACACCCTATAAGTGGCCGGACGCAGCGCTTCCTTGAGCAGAACGATCACGGACTGCGTGGGCAGCGGTGGCCCCTCCTGCGGTACCGCGGTGCGTCTTCCCTCGCGTTCCTGACGAACCGCTTCGCCGGGAACCGCCAGCGGCTCCCGCTCTTCTCGCCTCTCTTCCTCCGGCTCTGGCTCGGCCTCGACGGGTCCGAGCTCCGCCTCTCCTGGCAGCGTCTCGACGGAATCGGCGGGTGGGATCTCCTCATCTCCTGGCACGGTCTCGGCAGAATCGGGCGGTTCGGGTCGAAGCGAATCAGGGAGATCGGAGAGCTCTCCGATCAGGACGAAACGGACGGGCACCTGTCGGTTGCTGTCGACCTCTCTGACCGTCACTCGTCCTTCCGCACCCGGGCTCCGTGGCAGGTAGTCGTCGAACCGCAACTGGAGGAGGAGGCTGTCCACCGCCTCGGCCGTGGCCAGGAGGGGCGGCGTAGTATCAGCGGGTAGAAGCGTAAGCCGCAGCGTCGCGCTGCTCGTCTCCCCGCTGAGCGTGAACTCCGTGCTGTCATGCGGCTCGAGCGTTCTGTCGAGCTCGAAGTTCCGGTTCTGGTCCACGAAGCCGAAGGCCCAGTACGTGGCAGGAGGGAGAGCCTGGAGACCGAAGCTGCCCTCCTGATCGGTGGCCGCTGTGTAGGGAGTCGAATCTTCCGGAAGAGCGAGGAACAGCACCCTACCATCCCGGACGGATTCACCCGACACGGCGTCGTAGACCTCGCCCGTCACCATCGTCGCGGAAATCTCCGGCCCGGTCGAGAAGCAGAAGTCGATCGCCGATTCCGTTCGGTTCCGCAGCAGATCCTGTATACCCGCGGGAAGCTCGATGCAGTAGACAGCCACACGCCAGCCGTCCCGCGGACGTACGCGAAGATCGGAGAAGCCGGCCTGGACCTCGTACCGCCCGGCCGGTGACGCGATAAGCTCGGTTGCGATGTTGCGGCCGACGGTGATCGGTTCGTCGAAGCGGATCCGGATGTCGCCTCGGAAATCGGGCTGAATGCTGTCCGGCTTCGGTGTGATCTCGACGACGCTGGGCGGCTGGACGTCCGGGTGGGCACCGGGCGGAGGAAGCTCGTTGGCGCAGGACGTCCCGGCCAGGCTGACCAGACCGGCGAACAGCAGCAGGCCAAGCAGGGCACGGGTATCTACAGCGACCCGGGGCGGGCAAGCTGTCGACCGTGCCCCGCGCCGCTCAGCCAGTGGGTCCGAGGGCACGCCTCTTCTCGACCAACCGGTCCCTCTGTTCGGCCAGCGATCGCTCCTTTTGTCGTTCGCGTTCCACGACGTCCTCCGGGGCTTTGGCGAGGAACGCCTCGTCACCCAGGCGAGCCGAAGTCTTGGCTAGAAGATCCTCCAATCGGCCGACCTCCGTCTGCAGACGCGTTCGCTCGCGGTCGACGTCGATCACGCCGGACAGCGGAACGAACACTTCGGCTCCCGCGCGCAGCACGGCGCTCGCGCCGGGACCGTCCGCTGGAGGCGCCGAGCGGTCGAGATTCGTGATCCCCGCCAGGCGGTACATGCCCTTCTCCTCGACCGCGAGCGCGTGTTCCAGATCGCCGGCGTCTCGTTGCAGGTGAACGGTGACACCCGTACGGGGATCCACGTGGTACTCGGATCGAAGGTTGCGCACCGTGGCCACGAACTCCTGCAGGGCCTCCATGGCATGCTCCGCCCCGGCGTCACGCCATTTCCGGTCGGGCTCCGGCCACGGTCCGAGCACCAGACTCGACTCCGACGCCTCGCCGGGCAGCCTCCGAGCCAACTCCTCGGTGATGAACGGCATCACGGGATGCAAAAGACGCAGCCAGCTGCGTGTCACATATACGAGGGTCGCGGCTGCCGCGTCGCGGCTGTCCGATCCCCGCTCGCCCTCCAGTCGGCCCTTCACCAGCTCGAGATACCAGTCGCAGAAATCTCCCCACACGAACGCGTGGGTCAGCTCCGCTCCCTCGTGCAGTCGATACGTTTCCAGAGCCTCCGTGACCTCTTCGCCGGTCGCGCCGAACCGGCTGAGGATCCAGCGGTCCGCCAACTCCAGGTCTCGCTCGGCCGGGTCCACGGCGTCCGCATCCTGCAGGTATGGAAGCGCAAAGCGGACCGCGTTCCAGATCTTGTTCGCGAAGTTTCGGCCCGGCCGGAAGGCGGATTCAAGGTCCTCGTAGTTGAGCTGTAGATCGGTTCCCAGCGCTGCCCCACGGATCAGCGTGAAACGCATCGCGTCCGCTCCGAAGAGCTGCACGACCTCGATCGGGTCGATCCCGTTGCCCAGCGACTTGGACATCCGTCGACCGATGTGGTCGCGGACCGTTCCGTGAATCAGGACGTCGGCAAACGGCAGCTCGCCCATGAACTCGTACCCGGCCATCACCATCCGGGCGACCCAGAAGAACAGGATCTCGGACGCCGTGCAAAGCGTGCTGGTGGGATAGAACACCGTCAGATCCGCCGTGTCCTCTGGCCAGCCAAGAGTGCTGAACGGCCACAGCCACGAGCTGAACCACGTGTCGAGCACGTCCGGGTCCTGCTCGAGTGAGCCACTGCATTCGGGACAGCGATCCGGATCCTCACGCGACACCACCATCTCCCCGCACGTCTCTCTCTGACAGTACCAGACGGGAATCCGGTGACCCCACCACAGCTGACGGCTGATGCACCAGTCCCGGATGTTCTCCATCCAGTGCTCGTAGATCCGGCCGTATCGCTGCGGATAGAAGCGGAGCTTGCCATCCCGATACGCTTCCAGGCCGGGTCGGGCCAGCGGCTCCATGCGCACGAACCACTGCAGGCTGAGCCGTGGCTCGACCATCGTACCGCACCGATAGCAGTGGCCGATCGAGTGCCGATGCTCCTCGATCTGCACAAGAAGTCCAGCGCGATCCAGGTCGGCCAGCACGGCCTCACGCGCCTCGAAGCGATCCTGGCCGCGGTACGCCTCAGGAGCTTCATCGCTGATTCTGGCGTGGTCCGTCAGGATGTCGATCGCTTCCAAATCGTGACGCCCGGCGATCTCGAAGTCGTTGGGGTCGTGAGCCGGTGTCACCTTCACGATGCCCGAGCCGAACTCGGGATCGACGAATTCGTCGGCCACGATCGGGAGACGTCGGTCCACCAGCGGCAGAATCGCCTCCCGATCCACCAGATCAGCGTACCGCTCGTCCTCCGGGTGCACGGCCAGGGCCGTATCGCCAAGCATCGTCTCCGGACGCGTGGTAGCCACCTCGACGAACCGCTCCGTGTTGTCCGCCAGCGGGTAGCGAATGCGATACAGCTTCCCGTCGTGCTCTCGGTGCTCGCTCTCCTCGTTCGAGAGTGCCGTGGTGCAGCGGGGACACCAGTTGATGATGTAGCGACCCCGGTACAGCAGCCCCTTTTCGTACAGCCGCACAAAGACCTCGCGCACCGCACGTGAGAGGCCTTCGTCCAGCGTGAAGCGGGTGCGGCTCCAGTCGCACGAGCAGCCGATCACCTTGAGTTGCTCGATGATCTGACCTCCATACTCGCGCACCCACTCCCACACGCGCTCCACGAACGCGTCGCGGCCCAGATCCAAACGGGTCGACCCCTCTGCCGCGAGCTCCCGCTCTACGACGTTCTGGGTGGCGATCCCCGCGTGATCGGTGCCCGGCAGCCACAGCGTGTCACGGCCCTGCATCCGGCGCCAGCGCACCAGAACATCCTGGATCGTGTTGTTGAGACCGTGCCCCATGTGGAGCACGTTCGTCACGTTGGGCGGTGGGATGACGATGACGTACGGGTCCTGCGCCAGCTTCTCATCGGCCCGGAAGAACCCCTGCCCCTCCCACTCACGGTACAGCTCCTTCTCGCTGTCCGAAGGGTCGTATCGACTGGATAGTTCTCGACTCAACGTGCTCGCTCGCTCAAGGGATCCCTGCAGGGGGTCGTACGGCTTCGACAGTACCCGCTTCCCGCCCGCAGAGTTTAACGGCGGTTGTCTCCAATGCCAACGCGCGCGGGCAGGACCGAGAGAGTGCTGTCGGCTTCCTCGGCCTGGCGTCGACGCTCCGCCTCTTCGCGCGATCGCCTGCGCATCTCCTCGGCCCGCTCCCTCCTGTTCTCCTCCAGGTCGGCTTGCAGGTCCTGCCGCCTGATCTCCTGCAGGTCACGCAGTGCCTGCTCGAACTCACGACGCTGGGGGCCACTGGGTGCGAGAGAAAACGGGATGGGGATCGTGATGTCTCCCAGGTGGAGCCCTTCGGGCGAGATTCCCCAGCGCTCGTCGCCCTTTTTCAGCGTCCAGTCGAGGGCACGGCGGCGCTCCTCCTCACTGAGCGCCAGGCTGTCCAGCCAGTTCCGGAGAATCGCACGCACGGCGCTGTCCGCACGGGCGTATCGGGCCAGACGCTCACCATACAGGTCCAGTTCGTCCGGATCGATCCATACCCGACGGTCGCCGTAGCGCGGGCGCAGTCGCTCGGCGTTCGTGAGCGAAGGTTCCGGCTCCTCTTCCGCCTCTTCCGCCGCTGCCTCCTCTTCTCCCCCGCCCTCCGGCGGCAGCGGCGCGATACGGACCACCTCTGTCTCCTCCGGTCGGCGCGCCTCCGCACGCGCCTCTTCGGGAGGAGCCGGGCTCTGCACCTCGGTGATCCCCACGATGACCAGGCCCGGAGCCCGCGGAAGCTCCGCATCCTCGGGAATCGGGCCACGCAGAGCGCCAAAAGGAAGCCGACCCGACAGCACGAGCACGACGGTGTGGGCGAGCACCGAGAGAATCAGACCGGTGGCGAGCGCGCGTCGGTAGCCCCGCTCACGGGAGCGACGCCCGTACCCACCGCGGACCGGTGCACCGAGCCTGGAGACGCGGAGACCGTTTCCACGCCCGCGGGGCGACGAGCGGCGCAACTTCACGTCTTCAACTTCTTCTTTCGGGCGGCAGGAAAGAGCACGTTGTTCAAGATGAGGCGATAACCCGGTGAATGCCGCTCCAAATCGAGATCGGTCGGCGGATCCCCGATCAAGTGGCGGGGGTCTTCCGGATCGTGCCCCCCGAGGTAGGTGAAAGTTCCCTCGCCGAACTGTCCGTGCAGGTACTTGATCCGTCCGGTGTTCGCCTCTTCAGCGAGGACCGTCACGCCCGCCTTGAGCCGCTCACGGCTGAAGCTCGTGGTGAGCCCGTAAAAGTCCGGCAGCACCCGTTCATGACTTTGCGTCAACATGGCGGGCACTGGATCGACCTTTGCCGCGTATTCGAACAAGGAAAAGGTGGCCAGCGGTTTGCGCCACGGTGTGTTGACCTGATGGCCGTCGATGTCGCTGAAGGCGCTCAGCGAAGGATCGGTGATCAGCGACGCGCCCTCGAACGCCATCGCGGCGTCCCAGTCCAAGCGCCGCTCTGCGTCCCGATCGGGTGGTGTCCCGTCGGAAAAAGAGGCCGCGATGTCAACCTGCTCGGCGGCCAGCGCGAGCTCGAGCGTTTCCGTCGCCGTACACATCGCGAAGATGAACCCACCCTGTTCGACGTAATCCCGGATCCGCCGGGCCACCGCCTTCTTGAGGGCGGGCACCGACGGAAACTCCAGGTCGACCGCCATTGCCTCATTGCGCCCCACCTCTTCCTGCAACCATTCGGCGGCCGCGTAGGTCAGGTAGAACTTCGAGTACTGTCCGGTGAAGTCTTCGTGATGCAGGTGCAGCCAGTCGAACCGGTCCAACGCGCCGCTCAGCACCTCCCGATCCCACAGTTTCTCGTAAGGGATCTCCGCATACTCGAGCGCCATCGTGACTGCATCGTCCCACGGCGAGCTGTTCGGGGGTGTATACACGGCGACGAGAGGGGCCTTCTCGAGCGGCACCGATTCCATGTTGCCGCCTTCCAGCTGGCCTCGCAGATCGGCCAGGCTTCGAGGGTCGATTCGCTCCACCGTGACCCCGAGAAGCGCCGCCGCGCGCAGGTTCGCCTCGGTGTCGGGGATGAGAAAAGACCCTGCACGGAAGTTGAGTAGCCATTCCGCCTCTTCGCCCGACGAGAGCACACGATAGGCGAGGCCATACGCCTTGAGGTGGTTCTCCTGTCGCTCGTCCATCGGCACCAACAGCTGGCTGCTCGCCGGTGCGGCTGTCAGGCTTACGGCCGCCGCTGCGACGAACACCAGCAACCGAAGACGGGCGGCGCGTGCTGCGGGACCCGACCGGGGGCTCATTTCGCGAATCCCCCTAATCGCCCGCCGGCCCGCGTCCGCTCAGCTCCGCGAGCACTCGGCGGGCAAGGGGTGCGACGGCACTGTCTGGAAATCGGGTTACCAGGCGCTCGAGCCACGTTCGGCTACGCGCCGAATCGGTACCGAGCGCGTGCCGCGCCAGAGCGAGCATGGCCGCTGCCGTCTCGGGACTATCAGGAAGCTCCCGCACAAGCGCTTCGTGAACGGCGACCGCCGCGTCCGTCCGCCCGGTCGCTTCCAGCTCACCGGCCAGAAAGGCGAGCGCTGCCGCTCGACCGCTGGCCACCGGGCGCCCGGTCCACTGCTCCAGCAGCGCGGTGGGATCGAAGGCTGCCGGCGCAGCGGCCGCTGTCTCGAGTGCGCGGCCGAGCGACGCGACTTCCAACGAATCAGCCGATTCGAGGACCGCCAGCAGCGAGATCCAGCGCGTCCGCATATCCTCTGGAACCCCCTCGCCTGTTGCCGCGCTGCGTAATAGCTCGAGCGCTCCCGCCTGCCGTCCTCGTTGTAGCTCGAGCACTGCCAGCGCCGCATTCAGAACATGCCTGGCCGCACCTTCTCCAACCGGTGCCTCCCGCAAGAGCTCGCCTGCGGCCGCGCGTCGGTCTGCACGCACCTGGCCCTGAGCAACGGCGAGCGTGAGATCGGCGATTCTCATGCTGGAGTCCGGGTGCGCCCGAACGTAGGCCTCCAGCTGCCGCGTCGCCGCGTCGATTCCGGAGGGTCGTGCGGCCAGCAGCGTGACCAACCGCTCCAGCGCACGAGTGGCACCCTCACTCCCCGGAGGCGCCTGTGCGACCAGCCGTTCCGCCGAGGCCAGAGCACTCGCGGTATCGCCCGCCTCGAGCGCTCTCTCTCCGGCAAGCGCCAGCCAGCGCCAGCGTTCGCGCGGCGACGCGGCCACCTCCGTCAGCCGCATCGCCCCCCAGGCAGCTTCCTCCACCAGCGCGGCTTCCTCGGCTTCACGCACGTACGCGGCCAGAGCTACCGACGCTTGGCCCGCTGGCAGCGAGGGGAGCGCGAGACTCAGAATCCGGCGTGCCGCATCGGCCCTGCCGAAGCGCAACGCGAGCAGAGCCACGGACTGCTGCATCTCCGGTTCACGGTTTGTCTCGGCGGCTGCAGACCACAGGGCTTCGATTGCGGCCGCACGTGATTCGAGCGCCGTGATCTCCCGCTGCACGGCTCCGAGATCCGGAGGCCGCTCCGCCAGCCGCGCCAGCCACTCCGCGACCAGCGCCTCGAACCGGCCCACCTCCGCGTATAAGACCGCGAGCTCAGCCCGAAACAGCGTGCGGTCCCCTACCTGCCGACGACCCCGCTCGAGACTCTCGATCGCGCGGCTCGGCCGACCGGTCGCTGTGTGGACCGCTGCGAGCGCGGCATACGCCCGCGGCTCACTCTTTCTCTCTTCCAACCACCGTTCTGCAACGGTTCGCGCTTCATCGGCATGCTCGGCACGCAGAAGACCGCGCACCCATAGCTCCTGGAGAGCCGCCTCACCCGTCCCGCCGTGGCGGGCTGCCGTCGCGATGAAAGACAGGAAAGCCTCTGGCTTGCCGAGCTCGCCGGTAACGCCAAACAGGAGGGCCAGCGCGTCCGCTGAAGTCGGATGCTCTTCGAGCAGCGTTTCGAGGACCCTGCTAGCTTCCTCCGCCCGGCCGGCCCGGAGCAGACGATTCGCGTGATCCAGCGAACGCTCGATGCGTGCCGATGGTCCTTCCTGAGCCCCTGCATGTCTCACGTGTCCCGCGAGACCGAACCCCGTCTGCAGGAGCAGGGTCAGGAACGCCGCCCGAGCCAGTCTCTCGCTGCATCGACGGGTCCGAAGAGCCGTTCGTCTACTCACGCCCACCATGCCGTCCTTCGACCCGCTCATCACCACCTTGCTCCTGATCGGTCGCTCGATCTAGCCCGCCAGCCTCCGCGTTGTTCAGCCGATCGAAGTACTCGAGGACCAGGCGACGATAGTACGGTGGAAGTCGACCGAGGGCCGTCTCCTCCGGAAGCGGGAAGCGGGGTCCGGCCAGGAGGCTCGGGTCGAGCTCCGGCACGTCACGCAAAACGGCCTCGCCGGTACGCGACTCGCGGCGCTCCGTGTCAAACTCGTCCTGCTCCAGCGACCGACCGGCGTCGAGCATCCGACGGAAGAGGCCGCGCTGTCTGTCCAGGGTCTCGGAGTCCACGCGGCCGGTCGTCAATCGGTCTGTGAGCTCGTGCGCCTCGCGAGCCAGCGCCGCCGGCTCGCCGAGCAGCTCATCCTCGTCCCGCCCCAGCAATTCCAGTTCCTCCGCGATGCGCGCCTGCTCGCGGGCGAGCTGTTCCGCTTGCGGACGAACGTCGCGCCCTTCCGCATCCAGGCGGTGCAGGGCTCGCGTGCGCTCTGTCACCCCGCCTTGCTGCTGTGCCAGAGCCGACATGCGCTCCCTGGCCTCCTGACCCGCCGCTCCAGCCGAGGCGGTGCTGCTGGATTGCTCTGCCTCCAGAAGCTGCAGCGCCAGATCGTTGAGGGCTTCAATGGCGTCCCGGTGCGCCTGGGCGGCGGCGGCGCTGCGTCCCGTTTCAGACAGCCGCTCGATCGCCGAGTCCATTGCGCGAGTCGCGGCATCGACCTGCGCCGTCATCGCTCGGTCCCCGAAGGCGCCCGCGTCGCGAGCCTCGGCCAGGCGTTGCGCGAGATTATCGAGTCCCTGGCGGAGGGCAGCCTGCCGACCGCGCGCCGTCTCGTCAGGCCTGGCCTCGAGCAAGCCCAGTTCTTCGCCTGCCAACTGAAGGGCCTCGGTTCGGGCCCGAGCCAGAGTCGCCAGGGCTGCGTCGTCCCGCTCGCCCGACAAATCCGAACCGGCCGCATCCAGCGCCTCCGCCGCTCGTTGCAGATTCTCCGTCGCTTTGCGAGCCTGCTGTTCGGCCGCAGGCGGTGTGCCCGCCGGGGGTGTCGGATCTCCCCGCGGCCGCTGCTCGCCCTGGCCGACGTCCGCTTCACGGTCCCTCTCTCGCTTCTCGGCCGCCGCGAGACGGGCGGCTTCGCGCATCTGTTCACCGGCCTGAGCGGCACGCTCACCAGCCACACCGGACGAATCCGCCTCCTCCTCGGCACCTAGCCCTTCTAGCTGGCCCTCCAGGTCGCCCAGCCGTTTCGCCAGCGCCTCCGCGTCGTCAGCCAGACCCTCTTCTCGCTCGGACCAGTCGGCGTGGTGCGAGAGCGCATCGGTCGCAGCCTCCTGACGGGTTGCCAGCTCCGCCGCTTCCGCGCGCGAGGCCTTCAGCGACTGCTCGAGTGCCGCCATTTCCAACCGGCCGCCTGTGGCCTGCAGCTGGTCACGCAGCGCTCGCGCCTCCCGCGCCAGCTGGTCGAGGGCATCTCGAGCGGCGCCCGGGTCGTTCGCTTGGAGTCGCTCACCCAGCTCTCGGCTCGCCGAATCCAGCCGGTCGCTCGTGCCCTCGCGCCACTGCTCGGCCAGCTTCGTCAGCTCTCGCTCCAGCGACGGATCGCCGTGCAACGAAGATTTCAGCTGAGAGTGCAGACGCTCGATCTCGTCCTGGAGCTCCCGAAGCTCACGGCCGAGCTCCTCGCCGCGGTCCTGCAGCGCGGACCGCTCGGACAGCGCCTTCGAGCTCGCCGAGGGCGAGTCTGGCGTCGGACGCGGCGCCGGATCGCCTGTTTCCGGCGACGTCGCGCGCCGAGCCTCTTCTCTCGCCGCACGCTCCAGATCGCCGGCAGCCGCCTCGAGCGCCTCCGTCGCGCTCGCCAGCTCCTGCATTTGCTCGGCCCGCGCGACGCCCATGTCGGCCAGCGTCGGCAGCCAAACGCGGAATGTGTCGGAGCTCGCCGATGAATGGGTCGGATTGGCGTCGGTCGCCCGCACGACGTAATAGACCGTGTCACCCGGTAACAGCTCCCTGTCGCGCAGATCGAGCAGCGGTCGCACGAGGGCCCGACTGTCTCCGGCGCGCTCCGGGCCGAGGCGCTCAACGCGTGGGCCTGCTTGGTCAGCGGGCGCCGATCCAAGCCAACTCACAAGCTCCACGGATCGCAGACCGATGTCATCCCGCGCCTCCGCGACCAGGGGCAGCACGGCGTCGCCCCGGAGCGCCGTATCGGCGGCCGGGAAGAGCACACGGACCCGCGGAACGCTATCCGGAATCACCAGCGTTTCGATCGGCGCGGGCGGGACAGGCTCTCCCGGGGCATCGGCGGCGCGCAGGTGCCAGGTCCACTCGCCGCTGAACACTGGTTGGATCTGCCCGCCGAAATGGTGCGCGTCCACGTCGATGCTTGTTGGCGCCGCCGTCCGAGCGGATGAGCCGGGTCGTTCGGCGGCGTCCGAGCTCAGCGTGAGAGGTCGGAAGGCGAGGTGGACCTCCACGAGGCTGTAGTTCGCGCGACCGGACAGCTCGATTCTCGTGCCGGCCGGCATGACCAATGTCGGGAGGGGGGCCGCGATGCTGTCGGGCGGACGCCCCAGGTACGACGGATAGGACATCACGACGTGCAGCTGCTCCACCAGCAGTGGTTCCAGCGGCTGGATCGCGAACGTGTCGCTCGACACTCCGTCCAATCCCTCCACCCAATACCGGGTCAGCGCGACGACCGAGGGGATCGTTTCGGAGCCCGTGCCGTCGGGCGTCACGTCTATCTGCCGGCCGCGTCTCTTCTCTCCCACGACCTGCCACACGAGGTCCACGCGCGACCGGCTGGGTGCCAGCACTCGTACGCTAAGGCTGTCGCCGCGGGCCACCTGTGCGTGGCCGGGCTCCACCAGGATCGGAGGACGGGGTGCGGGGAGGACGGCACGCCACGGCGTGGCCATGGCGATCGCGGCCGCCTTCGTCGACTCCGGACGCGTGAGGGCACTCAGCCCCAGCAACGACACGACCAGGCCTGCGGACGTGAGCGCGACACGAAGCCTGCGAGCCCAGCGGCGCGCACTGTGCGGGAACAACCCGGCTGTGTCGAGGTCGCCGACACGCTTCGCTACTCGCGTGACGTGCTCGCTCGCCAGCGATGCCGAGCCCGACCCTTCTCCCGACTCCAGCTCCAGCGCGGCCAGAAGATCGCCGGTGCCCAGCCCCGACGGGCCCTCGGCCTCAAGAGCGAGCCGGCGGGGCGTGAGTCGGCCGATCACGCGATGGCTCCCGTAGACCGCGGCCAGGATCGAGGTGACGAAGAGCCCCGTGCCTGCAAGGGACAGGAGAGCCCCTGGTGCAGTCAGCGTGCGATCGGGAAGCAACGTGAGCAGCAGGAGAACACACCCCGACCCGGCCAGACCGGCGGTGACGACGGCGACCAGCGCCCGACGTCGCAGCCGCAGCGTTCCCTCACGCACAGAGGCGAGCGAGCTCGGTTCACTCATCGATCGACTCGCCGGCGGTCTGCACGGCGAGCAGGGCGCATCTGTACGCCTCGTTGCGCGCGAGGCAGAACTCGGCTTGCAGTCGAGACGCGATCTGCCGGGTGCCCTCTCCGGCTACCGCGAGCGCCGCTGCTCGTGCTTCGGCTTCCGGCGGGGTCTCGCGCTCGACCTTGCCGCCTTCCACGACGATGGTGAACTCGCCGCGAAGTCTCTCCTCGTCGAGTTGCCGACCCACCTGCGCCACACTTCCGCGCAAGATCTCCTCGTGAAGCTTCGTCAGCTCACGGCACACGATGCACTTGCGCTCAGCGAGACCGGCGTCGCTCAACTCCTCCAGCAGCCGCTGAACCCGGCGCGGTGACTCGAAGATCACGACCGTGAACGAAGAGTCCGCGACTTGATTGAGCCAGTCTCGACGCGACGACCCGCGGCGGGGCGCGAAGCCCAAGAAGAGAAACCGGTCGGCCGACAGGCCGCTCGCAGCGATGGCCGCCGTTACGGCTGAGGGCCCCGGAATGGGAACGACCGGGAAACCAGCATCGTGAACCGCGCCCACGACGGCCCTTCCTGGATCGGAGATGGCCGGCGTGCCGGCATCGCTCACCAGCGCACAACGCTCGCCGCGGTCCAGCCGTTCGACGATCTCTCTCACTCTGGCCACCTCGTTGTGACCGTGGAGCGACCGCAGCGGGACGTCGACGCCCAGGCGCGCCAGCATGCGACCGGTGTGCCGGGTGTCCTCGGCGTAGCAGATGTCCACCTCGCCAAGCACGCCCAGCGCACGCTCACTCACATCGGAAAGGTTACCGATCGGCGTGCTCACCAGGAACAGCGTCCCCGCCATGGTCCCTCGCGCCTGCCAATGAAAACGCCTCCCCCTCCGAGCGAGCGGGAGGCGCGACACCTGTATCGCCGCGTCGCGCGGGCTCAGGTGTGCTCGAGGATCTTTGCTACGAGCGAGGCCTTGGGAAGCGCTCCGATGACCGCATCCACCAGCTCGCCGTCCTTAAAGAAGAGGATGCTCGGAATCGACCGTATGTTATATCGCTGAGCCGTGTGGGGGTTCGCGTCCACATCGAGCTTTCCCACTGTGAGTCTGTCGGCGTACTCGACCGCCAGCTCTTCCAGTATCGGACCCACGATCCGGCAGGGACCGCACCATTCGGCCCAGAAATCAACCAGCGTCAGCCCTTCGCCCGACTCGATGTCGTCGGCGAAACTGGCGTCGGTAACTGTGATCGGCTGCGCGTCTGTCGTCATCCTGTCGCTCTCTCTCCTTTTTCGCGGCCCTCGCGCGCAAGCCGCTATAGAGGCCAGCTGGAAGACCCTCGTTCTTATGGATACAATGCAGGCGGTCCGGAGTTCTCTCGTGCCGAAGGCGGACACGCCTCGCTCACACCGCTACTACTAACACGTCGAGGTCCGAAACGGTGCCCATAATCGACCACATCGGAATCGCGGTCAACTCGCTGCGTGAGGCGGTCCCGCTCTACGAGGCGATGCTCGGTCGGGAGGCCGCCGGATTCGAGGAAGTGGAGACCGAGCGTGTGCGCGTCGCGTTCTTCGGCGAAGGGGCGGGTCGCATCGAACTGCTGGAGGCCACGGATCCGGGGTCGCCGATCGCCCGATTCATTGACCGACACGGCCCGGGCCTGCACCACGTGTGCCTCCTGGTGGTCGATCTCGAGTCAGCCCTCGAGCGAGCGCTCGACGCCGGAGCCAGTCTGATCGAGCCGGGGCTGCGCACGGGCGCCGAGGGCACGCGCGTCGCGTTCCTTCACCCGAGAAGCACAGGCGGTGTATTGCTCGAGCTGCGTGAAACGGACCCGGAGATCGAGCATCGTCCGGCGACCGAGTGACTGACACCTCTCGCCCCGTTTTCTCGGTGATCGTGCCGACACTAAACGAGGAGGACTGGGTGGAGACCACGCTGGGCTGCGCTCGCTCCGCGCTGAGTGACGACACCGAGTTGCTGGTCGTGGACGGCGGAAGCCACGACGCGACCCAGGAAAGAGCAGCTCGACATGCTCGCATACTGAGAACCGAGCCCAGTCGCGGTCATCAACTTCACCTCGGGGCGCGCGCCGCCGCCGGCGAAGTGCTGGTCTTCGTGCACGCCGACACGCGGCTCCCGCCGGACACGGGCGTCGCGATCCTGGACGCGCTTGTGGATCCCGCCGTCGTCGGGGGATGCTGCCGTTTTGGGGTCTTCCCTGCCCCGAGCCGTTTCGACCGCTACCGGCTCCTGGAGTGGGGGGTCAACATCCGAACCCGTGTGTTCGGCTCGGCAACCGGGGACCAGGTGATCTTCGTGCGTCGAGAAGCGTACGAGCGATCGGGCGGGTACCCTGAGCACCCGTTGTTCGAGGACGTCGTTCTGGTGCGGGCGTTACGACGACTGGGGCGCTTCGCCTTCATCCGTCCGATGGTTCGGACGTCGCGCCGGAGATGGGAGGCTCGGGGATTCTGGCGCACGGTGGTAAAGCACTGGGTGCTCCGCCTCGCCTTCTGGCTCGGCGCTTCACCTCATTGGCTGGCCGTTCGGTACCGCTGAGCGGCCGAGAGGCGTACCCGGTTCAGCCGGAGTCCAGCGCTCGCGTCATCACCTGCGAGACGAACCAGCGGCCACCGTTCGAGATCGTGACGAACGGGACCGATACATTCCCGTTCTGTGTGCCGACCATGTCCGCGATCACACGTATCGTGTTCGGTTCCCCCGCCACGTTCAGAAGTCGGAGCTCGTACGACCGGTGATTGAGCAGGGCGGCCAGCACGTACATCCTTTGCTCGACATCCGCCCGGCCCCACTTCACTTCCGCGGGACCGTCTTCCGTGCCGAACAGGTTCGCCATCGTACCGTAGTCTGACTGCTTCGCGGCGGTCAGAAAGGCCGAGACGGCCAGTTGGGGCGTTCCCGCTCCATAGGCTTCGTCGGCGTAGATCTGGCTTCCACCCGATGCACATCCCAACACGGCCACTACCGGAGCCAATACGAGTAGTGGAAAGACCACCCGCCAGATCGTCGGCACCCTCCTCATCGTCTGCCTCCTCTTTGCGTACTGTCCCGCAACCTCGGCCTGGATCAGCGAGCCTCGCCCGCACGCCCGAGTGAGACCCGTCAGACGCCTCGCGGGTCCGCCGCAGCCTTCACGCGGCACGGGTCCCACCACTCTTTAGGTGCCCACCCGCTCCACCGTCAATCCTGCGCCGTCGGCTTCCGCGTCGATGCGCAGGCTGTCGCCGTCTTCGAAGCGACCCTCCAGAAAGGCCATGGCCAGCTGGTCGGTTACCAGCCGCTGGATGGCCCGCTTGAGCGGACGAGCGCCAAACACGGGATCGTAACCGGCCTCCGCGATGCGCTTCCGCGCCGCGTCTGTCACCTCTACGACTATCTCGCGGTCGAACAGCGTCTTGCCGAGCCGCGCGAGCTGCAGGTCCACGATTTCGCGCAGGTGGTCTCTCGACAGGGGCCGATATACGAGGATTTCGTCGAGACGGTTTAGAAACTCGGGCTTGAAGGTGTCGCGCATCGCCTGCAGGACGCGCCCTTCGACTTCATCCCACTCGGCACCCGCTTCCGTGCTCTCGAGAATCCACGAGCTGCCGACGTTGCTCGTCATGATCAGCACAGCGTTTCGGAAGTCCACCGTGCGCCCCTGTCCGTCGGTGAGACGCCCATCGTCCAGGATCTGAAGGAGGAGGTTGAACACCTCAGGGTGCGCCTTCTCGATCTCATCGAACAGGATGACCGTATAGGGCCGGCGCCGAACCGCTTCTGTAAGCTGCCCGCCCTCCTCGTATCCGACATAGCCGGGGGGCGCGCCGATGAGCCGCGCCACGGAGTGCCGTTCCATGTACTCCGACATGTCGATTCGGACCATGGCGTCCTCGTCGTCGAAGAGGAACTCGGCTAGGGCCCGGGCCGTCTCCGTCTTTCCCACGCCGGTGGGACCGAGGAAGATGAAGCTCCCGATCGGTCGGTCTGGGTCCTGCAGGCCGGCCCGGCTCCGCCGCACGGCGTTGGAGACCGCTTCGAGCGCCTCGTGCTGGTTGACGATCCGGCGGTGCAGGTGATCCTCGAGGTGCGCGAGGCGCTCCTTCTCGTCCTCCAGCATCCGCGAGACCGGGATCCCCGTCCACGACCCCACTACGTCGGCGATGTCCTCGGCCCGTACCTCCTCCTTGAGGAACGAGGCATCGGTCTGAAGCTCCGCGAGCTTGTTCTCCGCCGCTTCCAGCTCGGCGCGGAGCTTCGGGACGCGCCCGTAACTGATTTCGGCCGCCTTTGCCAGATCGCCCGTTCGCGTCGCCTGCTCAGCTTGAGTTCCGAGCTCCTCGATCTGTCGCATCAGCTCATGGACACCCTCGATCGCCTGTTTCTCGGACAGCCAGCGCGCTTTCATAGCAGCCAGCCGTTCACGTGCCTCCGCGAGCTCCGACTCGAGCGCCCTGAGCCGCTCCCGGCTCTTCTGATCTTGTTCCTCCTTGAGCGCTTCCCGCTCGATCTCGAGCTGGGTCAGTCGTCGCTCCACCTCGTCGATCTCGTCCGGCATCGAGTCGATCTCGATGCGGAGGCGAGACGCGGCCTCATCGATCAGATCGATGGCTTTGTCCGGGAGAAAGCGATCTCCGATATAGCGGTCCGACAGCCGAGCCGCCGCGATGAGTGCCGGGTCGGTCACGCGGACTCCATGGTGCACCTCGTACCGCTCCTTAAGCCCGCGGAGGATCGCGATCGTTTCGTCGAGAGATGGCTCGCCGACCACTACGGGCTGGAATCGCCGCTCCAGCGCCGGGTCCTTCTCGATGTGCTTGCGGTATTCGTCCAGCGTGGTCGCGCCGATCATCCGGAGCTGCCCCCTCGCCAGGGGCGGCTTCAGCATGTTGCCTGCATCGACGGCGCCCTCCGCGGCACCGGCTCCAACGACGGTGTGCAGCTCGTCCAGGAAGACGACGTAGCGACCGCCGGACTCCGTAATCTCTTTGAGCACGGCCTTGAAGCGCTCTTCGAACTCTCCGCGGTATTTTGCGCCGGCGAGCATCGCGGCGATGTCGAGTTGCACGAGTTGCTTATCGCGCAACGACTCGGGGATGTCACCGGCGACGATGCGCTGAGCCAGGCCTTCGACGATCGCGGTTTTTCCGACACCCGGCTCGCCGATCAGGACCGGGTTGTTCTTCGTGCGACGCGACAGCACCTGCATCACCCGTCGGATCTCCGCGTCACGGCCGATCACCGGATCGAGGCGACCGGAGCGGGCCTGGTCAGTAAGGTCGATGCTGTATCGCTCGAGAGCGCGGTACTTCCCTTCGGCGTCCTGGTCCGTCACGCGATGAGGTCCGCGCACTTCCTCGATCGCCTTTCGGAGCGCCTCTGCGCTCGCACCGATCGCATCGAGCAGCTCGCTCGTGCTGGTCGCTCGGTCGCCCGCAAGTCCGAGCAGCAGGTGCTCAGTAGAAACATAGCTGTCCCCCATGTCACGGGAGACACCCTCTGCATCGTCGAGAATCCTCTGCAGCTCTCGACTCGCCACCGGTGTGGCTCCGGACTGCGTTGGAAGACGCTCCACCCGGTCTTCTAGTGAGGCTCGCAGGGCGGCCACGTCGACGCCGACCTTCTGCAAAACTGGAACGATGACGCCGCCTTCCTGCTCGAGGAGCGCGTCAAGCAGATGCAGGTCCTCGACGGCCGGATTGTCGTTCCTCCGCGCGCGGACGGCGGCGTCCTGAAGCGACTCGGCCGCCTTTACAGTCAGTCGCTCGGCCGGGATCACAGGGTCCGCGACCTCTCGCTCGAGTCGGGTCGGATCACGTCTCGACCTCGACATGGACCTCCGCGGACTCGGCCCGGCGAGGCAACGTGACGCGAAGCACGCCCGATTCGAGCCTGGCTTTGATCCCGGCGACGTCCACGTCTGCTGGAAGGCGCAGCGTGCGCCGAAAGTGCCCGTACCCTCGCTCGGACCGTCGCACCTCGGACCCATCCGGCAGATCGGGCCGGTGACGTCGGCCGCTCACCGTCAGCTCATCCCCGACCGTCGTAACGTCGAGGTCCTCCTTTACCACTCCGGGCAGATCCATGAGCACCCAATAGCCCTCCTCGGGAACCTGAACGAGGTCGTAGCGGGGCCTGCCCCCGCCGATCGGAGCCACGCCTCGCAGAGCCGAGTCCACCATGTCGGTGACCGCATCCTGTATCTCCGTAAAGGAGGTCCAAGGACTCCAGCCGCGCGTGTGCTCTCGGGCGGTCTCCGTGCCGTCGCCCTCTCCGCCGGCTGCCTGGTCTGCCGGCTTTCCGGAATGCGAGCCGCTCGCGTGCTCTCCTCGCTTCGTGTCCTTCGTGTCCTCTATCACCTGTTCCTCCTTGCCTGACGCCATATCAGGACCGCGTCCTGCGGCCGGTTTCGGTACGTTCGACCTCTCGTGCCCGGGGGCGTAGAGGGGCAAGAGGTATACCTGTCGGAGTCACCATTTTGGCCGACAATGAGCGTCTCGGGCTGCCATGATGAGCCAAACGGAGCCGCCGCACCTGCCAGCCTGCCGTGGTCGCTGCCTTTTCGGCATGCAGGCATCGCGGCTCGCGGACTTCGCTACATAGCCGGCCCGAGGAGCAGCGCGTTGGTGAACAGACCGAAGGCTGAGCGCCAGAAGGTCCGGAACAGGGGTGGGTCGGCGAACAAAATGACCCGGCCGTAGCCGACACGCTCGGTGACCAGCCAGGCTCCGCCCTCCAGCTCCGATAGCTTGCGCTCACTGACCACCCCCGCCACCGCCTCTCCTGCCGGAATGTGGACTACCGTCTCGAACGATTCGTTCGGTTCGAAGAGACGGTCCTCGCGGTGCAGCACGAACAGCCGCGCATCCTGGTTCGCGAGCTCAGCACCCCAGGCGAGCGGATGATCGCGGTCGACCGCCGTCGGCAGTACGATGCCCGTAACCGCACCTTCCCAGCGATCGACCCGCCGCTCCTCGCGCGTGGAGAGCGCGCGTCGGCGTCTGTCCAGCTCCGTCAGAGCCGTCGTGTCCTGCTGGCGAGTCGAGATGTCCGCCAGCTCGCGACCGACCCAGCCGGCGCTGCTTCCCAGTGCCACGACAACCCCACCCCCACGCGTCCAGTCGGCCACGACCTCACCACGCTCCTCCGGCAGTGGGCCACCGGGAGGGAGAACCAGGACATCGTAGCTCCGCAGCCGCTCGGCCGTGAGCGATTCGGCGGGCAGCGCGTCGAACGGAATGCCGATGCCCTGTTCGAGAAAATGCCACACGTCGCCGAACCCGGCCGCGCTCACCGCGTCCCCCGCCACCACCGCGATCAGCGGGGCGCGGAGCGTCAGCGAGGAGCGTGTGCCGAGGTCCACACCTCTCGCGGCGCGACCGGTTCGCACCGGCGTCACGTGCGCGGCCAGACCGGACCGGGCCAACCTGTCGGCGACCGAGTCGTCCGCCGAGATGAAGAGCGTCCCCCGTGGCCAGTCCCGTCCGTCCAACCGGAACGGCTCGGCGATCGCTCGCACCCGGCCACCGAGCGCCAGGTACCGATACACCGATCCGGCGGCATCCAGGCCTGGGAGCGCCAGCAACCCGTAAGCGTCGGACACGAGCCCCTCCGGCGGCCGGGCAGGCGCACCGGCCCCCACGCCCTCCTCCACGGGCTCGAACCCCCCCGTCGGAACGCCGTCCGCCGTGTGCGCCTCGACGCCGAAGGCGTAAGGCAGCGACCACGCGGTGAGATCGTAGCTGAACTGCCGGCTGGTCGTGTCCCACGGCGTGTTCGCCTGCAGGAGTGTCCGCGCGAGCCGCCACCCGGGCTGGTCACCGGGAACGCGGTAGGTGCCTGCGGGGAACTGGCCGCGATAGCGGTACCCGGGGTAGGGCGCCGCCTCGACCTGGACAGGACGTGACGAGCGCTCGACTCGCAGGCCCTGTCGTCCGAGAAGGGCCGCCAGCTCGTTCGCGGCAGCGTCATTCCCCGGGACGAGAAAGATGTCACCCTGTCCCAGTCCCACCGGCTCGTTTCGGTGGAAAGCGGCGAAGTCCCTCAGCAGCTCGGTTTTTCGTCCTGCTGCTGCCCGCAAAGTCGCCAGGCCTGCGACCCGGTGATGGTTCGCTCGATCGTGCAGCGTGAGCACGCTCCCGTCGTCCCGCTCGTAGGCGAGGCCGGCCGAGCCACCCCCCGCCTGTTCGAACGTCATGCCGATCGCGCCCCACAGGCTGGGCCAGGTGTCGCCATACCCAGGGTAGAACAGGTCGAAGCTTTCACCCGTGTAGTACAGCCAGCGGCGCTCGTCGAACGCTCGCGCGATCGCGTCGCCGAAGTAGGACGCCCAGCGCAGCGTATACTGCGGATAGATCGGGTTGATCGGGGGGGTAGCCGGAAAGAAGAAGTAGGTACTGTTAGGCGACATCTCGTGGAAGTCGACATGTACCTGCGGTCGCCAGTCGAGCCAGGCTTCGAGACGCTGCCTCGTCTCTGGTTGGATCGACCACGCCCAATCACGGTTGAGGTCGAACAGGTAGTGGTTGTAACGACCGCGCGGCCACGGAGGTCGGTGCTCGAGCGTGCCCGGGCTCGGGTTCGGTCTTGCTCCCCGAACAGATCGATACCAGTTCACGTAACGGTCACGTCCGTCGGGGTTCATGACCGGGTCGATGACCACGACCAGCGAGTCGAGAATGCCCGTCGTCTCGGGAGCTCCCGACGCGAGGTCGTAGGCCGTCCACAGGGCCGCCTCTGTCGACGAGCTCTCGTCGCCGTGCACGCCGTATCCGAGCCATGCGATCGCCGGGTTCTCCCGGGCGGTGGTCTCCACCTCCCCTGCAGAGAGGGCCGGATCGGTCAGGCGGGCGTTACGCGCCAGGATCCGATCCAGCTCGGAGAGACGATCCTCTCGCGCCATGATCAGGAGCACGAGCGGCCGACCTTCCGGTGTCTCGCCGTACACCTGCAGCCGGGCCCGCGGTGAGGCAGCAGCCAACCGCTCCGCATACTCGAACGCGGCACTGGAGGGCGTGAAACGCTCGCCGAGAGCGTATCCGAGCACGTCCGCAGGTGCCGGGATCGCCTGTCCCGCGGCGCCCAGCGGCCACAAACAGGGTATCCAGATGAGGGCTCGAAACGCGGCCCGCATCCCCTCTGCGTTTGCCACTCTCATCAGCAAGCCCCCGCGCAGGTGCTCATCGTTTCACCTCACGTCCATTGTCGGATCGGCTCTCGCTGAGTCCAATCGACACGACCTCCTGTCGATCTGGCAAGCCCCTCCGGGCGGCATGGCGGTACCTGGTGGCGACGCTTGACACTCTCGCCCCGGTTCGGCTAGCCTCTAGCCGGCCCAGCGGTTCCGGATCCGGCCGTGGCCCAGTGAGCCCGGTTGAGCGTACCGCGTGAGGCATCCTACTTCGTGCGAGCAATGTTGATCTCTGAAGCGTCTCGTCGTGCGGACTTTCGGACTGAGGCGACGCGTCGAGACCGATCGCGCCCCGGAGGCTGTCGTGAAGATGCGCGGCCTCGTCTAACCATTAGAGCCTTGTGGCCACGGGCTCGCGTGCGTGGGCTTCTCGCGATTCTCGCACCGGCCCTGGGCGCCAGCTCGGCTGCGGCCTGCGGGAACGCCGACGGGCGGGATGACGTGCTGAGCGATTCGTCCTACGTCGAGGTCATGGCGAGACTCGCCCGGGTCCGCTCGCAGTTCACTCCGCGGGACTCCATTCGCGGTGACTCTGCCCGTCGAGGCGTCCTGGCCGAGCTGGAGGTGGATACAAGTCAGCTCTTCGAGTACGCTGCTCTTTACGGCGAGGATGCGGCCCACATGATGGATATCTGGACGGCGATCAACCTCCGGGTCCTCGCGCTCGATTCCCTCGAGCGCGAGGAGGAGCTCCGCGCGAGCGACACGCTCTCGGCGAATGGCGAGCGTGAGTGAGCCGGTGGCTGTAACCGGTCGTGGCGGCCCACTGCGGGCAGTGGGGCGTCGTGCGCTGGCAGGGGTGCAACACGCGGGCCGAGCGGGGAGACTGTGGTGGGCCGCCACAGCGTCGCTAGTCGAGCCGCGTCGTTACTGGCATGAGTCGGTGGCTCAGGCGAAGCGAATCGGCGTCGATGGTCTGGGGCTCGTTCTCCTGATGGGAGCGTTGAGCGGGTCCGTGATGGCTCAACAGACCAGCTACCAGCTGAACCCGGGGCTGCCGCTGAGTCTGGTGGCAGGCGGAGTGGTGGCCGGCATGCTAACGGAGCTCGGGCCCGTGCTCACGGCCATCGTGCTCGCGGGCCGCGTGGGAGCCGGTATCGGGGCTGAGCTCGGCACAATGAAGGTCACAGATCAGATCGATGCGATGTTGACGCTCGGACGCGATCCGGTGGTGGAGCTGGTGGTACCGCGCGTGCTCGCGGGAACGATCATCATCGTCCCGTTGGTCATTCTCGCGAACGGGATAGGGATCTTCAGCGGTTGGCTGACCGCAGTGGCGATTCTGCCAATGACCACGGCGGAGTACGTGCAGGGCGCGAGGAGCTACTACCATTCCGCCGCGCTGATCTTCTCGCTTGTGAAGGCGCTGGCGTTTGGCTTTACGATCGCGTTCATCGCGTGTTACGTGGGTCTGCGGGCCGAGGGGGGCGCGGCAGGCGTCGGCCGGACGGCGACGCGGGCCGTCGTCGCCATCATCGTGGCGATCATGGTGCTGGACGTGGTGCTCGCACCCGTGTATAAGGCCGTATCTTAGTTAGGTAATAGGACTGAACACGGCGCTCGCAGGACGGGTTCGTTTGCTCTGGAGACTGTCTTGATCCAGATACAGGGCCTAAAGAAGACGTTGAATCAGAAGCGCGTGCTGGATGGCGTTCACCTGACGATCGACGAGGGCGAGACGCTGGTGATCATGGGCCCCTCGGGCACGGGCAAGAGCGTACTGCTCAAGCACATCGTTGGGCTCATGGACCCCGACGATGGCGACGTGCTCGTGGACGGGATATCGGTGGCGAACGCGAACCGCAGGCAGATTCTCCAGGTCAGGGAGCGCGTCAGCTACGTGTTCCAGAACTCGGCGCTGTTCGACTCGCTGACCATTCGCGGCAACATCATGCTCGGTCTTTCCGAGGGGCGTTGCAGCCGACGGGACGACGTCTGCGAGAGTATGGTCCGCGAGTCGCTGACACACGTGAATCTCGAGCCGGAGGTGCTCGACCTTCGACCGGCGGAGCTGTCGGGCGGAATGCAGAAGCGCGTCGCTATCGCGCGCGCCATAGTGGGGCGGCAGAAGTACATCCTGTACGACGAGCCGACGACGGGCCTCGATCCGGTCAACGCGGCCGTGATCGCGGATCTGATCGATCACGTCAGCCACGATATCGAGGGAACCACCGTGATCGTGACCCACGACGTGGAAGCCGCTTTCATCCTGGGAGATCGGATCGTGCTGCTGTCCCACGGCAGGATACGCGCACAGGGTACGCCCGAGCAGCTCCGCCATACCGAGGACGTGGCGGTGCGTCGATTCCTCTCGCCGTCGAGCGTCGTGGAGGTCGCATGAGGGATCCAGGCCTCAGGGAAGACCGTCGGGTCGAGATGCAGGTCGGCATCCTGGTGGTGCTCGCGGTGGTGGTGCTCGTGGTCGGCGTGTTCTGGATCAGCAACACCCGTTTCGGCGGCCCGGTCCTTCGTCTCTACGGTGTCGCGCCCGAAGCCGGTCAGATTACCGCGGACGCCCGCGTCTCGTTTCTCGGCGTCGACGTGGGCGAGGTGACGTCCGTAAGCCTGCACGGTCTCGAGGTCGTACTCGAGATGCGGATCGAGCAGGAGATCGTGCTTCCGGCCGACTCGCGTGGCGTAATTCAGCCGGCGGGCTTTCTCGGCTCCCAGCTCGTCCGTCTCGTTCCAGGCCTGTCCGACCAGCGCGTGACGTCCGGGGACACGATCCCCCTGATCGGCACGAGCGATCTGCAATCCCTGGCCGGCGACCTCGGCGACGAGGCAACTCTCGTCCTCGAGAGGGTTCGCGATGTCCTCTCCGCGGGGACCGTGTCCGATGTCCGGACGAGCGCGTCGGCCTTCGCGTCCGCCATGCGCGAACTGGAGTCGCTCGTTCGGAACGAGCGAACCGGCATCCACGCACTGGTCGACGGCCTTCAGCAGACGGCGACGAATCTAGCGGACGCGACGGGCGGTTCGGAGGTGGAACAGGCAGTGGCCAGGCTGGACTCCCTGAGCGAGCGGCTCACCAGCGCGGCCGCCGGGCTGGACAGCACCAGCCATAGCCTCGCTTCGATTACCGCACGTCTGGATGCCGGCGAGGGGACGCTCGGGCGCCTTCTCACCGATGAGGCGCTGTACGAGGATCTGACGGCAGCGGTGGAGAACATCCAGTTCGCGACCGAGGAGGTCGCCATGCTGAGCCGGGATCTGCGCGAACGGCCGGAGCGCTATCTTCGCGGTCTGAAGATCTCCGTGTTCTGACTCACGCGGCCGATAGTAGCTTAGAATCGACCGTAGGTCGGACGGCCTAACGCACTACATCCCAGTGGGTTGGTCTATAAACTCCCAGTCCAATCCAAAACGCTCGGCCGTCTTGCGCGCCAGCGCCTCCACCCCGAACGTCTCGGTCGCGTAGTGTCCCGCGTACACCAGATTGAGACCGAGCTCGGTGGCCTCGTGATACGTATGGTGAGTCCCCTCGCCCGTGAGGAAGGTGTCCAGCCCCGCCGCGTGCGCCTGCGCGAGCAGGCCACCCGCCCCACCACTCACGATGCCCAGCCGCCGCACGTGTGTGGGACCCCCCGCGATCAACATGGGCTCTTCGCCGCAAGCGTCACCTACACGCTTGAGGAGATCAGGCAGCGGGAGATCTGCCGTGGCCCACACGCCGATCCCCTCGACACCGCGGTGGACTCCGAAGCGGCCTTCCACCTCGAGACCCAGGGCCCTCGCCAGAAGGACGTTGTTGCCGACCTCGGCATGGACGTCCAGCGGAAGGTGCGCCGAGTAGACCGCGACATCCGCCTCGAACAACGTCCGTAGACGACGGTACGCGATTCCCACGGCCGGACCCACGTCTCCCCAGAACAGGCCGTGGTGGACGAGCAGTAGCTGCGAGCCGGCCGCGACGGCAGCGTCGATGGTCGACTGGCACGCGTCGGTGGCGGCGCTGATCCGCTCGATCGGAGACCGGTTCTCTACCTGGAGCCCATTGTGTGCCCCGGGATAGTCGGGTACCTCGTCGATCCTCAGGTAGGTGTCGAGAAACTCGACGATCTCACGCAGCTCAGCCACGGCATCCTCCCGAGGGGTCTTGGCCGCTCATTCCCATTCGATCGTAGCCGGCGGTTTGGAGGACACGTCGTACACCACCCGGTTCACGCCAGACACTTCGTTGATGATCCGGTTCGAGATGCGTGCGAGCACGTCGTGTGGAAAGGCGAACCAGTCCGCAGTCATTCCGTCCCGACTCGTGACGGCGCGAAGAGCGACCACGTTCTCGTACGTTCGGGCGTCACCCATGACACCGACCGAGCGCACCGGAAGGTGGACGGCGAACGCCTGCCAGATGTCATCGTACAGGCCCGCGGCTCGGATCTCTTCCAGGAAGATGGCGTCTACTTCGCGAAGAAGCGCGATACGCGCGCGCGATATGGGCCCGGGCAGGCGCACGGCGAGTCCGGGCCCAGGGAACGGATGTCGGCCGATGACCTCGTCGGGCAGCCCGAGCTCTCGGCCCACCTGACGGACCTCGTCCTTGAACAGCTCGCGCAGCGGTTCGATGAGCTCGAACGGCAGATCGGGACGGAGGCCACCCACGTTGTGATGCGATTTAATGGTGACCGCCGGTCCGCTCACAGAGACCGATTCGATGACATCCGGATACAGCGTTCCCTGCACGAGGAAGCTCGCCTCTCCGTGCCGCCCTGCCGCCTCCTCGAACACATCGATGAAGGTGTGGCCGATGATGACCCGCTTCTCTTCCGGGCCTTCGACTCCGTCCAGGCGTTCGAGAAACAGATTGGCCGCGTTCACGACCTCGATCGGAATGCCGAGGTGCGTTCCCATCACTCGCTCGACGGAGGCCCGCTCGCCTTTCCGCAGCAAACCCGTGTCGACGAAGATGCACATGAGACGGTCGCCGATCGCGCGGTGGACGAGGGCAGCCGCGACCGACGAATCGACACCGCCCGACAGCCCGCAGATCGCGCGAGCCTCTCCGACACGCCGTCGAACCTCAGCCACCTGGCTTGCCACGATGCTCCCCGGCGTCCAGTCGCCCGCACAGCCGCAGATTTCGAACAGAAAGTTCTCGAGCAGCTCCTCGCCGCGCGGGGTATGCGCGACCTCGGGGTGGAACTGCACGCCAAAGATGTCACGCCGCTCGCAGCGGAACGCCGCGACGGGCGCCGTAGACGTACGGCCGAGCACGCGAAACCCGGGCGGGGGGACCGACATCTGGTCGCCGTGGCTCATCCACACGGGCGATCGCTCGCCCGACTCGAAACCTCGAAACAGGGAATCGTCACTCAGCACTTCGAGCTCCGCGTGGCCGTACTCGCGGTGGTCGGCCGGAATGACTTGTCCGCCAGCCAGCTGCCCGATCAGCTGCATGCCGTAGCAGATTCCCAGGATCGGAACGCCGAGATCGAGCAGCTCGGGCTCCGCCCGAGGAACGTTGTCGTCGTACACGCTCGCCGGTCCGCCGGACAGGATAATGCCCGCGGGTCCCCACTCCCGGATCCAGTCGAGCGACCGATCGGGTCCGTGAATCTCGCAGAAGACGCGCTCCTCGCGCACGCGGCGCGCGATCAGCTGCGTGTACTGCGAACCGTAGTCGAGAATCAGGATGCGAGCCATCGTATCACTCGCCTCCGCGTTCGTTTCTCCCAATCGCATCGATCGACACGTCCGACTCTTCCCCGCTCGTCATCTCCCGCACCCGAACCACGCCACGCTCAAGCTCGTCCGGTCCGACGACGATCACGCGGCTCACGCCCGCTCGATCCGCCGTCTTGAACTGGCGTCCCACACCGCGCGCTCGCAGTTCGAACGTGACGCTCCGCCCGCTCTCGCGCAGAGTGCGTACAACCTGCATGGCGAACGGCCGCACTTCTTCCGACACGCACACCACGAAGTCCTGGGCGCCCGGGGCGGCTACGGGCAGAAGGTCCCGGTCTCGGAGCAGCTCGCCCAGCACGACGTCGCCCATACCGAAGCCCACAGCCGGGAGCTCCACGCTGCCCACCGAGGCGAGAAGGTCGTCGTACCGGCCTCCACCGCAGACGGCTCGCAGCTCGCCCTTCCGCTCCCATATTTCGAAGACGAGGCCCGTGTAATACGCGAGTCCACGCACGAGGCGCGAATCGAACGCCACGTACGTGCCGAGCCCGTAATCGTTCATCGCGGTGAGGAAGCGGTTCAGGTGCTCTCCCGCCTCCCGGATCTCGGGCTCGTCGCCGTGCTCCCGCAGGAGCTCCTCCAGTCCCATGTCACCGAGCTTCAGAATCCGCTGGGCCGCCGTCGCGTCGGCCCCCGCCCGGCCCAGGAGCTCGATGACTCGATCCTCCCGCTCCCGATCCAAACGATCGAGCGCCGCGAACGCGATCGGGAGCTTTTCGGGTGACACCCCGAGCCGGACGAGCACGCTCCCGATGAGACGACGATCGGAGACTCTCGCCACCACGTCGGTGTCGTCCAGGCCAAGGGTTCGCAGACAGTCCAGTCCCGCCGCTACGATCTCAGCGTCGGCCAGAACGTCCGTCTCACCAACGATGTCCATGTTGAGCTGGAAGTGCTCGCGCAGACGACCTCGCTGGGGTCGCTCGTACCGAAACAGCTGCGGGATGGCGTACCAGCGGATTGGTTTGGGGAGCGCGCTCGCCCGCGCGGAGATCATGCGGGCGAACGTCGGGGTCATCTCCGGCCGCAGCGCGACCTCTCGTCCACCTTTGTCCGTGAAGCCGTAGAGCTGTTCTACGATCTCCGCGCCCGACTTGCGGGTGTAAAGCTCAAGCGGCTCGAGCGGCGGTCCGTCGTACTCCTGAAAACCATAGCGGCGCGCCACCGTCCGCCAGGCGGAGAAAATGTGGCGCCTAACTTCGAGATCATCGGGAAAGAAGTCGCGAAAGCCCGGCAGGCCGGAGATTTCCATAGCGCGCAACGTACCCCGGCCTCTGGAAGCGCGGCAAGAAACCGAACCGGGGAAAGGACCCGGGCATAGGGCCTGGGCCGTCGGCTCAGGCAGCCCGGACGCAGTAGTCGTCGAAGGCGGCTTTCAGATCGTCGGCGATGTCCGCCGCGTCCCGGCCCTCGATCTCGTGTCGTTCCATCATGAAGATCAACTCGCCGTCTCTCAGAAGGGCGAAGGATGGCGAGGAAGGGCGATAGCCGGCGAAGTACTCTCGGACACGCGACGTGGCCTCGACGTCCTGTCCCGCGAACACCGTGACCACGCGGTCCGGTCGAACCACATGCTGAAGCGCCAATGTCGCCGCAGGCCGGGCGTTGCGTGCCGCACAACCACACACCGAGTTCACCACGACGAGCGTCGTTCCTCCTGTCGTGGCCCCGAGTACCTCGTCCACCTCCTCCGGTGTGCGCAGCTCCCGGGCGCCGAGTCGAGTGAGCTCCTCACGCATCGGTCGCACCAGCAATGGATCGTATTGCATCGAATCTCCGGTTTCCTGTACTCGCTTCATGTCGGGCTCGAGCCCTTCTCAATCGGACAGTCGGGCGAGCACGTCCCCCACCGTGTGGGCCGATCCGGTCACTAGTACCGTCCCGGCCCCGGCAAGTTCGCGCGCCCTGCGTATGGCGTCATCGAACTCCGGATGGGTCTCGATACGCCGCCACTCACCGGATCGTCGCGCCTTGTCCAGGTCCCAGCGGCGCTCCGCGGGCGCGGAGGGCGCGATCGTCAGCACGGCCGTATCGCAGGCGTGTGACAGGAGGGCTGCCATCTCGGGCCACGGCTTGTCACGCAGCACGGCAAGCAGAGCCACAATGGGCCGGGGAAGCCTGACCTCCGCCAGCGTTTCCACCAGACGCCGCACCGCGTCGGGATTGTGAGCGATGTCGAGCACCCAGTGGCTTGCCTTTCCCCTTACAACCTGGAAGCGCCCCGGCAGCTCCACCTCGGCCAGCCCAATGCGAACAACTTCAGGGTCGAGCCTCCTCGGCCAGGACTCGAGCGCCAGGAGCCCCAGCGCCGCGTTGTGTGCCTGATGTCGGCCGATCAGGCTCGTACGCATCCGCCGACCGGTTGAGGAGCCGGCAGAACGGTAGACGAACTCCGTACCCGCTGCGTCGATCGCGATCGATTCCACCACAGCGTCTCTGCCGAGCACGCTCAGGCGTGCCCCGAGCCCGTCGGAGACCTCCTCGACCACGCGGCGAGCCTCCGGCGGGAGAGCCGCGATGACCGCCGGTACACCCGCTTTGATGATCCCCGCCTTTTCGCGTGCGATCGACTCGATCGAAGAGCCCAGGTATTCGACGTGGTCGACGGCCAGGTCGGTGATCACACTCACGATCGGGCTGAGAACGTTGGTCGCGTCCCAGCGTCCCCCCAGGCCGGTCTCCACTATGGCCTCTTCAACTCCCGCTTCGGCGAAGCACAGGAAGGCCAGCGCGGTCGCCACCTCGAAGTACGTAGCCCCGGCTCGGTCGGCGATCGGGAGCAGGCGGGATGCGCATGCAACGAGCAGCGGTTCCGGGACCAACTCCCCGTCGATCCGGAGGCGCTCCCGAAAGTCGACGAGATGCGGAGAGGTGTACAGCCCCACGCGCGCACCGGAACGAGACAGAATGGAGGCCACCGACGAAGCCACGGAGCCCTTGCCGTTGGTGCCGGCGACATGCAGTGCCTGGAACCGGTGCTGGGGCTGCCCCAGGTGCTCCAACATGTACTCGATCCTCTCGAGGCCGGGGCGCACCCGACTGACCGGGCGCCCGCTCAAGAGCTCGGCGAGGCCGCCGGACGAAGTCAGCACATGTGATGGAGCAGCAGCGCGATCGATTCTTTCAGCTCGCTCCTGGGCACGATCTTGTCCACCATGCCGTGCTCCAGCAGGAACTCGGCCCGCTGAAACCCGTCGGGTAAGTCCTGTCGGATCGTTTCCTTGATGACTCGTGGGCCCGCGAAACCGATCAGCGCGCCCGGCTCGGACAGGATGACATCTCCCAGCATGGCGTAGCTGGCTGTCACACCGCCGGTCGTCGGGTTCGTGCACAGGCTGATGTACGGGACCCCGGCCTCTGACAGCTGCTCCAGCGCCGCCGCCGTCTTCGCCATCTGCATCAGGGAGAGAATGCCCTCCTGCATGCGGGCCCCACCGGAGGCGCTGATGATGATGAGGGGTCGGCCGGTGTCGACCGAACGCTGAGCCAAGCGCCGAACCTTCTCTCCCACTACCGAGCCCATTGACCCGCCGATGAAACGAAAATCCATCGTACCGAGGTGAACCTCGCGGCCGCCCAGCCGACCGAGACCCGTCCGAATCGCATCGTGAGGGCCCACTTTCTCCTCGGTCGTGTTCAGTCGATCCCGATACGCCTTCGAATCGACGAAGCGTAGCGGATCGGCGGACCTCAGATTCGCATCGTACATTTCCGCGAGGCCGCCGTCGTCCAGCAGCAACTTCTCGTACTGCTCGGCGGTGATCCGGAAATGATGTTGGCAGGCGGGGCAGACGAACTGGTTTTCCTGCAGACGACCGCTGTAGAGGATCTCCCCACAGCCATCACACTTGTCCCAGACATCGGTCGCCAGCTCGCGCTTCTGGGACACCAGCTTCGTCTTGGGTTTCTTGAACCAGGTCATTCACGCCTCTCGCGCCGCCGGCAACCACTCGCCCTCTCCGAACGGGTTTGGGAGCGGCAGCCCGAAAATATACCCCGGACGTGCCACGCGGGCGAACCTCCGGACGGATGAAAAGGAGTCGGTCAGCGCTCCGTCGCGACCCGCTCAGCGATACCTAGCCCCGCGAACACGAACAGCAGGAAGCTTCCGCCGTAGCTCAGGAATGGAACCGGGAGTCCGCTAATCGGCATCAGGCCGACCGTCATGCCCAGGTTCACGACCAGGTGCGCGAACCACACGCAGAACAGCGAGAATACGATCGTGCTTCCGAAGGCCTCCTCGCGCTCCATGGCGACGTACAGAACGCGATACAGGAGCGAGGCAAACAGCCCGAGGAAGAACACTACGCCCAGGAAGCCCAGCTCTTCACCCACGACCGAAAAGATGAAGTCCGTGTGCTGCTCGGGCAGGAAAGCGAGGCGTTTCTGGGGACCCGAAGCGAAACCGCTCCCCAGCCAGCCTCCCGACCCTATGGCCACTTTCGACTGGATGAGATGCCAGCCGGCGCCCCTCGGATCCACGCCGGGGTCCAGAAAGACCAGCAGGCGATTCTGCTGATAGGGGGCCAGGCTCCGCCACAGCGGCATGGTGAGGGCACCGGCCGCGACGTTAGCCAGAATCACTGCGATTCCCTCGAACACATAGGGCTTGTGCAGATAGAGAAACACGGCGAGCACGACGAACCATCCGCCCCATACGATGGCGTTAAAGCCCAGCAGCAGACTCATCGCCGGACTTACCAGCAGGAAGATCTTCGTGAACGGCACACCGGCCCAAAACAGGGCCGCGATGAGGATCACCCCGAAGATCAGCGCGCTACCGAGGTCGGGCTGCAGGAGCACTAGTCCGAACGGGACCAGCACGATCAACACCGGCTTCAGGAGCTGGGACAGACGGCTCATTGGCTCCTGGCGCGGACTGAGCGTGCGGGCCAACAGAAGGATCGTGGCCAGTTTGGCGAATTCCGACGGCTGCATCCGCATCGGGCCCAGGCTGAGCCAGCTTCGCGTGTTGGGGCCCGTGCCGATGACGAGGACGACAACGAGCAGACCGATCCCGATCGCGTACAGCCACGGGGACGCCCACTCGAGCCAGCGGAGTGGCACGCGCGTTGTGAAAGCGAACGCGATGAGGGCTATGGCCAGCCACACCAGTTGCCGAATCCAGATGCCGGTGGCGACGGAAGGAACGTCGACCTGACCGGCGGAAAAGATCATCGCGACGCCCAACACCGCCAACAGGATCGGAAGTCCGATCAGCCAGGCATCAGCGATTCCCAGAACCCGCATCGCGCGACCGGTCACACCGTCTCCTCAGCGGGCCGTGCCAGCCACACGGGTCGGCTCGGGCGGCACCCCCTCAGCATCCAGATAGCGTTGGACGAGACGCGACGCGAACGGAACCGCGAGCGAGAGCGTGTTGTCGGGGTGCCCGAACTCGACGATCGAGGCGATCACGATCTTCGGATCCTGGGCTGGGGCGAACCCGATGAACCAGGAGTGCGGCTCGCCATGCGGGTTCTGCGCCGTGCCCGTCTTTCCGGCCAGGGTCCACCGATCCAGAGCCGCGAAATACCCGGTGCCCCCCGGCTCGTTGACCACCCGAGTCAGCGCCTCTACCAGCTCCCGTCGCCGCGGTTCCGGCAGATCGAGCGCCCAGGCTGCGCGTCGGCGCTCGAGCAGCTCGTTGCGCACGAGGTGTGGAACGACGGGTGATTCGCCCGTTGCCAACGCCGCGTAGAAGACCGCCTGGCGAAGAAGCGTCTGCTGATTCTCGCCCTGTCCGATTGCCAGGTTAAGCACCACCGACTCTGTCCAGCCTCGCTCTCCGTAGCGACGATCGAACCACTCGCGTGAGGTCGGGAAGAGACCCGCCGACTCGAACGGAAGATCGATACCCGTCGGCTCGTTGAACCCGAGCTCCGCCACTCCCGCTGTCAGCGCATCGAGGCCTACAGCCTGTGCGGCCTGGTAGAAGAATACGTTGCAGCTCCGCTTGATGGCACCGGACAGATCCAGTCTGCCATGGCCATCGGGCTTCCAGCATCTGAAAGCCCGGTTGCCGTACCGCAGCGCGCCACCACACGAGCTGGGCACGTAGCTGTCGATCGCCAGCACCTCTTCCTTCATCCCGATCGTCGACACGACCAGTTTCCAGGTCGAGCCCGGGGAGTAGGTAGCGACCGAGGCACGATTCAACAGCGGATTGTCGGGATCCTCCCGCAGACGGTTCCAGAGCGCCGATTCAATGCCGCCGATGAACGCGTTCGGGTCGAACGTGGGGGCGCTGTAGAGCAGCAACACCTCTCCCGTTCGCGGGTCGAGCGCGACGGCGCCTCCGCGCATGTCTTCCGGGAATATCGAATCCGCGAGCTGTTGCAGTTCGAGGTCTATGCCAAGCTGGAGATCATGTCCCGGCACGGCCGGTGTACCGAAGTTGCTGCCGAACTCCCGAACCACGGTTCCGAGGGCCGTGACCTCCACGTAGCGCACACCCGGCGTGCCCGCGAGCTCGGCTTCGTACTTCTTTTCGATCCCATCCTTGCCGACCACGCGGCCGGGTTCGTACTCGGCGTACTCGGGCCGTTCGAGCTCGGGCTCGCTGATCTCCCCTACATAGCCGATCATGTGCGCGATGGCTTCGGCGCCCGGATAGTGCCTCTTGGGTCGCATCTCAACGACCGCGTGACGGAACTCCGGTCGCCTCGCCTCGACGAAGGCGACCTGCTTGAGGCTCGCGTTCTCTCGCAACACGAGGGGCTGATTCGAGTAGCGTCGGTACTTCGCCAGCAGCGCCGTCTGCACCCCTTCGTCAAGATCCAGGTGTGGCGCGAGCCGGCGAACCGTCGCCTCGACGGTATCCCTCGGGCCCGGGAGCACGGAGATCGCGTAGCCAGGGACGTTTTCGGCTACGATCCGACCTCGCCTGTCATGGATCGTGCCCCGCGGTGCGGGTATGGAAATGGCGCGCAGACGGTTCTCCTCGGAGCGAAGGACGTAGTCCGCCCGGCCAAGAACCTGGATCCGGAAGAACGCCGCCAGCAGCACCGTCAGCGCGATTACCAGCCCGGCGACGGCTACTCGCCCCCGACGCCTTCGTAGGTCGAGTCTCCTGACGTCGGCTCTCACCGTCGGGGTCCCTCGCAGAGCACGGCGTTCACCTTACACCAGCACTCGATCCGTAAACCAGCAAATGAGGCTGGTCGAGGCGGCGGAGAGCGGGGACAGGATAAGCACAAACGTCCACTCCAGACTCTGGCTCGAAAGAACGGCCACAGCCAGCTGCGTGGTCCATACGCCGAGGAAGATGAAGCCCGGCAGAAAGGCGGGTGAGTCAGAAAACAGCAGGTCCCGCGAGCGCGCGGCGGCGTATCCGACGAGGGTGTAGACAACCATGACGCTTCCCATGTCTCTCAGCGCCATCGACGCCTCCATGAGACCGAGCACGAAGCCGAACACCGCCGCATGGCCTGCGCGGAGCCCCATCGCGCCCAGCAGGAGGCCGCCCGTGAGCAGGTCCGGGCTTCCAGGCCAACGTATGAGCAACGGACGGAGAGCGAAGTGCAGCACGATGAGACCGACCACCGCGACAGCCATCGCCCGGGCCCGGCCGGCAGGCATCTACGCGTCCGGCACGGTAGTCGTGTCGGAATCCGCGACCGTCCTGCGCTCGACAGCCGTGTCACCCGAGGCGACCCCGTGCGGCCCCCGCATCACCGGGCGTCGCCACACCAGCACCGCCGCTGCGTCTTCCGGTCGTACGGCCGGCTCGATCAGGTAGCGTCTCATCCAGCCCGACTCCTGGTCGGACTCCTCGCGAACGGTTCCGACGCGTATGCCCGGTGGAAACACTCCGGCCAGCCCGGTGGTGAGCAGCTCGATTCCCGGAGCGATCGACTCCTGGTATGGCGCCCCCTCCAGCAACATGGCGGCCTGGCCGCCTTCGCTGCGAACCGGGCGTACGATGCCCGTCACACCCGTGCCGGCGGCCAGAACGCTCACTCGAAAATCCGGGTGGCTCCAGAATGCTCCCAGCGCACCGTTTTCGTCTGTACCGCGCAGGATTCCCACGAGCCCGTCCCCGTTCACCACGCCGACGGGAGGATCCAGGTTCCCGATCCCTCGACCTCCGAGCACGAAGACGTCCGAGTCGCCGACCCGTGGACGTCCAGGAAACAGGTCGGCCGGCACATAGTTGCCTTCTGGGCGCCGATCGAGCGCGAGCAGACCACGCAACGTGGCGATCTCGTTCACAGTCATGCGACCCGTCACGACCTCGCGAACCAACGAATCACGCTCCTCGCGCAGGCGTTCGTATCGGGCCCGCAGCCGAGCGCGCTCGACAAAGGACTCCTGGAGAAGGAGGAATGGGCGGAGGGCGGAGCTGCGCAGCGCGACGGCCACGCGTGCCTGGTGTGGCTCGGGGAGCGAGGAAAAGATACCGGAGCTGGCGAGCAGAGCAAGCAGCACGAGGAAGTCCGATCGTCCCCTACGGCGCTCTCCGTTCTGCTCGATCCTCATCGCTCGCTCCCGGAGCGACGGCTCAGGTCGTCAGGACGCTGCGGTAGCGATCCAGATCGTCGAGGATCCGGCCACATCCGCGCACGACACATGTCAGCGGCTCCTCGTCCACGTGGATCGGCAGCCCCGTCTCCTCGCGGAGCAGGTCATCGAGTCCGCGAACTAGAGCCCCGCCGCCGGTCATGACGATCCCGCGATCGACAATATCCGACGCCAACTCGGGCGGGGTAATCTCGAGTGCGCGCCGGACGGCGCCGACGATTTGCTGGATCGGCTCCTGCATGCACTCTCGGATCTCGGCCGAATGAACACGCACCGTCTTGGGAATGCCGGACACCAGATCTCGGCCCTTGACCAGCATCTCCTTCTCGTCCTCCAGAGGGTAGGCGGACCCAATCTGGATTTTGATGGCCTCGGCCGTCGGCTCACCGATCAACAGGTTGTAGTTTTTGCGAAGGAACGAGACGATCGCCGCGTCCAGCTCGTCTCCACCGACGCGGATCGACGTGTCGGCAACTGACCCGGCGAGGGCAATCACCGCGATTTCGGTCGTACCGCCACCCACGTCGATGACCATGTTGCCAGTCGGTGTCTCGACGGGGAGCCCGACCCCGATGGCCGCCGCCATCGGTTCGGAAACCATGAAGACGTCCTTGGCTCCCGCCGCGTGAGCGCTCGACCGGACCGCTCGTCTCTCCAGCTCCGTGATGCCCGAGGGAACCCCCGCCACCACGCGCGGACGGATCTTGAAGAAGCGATTCGCAGTGACCGTCTTGAGGAAGTAACGGAGCATGATCTCCGTCACATCCACGTCGGCGATCACGCCGTCCTTCAGGGGTCGAATCGCCTCGATGCCGCTCGGGGTACGGCCGAGCATCCGCTTTGCCTCTAGGCCGATCCCCTTGATGCGGCCCGAATCCTTCTCTACGGCGACCACGGACGGCTCGTTGAGGACGATCCCCTCGCCTTTGACGTAAACGAGGGTGTTCGCCGTGCCGAGGTCGACCCCAATGTCGTTGATCGGCAGGAGGCTGCCGCGCAGCGACCACTTAGCCATCAGCGTATGGGAGCTTCCGGCAGTCGCCGGGTCATGTGCCGCCCTCTCTCCATCTTCACCTCACCCTTCCCGACCCCAACAGGACTGCAGAACCGGTGCCAGTCCACGCGGTCGGACAACGGTCGTCCTCTGGAGCTCCGCCGAGCCCCTCAAACCGCCGGCGACCGACCTGCCGGGGGGCCTGGCCAGGCGCACGTCACCGTGCTCGAGCGCGGGATAACGCGGAAATGTAGGCGCCGCCTGCAAAAGGCGAAAGGACGGGCCAAACGCCCCCCGTGCCCCTCAATTCCCCTCCAAAACCTCTTCCAGCGGCGTGTACTCGAAATCGAAGGCGTCCGCGACTGCTGCGTACGTGCAATGGCCTGCCACCGCGTTGACGCCCCGGGCTAGCACCGGGTCGCGCTGGCACGCTTCGACCCAGCCGAGATCGGCAAGCTGCCTCGTGTACGGGAAAGTCGCATTGGTGAGCGCCAGCGTGGAGGTGTGCGGAACGGCACCCGGCATGTTCGCCACGCAGTAGTGGATCACACCGTCGACCACGTAGGTGGGATCATGGTGCGTGGTCGGTCGGGCCGACTCGACACACCCGCCCTGATCGACCGCCACGTCCACGATGACCGATCCGTCCTTCATCAGGGCGAGGTCCTCGTTCAGCACCAGCATCGGTGCCTTGCCACCGGTCACCAGCACGGCTCCGACCAGCACGTCAGCGCGCTGAAGCTGCTCAAGGATGACGTGTCGATTCGAGTAGACTAGATCCACGTTGGCGGGCATCACGTCCGACAGATATCGAAGCCGGTCGAGATCCACGTCCAGGATTGTGACATGGGCTCCGAAGCCCGCTGCGATCTTGGCCGCGTTCGTCCCCACGACCCCGCCACCCAGGATTACGACTTCGGCCGGGAGCACCCCGGGCACGCCGCCCAGAAGCAGGCCGTACCCGCCGGAAGTCTTCTCCAGGTACTTGGCCCCCTCCTGCACGGCCATCCGACCCGCCACCTCAGACATCGGCGTGAGAAGCGGCAGCTCTCCGGTCGGCAGCTCCACAGTCTCGTAGGCAATCGCCACGCAGCCCCGATCGAGGATCGTCCGCGTGAGTGTCTCGTCCGCCGCGAAATGGAAGTAGGTGAAGATCACGTGCTCCGGTCGGATCCGATCATATTCGGACGCTATCGGCTCCTTCACCTTTACGATCATTTCGGCACGGCCCCACACCTCGTCGGCTTCATCGACGAGGTCGGCGCCAACCGTTTCGTATGCCGAATCCGTAAAGCCGCTCGCTCCCCCCGCGCTGCGCTCGATCAGCACCTGGTGGCCCGCAGCGACCAAAGCCTCGGCGCCTGCGGGTACCATGGCGATGCGGTTCTCGTCGTCCTTTATCTCTTTCGGCACCCCGATGATCATCGGTCAGCTCCTCGTGCGAATGGGTGCGCCGCGTGCGCGCCGGCCTTCTTCCACATCCGTGGCGATTACGGCATCGTCCGCGACCGGTGACAGCTCGATGACTGCCAATCGGTCAGGATGAAACAAGCGACACGCTTTCGCCACCTCATCCGATCGTATCCGGTCGATTCGCTCACACACCTCGTCCAGTGTTCGATAAGGCTGCTTGTACAACGTCAGCCCGGCGAGCCGGTTCATGCGAGCGCCCGGCGACTCGAGCGAGATCATCATGCGCCCCTTGAGCTCCGTCTTCGTGTCCTCGACCTCGCGTTCGGAGAGCCGCCGCTCTGCAAGGCTCTTCAGCTCGTCCAACAATAATCCGAGCGCGTCTTCCGCGGTGTCAGGGCCGGTGCCGACATACGCCCCTGCGTGCCCCCCGGCGGCATAGAAGGACTGGAAGCTATAGACCGTGTACGCGAGCCCCCGCTCCTCGCGAATCCTCTGGAAGAGCCTGGAGCTCATGCCGCCGCCCAGCGCCGTGTTGACGAGGACCACGGCGTAGCGCAGCGGATCGGAGAAGGGCACGGTGAGCCCTCCCGCTACCAGATGGGCCTGGCGTGCCGACCGGTGGTGGACGCGCTTGATGCCGAGGTCCGAAGCGACCGGTGTCGAAAGATCGGCCGGCGGTGTGCCGCCCGTCGACGAGAGCGACGCTCGGATTAGCTCCACCAGCCTTTTGTGGTCCACCCGTCCGGCAGCGGCAATAACCACGTGGCCGGGCCGGTACACTCGCGAGTGGAAGCCACGAACGACAGCCGCGTCGAGACCCTGGAGACTCGTTCGTGTCCCGATCACCGGTGCCCCGTAAGGATGACTCCCGTACAGGCGGGCGGCATGCTCCTCGAACACGAGCTCTTCGGGAGTCTCTTCGATCCCGGCCAGCTCTTCCAGGATCACTCCTCGCTCGAGCTCCAGGTCCGCCTCCTGAAGCCTGGGTCGAAACGCAAGATCGGTGAGCACGTCGACGGCCGCCCCGAGCTCATCATCGGGAACGTGGGCTTGAAACGCCGTGACCTCATGGGCCGTGTAGGCGTCCATGCCACCGCCCACCTGTTCGATCTCGCGGGCCAGCTGATGGGCGGACCGATGGCTGGTCCCTTTGAAAACGAGGTGTTCCAGCAGATGGGAGATGCCGCCCTGGCCCGGCGGCTCGTGAGCACTTCCCTGCCGCACCCACAGGCCCAGCGCGACAGATCGCACCGAGTCGATTCGCTCGGACAGAACGATGGGGCCTTCCGGCAGCTCGGTCCGAAAGACCCCGTCATCCAGACGCTCGGAGGCCCGGGTCGTCATGGCCGTCCCGGGTCGGCTCGCATCTCGTTCGGCTCGAGAGGTCGACCAGGCCTGGCCAGCAACCCGGACACCGTGTTGGTCAGTCCGAAGCCCCGGCAACCGTCATGGCAGCACGCCGTGAAAGCTTCAGACGACCCCGATCATCGACGGACAGGAGCTTGACGGCCACTTCGTCTCCGGGCTTGACCACATCTTCCGTGCGCTCGGTGCGCCCTTCCTCGAGCTCGGAGATGTGACACAGCCCTTCCACACCGGGGATGATCTCCACGAAGGCGCCGAACGAAGTGACGTTCTTGACCACGCCGTGGTACACGCGGCCGATCTCCGGCTCTTCGACGATCGCCTCGATCATCGCTCGCGCTCGCTCTCCGCCCTCGCCCGCAACGGAGGAGATCGTGATTACTCCGGTGTCCTCGATGTTGATGTCGGTACCCGTCTCCTCCTGGATGGACCGGACTGTCTTCCCCTTCGGACCAATTACTTCGCCGATCTTTTCGGGGTTGATCTCGATGGTGATGATTCGCGGTGCGTAGCGCGACATCTCAGACCGCGGTTGCGCCAGCGTACGGCCCATCACGTCGAGTACGTGCAGACGAGCTTGACGAGCCCGCTCCAGCGCATCCTTCATCGTGTCGTGCGACAGTCCGCTGACTTTGATGTCCATCTGAACAGCGGTGATGCCACGGTCCGTGCCGGCTATCTTGAAGTCCATATCGCCGAGGGCGTCCTCGACGCCCAGGATATCGGTCAGGATCGCCGTCTGGTCGTCCTGCTTGACGAGACCCATCGCGATGCCGGCGCACGGAGAGCGCAGCGGGACGCCAGCGTCCATGAGCGACAGCGAGCCGCCGCACACGGTAGCCATCGAGCTCGATCCGTTCGATTCGAGGATATCCGAGACGATGCGGATCGTGTACGGAAACTCATCGTACGGTGGCAGCAAGGACTGGAGCGCCCGCTCGGCGAGCATCCCGTGACCGATCTCGCGTCTTCCCGGCCCGCGGAAGAACCTCACCTCGCCAACGGAGAAGGGCGGGAAGTTGTAGTGTAGCATGAACGACTTGGACGTCTCCGACTGCACATCGATCGAGTCGATGCGCTGCTCGTCGCTCACGGTCCCCAGCGTCGTGACGGCCAGCGCCTGCGTCTGGCCTCGTGTGAACAATGCCGAGCCGTGTGTTCGCGGCAGGATGCCGACATCACAGGAGATGGCGCGGACTTCGTCCAAACCTCGCCCGTCGACCCGCTCGCCGTGCTCGAGGATTTGACGACGCATCGTCTGCTTCTCCATCTCGCGCACGACACTGCGAACGTCGGAGGCCCCATCCGGGAACTCCTCCTCGAGCTGCTCCACCAGCTCGTCCTGTAACGTGGAAAGCGCCTGGTTTCGCTCCTCCTTCGTCGGCAGATCGAGTGCCTCTCGGACCCGGTCGGCCCCCGAGGCCTCCACTCTGGTTCGCAGAGCGGGATCGATCCCCGTCCCTTCGTACTCGAACTTCTGTGGAGGACCTCCGACGGCCTCTACGAGCTCGAGCTGCAGATCGATCAGTTCGCGAATCGCACCGTGGGCCATGTCCAGGGCTTCGAGCAACTCGTCCTCGCTGATCTCCAGCGCCGCACCCTCGATCATCACGAGGGACTCACGAGTGCCGGCTACGACGAGGTCGAGGTCCGAAATCTCAAGGTGCTGGAACGTCGGGTTGATCAGCCACTCACCGTCCGCTCGCCCGACCCGGACGCCCGCGATCGGTCCGCCCCACGGGATCGACGACAGGGTGAGGGCCGTCGACGCCCCTAGCATGCCGACGACGTCCGCATCGTTCTCCTGATCGGCGGAGATCACGAAGCATGCGACCTGGGTCTCGTTTCTGTACTTGTCCGGAAACAGGGGGCGCAGGGGCCTGTCGATCTGTCGCGCGGACACGACTTCTTTGTCGCCGGGCCGACCCTCGCGTTTGATGAATCCGCCCGGGAACTTCCCGGCCGCGTAACTCTTCTCGCGGTACTCAACGGTCAGCGGAAAGAAGGGGAGGTTGGCCCGCTTTCGCTCTGCGACGGCGGTCACCAGCACGACCGTCTCTCCTAATTGGACTGTCACGGCTCCGTCGGCCTGGCGGGCCATCCGTCCCGTCTCGATCACCAGCCGTCGGCCGGCAAACTCACGTTCTACTCTGTGACTCATCTCTCTTCTCTCTTGCAATCTTTCTTACAAACAGTCGTTGTCAGGCGCCCGCGATCCCACCGCCGTCACGGCGGTCCGGAGATCGGGGGCGTCACAAGCACGGCGCCGGGTAAGTCCCGGCGGGTCCAGCGTGCGGGCACGCGCCCGGTTCGCCCCGAGGGCTCCAGGTGCGCGCTCTGTTCTGCCATGGTCGGTGGGTCCGTTGAACGGCCCAGGCGGAGGGAAGATCGGCGGATTCCGCTCCAAGTGCCGGTCCCGCGTCAGCGTCGGAGGCCCAGCTCTTCGATCAACCAGCGATACCGCTCCACGTCCTTCTTGCGGAGGTAATTTAGCAAGCGCCGCCGACGTCCCACCATCTTGAGCAGGCCGCGTCTGCTGTGATGATCCTTGGGATGGGTGCGAAAGTGGTCCGTCAGCTCCTGAATGCGCTCCGTCAGCAGGGCTACCTGCACGGACTCGGAGCCGTGATCGTTGTCACCTCGCCCGAACTGCTCGATCAGATCTTGTTTTCTCTGCTTCTCCACGTCGCCGCTCTCCGTCGCGACCGTTGGTCGCGCGCCCTCTGCCTCCTCCAAATGTAATCGTCAATAATATTCGCGGTTACAGCACCTGTAAAGTCTACCTCGCAAGGCCGGGATTCTTGAAGAACGCCAGCGCCATCTCGCGGTCCCGGTCCATCTGCTCCACCAGCTCGCTCGCCGAAGCGAAGGGTCGCACGTCGCGCAGACGCGAGCGGAACTCGACCTGCACCTCTTCGCCGTAGATCTGTCGCTCGAAGTCCAGCAGATAGAGCTCCATCGACGGCGGTGAGCCCGGGAACGTCGGTCGCGGTCCCAGGTGCAGAAGACCGTCACGGATCTCTGTTCGCAGACTCGCCCGGACCGCGTAGATCCCGTCTCTGGGGATGAGCTTCTGATCACCAGTCGGCACGAGGTTCGCCGTCGGGAACCCGAGCGAATGCCCCCGTCCCATCCCCTGGACAACGGTGCCCCGCAGCGAGTAAGGACGACCCAACGCGCGGGATGCCTCTTCGGTCCGACCGTCGAGTAGAAGCGATCGGATCCTCGTGGACGATACGACGGCTCCCTGGACGATCACTTCCGCGACGACGTCGACGTCGAAGCCGAATCGGTGACCAAGGACCTGCAGGGTGCGAAAGTCGCCCGAGCGCGACCGTCCGAATCCGTGGTCGTATCCGATGACCAGCTCGCGGGCCTGCAATCGACGGACCAGCACTTCGCGCACGTATTGCTCCGGCGTATGACGGGCCAGGGCCCTCGTGAACGGAAGAAAGGCCACGTAGTCCAGCCCGAACTGCGCCAGTATCTCTTTCTTCTCGTTCGGAGTAGTGAGCCGATGTGGTGCATCATCCGGACGCACCACCGAAAGCGGATGTCGATCGAACGTGAGCAGCACGCTGTGCAGGTGGCGCGACTTGGCTCGCTGCTCGATCTCCTTGAGGATCGCCTGGTGACCGAGATGCACCCCGTCGAACGTCCCGACCGTAACCACCGTGCCGTTCACCGTCGGCGGAAGACCACCTCGTGATTCCGGATCGACGGACACGTCCCGCATCTCCAGAATCGTCAGTCCTTCGAAAGGACCTTGCGGGGCTGCAACTCCGCCGCCTGACGTTGGGCGATCGCGATGAGACGGTCGCCCGCCATCAGGACCACCGGCACCTCGGCGTCACCCTCGGACCCGACGGGTCGCTGGGCCGGCCAGTGAATATCTTCGGCGGGTATCCTCCGGCCTTCCCGCACGTGCGCGAGCTCGGAGGCCTCGAGCTGGCGCCACGGCAGCCAATCGAGTGCCTCACCGGGCGAACGCCAATGGGGCACTTCGAGAGGGACGGACGCGAGCCGGTCGCCCGGCCACGCATCGCCGACCCCGAAGGGACCGATTGCTGTCCGCCTGAGCGCCGTGAGGTGTGCTCCGCAGCCCAGGGCGCGCCCCAGGTCACGCGCCAGGGCGCGCACGTACGTCCCTGTCGACACGTCTGCCTCGACCTCGACCACGGGAGGCCGAAATCCGGTGAGCTCGAGACGAGCAACCGTCACCGGAACGGCCTCCAGTTGGACCTCTTCACCCGCTCGGGCGGCACGGTGCGCCCTTTGACCCGCGACCTGTTTGGCCGAGAAGGCGGGAGGACGCTGAAGCGTCTGGCCGGTAAGCGAGCGAAGCGCGTCGCGAAGCCCGTCCTCCGAAACCTGTCGCCAGACTTCGCTGCGCCTGCTGACGTCTCCCGTGTTGTCATGGGTATCGGTTTCCACACCAAGTATCAGCGCGGCGCTGTACCGCTTGTCGAGCATGTGGAAGTACTGGACGAGCCTCGTGGCCCGGCCCACGAGCAGAAGGAGGAGCCCCGTGGCGAACGGATCAAGGCTCCCTGCGTGACCGATCCGGCGCAGGCCGATGGCCAACCGCGCGCTTGCGACGACATTGTGTGAGGTCGGCCCCTCCTGCTTGTCCACGAGCAGGAGGCCACCGTCAGACGGAACCTGGCTCATCGGGTCGATCCTGCTGCGTCTCTGCCAACAGTTGTTCGATTCGACTGGCACGCTCCAGCGTGTGGTCCACCTCGAAGTGGAACTCCGGCACCCGCCTGAGACGAAGCTGCTTGCCGAGGCGACGCCGCATGAATCCGGACGCGCTCACGAGACCCTCCACTGCCTGCTCGGCCGGGACTTCTTCGTCCAACGTTCGGATGTAGACGGTGGCGTGCGTGAGGTCCGGTGCGGCGACCACATCGGTCACGGTGGCGGTGCGAACACGCGGATCCTTCAGCTCACGTCGGATCAGTCGAGAGAGCTCTCTGCGAAGAAGTTCGTTCAGCCGTGCGGTCCTCTGTTGGCTCATGCTGGGCGTGTGCCCCGGCTGACGGGGCTCAATAGAAGACGGTCTCGCGCTCGATCACGTGGGCGCGGGGGTCGGCTGAAATGGAGCGGTCGAGCCGGGAAATCACCTTCTCGGCGTAGCGCCGGTCCGTGGCGACCAGTGCCGCCCATAGCTCCGTCTTTTGCCAGCGATCGTGGAAGTCGGTTTCCGCCGCCGAGACGTGGTGCTTGTTGATCAACAGGTCTCGCAGGCTTCGAACAACGGCGCGCTTCGCTTTCAGCGAGTCGCAGCCAGGCAAGTGAAGGACCCACCGCACGACTCCAACAACTGCCATCTTCGCTGCCGCTCTTATTGCCGTCGACGCCCGTCGCCCTCGCGCCGGCCCGGGTGGCGATCAGGAGGCGGACTCCCCCGAGAGGGTCCGCGCGAACTCCTGGACCTCGTAGCACTCGATCACGTCGCCGACTTTGATGTCGTTGTAACCCTCGATGGCGAGGCCACACTCGTATCCTTCACGTACCTCGCGCACGTCATCCTTGAACCGCTTGAGGCTGAAGATCTTTCCATCGTAGATCTGGACCTGGTCGCGAAGCAGGTGGACGGGGAGGTTTCGCCGCATGGTGCCCGCGCTGACGTAACAACCCGCGACGGTTCCGACCTTGGGAACACGGAAGAGCTCACGGATCTCAGCTGTGCCGACGGTGATCTCGCGCTCCTCGGGCTCCAACAGGCCCTCCAGCGCCAGACGAATGTCCTCCACGGCCTCGTAGATCACGTTGTAGATGCGGATCTCGACACCTTCGCGGTCCGCTACCTCCTGCGCCTTGACGTCCGGGCGAACGTGGAAGCCGATGATGAGCGCTTCGCTCGTGGTGGCCAGCAGCACATCGGACTCCGTGATGCCCCCCACCGCCCGGTGGATCACCTCAACCGCGACCTCATCGGTACTGAGTCGCTCCAGCGAGTCCTGGAGCGCCTGCACGGACCCGTCGGTGTCCCCCTTGATCACCAGATTCAGGCGGGCCTGCTCCCCTGCTTGAATGCGCTCGAAGATGTCCTCCAGGCGTGTGCCGGGCGCCCGCCGCCGGAGCTCCTTCTCTCGCTCCAGCTGCTGTCGGCGGCCCGTGATCTCGCGAACACGCTCCGCGCTTAGCTCCACCAGCGCGTCTCCCGCTTGCGGCACGCCTTCCAGACCGATCACACGTACCGGCGTCGAAGGACCAGCCTGGGGTACGCTGTTGCCTCGCTCATCGAGCAACGCACGCACTCGACCTCCCTGCAGGCCGCATACGAAGTCATCGCCGACCGCAAGCGTTCCACGCTGCACGAGCACGGTGGCCACCGGTCCCAGGCCGCGGTCCAGCTCCGCCTCCACGACCGTGCCCTGGGCCGGTCCCTCCCGTACGGCCTCCAGCTCAAGCACCTCGGCCTGCAGAAGCACCTTCTCGAGCAACTCGTCGATCCCATCCCCGGTCTTGGCCGAGACAGGAGTGGCCAGCACCTCCCCGCCGAACTCCTCCAGCACCACCTCTTCGGCGAGGAGCTCCTGTTTGACCCTGTCGACGTTGGCGGACGGAAGATCGACCTTGTTTATCGCCACCACCATCGGCACACCGGCGTTCCGCGCGTGGCTGATCGCTTCCACCGTCTGCGGCATGACGGCATCGTCAGCCGCGACGACCAGGATCACGAGATCCGTGACTTCCGCGCCGCGTGCCCTCATCGCAGTGAAGGCCTCGTGACCTGGTGTATCGAGAAACGTGATGGTTCGATCGGCATCCAGCATCACCGCGTATGCGCCGATGTGCTGCGTGATACCTCCGGCCTCACCGGCGATGACGTTCGTCTTGCGGATGAGATCGAGCAGAGAGGTCTTCCCGTGATCGACATGTCCCATCACGGTGACGACCGGCGCCCTGGCCACCAGCTCCGCTTCCGAGTCTTCGAGCTCGGCGATCTCGGCCAGATCCGCTTCGTATCCTTCCTCGCGAATTGCCGTGTAGCCGGCCGCCTCGCAGATGAGCTCGATCTGATCGAAATCGAGCCGCTGGTTGATGGTCACCATCAGACCGAGGTTCTTGAACGCGAACGTGATGACTTGCTGAGGCGACACGTCGATCAGATCGGCCAGCTCCGCCACGGTAAGGAACTCGTTGACCCGAACAGTCTGCGTCTCGGCTTCTTCTTCTAGCTCCCGAAGCTCGCGCTCGGCTTCCTCGTGCGCGGACACATCGCGACGTCGCTTCCGGTGAGGTGTCGCTTCGATCGACGCCAGCGTCTTCTTGACGCTCTCTTTGACCGCCTCCTGATCCACGCTGCGGCGTTTGCGGCGCTGCCGACGCGACGTCCGTCGACCATCGACCGTGTAGCCCTCCGCCTGAATTCGGACCGTACCACCAGGGGCAGCGGACGCCGTCGGGACTGCCGGCATATCGCGGCGCGCTGGCTTCGGCTTTCGTGTCGGGCGAGTCTCCCCGAACGGCTCTCTCTCTTCCCGCTCCACCGCGAGCTCGGCCTCAACCAGATGCTCTTCGGTCAGCGGCGCCTCGACCTCCGGCTCGATCTCTGCCTCCGGGGCCGGTGCCTCTTCGGCTCCCTCGGCTTCTTCGGCTCCTTCGATCTCCTCGGAGGGCACGACCTCCCCCACCGCCGGCCCTTCGAGCTCGGCAGCCAGGGTCTCCTCAGGAACCTCGGCTTCCTCCGCGACCAGCTCCTCCTCGGAGATCGCGGCCAGGTCTTCCGACGGCGCTTCGAGCTCTATTTCTGCCAGCTCCACCACCTCCACCGGAGCTTCGACCGCCACCTCCTCTGTCGCGGCTGCCTCCCCGATCGCCTTGGGCTGCCGCCGGCGCCGGCGTCGGCGCGTGGTAGCCACGCGGCTCGTTCCGGTCGCCAGCTCCGTACGTCGGTCTCGCTCCAGTCGCGCATGCAGACGTGCAATCTGATCCGGCTCAACCGACGACATGTGACTGCGCACGGGTACATCCATCTCGCGCAGCATCTGGATGAGCTGGCTCGACTCCACGCCGAGTTCCTCGGCTACTTCATAAACGCGCAACTTCGTCGACACCGACGATCCTCCTGCTCTGCTCAGGCTCGTGCCCGCACTGGACTCTCCGGCCGATAACCCTCCAGGCCGTCGACGGCACGACGCGCGAGACCGGAATCGGTCACCGCGACGACCACGACCCGACCACGACCGACCGCTGCACCGAGTTCCTCCATCGTGCCGCACTCGAACGTGGGAGTGGCCCGCAACGCCGACCTCAGACGGCGACGCGCGCTCTCGCCCACATCCCGTGCCACAACGATCACCGCCACCTTGCCCTGCCGGCTGGCAGCTCGCACAGCGTCCGAGCCTACCACCACCCGCCCGGCACGCCGGGCAAGACCCAACACGCGTAGCGCGTCGGCCTCTTCAGCTGAACGCTCTCGCTGCTCCATGCTCAGACAGGCTCCTCCGTTTCCTCGGCCGCCGCGGGAGCGACCTCGGCCACGGTGAGGTCCAGCTCCTCATCCACCGGCTCCGGCTCGCCAGGGTCCTCCTCCTCCAGCGCGGCCACTGCATCACCTTCCTCGCCGACCTCGGAGGTCTCCCCACCACCCTCTACGACCTTCAAACGCGCTTCGCGAAGCTCCGTCTCCGAACCGCTGGACGGCGCGACGACCTGGTCCTCGGTGTTCTCCTCGATAACCGTGAGCTCGTCGATCAACTCCTCGAGCAGATCCGCTTCCTCGGCCCCGATTCCCGGAACTTGCAGGAAGTCATCGCGGGACAGGTCCAGCACGTTGAAAAAGCTGCTGATCCCGGCCGCCTCCAGGGCAGCCAGCGTCGCCGGCGGGATGCCCTTCAGCTCGGACAGCGCAAAATCCACCATCTCGTACTCTTCTCCGCCACCGAACAGGATCGAATCGGCCCCACGCTCCACCCAGTCCCGACTGGAGTAGAGGTCGATCTGCCAACCGATAAGCTGTGACGCGAGCCGCACGTTCTGGCCGTTCCTTCCGATCGCAAGCGAAAGTTGATCTTCGTCCACGATTGCCGTGATCACGTGGCGGTTCGCGTCCGAGATGACCTTCGAGACTCTTGCGGGAGCCAGCGCCCGTCTCGCGAAGATCTCCGGATCGGGGTGCCAGGGCACGATGTCGATCCTCTCGCCGCTCAGCTCCGAAACCACCGCCTGAACGCGCGAGCCCTTCAGACCCACGCATGCCCCTACGGGGTCGACCGCCTCATCCCGCGACGACACCGCGACCTTCGTCCGACCCCCCGCTTCTCGGACGATCTCGCGAATTTCAACGATGGTCTGGTACACCTCCGGCACTTCGAGCGCGAACAGCGCGGCGACGAACTCGGGTGCCGCTCTCGACAGGATGAGCCGTGGGCCGCGCGGGGTCTCCTCAAGCTCTTTGAGCACGCAGCGGATCGGTTCGCCTTGCCGGAACCGTTCGCGCGGATTCCGCTCACGCCACGGGATGATCGCCTCCGCTTCCCGTGCGCGATTCAGCATCACGACGATCTTGCCTCGCTCGATCGCCTGTACCTCGCCCGAGACGAGGTCGCCGACCCGGTCTGCGAACTCCTCACGAATGCGCTCGCGCTCGCCCTCGCGCACGCGCTGAATGATCCGCTGTTTCGCCGCCATCACGGCCGAGCGCCCGAACTCTCGAAACGACACGGGGATCTCCATCAGATCCCCTTCCTGGAAGTCCGCGTCATCCCAGCGCGCTTGCTCCAGACTGATCTGGCGAGCCGGGTCTTCGACGTCCTTCACGACCTCCTTCAGCACCACGATGCTAATGTCACCGTCGTCATGGACCTCGATCTCCGCCTCCACGGGGCCGCCGAAACGGCGCGCCAGCGCAGCATGGATCCCTTCGCGGATGAGATCGTGCAACTCTTCGTCTGACAACGACTTATTTGCCGTCATCATACGAAACGCTTCAACTACAGGAATTTGATCGCTCACTTACGTCTCGCGGTCTTATGCTTCCTGCCGGCCGAACCGCCCCGGCTCTCTTCCCAATCGTACACAAGCTTGGCACGTGCGACGGCGTCGATCGACACCTCCGTACGCCCGTCGTCCAACTCCAGCGCCACTCGCTCACCCGCGTCGCCGACTCTTCCCAGCAGCCGGCCCTCCAACTGGCGACTGCTGCCGCGGAGCGGCCCGAATCCACGCAAAATGACGCGTTGTCCGGCAAACCGGTCGAAATCATCCGGCTTCGTCAGCGGCCGCTCTATCCCCGGCGAGGACACCTCAAGAATGAAGCTCGGCAGCGCCCCCGGACCCTCTAACAGCAAGTCGTCCAGCGCGCGGCTCACACTCACGCAATCGTCGACGGTGACCGTCGAGTGCCCCGGCTCACTCCCGGGACGATCGATGCGGACCCGCAGCAGGGGTCGACGACGTCCGCCTCCACGCTCCAACGAAACGAGCTCGTACCCAAGCGACTCGATCGCAGCGGCCACGGCCTGGCTCAGCTCGTCCGACCTCACCGCGGGCTTCATCTCGCCAACACTCGCAAAACTACTCCTAACAAAAAAGTGGGGTCTAACAGAGTCCCCACTTCTCGTCACGAATCACGGTGGCCCGGCCGACCGGCACCGGGCCTTTTCCAACGGTCGAATTCTATCCCGGCAGCCCCTGTCGAGCAACCGAAGGGGGCACCGCCGCGCGCCAGCCAAGGAACGCGGCCATGCGACCCGCCTTGCCCTGGCTACCCCTGTGAGAGTGGAAACGATCCCCCGAACAGCGGCTGCACCAGGCCGAAACGGAAACCTGCACCCGTGGGACGCCCATGCCGAGCGCTCGCTTCGTCAGCTCCGAGCGCAGATCGACGCATCCACGCTCCGCGGGCCGTCCCAGCGACGTCATCACTTGGGGTCCAACCTCGTAGCAACGTCCGCAGATCGCGGGCCCCAGGTGCACCCAGAGGCTCCCGATCTGCGCGTCGGTGCACGCCACGATGCGAGACAATCCCGACTCGAGGATGCCCGACGCGACACCGCGCCAGCCGGCGTGCAGCAGAAGGGCGGCCTCTCCCTCCGGATCCAACACGTGGATCGGCACGCAATCCGCCACACTCACGGCCAGCAGAACGCCAGGACCATCGCACAGGAGTCCGTCCGCCTCCCCGAGCAGGCGGAGTGCAGGCGCAGGTCCATCGGTCGTCCGTGCGACCGCAGCGGGATCCAGGCGGAGACGCACCCGGCGAACCCGCCGACCGTGCACCTGTTGTGCGAGCGCCACCGCCCCGAACCCTAGCTGCGCAGCCAAACGGTCGTATGCAGCGTGCAGACGACCTCTCGAGCGAGCCGTCGAGAGGCCGAAATCGCCACCGGCCGTCGTCCCCGTCACCCCACAGACCACGCGCGGGAAACGGGTTTCCCAATCAGCGTTTCGGTACAACGCGAGCGGCTCTTCGGCGGCCGTCTCGAGAATCGATCGTACGCCGAACTCGTTCGACGGTGTCACTCCGCGTCGTCGGTCCCGACCCGCTCGATGTCGGCCCCGAGCGCGCGGAGCCTCTCATCGATGCGTTCGTAGCCGCGCTCGATCTGACCGATGTTGTAAATGTTGCTCTCCCCTTCTGCGGCGAGGGCAGCGATCAGGAGGGCCATCCCGGCGCGGATGTCGGGGCTTTCGAGTCGGGCGCCGCGCAGGTCCGCCGGACCGGTGACTACGGCCCGGTGAGGATCGCAGAGGACGATGCGCGCCCCCATACTGATCACCTTATCCACGAAGAACATACGAGACTCAAACATCTTCTCGTGGACAAGGATCGTCCCGCGACACTGGGTAGCGACGACGAGCGCGATGCTGATCAGATCCGCTGGGAAGGCCGGCCACGGGCCATCGTCGATCTTGGGAATCTGGTTGCCCACGTCCGGTTGGATTTCCAGCTCGGTTCCCCCGTGCACCTCGACCACTCCGTCGCGCAGCTCCATCGAGACGCCGAGGCGCTGAAACCCGATCCGCAGCGTTCGAAACTGGTTCAGATCGACGTCCTCGACTCGGAGCGCGGACCGCGTCGCGGCCGCAAGTCCGATCGCACTGCCGATCTCGATGTAGTCCGAGCCGATCCGGTGCTCGCCGCCACCGAGGCTCTCGACCCCTTCGATCTCCAGGTCGCGGTCACCGATCCCGCCGATGCGCGCTCCCAACGTGTTCAGGAACCGGCACAGATCCTGGACATGGGGTTCGGCGGCGCTGTTCCTCAAGAAGGTCGTGCCCCGGGCCGTGACCGCCGCGAGAATCGCGTTCTCAGTGCCGGTGACCGAGGGCTCATCGAGAAAGATGTCGGCGCCTGTCAGCTGTTGCGCCCGAAGGAAGTACCGGTCCCCAACGTCGACCTCCGCACCGAGCCCACGCATCGCCAAGAAATGCGTATCTAGACGCCGACGGCCGATGATGTCCCCACCGGGCGGCGGGAGTTCGACCGACCCGAAGCGCGCCAGCATGGGTCCTGCGAGCAGAACGGAGGCCCGAATCCGTCGCGACAGCTCAGGGTCCACGTCCGGGTTCTTCGCGTTCGCACAAGAGATTTCGAGTTCGTTTGGGGCGGTCCACTCGGCGGTGCACCCGAGACGCCGCAGAATCTCGAGGAGCGTGCGAACATCCAGAATATCTGGAACATTCCGCAGCCGGACCAGTTCCGTGGCGAGCAGACATCCCGCGAGGATCGGGAGCGCCGCGTTCTTGTTGCCGGCCGGTCGAAAGGCGCCGGACAGCTCGCTGGGACCTCGAATGCGGTAGTAGCTCATTGTCTCATTCGCTCGGGTGCCGGACGAAGCGTCAAACTAGATCCGCGTCATCGACGGCGGCAACGCGGTGGCCGGCTCGAAGGGCGGCATATAGCTTGCTAATCGAACAGATAAGTGGACGGGCGGGCGCTCCTGCGTCGGCGGGAAGCCCGGGGCCCTGAGAAGCCCGGAGGTTCGGTGAGCACCTACGAGACGCTGGTCATCGTCGGCATGGCGCTGTGGATCGTTGTGGCCGTCTGTCTGCTCGTGGCCATGGTGTACACGGTCATCCTCTTGCGATCGACACGGCAGACTGGGCGACGCATCATGGCATCGACCGAGGGACTGCAGGACCAACTTCAGCCGGTCCTTCGGCACGCGGAGCGAGCCAGCGAAGACGTACAGTCCATCGTCTCCGGACTTCGAACCGACGCGAGCGAGCTGGGTCGCACGATGCGCAGAGCCTCGCAGTCCACGGCACGAATGATCGATCTCGCAGAGGAACGAGTCGCAGAAGTCAGCGCGTTGCTCGAGGTCGTCCAGGAAGAGGCCGAAGAGACCTTCTTCTCCACAGCCTCGCTGCTTCGCGGCTTGCGCGTTGGAAAAAGAGCGCGAGGTGAGGGCCGCGTGCGCCGCGCCATCGGAAACCTGGGTCGCGGCCGTTGAGGGCTGTGGCGGTGGCGATCGCCGTCCTTCTGGCCGGCGTCGCGCTCTTGTTGTCCCCCGGTGAGGCCCTCGCCTGGGGGCCCGGCACGCACGTGTACCTCGGAACCGAGCTGCTTCGCTCTCTAAATCTGGTTCCCGGGCCGATCGCGACGCTCCTCGCGGCACACCCGATCGAGTTCCTGTATGGCAGTCTGGCTGCCGACATCTCGATGGCGAAGAAGTACGCCCCCGTGGGGAGACACTGTCATCACTGGCATGTCGCGCGAGAGATCGACGAGGCCGCGGGCGCGGTCCCTTCGTTGAAGGCCACGACCCTGGGTTACATGTGCCATCTGGCGGCCGACGTGGTCGCGCACAACGTGTTCGTGCCTCGCATGCTCCTGCTCGCATCGTCCACTCGCGCGCTGGGGCACTCGTATTGGGAACACCGGATGGATGCGCACGTCGGGTCGCGGTACCTGTCGCTCGCCCGGCAGGCGGTGACCGAGTTCGATCATTCGCGGGCCGATGCCCTGTTCGACCAGGTGCTCTCCCACACGCTGTTCAGCTTTCGGACGAACCGGCGCATCTTCCGCGGACTGATTCGCATCCAGGACTTCCAGCGGTGGCAGGACGTGTTCGACGCCGTGATCGACAACTCACGCTGGGACCTCGATCCGGGCGACCGGGAACGCTACCTGAGCGCCAGCTTCGACCTGATGGTCGGCTTCCTGTTGCGCGACGAGAGCTCGGACGCGGTTGGGGCCGATCCGATCGGCGAGGAGGCGCTGATGCTATCGAAGCGCGTCCGACGCCGGGTCGTGATGCACGAAGGCGTCTCGGCTGCTCCCGAGCTCCGTCGATCGGCGGACGACCACTTCCCGTTGCCTGGAGAGACGTCGGGCGCGTGGCTGGAGCGCGGAGGAACCTCTGAGCTGGCGGGGCGGATCGTGTCCCGTTCTTTGAGCCGGATCGCGCCCGAGCCCCAGCAGATACAGGAGCCGCTCGCCAGCTAGCCAGCCAGTGGCTGCCGGCGAGTCGGGCACTCCGCCCGGGGAGCGGACCTCGGACTCTTCAGTCTCGCGCCGCGGCGAGCCGCTCAACCAGAAGCTCCCTCACCTTGTTCGGATCGGCTTTTCCGCCGGCTGTCCGCATCAGCGCGCCCATGAAGAAGCCGAACAGCTTCTCCTCGCCGTCGGCGTACCGGGCGAGCTCATCCGGGTGGGCTTCCAGCACCTCATCGACCCAGCCGGCGAGTTGGTCCACGTCGCCCACCTGCGCGAGACCGTGCATCTGGACGAGCTCGTCGACGTCCTGTCCCTCCCCCGCGAGCAGCAACCCCAGGGCCTGGCTCGCGGTGTCCGAGCTCAGCGTTCCGTCCAGACGCAGCTCCACCAGACGGGCCAGACAGTCAGGCGAGAGAAGGTCCTGCTCCGCGGCAGCCCCGGGGCGTCGGTTGAGCTCGGCCGCGATTCCTCCCATCAGGAAGTTCGCCGTCGTTTTGGCAAACGCCGTGTCCTGCCCACCGGCCACTGCCTCGAAGTAGGCAGCGCGACTCGGCCGTGCGCTGAGCAACGTCGCATCGTACTCGGAGAGCTGGTACTGATCCATCAACCGTGTCTCCAGCTCGTGCGGAAGCTCGCCCAGTGCCTTTCGCGCCGTGTCAACGGTTGCGGCGCTCACTTCCAGGGGCACTAGATCGGGTTCCGGAAAGTAGCGGTAGTCGAAATCCTCTTCCTTGCCTCGCAGCGGCCGGGTCTCGCCGGCAGAGAGGTCAAATAGCCGGGTCTCGCTCGCGACCTCCTCCCCGCGTTCGAGCATCCCGATCTGCCGCTCGCGCTCGAACACCAGCGCCTTCTCGACGTTGCTGAACGAGTTGAGGTTCTTGACCTCGCTCTTGGTGCCCAATTGCGTCTCGCCGGTAGGTCTCACGGAGAGATTCGCGTCCGCGCGCAGGCTTCCCTCTTCCATGTTACAGTCGCTGACCGCGGCGAAATGCTCGAGCAGCTGCTTCAAGCGAGAGAGGTAGGCTCGCGCCTCCGCCGGCGAGCGCAGGTCGGGCTCCGTGACGATCTCCACCAGGGGGACGCCTGCCCGGTTGAGATCGACGGCCGTGGACCCCGCGTATCGGTCATGCATGGATTTGCCCGCGTCCTCCTCGAGATGCAGACGGCGGATGCGGACTCGCCGCTCCTCGCCATCCTCCCGCATCACGACCGTGCCCTCCGTGGCGAGCGGGTGTGCGAACTGGGTGATTTGATATCCCTTGGGAAGATCCGGGTAGAAGTAGTTTTTTCGCACGAACTCGGATCGCTCGTGCACTTCGCACCCGAGCGCGAGCGCGGCCCGTATCGCCAGATCGACAGCTCCCTGATTCGGAACGGGGAGCGCGCCCGGCAGTCCCAGGCAGACGGGACACACGTTGGTGTTCGGGGGCGCACCGTACTCGCTCGAGCAGCGGCAAAACATCTTCGTCGCGGTGCGCAGCTGAACATGCACCTCGATCCCGATGACGGTTTCCCAGCTCACGACTCCTCCCTGTCGACACCAGCGCCCGCACCCTCCTCTGCGTCGTCCAGCGGGTGTGCGTATTCAATTACGTCCTCGATCCGTCCGGCGATCCCCAGGAGGCGTTCCTCCTCCCAATGAGGGCACATCAGCTGACCGCCCACCGGGAGCCCCTCGAGGTTGCCGATCGGGATTGAGACCGCGGGGATCCCCGCGAGATTCGCTGACACGGTGTAAACGTCAGCCAGGTACATCTCGTAAGGATCGGCGAGCTTCTCTCCGAGGCGGAAAGCCGGCGTCGGCGAAGTCGGGGTGAAAATCGCGTCGACCCCGGCGGCGAACACGCTGTCCAGGTCGCGCGCGATGGCGAGCCGAACCTCGTGCGCCCGCAGGTAGTAGGCCTCGTAGTAGCCTGCGGACAGCACATAGGTGCCCAGCATGATTCTCCGCTTTACTTCCTGCCCGAAGCCTTCTCCGCGTGATCGCTCGTACATATCGAGTAGGCGGTCGGTCGCCGGCGCGCGATACCCGTACCGGGCGCCGTCGTAGCGCGCGAGGTTGCTGGAAGCTTCCGCGGGTGCGATGACGTAGTAGCACGGTATTGCCGCGGGAGTACTCGGAAGCGAGATCTTCCGGACGGTCGCCCCTGCGCGTGTGACCTCCTCGAGCGTCGATTCGAACAGCCCCCGGACACGCGAGTCCAGGCCGAGACCCAGGTACTCCTCGGGAACACCGAGCGTGACGCCGGGAAGATCCATCTCGCTCGCCGCGGCCGCACGCGGCACCGGCCGATCCTGACACGTCGCATCGTACCGGTCATGGCCGGCGATCACCTCCAGCACGGTCGCCGCATCCGCGACATTGCGCGACAGGATTCCGATCACGTCTAGGCTGGAGGCGAAGGCCACCAGACCATAGCGGCTGACACGCCCGTACGTGGGCTTGACACCCACGACACCGCAGAACGACGCGGGCTGCCGGACCGATCCACCGGTGGAAGAACCCAGAGCCACCGGCACGACCCCGGCTGCCACCGCCGCGGCAGAGCCGCCCGAGCTTCCACCGGGCACGCGATCGCGGTCTACCGGGTTGCGGACCGCGCCGAAGCCGCTGTTCTCGGTCGACGAGCCCATGGCGAACTCGTCCAGGTTCGTCTTCCCGAACACCCTCGCCCCGGCCGCCTCGAGTCGGCGCACCGCCGTGGCGTCGTACGGCGACCGGAAGTCTGCCAGGATTCGAGATCCACACGTCGTAGGGAAGCGGGTCGTACAGATGTTGTCTTTCACCGCCACCGGCACCCCGGCCAGCAGTCCCCGAGCCGAATCGCCCCCGCCGGCACCTCCCGCGCCCTCTCCCACTTTCGGGGCGCCCGTCTGCGAACCGACGGTGCTGAGAAAAGCGTTCAGTGGCTCGGGCCCGGCGTTCAGCTCCTGGTTCCTCGTCTCGGCCAGGTCGAGCAGCTCATCCGGGCTCGCCTCTCCGCGACCCAGAACGGCGCGTGCGGCCGTCAGCGTACGCAGTGGGTTCACGCGTCCTCCCGCAGCGCTTCCAGGCTGGGAACGACGAAGAAGCCTTCACGCCAGTCGGGCGCCATTGCGGAAGGCGGACGCAGCAGCGCATCCGAGCCGGAGTCGTCCGGTTGCGTCCTCTTCGCGAGTCCACGCTCCCTGATTCCACGCGCGGAGGCAGCCACGGCCTGATCGATCTCCTCGAAATGATCAAGCACTTCCGCCATGTCGCCCGCGAGACGCTCCACGTCCGCGTCATCGAGCGACAAGCGTGCCAGCCGGGCGATCCGTCGAACCTCGCTCATATCGAGTTTCGTCATGGTCTCGTTGTCTCCCGCCAATTCCGGTCCTGCACGAGCACAGTCAGGCGGGCCGTAGGCCCGCGTAGGCCACGATGACCTTCTTCATTCCGTCCTCGAACTCAATGTCGGCTTTCGCCCCGCTGCCCGTTCCACTCACTGCCAGGATCACGCCCTCCCCGAAACGCGGGTGCACGACGCGAACGCCCGCCGCCAGCTCGAGGGGCACCTGGCTGTCCGAGTAATCGTAGTGCAGATCCTCCGATTCGGACGGATCGGCCGAGGATTCTGACGGCTCCTCTTCGACAGCCCCAGAGTGGAGCGACACCCGCCACCAGGGATCGGGGCCATTGCCCTTCTCCGTTTCACGGCCACGCCAGGGCGGCTCGACCGCCCGGGTCTCCGGGGTCGGCTTTCCCTGTCGACCCCCGCGTCGCCAGGATCGGAAGCCGCTCGCCACGAGTCGCTCGACCGGCTCTTCCGGCAGCTCTTCGAGGAAGCTCGAGCGCATGGATCGGCTCTCCATTCCGGCGCGCCAGCGTCGATCGGCATACGTGAGATAAAGCCGGTCCATCGCACGGGTCACACCTACGTAGAAGAGTCGGCGCTCTTCCTCGAGGCCCATCTCCGACTCGGCGGCTCGCGACAACGGGAACAGACCGTCTTCGAGGCCCGCCACGAACACGATCGGAAACTCGAGACCTTTCGCGTTGTGGAGCGTCATCAACGTGAGCGCGTCTCCCTCGAAATCGACATCGTCGATCTCCGACCGAAGCGACACGGACTGAAGGTACAGCTCAAGATCGCTCGCCTCACCGGTCTCATCGTCGAGCTCTTCTACCTCGGTTCGCTCGAACGCCGCCGCAGTGGAAAACAGTTCGCTGACGTTCTCGAGCCGATCGGCTCCATCCTCCTCTTCCTCGAGCGCCGCCGCCAGTCCGAAGTCGCGGGCACATTGCTCCAGTACCTCGAGCGGTTGAGCCGTCTTCTGAAAGTCCGCGAGCCGGGTGATTCCAGCGGCGAAATCCTCCAGTGCACGTCCCCCGGCCGTTGGAAGGTTCTCCACTGTCGAAGCCCGAGCCGCCGCCTCGAGCAGGCTCTCGCCCGCCGTCCGCGCGGCGTCCTGGAGCCGGTCCAGGGTCACGTCTCCGACGCCTCGTCGCGGCCAACGAACGGCCCGCTGGAAAGCCGCGTCGTCGGACGGGTTCACCGTGAGACGGAGATACGCGAGCACGTCCTTCACCTCGCGGCGCTCGAAAAAGGGCACGCCGCCCACGATTCGGTACGGTAGGCCCGCGCGTCGCAGCGCTTCCTCGAACGCACGCGATTGAGCGTTCGTGCGATAGAGAACCGCGCAGTCCCGCAAGCCCACTTGAGGCAAGCTCGCTTCAATCTCCCTGACGACCCAGGATGCTTCCCGTCGCTCGTCCGCGGTCCGCACGAGCTGGATCCGCTCTCCCTCCAGGCGCTCTGTTCTCAGGTGCTTGGGCTTACGCTCGGTGTTGTGCGCGATCACCGCGTTAGCCACTTCGAGGATCGCGCCGGTCGAACGATAGTTCTGTTCGAGGCTCACCACCTGCGCGCCCGGAAAATCACGCTCGAAGTCGAGAATGTTCCGCAGATCCGCTCCCCGCCAACCATAGATGGACTGATCATCGTCCCCCACGACACAAATGTTTCCGTGCTGACCCGCCAGCGCCTTGAGGATTCGGTACTGGGCGTGGTTCGTGTCCTGGTACTCGTCCACCAGCACGTGAAGGAAACGATCGGCATAGTGACTCCGCGCCTCCTCGTGCTGTTCGAGCAACCTCACCGTCTCGGACAGCAGATCGTCGAAGTCGTACGCGTTGCGGCGGGTCAGGAGTCGCTGGTACACGGGATAAACCTCGCTGATGGCGCGGCCCATCAGGTCATAGGTCGCAGCCGCATACTCGGACGGGCTTATGCAAGCGTTCTTGGCCGTCGAGATGCGGGCGCGAAGGCTCCGAGGCGACCAGCGACGAGGATCGTAATCGCACTCCTCCATCGCGTCCCTGATCGCACGTAGCGAATCGTCTTCGTCATAGATGGTAAACGCGCGTCCCCGTCCGAGGCGCGGCGCCTCTCGACGCAGAATGCGAGCGGCCATCGAGTGAAAGGTGCCTATCCACAGCCCTCGGGTATCGCGTCCGATCAGGCTCCCGATCCGCTCTCGCATCTCGCCGGCGGCCTTGTTGGTGAAGGTGACCGCGAGGATGCGATCGGGCGGTATGCCGCCGGTTTCGACGAGACTCGCAGCGCGGGCAGTGAGCACACGCGTCTTGCCTGAACCGGCTCCGGCCAGCACGAGGAGCGGACCCTCGCCGTGCTGGACCGCCGCACGTTGCTCGGGGTTGAGGGCAAGTCGCATGTGCGCTAGGCGGCCGGGCCGCCCCCACGGGCCACGGGGAGCTGGAGCCGGAAGCTGGCTCCCTCGTCTGCATGTTCCAGCCAGATGGCGCCGCCGTGCATGTCCTCGATGATCCGGCGTGTGAGCGAGAGACCGACCCCCCAGCCTCGCTCCTTGGTGGTGACACCGATCTCAAACAGCTTGCTACGTACATGGTGGTCCACGCCCGGCCCGGTGTCCGAGACCTGGAACAGGGCCCGGTTTCCGTTCACGCCCTGATACGTCACCCAGATCGTGCCCTCACTTCCGGCCAGTGCGTCGATGGAATTCTTGATGAGATTCTCGAACGCCCACTCCAGCAGTGTCTCATTCCCGAGCACGGCGGGTGCGGTGGCCGGGACGTCTATGTCGAAGCGGACCGTCCCGCCCAGGGTCGGCAGGCGGGCTGAGAAATAGCGACGCAGGTTCTCCACGACCCGGCCGACCGACACCGGCTCGAGACCCGGCTTGAGGCCGATAAGCTCGAAGCGTCGGGAGACCTTCTGCAGCCTTTTGACGTCCGCTTCCATCTCGCCCAGCACGTCCGGCTGCCCGACTTCGAGTGGCTGTGCCTCCGACTCGAGATGCTCCAGCCACCCGACCAGCGAGCTGAGCGGGGTCCCCATCTGGTGGGCGGATTCTCGGGCCATTGCGGACCAGATTCGCTCACGCTCGGCCCGAAAGGACGTGAAGATCAGCCACGCGCCCCCGCCGACCACGGCCAGCAGAGCGGCAGCTGCCAGCCACGGAATCAGGCGGAGTCTCCGCAGTGTGACCGGCTCCCCGTAATGCACCCGCAGGCTGGAACCCTCGACCTCGAGTGCTGGATTTCGACGATCCAGCTCTTCCACATAGGCGCGCAGCCTGACGCTGTCCGCGAGGACTCCGGACTCGACCGGGAATGGAAGATGGGCGGCGGAGAGAGGCACCCCCATCGTATCGGTGATCACGACGGGAATGCGCAGTCGCCCCAGCTCGCCCAGGATCGTCTGCTGAGCCGCTTCGGTGAGCTCTCGTTCAAGCTCGGAGTGTTGTGCACCCGCTGCCTGGATGACCAGCGCGTAAAGGCGGCCGAAAACCGCTGCGTCGCGGCGTAGCACGTCCGCCATCTGGCGTGTGTACAGGAGGAGGGAGAGCAGTACCGCCGCGAATGCCACCGCGACGCCCACCGCTACCAGCCGGCGGCTCACGGGAGCTCGTCGATCCGTTCGAAACCCAGATACGGGTGGAGCACATCAGGCAGCTGAATGCCCTGCCCTGGCTCATAGCCGTTCTCCAACAGGGCGATGAGCAGCCGCGCGAGGGCAACCCCAGATCCGTTCAGCGTGTGGGCAAAGCGCGGGCTTTCTCCGGGCGCCGCACGGTATCGGATTCCCGCCCGCCGAGCCTGATAATCGGCATACGAGCTGCAGCTCGACACCTCGAGCCACTCCCCCACCCCCGCTGACCAGATCTCGAGGTCGTAGGTGATCGCGTTGGCGAAACCGAGATCCCCGACGGGAAGCAGAACGCGGCGGTAGGGCACCTCCAGCAGATCCAGCACCCGCTCCGCGTGCGCCGTGAGCAGCTCCAGCTCATCGACCGAGTCTTCGGCGCGGCACACCCGCACCAGCTCGACCTTGTCGAACTGGTGCACGCGAAGCAGCCCACGCGTGTCGCGCCCGGCCGCGCCTGCCTCACGGCGAAAACACGGCGTGTACGCCACGTACGCCAGCGGAAGATCCTCACCGGCGAGAATCTCCTCCCGGTGGATGTTCGTGAGTGGAACTTCTGCCGTAGGTACGAGGAAGAGGTCGTCCGGATCGGTCCGGTACATGTCCTCTTCGAACTTGGGCAGATGTCCGGTGCCCGTCATGGAGTCCCGGTTTACCAGGAACGGGGGCGCTACCTCCAGGTAGTCGTGCTCGCGAGTATGGAGGTCGAGCATGAAGTTGATCAGCGCTCGGCTGAGCCTGGCCCCCACCCCCGTGAGCAGCGGGAAGCCGGACCCGGTAACCTTGGCACCTCGCTCCAGATCGAACAGCGGCGCACTGGCCGCGCCGAAACGGCTTGCCGTCCCGTCACCGCCCAGCCCGTGGCTCGGGCCGATATCCCAGTGAGCCTCGGAGGGATCCGCAGACCGGTCTCCCCGCTCGTGGACGACCTTACCCTCCCCCTCCCCACCCGGCGGTACTCGCTCATCGGGAAAGTTCGGAATGGCCAGCAGGACGTCGCCCAGGTCCGCCTCGGTGCTCGAAAGCTCACCGTCCAGTTCCCGGATGCGCGTCGCCGTCGTTTGCATCGCCTCGATCAGCTCGCTCGCGTCCTCGCCCCGACCCTTGAGCGCCCCGATCTGCCTCGACACGGCGTTGCGTTCCGCTTTGAGGGTCTCGACTTCACCGATCAACGAGCGGCGCCGATCGTCCAGCTGGAGGGCTTGAGCCAGGAGCTGCAGGACGCTTGAGTCGCCACGGCGCGCCAGCCTTTCGTGCGCAGCCTTCGGATCGGATCTCAGGACTCGGATGTCCAGCATCGCGAAAGTGTGTCGGGTCGTTGAATGCCGTGGCTCGGCCTCACAGTTCGCCGTGCTGGCCGGGAATCAGGACGCGGTCCTCGCAGTTCGGGTTGATCAAGTGCATGAATCGAATGGTGCGCGCGGCTTCGTCAATCTCGAGGATTTCGATCTTCGCGTAGTATCGACAGCGTCCCCTCACGGACGGGTCTCGACGACTGATCGCGGCGAGCACATCACCCTCGGTGACCTCTGTGGGCTGGTCGATCACGTATCCCGAAGACGGGGCATTGCGAAGGCCTTCGAACGTCTTGTCGACATGCTGGAGTCCCGCCTCGCTGAACTGATTCGATACGGTCGCGAACGGCGTCAGCTGTAGCGTTCCAGACTCGCCGATCTCGAACAGGTAGTCCCACCCGCCGGTCTGGTCGATCCGCACCGTGCGGCTGCCGACGACGTCGAACGCCGTGTGCGCCTGCAGGCTCGCGGTCCGAAAGTCCGTCAACTCGACCGTGGTGGGCTCGAGCGGCACGTCCCCCAGGAACTGGGAGAACGGGTCGCTGCAGCTCGACACGACCCAGACCAGTACCGCGATGCCGACGGCATCTCGTTTCTTCACTCACTGCTCCAATCTGCGGGTGCCGACGATCGGGGCGAATATCCTTCGAAAAGTGCCGCGGGTTCCGAAGCGATGTCAAGCAAGCTAAGTAGTGACGATGCTTGGATTCAGCGCCCGTATGCCGGGTTGACTCACGGGCCCGCCAGAACCTAGCTTGGCCCCCTTCGGGGACGTCGGGTGGCGGGTTTCCAAACTGTGAGCGCTGCGTGCGCCTGTATTGCATCACCCAGGTGTTTCGAGGATGACCGGCAGGCTGAACGCCTACGCCGTGATCCTGGCCGGCGGCTCGGGCACTCGCTTCTGGCCTGCCTCTACCCCCGAGCGTCCCAAACAGCTCCTTCCTCTGGCCGGCGAGCGGCCGCTCGTCGTCGACACGCTCCACCGCGCCGACCGTCTGGTGGGCCTCGAGCGCACGTTTCTCGTGGCCGGCGAGGGGCTTACGGGACACATCCTGACAGCTGAACCGAGTCTTTCCGCCGCGAACTGCCTGATCGAGCCGGTACCGAGGGGCACGGGGCCCGCGCTAGCGTGGGCGGCGTGGCACCTTCAAGAGCTCGATCCGGACGCGGTGATGGTCTCGATGCATGCAGACCACCTGATCGATCCGCTCGAAGAGCTTGTCGCGGCGATCGAGATCGCGGCTGAGCACGCACGGGAAGACAGAAGGTTGTACAGCCTCGGCGCTCCACCGACACGACCCGAGACCGGCTACGGATACGTGCAGCTCGGTGAGCATCTGGGCTCGGGCGCGTATGAGGTCCGCCAGTTCGTCGAGAAGCCCGACGGGAAGACGGCCGAAGCGTACGCCGCCTCCGGGGAGCATTTGTGGAACACCGGGATCTTCGTGTGGCGCGTCGCAGATTTTCTCGCAGCCGTGCGCGAGTCGACACCCGAGATCGCCACGGCCCTGCCCGAGCTCGAGCGGGGCCACGTGAAGGAGTTCTTCGACGGAGTGGTACCCGTGAGCGTGGATGTCGGCGTGATGGAGCGCGCGTCACGGGTGGGTGTGGTCAAGGCAGCGTTTCGCTGGGATGACGTCGGCGTGTGGGGATCGCTCGCGCGCACGCGGACGCCGGACGAGGCCGGGAACGTGGTGGTCGGGCAGGCTCGCTGCGTGGATGCCAGCGAGAACATCGTGTGGTCGGAGGGAGGTCGGGTGAACCTGTTCGGAGTCTCGGGGCTGGTCGTCGTGCGTACGGAGAACGAGGTGCTGGTGACGACGCGCGACCGGGCGCCAGACCTGAAGGAACTGGCGGAGGACTCGTAGCGCATGGCGCCAAGACTGTTCGTTTTCGACGACGCCGTCGCGGACGATTGGGCGCCCTTTTCACTTTCCCGCCCGTGCGGAGAGCTTCGCTACGGCCGCTGGTTGCTTCGAGAGCGTCTCGAACGCCTGGCCGGGGTGCCGGCGTCGGGCACACTGACCCGACCCTGGCTAAGAGCCTTCTCGGAACCGGATGCCCCGCCGGTTGTCCAGATCGAAAACCTCGAGACCGATCACGATCGCATCCTTGTCAGCTCACGATGTGCCCCATCCGGAGCGGCCACGCTGCCATCGGAAGGTCCGGCGAACCTGTGGGCCGACGGAGCGCTCGTGGGGTGCCGTCTGCCCGCCGGACACGAGAGTCCCGACCACGCGTGGCTATCCGCTCCCTCACCCCTCCCGGGGTGCGTGGATCACGAGATCGAGGGACAGGTGCTGGAGGCGGTCTGGGATCTTGTAGCGAGGAGCCCGGAGGTGCTCGACGACGATCTCTTGTCCGCCCTCTCAGCGGTGTCTCCCGCCCTCCCCGAGGGAACGCATCTGCTCGGCAACAAGGGTTTGCACCTGGGCGAGGGCGTCCGAGTCGAGCCCGGCGTGGTGTTCGACGCGAGCGAAGGACCGATCTGGATCGATGACGGCGTGGAGGTTCGAACGGGCTCCCGGATGGCGGGTCCGTTGTTCGCGGGCGCTGGCTGTCGCCTGTTGGGTGGCTCGCTGAGCGCCGTATCGGCCGGTCCGCGCAGCTACCTACGCGGGGAGATCGAGGCCAGCGTAGTCCTCGGTTGGTCGAATAAGGCGCACGACGGGTTTCTCGGGCACGCGTATCTGGGTCGATGGGTCAACCTCGGCGCGCTCACGACGAACAGCGATCTGAAGAACAACTATGCCGCGGTGCGGGTCGGTCCTCCGGGACGCGAGGTCGACACGGGCCTGGTCAAGCTCGGGTGTCTTGTCGGAGACCACGTCAAGACCGGCATTGGGGTCCTGCTGACAACGGGCGCCGTGCTCGGGGCCGGGTCCAACGTGTTCGGCTCCGAGATGCCACCCAGGTGGGTTCCACCGTTCTCATGGGGCAGCGGTGGACGCCTCGCCACCCACCGTCGAGAGACGTTCCTGCGCACCGCGGAGATCGTGCTCGGCCGACGGAATGTTCCGTTTGACCGCCGGACGAGCCAGTGGCTCGGTGCCGTGTGGGAGGCCGGTACCGAGGAGGAAGCAGGGTGAGGGTCTCAGCCGTGGGGAGCGGGAGCCGGGGCAACGCATTTCTTGTCGAGTCGGGCCAGACCCGACTTCTCATCGATGTCGGGTTCAGCGCGGCACAGCTCGATCGTCGACTCGGAGCCGTGGGTGTAGATCCCGAGAGCGTCACTGCGGCGGTGGTCACGCACGAGCATCGGGACCATTCGGCGGGCATCCGCGTGGCGGCGCGACGGTGGGGGTGGCCGGTGTGGATGACCGGTGGCACCAGGGCCGCTTGCCACGGACAGCTGGACGGTGACGAGGACGTGCATCGCCTGAAAGCGGACGCGCCCCTTAGCTTCGGAACGCTCGAGGTCCACCCGTTTGGCACCTGTCACGATGCCGCTGAGCCCGTCGCGGTCAGCGTTCGGGATCCGTCCACGGGACACAAAGTCGGCATCGCCACGGACCTTGGCCGGGCGACGACCGGAGTTCGCGCTGCTCTGAAGGGATGCCATTTCCTGGTCCTGGAGGCCAACCACGATGAGCGGATGCTGCGAACGGGGCCGTATCCCTGGTCCGTGAAACGACGCGTCGGTGGCAGCCGGGGACACCTGTCCAATCGACTCGCTGGAGAGTTGGCGGCGGACCTGTCCCACGCGGAGCTGGGGGGTGTACTGCTCGCCCACTTGAGTGCCGAATGCAACGACCCGCATTGCGCCGTCGACACCGTCGGCGAGGCGCTCGAACGCTCTGACTTCCGGGGGGTTCTGGACGTAGCCGAGCAGGATCGGCCGGGCCGCTTTTACGAGGTGGCCGAACTGCTGGCAGAGGTGAGGGACGGTCCGCAGCTGTGCCTCTTTCCGTAGCTCACGCGGCTACGGAAGACGATCGCCAGCTTCCTAGCGAAAGATACGGAAGAGATCGTTGCCGATCGCGTAAACCATCAGCCCGACGACGACCACCATTCCGACCGTCGTCCAACGAATCCTCTGCTCCACGCTAAGCGCCCGGCCACGCAATCCCTCGATGGCCAGAAAGACCATGTGCCCCCCGTCGAGCACGGGGATCGGCAGCAGATTGAGCACCGCGAGGTTGATGCTGATCACCGCCATGAAACTGAGCAGCGACCAGAATCCGGCGCGGGCGGCTTCCCCCGAGATCTGCCCGATCATGATCGGGCCGCCCAGCTCCTTGACCGAGCTCTCTCCAAGGAAGAGCCGGCGAAGGAAACTCACGACGCTCACGGTCCAGTAGACGGTCTCGTCCCAGCCGTGCTTGATCGCCGCCGGAAGGGCGACCGCACGAAGGGACTCCTCCCCCCCGAGCATCACGCCGAGCCGCCCGATCGTGACCGAGTCGTTGGCCAGCTCGCTGAAATTCGTGACCGGCTCCGGGATCGCGCGCAAGAAGAGAACTTCCCCGTTGCGCTCTACCGCCAGCGGGATCTCCTCGTTCGCGTGTCCTTCGACCGCCATGGTCACTTGGGCCGGCGAACGCACCTTCATTCCCGCGACGGTGAGGAAGAGGTCGCCCTCGCGCAGACCGATCGTCTCGGCGGGCGACCCCTCCAAAATCTCCTGGACCCGGGGCTCGACCACGCCCTGCTGCAAGGCGAGGACGCTGAAGGCGACGATCGCGAACAGCCAGTTCATCGTCACACCGGCGAGGATGACCATGGTGCGCGCCCACAGTGGCTTTGCCTCGAAATCGCGCGAGGAGGGCACGCGCTCCGGCTGCATGCCGCCCTCGAGCTTCGCCGTCGCCTCCTCATCGGCCATGCCGGCCATCTTCACGTACCCGCCGAGGGGAAGCCACGAGACTACGTACTCCGTCTCGCCGCGACGGAAGCCGAAGGCCTTAGGCCCGATACCGATCGAAAAGCGCGGCACCTCGATGTCCACGGCCTTTGCCGCCACGAAGTGGCCGAGCTCGTGCACGAGGATCAGGACGCCGAGAACGACGATGGTCGCCAGAATCGTTAGAAGCACCGATTACTCACTGCGTTGAAGTTTGTCGGAGCACCATGGACAAGGTGAATTAGGGCGGTGTGCGAAAGCAAACGTTGTCACCCGCCCGCGGACGTCAGGTTCCCGTGCGCCGGCCAACGGATTCCACGGCCGTGGACGCCAGTCGCCGCGCATCGGAATCCGTCTGCCATACGTCATCGAGCCCATGAACGGGTTCGCACGAGAAGTGGGACAGCGTCTCCTCCACGACGCTCGGTAGATCTTCGAACGAAAGCGTGCCTCTCAGGAACGCGGCCACGACGACTTCGTTTGCCGCGTTGTACACGATGGGGAGCTTCCCACCCTCCGCGCCCGCCTCGACCCCTAGCCGGAACATCGGAAAGTCATCGACACGCAGAGACTCGAACGAGAGCGGGCTCGCGGCGATCGGGTCGAACCGGGGCATCTGGTCCTTGAGCCTCCGCGGAAAACCGAGGGCCCATAGAACGGGCACCTCCATCGTGGGATGGCCGAGCTGTGCCAGCGTCGATCCGTCGACGAACTCCACCATCGAGTGAACCACCGAGGTCGGGTGAACCACGACCTCGATACGATCGAACGGCAGCCCGAACAGGTAATGCGCTTCAATCACTTCGAGCGCCTTGTTGGCGAGGGTGGCAGAGTCGACGGTGATCTTCGCTCCCATGTCCCAGGTGGGGTGGGCAAGGGCATCCTCCGGTTGCACGTTCCGGAGTGCCTCTCGCGGCAGGTCGCGGAACGGCCCGCCGGACGCCGTGAGGAAGAGACGTCGCACTTCGGCCGGTTCGCAGCCCTGCAGGCACTGGTGGATAGCACTGTGCTCGCTGTCCACGGGGATCAGCTCGCCACCGCCGTCGCGCCACGCCTCGAGCACGAGCTCGCCACCGGCCACCAGCGACTCCTTGTTGGCGAGCGCCAGGCGACGACCTTCACGTAGCGTGGCGAGTGTGGCCTCCAGACCCGCGATACCGACCAGCGCGTTCACGACGATGTCCACGTCGGGCGCGTTTGCGGCACGGACGATCTCGGACTCCCCGTAACGCCACTCGCCCTTCCACCCGGGCTCGAACGAGTCATGGGAAGCCCCGCTCAACACGGCCACGTCGGGATCGAACTCGCGAGCGAGAGCGTCCAGCGCGGCCGCGTTCTGGTGGCCAGTCAGCGCGACGACTCGAAAACGCTCTGAGTGCCGGCGGATCACGTTCAGCGTCGCCGCGCCGATCGAGCCCGTCGCACCCAGGAGGGCGACTCCCCGCACCTGTCGGTCTGTGCTCAAAGTCTCGCCTCAGCCCAAGAGGGCGAAGAACAGATAGGCGGCCGGCAGCGCCCACAGGATCGAATCCAGCCGATCCAAAAGCCCCCCGTGGCCGGGCAGCAGATTCGACGAGTCCTTGACGCCGCATTCGCGCTTCATCGCCGACTCTACCAGATCGCCGAAGATGCCGAGACCAGCGACGACCAGTCCAAAGAGAGCGGCCTCGTGTGGCGCGAGCGTCCAGCGACCGGGCAGGACCCACAACGCGTAGGCCACCGCACCGATCGCCCCGACGACGAGGGCAGCGATCGCGCCCTCGACCGTCTTGTTGGGGCTGACCTGCGGGGCCATGCGATGGCGACCGAACGTGCTGCCACCCACGTACGCCGCCGTATCCGCTAACCACGTCAGCACGACCGGGTAGAAGAAGAACAGTGTCCAGGCCACGCGATCGATGGTCGCGTCGCCCAGAGGCGTCAGCGACGAGAACACCCAGCCGTTTCGCAGTGGAACACCGAAGCTGAGCAAGCCGCCCACGTAGAGAGTCCCGAACGCGGTGAGCGCCGCCGCCGAGATCGGACCCTCCTTGATCGGGATCTGCATCATGGCGACGATCGCGTACAACATCAGCAGCAGGGCGCCCAGGAAGGCGCCGCCGGTGAAGCCGAAGTAATGCACCACGGGCGGAAAGACGAAGGCGCCTAGGGCACCCAGCGTCACGAACGGACGTGCGCCCTTGGCCCGAAACATCTCGGCCAGCTCCCAAGTCGCGACGGACGCGACAACGCCGAGACCGAGCGCGAACACGAGATCGCCGGCGAGGGCCACGATCGCGCACAGAGGAATGCCGATGCCCGCGACGGCGAGCCGGAGGCGGAGGTCGCTCTTCACGCTTCCACCCGGCCGAACCGCCGCTCACGTCGGCGGAATTCGAGCATTGCTTCGAACAGGTCGCGTCTTCCGAAATCGGGCCACAACACGGGCGTCACGTACAACTCGGCGTATGCCAGCTGCCAGAGGAGAAAGTTGGAGATGCGGAGCTCGCCCGACGTTCGCACCAACAGATCGGGGTCGGGCCACGCGGCCGTGTACAGCTCTGCAGCCAGTTCTTCCTCGGTGACCTCCTCCAGTGACAGGGTGCCTTCCTGGCAGCGTCTCGCCAGGGTGCGGCTCGCTTCGACGATCTCCGAGCGTGAGCCGTAGCTGATAGCCAGGTGCACCCACAGACGACTCCCCTCCGCCGTCGCTTCTTCCAGGTCGCGGATCGCACGCTGCGCGGAGGCCGGAAGACGCTGGGTCTCGCCGAACACGCTGACCCGAATCTCGTTGTCGACCAGGTTCTGGCGCTCCTTCGCCACGTACTCCTCGAGCAGGCTCATCAGCGCGGTCACCTCCCGCGCCGGGCGCCCCCAGTTTTCCTTCGAGAACGCGTAAAGCGTCAGGTGCTCGACACCCGCTTCGGCCGCACCCTCTACTGTCTCGCGCACTGACTTCATCCCGGCCCGGTGACCCTCCCAGCGTGGAAGGCCCCGCTCGCGGGCCCAGCGGCCGTTGCCATCCATGATGACCGCGACGTGTCGGGGCACGTCGCCTGACCGCAGTTCTGTCAGCAATTGTTGAGTTTTAGGGTCGTTCATCTCAAGTGGATTGCGAGGTGACAACCGCCTCATCGGGGTCTGTCTGTTTCTCGCGAGCCCTCCGAACCTCGTAACGACGTAGGGCCTGTGCACCGCCCAGAAAGCTGTAGGCCTCGAATCCGTCCTGCTGCATGCGCTCGGCCAGATGCGCTGTTCGGATGCCGACGGGGCACAACAGCACGTAGGTCCGCTCGCGATTCAGCGCGCGGTAGTCACGCTCCAGCTCACCGTAGTCGCAACGTACGGCCTCGGGCCAGTGCCACGCGCGAAACGCTTCCTCGTCCCGTGTGTCCAGGACCACGGCGTTCAAGGGCACCCGCGAGAGGAAGAGATTCGGACCGATAAGGTCCTGGATGCGGAGCGACCGCAGATCGAGGACTTCCCTTCCCTCGACCGCCTGGAGCACCGTCTGCCGCCCGACCGCCTCTTCCTGCGCGCGGACATCTTCGGGACGCGCGGCCGTCACGGGATGCCCCGGGGCGACGCTGCAGTACTCGCGCACGCGAGCCGACAGCTCGCACGTCCCGATCTCGCGGCTCCGGGCTATGATCTCCTCCTTGTGGAAACCGAGCAGCGGCCGCAGCACGGGCAGCCCGGCCGCGTCGTCGATGCTTCTCAGATTGGCAAGCGTCTGTGACGAGACCTGCCCTACCGACTCTCCCGTGACGATCGCATCGGCCCCCAGCTCTTCAGCCACGGCAGTCGCCGCCCGATACATGAGCCGCTTGAGCACAACCTGCAGGTAGGCCGGACGGGCCTTCCGCCGCATCTCCTCCACGACGGGCTCGAAATCGAGAACGTGCAGACGCGGCCGTGTACCGTAGCTCCATTGGTCGGACAGCACTTTCGCAACTTCGACCACCATCCGCTTGTAAGCTCCACCGCCCAGGTTGCAGAACACGTAGTCGAGGTTGATGCCGCGCCGCAGCGCCATCCAGGCGGCGACGGCGGAATCGAAGCCGCCGGAAAGCAGAGCCACGGCAAGGCCTTGGACACCCAGTGGCAGCCCGTTCGCTGCAGGAATCTGCTCCGAGAAGAGGAAGCACCGCCCGCCCCGCACCTCCACCTGTACGACGACCTCGGGCTCGCTGAGGTCGACGGTCGCTCCGGGGCGCAACGCGGCGCCGAGCTGGTCGAGCACATCGGACGAGCGGAAGTCGTGCTTGCCAGAGCGGCGTGCTCGAACCGCATAGCGGCGGCCCCTAACGGCATCGGCGAACAGTTCGCGGCCCGTGGCCACGATCTCGTCGAGCTCGGCACCGCATTCGCCGGCGAGCGGCGAGCACGAACTGATGCCGAACACGCGTGTCAGGGGTTCCACGTAGCGATCATCTTCGGCTGAAACGTAGAGACGACTCCACGTCTCCTCGACGGTGGCCTCGATGCCATGAGAGTCGAAAGCGTCCCTCAGGTTCGTCGCCAAGCGCTTCTGAAAGCGAGAGCGCGTCCGTCTCGCCTTGATCGCAATCTCGCCTGAGAAACGCACGAGCGCGGTGGCTCGCCTCGCCGTGGTTGTCTCTGTGCCGGCCATCGTGTCCTGAATCCCTCACGTGCGAACGGTACGGGGCGCGAATGTAGACTACACTGGAGGACGAGTCGAGGTGCGGGGGAAGCTCTCGCTTTCTACGTTATTGTAGGATCTGCAAGGGCATGACGATCCACGTCGCTGCCTGATTGAACCATCGCTCAGGGCCCCGAAGGAGTCTTGCGAATGATCTACCGCGTGTTCTCAAAGGGCTGGCCACTTTCTGTCGCCACGCTCATTGTCGCGACCGGCTGCGCAAGCTCGGGTGCGGCGTCTTCGACCTCTTATGACTGGAGCGACTTCGTCGGCAACTATCGCTTCGATTCTCGCCTGCGCGGAGGTGACGAGCTGCGCGGCTCGCTCACTCTCCACAGCCCCGAGCTGTACACACTTCACTACGAAGTGACCGGCAGAGCAGGGCACTCGTGTCGAGAGGTGCGAAACCAGGAACGCTCCAACGAAGTGTGGGCCGAGTTGCAGGGGAACCGACTCCTCTTTTCGTGCTGGGGTGTGCTGTTTCGGATCTGGCACACCGGCGAGACCCTCGACGGGACGGCGCGGCTCGTCAATGGCGACCGCGGGAACCTCCGGTTTGAACGCATCGTGCCGGAGTTCTGACGGGTCGGCCCAAGTACCGTGAGCGGGGCCGGGGCTTCGCCACGTCGCTCCGGCAAAACCCCTGCATCATCGTGTCGATCCGCTCTAGGATCGGCATCGAACCTCGATTCGGGCGGAGTACCCCATTGCCGCGGGCCCATCAAAGGGCCGGGCCCAGCCGACGACGAAGCGGGCCACGAGGCCGGGCCATCGCACGACCGTGTCGAACGGGTATACCGGTGCCGAGCGCGAGCCGGTATCCGTGCGCTTCCGCACGGCGCACGATTCGGTCGCTGTTACAGTCCGCCCCCTGGCCGGAGCCAGCGTAGTGCGGCAAACTGCGAGAGCACGCGGTGGGTCCGCAGGAGACGAGGACTTCCACATGCTCGCTGCCTGCCGACAAGTAAAGGAAGGCCGCGTGGCGAATGCCGAAGCGGATATCGAGCAATCCGGTAACTTTTTCCATAAGGCCAGCCTCCTTTTGGGCCTCAAGCCCGTCCAAGCTTGGGGGTACCTCTCCAAGGGTAACCCCGCGGAGGTTGGCCTTCTCATTTCATCTGTTGCATCTGGCCACGCCGATTCCGCACGCTAGATTCCTTTACTAAGCCGCGGCGTGTTATTGCCGGTGACACGCCACGACTCCGCGTCTGCCCTGCCCCGACGCTGTTCCCTCCGAGGGCTCCGCCGAGGCAGACAGAGAGCGGCATGGCCGACGCATGATAGGGACTTTCGTCGGCAGAGGGTTGGTCTCAGGAGACGGATCATACTTCTTCCGCTATTCGCCCTTACCGGAGCTACCTGCGCACCCGCCGAAGAGCAGGCAGAGCCTGCTGAAGAAGCGGCCGCCACGACGGAGGCGGATATGGAGGCGATCCAATCCCTCCAGACAGCGTACGCCGAGGCGGTCACCTCGGGCGATGCCGAAGCGTGGCTGAGGTCGTTCACGGACGATGTCATGTGGATGCCCCCTGGCGAAGCGGGCTTCGCGGGAAAGGAAGCGGTTCGGGCGTGGGCAGAGCCGTATTTTGAGCAATTCGACATGCAGGAGATTCTATCCGCGAACGAGATCGAGGTCGCCGGTGACTGGGCGTTTGCCGTTCAAGATTACGTGTTCCTGGCGACGCCTAAAGAGGGAGGCGAGGCTGCCGAGGAACGTGGAAAGGGAATCGTGATCCTCAGGCGCCAGCCGGACGGTTCCTGGAAGATCGCCTACAGCGTCTGGAACCGAGACCACGCGCTGCCGGGCGGGGAGTAGGCCGAGACAGGATACGTCTAAGAAGACGTCGCTAACGGAGGGAGGTCAGTATGATCGGCATGGACTTCGGCAGTTTCTTGGCGCTTCTCATCATCAGCGTTGCCGTCTCGGCGATTCTGCACTACGCGCTCAAGTTTTACGTCCGGGCCGGAATAGGTTCCTTCATCTCCAAAGTCATAATCGGCTGGATCGGCGCTTGGCTCGGCCCGCCCGTGTTCGGCCACTGGCCGGAAGGTCTCATCTACTGCGGGGTCTACTACGTACCCGCGATACTGGGTTCGTTCGCGCTCCTCGTACTCGTGGTGGACGTCGTGAAATCAACCTGCGGAGCGTCCGAAGGAGATGAGGAAGAAGCACCGGCGGAGGCACCGAGCGCACAGTTCTAGCCGAGATTGCAGCGGGGCGGTTCCTTCGGAGCCACCTTTGCCCCTAAGAACGAGAGGAGGTAGGAGATGGCTTCGAGAAACGTAGAAGCGCACCGAACCGCGCACGAGAACTGGAGTCAGCGGGATTTCGATGCTGTTGTAAGTGAAATGGCCGAGAACTTCACCTATCAAGACCACGCTCGCGGTCTGCGTATCGGCACACGTGACGGATTCAAAGACTATGTCGCTGGGTGGGCTGAATCATTCTCGGACACTCCTTCGGTTTTAGTCCCACAACGAGTTGCAGTGCTAGCGGTTGCCGGCCTTCAAGGGCCGATTCGGGGGCGCCGCCCAATAGCGTCTCTGCCTGCTTGCGCCACAACCATCAGGCCGCCAACAGCTTGAGCCAGTGGCCGACTCTCTTCCTCTTGTGCGTCTGGTCGCGCCAGTGCTCGATCCGGTACTCGACCGTCTCGCTCCGATGCGGGTGTTGGCCCAGGTGCCCGTAGATTCGATCCACGAGAGCGGTCCCGCCGTGCCCGAGTTCCTTCGCGACCGTGAACGGCACGGTCGGTATCCAAACCTCCTCGTCGGTGTCTGGCTTGATCAGCCGCTGGCCCGTTTGGAGCCGCGCCGACGTGTACGTGTGCCTGAACACCTTGGATCGGATCTCGCCCTCGACCCAGCCGACCCGCTTTGCGATTGCGTCGAGCTGCTTCCAAATATCGACGACCATCCCCGTGCCCCTGGCGCTCGGAAACAGCAATCCGTCCTCGGGCGGCCCGTGGGGTTTGTTCAGGTATGCAAGCAAGGTTTCCGACAACTGCGGCCACAGGGGGACGGAGCGGTGGCTGGTCCGGGTCTTCAGCCGTCGATGTGCATTCGGCCTGAACGTGACGACCTCTCGCTCGAACGACACGTCGGCCACCTCGAGCCCGAACACCTCAGCACGCCTGCCGCCCGAGAGTAGGAACGTGGCGATCAGCTCGTACATGAACGGGTTCGGCCCCGATTCGACGGGCGGTGAGTAGGTCCTGGCACTCTCCAACAGCAATGCCGCCTCGTGCACCTCCGGCCAGCGCGCCTCTTGGGCTTTCTGTCAAGTGGCAGGGGCGGGATTTGAACCCGCGACCCAGGGCTTATGAGTCCCTTGCTCTACCAGGCTGAGCTACCCTGCCGTCCGCAAAAAGAGTTACCAGACTGCTCCACCCCGCAGTGTCGAAAAAATGCTACGGAGTCTGATAACCGGCGGCAACCAGTCTGGTTCCTCGTCACAGGTTCTACGAACCGCCCCGTTCGGCGCCCGACTCCTCGGCCTGCGGCATGAAGCGATACAGGCGCTCGCCGTCCCGAATGAAGCCGTGTTCTTCCCTGGCCACACGCTCGATCGCCGCGGGGTCGGTTTCCAGGCTGTCGGCCCAGGCGGCGAGCGAGTCGAGCTCGGCCTGCAGCGAGTCGATTCGCGCCGAGCTCGTGGCCCGCTCGCTGTGCAGTTCGCGAACGTGAAAGACGCTGTACTCACCTCCGAGGGTCAGATAGTAGAGGGCGCCGACGGCGAACAGCGCCGCACTGCCCCTCGCGACCACACGCGCGACTCGCTCAGGCATACATTCGGCCCCCGGGATACATGGCTCGCTCGCCGAGTGACTCTTCGATTCGAAGGAGCTGATTGTACTTGGCCACACGCTCCGAGCGGCACGCCGATCCCGTCTTGATCTGACCTGCCTCCGTCGCCACCGCGAGGTCCGAGATAAAGGTGTCCTCGGTCTCTCCGGATCGGTGTGAGATCACGACGCCGTAGCCCGCATTCTCGGCGAGTCGGATCGCGTCCAGCGTCTCGGTGACGGTGCCGATCTGATTCAGCTTGATCAGAATCGCGTTTGCCACACTCTCGTCGATGCCGCGCTGCAGCCGCTTGACGTTCGTCACGAACAGATCGTCGCCGACGAGCTGCACTCGCCCGCCCAGTCGCTCGGTATGGGCGCTCCAACCGGCCCAGTCGTCTTCCGCGAGCCCGTCCTCGATCGACACGATCGGGTAGTCGTCGAGCCAGGCCTCGTACAGCCCCGTCAGGTCGCCGGCCAACAGCTCGCCCGCCTCTCCGGCGCTCTCGAGCGCGTAGACCCCCGACTCGGATCGGTAGAACTCCGAGGCGGCGCAGTCGAGCGCCAGCGCAATGTCCTCCCCGGCGCGGTACCCGGCGTCCTCGATCGCGCCCAGGATCAGATCCAGCGCCTGACGGTTCGACTCCAGATCGGGCGCCACACCGCCCTCGTCCCCCACGGACGTGCTGTGCCCTTCAGCCTCAAGCCGGCGGCGCAGTGCGTGGAACACCTCGGTCCCCGCCCGCAATCCGTCTGCGAAGCTGGCCGCGCCCACGGGCAAGATCATGAACTCCTGAATGTCGACGTTGTTGTTGGCGTGGGCTCCGCCGTTGAGGATGTTGAGCATCGGCACGGGTAGGGTCCGACTCGCCTCCGAGCCAAGGTGTTGATACAGCGGCACTCCAGCCTCCGATGCGGCGGCCCGCGCCGCCGCCATCGATACGCCGAGCAACGCGTTCGCCCCGAGACGACCTTTGTTCTCCGTCCCGTCGATCTCGATCAGACGTCGGTCCAGTGCCGGTTGATCGCCCGCCTCCATGCCGCGGATGCCATTGAGGATCTCGCCCCGGATGTTGCCGACCGCCCGACGCACACCTTTGCCGCCGAACCGGCCCTTCTCGCCGTCTCTCAGCTCAATGGCTTCGTGCTCACCCGTGGAGGCGCCGCTCGGGACCGCCGCCCGACCGCGGGCGCCGCTCTTGAGAACGACGTCCGCCTCCACCGTCGGATTCCCTCGCGAATCCAGTATCTCGCGTGCGAAGACGTCGACGATCGCCGACATGCATGAACCTCCCTCTCTTCCACCTCACCACTGGGACGTTGCGCCCCATCGCAGCGCAAAGTGGCCGCCTCATGGGGCTGGCACAAGGAAGAGAATCGGGAGAGAATCAGGAGTCGGGGGGAACGAGTGCTTCCTCCCCGCCGCCCTGCAGTTCGCCGAGCATTCGGGAGATGGCCAACTGCGTCTGTTCGAGCAGGCCGTCGCGGTCGTTTGCGTCAAGTCCAGCCAGCGGAATCGGCTCAGCGCAGCGCAGCCGAAGGGTGCCGGGCACCGGACGCTTCGCGCCTCGCGGCAGAATTCGACCGCCTCCGTCGACCGCCACGGGGACCAGCTTCACCTGGGTCTCAATCGCCAGTGCGAACGATCCTTTCTTGAAGCGCTGAAGCGTCCCGTCCGGCGATCGTGTGCCCTCCGGAAAGAAGACCAGCGAGAGTCCCTCCGACCGCATACGCTGACCCGCCCGACGGATGGCTTCGCCGGCGGAGTTCGGATTCTTGCGATCGATGAATACGTGGCCCGCCGCTCGCATGGCCGTTGCGAACAACGGAATGCGGCTCAGCTCCTCTTTCGCCACGAACCGCAGAGACGCGGGAAGCGTCGCCATCATGGCCCAGATGTCGAAGAAGGACTGGTGGTTGGAGACGAACACGTACGATCCGTCGGGGTCGAGCGCCTCGTGTCCCGTGGCGTCCACACGCACGCCTGCCACCCACAGCAGCGACCGGGACCAGTTCCGGTGCACCCAGTCGTACAGCCCGCGCGGCGCGCGCACCAGCCCGCCGAGCATGGCCGTCAAGGAGAAGAACAGCGTGCTCGCGAAAGTGGTGAGCGTGAACAGGGCGGTTCGAATCACTGAGACGGCCCCTCGGCGAAGTGATCCCACCCACTCGGGTGCAGGGTCGCGGTCTGTCCGTCCGGCTGGATCCAGCGTACGCCCTTGCCCTCTCGAACGCGACCAACGAGCGTCACACCGACGCCGAAAGTCCGCTCGAACTCCGCCTTGAGTCCCTTGAGGGCGCCAGGAGTCGAGGCGAACAGGAGCTCGTAATCTTCCCCCCCGGACAGAGCAAGGCGGTGGGCGACGTCGGCTTCCGGATAGGCACTCAATGGCCTTGCGATGGGCACCTGCTCGAGCTCGATCTCCATGCACAGCGACGAGGCGCTGGCCAGATGGGCGGCGTCACCTGCCAACCCGTCAGACAGATCGATCATGGCATGGAGGGGCGCTTTCTCGGCCAGCCACGACGCTTCCCGGAGCCGGGGTATCGGTCGCTCGAAGGCCTGCCGCGCCGCAAGATCCGGCTCGAGCCCGCGTGACAGATCTGCCACGGCGGCTGCTGCTGCGCCGAGGCTGCCCGTAACCCACAGCTCGTCGTCCAGCTGTGCTCCGTCTCGTCGGATCACCCGACTGGCGTGGCCGAGCGCGGTGACATCCAGCATCACGGGACCTGGGGAGCGCGACGTGTCGCCTCCCAACAGGCCGCCGCCATGAAGCCGAAGGCATTCGCCCATGCCGAGTCCCAGCCCGACGAGAATCTCCTCGCCGAGCTCCGGCGGTATCGCTACGGAGACGAGCACACCGATCGGCGTCGCCGCCATGGCAGCCAGATCGCTCAAGGCCGCCGCCACCGCGCGGTAGCCCACGACGTTCCACGTCGCCCACTCACGTCGGAAGTGCACGTCTTCGATCGAGAGGTCCGTGCTCGCGACGAGCTGATGTCCGGAGAGAACTTCAAGCGCCGCGGCATCGTCGCCCAGCGGGACGGACAGAGTGCCCGGCGCGCGTGTGGCGTCGACGAGGGAGCGAATCAGGTCGAACTCTGGTCCAGGCCCGAGTCGCACTGGATCTGCCCGGTCCGAGGCTCCCTCTCTCTCACGCTGGCGATCGGCGTCCCGACCCGCATCCTCACTCATGAGTGGCCCTGGAATCTTCCGGGGGCGCCGGCGAGGCGAACAGCACGCTGTTCCAGGGACCGAGCGGAGCGGACTCGATCTCGGATCGGACGAGGGGAATCGCCTCCGGAACATCGGAAGCGGCGTGGCCCACGGCCTGTGGACGGCGAGACACCGCCACACCGGACACCAGGAGCGCCGCCGCCCCGGCATCCGCGGGGGACGCGCCGGCCGCGAGATAGGCGCCGGCCAGCCCGGAGAGGACATCGCCCGTACCGCCGGCGGCGAACGCCGCCGAGGCGATCGTCGAGACCCGCAGCGGCGCTCCGGTCTCCGCAACCAGCGATGGGGCACCCTTCAGCAGCACGGTACAGCCCAACCGGTCGGCCGCCTCGCGCGCTACCTCGAGAGGATCGGCCACAATCACGCTCAGCGGTCGGCCCAGCAGGCGAGCCAGTTCACCGGGGTGTGGGGTCAGGAGTGTGTTGCCGTCGAGAGCGCTGGCCAGCTCGTCGGCCGACCCCTCCCAGGCGTTCAGCGCATCGGCATCCATCAGAACCGGGCGCTCGCCCCGCTCCCCAAGAACACGGTCGAGCAACGGACGGCGCTGCGGATCGCGACCGAGCCCGGGACCCATGGCAACGGCGTGGGCCCAATGGACGGACTCGACGACGGCATCACTCGAGTCCCAGGAGACGAAGACGGCCTCGGGCACGGAGGACTGAACGATTTCACGGTTAGCCGGATCGCTGATCACCCGCACGATGCCCGCTCCACCCCGGACGGCCGAGCGTGCGGCCAGCACGGCGGCGCCCGCCATTCCCTCCTGCCCCGCGACCAGCGCTAGATACCCCGCCCTTCCCTTGTGGGCATCGGAGTGGCGTGGACGCAACATGTCCTCCCGCACCCAGGCTGCCGTGATCGCACGGGCACCCAGCGGATCGGACGGGGGCGGAAATCCGATTTCGACCGCCATGATGTCGCCGGCGAGCTGGCGTGCGGGGTGCCGGAGGAGGCCGATCTTAGGCCACCCGAAGGTAACGGTCAGGTCTGCGCGCACGCAGACACCGGGTACGCCCCCCGTGGTCAGATTCGCTCCGCTCGGCCCATCGACCGCCGCGATCGGGACTCCTGCGGCGTTCGCCTGCTCGATCATGCCAGCCTGGGGCTGCCGGGGTGCGGAGGCGAGCCCGGTGCCGAGCACACCGTCGAGTAGGACCTCGGCCGATCGGAGCGCCGCCGATCGGTCCGCCTCTTCTACGAACGGGAGCTCCCAACCTGCGAGCACGTCGGGCTCGGGAAGGCGGCTGCCGCACGGCACCGCCGCTACCTCGCGGCCCCAGGCCATGAGAGTACGCACGGCTACGAGGGCGTCGGCCCCGTTATGTCCGCTTCCTGCAAGGGCTACGACGCGCCCTTCGGGCCACCGCAGCTGAACGAGACGGGCCAACTCTCGACCCGCGATTTCGATCAAGGCGCGCTCGGAAATTGCCCCCGAGGTGATGGCGAGACGGTCGATCTCCGCCATCTCCGACGCGGTCGGCAGCCAGACCTCGCGAGAGGCCATTCGCCACCAGTCGCGCCGGGAGGGAAGATCCGTCATGTGGAAAGGACGGAATAGAGCTGCTCGCGCAGCTCTATTTGTAGGATTGCTGGATGGTTCGGCCGAAGCTGATCTCGCCGTTGTCGATGCGGATGTTGAATCCGCACTCCGGGTTCGAGCAGACCCAAGCCTTGTATCGGATCGCGGCGCCGTCGCGCCCGTAATCCGACAGCGGGATCAACACTCCCACCTTGCAGGTCAGGCATTCTGTGAACCGGGTGTGCTCTTCCACGCGATCACCCCTCCCATCAATGAACAACCATCGTCACGGACCCCGACCAGCCGCCAGGCCCGAGCCACCCGTGCTCACGCCGGGCGACCCGTACGACGCAAAAGGCGGACCGGCTAGCGGCTACCTCGAGGTTCTCGTTCCTCGAACGCTTCGTCGAACGTGTAAAGACCCTCGAAATCCTCCCTGCTGTCGGTCGGTCGTTTCGTGAGAATGCCACACTCGACCATGGCGAACACGATTTCACCCATGTCCGCTGTGGAGTGAACACCCCAATGCTCCAGAACGGTGCGCGCCATGGGTCCGAAGCGAAGCAGGGCCAATTCGCGGACTCCATCCGCCAGCTCCGACCCGGACAGGTGGCGCGGGGTCTCCAGCTGGTGCATGCGGTGGTGCAGAGCCTGGAGCATGAACAGGTAGGCAGGCTCCGCGTAGCGCGGATACCTGCGCCGCAGGCGCGTCAGCACTCTCTCAGCCGCCGTATCCAACATCGAATCCTCGTCTGCCCCTCAGCCCTTGGCGGGACTGCGAGCGTCGCGACGCGTGGGGCCTTCCACAAGACGGTAAGGCGCACTGCGGTCGCCCCTGCCGGCGTTCACGCCGGCCCGAGAAACTAGATACGGCAAAAAGTTGGCGTCAAGTACGAAGCCCGCCAAGACCGTCCCCTCATCCTCCCGCCACCATGGTAGCCGCGCCCTCTTCGATGGCGATTCTGCCCCCGGTTTCGTCCCGCAGACGGCGGAGCACGGCATCCCAGTCGGCGAGAGGTATGGCGACGCGGAGTTCGGCCTGCTCGCCGTAACGCTCCTTCAGACGGAGGACGCCGGCGGCCTCCAGCGCCGACATCACGGGTCCGGTGTCCGCAAACGAGTACCGCAGGATCGCCTCGCGGGCCGGGCGAGCCATACGGACCACGAGCCCGTCGAGCGCAGCCCGGGCCGCCGCGCCGTACGCCCGGCTTAGACCACCCGTTCCGAGCTTCGTGCCACCAAAGTAGCGGCTCACGATCACGACGGTGTTGCGGAAATCGACCCGCTCGATCGCCTGGAGGACCGGTCGACCACCTGTGCCGGGCGCGGCTCACCGTCGTCATGGGTACGGTCGTGATCCAGGAAGCGAGCGGCGAATACGTGGTGGCATCGTGGTACCGAGCGCGACGCTCGTCGCGGGCGGCGAACGCCTGTTCGTCGGAATCGGCCCGACCGGCGAACGCGATAAAGCGCGAACCTCGCTCCCGTTGGACGGCCTCCGACGTGGAAGCCGGGATGCGCACGCTGTCCGGGGATTCCATGGGCGACAGCGCGGCTCAGCTGACGGGAGCCCCTTCCCTGAGCTGGCGCGGCCCGTCCTTCGGCCACCCCGCCGCGGAGCGACCGCGCGGGAGATCCGGATACAGCGGAAAGACCTGGCAGAGTTCCCGCACGTCGGCCCGCACCGCCTCGATCGTCGCCTCCTGACCACCGGAACGCAGGACCAGGTCCATCCATTCCGCGATCGTCCGCATCTCGTCCGTCCCCATGCCGCGCGTCGTGAGCGCGGGGGTGCCGAGCCGAATCCCGGAGGCCACGAAAGGAGAGCGCGTCTCGAACGGCACAGTATTCTTGTTCACGTGGATCGCGGCACGACCCAGGAGTTCCTCTGCATCCTTGCCCGTGAGCTCCGTATTGCGGAGGTCGACCAGAACAAGATGTGTGTCCGTGCCGTCGCCGACCAGGTCGTACCCGCGATCCTGAAGGGCCACCGCGAGCGCACGCGAGTTCTCGATGATGCGTTCGCTGTAAGCGCGGAAGTCGTCACGCATCACCTCGCTCAGGGCGACCGCCTTCGCGGCGATGCTGTGCATGAGCGGCCCGCCCTGCATGCCGGGAAACACGGCCTTGTCGATCACCTTCGCATGCTCTGCCTTGCACAGGATCATGCCGCCGCGCGGACCGCACAGCGTTTTGTGAGTCGTCGTCGTGACCACATCGGCATGGGGGACCGGCGATGGGTGGAGCTGCGCGGCGATCAGCCCCGCGATGTGGGCCATGTCGACCAAGAGATACGCGCCACATTCGGCGGCGACCTCGGCGAAGGGCTCAAACGGTAGCGTGCGCGGATAGGCGCTCGCTCCCGCGATGATCATGGCCGGGCGCTCCTCGCGGGCGAGACGCGCGAGCGAGTCGAAGTCCATCCGCTGGTCGCTCTCACGCACACCGTACGGGACAACCCGGTACAGCTGGCCGCTGAAGTTTACGGGCGAGCCGTGCGTGAGGTGCCCGCCGTGGGACAGGTCCATTCCGAGGATCGTGTCGCCGGGCTCCAGCAGCGCGAAGTACGCCGCCATGTTGGCCTGCGAGCCGCTATGCGGCTGGAGGTTGGCGTGTTCGGCTCCGAACACCTTCTTGGCCCGCTCGCGCGCCAGCTCTTCGGCCTGATCCACGTGCTTACAGCCGCCGTAGTACCGCTTGCCCGGGTACCCCTCGGCGTACTTGTTCGTCATCACGGATCCGGCCGCCTCGAGCACCGCCCGGGACACGAAATTCTCGCTGGCTATCAGCTCGAGGCCCCAGCGCTGTCGCTCCAGCTCGGACGCGATCGCGTCGGCGACTTCGGGATCCACCTCCTGCAGCGGCAAACTGTGCCGGTCCGTGCTCACGCCTTGTTCACCTTTCCGTGAGAAGTTCGCGGGGGAGCCGAGGTTCGCATCCGGTGCTCAATACTGCTGTCGGTGCAGTTGCGCCACGCGATTGATCCGCCGCTCGGCTACCCGGTCGCTCGCCTCGGCATAGGTCACTCCCTCGGCATCAGCGAGCTCGAAGATGCGGAGCAGCACGCCGTAGATCTCGCCCGCCTTGCGCTTCGAGCGCTCGAGACTCCAGCCCGCCAGCTCGGAGTACACGTTGATCAGTCCGCCCGCGTTGATCACGTAGTCGGGAGCGTAGAGGATCTGACGGTCCTGGAGGGCGTTGTCGTGCTCCTCGCGCTGGAGCTGGTTGTTCGCGGCCCCGCCGACGATGTCGACGCGCAGCCGCGGGATCGTGTCATCGTTCAGGATGGCGCCGAGGGCGCACGGTGCGAAGATGTCCGCCTCCACATCGTAGATATCGTCGGGCGGAACGATCTCGGCCCCCAGCTCATCGGCGACCCGTGTTACTCGCTCGTCGTCGATGTCGGAGATGAACAGCTTGGTCCCCTCTTCGGCGAGATTCCGGCACAGGTAGTGGCCAACGTGGCCCACCCCCTGCACGGCGACGGACCGTTTCTTCAACTCGTCGGAGCCGTACTTCTTTTGGGCGCAGGCTTTCAAACCGCGATACACGCCGTAGGCCGTCACGGGGGATGGGTCGCCGGACCGACCGACGATCCCTACCACGTTCTCGGTTTCCATGTGGACATAGTCCATGTCCTCTACGGACGTGCCGACGTCCTCCGCCGTGATGTATCTGCCGCCCAGGCCGTCCACGGCCTTTCCGTGGGCCCGCATGATAATCTCGCGATCGGACGTGCGGTTGTTGCCGATGATGACCGACTTGCCTCCGCCGAGATTGAGGCCGGCGACGGCAGCCTTGTAGGTCATACCGCGCGAGAGCCGCAGCACATCGTGCACGGCGTCCACGTCGTTCTCGTACGGCCAGTAGCGCGTCCCGCCCAGCGCCGGTCCAAGCGTCGTGTTGTGGATCGCGATGATCCCGCGGTAGTCGCAAGACGGCTCGTAGCTGAACACCACCTGCTCGTGGTTGTGCTCGGCGAGAAGTTCGAAAATCTCCTTTGAGGATACGTCGAGGTGCTCGGCGAGCACCGTCGGCACCTCCATTTCCGGGCGACTCACGATTCCCCATCCCTTTCTCGATATAGTTGCCGCGCCGCGATGACGCGGTGAATCTCACTGGTACCTTCGTAAATCTCGGTTACCTTCGCGTCGCGGAACAGGCGCTCGACCGGGTACTCCCGAGAGTAGCCGTAGCCCCCGAAGATCTGGACGGCCTCCCGGGTGACTTCCATCGCCGTCTCGCTCGCGTGCAGCTTCGCGATGCTGGACAGACGGCGGCCTCGCGGGTCGCCGTGCATGACTGCCCGGGCGGCCCGCTCGACCAGACCCCGACTCGCCTCCAGCCGGGTCGACATGTCGGCCAGCTTGAACTGCATCCCCTGGAACCCGCTCAGACTCTGTCCAAACTGTCGACGCTCCGCCGCGTATTCCAGAGAGTGATCGAGCGCAGCAGCAGCAATCCCGAGTGCCTGGGCCGCAACTCCAAGTCGCCCTTCCTCGAGCGCCTGGAGGGCGTAGAGAAAGCCGGCTCCGGGCTTGCCGATCAGGTGCTCGGACCCCAACCGCACATCGGTCAGCGCGATCGACACGGTCTCGGAACCTCTCATGCCCATCTTTCGCTCTTTCTTGCTCGGCGTGAAGCCCGGTGTACCGCTGGGGATGAAGAAAGCGCCGATCCCTCGGTTGCCTCGACGATCTTTCGGCGTGTCCGTGCGGACGAACGTCAGGACCACGTCGGCCGACGCACCGTTAGTGACCCAGGTCTTCTCGCCGTTCAACACCCAGCCGTCGTCGGTTCGCATCGCCTGTGTCATGAGCGAAGCGGCATCGGTGCCGGCGTTGGCCTCCGAGAGCGAGAACGCTCCTAGCTTCTCACCCCTGGCCATAGGAGCGAGCCAACGCTCTTGCTGCTCCTGGGTGCCGTGTTGCAGCAAGATCTTGGCCGGAAGCGAGCTGTGCACGCTTACGGAGATGGCGACCGATGCGTCACCCCAGGCGAGCTCTTCGAGAACGTACAGGTAGGTGAGCAGATCCAGTCCGAGGCCATCGTGCTCCGGCGGGACGCGCATTCCGAGAAACCCTAGCGCTCCGAGCTCGTCCACCAGCGCCCGGTCGAAATGTTCCTCGTCGCGCTCGCGCTCGTCCGCTCCGGGTCGAATCCGCTCCTCGGAGAACTCCCTGGCCAGCTCCAGAATCTGGCGCTGCTCCTCAGTCAGCTCGAGAGCTGTGAAAGCCCGTCTGCTCATGGCCGTCAGCTCTCCGAGTAGTCGAAGAAGCCGCGACCCGACTTGCGACCCAGGCGGCCGGCAGCGACGTACTTCCTGAGGAGCGGACAGGGCCGGTACTTGTCGTCGCCCAGATCCCGGTGGAGCACGTCACAGATCGCGAGACATGTATCGAGGCCGATCAAGTCGGCGAGGGCGAGCGGCCCCATCGGGTGGTTCATTCCGAGCTTCATCACCGTGTCGATCGCCTCGGGCTCGGCCACACCTTCCATGAGGCAGTACACGGCTTCGTTGATCATTGGCATCAGGATGCGGTTTGACACGAAGCCCGGGAAGTCGTTCACGAGAACGGGCGTCTTTCCGAGCCGTTCGCTCAGGGCCACCGTAAGGGTCGCCGCGGCGTCGGAGGTCTCCAGCCCCCGGATCACTTCCACCAGCTTCATGACAGGCACGGGATTCATGAAGTGCATCCCGATGACACGCTCTGGGTGCTCCGCGGCCGAAGCAATGTCGGTGATAGAGATGGAGCTCGTGTTCGACGCGAGCAGTGCCTCCCGTCGAGCGAGCTGGCCGAGGCGCTCGAATAGCTCGAGTTTCAGGTCTCGCTGCTCGGCCGCCGCCTCGACGATGACGTCCGCTTCGCCACACGGCCCCAGCTCGGCACCAACGTGAATGCGCCCGAGTACCGCCTGCGCCTCGCCGTCCGCCACCAGTCCTTTGCGCTGCTGCCGGGCGAGGTTCTTCTCGATCGTTCCGAGCGCGCTGTCGAGCGCCTCCGGCACCACGTCCACGAGCGAAACCTCGATGCCCGCGAGTGCCATTATGTGGGCGATTCCGTTGCCCATCGTGCCGGCTCCTAAGACGCCAGCTTTGTCGATATCGTTCGCGTCCACTGTCCCCTCCTATATGCTCGAGCGCGGCTGTTGCGCGAACCGCGCGCGGGTATTCAGGCTGCACTCGGCCGGCGCTCCGGCAGAGGTCCGGTCGCCTGGATCTCCAAGCTCCTCGTCAGCCGACGTGTTCGCCAGATCCACCCGATCCCGGCCGCGGTGACGAGCGTGACGAGCACACCTCCCTCGGGGCCGAAGGATCCTCCCGTCCACAGATCCGGGCCCTGCAGCAGGGGATCGACGGCCGGCATTCCGGTCGGCATCCCGCTGACGGAAAGGTCCGCCAGACTCATGCTCCAGTTCCACCCGAAGTGAACGCCCGTCACGTACCACAGGCTGTATGTGCGCCAGTAGGCGACACCCAGGAGAACCCCGGACAGCGTGATGTTCACCATCGCCAGTGGGGCCGCGCCGGGGTTGCCCAGGTGTGCCACACTGAACACGACCGCGGTCACTCCGATCCCGAACGGGAAACCCGTGGTCTGTGCCAAGACCTGTAGCGGGTAGCCACGGAAGAGCAGCTCCTCGGTCCACGCGGCGCCCGCGATCAGCACCCCCAGCCACAGGGCGGTCGTGGCGTAGTCTGCTGCATCACCCGCGGCCGGAGTCCAGCGCAGCCACCCAAGCACGGCTAGAAGCGCGACGACACTGCCGATGAGGAGGATCCCGAGCAGGCTGCCGGACAAGAAGCTGCGTGCCCCGACGGGATTCCACTGCAGCCCGAGCGCCAACATCGGAAGTCGCTCCAGGCGAGCCATGACCGTCCAGCTGGCCAGAAGAGCAGCGGGCAGCATGATCGCCACCACCACCGCGAGCGACGAGTCGTCGTCCGGCACACCCCAAACCCCGAACGCGAGCTCGCGCAGGGCGATCGTGAGCAGCACCACCAGGACCACAAAGATCCCGAGCCGCCACGGCCCTCGCAGATATCTCGAGCTGTCGACGAAGAGGCGTGTCGCCAGGCCGTCCTTCACCCCAGCCGTCCGGCGGGCGATCGTCGGAGTCCTGCCGCGACGATCACTGCCATTCCGATCTGCAGAACGTCACCCAGGAGGAACGGCGCCAGACCGACCTCAACCGCGCGGTCGAATCCGAGCGTGACGGTCAGCCATGCGAGGCCGCCCGCATGCACCGCGAGCACTCCGAGCAGGCCGCCTGCGACAGCCCACACCGTGAAGGGGTTGCGTCTCCCCAATACACCCGCGAGGGCCGCCCCTGCCGGGAAGGCGAGCAGGTACCCGCCGGTGGGCCCGAGCAGATACGCCGCGCCTCCTCCGGCAGCGAACACCGGAAGGCCGACGACCCCCATCGCCAGGTAGGTCGCCTGGCTTAGGGCTCCGAGACGCGGGCCCAGGATCAGTCCCGCCAGAAGCACGGCCACGATCTGGAGTGTAAACGGAACGGCTGTTCCCGGAAGCGGCACCGCCACGCGTGCGGCAATGGCCGTCAGCACGGCGAAAACCAGCACCGTGACGGTCCGCACCAGCGGGCTGGTCCGAGAAGCGTCAGTCGCCTCGACGTCCAATCCCTGTTCGAGCGTCTCGGTTCTCATGCTCTCTCCACGCTGAGGGCCACTGCGTTGCCACCCCCGAGGCACAGCGTCGCCATCCCCTTCTCACCGCCGTTGTCTCGCAACGCATACAGCAGCGTCGTGAGAATCCTGGCCCCGGAAGCTCCGATCGGGTGGCCGAGCGCAATGGCGCCACCCCGCACGTTGACCCGGGCGAGGTCGATCCCCAGCTCACGCGCGTCGGCGAGCGCCTGTACCGCGAAGGCCTCGTTCATCTCGATGAGATCGTAGTCGTCCACCGTCGTGCCTTCCTTCTCGAGCAGGCGGCGAACAGCCACGACCGGAGCGAAGAAGAGCTCCTGCGGGGCGGTCGCCCCGACCGAGTACGCCGAGATGCGCGCCAGAATATCGAGACCGTGCGCTTCGGCGAAAGCCTCGGAGGCGACGACAGTCGCCGCCGCCCCATCGTTGAGGCCCGGCGCGTTCCCGGCCGTCACGCTCGGCTCGGTCACCTCCGGTGGTGCGTCGCCCACGAACGCCGGTCGCAGCTTGCCGAGCGCCTCCAGCGAGGTGTCCCGTCGCGGCGTCTCATCCTGATCGATCACGACGGTGCCCTTCCGGTGTCGGATCTCGACCGGCACGACCTCTGCCTCGAACTCGCCTCCGTCGATCGCCTTGATCGCCTTCTCATGGCTCTCGAGGGCAAAGCGGTCCTGATCCTCGCGGCTCACACCCGCCTTCATGGCCGTGTACTCGGCATGACCGCCCATGTGGCACTCGCCGAACGAGCACCACAGCCCGTCGTGAATCAGCGCGTCCACGATCGGCCGATCACCGAACTTCACTCCGTCGCGGTAGCCGCGCATCAGGTACGGAGCGTTCGACATCGACTCCATACCCCCGGCCACGACGACCTGTACGTCGCCCGCTTTGATCCCCTGCGCGGCGAGCATCACGGCTTTGAGGCCCGAGCCACACACCTTGTTCACAGTCAGCGCGGGCACGGCATCCGGCACCCCGCCCAGGATCGCCGCCTGACGGGCCGGTGCCTGACCGACGCCCGCCTGCACCACGTTCCCCATGATCACGTCATCGATCGACGTGGGCTCGATGCCGGAGCGCTCGATGGCACCCGCGATCGCCTTCGCCCCGAGCTCGGGCGCCCGAAGCGATGCCAGACCACCCAGAAAACGCCCTGTCGGCAACCGCGCGGCCGACACAATGACAGCGGTTCGATCTCTATCGATCATCGGATATCTCCTCTATGTCGTTCTATATGGTTCACTCCAACTTCAGATCAGTCGCCCTCACCTTGAAGATCCTCGTCATCTCGCGGCTCTTCAATACCACACCCATCACCGTCGGCGAGCGGGAGCGCGCGTGCGCAGGCCACGACGGGATCGTGCTCGAACACCAGTAGCCAATGTTCGGCGCCTGCTCGAGTCAACCAGTGTCTCTTGGTGTCCAGCGTGACGAGCGGTTCCAGATCGTAGGCCATGATCCAGGGCAGCCGAATGTGCGGCGACATCGGCACGAGGTCTGCCAGGAAGCATACCGTCTCGCCCCCCAGCTCGACCACCACGGACTGGTGGTACTTGGTGTGACCCGGCGTTTGCACCAGACGAACCCCCGGGATGAGCTCGAGGTCTTCTTCGATCAGGTCGATCCTGCCCTCCTGTTCGAGCGCGTCCTGATTGTGCGCGAGGTAGCCCGCTTGAATCCGGAGGTTCGCGGAGCGCGCGGCCTCCCACTCACCACGTCGAACCACGTACCGTGCGTTCTCGAACGAAGGTCGTATCTCCCCGCCCGAGGTTTGAAACGTATTGCCTCCCGCATGATCGAAGTGGAGGTGTGTGTTGACGACGAAGTCGATCTCCGCCGGGGCCACCCCGAGGCGCCGCAGCGAGTCCTCGAGCTTCGTCGGGCGACCCTCGTTCTCGACCCCGTGGATCTCCATGAACGACTCACCCTCTTTGTTTCCGAGCCCCGTGTCGACCAGGATCTTCTTCCCGTCCGCATCCACGAGCAGACAGCGCATGGCCAGCGGGATCCTATTGCGATCGTCCGCCGGCACCCGCCGCTGCCAGAGCGGCTTGGGAACGACGCCGAACATCGCCCCGCCATCCAGCATAAGGCGGCCCGCGTCGACCGTGTGGACCCGCCGGTCTGCCGACTCGGCAATCAGCACGTCATCCCTCGCTCCGGGGTGATGCGGTGCGGTCGGCTCGCTTGCGCGCCGATCGCCTCGAGCCGGTGAGCCAAGTCTGCAGCTCGCCCCAGCGTGTCACCCCTTCTCGCTCCGCATCGGCCAGCAACCTCATGAGCACGGTCGCGGTGGCCACGGCGTCTCCGAGCGCCCGGTGGCGGCCCTCGATCTCGACCCCGTAATAGTGGGCCAGAGATCCGAGCCCGCGGCGGCGCAAACCGGGCACTACTCGGCGGGCAAGATGGACCGTGCACAGCCGCGGACCGCTGGGGAGCACTGAGCGCGCGCGCCGCATCTCGGCGGTCACGAATCGCCAGTCGAAGCCGACGTTGTGCGCGACGAAGACTCGTCCTTCCAGGCGCTTCCAAACCTCCTCACTGACGTCGCGGAACGAGGGCGCACCCGACACCATGGGTCTTGTGATACCCGTCAGCCGAGACACCCACGGGGAGATGGGGACGCCAGGGTCGACGAGGCTCGAGAACGTGTCCCGCACTCTGTCGCCGTCCACCCGCACCGCGGCGATCTCGATCACGCGTCCCCTTCCCTCCGCCATGCCGCCGGTCGTCTCGACATCCACGACCGTGTAAGGCAGACGCGAGAGCCGCGCGTCGCCGTTGCGGTTCTGCTCCTTACTCACTCGCCACACGCCCCGTCGCCCGCGTTCGACGCGCGGGTCGGCACCGAGCAGCTCGTCCAGCAATCGCACAGTCAGGCCTGGCGGGGCGTTCTTGAGTCCGAAGAGTCGGCGGGCCAAAGTCTCCCCGGGCATGGGCGAGCTCTCCAGCAAAACCACCGCTTCGTCGGCCAGCGAGTAGTCGCGGTGGAAGCGAATGCCGGGAAGAGTGGAATTGGTCGTGCTGCTCACGCCTTGCTCCTCCGCCCCCCGTCCCCACGTCACGTGTCAGTCACTTCCGCATTCCCACGCTTGTCGTGCAACTCGGCCACGAGGTGGTAGCTGAGTCCTTCGAGCTCGAGACCGACGTCCACCGAGCGCGTCGTCACCCCCTCCGCGAGCACCAGCTTCACGGGCGCGAAATTCAGGATCGCCCGCACACCGGCTTCGGTCAGCCGCTCCGCTACCTTCTGAGCCGCCCCCGGTGGCGTGGCGATGATTCCGATCTTTACCGACCGTTTCCGAACCAGTGGTACCAGCTCGTCTACGGGAGACACCTCGATCCCCTGGATGCGGCGGCCCACCTTCCTCCGCGCCACGTCGAACGCTGCTACTATATCGAACCCGCGCTCTGCGATCGCGCCATGGCCCAGCAAGGCGGTGCCGATCCTTCCGACCCCTACCAGCGCGACCGGCCAGCATTGTTCCAAACCCAGGATCGACTCCAACCGCTCCGTGAGCACGGCGACCTGGTAGCCGCTGCCGCGCTTGCCGAAGGAACCGAACAAGCTGAGATCCTTCCGAACCTGGGCCGGGGTCGTACCACTCCCCCTCGCCAGCTCCCCGCTGGACACGACGTCGACCCCCTGCACGCTCGAATCACGCAGGCAACGAAGGTAGAGCGAGAGGCGCCGAACGGCGGAGTCGGAGATCTTTTGCTGCATCGGCCCTCGCTTGTGAAGCATTTCACGAGCGAAAAATAGCCGCGCCGGGAAGCCCTCTCAACGTCCCGGATGCCTCCGGCTGTGGGGCGGCCGCCAGACCTCGGTCAAGCCGGCCGCTAGGCCCCCCGTTAGTCCGGCCGCAGGTCGCTGGGCACGGGCAGCCGGCGAGCGAGACCCACGAACTCGTGCGGGGTCAGCGCCTCGGGCCGTGCCTGCGGATCGAGGCCCAAATCGGTGCACACCCGCCTAACCTGCTCGGGTAGCAGCGCGTATTCGGGCGAGGTCCGGAGGATCTTCTGAAGCTGCTTGCGACGGCGACCGAAGGCGGCCCGGGTGAGCGTGCGCAGAGCCAGCGCGTCGCTTGCCGTCAGGGTGTCCGGCCGGGGCTCGATGCACACGACGGCCGAGTCGACGTCGGGCACGGGCCGAAAGGCACGCCGCCCGATCCGGAACGCGATGCGCGCCGAGGCTCTGGCCTGAACTCCGACCGAGAGTGCCCCATACGTCTTGTTCCCCGGGGCCGCCACGATCCGGTCCGCGACCTCGCGCTGTACGGTCACCACGATTCGATGGGCGCTGGGAGATAGATCCAGGAAGGCGAACAGAAGAGGCGACGTGATGTTGTACGGCACGTTGGAGATCAGGCGGTAGGAGGCCGCTTCAGGCAGGTGTGAGCCCAGGTCGATCTCGAGCGCATCTCCGACCACGATGCAAACGTCCTCGCGGTCGCCCCATCGTTCGTCGAGCGCAGCGGCAAGAGACTCGTCCTTCTCGACCAGAACCAGCCGGGCGACGGCGCCGACCAGGTGCTGGCTGAGTTCGCCGTGCCCGGGACCGATCTCGAGGACGACGTCGTCAGGTTGGCTGCCGAGCTCCCGAGCGACGCGACGCTGGAGGTTGCCGTCGACCAGGAAGTTTTGACTCAGAGAACGCTTGGCCCGGCCCTCCATGCTCTTCCTAGGTGGGCGCGGAAGCAGCCCCGCGGAACCGAATCGCCAACGCCGTTCGATCGTCGGGGCGCGCTTCGTCGTCGCTGGTATCGAACAGCCCTCGGACGACGGCGTCCGGCTCCGGCTTCCTCGCGATCTCTGTCAGCCAGCGGGTGGCCGCATCCTTACCTCCCGGGACGTCTCCGGCAAGTCCATCCGTAAACAGGAGCAGCAGGTCCTCGGCGGCCGTCCAGCGTGTTTCGGTCTCGGAGTAAGTGTCGCGCTCGATCATGCCGAGAGGAGGATCCAACGCGTCCAGACGCTCGACTACCCCGCGCGAGATCCGGTAGGCGAAGGGGTGTCCCGCGTTCGCGTAGCACAGCGTGTCGCTTGCCGGATCCAGGATTCCGTAGAAGACCGACATGTACATCTCGGTGGTTTCCAACTCGCGGAGTAGCGCCCGATGGATGCCCGCCAGAACGTCCGCAGGGCTCTCACGCTCTCGAGCCAGGATCGCCACGGCGCTCATCGTGAGCGCCATAATGAGCGCGGCCGAGATGCCATGGGAGCTCACGTCGCCGAGCATGACACCGATCCTGCGTCCGGGCAGACGTGCGAGCTGGTAGAAGTCGCCCCCGATCTCGTAGGCAGGCTCGCAGCGTCCGGCCACGTCCACCAGATCCGAGAATCCGCTCAGGCTCGGCAGCAACTTCGCCTGCAGCTCACGGGCAAGCTCGAGCTCCGCCGTGACGCGTTCCCCTTCCAGATTCGCGCCGGCCAGTTGCGCACGCTCCTCGTCGAATCGCACGAGCTGGCTCACCCAGTCCAGCAGAAACTCCGCCCCAGACTCCGAGTCAGAGGGGTGCCAGAGCTCGATCCGACTGCCGCTGGACAGCTCAGCTCGACTGGCGCCCGTCCCCGTTTCCGGGTCCGATTCAGACAGAGACTCGTGTAGCACGACGCGCCGTCCGTCGCGCTCGAGCACGAGACGGAACGCAAAACCCGCGAAGCGCTGGAATCGATCCAGAAGAGTCGGAAGGTACGCCTCGAGGGAAGATCCCTCCGTCGGGCTCTCATCGATCGAACGGCTCATCGGTCCAACTCGAGCCGAACCACGGTCCCGTTGTCGCTGAACGTGACGTTGTCCATGAGAGTCCGGAGCAGATACAGGCCTCGTCCCGAGCTACGCTCGACGCGATCCGGGTCTCTCGGGTCCGGCACCGTCGCGGGATCGAATCCTTTTCCCTCGTCGGCGACCCAGACCCACAGCGCCTGCGGCCGCGTCTCCGCCCGGATGGTTACCTGGCGACGGTGATCCTCCCGGTTCCCGTGTAGCATCGCGTTGGCCACGGCCTCTCCCAGCGCGATCCGCAGTCGGAACTCGGCCCTGCTCTCCAGATCCGCGATGCGGCGGCACGTGGCCACCATCTTGGTCACCGCCGGTTCCAGGTAAACGACGTCGGATGGGCAGCGGACACAAAGGCACTGCTCGTCCACCTCCACCTGTAGCCGGGCGATCTCACCGCTACCCAGGTGTCTGTGCCACACCAGACCGAGCTCGGCGGGGTTGATCGGAAAAAAGAGGTAGTCGTCGTAGCCACTCGCCAGCGCCTGTATGAGCCGCTCGGTGCGCGCTCCCTCGGCAAGCGCAACCCGGCGCGCCACGGTGGAGATGTCGAAAGGCCTCAGCCGGTCCATCGCCTGAAGGCCGGACTCGAGGTCGACGATGGCGAGCGCTATCGTCTCCGGATCGGTCGGCGGAGCCGCCGCGATGATGGCTCCCGGTCCCTGCCAGTCGCCTGGCGCCGAACGCCAGCTCCAGATCTCCGGCGGCGGAGTCAGGCGCTCGAGCTGTTCTGAAAGGCTGCGCGTTGTCGTCGGCCTATCGGATACGAGAAGAACCAGTTGGCTCGGGCGAGGGGTCACAGGCTCGGGCGGAGAGGTCGGCGTGGCGGACCGGAGGGTCACTTCCGGTCGCCCGCTTCCTAGAGGTCCCCGATCGCGGCAGTCCGGCTGTCAGCGAGCTGAAACAGAGTATCCAGCTTGGTCAACTCGAACAGGACCCGCAGGTCGTCGTTCAGGCTGGCCAGGCGCAAACGACCCCCGTGCTCGCGGATCCGCTTCGACAGACTGACGAGGACTCCCAGACCTGACGAGTCGATGTAGCTCGTGTCCTCGAAGTCGAACACGAACTTCCGGTCGCCCGTATCGAGCTGCTGCAGCACCTTCGTTTTGAAGTCGCCGCGGTTCCCCACGGTCAGTTCGCTTCGCACGCCAACGACCGTGACGTCACCCACGTTCTCGATGAAGAAGCTCATTCGCCGTCTCCGTGCGCAAGGAGCCCTGTGATACATGCCACGTGTACAATGTCGTTCGGGCTGGCGCCACGCGACAGGTCGTTCAGCGGACGCGCGAGACCCTGGAGAATCGGTCCGAGCGCATGCGCGCCCGCCAGCCGCTCCACCAGCTTGTATGCGATGTTACCGGCGTCCAGGTCCGGGAACACGAGAATGTTTGCGGCTCCGGCCAACTCCGAATCCGGAGCCTTCACCCGTGCCACCTCCGGCACCAGCGCGGCATCCGCCTGCAGCTCGCCGCACGCGACCACCTCGGGGCACCGGGCGCGGAAGGCCGCCAGTGCCTCCCGCATCATCGTCACGCTCGGACCCTCGGCCGACCCGTGCGTGGAATAGGACAGGAACGCCACCCGGGGCTCGTCGCCCACGACGAGTCGCCTGGCCGCACATGCGGCCTCTGCACTCTCTGCCAGCTGTCGGGCAGCCGGGTGCGGGACGACCCCTGCGTCCGTGAAGGTAAGCACCGGCGAGCTGTGCATGGGCGCGTCCGGAAGCACCATGTAAAATGCGCTCGATACCGTGGTCGTCCTCGCTGCGAGTCCGACGAGGCGCAGACCGGCTCGGATGACGTCGGCCGTGGACAGCACCGCGCCGGCCACCACGCCGTCGAGCTGCCCCGACGCCAGGAGATGCACCGCGAAATCCAGCGACTCGGCCATCGCTTCGGGGGACCCGACCTGCCGCTCGAGCTCCATATGCTCGATCGCACCCGCTTCATGCAGGACCGACTCAAAGTCGCCTGCCTCCCCGATCGCGACCGGCACGGCCAGGCCGTCGCGGGCGAGGCGGATCATCGCCTCCTGCGTACGTCTCTCGGAGGCCTCGGGGAAGCCGATTCTCGCCGGTGAGGCGGCGGCCCGCCTACGAAGCCCCTCGAGGAAAGTCGTCTCGAACCCGGAGGCCTGCACCACTACAGGCCTTGGCCCGACGACGCCTCGCCCAGCTGGGAGAACTTCTCTTTCATCCGCTCCAGAACGCTCTCGTGCACGAAGTCGCTCACGTCGCCGCCGAGCCGGCCGACCTCTCGCACGAGGGACGAGCTGAGAAACGTATGGCGCGTGTCGGGAGCCATGAAGATGACTTCGATCTCGGGCCACAGCGCGCGGTTCATCAGCGCCATCTGAAACTCGTACTCGAAGTCGCTCACCGCCCGAAGCCCACGGACGATGAGGCGGGCACCGTGAGAGCGAGCGAATTCGACCAGCAGACCTCGAAACGCCGTGACCTCGATCTCGGGTCGGCCTTCGTACACCTCCCGAACGATCTCCACGCGTTCGGCCACCGAGAACAGACCGCTCTTCGTCTGGGTCGCCGTCTCCGCTACCGCCACGATCAGTCTATCCACCAGCCTCAGGCTGCGATCAATGATGTCGTCGTGGCCGAGTGTGAGTGGGTCGAACGAGCCTGGGTAGACCGCGATCCTCTGGTTCATGAACTCGTGCCCTCCGGATCGACCGTCATGAAGGTCAGCTGTGTATCACCGTAGCGACGTCGCCATCCCGTCTGCACCTCTGGCCCCAGCGCACCGGGCGCGTGCTCTAGGCACAGCAGGCCGGCAAACGGCTCCCGTCGATACTCCTCGACGAGCCGCCGCACCGCAGGCGCGTCATAAGGTGGATCCGCCAGAGCGATGTCGAACCGGGAGCCCCGTCGGATCGCCTCGCGGAGAAAGACGAACACATCTCGAGTGTCCACCTCCGCGCGTGCCTCCAGCTCCAGGTCGGCCAGATTGCGCCTCAGCACCGCCGCCGCACGAGGATTCGCCTCGACAAAATGGGCGCGGGCGGCGCCGCGCGACAACGCTTCGATCCCCAGAGCGCCCGATCCGGCAAACAGATCCACGACCTGCGCGTCTCGCACCCGGGCACCCAGCGCACTGAACCACGCTTCACGAACACGTTCCGAAGTCGGGCGGGTCGCGAGGCCCGCGGGTGCTTCGATGTAGCGGCCGCCCAGCTCGCCGGCCACGATGCGAAGTCTCACCTCACGTTGGCCGACGCCGCGGCTCGTCGACCTTCGCCCGCGGACGTCAGCTGTTCCGTTGGCCGAACGTCCACCAGGTGAGCGCGAGTCCGAGTCCGACCACGCCACGCTTCACGGTGCACCTCGAGCACCACATCCCACCTCTCGTCCGTTTGCAGCTCGTCGAATCGCTCGCCCATTCCGAATGCGACAGCCGCAAGAGCCGATTCACCCTCCGACTCGAGACGCATGCGCAGGTGCCGTCCGTCTTCTCCCATGCGGGACACACGGTCCAGCCGCACTCCCCGAACGAGCAGACGAGGGCGGGAATTCCCGACCCCGAAGGGGCCAACGTACTCGGCATACCTCCCGAACTCCGGCGTGATCTCTTCCAGTGACGTTTCGAGATCGATCTGCAGCTCGGGAATCAGACACTCGTCGGAAAGCTCGCGCTCGGCGTACGTCCGAAAGCACTCGACAAAGGCCCCGAGCCGCGAACGGTGCACGCTCAGACCCGCGGCCATCGCGTGCCCTCCGAAGCGTTCCAGCGTGGGTGCGCATGCCTCGAGCGCATGCACGAGGTTGAAGCCCTTGACAGATCGGGCCGAGCCCCGCCCCACATCGCCTTCGAACGTGATGAGAGCGGTGGGACGGTGAAGCGTGCGGGCGATCCGGGACGCGGCAATCCCCAGCAGTCCCGGGTGCCACGAATCGCTGGACAGAACGACAACCCGGTCGCGATCGGGTGAATACTCCTCCCGGAGCTCATCGAGGGCCTCCCGAACCAGTTGGCGGTCGGCCGCCTGTCGGCGCGTGTTCTCCTCTCCGAGCCGACCGGCGAGCTCGATCGCCTCCTCACGGTCCCCCGTCAGCAGCAGACGGAGCCCGTCACTCGCAGAGCCGATACGCCCCACAGCGTTGAGCCGTGGCCCGAGGCGAAAAGCGATGTCGGAGGCCCGCACACCCTCTTCCTCCAGAAGACCCGTGGTCCACAGCAGCGCCTGGAGTCCGAACTTCCGGCTCCGCTGCAGAGCCCGAAGTCCCAACCGTACGAGCACGCGGTTCTCGTCCACGAGTGGTGCCTGATCGGCCACCGTACCCAAGGCCACGAGATCAAGATGTTGGTTTAGGTTCTCTTCTGTAATGCCTTTAACAGAATATAGTTGTGCAATCAGTTTATACGCGACACCGACGCCGGCCAGCCCGTCGAACGGATAGGAGCTGTCCGCCCGGGTCGGGTTCACCACGGCCACGGCGTCCGGAAGCCCGCGGCCGGTTCGATGGTGATCGGTCACGATGACGTCTATGCCCCCCGCCGACGCCTTCCCCACCGCCTCCAATGCCGTGGTGCCGCAGTCCGCCGTGACGATGAGCGTGGCGTTCTGCCCCCTCGCGCGCTCCAGGCCCGCGGCGCCCAGGTCGTATCCGTCCCGCGTCCTGTGTGGGACAAAGCCCTCCACTCTGCCCCCGAGCGCCTTCAGGCCGCGCACAAGCAATGCGGCAGCTGACATCCCATCGACGTCGTAGTCGCCGTGGACCAGGATCGATTCGCCACTCTGCAACGCCAGCTCGAGGCGCTCGACCGCCTTCGCTATGTCGGGCATGGAATCCGCCGGATGGAGCTGATCGAGCGTCGGCCGGAGAAAGCCACGGGCCCTCTCCGGATCAGTGATCCCCCGTGCCGCGAGGATACGGCACAGCCCCCGCGGAATCCCCAACGAACTCTCGAGCGCCGCGACAGCCCTTTCGGTCACGCTGGGCGGAGGGTGCCACCGAAACGGGGTTCTGGGGAGCTCGCTCACTCGAAGGCGTGGGTTAAAGGACGCGTCGGTGGCGCCGTGCTCCGATATAGGTGCGGAGACGCCGTCATCCTCAGCTGAATTCTCACTCGGTGGGCGCGTAGAGAATGATGCCGCACCCCTCGCACACGGCGAGCGCCCGGCCTGTACGAATGTCCGATTGCTTCTGAATCGGTACGGAAGTATAGCAGTGGCCGCACACCCCGTCTCCCGTGAGAGGTGCAAGCGCGTTGTCCGATCCTCCCTTCCTCACCTTTTCGTACATCTGGAGCACCCGAGCGTCGAGACGCACCTCCCGGTTGTGCCTCTGATCTCGGCGAATCGCGAGCTGCTCCTGCAGCTCGCTCGTCCGGGTCTCCATCGCTCCGCGGCGCCTTTCGTAGTCGCCACGCAGCTCACCGAGCTCTGCCTCCAAACCCTCCAGTTCCTGACCCAGCCGCTCGGCCTCCTGCAGGGTATCGAGCGCATCCTCTTCCGCGGCTCTCAGGTTGCTGCGGGCCACGTCGGCTTCGTGCCGAACCGCGAGGTGCTGCTGCATATTCGCGACTTCCTGGCCACGGGCCTCGAGCCGCTTGAGAGTCGCCCGGCCCGCCTGAACGGCGCGCTGGAACTTGCGCAACCTCTCATCGGATTCGGAGAGTTGCCCCCGAGTCGCGTCCACCCGACGCTCGAGCTCCTCTACGGCCGTCTGGCGGTCGGCAAGGTCGGTCGCCATGCTCGCCAGCTCCGCGCCCAACTCTCGGATCTCGAGATCGATCTGCTGCAGGTTCAGCAACGCCGCGACGTTGTCACTCGACTCCATGCTCGTGCCCTTTTCCTGCCTCTTCGTGTCAACGCGTCTGCTTGGCCTTCTACCAAGCGATCGTTAGCGGCTGCCGCCGCCAATCATGTTCTTATCCACCCACCCCTCGACGCAGAAAGCTGAGTGGGAGACCCGCCGCTCTGACCTCGCGCGCCAGCCGCTGCTTCTCGCGAAGAAGCTCCCTTGACTGTGCCTCATCGGCAAGTTCCAGCTCGCGATCGATCTCCCTCATCCGCTCCATGTGGGGACGGTAGAGGATGCGCCGTGTGGATTGTTCGAAGATCTCCACCGGCTCCGTCAACTCCGTGGCGTCGCTCATAAGCCGCTCGACCAGCTCTCGATCGCTCGGCTCAAGTCGAGCCGCCCACTCCATCTCTCCCGTGCATTCATCTTGCTCGAGCAACGCATGGTACACGCGCCGTAATCCCAGGTGCTCAAACTGCTCCGGAGCGATGCCCGCTTCCGCCGCGCGGGCGATGAGCGCCTGATCTCTCAGCAGAAGGAGTATCAGGTTTCGCTCCGCGACGTGACCCCGTCGGCCGTCCTCGGTTCGCTCCGGTGCCGCGGCCCGGCCCGCCCGCCGTCCTCTTTCGACGAAACCGCGGGGTCGAGCGTGTCTCGCATCCGCGCGCGCGATTTCGTGCACCAGGGTGTCACGTCGCACTCCCGTGCGCTCGGCAGCGCGATCCAGATATATGTCACGGAGAGTCGGATCTCGCACCGCGCGCAGCGTGCTCAGCAGACCGTCGACGGCGCGTCGACGGCCCTCGATGCTGCTCAGGTATCCCTCCCGTTCCAGGATCAAGAGCTTGCGCTCCAGGACGTCCACCGCATCACTCAGGTAGCCGCGGACCGCCTTGTCACCCTGCGAACGCACGACCGAGTCGGGATCCTCGCCACCCGGCAGCGTCACAACCAGCGGGTGAATGCCAGCCTGTAGGAGTACGTCCGCCGTGCGGAAGGTCGCGCGGAGCCCGGCGTCGTCGCTGTCGTAAAGGAGGTAGGCCTGCTTCGTGTAGCGAGCGAGCTGCTGCGCCTGCTGCGGTGTGAACGCCGTTCCGAGCCCGGCGACGGCGATCGGCAGATCGTGCAGGTGAAGCGCCAGAACATCCGTGTAGCCCTCCACTATCGCTGCGAAGCCCTCGCGCCGGATCGCGTGACGGGCCCAGCCGAGTCCGTAGAGCGTCTCGCCCTTGTGAAAGATCGGCGAGTCGGGGGAGTTGATGTACTTCGGTACGTCGTCGGAGCTCGAACCGAGATCACGACCTCCGAAACCGATGGGTCGATCCCGAAGATCCCGGATCGAGAACATCAACCGGTGACGGAATCGGTCATAGGGCTCCTCCGCCCGCTCGCTCGTGGCGAGCAAACCGAGCTCCAGGAGCAGGGCCTCTTCCACTCCACGCGCGGAGGCCGCCTCGCGTAGCGCCCGCCACTCATCGGGGGCGTACCCTACGCCGTACTGTAGAGCGACCTCCAGGTCGATCCCTCGTTTCTCGAGGTGGCGCCGAGCCACCCCTCCCGCCTCGCCTCGCAACTGATCCGTGAACCACTCGTCGGCGAAAGCGACGACTTCTCGCAGATGAGCGTGAGGGTCCTCACGTGGTTCGCTGCGGTCCGGGACCTCGATGCCGACACGTGCACCCACGTATCGAACAGCTTCGGGGAAATCCAGTCCCAGAAGTTGCATGACGAAGCCGAAGACGTCCCCCCCTTCCCCGCACACGAAACACTTGTAGATGCCGCGTGCCGCATCGACCGAGAAGTTCGGTCCTTCGCCCCCATGCAGCGGACAGGGTCCCCGATAGCTCTTGCCGACGCGCTTGAGCGCCATGTGCTCGCCACAGATCTCAACGAGATCCGCCCGGGCGCGCACTTCCTCGACGACCGTGTCGCTTACCATGCGCCGCTGCGCGGCTCGCCCTTAGCTCGCGTGCATTCGGCGGCAGGCGATCGCGCACCCTCAGCTCTTTTCAGCCAGCTATCCGTTTCCGCTCTCCCTGCGGCTCGCAAACTCGATGACCGTGACTCCCTCACCGCCTTCGCCGGGCCCTCCGGGTCGATGATTCGGAATCCGTTCGTCGCCTTCCAGCAGCGCCTTTACCTCGGCTCGGACCGCCCCGGTTCCCTTTCCATGTATGATGCGCAGAGCCGGAAGATCCGCCACGATGGCGGCGTCGATCGCCGGGAGGAGTGCCGGTTCTACCTCGTCGACACGCAGGCCCCTCAGGTCCACCTCCGCCCGTGCGTGAATAACAGGCCGTACCTCGGCCGTGCTCGCCCGCCGTCCTGTCTCGGGTCCGCCAGCTACGCGATCCTCGCCGGTCGTCTCATCCAGGCGTTCAATCGCTTCGAGCTCCGTCGCCGGAACGGTCAGCCGAAGCCCTTCCGCATCGAGCGTCACCCTGTCGCCACGCACCTCCTCGACCGTGGCAACGCGGTTCAGCCCTCGAATCCGGATCTTCACGCCGGGCGCGAGCGCGGGAAGGGCTTCGGCTTCCCGGGCAGTCTCCGGTCGGTTACCCGCCTCACGGACCGCCCGTTCGACCACCGAGCGTGCCGCCCGCTTCGCGGCCGTCAGTTCCTCGTCGGCCGATCGTACGCGCGCGATCGGGACTTCGGCAGTCTTCGAGCGGAGCTCGGAGAGCACCACCGCGTACTCCTCTTCCAACCGCCCGACCGCATCCTCGACGCGCGTCCTTGCCGCACGCACGTACTTCTCTTCGGCCCGGCGCGCGGAGCGCTCCAGCTCCGCCTCTCGCCGCTCGATAAGGGTCCGCCGCGCTGCCAGCGCCTCACCCTCTCTCGCGAGCTCGACCTCGCGAGTCTCGGCGACCCTCATCAGCGCTTCGAGCTCGGCTTGCCTCGACTCGAGGTCGGCGAGCAATTCGTCCATCGCCCGATCCAGATCGGAGAGTCTGTCGCGGGCAGCCGCCAGGAGCTCGGGTGGCATTCCGAGGCGGTCCGCGATCTGGAGCGCGTAGCTCCTTCCCGGACGGTCGCGGCGAAACCGGAAGGTGGGCCGTATCTCCTCGCTGTCAAACTCCATAGAGGCATTCACGATCCCGGGACGCTCGCCGGCCAGCGCCTTGAGTGCGCCCAGATGCGTGGTGGCCACCGTGAGCCCGGTCTGGCCCACCAGCCGCTCGAGTACGACGGCGGCCAGAGCTGCGCCCTCCTCGGGATCCGTATGGCTGCCGAGCTCGTCGACAAGAACCAGTGACCGACCCCCTGCCGTCTCGAGGATCTGGCGCAGGTTAACCAGGTGAGCGCTGAAGGTCGACAGTGACGCGTCGATCGACTGCTCGTCGCCGATCACGGCGAAGAAGTCCGAGAAGCATGGCAATACCGTACCGTCGGCCACCGGCGGGACAATGCCGCTCTGTGCCATCGCGGAGAGGAGTCCTATGGACTTCAAGAGCACCGTCTTGCCGCCCGCGTTCGGGCCACTGACCAGAAGCAGTGATTCGTCGGGTTCGAGGTTCAGCGTAAAAGGAACTGGGGGGTCCCCGTACATGAGCAGGAGCGGATGACGGCCCTCTACGACCCGGTACGGACCACGGCCAGCGACTCCGCCGAGGCTGGGACGCTGGCCTCCATGGCTCGTCGCGTAGCGGGCCTTGGCCCACACTGCGTCGATCTCGGCGAGCTGCTCCAGCGAGCGCCTCAGATCGTCACTCCCAGGACGTAGCGCCTCGGTGAGGGATCGCAGAACCCGCTCCACCTCGCGCGCCTCCGCCAGCTCCGCCTCCCGGATCTCGTTCATCGGCTCGATGGCCGTCGGCGGCTCGACGAAGAGGGTCTGACGACTCGCAGATTCGTCGTGCACGATCCCGCCGATCGTACCACGCCCCTCCCGTCGAACCGGCACGCAGTAGCGGCCGCTGCGTACGGTAACCGAAGCATCCGGCACCCTCACGTGGGCGGGGAGGTCCCGGGAGTAGCGCTCCAGTCGTTCGACGAGGGCGGCCCGCCGGTCCCGCAACGTCCGACGCAGTCGTTTCAGCGCTGGCGAGGCTCCATCCGCGACCTCCCCCGCCTCGTCGAAGGATCGCGCGAGCCGCTCTTCGAGCTCCCTGTCGGCCATGAGCGGTTCGGCGAGCCGGGCGAGACGCGGGATCGACTCCTTCCGAGCGAGCAGCTCTTCGCGGGCACGGCGCGCGGTGGCCAGCAGGATCGCGAAACTCGACAGGGATTCGGCTCCCAGCACGGCGTCAGGGAGACGCAGGGTCCGAAGCGCCTCACGCAGATCGGGAATCGGGCCGGGCGACCACGCCTCCACCTCGTGGAGCAGCTGCGTCATTTCCTCCACGAGGTGGAGGGCCGCTTCGGCCTCCGCCGGATCCGCCAGGGGGTGGGCGCTGTGCAATTCGGCCGCACCCACATCGCTCGTCGCGTACCGGGCGATCAGTTCGAGCACCCGTGGAAACTCGAGTACGTCGAGGGCGTGCGCTGTGCCCGCGGACGCTTCTTCGGCGGAACTCGGCCTCATCAGCCGGGTGGCCACTCCATCACCCGCCCGCCCAACACGTGCAGGTGAAGATGCGGCACCAGCTGACCGCCATCGCGGTTAGTGTTGATCACGACGCGATATCCAGACTCGCCGATCCCGGCCTTTTCGGCCACCTGACGGCAGGCGAGCAGCAGCTCCGCTGCCTCCGCGGCCTGTTCCTCGGCGAGCTCGTTGAGGCTCGTAACGTGGCGTCGGGGAATGACGAGCACGTGGGCGGGCGCTTGCGGGTCGATATCCCGGAAGGCGAGCCACGTATCGCCGCTCGCCACCTCGTCGGACGTCAGCTCTCCGCTTGCAATTCGGCAGAACAGACACTCACTCATCCTTGACCTCCGTTTCCTTCAGCCGGACCGGACGCGGCATCCGCCCGACCCGACGAGCCGGGGCCAGCTGCTCGAAAACCTGGGACGCTTGCGAAACCGGCAGGACCTCGAGGGAGAGCCATCGCTTCATTGCCCGGAATTCTACCGGCCGGCCGATCCGCCGCGCCAGCCTCGCCGGTCCGTCCCGACCGGGACTGTTGTGCGCTCGGCCGGCTGCCTAAGTTGCCGCGTCCTCCACCGTTTCCGCCGAACCACCGACAGTATGACGAGCCTCGCAACAGGAAATTCGCATTCCGAGTCGGATCCGACCCCCGACGCGTCGGCCTCCTCTGCCTCGTCCACTCCGGACCCAGAAGACCCGTTCGCTGAAGAAGACGGCGCGTCCGCCGTGCCACGTGTGGGACGAGCCAAACTCCTGGAGGCTCGCATCGAGCACGAGCCGGGGTCTCGACTGCGCGTTACCGTCGCGTTGGAGCGCGGGGAACTGGTGTGCGAAGAGGAGCTGCGCGGTGTCGGAGACGACGTGATGGCGCTGCGTATGGCGGCTGAGGCAACGATGACGGCCCTGGACCGCATCACGGGGCACCCCGGCTATTTTGCGCTCGTCGGGATCAAGACGATTCGCGCGTTCGACGCCGATGTCGTTCTGGTGTGTGTGCGCACGACGAAAGGCCGACCGAGGAGCCTCATGGGGTCGGTTCCTGCCACAGGTGATCTGACCCGGGGCGCAGCCATGGCCGTGCTCCACGCCACGAACCGGCTGGTCGAGACTCTCGTCCCTCCGAAGGAGACCCGCTGAAGTGCCAGCGGCGTTCGGATCACGTATTAACTCTCAGCGACCGAGACCATGTTGAACGACCAAACCGCCCATATATCGATCGAGCGGCTCGCCGTCGACACGATTCGCACCCTGTCCATGGATGCCGTTCAGAACGCGGGATCGGGGCACCCCGGCACCGCGGTTGCGCTCGCTCCGTTGGCCTACGTGCTGTGGACCCGTCACCTGCGTCACAACCCGGAGAGTCCCGACTGGTTCGACCGCGATCGTTTCATTCTGTCCGCGGGACACGCGGCCATCCTACAGTACTCGATCCTCCACCTGGCCGGCTACGACCTGCCGCTCGACGAGCTGCGTCGGCTTCGTCGTTGGGGCAGCATCACACCGGGGCATCCCGAAAACCATCTCACGCCAGGGGTGGAAACGACGACCGGGCCCCTGGGTCAGGGATTGATGAATTCGGTCGGAATGGCGATCGCGGAGGCACACCTTCGGAGCGTCTTCAATCGACCCGATCACGACATCGTGGATCACCACACGTACGTGATCTGTGGCGATGGCGATCTCATGGAGGGAGCCTCGCACGAGGCGGCGTCACTGGCGGGCCATCTGGGCCTCGGCCGGCTGATATGGGTATACGACGACAACCGGATCACGATCGACGGCAGCACGGATCTGACCTTCTCGGACGACGTCGTGCGCCGCTTCGACGCCTACGGCTGGCACGTCCAGAATTTGGGTGATCGGGCCAACGACCTGGAGGCGATCGACGCGGCCCTGAGCGAGGCCCGCTCGGTAGCCGATCGTCCTTCCCTCATTGCCTTGCGGTCGCACATCGCCTGGGGCGCGCCAAACAAGCAGGATACGCCGCAGGCGCACGGTGAGCCGCTGGGCGAGGAGGAAATCCGGTTGGCGAAGCGGGCGTACGACTGGCCAGAGGATGAGACGTTTCTCGTTCCGGATCGGGTGCGAGAGCACATGCAGGAGACGGTCGAGCGTGGACGGCGACTCGAGGCCGACTGGAACGAGCGCTGGGAGCGGTATCGGACGGAGCACCCGACGCTCGCGGCGGAGCTCCGGACGTGGCGGGCGGCAACGCCCCCAGAGGGGTGGGATCGGGACATCCCCCACTTCGAGCCCGCAGACGGGCCGGTGGCGACCCGAGCGGCCTCCGGAAAGGTCCTCAACTCGTTCGCGGTCAACCTTCCCTGGCTCATCGGCGGCAGCGCGGATCTGACAGGATCTAACAAGACGTGGATCGACGCATCCGGAGCCTTCGCCCGCGACGATCATGGGGCGCGCAACCTCCACTGGGGGATCCGCGAGCACGTCATGTGCGGAGCGTCCAACGGGATGGCTCTGCACGGCGGCGTGCGACCCTATGCCGCCACCTTCCTCGTGTTCACGGACTACGCGCGCCCCTCAATCCGTCTTGCGGCGCTCATGCACCTGCCGGTCATCTTCATCATGACCCACGACTCGATCGGCCTCGGAGCCGACGGGCCGACCCATCAGCCGATCGAGCACCTGGCTTCCCTGCGTGCCATTCCGCACCTGCGCGTGATCCGACCCGCCGATGCCAACGAAGTGGCCGAGGCGTGGCGGGTGGCCGTGGAGCATGACGATGGGCCCAGCATGTTGGTGCTCAGCCGGCAGAAGCTCCCGATCTTCGACCGCAGCGATCTGGCAGGCGCCGAGGGTCTGCGGCGAGGAGCGTATGTGCTCTCTCCTGAGCGAGGAATGGAGCCCGATGTGGTCCTGATCGCGACCGGATCGGAGGTGCAGCTCGCGCTCGCGGCACAGGAGCGTCTGGCGGCGGATGATGTCGCGGCGCGCGTGGTAAGCATGCCGTGCTGGGAGTTGTTCCGCGACCAACCGGACGACTATCGGAACAGCGTGCTTCCTCTCTCCGTGAGGTCGCGTGTGGCGATCGAAGCCGCCTCGTCGCTCGGCTGGCAAGAATGGGTAGGCGACGCCGGATCCGTGCTTGGCATAGATCGCTTCGGCGCCAGCGCCGACTCGGCCGACAACTACCGCGAGTACGGGCTCACGGTCGAGGCCCTCGTCGAGCGAGCACGCCAGGTGGCGGGCCAGCAGGTGCCTGGCTGATGCGCATCGCGATCGGGGCGGACCACGCCGGGTTCCGGTACAAGAGCCAGCTGGCCGAGGAGCTTCGCCAGGCCGGTCACGACGTGAGCGACATGGGCACGGACAGCGACGTCTCGGTCGACTACCCCGACTTCGCGGCGGCTGTGGCCGAGCGAGTTAGCCGGGGGGATGCCGAGCGTGGCGTCCTGGTCTGCGGAAGCGCCGTCGGTGTGTGCATGACGGCGAACAAGTTTCCGGGTGTACGCGCCGGGGTTTGCCACGACACCTATTCGGCACACCAGGGCGTGGAGCACGACGATATGAACGTGCTGTGCCTCGGCGAGCGCATCATTGGGATCGAACTGGCCCGCGAGATCGTTCGCTCGTTTCTCGAGGCGAGCTTCACCGGAGAGGAACGTCACCTGCGTCGCTTACGTAAGGTTCTGGAGATCGAGCGTCGCTTCCTCCGCGACCCGGGTAGCTCGGAGTCGTCATCGAACGGATGAAGTGTCGAAGGCAAGCTAGAAAAGGAATCGCATTCATGAATCCTCTCCTGCAGCTGCACACGCATGGCCAGAGCTATTGGCTGGACAATCTCACCCGCGAGATGCTGGTCGAAGGCACGCTCCGCCACCGAGTCGAGACGGAAGACCTCCGAGGCGTCACCTCGAATCCGGCGATCTTCCACAAGGCGATCTCGGGCGGTGAGGAGTACGACGAAGCGATCGACCGTCTCGCCGCGGATGGGTTGTCGGTCCTGGAGATCTACGAGCAGCTGACGGTGACGGACGTGCAGGGAGCGTGCGACGTGCTGCGCCCTGTCTATGACACGTCCGGAGGCGTGGATGGGTACGTGAGCCTGGAGGTCTCGCCCCACCTGGCGCACGACACCGACGGAACGCTGCAGGAAGCCCGCCGATTGTTCGCGGCGGTCGACCGACCGAACGTCTTGATCAAGATCCCCGGGACGCCCGCCGGTGTGCCGGCGATCGAAGAGGCGCTATACGACGGCCTCAACATCAACGTCACGCTCTTGTTCTCCATTACGGCGTACGAGGCGATCGCGGACGCGTACGTCCGGGCGCTGGAGCGGCGGGTGGAGGAAGGGCGATCTATTGACGACGTCGCCTCGGTAGCCAGCTTCTTCCTGAGTCGCATCGACACGCTGACCGATGCCCGCCTCGAAGCGGTGTCCGACGACGGCGACGCCGATGGTCGTTCGGAGCTCGCGGCGCTCAAGGGCCAGGCCGCGGTCGCGAACGCGAAGCTGGCGTACCAGAACTTCAAGCGTAGAATCGAGAGCGAGCGCTGGGTAGCGCTCGCCCGCCAGGGGGCGCGTCCGCAGCGCATGCTGTGGGCGAGCACCAGCACGAAGGACCCGGAGTACAGAGACGTCAAGTACGTCGAGCCGCTGATCGGGCCCCATACCGTCAACACGATGCCGGAAAGCACGATTCGAGCGTTCGTAGATCATGGGACCGTTGCGGATACCGTCGAGGAGGGAGTCGAAAAAGCCCATCGCGTGATGAGTCGTCTTGCCGATGCTGGCGTCGACTTCGGTTCGGTGACCGACGAGCTTCTGGAGCAGGGCGTCGAGAAGTTCGTCAAGCCGTTCGACGCGCTTCTCGAGGCACTCGCCGCTCAATCGGGAGGCGTTGGGACGGCAGCGCCGGTCGTTACGGCCGGAGAGAGCGGAAGCTGAGCAAGCCCCGCCTCCTCATCGTTCCGGATGACCGCTTCGCCAGCATCGCCGCACGATTCCTCGCGGGCCAGCTTCGGCGGTTGGGAAGCGCCGGTCCGTTGTCCGTCGCGTTGTCGGGTGGCTCGACACCCGGACCCGTGTACGAGGCCCTGGGTGCGACCGCGGCTCTTCCCTGGGATCGGCTGAGCGTCTTCTTCGCCGACGAGCGAGCTGTTTCGCCCGATGATCTCCAGAGCAACTTCCGCCTCGCTCAAAGTACACTCCTCGCTCGCGCCGCGTTACCGGACGATCGAGTGCACCGGATGCCGGCGGACCGGCCGGACCTCGAGGCAGCGGCGGACGACTATGCGGCCCAATTGCCGGACAACATCGATCTTGTGGTTCTGGGAATCGGATCGGACGGCCATACGGCCTCGCTGTTTCCGAATGACCGCGCGGTCGAAGAACAGGAACGGCGGGTCGTTCCCGTGGCCGGACCGCGACCGCCTCATCGTCGCCTGACCGTGACGCCCCCGGTGCTCGAGAGCGCCCGGCAGCTGATCGTGCTGGCGGCGGGCTGCGAAAAGGCGGAGGCTGTACACCGAGCGCTGTACGGCGAATACAATCCAGGGAGCTGCCCGGCACAGCTGGCTCGCCGCGGCGTGTGGATCCTGGACGAGGCCGCCTCGGCGGAGTTGCTCTTTACGCCGTGAACGCGGCCTTCACGCGCTCCCAGAACCCCGGATCGTCTTTGCGTGGCTCCGGCGGCTCGCCCTCCACCTCGGCGAGCCGTTCCAGCGCCTCCTTCTGATCGTCCGTGACCTTCGTGGGTGTCCACACCTGCACACGAACGAGCTGATCGCCCCGCCCGGCGCTCCGCAAACGGGGCATTCCGCTGCCGCGCATACGGAGAACCTGGCCGCTCTGAATTCCCGGTGAGATCGTCAACTTGGCCGAGCCGTCTATCGTCGGCACCTCGACCTCCGCTCCCAGCGCCGCCTGGCTGAAGGTGACGGCCAGGTTGTAAACCAAGTCGTCGCCGCGGCGCTCGAACCGCTCGTGCGGTTCCACCTCGATCTGGACGATGATGTCACCACGCGGACCCCCGGAGGTCCCGGCGTTGCCCTTCTCGCGCAGCTTCAGATAGTCGTCCGAGGAGATGCCCGGGGGTATGTCGATCTTGATCCGCCTTGCCCGTCGAACGCGAGACTCTCCGCGACAGGTAGTGCACGGATTGTCGATCGTCGTGCCTTCCCCGCTGCACGTCGGGCACGGACGAACGCTCACAAACTGACCCAGCACGGAGCGCTGGACCTGTCGAACCTCGCCGGCACCACCGCATGTCGCACACGTCGTCGGGGCCGAGCCGGGCTCCGCTCCGGATCCGCCGCATCGATCGCAGGAATCGAGCACGGCCAGTTTCAACGTGCGATCGGCACCGGTGGCGGCTTCCTCGAGAGTAATCGCGTGGGTCAGTCGGACCGTGCTTCCGCGCCGTGGGCCGGAGGGACGCGCGCGGGCGCCGAACAGATCGCCGAAACCCGTCGCCCCGAACTCGCGCATGAACACGTCGAAAGCGTCCGAGAAGCTGAATCCACCGAATCCGAAATCAGGCTGACCGGCGCCCCGTCGAACACCTGCCTCTCCGTACCGGTCGTAGAGACTTCGCTTCTCGGGGTTGCGGAGAATCTCGTAGGCCTCGGTGACTTCCCTGAACCGCTCTTCCGCATCGGTATCAGAATTCCGATCGGGATGGTACTCCATCGCTAGGCGGCGATAGGCCTTCTTGATCTGGTCGGTGTCCGCATCGCGAGACACACCCAGGGTGGAGTAGAAGTCCTTGGCCATGGGCCTCAGGTGCCAGGGGTCCGGATCACGATCCGGCCAACTTGGATACGAGGGCCGAAGTACAGTCGACGACTGCGACCACCTTCTCGTACGGCATGCGAGTCGGACCGATCACGCCGACCGTACCGTGCAGGCTGCCCACCGAGTAGCCCGCTGTGACGATGGTCAGATCCTCCAGCTCGGGCTCGCCGTGCTCTGCCCCGATCGTGATCTGGGGGCCTTCGCTCACGCCGCGCTCGCCCAGGACCGTCGCGAGAAGCTCTCGCCGCTCCGTGAGCTCGATCAGGGCCCTCAGCCGATCCTCGTCGGTGAACTCCGGCTGGCCAGCCAGGAGCGAGGCCTGCCCCAGGTGAAGCTCTCGCTGCCGCATGGCCCAGTCGAAGACCTCGGGTCCCGACTCGACGAAGATGTTGATCAGAGTGTTGGCCAACCGGTCATCGAAAGACAGGTCGCGCAGCCGATCGCGGAACGTCTCGCGTATCTCCCCCAGGGTGGACCCGGCCAGCCGCTCGTTCAGGGCGCCTGCCACCGCTTCCAGCGTCTCCCGGGGAAGCACGGACGGAAGATCCACGTACACGGTCCGCACGACTCCTGATTCGAGCGTGAGGACCATCAAGGCCTTCTCGGAGCCGACCTGCACCAGCTCCAGCCGCACCAGGGCGGCCGAGGCGAGGGCGGGCCCGACCGCCAGACCCAGCTCGCCCGTGAGCAGACCGAGAACCTGCGCGGCCCGCGCAATCAGCTCCTCGACCGCAGAGAACTCGCCCAAGGCCAACTGCTGCTCGATACGACGTCGCTGGCTCGGCGGTACCTGGCGCAGGTTCATCATGCCGTCGACGTAGTACCGGTACGCCAGGTCGGTCGGCATGCGCCCGGCCGACGTGTGCGGGTGGGTCAGCAGGCCCTTGGCCTCAAGGTCGGCCATCGTGTTCCGGATGGTGGCCGGGGAGACGTTCAGGTCGTATTCGCGCACGAGCCGGCGGGATCCGGCCGGAGCCGCGGTCTTCACGAACGAGTCGATGACCGCAGCGAGCACGGTGCGTTCTCGGTCCGTCAGTTCAAGCTGGGACATCTTCTTGATCCCACCCTCGTGCCGCACATGCCGCGACCAACTCGTCGAGCCGAAGCCAGCCATCTAACGTGGCGCACACGCGGTCCCTTCGCCTCTCCAGCCAGCCGGCTTCGATCCACTGCTCAATGAGTTTCCAGCTCCCGGCGCCGTCGGCTGCCTGATCGAGCGCAGGATGCGAGGCGGACAACCCCGTCCGCGTACGCAGCGACAGCCACAGTCTCTCCAGCTCGTGCGCGGGTCCCTCGACGCGTTCCGCCCCCGCGCGGGGCGAGCCGCCCATCAGAACCGTCCTTCGATACGCGTCCCAACGGTACACGTTCCAGACTCTGTAGGGCGGCAGGAAGCTGTGCGCGGAGGGACCTACGCCAAGATAGGCGTCGCCGTTCCAATACTGCCAGTTGTGCCGGCATTCGTACCCCGGGCGTGCGAAGTTAGAAACTTCGTAATGCTCGTACCCCGCGTCGCCGAGAGCGGAGGCGACGATCCTGTACTCCTTTTCGTACCGCCGCTCGCCCGGCATTCGCATACGGCCGGCGGACACCCGTCTTCCGAGCGGCGTACGCGGTTCCACAGTCAAGCCGTAGGCGCTGATGTGCGATACGCGTAACGCGGTTGCCATCGCCACCTCCGCCGGCCAGTCACGCGCCACCTCGTCCGGCAATCCGAACATCAGGTCGACGTTCAGGTTGTCGAATCCCGCGCCGCGCGCGGTCCGGACGGCCGTGGCCGCTTCATCCGACGTGTGGAGCCGTCCCAGCCAACGCAGAACAGCGCCGTCGAAGGACTGCACACCGATACTCAGCCGATTGACTCCGGCGTCGAGCCACTCTTCGCACAGCGAGGGGCTCAGCGAGTTCGGGTTGGACTCGGCCGTCCACTCCAGTTCGTCTTCCCACGAGAACCAGCGTTGCAGGCTCGTCGCAACACGGGTCATCCCACTGCGACCCAGCAGGGAGGGCGTCCCTCCGCCGACGAAGACGGTCTTGAGCGGCAGCGGCGGTTCCCAGTCCGCCTCCGCAAACCACGCTGAAAGATCGCGTTCGACACACTTCAGCCATTCTTCCACTCGCGGCTCCGCGCTCGTGGCAACCGAGAAGTCACAGTAGTGACAGCGACGTCGACAAAACGGGTAGTGCAGATAAAGCCCCGCCGGCGGGCGGGCGCCCCGCAGCGTCGACGGCTCCAGCGTGATCGACTCGGGGCCGGGGCTCGAGCCGTCCATCATCCGCCTCCCTGCCCGCCACCGTGCACCTCGCCCGCAGGGACAGCTGCCAGTTCGAAGTTGCCTCCGGTCTGCCGACGAACCCGACCCTCGATCTCCCAGCGCCCCAGGAGCGCGAGCGTATCGGCCATCGGTCGCCCGCCGACTCGGGCCAGCTCGTCCGAGCTGGCCGGCCCCTCGCGCAGCCGGTTAAAGAGTCTCGCCGACCAGTGGGCTGGACTTACCACCGAGCCGAGAGAACCCGACGGCATCGCATCAGACGGGGGGTCGTCGTCTTCCCAACCCAGACCGCGGGCGAGGTCTTGCGCACTGGTGGCCAGGCCCGCGCCGTCCCGGAGAAGCCGATGCACGCCCTCGCTGGCTGCCGGACCGACCGGGCCCGGCACGGCGAACACATCCCGTCCGATATCGAGGGCGTGGCCGACCGTGATCAGTGCGCCGCTTCGCGGCCCGGCCTGCACTACGACAACGGCTTGCGCCAGGGCCGCGATAATGCGGTTGCGTCTCGGGAAGAAACCGGGCAGCGGCGCTCGGCCGGGAGAGAACTCGCTTACCAGGAGACCCTCGTCGCGCATGCGGGCGTACAGGTCACGGTGTTCGGACGGGTAGATCCTGTCCAATCCGCAGCCCAGAACTCCGACGGAGCCTCCACCCGCGTCGAGAGCCGCCCGGTGCGCGGCACCATCGATCCCCCGCGCCATGCCGCTGATCACGGTCCGCCCGCGCAGCGCGACACCTCGTGCGATGTCGCGGGCCATCCGCCGTCCGTACGCGGTCGCCCGTCGGGTACCGACGATCGCCACGCCGGAGGCTGTTAGGAGGGAGATGCGGCCCCGTACGTACAGCAGCGTGGGTGGATCGTGAAGATGCCACAGCTGCGTAGGATACCGTGGCGTGCGATAGACGAGGACCTGAATCCCACTGCCGCTCAGGTCGCTCAGCATGCTGGAGGAGACCGGTTCCAGGCCGCTCAGCCGTTCGATGAGGGCGGCCGAGCTCGCCGGCGTCGCCGTCTCGCCCTTGAGGGCCTTCTCCGCCTTCCCTCTTCGGCAGGCGGCAACCGCGCTGGCTGCCGAACCGAAGTGATCGATCAGGAGCTTCGCACGTCGCGGTCCGAGCCCCGGCACGCGGGTCAGCGAGAGTGCTGCGCACGTGTCCTCGGCGCCGTTCGCCGTCGCCTCCACGTCCGAGACGGTCAGGGAACCCACTCCTCGAGGTCCGCGAAACGATCGGGATCCTCTCCCCGCTCCTTCTCCTTCTCGCTTCGGACCCGAGTCCACAGGGCTTCCTTGAGCGCGTCAAGCCCCTCACCCGTCGCGGAAGAGATGACGAAGACACCCCATGCGTCGGGCGCCTGCAGCCGCACCTGACGGTCCGCGGGCGGAACCAGGTCGGCCTTCGTGACGACGGCACAATGAGGCCGCCGAACCAGTCCCGGATTATGAGCCGCCAGTTCTTCTCTCAGGAGGCCGTAGCGCGTCTGTGGATCCGCTTCGTCGATCGGGACGAGCAATGCCAGCGAGCGGGTGCGCTCGATATGCCGAAGGAATTGGGTGCCGAGACCCTTTCCCTCGTGCGCACCCTCGATGATCCCAGGAATGTCGGCGACTACGAAGGAACGCCCGTCGGTCAGCTGGACGACCCCGAGATGCGGTTCGAGCGTTGTGAACGGGTAGGACGCGATCTTCGGGTGAGCCGCGGAGACGCGGGAGAGGAGGGTCGACTTGCCCGCGTTCGGTTCTCCGACCAGTCCAACGTCCGCGATGAGCTTCAGCTCTAGCTCGATGCGACGCTCTTCACCCCATTCACCCGGCTCCCACTCCCTTGGCGCCTGATGCGTCGGCGACGCGTACGAGGCGTTGCCACGTCCTCCCTTGCCACCCCGGGCGACAACGAGGCTTTCGTCTTCCTCCAGCAACTCACCCAGCAGCTCGCCGGTCTCGGCATCGCGCACGACCGTGCCCAGGGGCACGGGGAGTATCAGATCTTCGCCGTCGGCGCCTTTACGGTTGCTTCCCTCGCCGTGACCGGCGCGGCCGGCCCGGTAGTACTCCCGATAGCTGTAATCGAGCAGTGTGTCGAGCCGTGCGTCCGCCCGGAGGATGACGTCGCCGCCTTCTCCGCCGTCTCCGCCGCTGGGACCGCCACGCGGCACCCCCTTCTCACGACGGAACGCCACGGCACCGGCCCCACCGGCTCCTCCCGTAACCCGAATACGCGCCAGATCGATGAACATCGAGCTAAGAGTCCCCCGATCGCTTACCGTCGTGCGGCGGGCTGCAGGCCCGGCGGTGTTGGTCCAGCACGCGGGCCAACAGCCGACTGGCTTCTGCTCCGTGCGCCTCATCCGGGACATGGGACAGGGCGAGCGCCAGCGACTCCTCCACGTCAGCGGGATCCGCTCCCACGTTCAGGGCTCCGCGCAGGTGCGAATGAAGTTGCGGCAGATATCCGGTGACGGCGAGCTGGGACACGATGCACAGTTCCCTCGTCCGCGGATCCAGCCCGGGCCGGCACAGCACCTTGCCGTAGCCTTCCTCGATCATCCAGCGATCCAGATCGGGGTGTAACCGGCGCACGTTGTACCTCAGTTTCCCGTACGCACGTCCGTAGATGCGGCGACACAGCCGCACCCCGCGCTGGCGCCAGGTCGGCCACTCGGAGCTTCCCGTGCCAGCGAGCTCCGGACTACCGTCCAGCTCGCGCCAGATGGCGAACGCCCGCAGCACCGTGGGGAAACCCAGGAACAGATACGCCTGCAGCAAGCACTCCTCGACCTCCTCGCGGTCTGCTTCGCGCGCCGCCGCTTCCAGAGCCGCACGTAACGCGAGATCCCGTCCGATCGTCCCGGAAGCGAGGACCGCAGACAGTTCGACGAGTCCGTGCGTACACTCGTCCAGGACGGCCATCAGATGTCTCCGGCTACCGGAGCCTGCCCGGCCACGGACTCTGCGGTGATCCGCCCGACCACCCGTCCCTGGGTGTTCCTGAGCCCGGGCTCCCGCAGATCGGCCAGCCTTTCCAACGCATCGAGGTCGATCAAGCGCAGATTGGCGAGAAGCTCGAGCACCGCCGGTGCCACGGCACGTTTGCTACCATCTGTGACTTTCACCGCAGCACCCCACCCGTCTCTCACACCGGCGAAACAGAAGACGCCCTCGGCCCCCTCCTTGGCGAGTAGCGCACCGTCGGTGACGCGCATCAACTCGGTGGATAGCTCCGCGCTGCCCGACACATACTCGGGGTGCTCCGTCATCGCTTCCACAACCGCCAGTGGAGCCGAGTCCTTCGAGCGCACGAGCCGGGCATAGGCTCGCGCCATCTGTCGGAGCGAAAGGAACGGCGTCGGAACTCCGCAGCCGTCCACCGACCACGTGAGCTCTTCCGGATCCACATCCAGCCATCGACGAAGCTCCGCTCTGATTCGAGCCTGCAGCGGGTGATCTCGATCCTCGTAGCCCTGCGTCGGCCAGCCGTGGTGAGCAGCCTGTGCGAGCATCGACGTATGTTTTCCGGAGCAGTTGTTGTGCAATGGCCTCGGCTCGAGCCCCTGCCGCACGAGCGCCTGATGCGCCGGTTCATGAAAGGGGGCGTGTGGTCCGCATGCGAGCGCCGACTCGTCCATCCCGATCCGGTCAAGCATCCCCGTCACGCAGTCGACATGCATCCGCGTGCCCTGATGCGATGCGCAGCAGATGGCCAGCTCTCGGCCTGCAAAACCGTATCGGCCCGCGACGCCATCCTCCACCAGTGGCAGCGCCTGGAACGGCTTCATGGCTGAGCGCCAGAAAGCCAGGGTCTCGGGTTCTCCGAACTGCACCTCTTCGCCGGCCGAGAGGCCGACCACGACGCCGAGTGCCGTATGACGTGACTCGATCTCCGGCCCTCTGCCGACCCGCACGCTGATCCCGCCGCCTCTCAACGGTATTCGCTTTCCTGTCATCGGATACTGCTTGCCTGGTCGGTCATCGGTTATACGGAACCACCCGGGGATAGTCGTTGCAGGGCGCGAGCGGTTCTGCTTCCGGTGTCTACGTCACGTCGCAATCGTTCGAGATCCGCCGGGCGGTCGACATCGTACCACGATGAGAGCTCCGAGGCTCGAATTCCCTGCTGCGCTAGACGTGCCCGCGTACGCCTCATCAGATCCGGCATGGACCACGGCATGTCGTCGAACATCACCGATGCGTCCGGCCATGCGCTGCGGCGGAATCCGATCGCGTAATAGCCACCGTCATCGGTCGGACCCACCACCGCGTCGGTCTGGATCAAGGCTTCGAACGACTGTCGCAGATAGGAGCGCGGCAATGTGGGGTGGTCGCTTCCGAGCGCAACGGCTCGTTCGACACCTTCCGCGAATGCGACTTCAAACGCCGTCCGCAGCCGATCTCCGAGCTGGCCGTCCGACTGCCAGCGTAGAGTCAGATCCGGGTAGTGGTCACCAATCCAACGTTCGGCAGCCGGGTGAACCTGGACCCAGAGCTCGAGCTGCACGTCGGGCAACCCGCGAGCAGTCGACACAGTATCTGCCAGGAAGGCCCGATAAAGGTCCGCGGCGCCCTCCGCACCGAGAGCGGGTGCAAGACGGGTCTTCGTCCGACCCGGATGTGGGAAGCGCCCGAAGATCATGAGCCGCTCGAGCAGGCTCACGACGGGGCTCGCCCGGCGTTCCGGATGAGCGCGTGGGATCCGTCCGGGACGCCACGCCAGGCTAGTATTACCCCGCTACTGCTGGGGCGTGGATCGCTCCGCGCCTTCCGACTCGGCTTCAGCCAGCGACAACAGGGCTTCAGGCGTAGGAGCCTGGGCAAGAAGACGCAGCGCCTCACCCACCTGAGTGTCGCGCCGCAGGCGCCGCTCTTGGCGCGCAACCTCACCAAACGACGTGTTCGCGAGTTCGAGCCCAAGCAGCCAGTCCACAAAGCCCTGCGCCTCGTCGAACTGACCCCGTTCCAGCTCCACTTCGAGTTCTCGCAGCTGCTCATAGAAGCCGTCGCGCATCGCACGGGTGATCTCGAAATCGCGCTCCATGTCGGGGTGGTCGCTCGACCACCGCACGCTGAACTGGAAGGCCGCGTTCCGGGTCGAGACCCCGGAGTCCAGCAGAGCGCTGCGGAAATCTTGCTCCGCCGTGGTGAGCGTGTCCGCCATCACGATCCGGTCCGGTATGATACCGCCGCCTCCGTAGACCGCGCGCCCGGCTCCCGTACGGAACACCTCGAGGCCGGTCGTATCGATCGCGGCCGCCATCGGTTCTTCTCGGACGGAAACCGCACCGGTCAGATGATCGGCGAGGTCCTGTTCGGCATAATCACGCTGAATCGACCGCCCGGTCGGCGTATACCACTTCGCCGTGGTGATCTTCAGGTGGTTGCCGCCCGACAGCCCGTACAGTGTCTGCACCGATCCCTTTCCGAACGTGGTGTTTCCAATGACCAGGGCCCGATCGTGATCCTGCAGGGCTCCGGCCACAATCTCCGACGCGCTGGCGCTGAAGGCATTCACGAGCACGACGACGGGCAGTCCCTCGTAGACCTCTGCACCGGGTGCGACGTACGTCTGATTCTGGTCCGCCAGGCGTGACTTGGTCGAGACAACCTCCTTACCGCGAGGGAGGAAGAGGTCAGCAACCGCGATTCCCTCTTCCAACAGGCCACCCGGGTTTGCCCGCAGGTCCAGGATGACTGACTCCGCGCCTCCGGCCCGCAGTTCGTCGACCGCCTTCTTCAGCTCGTCTCGGGACTCGCGGCTGAAGCTGCGCAGCTGCACATAGCCCGCCGAGTCATCGAGCATGAAGGACACGACCGACTGAACATGGATGTGGTCGCGGACGATCGTGAAGTCGAGTGGTCGCTCGACGCCCGCCCGCGCGACCGTGATGTTCACTTCGCTGCCCTTGGGGCCGCGGAGGACCTGTACGGCTTTCTCGCTCGACCAGTTCTGTGCCGACTCGCCCTCGACGCCGACGATCCGGTCGCCGGTCATCAGACCCTGGCGTTCCGCGGGCGTGTTCGGGAGGACGCTGACGACCGTGATCCACTCGTCCTGCTGCTCGATACGGACACCGAGCCCACCGTAGTTGCCGGTCGTGCTCAGTCGAAGGTTCGCCCAGTCATCCTTGTCGAGGAACGAGGTGTAGGGGTCTCCCACCTCGCGTAGCAATCCGTCGATCGCCATCTGGTAGAGCTCCGAGGGGCTGAGCTCATCAACGAACCGGTCGGCCAGCAGATGGTGGACTTCTTCGAACAGCCGCGAGCTCTCGTACACGCTCTCGCCGCTTCTCACGCCTTGCTGAAGCAGCCAGCCACCACTCGTCAGGGAGATCGCGCCCACCACGAGCGCGGTCGTCCACGATCTCTCGAGCTTCATGCGTCCTCCGTATCGACTGTCGATCGAGTCCCGGCTCTTCTCGTTAACCCTCTATCTTCCCGAAAGTTTCCGGGAATCGACCTGCCAGCGCCCGCACGATTCGGGCCCGTACTTCATCGGGGGTCGCGTCGCTCTCAACGACCAGAACGTTGGGTTCCTCCGTAGCAAGCCGCTCGTACGCCTTCGCCACCTTTTGGTGGAACTCGCGATCCTCGCGCTCGAGGCGATCCGGACGAGCGATCTTGCGGCTCAAACCGACTTCGCTGTCGACTTTCAGGAGCACGACTGCGTCGGGTTTCAGGCCTCCAGTGGCGAACGCGTTCAAGTTCCGCACCACTTCCAGCCCCAAATTCCGCGCGATCCCCTGGTACGCGTAGGTCGAGAGCTCGTATCGATCCGCCACCACGACTTCTCCCGCGACGAGAGCCGGCCGAACCACCCGGCGCACGAACTCCGCTCGCGCCGCGAGAATCAGGAGGAGCTCCATCTCGGGGGATATCCGGAGGCCGGGATCGAGAACGACGGCGCGAACGCGCTCACCGGCTTCCGTACCGCCCGGCTCGCGCACTACCCGGGAACGAATGCCGGCTGCTTGCAGGCGTTCGCCAAGCCACCTTGCGTGGGTCGACTTGCCCGCTCCTTCCGCACCCTCGAGCACGACGAAGAGCCCGGGCTGGTCGGGCCGAACCTTCGTGATCATCGCCGGCTCGACGTCAGTCGTAGTACTCGACTCCGAGGTGCGTGATCTGCTCCTCTCTCATCAGCCAGCGGAGGGTGTTCTTCAACTTCCAGTGCTGGATGAAGATGTCGTGCTCGGGATAAAGTTTGGGAGCGACCTGCGGACTCTTGAAGTAGAAGGATAGCCACTCCTGGATCCCGTACAGCCCAGCGCGCTGCGCCAGGTCGAGGAAGAGCGCGAGGTCGAGTACGATCGGCGCGGCGAGGATCGAGTCCCTGCACAAGAAGTCGATCTTCACCTGCATCGGGTAGCCCATCCACCCGAAAATGTCGATGTTGTCCCAACCCTCTTTGTTGTCCCCGCGCGGCGGGTAGTAGTTGATCCGCACCTTGTGGTAGATGTCGGCATACAGCTCCGGGTACATATCCGGCTGCAAGATGTACTCGAGGACGCCGAGCTTGGACTCTTCCTTCGTCTTGAAGCTCTCCGGGTCGTCGAGTACCTCTCCATCCCGGTTCCCCAGAATGTTGGTCGAGAACCAGCCGTTCAGCCCCAGCATGCGAGACTTGAGGCCAGGAGCCAGGATCGTCTTCATGAGGGTCTGACCCGTCTTGAAGTCCTTGCCGGCAATCGGCAGTCCGGCGTCGTGGGCCAGTTGGCTGAGGGCCGGGGTGTCGACCGTCAGGTTCGGCGCCCCGTTCGCGAACGGCACCCCTTCCTTCAGCGCTGCGTACGCGTAGAGCATCGAGGGAGCGATGGCCTCGTGGTTCTCCTCCATCGCTTGCTCGAAGATCTCGATGCTGTCGTGGACCTCGTGGGGCCGCAGGAATACCTCGGTCGAGGCGCACCACACCATCACCAGCCGGTCGCAGCCGCTTTCCTGCTTGAAGCTCCGAATGTCCGCGCGGAGCTGCTCCGCCAGCTCCCGTTTGTTGGCGGCTTGTTTCACGTGCGTGCCGTGCAGCTTCTTCACGTACGCAGGATCGAACGCCGCGGTCATGGGCTCGATCGAGCTCATGAAGTCGCGCAGCGGATCGATGTCCTGGGGCTTGAGCACACCGCACACTTCGGCCGAGCGAAACGCGTCGTCCGGAATCGGATCCCAGGCAGTGAACACGAGATCTTCCAGGTCTGCCAGCGGCACGAAATCTCGGATGAGCGGCGTTCGACTCTCGGTGCGCTTGCCGAGCCGGATCGTGTTCATCTGGGTGAGGGAGCCAATCGGCCTCGCCAGCCCACGCCGCACCGCTTCCACTCCGGCGATGAACGTGGTCGACACGGCGCCGAGGCCAACGAGCAGGACGCCCAGCTTGCCTTCCGCCGGATTCAGCTCTGGGGGCGGTTTCTTGTCTGCGATCGTCATCTACACGTTCTCACTTCTTCGTTCGTCGTCCGTCTTGATTTGCCACTTGCGTCAATGGAGCTGCCCGGAACCGGCGGCCGCGCGACCGACCGTCTCCCGCTCGGACTTCCCCGTCGATGCCTCTCCCTGCGGTGCGACATCCGCGGTGCGGGGACGGCTCGTACGGTACACCCACCAGATGCGTTGGAGTGCAGTCAGGTTGGTCAGAACGGCCAACACAATGATCACGACACGCAACACCAGCCCCCGTTGGCCGAGGAGCGTCGCCTCTCCGCCCAACAGCGCGCCGAAGCCGATGAGAATCACGCGCTCTGGACGCTGCATCAGCCCCACGTGGCAGTCCACCCTGAGGCCCTCGGCCCTGGCGCGCGTATAGCTGATCATGAGCGAGCCGGCCATGGCGAGCATGATGAAGTAGATCATGCCCACGTCGCCCAGCTCCAGCCGGTAGTCGTTGTAGAGGGACAGGAGACCGAGATACACGACGATCTCGGACAGTCTGTCCAGCGTCGAGTCGTAGAAGGCGCCGAAAGCCGAGGCAAGACCTGTTCGCCTCGCCACCGTTCCATCGAGCAGATCGAACAGACCGCCGATTAGGATGACCAGGCCCCCCGTCCGGACGTGGTGCTGGTGGAACAGGAGCCCGGCGGCACATGTGATGAGGAAGCCCAGCGTGCTGAGGACGTTGGGGTGGACGCGACCGCGCACCAACAAGTCGACGATCGGCTCCACTCCGCCCCGCAGCCCCCGTTCGAGGAGGTTGCGAAGTCGCTTCATGAGGAGGGTCATGAAGGTATGATGATCCGGCTTTCCTCGCCTTTCCTGATCCCCTTCCCGATCGCCTGGTGCACCTTCTCCATCAACTTGTCGAAGTTGGCCTGGGCGGAGATGAGGGCCTGATAACGGGCGCTCTGCTGGACTTTTTCCTGCAAGTCGGCGAACTCGATCTGGATCGCTTCAGGCGGGTCTTCCTTGCGGGCGAGATGCTCCAGCAGCTGCTCTTGTAGATCGCGCATGCGGTTCAGCGTATCGGTCGCCTCCCTATCATCGCCGATCTCGCGGTGGGCGGCCTGCAGGTACGCGAACTCGGGCATCTGGGCGATCACGCGCCCCAACTCTGCGGCCCGTTCGAACATCCCCGTGCGCGTGTCGTCCGCTTCCATGCGATCGCTGCCTTGCCTTGAAGAGGTGGTCCGCGGGTCGCTCAAGGTGCCGGCCGCGCCGTCACCCCGGCTCAAACGGGACGAGTATAACGTCTGTGCAGGCCAGACGCGACCGACCGATCACGCCGTGGCGAAGGCCAAGTCCGTAGGCCTGGTGGGAGTGGATCGTCAGTCGAGCAAGGCCCGCAGGAAGCGCTCGCGCCCGGCCAGATCGCGGTCGATCGAGATCTCGTTCCAGGTACCCTCCGCCTCAAAGAGACCTCGGGCCAACTCGGCTTGCCCATCTCCGATCTCGAGGAAGACCGCACCCCTTTTACACAGACGCTCGCGTGCCTGTGACGCGATCTCCCGAATCATGTCCGACCCGTCCAAACCCCCGGCGAGAGCGACTCTCGGCTCGTGATCGCGAACCTCGGGAGGGAGCGATCCGATCTCGGCGTCGGGTACGTATGGCGGGTTCGAGACGATGACATCGAATTGCTCACCGGGCAGGATTGCGGACCAGACGTGGTCCGAGGCCTTACGGAGATCGAAGACGTGCTCGGAGACGGTCGCGCGGCGTCGGTTCTCGTCCGCCTGCCGGATCGCCGCGGCCGATACGTCGATGCCGACCATGTGTCGCACGACACCTTCCGTGAGCAACGCCAGCGCGATCGCACCCGAGCCCGTGCCGATGTCCAGGCCGTGGGCCAGCGGACCGCGGACCCGTGCCCAGCGGATCACCTGTTCGACCAGCTGTTCAGTCTCCGGTCGGGGAATCAGGGCCCGGCGGTCGCTTGCGAGCACGAGATCTCGAAAGGCGGCCGACCCTTCAATGTGCTGTAGAGGCTCGCGCTCGATCCGCCGTTTGACGGCTTCCGCCAGTCGCTCCGCCTCGGCGACCGTGAGCAGCTCAGAGCCGCGAAGCAGAAGCTCACTCCGCTCGACTCCGATGGCATGGGCGACGAGACGCTCCGCCTCGAGCCCCTCATCCGGGACGCCGGCCCCTCGCATTTCGCCAGCCACCCCGAGAACGGCCTCGCGTCTGGTCGGGGCCAGGGGACGTCGACGTGTATCGAGATCTTGGCCCGGCACGGCGTCCTGACCTGGCTCCCGGCCGGATCCCTCGCTCACTCGCTCGCCCCTGCGGCCAGCCGCTCCTCCCGGCCGGCTACCTGGAGAGCTTCTACCAGCTCGTCGAGGTCCCCATCCGTGATGGCCTCGAGCCGGTGGGCCGTGTACCCGATGCGGTGATCGGTCACGCGATTCTGGGGGAAGTTGTAGGTGCGAATCTTCGCGGACCGGTCCCCGGTTCCGACCTGCGTTCGTCGCTCGCGAGCCCGCTCGGCCTCCTGCTCGGCGACCTTCCGATCCAGCAGACGACTGCGCAGCACCTTCAGCGCCTTCGCCTTGTTCTTGTGCTGGGATTTCTCGTCCTGACAGCTGACGACGAGCCCGGTCGGGACGTGTGTGATGCGGACGGCCGAGTCCGTCGTGTTCACGGATTGACCGCCAGGTCCGGAGGAACGAAACACGTCAATCTTGAGCTCACCGGGGTCGATTGCGACGTCGACCTCCTCGGCCTCGGGCAGGACGGCCACCGTCGCGGCTGATGTGTGAATGCGGCCCTGGCTCTCCGTCTCCGGCACACGCTGGACCCGGTGCACACCCGACTCGTAGCGCAGACGACCGTACGCCTCTTTTCCCTTCACGAGAAAGACAATCTCCTTGAGACCGCCCAGGGTGCCTTCACTGGTGTTCAGCACCTCCACGTCCCAGCCCCGCCGGGCGGCGTAGCGCTCGTACATACGAAAGAGATCGGCGGCGAAAAGCGCTGCTTCGTCGCCGCCCGTCCCGGCGCGGACTTCGACCACCGCTGGACGGTCGTCGAGCGGGTCCTTGGGTACCAGGAGACGGCGTAGGCGACCGAGTGCCCGTTCTCGCTCCTCCTCGAGCTCGGTGATCTCCTGGCCGGCCAACTCGACGAGCTCGGGATCCTCCGCTGTCCCGGCAACCTCCCGCGCCTGCTCCAGTTCCTCCAACAGACGGAGGAATGCCCCGCCTTCGGTTACGGTGGGTTCGAGACTGGAATGCTCCTGCGCCAGGACGCGCAGTAACTCTACATCCGAAAGGACGGCCGGGTCGGCCATCCGCCGGGCCAGCTCGTTATGCCGCTCGATGAGCTGTTTGAGCCGGTCGATGACCCGGGCGGTGGCGTACTCCATAATTCCTCAGCAGGCGTGCGTGCGGTGCGGATCGGGGTCCCAGGGGCGCCGATGGCCCCTGAGCGGACGGATCATGAATCGGTGGGCGCGTCCTCTCCCTCGGCGCTCGCAGCCTCTTCCTGGTCTTCTGCCTCTGGCTCGACGTCGGACTCGGCCTCCGTCTCCACGACGGCCGCCGCGGCCTCTTCCTTTCCGTACTTGGCCATGAAGCGCTCGACACGACCTGCCGTGTCCACGAGCTTTTGGCGGCCCGTGAAGAAGGGATGACAGTGTGAGCAGATCTCGACGTGCATCTCTCCCACCGTGGACCGCGTTTCCGTCACGCGACCGCACGCGCAGGTGATCAGCGCCTTCTCGTATTCCGGGTGAATTCCCGCCTTCATCGAATCTCCGTCCTGCTTTCGCTGGTCCGCCGGGTGTGCCGCAGCCCGGTGCCTTACTTCTCTGTTTCTGAGCCGCGTCGCAAACCCGCTATTTGTAGCCCATGAGAATACCCGCCAGGGTTCCCGATTACAACTTTCTCCATTGTCAAGGATTTGTCTAAGATTTAGGCTTGAAAATTTGTCAATGACAGTGTATCCTGCAGGCTCGAGGCTGTGTTATGCGGAGGAGTGCAGGGAAAATGAGCGACGAGGTGGCGGGAGAACCGCGGCACCCGATCCGCGTGGCGACCGCCCGCACCGGGCTGTCCGCCCATGCGGTGCGCGCCTGGGAGCTACGCTACGAGGCTGTGACCCCTCATCGCTCGGAGCGTGGTCACCGGCTCTACACGGACGAGGACATCTATCGCCTCCGCCTGTTGAGCTCGCTGACCGAGGGCGGACGCCGTATAGGACAGGTCGCGGGCCTCGGAACCGCGAAGTTGGCCGCGCTGCTCCAGGAAGATCGGGCGGAGGAGAGCGTGGCCGTCGGTACGGCTCGCAGTCGACGGCCAGACGATCGGGCCGCTGCCATCGTCGAAGAGGCGTATGAGTCGATCCTGCGATACGACGACCAGGCGCTCGACTCGATCTTCCGTCGCGTGGCCCTCGATCTCAGTGCCCCTGCCCTCATCGACGACGTGGTCGTGCCATTACTCGAACGGGTGGGGGTGGGCTGGACGCGTGGCAAGCTTCGTCCGGCCCAGGAGCACATGGCCACGGCGGTGGTGGAACGCACCCTGGGCTGGATCTTGGAGAGCTTCGCCGCGCCCGGTAAGGCACCCAAGCTGGTCGTGACCACCCCGGCGGGCCAGCATCACTCTCTCGGTGCCCAGTTGGCGGCTGCGAGCGGGGCGACGGTGGGCTGGGACGTTATGTACCTGGGACCCAACTTGCCGGCAGAGGACGTCGCGCTGGCGGCCGCGGCAACCGGAGCGCGAGCGGTGGCGCTCAGCCTCGTGTATCCAGCGGACGACAAGGCCATCCACTCGTATCTGAGGGAGCTGTCGGCGGGTCTTCCGGTATCCGTATCGCTCATCGTGGGTGGACCCGCACTCACCAGCTATGAAGCGACGCTCGAGGAAGTCGGAGCGGTGCGACTGACCAGCTTCGAGGGGCTGCGAAGCGTGCTTTTGGACCTGGCGGACGCGGCCTGAGAATCGTATGCGCCGCTACCAGTCCACTGTGGCGAGAAGCTCCCTCGCCTGGTCCCGTACCCTATCGAAGTCCTCCCGCCGTGGCTCCGGTATAGGCGGTGCCTTCAACCCGACCGCATCGGACGGATCGACCGGACGACCGTTCGCGAGGATCTCGTAGTGCAGGTGTGCTCCGGTGGCGAGCCCACTAGAACCTACCCGGCCGATTACGGTTCCCTGATCCACGCTGGCGCCGGGCCCCAGCTGGGAAGCGATCTGGCTCAGGTGCGCGTACCGGGTGCGAGTGACCGCGTCGTGTCTAATCTCGATCAGCCGACCGAACTCGCCCCACCAGCCAGCCCGAACAACCGTTCCGGCGCCCGTCGCTCGGACCGGTGTTCCGTACGGCGCGCCGTAGTCCACGCCCAGGTGGGCCCGCGGCGACCGGAGAATCGGATGAAAGCGGGCTCGACCGTAGGTGCTCGTCACTCGCGCGGGTCCCAGCGGTGAGCGGAGGAAGCCGCCGGCGAGCGGACTTCCGGACATGTCGTAGAACGCCGTGCGGTGGCCCGCGGACGATGCGAAGCGGACCCCCGTGAGTTCGCGACCGGCGTGACGTAGCTCGGCCGCAACCAGGCGAAGCCCGCGCGTGGAGCGATCTGGCCGCACATAACGCTCGGCCACGACTCGAAACCGGTCACCGACGTGAAGCGAGCGGTACAGATCGAGCGATCCGCCAAACATAGCAGCCAAATGCTCGATCAGCTCGGCGACGTGGCCCGCCTGAAGTCCGTCGGTATCGCCGGCGAGCCGCGGGGCCCACCAGGCCCGGTCGAAAGACCCCGCGACGGTAATCGTGTCAACGAAAACCGGAACCGAGTCGAGCCGCGTGCTCCATCGTGCACCGGCCAATTCGAAACGAAGCGTACGATCGGTGTCGAGGCGCACAGCTATGGCGCGGGGGTCGCCGGCAGCGGACCGTCGGACGGCCACGCGGGTGTCCGGCAGCAGCGCGTCCGGATCGGCGTACGGCCGAACCAGATCCGTCAGGTAGGCAGTTTCGAAGCCGCTCAGTCCCTGTGCGGCCAGCCAATCTGTCAACGTGAAATCGCGAGGCAGCGCTTCTCCCCACTCGGCGACCGAACCCCCTAGCGGATCGTCCTCGTCAATGCTCTCCGAGGCTCGGGGGACAGCGGCCGTCGTCGGCCCGGTCTCCCTGAGAGTAGAGAGCCCCAGACCGCCCCCCGCGATCACCGCGATCGCGAGCACCAGTCGCAGCCAACTTGCGATGCTGAGGTCCACCGGATCCGTCTCCCGCCGCCACAAGTACGCCGATAGCGCCCATCCAGACCTCTCGTATGCCGCAAGCTTCTTGCCGCCGTACCGGCTGCACGTTCAGATGGCGTAAGTGGGCACGTCCTGATCCAGCGGAAGGAAGAAAGCATCTCATGACCCGCGTCGTCATGGGCCGGCGCTGGACGCTCACGCCACCGGAGCTTCCTCCTCCAATCGGAGCCGCCGGATCGCCTCCTCGCGCATTTTGAACTTCTGGACCTTGCCGGTCACCGTCTCCGGGAATTCGTCCACGAACTCGACGTAGCGGGGCACCTTGAAGTGCGCGACGCGCGCGCGACAGTACTCCCGGATGTCGTCCGCCGTGACGGACGCCAAGCCGGTCAGCCGAATCCAGGCACACAGCTCCTCACCTTTCACGGGATCCGGTACGCCGACCACCTGCGCGTCCGCCACATCCGGGTGGGTGAACAGCACCTCTTCGATCTCGCGCGGATAGATGTTCTCGCCGCCGCGGATGATCATGTCCTTGATGCGTCCGGTGATGCGGAAGTACCCGTCGGGCTCGCGCACCGCTATGTCGCCGCTGTGCAGCCATCCTTCGGCGTCGATCGCTTCCTCGGTTGCATCCGCCATCTTGTAGTAACCCAGCATGACGTTGTGACCCCGCACGCAAAGCTCGCCTGCCTGACTGTCGGGCAGCGAGTTCCCGCGCTCGTCGACGACCTTCACCTCGACCCCGGGCAGGACCGGTCCGACCGTCGACACCCGGGTCTCTACCGGGTCGTCGACGTGTGTCATGGTCACGCCGGGGGAGGCCTCCGTGAGACCGTAGGCGATCGTCATCTCCCGGGCGCCCATCTCATCGATCACGCGGTTCATGAGCTCGATCGGACAGGGGCTACCGGCCATGATTCCGGCACGGAGCGAGCTCAGATCTCGTCCAGCGAACGTCGGCTCTTCCATTTCGGCGATGAACATGGTCGGCACGCCGTACACGACGGTGGCCCGCTCCCGTTCCATGCACTCGATCGTAGCGAGCGGATCGAAGTGCTGGGCGGGGACCAGCATGGTCGCTCCGAACACCAGGCTCGCCAGCGTACCGATCACGCAGCCGAAGCAGTGATAGAACGGGACGGGCACGCAGATCCTGTCGTTCTGCGTGAGCCGTAGACGTTCTCCCAGGTAGAATGCGTTCAACAGGAGGTTGCGGTGGGACAGGAGGGCACCCTTGGGAAAGCCCGTGGTCCCCGAGGTATACTGGAGATTGATCGGATCGTTCGGGGAGAGCTCGGCTTCGCGGGCTGCCAGCAGCGCCGGATCCGCGTACCAGCCCCGGGCGCATAGCTGTCCCCACGTGAGCATGTCGTGCTCAGGCATCTCCTGGAACGTCACGGCCCAACCCAGCTTCGGAAACCGCTCCGATCGCAGTCGACCGCCCTTGCACCCATCGAGCTCCGGCACGACCTCACGCAGCATGGCGTAATAGTTCGAGGTCTTGAACCGACTTATGAGAAATAGCGCCGTAATATCCGCCTGTTCAAGCACATACGCGAGCTCGCTCGGCTTGTACGCCGGGTTTACCGTGCACAAGACCGCGCCGACTCGCGCGGCCGCAAGCTGCAGGATCGTCCACTGCTGCCAATTCGTGGACCAGGCGGCGATGTGGTCCCCTTTCTCGATCCCCATGGTCAGCAGCCCGCGCGCCGCCGAGTCCACCCTGCGATCGTACTCCGCGTAGTCCGCTCGGAAACCGGCGTGCGGAAACACGAGCGCTTCTCCTCCAGGCTGGCGTGTCGCGACATGTCGGAGCACCTCTCCGATCGTCTTCCCGTCCACCCACGGCGCAATCTCCCCGCTCATGGATTCGTCTCCCTATTCATCTGGCGCTCATCTATCGGCTCACGACAATCCTGCTGACGCCCCCCGCGGGCCGGCAGCGCTCTCCAAGCGGTGCAAGTATCGGACGCACTGCATGACAAACCGATGAGGCGCTAAGTGATTTTACGGCAGCAGCTTATCCGGAGCACCTACGATGGGTCGCTGGTGGTGATGGGACAGACTGTCCCGATGGTGGGATCCACGTCGCTCGGCGGCCCAAAGGGGTCGCCGGCCCGGTGTGACGCGAGGGCGACGGAGGTCGGGCCTCAGCCGGCTGCCGCCTTCTTTCCGCGCTTCGTGCCCTTCGAGGCCGTCGCCGTCGCCGGCCGTTTGCTGCCGCCGCCCTCGACGCTGGCCTTCAGGGCCTCCATCAAGTCGATCACCTGCGTCTCCGGCTCCTCCTGCGGCGGCGCGGTAATCTCTTCGCCCTCGATCTTCTTCTCCACCGCCGCCAGCATTCTCTGGCCCACCTCGTCCCCATACTTGTCAGGCTCGAACTTCTTGCCGGCGATCTGCTCGATGAGCTGCATCGCCAGCTTGAGCTCCGATTCGTCCACTTCCGCCTCGCCGACCGGTACTTCGGAGATCGGCCGCACTTCCTGAGCGTAGTGAAGTTGCTCGAGCACGAGATGCTCGCCGACGGGTCGGACCAGGACGAGGTACTGTTTGCCGCGAGCGGCGTACTTGGCGAGGGCGGCCCAGCCCGTCTTCGTCATTGCCGCGGCGAGCAGGCGATAGGCTCGATCGCCTCCCTTCCCGATGCCCAGGTAGTACGTCTTGCCGATGTACACGCGCTCGACCTGATCGAGTGGAATGAACTCCGCGATCTCTATCGTGTGCGTCGCCTCCGCTTCGAGCGCCTTGATCTCATCGGTGTTGAAGGTGACGAACCGGTCCTTGGAGAACTGGTAGCCCTTCACGAGCTCGTCCCGCGGTACGATCTCGCCGGTACTCGCGTCCACGTACTGCTGCTTCACTCGACTTCCATCCGGGGTGAGGAAGTTGAAGCGGATCTTCTGCGAGCTCTCCGCCGACGAGTAGAGCTGCACGGGGATCGAGACGAGGCCGAAGGATATCGTTGCCGACGTGATGGGGCGCGCGCTCATCGAATCGCTCCTTCCGGGGCCGCGGACGGTCGGGGCATATATGAAGAAAAGAGGAAAGGGCGGCAACCTGCAAGGTCCCCGCCCTACGCCGGAGTCGCCCTCTTAAGTATATACGCCGCAGACGGCGAAGTATCGAGTGCTGAGCGCCTCCGGTTCCCGTCGAGGATACGAGCGGGGCTTCCTGACAGCAAGAGCCCGCTTGCGTTGCGGCACGGGGCATCGAGCGACAGCGCTTGAGCGACCCGGCCGCCTGGTCGATCTTTCTCCCCATGTCCACGCGTGATCCACTCGATAAATACCGCGAGAAGCGGGCCGCGGCGCGTACGCCGGAGCCGTTCGGCGGCGAGACCCAGCTCGGGCCAGGTGTGTTCGTGATCCAGAAGCACGCCGCCCGCCGGGTCCACTACGATCTTCGGCTCGAGATCGAGGGGGTGCTGAAGTCGTGGGCCGTCCCCAAGGGAATCCCCAGCGACCCGGCCGACAAACGGTTAGCCGTGCACGTGGAGGACCACCCGCTCGAGTACGCGGAGTTCGAGGGTGTCATCCCGGAAGGCGAGTACGGCGCTGGGGAGGTCATCGTGTGGGACATCGGCCGTTGGGTCCCGCTCGAAGATCCGGCCGAGGGGATGGAAGCCGGCAAGCTCCTGTTCGAGCTTCGTGGCTGCAAGCTACGGGGCGTGTGGGCCCTGGTGAAGCTGAAGAAGAGCGAGAGCGGCGACGAGTGGCTGCTCATCCGCGAGCGCAGGGGCGCCCCCGTCCGCGAGGACGAAGTCTATCCCGAGGAGTCGATTCTCTCCGGTCTTACCGTCGAGCAGCTCGCGGCCTTGTCGGAGGGCTTCGATCCGGGCGAGGAGATCCGCCGGCTCCTCGAGAAAGCCGGCGCCCGCAAGCGCCGGGTCGCCCCGCGCGATGTGAAGCTCATGCTCGCCCGACCGCGAGAGGAGCCGTTCTCGGATCCGGGTTGGCAGTTCGAGCTCAAGCTGGATGGGTTTCGCATGCTGGCCGCTCGGGTCGCGGGCGACCCGCTCCTGCTCACGCGAAACGGGCACGACGCCACGGCCCGGTTCCCTGAAATCGCGCGCTCCCTTCGCAAACTGCCATACGAGCACGTCGTGCTGGACGGTGAGATCGTGGTCCAAGACGAGGCGGGACTGCCGAACTTCCAGCGTCTCCAGAAGCGAGCACGGCTCTCGCGGAGTCTGGATATCGCAAGGGCGGCAGTTCTACAAACGGCCACCTTCTACGCGTTCGACCTGCTCGGCTTCGAGGGTTACGACGTGCGTCCGCTCTCACTGGCGGAGCGCAAGCGCATCCTGTCACTCGTCCCGCCGCCTGCCGGTCCGATCCGGTACACGGAGCACTTCGAGGAAGAGGGAGAGCGTCTGTTCGCGCAGGTCCAGCAGATGGGATTGGAAGGCATCGTCGCGAAGAAGGCCGAGGGCCGCTATCGAGGGGGCCGGTCGTCTGATTGGCTGAAGATCCACGCCGCCCGACACGGTCACTTCGTCGTCGTCGGCTTCACGCTCCCAAAAAGCGGGCGGATGGGCTTTGGCGCGCTGCATCTGGGCGTGTTCGTGCCTGATGACGCTCCACCCGGCAGGATGGTGTACGCGGGGCGCGTCGGAACGGGGTTCGATGACCGCCTGCTCGAAGATCTGCGGGCACGGCTCGAGCCGCTACGGCGCGACACGACGCCCGTCGGGCCTCCGCACCCACTGGGTGCCGAGCATGCCTGGGTGGAGCCCGAGCTGGTCGCCCGCATCCGCTTTAAGGAGTGGACGGACGAAGGCCTGCTTCGGCAGCCCGTCTTCGAGGAGCTCGAGGAAATGCCCCCGACGGAGTGCACGCGCGAGCCCCTCATCTCGTCGCACGATCTGCTGCCCGAGCTCGCGCCCGTGATCACCGCACCAGCGGTCGAGGAGCTTCCGCTCACCAACCTCGAGAAGCCATTCTGGCCTACTGACGGACTCACGAAGGGCGATCTGATCGGCTACTACCGCACGATCGCGCCGCTGCTGCTCCCTTTCCTCGCGGATCGGCCGCTCGTGCTCACCCGCTATCCGGACGGAATAGACGGCAAGCACTTCTTTCAGAAGAACGCTCCGCATTACGCGCCCGATTGGATCCGCACGGAGCGACTGTGGAGCGAGGGCTCGGAGCGGGACATAGACTACTTTGTGGCAGACAGCGAGGCGGCGCTTGTCTATCTGGCCAACCTGGGCACGATCCCCCTCCACATCTGGTCGAGTCGGCTGAAGAGTCCAGATCGACCGGACTGGTGCGTCCTGGACCTGGATCCTAAGGATGCACCGTTCGATGACGTCATGGCGATCGCCCGGGCGCTGCGCGAGCTGTGTGGCGGCATCGACCTGCCGAGCTTCGTGAAGACTAGCGGTTCCACGGGGCTGCACGTGCTCATCCCGCTGGGTGCGCAGCTCGATCACGATCAGTCGCGCGCCCTGGGCAGCCTGCTCGCGACGCTCGTCGTCCGGGAGCTGCCCGAGATCGCCACCACGGTCCGCACGCCGTCCAAGAGAGAGGGCAAGGTATACGTGGATTGCGTCCAGAACGGCCGCGGCCGGTTGATCGTCGCCCCTTACAGCGTGCGCCCGCTCCCCGGTGCCCCCGTCTCGGCGCCGCTCCGTTGGAAGGAGGTCAAGCCGGGGCTCGAGATGGGCCGCTTCACGATCCGATCGATGCCACGCCGGGTGCGAGCGCTGAAAGAGGATCCACTCGGATCCGTTCTGGAGCTGGCACCCGACCTCCTGGGTGCCCTGGAGCGTCTGCAGGCGAGGCTGGGAAACGGAGGGTGAAGGCTGGCGGACGTCCGGGGGCTACTTCCGGCCCACCACGACCAGCCGGCTCGCGTTCTGATCGTACGGAGCACCGACCAGGTCTCCGTAGCTCCGCGCCGAGGCAAAGCCACATCCGAGGATCAGGCTTTCGAGCTCCGTGGCCGAGAACAGTCGGTGCGAGAGATGAAACTCTCTTCGCTCCTCATCGGTGATCCGGATCCAGCGGTTGACCATCTGTGACCACGCCGCGTCGACACGGCGCTCGTACAGCCATAGCTCGCCGTCCCGTTCGTCCCAATCGCGCGCCTGGAAAATGCGGGCGATGACCTCCTTGCCGTACGTGTCCACCAGGAAAACGCCGTCCTCGACCAGCGAAGCGCGCACGTTGTCCACGACGCGTCGATCGTCTTCCGGGTCTTCGAAGTAACCGAACGAGGTGAGTATGTTGATGGTCGCGTCGAACGCCTCGGGCCTGGAGAAGCGTCGCATGTCTTGCTGCACGAACTCCACCTCCACACCGGCCGCTTCCGCCCTTCGCCTTCCTTCCTCGAGGAACGCTGCCGTGCGATCCACTGCCGTGACACGGTAGCCCTGCCGCGCGAGCGGGATCGCGTATCGGCCGGGACCGCAGCACAGGTCGAGAATCCGCGCCCCCGGCGCCAGCCCCAGCAGACCGGCGAGCTGCTCGGACTGCTTCGCGGCTTCCTCCCAAGCGGCGGGCCGGAAGAGCGCCGATCCGGCGGCGATCCAGAACTCGTCGCTCTCGTGCCAGGTCGGCTCGTATCCCGCCGTCGTTCTCCCCTGAGCCGCGGCGAACCCTCGGGATGGTCGGTCCGACGTCATTCTTCTGTCGTCCTGTAGCGCTCGAACCATGCGAGAATGTGGGCCACCTTCGCGATCAGGTTGCTGGGGCGGGCCGCGATGCCGTGCGACGCGTCCGGGATCCGAATGAACGCGGTGTCTACCTTGCGAATCTTGAGCGCTTGGTAGAGCTGCTCCGACTCGGACATCGGTGTCCGATAGTCGACCTCACCCGTGATCAGCATCGTGGGCGTCGTGATGTTGCCAGCGTATTGGATCGGGGACCGAGCCAGGTAGTGATCGGGGTCCTCCCAGGGCAGCGCCGGGAACCAGTACTTGTAGGCGTTGGCACCGAAGTCCGCGGTCAGCACCCAGCTATACCAGTTGATGACGGGCTTCTGGACGGCCGCCGCCGCGAAGCGGTCAGTGTGTCCGACGATCCACGAGCTCAGCACACCGCCGCCGCTGCCGCCCGTCACGAACAGCTGATCCTCATCCACATAGCCGCGGGCCACCACGGCATCGACGCCCGACATCAGATCGTGATAGTCGTCCCCCGGATACGCGTGGTGAATGAGGTTTCCGAACTCCTGCCCGTAGCTCGTGCTTCCGCGCGGGTTAGTGTACAGGACGACGTACCCCGCGGCCGCGTACAGCTGAATCTCGGCCGTGAACCTGTCCCCGTAATTGGCGAACGGGCCACCGTGGATCTCCAGAATCAGCGGGTACTTTCGAGTCGGGTCGAAGTCGGGTGGCTTGACGATCCAACCCTGGATCTCTCGACCGTCGTGTGACGATTCGAACCAGATCTCCTCTACCTCGCCCAGCGTCTTGTGGCCTAACAGATCTTCGTTGAGGTTCGTGAGCCGCTGCGGTGGCTGCCCCGGAGCGCCGATGGCCACGTCCGCGGGATGGTGTGGCCGGGATCGCGTGAAGGCGAAGCGCCCGTTGTCAGCCACTGAGTAGGACCCACTGGAGTATGGGCGGCCGAGCGAGGTGCCGCCGAGGTCGTCGGCCAGCGCGGCCACGTTACCGTCCAGCGTCACGTAGGCGACCTTGCCGTTTCCACGATCGTTGAACTGAAAGAACAGGCCACGGCCGTCGGGAGCCCAGCGGACCTGGCCCACAGCCCGGTCGAGGTCTCGCGTCAGAACCCGACTCTCTCCCCGGTCGCGTGGCATCACATGGAGCTTCGTGGTCTGAAAACCCTGATAACGCTCATCGTAGCCGGTGTAGGCGATGAGCGAGCCGTCGGGCGAGACATGTGGATTCGCGTCAGGCCCGTGGCGCGAGGTGAGCTGCCTCAGGTCGCCGTCGGCCAGTGACAGCTCGAACAGCTCCGTATCGTTCGGCTCGTACTCCCACTCGTCCCGACGATTCGCCGAGATGACGAGTGACGCTCCGTCCGGCGTCCACGACGGGGTGCCCCCGTGATTGTACGGGCCTCTCGTAAGCTTGCGTGGCGTGCCGCCCTCTGCAGGGACCACGAAGACGTGTGTGTGACCTTCCTCCAGGAAGCCGGTGCCGTCGGCACGGTAGAACATGGTCTCGATGACCTTTGCGGGCTCGGCCCACTGCGCCCCTTCCGGCCTGGCCGGGAGCTCGGCGAACGGTTCCGCGGCCTCCGGAACGAACATCGTGAAGGCAATCCGGGTGCCGTCCGGTGACCAGCTGAGCCCGCCCGGCGATCGCGGAAGTTGCGTCAGCTTCGCCGTCTGCCCGGTATCCATCCAGCGGAGGTGAAGCTGCGGTGTTCCGTTCTCGTCTCCCGTTACGTAGAGAAGACGGGAGCCATCCGGCGACCAGCGCGGCGAGGAATAACTTTCCGGCCCGGTGACAAGGGGACGGTGACCGGTACCGTCGGCGCTGACGACCCATAGCTGGCGTCGCGGTCGGTCCGTCATCACATCCATGGCGGTCCGTACGTACACGACGCGCCTTCCGTCGGGCGAGATCTGGGGATCGACGGCCAGCTCGAGCTCGAACACATCGGCCGGCGCGAATCGGCCCGGCGGCTCCTGCTGCGCGCTCGAAGGGTGGCTGTTCAGGACGAGTAGCACCGCCGTGGCGAATACGACGATTCCACTGATCCCGCCCGAGGCGAGTCTCCCGGTCATGTTGCGCTCCTGCCGAAATGGGATGTGTGGCGTGCCTATCGCACGGGATCAGCCGCACGATGACGTTACTGGCGGATAGCCGGCCCGACGTACCAAGGGACCTGATGCCGGAGCGTTCGAACTAACTACCGGCCGAGCCGAAGAAAACGACCCACACGGCGAGGTCGTCCGTGAACTCCTCGAACCTGTGCTCCACCCCGGCCGGCACGAAGAGCAGATGCCCTGGACCGAACTCACGACGTGTGACCCCGTCGAAGAACATCCCCGAGCCCCGAATCACGACGTACAGCTCGTCCCGATCGTGCGGCTGCTGCGGATCGTTCCCTCGCGGGGCGTAGAGCTCAACCTCCAGGCCTGCTTGTTCGAACAGCGAGACGAAACGCTCGCCTCCCGGGCCGGGAAGCCGAACGAGGCCGTCCTCCGGCGTGAGATGGGCCGTGCGCGATGCCATGCGAACCTTTCTGTGGTGGACCGAAGATGGTCCCGTCAGTTCTCTTCCTCGGCCTGGGCCCGCAGACCCTCTTCAATGTAGAAGGCGACTCCGTCGACGTCACGGTACGCAAGCCCGTACAGGCCCCAACTCGGCATCTCGCTCTCGTGGCCAACGTACACTTTGTGTCGGATCTCTGCCTGGTCGCCGGCGAGCCCCCAGTCCGGGGCGAGCAGCGACGGAATGGACAGCTCGTGCTGCCGGGCCATCTCGCCGCCTCCACGTCCCCCGGCGCCATGGCACTTGGCACAGCTGAACGACCAGACCACGCTTCCGCGCTCGAACCGGGCCTCCTGGCTCTCCCAGGTGATCGTGTCAAAAACGGCGGGGTCGTACCGCGCCTCGGCCATGAGGACCGAATCCGCGCGGGCCGCCCGCAGCGCGGCTTGACGACTGGCGTCTTCGGCAGCCGCCCGATCCTCCGCGCTCTGGCACCCTCCGGCAGCGAGCACGACGGCGGTCAAGATACACGCATACTCTCGAAGCATCGTTCTCCTCCCCGTTGTGCCCGTTGTCTGAAACTAACGAGCGTTACGGGTTGCTGCGAGGCGATCGACAGGGGAATCTCCCCGCAGCCAGAAGGGGAAATTCCCCTCATGCACGTAGGGTTTTTCCCCACACGCGTGAGGGGAAAAACCCTACACGCAGACTCAAGAATCTCCTGACAGACAGGGCGGCCTCGAGAGGCTATCCTATAGGTGAGCCCAAGTCCGTGGAGGTGTGGGTTCAGGGCACGTACCATCGGGAGGTTGATGTGTCTATCGCAACGCGACTCGAGAATATGCTGGCTGAAAGTGGCGCCGATTACCATGTAATCGTGCACGATCCCGCGTTCACGGCTCTCGAGGAAGCCGCAGCCACGCACGTGCCGGGTCGTAACTGGGCCAAGACGGTCGTCGTGCTGTTGGACGGCTCGCCCGCGCTGGCGACGCTACCCGCCACCCGACGAGTGGACCCGGACAAGCTCCGACGGGTCACCGGCGCGACGGAGGTTGAGCTGGCGACCGAAGAGGAGTTCGCGGAGCTGTACCCGGATTGCGAGCTGGGTGCCATGCCGCCGTTCGGCAACCTGTATGGCCAGACGACGTTCGTCGACGAGAGCCTGCGGGAGGACGAGCATATCGCCTTTCATGCGGGCGATCACCGAACGGCCATCGACATGACGTACGCGGCGTTCGAGGAGCTCGTCGGCCCGGTGCCGGGCGACTTCTCCGAGCCTCTGGCCGCGTAAAGCGCCCTGGAACGGCGAGACCAGAGGAAAGTGGCCATCGAGCTTCCCCAGCGCATTCGCTGGACGCCCGAGGGGACCGGTCTGATCATACTCGATCAGACGGAACTCCCGACCCGCTACGTGGAGCGCGAGCTGCACGAGGTCGAGGAGATCGAAGAGGCGATCGGGCACCTGCGCGTCCGCGGGGCACCCCTGATCGGAATCACCGCCGCCATGGGCATCGCCGCGCTCGCCCGGCGCGCGGTCGTCGAGGCCACGGCGGCCGGCCAGCCGATCACCGACGTGCGCCTCCGCGAGCGTGTCCTCGCCTGGTGCGACCGTCTGGCCGTCGCACGCCCCACGGCCGTCAACCTCACGTGGGCCCTCGGGCACATGCGAGCCATCGCAGGGATGCCGGCCGCAGATCCGGCGGAGCATGGCGGTCGCGCCTCCGAGCCTCGAGCCACCTCGAACCTGGCGGACCGGCTGCGCACCGAGGCCGACCGAATCCTCGAGCTCGACCGGGTCACCTGCCGTCAGATCGGCGAACATGCCGTGGCACTTCTCCGGGACGGTTCGGCCGTGGTGACGCACTGCAACGCAGGGGCGCTGGCGACAGGCGGGATCGGTACGGCACTGGCTCCGGTCTACGTGGCCGCGGAGCGCGGACTGCGAATACGGGTGTTCGCCAATGAAACGAGACCGCTGCTACAGGGAAGTCGACTGACGGCCTGGGAACTCACCCGGGCGGGTGTGCCCGTGACCGTGATCTCCGACAACACGGCGGGCGCGCTCATGTCCCGCGAGCGACCGGATCTCGTGTTCGTAGGGGCGGACCGAATCGCGGCGAACGGTGACACGGCGAACAAGATCGGCACCTACGCTCTGGCGGTTCTCGCTCGACACCATGGAATCCCGTTCTACGTTCTCGCGCCGACGTCGACGGTCGACCTGTCCGCCCCGTCAGGCGAGAGCATACCGATCGAGCACCGTAGCCCTGATGAGGTGCGACGAGGCTTCGGCCTGCAGACGGCGCCCGCCGATGCCGACGTATGGAGCCCGGCCTTCGACATTACGCCCGCCGAACTCATCGCTGGCATCGTCACCGAGCGCGGTGTGCACCAGCCGCCATACGGCGAGTCACTCCGCGTTGCGGTGAAGGAAGCTCGCACGCAGCAGTAGCGACGGCGACTCAGCTGTCGGCGGGCGGCGCGAAGAGAGAAAGGTACGCCCGCCAGGGCCCGACCAGCTCTTCGTACTGTCTGGCCAGCGTGCGCGCGATCTGGATAAGGTGTGTGAGATCGTGCGCCACCCAGGTGGCCAGCAATTCCCCGAGGGTGACCGATCCCAGTTCAGGGTGCAGCCCCCGTGCCCCGAGGTCCGGCGCGCCCGCCATCATGTCCCTCAGGCTCCCCAGGTTCCGATCCCGCAGCTCTTCGAACTCGTCGAGCAGCTCGTCCAGCGTGCGGCTGCGGTCGCCGTCCAGGTGGGCAAAACGGTCGAACGGCTCGAAGGGGCGTGACTCGCCGTGCTCCAGGATCCGACGTGCACGCGGAATCCAATCGGTGTGCTCGCCGTGGATCAGGTGGCCCACGACGTCGTAGGGAGTGAAGGTGTCCGGCCCCTCGTCTCCTCGCTGGAGCCGGTCGGGTAAGCCGCTGAGCAGCGCCCGCAGGGTGTCGGGCGTGCGTGAGAGGACCTGCATGCCCTCCTCGACATCGAACGTCATCTTTGGCGGTTCCTCTCGGATCAGCGTATTCCGGTGTCGCACTCCTGCCGGAGACTCTGTCGCTCACCGGACACGACTTGAACCGTATCCGGATCCGGAAGAGCGAGCGTCAGGGGACACTCGGTAACCGTTACCACGTACGTTCCCGGCACCAGGGACGCTCGCGCGACGCCTGCCTCGTCGGTCCGAAGGGTGTGCCTCCCCCCTTCCAACCGCCGGAACTCCACGGTGGCATCGGCCACCGGGAGCGTGTTGTCCTCTCCCTCCCTGACGACCGGGTTGATCGGTCCCTTGACCACCGTCAGATCGATCCCCGTACTCGGGTCGTCGCCCAGGATGTCACTGGAGCAACCGACGGCTGTTAAAACGGCGACAGGGATCAAGATTGCGTGAATGGCGCCGTGCCCGGAACGGATTCGTTGCATGAGGCCTCCCAGTCCGGGGATCTGCGATCTGTTGTCCAGAGCCTCTATATGGTCAGAGCCTCTATATAAGACGCCTGCCTGACCTGCCCTCGTTAAACACCGAACGCCGGTCGGCGATTCACGCCCACGCGAGATGCGTCAGGCGACCACCAGGATGCGGGCGTCGGGCGCACTCTCCGCCAGCAGACGGCGGCCGGACTCCCGACCCGCGCCGAACACGGTCGTCGCGGCGGCATCGGCCGTCATGCAATCGGCCGCCGATACCGTGACCCCGTGTAGCCCGTTCATTCGTGGGGCACCGGTCCGCGGATCCACCAGATGGTGATATCGTCGGCCGTCGTGGTCGAAGTACTGCATGTAGTCGCCGGAAGTGGCGATCGCGATGTCCGACACGTCCAGGGTCGTGAGCAGCCGGCCCGGGTTGGCCGGCGACTGGACCCCAACCCGCCAGGCGTCGCCGTCCTCCGATCTCCCCATGGCGTACAGGTCGCCGCCTGCGTTGACCAGACCGTGCTCGATCCCGAGCTCGCGCAGCGCACGCACGGCGCGATCCACCGCATATCCTTTTCCGATGCCGCCCAGATCCAGCGCGATTCTCGGATCATGGAAGCGAACAGTGTGCGACCCGTATCCGCGCTCCACCTCCAGAAAACGAAACAGATCGTCGCCGGTCAGGCGCCCGACATCGGCCTCATCGGGCGGAGAGCTTCTGAATCCCACGTCCCACAAGGCGGTGAGCCGACCCAGACACGGATCGAATCGACCGCCGCTGCACTCAGCCCAGCGGAGCGCCTCCTCGAGCACGGTCGCCGTCTCCGCTCCAACGGGAACCGCCTTCCGCAACGCGTTCTCGTTCGCCCGTCCCACCTCCGAGTCGGACCGGTGACGCGTCATCGTGCGTTCCACCCGGCGCAGCTCCTCGAGCGCCGCGTCGATCGCCCTATGTGCCTCGCGTGAATCCTCGTGAAGCACGGCTACTTCGGCGACTGTGCCCATCACGGGCAAACGCCGTCGCACGAGCTTCACCCGTTGTCGCAACACGACCGGCGTGGCGAGGAGCGCGAACGCGCCTGCGCCGAGCGCGACGAACCTCCGTCGCGAGAGGCGGAGCGAGGAGTCGCTTTTCGTCATCGTCGGTCTCTTCTTTCTCATCGGTCTTGTCAGTTACTCGATTCGCTACGCGTCGATGCCTGCGGTTTCGTCCCTCCGCGTGCAGCTGCCCGCCGCGCATCCGCAGTCAGACGGGCACCCCGACGATCCGCGGGGCAACCGTCCGAAGAGCACGAACAGCCCGGCGCAGGCCGCGATTGCCACCAGTTCGATCATCATGAGCTGAACAGCCCGGCGAAGCCCATGAAGGCCAGCGAAAGGCTTCCCGCAATGATCAGCACTAATCCCATGTTGCGCGCGATCGCCGGCACATCAGACAGCTCGGCGCGCTCCCGGATCGAGGCCATCAAGACGAGCGCCAGCGTCAGACCGAGACCGGCCCCGAGGGCGAACGAGAGGCCGCGGAGAAAGCCGTAGCCCCGATTCGTCTGGAAGATCGCGAGGCCGAGAATCGCGCAGTTCGTCGTGATGAGCGGCAGAAAGATACCGAGCTGCCGAAACAGAACGGGGCTGAGCTTCTTGATCATCATCTCCACGATCTGCACTAGCGAGGCGATGACGACGATGAACGAGATCAGGCGCAGATAGGGTGCATAGGGCAGCACGAAGGCGTTCAGGAACGAGGCGACCAGTGACGTGATCGTCATCACGAAGATGTTCGCCGCGCCCATCCGAAGCGCCGTGGAGACGCGGGCCGAGACGCCCATGAAGGGACACAAGCCGAGAAAGAGGTGCAGAGTGAAGTTGTTCACCAGCATCGCGGAGATGAAGATCCAGAACAGCTCTCCGCCCACGCTCATGCGACCCTCCTCTCCGCGACTCCGTGCGGCCAGTGGCGAACACGCGTCGGCTCGTGACGCGAGCTCCACCAGCCGAAGCCCAGGAGAATGAACCCGAGCGCGAGGAAACCTCCCGGCGGCAGGATCATGATGATCCACGGCTCGAACGAATCCCCGAATACCTTCCACCCGAGCAGGCTGCCGTTGCCGAGCAGCTCTCGCACGGCCCCCATCATGAGGAGCGCGATTATGAAGCCGACCCCGGTTCCGATCGCGTCGAGCATCGCCCGACCCACCGGTCGCTTGGAGGCAAACGCTTCCTGTCGACCCAGGATCATGCAGTTGACGACGATGAGCGCGATGAACGCGCCGAGCGCCTTGTGGACGTCGGGCACGACGGCCGCCAGTACGAGGTCGGCGATCGTCACGAAGGTTGCGATGATGAGAATGTAGGCGGCGATGCGGATCTCACTCGGGATGAAGCGCTTGAAGCTCGAGACGAGGAAGCTGGAGCCGAGCAACACGAAGAAGGTGGCCAGGCCCATCGCGAGACTGTTCGCTACGGTGTTCGTCACGGCCAGCGCCGGGCATAGACCGAGCAGCTGCACCAGCACTGGGTTCTCTTTCCAGATCCCGCGGGTGAGGTCGTAGAGCGGCGTGGTGCCGGGTCCGACGAGGTTCGGCACCTCGCGATCGCGCGCGGCCGCCTCCGGCCGCTTCTCCGCTGCGTCGGCACCCATCTGCACGGCGTTTTCCGCCTGATCGTGAAGGGGCTCTGACGTCATCCGGTCTCCCCATCCTCTTCGAGCTCGCTCTCTTCCGCCTCGCTGCCGGGCTCGCCCGCCCGATCCTGTGCCACGTACGCATCGAGCAGCGGTCCGAGAACTTCGAGCCGATCGTTGATGATGGCGATGACCGTGCGCGACGAGATCGTGGCCCCCGTAATCATGTCCACCTCGTGTGGATCACCGGTACCGCGGCCCTCCTTGACGCCCTGGATCGGCGCCAGCACGCCGACGAACGCACCGACGAACGCACTGTCCTTTTCGATCTTGTCTCCCAGCCCTGGTGTCTCCTTGCTCTCCAGAACCTTCATCCCTCGCAGTTCGCCGGAGACGGCCTGATAGCCGAAAATGATACGCACGAAGTCCTGATAGCCCGGCTGCTCGCCGGTGATCGCGAAGCCGATCCGGTCCCCTGCGGTGTCGACCCCGACGTACACGCGGTCCAGATCGACGGAATCCACGCCCGCGGGAAGCTCGGCGAGCAGACGGTCCTGGTATCGAAACAGCGTCGCCGAGCGCTCCGGCTGACCCAGCACCTCAGCGATCGCGGCGCGCAACACCTCGGCTCTGTGGGCCTCGATTCGAGGCTCCGCCCACCCGAACACCGACACGATCACCAGACCGGCCAGCGCGCCTGCGACGGCCAGAGTGAGCATCAGACGCCAAGCCGGCACCTCCCTGGCGGAGAGCGGTGGAGGGGCGCTGGGGCCACCGCCGGCATCGGGTGCGCTGCCCCCGCCGGCGCCGGTCCCTGCGAGGGGTCCCTTCCCCTCTGACGGGTCGATCGGGTGCCCGCTCACGCCGGAGCTTCACTCCCGGCGGCCGGACGGCCGCGACCGAAGACCTTCGGTTGTGTCGCCCGATTGATGAACGGCACCAGGGCGTTCATGAACAGGATCGCGTACATGACCCCTTCAGGGAGGCCACCCCAGCTTCGGATGGCCACGACGAGCAGCCCGATCCCGATCCCGAACACCCAGGCGCCCCTGTTGGTCACGGGCGAGGTGACCATATCCGTCGCCATGTAGACCGCCCCGATCATCAAGCCACCCGAGAACAGCATGAACAGCGGGCCCGGATAGCGGGCGCCGTCCAGCGCGTGCAGCAAGGTGGCGAGCAGCGCGACCGTCGCCAGAATGCTCACCGGGATTCGCCAGTTCAGATGGTTTCGCGCGGCCAGGTAAAGGCCACCGGCCAGAATCACCAGCCCGGCGGTCTCACCGAGAGATCCGCCTACGTTCCCGATCATGAGAGGCCACAGCTCCGTCGGAGTCGACTCGAACTTCATAAGCCCGAGTGGCGTGGCACCCGACACCACATCGACCTGCGGTGTCATGAAAGGAAGGGCCAGGTTGTCGCCGCGCAGCGCCCACCAGTTTGCCTGCTCGGACGGCCAAGTCGGCCAGGTCGTGAGGACCGCGGGAAAAGAAGCCTGGAGGAACGCCCGACCGAGCAGGGCCGGGTTGAACAGGTTCTGACCCAATCCACCGAAGACGAGCTTGCCGAACCCGACTCCGAAGGCTCCTCCCAGGAAGCACATCCAGGCTGGCAGGCCTGGAGGGAGCGTCAGTCCGAGGAGCAATCCCGTGATGACAGCCGACCCGTCCCACACGCTTCCTGGCGGCCCGAATGCGCGCTCTGTGAGAACGGCGCCCAGGGTAGCCGCCACCAGCACGATGAGCGCACTCGGCCCGAAAAAGTAGATGGCGGCCGCGATGACGGGGAGCAGGCTTCCAACCACCGACCACATAATGCGAGGTGTGGAGTCCCGCGCCTTGAGGTGCGGCGAAGCCGTGAGCTCGAGACGAGGCTCCGTCATGCGACACGAGTGCGCTGGCGCTGGAGCGCTGCCTTGCTGAGCGCGAACATCTGCGAGAGCGGGATGTTCGATGGACAGACGTACGAGCAGGCCCCGCACAGCATGCAGTCCGCCAGGGCCGCGGTCTCCATCTCCTCGTAGCGCGCCGCCTGGGCGAGCTGACCCAGTAACGAAGGATTCAGGAACATCGGACAGGCATCGAGGCATCGGCCGCAGCTAATGCACGGGTAGGAGCGCTTCGGCTTGGACTCGCGCTCGGTCAGCACGATCACTCCGGTCGTTCCCTTGATGATCGGCGCGTCCAGGTCGGGCTGCGGCGAGCCCATCATCGGGCCCCCGAGAATGATCTCGGATGCGTCGTCCGTCACGCCGTCACAGTACTCGAGCACGTCCCGCAGCTTCGTGCCCACGGGCACGATGAGGTTGGACGGTCGTCGCACGCCCGGACCGCTCACGGTCACGATGCGCTCTATGAGCGGCAGCCCGGTCTGAAACACCTCGGCGATGCAGGCCAACGAGCCGACGTTCTGTACGACGACTCCCATGTGGATCGGCAGCTTCCCCGAAGGGACCTCAAGGTCCAGAATTGCCTTGATCAACATCTTCTCGTATCCCTGCGGATACTTGACCGTCAGCCCCTCGACCGAGATGTCCAGATCGTCCGGGGCACTCTCTCGGAGGATGCGGATCGCGTCTGGTTTGTTCTTCTCGACGCCGATCACGGCCCGGTCGACCCCAAGCGCGTGCATCATCACGCGGATTCCGAAGTGCACCCGATCGGGGAACTCGACCATTGTCCTGTGATCGGTAGTGAGGTACGGCTCGCACTCCGCGCCGTTCACGACCAGCGTATGCACGTCGGTTCCTTCTGGAGGGAGCAGTTTCACGTGGGTCGGAAAGGCGGCCCCGCCCAGGCCGACGACCCCGGCCCGTTGCACGGCCTCCACGACCTGCTGGGGTGTGAGACCCTCCCAGCGCGGGATGATCCGCGGGCGGGGCACCTGAGGCGAGAAGCGCTCGACCGCGATCCGAACGGTCTGTGCCTGGCTTCCGTCGGGGTGTGGCCACCAACCAACATCTGTGACCGTGCCAGCCGCGGATGCGTGGATCGGGACCGAGACAAAGCCGTCCGCCTCGGCCAGCTTGTCACCGCGTTCGACCCGATCACCGACTCGCGCCAACAGCCGTGCCGGCTTTCCGCCATGCTGGCGGAGCGGGAGGGCCAGTTCGGCGGGAAACGGCATCCGACGCACCGCCACGTCTGCCGTGAGCCGCTTCGAATCCGGTGGATGGACCCCGTGACGAAAGCTCAGCCGAAAGGGCATCGCTCGTGGGGCCGTTCGCCGTTCGCCTCTCTCCCCGAGATCGGTCGACGTGCGAGGCAGCCCGCTAGTTGAACTGCTCCGCCCGCTTCAGCCACTTCTCGAGGTCTTTCTCCTTCGGGTTCAGCGGTGTGCCCGGATGGATGATGCGCACCGTGCAACGCTCGGCCCCCTGTACGATCTCCGCGAAGGTACCGGCTCGCGCGTCCGCGATGTACGCCTGCTTCTTCTTGTTGTAAGCGAACAGCTTGTTGTTGATGTTGATGCACTCGTCGCACGAGGTGCACAGCTCGGAGTCGACGTAGGGCTCGAGAACGAGACCCTCTTCCTCTTCCTCTTCGATGACCGGTGCGGGGGCCACGGCCGTGGCGACATCGGCCGCCGGCGTCCCGGCGAGCGGGGCTGCGTCGACCGCCGGAGCCGCAGCTGTCGCTGCTGGTGCCGGCGCAGCCATGCCAGCCAGTGCTCCCGGATCCACACGGACGGGCTCGAGTCCCGGTGTGGCAACGGCCTTGGCCACGAGGTCTGCGACCGTCGAGTCCCCATTTGCCTTGATCAGTCCTTCGGCGAGCCGGCGGGCGACCAGCCCCGGATACGTGGCCTTCAGCTCGACCAGCTGCGCCTCGTACTCGGTCCGCAGCGCCTCCACCCTGGCGTCGAACTCGGCCTCGAGCTCGTCCTCCACGCTCGCGCGGGCCGATTCCGGCACTTCGAGACCCGCAAGCTCCTTCAGCTGGTGCCAGAAGAGGAGCCGGTCGTCGGCCAGCGCGACGATTTCCTCGGACGCGACCAGCCGATCGAGCTGCTTGTCGGATCCCAGTACGTAGATGAACGGGGTCTTGCCCTCACGATCGTCGGGCAACCCCGCAACGTACTCATGGAACGGGACCATGTCGTCATCCCAGGCATCGCGGGCTATGCTCCGGAACTGTTTCTTGAAGCGTCCTTCGGTGGCCGCCCAATCCGCGATCGTGACCGGGAGCTCCAGGGTCTGCTCCTCCCCCCGGTCGTCCACGTGCGTCAGTTCGTAGGCGGGCCAGGTGTCTTCCACCGACGGGTTGCCCGACAGGTCGAGGCAGTCGGCGAAAGTCGCCCCGGCGTCGGGATCGTATACCAGGTGGGCGAACGCCCGGCTCTCGAGTGCCAGCTTCGCGGCGTGCGGCGCCCATTCGTCCGCCAATCCGTGCTCCACCGGGCACGGCGTGTACACGTTGAACACGGCTGGACGCGGGGACTGCAGACCCTTGAGCACGCCACCGATCAGGTGCGACGGCAGCGCTTGCGAGGTCTGGAGCACGTAGGCACCCCGGTGCGCCATTCCGATCAGCGCCAGCTCCTTCCGCGTCTCCTGCTTTCCGTGCTGCGCCTTGCCGTACGGCGCCATGTCCGAAATCTGCCCCGTGAACCCACTGGTGCAAGCCTGTCCGCCCGTGTTCGAGTAGACCTGTGTGTCCAGCACGATCACGCGGATCGGCTTCCCGGACGCGAGCAAACGGGACAGGTTCTGGAAGCCGATGTCGAGCATCGCCCCGTCGCCACCGATCGCCATGACCGGTGGACAGAGGTCGAACTCTTCGTCGGAGAACTCCTTCCAGTCGACCGTCTGGAATTGCGGCTCGTGCACGTCGGGGTCGTACGATCCGTCGAGCTGCGCCTCGGCCCGCCTGACCGCGATGAAGGCGTCAGCCATCTTCCGCATCTGACCCTCGAACACGCCGATCGCGATCGAAGGGGCGTCCTGGAAGAGGTGGTTCACCCACGGATACGGGTAGGGATTGTAGGGATAGGTACTCCCCCAAACCGACGAGCAGCCCGTGCTGTTGGTTATCGACATGTTTGCGCGGCCCTGGCTGCTGGGGCCTTCGACGTAGCGCCACCGGAGATCCTTCAGCGCCTCGATCGAGCGTTCGTAACCCTGCAGGAGGGCCCTTTTCCCGTCATCCAGGTTCAACTCGACGTCGCCGGCACCGAGGCTGGCCAGGTCGAGATCCGCATCGGCCGCGAGCAGCTCGCGCGCCTTCGCATCCAGACCGCCGATCAGTCCGTCAAGCTTCTGCACGAACGCCTCGACCCGCGGCTGCATGAGTGCTTCGACCGCCGAGACGATGAGGTGGACGGCCGTCTTCTCGCCGCACCCCATGCAGGCGCCGTCACCACCTACCATCGACCGGTAAATGTCCTTTTTGAGCAGCAGCGTGGGCAGGACGCCGATCCCCTCCTCGATGTCACTGACGTTCAAATACCGGTCGCGGGTATCCGGCAGATTCTCCCACAGCTCCCAGTTGCGGCGCAGCTTGTAGACGATTTCGTCGTCCTGCCGGACCGTGATGAGCGCGTCCTCCGGACAGACGTCGACACAGATGTTGCAGCCCTTGCAGGCATCCGGGCTGACCGTGATGGAGAGGAGGCCTCCACTTCCCTTTTCTTTCCGCTCAGGAACGTCGAAGAACGGTACGGTCTTGGCCAGCGGGAAGCCCTCGAGCACCGAGTAGACGGCTGCGAACTCTTCGTCGAGCGCGCGCATGCGTTCGACGTCCCAGCCCAGCTTGGCCGAGAGGTTCTTGTACGCGTCCGAGATGACGTTCTCGAACGTGGTGAACGGCACGCCCTTGAGGATCTTTCGCGACTCGCGTGCCAAGTTCTTGGAAACCTGCTTGATCCGATCCAGCGGTCGGCCGTTGGCCGCCGTTCGGATGGCCGTGTCGATCACGTCCTCGACCGTGTTCACCACACCCGGGATCGCGGCGTCCGGGCACTGCGTCCAGCACTGCGAGCAGCCCGTGCACAGGTCCGGGATGAACTCCGGCACCTCGAAACGGATATCGGTCATGTCGCGGATCGTGCTGCTGGCCGCTGGAATGGCACTGAACGCGGCGAACGGATCGGCGATCGGGTCCTGGCCGACGTTGCACAGACCGCACACCTGTTCCCAGAATCGCCCTTGATTGCCGATCCCCGGAAGCGCATCGGGGTGGTCCATGAGGTGAGGGATCTGGCCCACGAGGACCTCACGGACTTCCTCCGTCTCGGATTCTTCCGAGCCGTACTCGATCGCTCGCACCTCGTCGTACCCACGCGTGATCACGCGAAGGTTGTCCCCCACCACCTGCTCGCCGAGGTGGCCGAACTTCTTGTCGAGCTGCTTGCGGATCCCCTCGAACAGCTGATCGCGGCCCAGACCCGCCTCGCCGGCCAGGGGGGAGGTCGCGAAGAACGCGCCCATGAAGGCCGTGCCCTGCATCCGGTAGCGCAGCTCAGGATCGCTGGCCTCGTCCGTCGCGATCTGGAACGCATCCAGAGCGTACACCCCGATCTTTCGGTCGCGGATCGTGCGCCGCGCGTCGGCAGGAAACGACTCCCACAACGCCTCCGGGTCCTCGTCGCTCTGGATCACGAACACGCCACCCTCCGCCAGCCCGGCCAGCGGGTCGGAATTCCGGAACACGTTCGGATCGGGTGACAGCACCACATCGACGTGCTTGAGCTCCGCGTTCAGCCGGATCGGCTCGTTTGCGAGCGTGGCGTAGAACGTCGTGGGCTGTCCTTTCTTCTCGGAGCCGTACTTGGGGTTCGCCTTCACCTCGAGGCCGAACATCTCGAACGCGGTGAGCGCGATGTTCTTCCCCATCGTGATGGCGCCCCAGCCGCCCACCGAGTGGATTCGGATCGAGGTCGAGCCCGAGGGGAGCAGGTTGATGTCGCCCGCCGACTTGAGAGACAGCTTTCCGAGCTCCGGATAGTCGTCCAGCAGCCGCTCCTGCCAGATCTCGAGCTTCGGCAGGTGCGAGTCCTCGAGGATGAAGTCGATCCCCAGATAGAACTGGCGTCGGTGGTCCCCGTCGTCGAGCATGTTGTCGACGGCTGCGATCAGATCGCCGGCCTGTAGGTCGCGGCTCCCGAAACCGAAGCCGCCAGCGTAGAAGTCGGGCACTTCGTCGGCCGAGAGAGCAGGCAGCTCGGGGAACGGGCGTGCACCGTTGCGCTTGCCGTTCCTGTCGCGGCGGGCCGCCCGACCGTTCTCCACCGCCTGGGCCATGGCGGCGCGAATCTCGCGCAGCAGTGGAGGATCGACGGCCAGCGGCTGATCGAGCCGCTCCAGCACCGTCACGCTCCTCTTCCCCGCCAACATCCGACTCACGAGGTCGGCCGGGAACGGGCGGAACATCACGAGATCGAGCACGCCCACCTTGAGCCCGCGCGTATCGCGGAGATAGTCCGCGACCGCTTCGGCGTTCGTCACCACTGAGCCCTGACCGACGAGAACGTACTCCGCGTCCTCAAGGCGGTGTCCCATTGCCCGCTCGTACCGGCGCCCGGTCAGCTCCGCGTACTCCTCCATCGCCTGGTCGGAGAGAGCCGCCACGTGGTCGAAGTAAAAGGGCCTCTGAGCCGCCACCCCCTGCGCGTAGCTGTCCTGGTTCTGCACGGTGCCCAGCATGGCCGGGTAGTCGAAGTCGAAGATCTCCGGGATACGGCGACGTGTCTCGCCGAACACGAACCGCTGGGCCGGGGTCGGTGATTCGATGATGTCGGCCGGGTCGCCCAGATACTCCTTCAGAAGCTCCGGCTCGGGGAGCTGCACCGATTCGATCACGTGGCTGGTGAGGAACCCGTCCTGCGCCACGGCGCCGGGAGTGAGCGACAGCTCGGCGATCCGGTGAGCGATGGCGGTCAGGTCGCCGATGTTCTGCACGTTCTTCGCGAACAACTGGAAGAAGCCGGTATCGTCGATCGCGTGGTAGTCGTCGTGGCCCGCGTGCACGTTTAGCGCGTGCTTGGTCATCGCCCGCGCGGCGATGTTGAGCACGTAGGTCAGCCGCTTTCCAGCCGCCGCGTACAGCGATTCGTGCATGTACGCGATCCCCTGGCCGCTGGAGAAGTTCGTGGCACGCAGACCTGTCATGCTCATGCCCGCGGTCACGGCCGCGGCCGCGTGCTCGCCCTCGGGCTCGAAGAAGATCAGACGGCGGCCATGCACGTTCGTCTTGCCGGCCGCAACGGCGGCAGCCCACCCCTCACCCATCTGGGTGGAGGGCGTGATCGGGTACGCTCCCGCGCCTTCGCTGGTGGACGTCTCGACGTGCACGACGGCAGTCCCGCCGTCCAGTGCCGCGCGCGTCCCGGGATAGCGGACCGCGTCGCTGTCCCCTGCCTTGTTTCTTCGCTTGATCATGCTGTCATGCTCCCTACCAGATCGCCCGAGTCCGCCGTCACCTCGTCGCGCAATCGAAGCTCGGCGAACTGCTGCCCCTCCACCCAAACGATCGCATCCGTCGGACACCGCGCCACGGCGATCGGATCGGCCAGGTCGTTTCGCGAATAGTCAACGCGGGCCAGACCGTCGACAATCTCGATCAGTCCCGGCGCGGCGTCCACCGCGCACCGCCCGCAGGCGTTGCAGGCCGCCCGGCACACCTGCTCGGCCTCATCGCCTTCCAGAAGGTTCTTGCACTGCACAATGAGCTTCTGTTCGAGCGGCATCAGCACGAACAGATCCAGCGGGCAGGCCTCCACACAATCGTTGCAGGCCGTGCACTTGACCGGGTCCACGACGGGCAGGTCGACGGTGCTCATGTGAATCGCGTCGAAGTCGCATGCGACCGCACAGTCCGCCAAGCCAACGCAACCCCAGGTGCACGCCTTGCCGCCCCCGCCGACCGCGACCGCTGCCCCACAGCTGCCGATTCCGAAATAGTCAGCCTTGGATGTGGCGACATCGGAGCCGCCCGCACACAGGAGGCGGGCTACACGCTTCACCGCCTCTCCCGCTTCCACACCCAGCATCTGAGCTACCTGCAAAACCTCGAGCTCGCCCAGGACCGTACACCCTGCGGGCGCGATCTCGCCGCTCACGGCCGCCTCGGCGAACGCACGACAACCGGCGAGACCACACGCCCCGCAGTTCGCACCGGGGAGCACGTCGGTCACCGCGTCGATGCGCGGATCTTCCCACACCTTGAGCTTGCGGTGGGCCAGCGCGATGAGGGTCCCGAACGTGAGACCCATACCGCCCAGAATGGCGACCGCGTTGAGAGCCTCTCCCATCTCGACCATTCTACCCGTCCCTCACCCTCGTGTGGCCGGTTTCCTCACAGATCGGAGAGGTCAGCCTGAGTGAGCAGCCAGGCCGCGAGGCGGTCCACTCGATCGTCACCGGGGCTCGCCGCGGCGGTCACCGCTTCCTCGCCGGTCACCGCAGGCGCCGCGCCCGATCCTGATTCGGAGGTCGCCCCCACTGTCCCAGCCGCTCCGACCGCTCCGGCCGCCATCTCCGCCAGCTGCCGCAGCTCTTCCGCTTGCTGGAAGGCCGACAGCGATCCAAGCCGTCGACGCGGTTCCTCGTCGGGCAGATACGCGACCTCGAGGCGGCCCCGCGCACCCTCTGCGCCGGGCTCGTGTGCGAACAGCCCCGCGCCCTCCGGCACGATGGCGCCGACCGCAGGCCCCTCCACAGCTGCCAGACGTTTCAACTCGGCGGGATCATCGGTCTGCAACACGAGGACGCCTGGACTCACGAGCCGCACGAGAGGTGCGGGTGGCGACTCACCCTCGACGAGCAGGACCAGCTTCTGCCCGCCATCGAGGAACTCGGCCAGGCCCGCAGCCCGCAAATCGCCTCCATCCACTTCGATCACGAGGGGAGGAGCGAGCCCTCGCTCGGCGCGACTCCAGTGTCGGAATGAGAACGAGGCCAGCCACGCGTCGTGCGTCTGCGGGTCATAGGCACCTCGTCTGGCCGCCTCGAACACTCGGGCGGCGCCGAAGGCTCGACCCGCCTCCGCCAGGGCCCGTCCCACCGCTTCGGTCAGGTCGCCGCCGGCATCCACCCGCACGAAGTGCAGCTCGTCGCCGCGTTCGATGAGGCCGATAAGGGCATCGAGCGCCCGCTCCATCGGCTCGAGCGACACGAGATCGGATCGCTCTGCCTCCGAGACGAGCTCGGCGAATCTCTGCGGATCGATGCGACCGCTCGCGAACGGTCCCAGCTCCCCGGCGACCCGGTCGACCCCGCTGTCGGGGTCCGTCGAACGGTGGGCTGTCAGGTAGCTCCGCACCTGGTCCGCCGTAACGACCAGCGTCGAGTGAAACCTCTCCCGCGGGCTCTCGAGGGCCGCCCGGGCACGGTCGAGCTGCGTTCGTTCCTCGGCACCTGTGTCCGACGGTTCGCCACCGGTCGCATCTCCATCCGTCCGCTCCCCGGAACTGGCCGTCCCCTCGACCTCCACGTCCATCTCCGGGCCGAGATCGGCGTTCACCTCCGACGCGGGCTCGGTGTCCGGCTCGGCGGTCTCGGGCGTGACGACGGGATCAGACGGCATGGCGGTCCAGCTCCCGATTGAGGATGTCGATCTTCTCCTCTACCGAGAACGCGGGCAGCGAGCGAGTCTCCTCGTACCGCGGTCTCGATTCATCACGGAAGAAGACGCCGAGTCGAATCTTGTCGTCCGTCTCCGCCAGATGCCGCGCCGCGCGTATGTCGAGCGGGTCGTGTGTCTGCCGGTTCTTGTAGATCTTCTCCAGCCCCTGGACATTCACGCCCCGCTCGTGCTCCAGGAGGACGACGAGATTGGGATCCTTAACGTACTCCGCGAACACGTCCGCGGTGAACTTCGGGCAGCGCTGCAGAATCCGCACGAACGCGAAGCCCCGGTGCCGATACGCGGCCTGGAGCGTGGCGTACAGATGGGGCGGTATCCACTCGGCGGTTTGGGCCACGAACGAGGCGTTCGTCACGCCGAGCGTCGCCTCCAGCGGGTTCAAGGCCGGCAGATAGCTTCCGTAGGGTTGCGTGTTGGTCGAGTAGCCCAGGGGCGTCGTCGGGGACGTCTGGTTCTTGGTCAGCCCGTACACCTCGTTGTCCAGCATCAGAGCGACCATGTCCACGTTGTAACGAATCGCGTGGATCCAATGCCCTGCGCCGATCGACACGCAGTCTCCATCGCCCATGACTGCGAACACGTTCAGTTCGGGACGGTTCAGCTTGATCCCGGTTGCCACCGGCAACGCGCGGCCGTGAAGCCCGTGGAAGCCATACGCGGTGATGTAGTGCGGAAAGCGGCTCGAGCAACCGATCCCGGAAACGAACACGGTCTTTTCGGGCGCCAACTGTTCTTCGGCCATCAGACGCTGAACCGAGGTGAGCACGGAGTGGTCACCGCAGCCGGGGCACCAGCGCGCGCGAGCACCCTCGAAGTCGGCCATACTGTATTCACGCTCCTCACCCTGCTCCAGCCAGAGGAGCGAGCAACCCGTTGCACTCACCGTGCACCTCCATCGGGCGTGTTCGCCCTGATCACTTCGTGTATGACGCCGGGCCGCAGGGGCTCACCCAGCACGCGCGTCCAGCAGTCTACGTCGACCAGCGTAGCGGCCCGCAGAAGCCAGGCCAGCTGGCCTCGCCGGCGGTTTTCGTCCGAAATGTAGGGGGCGTTCGCGTCGTCGCTGTAGTTGATCTCGACCGTCATGACCTTCTTGAACCTCTTCAGAATCTCCGTGATCCCGGGCTCGAGCGGCGACAGGAACGTGAGGTGAAGCGACGAGACGGATCGGCCCTCCGCCTTCGCACGCTCGACTGCTTCTTCGATCGCGCCTTTGGTGCTTCCCCACCCGATTACCAGCAGATCACCCGAGTCGTCGCCATTCACGGTTGGCGGTTTGAGCAGACCCTGGAGCACTGCGATCTTGCGGCTGCGCATGTCGGCGCCGCGTTGATTGATGTCGGATGCGTACGCGACCTTGCTGCGTTCGTCATGAGCCAGGCCAGTGGCCGTGAACTCGCCTCCGGGCTGCCCCGGAACGAAGCGCCGGGAAAGCCCCGTCCGCTCGTCCCACTCGTATGGCGCCAGTCCGTCGGGAACCGGACTCAAGTCGGGTGCCGCCGCGTGCCACTCCGGATCCAGCGACGGCCGCGGAAACGGCTGCACGCCGGTTGCCAGGTTCGCGTCGGACAGGACGATTACCACTGTCCGAAACGACTCGGCTATGCGGCGTGCCGTGACCATGATCTCGAGGCACTCCTGGATCGTGGCCGGAGCTACCACGACATGCGGCGCGTCGCCGGGCTGACCGAAGATCGAGGCCAACAGGTCGGACTGCTCCACCTTGGTTGGCAGGCCGGTGCTCGGTCCGCCACGCTGCACATCCACGACTACGAGCGGCACCTCGACCATGATCGCAAGGCCGATGAACTCGGTCTTGAGGGCGAGGCCCGGCCCCGAAGTGATCGTGAACGCTACCTTCCCCGAGTACGAAGCACCGATCGCGACGCCGGCGGCCGCGATCTCGTCTTCCGCCTGGTGGACGACTCCGCCGAACTTCTCGAACACTTCACCCAGGTAGTGCGAGACCGAGGTGGCCGGGGTGATCGGGTACATCGCGGCCAGCTCCATTCCGGCCGCGATGGCTCCGAGCGCCACGGCCTGGTTCCCGTTCATCACTACCATCGGCTGCTCCGTCGGCACACGGGGCACCTCAACCCGGAAATCCAGATGCTCCTCCGCCCACCGCACACCCAGCTCCAGCAGATCCACGTTGCGCTGGTAGATTTCCTCGGACTTGCGGCGGAACGCATGCGCGATCTGGGCCTTCACGAGCTCCAGATCCAGGTCGTAAACCCAGGAGAGCATGCCCAGCGCGAACATGTTCTTGCCACGCTGTGGATCGTCGACCACCGTGAGGCTCTGCTCTTCCATGGGAACTTCGATGATCCGGTAGCCGGCTTCATACAGCTCCTCCATCGCCGACTTCCATTCCTCCCGAATCGTCTCGTCGCGGTGCTCGGCCCACATGTTCTCGAGCAGGATGATCGCGTCGGGCTCGAGCGCGTCCAGGCGATGCCTGGCAAGGAGTACCTGCTCGTTGAAGGCAACCATCAGGTTCGTCCTGTCGCCCCAGTTGGTCACCGGTTTGGAGCCAATCCGTATGCGGTTGCCGCTGGCGCCAGCCGGAAGCCGCGCGGGCGGCTGGATCTCGGCCGGGATGATTTCGACCGTCCACACCCCGTTGCCCATCTTGGCGCTAACGGTGCCGAAGATCTGGCCACACTTCTGCGCACCTTCTCCCGAGTCCGATACGACCTCCACCGTGTGCATATCGGTTCGCTGCACCTTCACGGTTCCAGTGCGCTCCTCTGTCGCGATCGACTCAGCGCCATCGATCGGCGTCTTCGTCGGCATCCTGCTCTCTTTCGTTCAGAAAGTTGCCTGGTCGTCGTCTTTCAAGAACGGCAACCCTCGGGCTCGTGTGGTCAGTCGCGCCTCGAGCGCGCGTTCTGGACCAGAGCCCCGAGCTCCCGGTACCGGTCTCCCATTACCCCACTCAAATCAGCCCCCTCCACCTCCGCCAGTTCCGCGAGCCCTCTCGCCCCCGTCGATGGGGTCAGGCACGTGGTGGGTGCAGCCAGCATCGGAAGGCCGCTCCGCGTCTCTCCCTCGCCCAGACCGGGCTCGGCAGGCATCTCACGCCTACCCGCCTGCACGGCGGCAGTAAACAGCGTTGCGGCCTCCTCGTGCCGTCCTTCGCTATACTGAATGTAACCCTTCAAGAAGTACGCCTCGACACTCTTTGCGTTCGATCTGAGGAGGGCATCGAGGTAGTCCTCCGCCACATCGCGCTCATCCCGTAGTAGCGCTACTTCGGCGAGCCGCAGCAGCGGCCCGGTCTCTTCCTTGTTGATCTCCAGGGCGCGCTCGAATTCCGTCGTGGCCCGCGCGAGATCGATCTCGCGGTCCTGGCCGAGGCACGAGTAGAGGAGGCCGAGCTGGGTGTGGCCGCGAGAACTCCCTGGAGCGACGGCCACGAGACGCTTCCACGCGGAGGCCGCACCGTCCAGGTCGCCCAGTTGAAGGCGCATGCTGCCGAGGTGGTAGAGCGTGTTCTCGTGCACGGAATCCAGCGCGAGCGCCGCTTCATACAGCTCGGCAGCCTCCTCTGCCCGACCCTGGATCCGGCTGCGTGTCGCCGCCCGATGCAGCTCCCAGAAGCGGATCACGTCCGCTCGAGTTCGGTCGTCCCTTGCACCGACCGGCGCGACCCATTCCTCCGCCGAGCCCGCCGATGCCATGCCCTCATCTACCGCCTCGCCCTCCACGACACGCACGGTCCTGTCGGCGACCAGACCCGTGACGACCTGTCGCTCGCCGCTCGGCCAGACGACCTCCAGCGTGTCGATCCGGACCGCCGGACCGAGCCCGAAATGCTGCTCGAGCGTGTGCTGTGACAGATACGACCCCTGGGCACCCACCTCTCGAGTCTGTGTGATTTCCCCCGCCACCAGGCGCAGACGAGCGCCAATTCCCGACCGGTTACTCCGGGTGCCCTGCAGCCTGATCTTGAGCCAGTGCTTGTCCGACCCGCCGTCGTTGCGCAACAGCACGCCGGGACCCCCGTTATTGGCCACGAACACATCGAGGTCCCCGTCGGCGTCGTAGTCGGCAAAGGCGATCCCGCGACCCACGAGCTCGCGGCCGAAATACTCACCGCTCACGGCAGACACATCGAAGAAGCCGTCCGTCGCCCCCCGGTTCCACATCAGCTGGTCCAGCATTGGAACCAGCAACTCGGGCGCGTCCGACCTCTGAAACGTGCTTCCGTTCGCGATGAAGAGGTCCAGTCGGCCGTCGTTGTCGTAGTCGAGGAAGGACGTCCCGAACCCGATGTAGTCGAGGGCGATCTGCCCCAGTCCCCGGCGATCCGCCTCGTCCATAAACTGCAGGTGATCGGACACGGGGCGCTCGGCAGCCATCGAGCCGTCGGGATGCGCCTGCCGCATCCGCATACTGCTGTACAGCGCGTTCTCCTGCGCGATCCAGTGGGTGACGAAGATGTCGGTGTCGCCGTCGAGGTCCCAGTCCCCCACGGCCAGCCCCATGGCGCCCCTGTAATCGGCTACTAGCGCCCCGTGGCTGACGTCCAGGAACGTCCCGTCGCCACGGTTCCGGAAGAGCACGTTGTCGGACACGTCGTTCGCGACGTAGAGGTCTGGCCAGCCGTCTTCATCGAGGTCGGTCCATGCCGCCTGCAGGCTGCGCCCCTGGCGGTCCTCGACAGCCGCGACCGCGGCCACCTCCCGAAACGTCCCGTCTCCGTTGTTGCGAAACAGGAGGTTGCGCTCGGGTCGGAACGATGAAGGGTTGAGGCTGGAGGGCACCTCGACGTCGTACTGCAGCGAGGTCGGCCCCCCGGCGCCCGGCGAGTACTTCACGTACCCCGCCACGTAGAGGTCGAGGAAACCGTCGCGGTCGTAGTCGGCCCACGAGGCCCCCGCCCAGAACCCCACATGGCCGGCGATCCCCGCAGCGCGGCTCACATCTTCGAAGGTACCGTCTCCCCGGTTCCGGTAGAGCACGTTGTCGCCATACGTGGAAACGAAGAGATCCAGATGGCCGTCGTTGTCGTAGTCGGCCCACGCGGCGGCCATCCCCATGCCGCGATGGTCCACGCCCGCTGGCTCGGCCACCTCCGTGAAGGTGCCGTCTCCCTGGTTGCGGTACAGCGCGGCCCGCGCAGGCGAAGCCTCCAGCTCCTCCAGCGTCAGGGTGAGCGGTCCCACCAGATTCGCGACGTACAGGTCGGGGAGACCGTCGCCGTCGTAGTCGCCCCACGCGGCACCGGAGCCCATGTCCTCGGGCAACTGGCTCGAGCGACGACCGAAGAAATGGCGGAAGTCGATCCCGGCCTCGCGCGTCACGTCGGTAAACGTCACGCTCGGATAGTCGTCCGGAAGGGAGCGCGCCAGTTCGGAGGTGAGGCCCTCGATGGCCTCACCAGGCCGGTACACCTCACGTCTACCGACGGTGCGCCACACGACCAGCGTCACGATGACGACGAAGGCACCGGCCGCACCGACGGTCAGTGCGACCCGCTGCCTTCGTCTGGACAGGTTCTTCACGTCAGTCCGTAACTTCCGGCTCCACGGTGATCGTCGCCGCAGCCTCGGACATCACGGTGACCGGTGCCGTCAATCCGGCCTCCTCGCCGAACAGGAAGTTGAGTAGAAACTGGTCGAACTTACGATACATAAGCTTCGCTGAAATATGGAGTTGTCGAACCTGATCCGGGACTTCGACGCCGAACTCCTGCTCCGTCTCGAACGGCGTTTTGACCCGGCCGGCTATCGTGCCCGGACAGTCGAACGCGAACACCGCCTGATCAGAGAAGCCTGGGAACAAGGCCCGCCGATACCGCACGCCGACCATCTCCCACAGGTTGTGGCGGTCGATCAGGTTCCCGTACTGGTCGACGGGCTCGGCCTTGAAGATGAAGGAGCCCGGCTCGATGAAGTGACGGGCATCCCGCGTGCCCGACTCGAATACCACGTTGCCGTTCTGGTCCGAGACGACCAGCTCCACCCATGCCTGGATGATGTCGAGGGGCCCGGTCGGGAAGTCGTGACCGACTTTGTTGTTCGTAATCACGACCTGGACGTTGATCTCCTCACCAGGTCGCACCTCTGCCGGCGCGAGGATCTCGATCGGGACGGCGGGGCCCTGCTGCCATTTGTCGGCGATCTCCGGGATCTCGATTTCGCCACGCAGCCACTTTTGGGTCAGCTCCACGTGCTCCTCGGCTCCCGGAAGCTGCAGGGCCAGCGGCATGAACTGGTTCGCAGCCAGAAAGCGGTGGCTGCGATGCTTGCCGTCGTCCGTTCGACGGTTGTAGTCGAGGTCGTCTCCACTGGACGGGTCGGCCGAATCCGTGAGCGGCATGTGACACTCGCGGCACTCGATAGTCTTCGTGGGATCGCCCGGGTGGTTCCAACGGCTCTTGCGCCAGTTGTCGAACTGGTTCTGGAGCTGCACCCAACCGACCTGGTTGATCTCCTCGTCGATGAACTGCTTGTGACAGGCCGCACAGAACTCGGGACTCTTGAAGAGCTTGTGCTGCAGCGTCTCGATGTGTCGGCGAGGGTACGCCCGAATCAGGAAGTCGCCGATCGTCTTCGCCGTCGCGCCCTCCTTCAGCTCGTACAGGTAGCGGTCGGGCTGTGTGATCACGTAATTCGCGTTCCCCGCGACGTCGGTCTCCTTGATCGCGTGGCAGGTGACGCACGACACGCCCTCCTGATAACCGACCTGATCGCTCAACTCCTCCACGAACACGTTCTTCGTGCCCGAGAACAGCGAGATCGGATCGTGACAGCCGCCGCAGTAGCGGGTGGACTCCGCCCCGTTCTGTTCAGCCATCACGGTCTGCACGGTCTGGAATCCCACGTCCATGGCCGACCAGCGGTGGGAGCTGACCTGCCACTCTTCGAGGATCTCGGTATGGCAACCGGCTGTCCCGCACGACTCGGAACCACCCAACGATCGCGAATCGAACGCGCCTCCCGTGCTCGTGCTGGCGAGACTCGGGGCGAACGGTCGATCTTCCCCGTAGGGGTAGGAGTAATCGTCCGGGAATTCGTTGTTGAACGCGACCGGCTCGTAGGTAGTCGCCATCACGGCAACGACCGCGAACAGCGCCACGGCAACGAGGCCCGTGCCGAGGGCGAAACGCCTCTGCGCGGAGACCAGAGAGGTCGCCCGCTCGCCCTTGGGGGCGCGTCGGGTGCGGGCCAGCAGCACAACCACATGCGGCACGATCGACACGATCAGTGCGACGGTGCTCACGATGTGCACCAGATCCCACGCATAACTGATTCGCGTTGCGAACGCCGCCTGTGCCGTCAGAACGAGGCCCGAGACTATGGCCACCACGGTCGCGGCCATCGCGAAGTACCCGGTAAGCAGATCCTGAGACAGCTGCCTGCGCCGGTAGATCCGCCAGTGGCGCATCTGATACCACACGAACGGGATCACGAAGATGAGACCCGCCACCGTGTGCAGCAGGACCATGACCTGGTTGGAGACGCTGAACGGAAGCAGCCAGATGGACAGACCTGTCAGTGTTTCGAACACGAGCAGGCCGGCCACGGCAACTAGCAGCGCCTTTCGCCATTCTCCGGCACGCGCGTGCTCGTTCGCCGTGGGCTGTCCGGCCGCAGAGGGGCTCTCGGACTCCGACGATGTACTCATGGTTGTTCTCTCTCCCTCACACTATGAGCGCCTATGTGGCGCTATGTGGCTTCATGACCGCAGAGGGCTCGGTTCCGCCCTCACGGGGTCACGACCCAGCGCACGCCCTCGCCGCGCCGCAGACGATCGAAGCCATCGTTAATCTCGTCCAACGGGATCGTACCGCTCACGATCGGGTCCAGCTTGATGTGACCGGCCTCCACCAGTCCCATGATGGCAGGGTAGTCCCCGCCCCCACACCCGAGGCTGCCGACCAGCTCCAGCTCGAAGAACATGAGCCGCGCAGCCGACACGTTCACCGGCTCGGCCGAGTACCCTATCACGCACAGTCTTCCCCCGGTGCGCAACAGAGAAAACGCCTGCTCGATCGTGGCCGGCTTACCGATCGCCTCGAACGCGATGTCGACCCCGCCCCCGGTCAGCTTGCGCACGTGTTTGTCGAGTCGGTCGTGCTCGCGCGGGTCGATCACTTCCTCCGCCCCGAGGGATCGTGCCAACTCCAGGCGTTCCTTGTTGACGTCGATGGCCAGGACCCGGCCGCCGGCGACTGTAGCGCACTGGACCACGTTGAGGCCGACCCCGCCGCAGCCGACGACCGCCACCACATCCCCGGGTCGTACACGCCCGCGGTACTTCACGGCATGGTACGGGGTCGATATCGCATCCGCGATCACGCATGCCTTGTCCAGCGGCAGCGTGTCCGGGACCGCCACGAGCTCGTCCGCGGGTGCCGTGAAGTACTCCGCATAGGCACCGTCCACGTGGTTGCCGAACATGACGAGCGCCTCGCACAGGTTCTCCCGCCCCGCGCGGCAATACCGGCAACGTCCACACGATACGACGGATGGCACGAGGACCCGGTCGCCCGGCGACCACGTCTCGACTTCGCCTCCCACCTCTTCGATTACACCCGCCGCCTCGTGCCCGAGTACAAGGGGCGGCGGCTTGAAGGTCTTGACTCCGTGATCGAGGTAATGCAGATCGGTATGGCACATGCCGCACCCGGCCACCCGGATGAGCGCCTCGTTCGGCCCCGGCGTCGGACGGTCGATCTCGGTGACCTCCAGGGCCGGTCCGCTGCCGGTAAAGACGGCGGCCTTCATTTCGTACTCCTCGTGTAGATCACTCGAAACAGCGATACGGCCGCCGCACAGCTCTCACAGACCTCCTCGAGATCGTCGGGGCCGGGCGGCTCCAGCCGTACCTCGAGCCCCAGAGACTCGTATAGGTCGACGGCCTCCTGAAGACGCGGAGGAGCGGCGACGAAGCGTCTCTCCCACCCTGCCTCTTCATCCTGCACCACGGCATTCCTCTCGCTCAGGCGGCTTCCAGCATGTTCAGGCGTCGGCGGGCCAGCACGGCGGCGCCGATCGCGCCCGTGAACTGGACCAGCTCGCCCTGGGGGACGTTCACGCCTTCCGCCAGGTGCTCGCGGAGCAGGCGCACCATCGTCGGGAAGCGGTTGATGCCCCCCACCAGCGTGAACTCCGGCTCCATGCGCACTCGCTTCATCAGCCGGACCGATTTCTCGATCAGCGAATCCATCGCACCGAACATTATCTCGCCCGGCGCCCGACCCTGACTCACGTGGTTGATGACTTCCGATTCGGCGAACACGGCACACACGCCGGATATCGGCACGGACTCTGCCGTGGCCTCGACGAGCGGGCCGATCTCCTCGATCGTGTACCCGAGGTAGCGAGCGGTCTTCTCCAGAAACGCTCCTGTCCCGGCGGCGCACTTGTCGTTGAGCCTGAAGTTCAGCACGCGACCCCGCTCGTCCAGCCGCATCGCCTTCATCGTCTGACCACCGACGTCGAGCACCGTCCGCGTTCCGGGGAAGAAGGCCCGCGCGCCCCAGGCATGAGCCGTGAGGTCGGTCACCTGAAGGTCCCGGGCAGAGACGCGGTGACGGCCGTGTCCAGTGGTGGCGAGGTACGAGATGTCGGCACGCGCGATTTCTGCCATCTCCAGCGCGACATCCAGCGCCTCACTCGCGGCCTGTTCCAGCTTGAAGCCCGTCGGTCGCATTCCGGTCCCGATGAGCACGCCGTCCTCCCTGACGAGGGCAGCTTTCGTATAGGTCGAGCCGACGTCGATCCCTGCCGTCACCCGCATGCCGTTTTGCCTCCCTCCTCGCCTGCCTCGGCGGCGCTCCTTCTCACCCTTCGCCAACCGCCCTGCGCGTGGGGGCGTCCTGGAGCTGCGCGCGCTCCAGCGCGAACAGCGCGGCCCCCAGCGCTCCTATGAAGTGAGACTCCTCGCTCACGTTCGTCGGGACACCCAGCACCTCGTTCATGACGGCTACCATCGCTTCGTTACGGGCGACCCCGCCGGTGAACGTGATCTCCTCCTCGATCCCGACCCGCCGCAGCAGGCCGAAGGAACGGCTGCCGATCGAGCGATGCACGCCGAGCAGGATGTCCTCCACCGCCTTGCCACGGGCCAACCACGAGAGGACTTCGGACTCGGCGAACACGGTGCAGGTCGTACTGATCTCCACGGGTCGCCGGCCTCGAAGCGCGGTTGGGCCGAGCTCGGGCAGCTCAAGACCAAGCGCAGCGGCAGCCGACTGGAGGAACCGGCCCGTGCCCGCCGCGCACTTGTCGTTCATACAGAAGTCCAGGACCTCGCCACCGGGCTCAATTCGGATCGCTTTGGTGTCCTGTCCACCCATATCGAGCACGGTTCGTGTCTCCGGAAACATCTCGGCCGCGCCTCGCGCGTGACACACGATCTCCGTCACCTGGTCGTCCCCAAACTCGACTTTGTAGCGGCCGTAGCCCGTACCGATGACATAACCGACATCCTCCGGGGCGATCTCTCCGGCACGGAGCGCGTTCTGAAACGCGGTTTCGGCCGCGACCACCACGTTGGCTCCGGTGTCGATCAGACTCCGGCCGGCGATCGACCCCGACTCGTCGACCACAATCGCCTTTGTCTGGGTCGATCCTACGTCCACACCGGCGGCATATCGCATGAGCACCTCGGCGTCCTAGTCGGCTGTTGAGCCGGCAAGCCGAATCTCGCGTGAGCGCAGGCCCTCGAAGAAGGCATCGATCCGGTTCTTGAGCTGCGCCTCGGAAACCACCCGCTTGTCCATCATGTCCGACTCGATGTACAGAGCCAGGACGTCCCGTTCCTCGAGGATGACCCGCCGGCTGGCCGCCAGGCCCGTAGACACCGTTCGGCAACTCTTCACGGGGTGGTAGACGACCCCATCCACGTCGAACGCGTCGATCGATTCGATCAGAGCACGATCCGGGAACATCAGGCTGTCCGTCGCCTCACGAACCCCCAGCAGGAGTCCCTCCGCCAGGCTCTTCAGCGGGTCCTCGAGATCGTACTCGTAGTCGCGGTTCAGTCCTCCCGAAGCGAACCATGTGTACGTGGAGCTCACGAACGTGCCGCCCCACTCCGCGAACAGCTCGTAGAAGCGCCGGAAGATCGGATAGCAGGGCACGCCCACGAACACGAGTCTGTGGTGCTCGTCCGCCTCTCCGCGCGGCCCCAGTCCGTCCGCAATCCGAGCCTCCATCTCCTCGACCAGGTCCTCGAAGTAGGTCGCTCCGGCCTCCGTGCCCCGAAGCGCGTTCGCCACCCCGAGATAGATGGTCCCCTCGAGCATCGCGTCGAAGGGGGCGGGAGACTGGCGGTTCAGCTCGAGCACACGCCTCCAGTGACGTCCCATCTCGTTCGTTAGGCGTAACACCTCGCGGCAACGATCGATGTCGAACGCGATTCCGGTCACGCGCTCGCACACCTCGATCAACTCGCGGAGCTGGTGTTCCACGTAGCGACGATCCGCTTCAAAGGAATCCGCGGCGTGGCGCGCGGCCCTATCCGGGGTCTCTGTGGATGTCCCGGCCCGCTTGAGCGGCACCGGGATCCTCGAGCCCGGTGTGTCGAACGTGAAGACCGGCGCCTCGTACATGCGCTCCCAGATCTCGGCCCATTTGATGTACGTGCTGCAGGCGTTGGTCAGGACCGCCACGTCCGGGGGCGGAATCCGGCCCATCGGGTGCTCGCCGCTCCGGACCTGGACGGCGTAGTCCGCCTTCACGTAACCGCACACATCGGGCGAGAACCCGTGATCCTCGGCGAGGTTCAGATACTCGTCGGCGACCTTACGGACGGCCGTCTGGAGCGAGTTGATCTCCGGAAACACCACATGCAGATCGAAGCACCGCAGGAGCTCGACAAGGCTTCCCATGACGAACACGTACGCCGCCTTCTCTCCCCGCTCCGGCGCGCTGGTAAGAGCGGCGTACCACTCCTCGAACAGTCGCCGACCTTCGCTCGCCCCCCGTCCGTGGATTTCCGTGGCCGTGGTCACTGCCGCCTCTCGCCCGCCCATCATTGCCTCTCCCCCACCTGGATCAGAAGTGGCTCCTGCTCGCAATCCTCGGAGGCGAACAGGACATTCTCGACGAACGTCTCCAGCTGGATCTGCAACTGGCTGAAGCTTGTCATCTTTTCTTCGAACTCGGTGAGGAAGTACGGAATGCCCTCTTCTTCGAGCGCCTGACCGTAGGCCACCTGCTCGTCGAGTCCCGGTTCGCACATCTTCGCGGCAGACACGATGGCGGCCTCGGCGCGCGCGCTGCGGATGCGTCTGAGCAGCATCTCCTCTTTAGGCTTGCGCGCATCGTGCTGGACCGGGCTGTAAGAGGAGCTGTTCAGATACGCCTCGGCCAGCGCGTGGAGCGGCTCTTCGTTCGCGGCGACGTCCTCAACGATCCAGCGCAGCCCGATCAGCAGGTCGTCATCGACCACGTAACAGAACTCCGCAATCGATCGCAGAAGGTCGAGTGGCGGCTGTTCGCAGAAGCCGCCCTCGAACACCACGCGCATCTTGTCCTGGGGACGTGCCGAACGTTGTCGAATGGCGGGCAATGCCCGCTCGAGCAACGTGTTGTGCTCCTCACGGCCGATCAGCCCGCCCACCGCCACGAGGCAATAGGCCTCATCCACCGGCAGCAGCCACGGCGTCTCCCGCTTCACCTCATACAGGTCGCGGAGCAGCTTCCGATTGCGATTGAACACGCGGATCGAGACCCGCACATCGTCTTCCGTCACCTGCCGCCCGGCGATGTCTTCGATCTCGGCCAACAGGCGTGCGTACTCTCCCTCTAGGTAGCGTGAGGCAAACCCGGAACTCGCGTTCTGCGGGTAGTAGAGAAGGCGGGCCGGCTGAGGGAGGTTGCGGGCCCAGATCCCGGCCAGGTTGCGCGCGGCGTCGCAGATGGGGTGGGTCACGAACAAATCCACTTCCAGCCGACCGGTCAGCGCCAGCTCCAGCGAACTTCGGAGAATGGAGCAGATATAGGAGCCGAAGTGCGAGTCCGCCTCGCGGCGCTCCACCGGGGCACCGCGCACTTTGACGGGAAGCATGCCGGCGGCGTGGGCCAGCTCTTCGGGAAAGTACACCTGGAAGTGCCCCACCACCTTGCCGCCCGCGTCCCGCCACCGCTTGACCGTCGGCAGGTCCGGAGCCTCGACCAGCTCGCGGCAATGCTCGAGCATCTCGTCCAGTCCTGCGTCGGGCACCAGTTCGAGCAGACGCGGCATCGCGTCGCCCCCGGGAGCCGTGCTCGACTGGCCGCTCACGCGTCACTCCACACGGGATCTCGCTTCTCCATAAATGCGGCCAGTCCCTCGCTCGCGTCGCGCAGTCCCATCAACTCGTCCAGGTACAGCCTCTCGGCCACCTCGAGCGCTCCCGCTGGCTCCCCGTGTTCCCCTTCTCGCGTCGCCCGTTTGGCCAGCCGCATGACCGGGCGGCTAAGCGAGGCAAGCTTCTCGGCGTAGGAAGCCACCGCCGCATCGAAGGCTTCGTCGGCTAGAACGCGGGTGACCAGGCCCCAGCCGGCCGCCTCATCCGCCGTAAACACATCCCCCGACAAAATGAGGTCGAGCGCGCGCTGGCGTCCCAGGAGCCTGGGCATCAGGACTGCCGCTACCGGCGGGAGGGTGCCGAGGCGGATTTCCGGCTGACCCAGCTTCGCACCTGCTCTGGCCAGCACGACATCACACGCCAGCAGGAGCTCGCAGCCCCCGCCGAGGGCCACGCCGTTCACGGCCGCAATCACCGGCAGCTCCAGCCTGAGGAGCTTCCGGATTGCACCGTGAAACAAGTCGAGGGTCGTCCCGATGCGTTCCGGCGTGTGGTCCGCCACGTCGACGCCGGCGCAGAAGGCGCTGCCCTTGCCCGTGACCACCAGCACGCGTGCCTCGGCGTCGGCGCCGACCGTCGCCAGGGCATCGTCCAGCTCCCGCAGAAGGGGAATGTGCAGGACGTTCACGGGCGGGCGGTCCAGGGTCAGCCATGTGACCCCGTCAGCCTGATCGAGCTGCAGAAAGTCGCCCTGCATGGCTCAGTCTCCGTCCCCCAGGGGCGCGCCGCACACTCCGCAGAACACGAAGTCGTTCGGCAGCGCCTTCGCACCGCAGGCCCTGCATTCGGACGTGTACGCACCCCAGGCCAGCTCGCTCGACTCCCCACGCGCCATCCGATCGCGCACCAGCTCGTAGCGCGGGGCGCGCTTCTCGACGAACGCCTGCATCCCTTCCAGCGGCTCCCAGCACGCGTAGTGCAATGCGAGCCAGTCCTGGGCGTGGCGAACCGTGGAGTTCCAGGCGAAATCCTTGAGGAAATTGACCTGCTGTTTCGTATAGCGCTGGCACTCGGGGAAGGAGGAGAGGAGCCGTCGGGCGACATCGTCGACGAACTCGTCCAGCCTCGTGAGGTCGATCTGGTAGCCATCCTCCTGCTTGTGAGCTTTGCGGATTTCGTCGTCCGTGGCCTCTTCGATCCATTCCTCGCCGCGTCGCACCGAGGGGACGACCCAGTTGACGAGACCCCACTCCCGGGCCTTCAGCGCGGGGATGGGCTCGTTCAGGTAGAGGATCTCGCGTGCCCGTTTGTCGCCCACCACCAGGGGCAGCCACTGCGTCGACCCGCCACAGGCCACCGAGCCGACCTGGGAGCCCACCTGCTTCACGTAGGTGTGCTGTCCGATCACCGAGAGATCGCAGGCCAGCTGGCTCTCGTTTCCACCGCCCACAGCCATCCCGTTGAGACGGGCCACCACCGGCTTGCCGGTGTTCAGGATGCTCTCGATATAGGCGCGGAAGAGCGCCATGTACTTCCAGTAATCCCGTGGCGTGCGAACGTAGAAGTCGGCGTATTCCTTCACGTCACCGCCCGTGCAGAAGGCCCGATCGCCGGCCCCCGTATAGACGATCACACCCACCTCGTCATCGAACGACGCGTCGCGGAACGCCGTCGCCAGCTCCTCGAGCGCGGGGGTCGAGTACGCGTTGTATCGGTGCGGGCGGTTGATCGTGATGCGGGCGACCTGCCCGCTCTTCTCGTAAAGGATTTCCTTGAACGCGAAGTCATCGACCGGCCGCGTCTCGAACATTCTCCGTCCCGCGCTCTCGCGGGGCGGCTTCTCCTGTACGGTCGTTGTGCTCATGGGTCCTCGCTCACTGCTCCTGAGATTCGTGTGACAGCGAATCGGCGGGCGCTCGCAGTCCGACTCGCCCCATGGCTTCTTCTCCGCCGCCTCCGTTCAACAGCCCGCCGACCAGGAGCTGGGCGAACTGGGCTCCCAGCTCCGGGGAGTCGAGCGAGCCTTCGGGGCGGTACCAGCGTGCAATCCAGTTGATCGCGCCCAGGATGGCGAACACGGCGAGCTTGGGATCGACGGGTCTGAACTCCCCGCTCCGGCATCCGTCCGCGATGATCTGCCGAAGCCGGCGCTCGTAGCGATCACGGGCCGCCACGACCTCCGACTGGTGCTCGGGGGAAAGGGCCGAGACCTCGAAGGCGAGCGACGAGCCCTCCAGAGTCTCGATCATGACGCGCACGTGTTCACGGACCACGTGCATGAGTGCTTCTGTGGGGCTTTTGGTGCCGGCGTCGGTCTCCTCGAGCACCCGGTCCAGCTCATCGAGGGAGCGCCGGTGACACTCGTAGAGAAGCGCTTCCTTGTCTGAGAAGTAGTAGTAGAGCGCGGTCTTCTGGAGTCCCAATCGACCGGCGATCTCTTCCAGGGTCGTGCCGTGATACCCCCGCTCACGAAACGCCCGCAGCGCCGCGTGAAGGATCTCATCGCGGCGACGGCGACGCTTGCGAGCCACGTGCGATGACGATGTCTGGCTCGCCCCAACTGCCTTTGAGTCCGGTACCTGCGCGGATGTCATCGGATGCCACACGGGTTATTTTTTGAACGTTGGGTCAAATTTCGCCTGTTGCCCCGCTCGCGTCAAGCGGTCGGAGGACCCACAGGGATGACCGGAGCTGCCACAAAGGCTGGGTCTTTCGCGGTGTTGCCGACGCCTGAAGATTTCGGACACTCACGCTAATAACTGGTTGGATGCCGAATGTTCTACTCGAACCGTTGTGAACACGCGCTCAGGGCGTTGACTCATCTGGTAGGGCGGCCGCCCGGTGGGCTGACACGAGCCAGCGACATTGCAGACGCCGAGGGAATCCCGCTGCCCCTACTGGGCAAGATCCTTCAGGACCTCGTTCGTGCGGGAGTTCTCCGGTCCATGCGGGGGCCGAAGGGCGGTTACACCCTCGCGTACCGGCCGGCAGACATCTCGCTGCTGGAGATCAAGGATGTGATCGACGGCACGTCAGACCTGACCCGCTGCGCTGTAGGACTCTCGATCTGTACGGACGAGACACCGTGCCCGCTGCACGAGACCATCAAACCGCTGCGGGAGGCCATCACCGCGTACCTCGAGCGGACGACGCTCAACGATCTGGCGAAAGGTCTGTGGAGAAAGCGGGCGGCTCTCGCTTAGTCGTCCATCCGGGAACCGACCAGACGACCCAGCGCCCACCGAAACCGTCGGTGAAGGTAGGTCCGGTTCTCGCGGAACTCGACGTCCAATCGTCGCGTCCCGCGATAGTCGATGAAGTCCAGAATACGACCGCGGCCGTCCCGCTCGTTGAGCTCCGACGCTTGAAAGAGGCCCACCTGACTCGGGTATTCGTCCATCAGCTCCGCGATGCGCGCATGGTAGAAGTCCCAGTAACGGGCGATCGCGCGCTCCTTGTCAGGCTCATCGAAGCTCGGGAAGCACGCATCGAATTTGTGGGACGTCCAGCGTGTCCCATCGTGATCGTACCAGTGGTTCGTGCCTCGGGTTTTGAGTAGGAAGCTCTTCACGACCTTCGCTCTGTCCCGCTGGAGACAGACGAATCTGGCGTCGGGATGGCGCTCGATGAGCAGCTCCACGTAGGGCAGATAGTAGGTCCCGACATCCCCGAAATACGCGTCGCCCTCGTCGCGCGCCCGACGATCGAGCAGCTCGATCCACGACCTGACCCGGTCTCCATCCCCCGCCCAGCGAAAGATGTGGTACTTCTCGTCCAGGAATCCCTCGTGCCGGACGGTCATGTCGCGCTGGGCGCTCAAGAAACGGCTCAGAGAGACGCTCCCGTTGCGGCCCGTGCCCAGACCGATCACGAGGCAGGAGCCTGCCTTCGGTGTGCTCGTCATGACGCGGAAGATGCGCCTTGGGGACCACGATCCCAAGGCCCAGCGCCGAGCGAGTCGTCGGGCCATGCCCGGGGGGGGTGGCCAGCCTCGGGCCGGCGTCGTTATATGCCAGATGGCGCTTCGACCATCGATGACCATCGACCGCCGATTCCGCTGGGCAGGCTGCCGGTGCCAAGAGTGCGCGCATGATCCTGCAAGTCGATCGGATCGACCTCCGCGAGATCCAGCTCCCACTGCGGGAGCCTTTCCAGATCTCTTCGGGAACTACTACAGATCGTCGCATCGTGCTTCTCGAGCTGGGACACCCGGATGGGCCGAGTGCCTGGTCGGAGTGCGTGGCGGGCGAGCTCCCCAACTACTTTCCGGACACGACCGACACGGTGTGGCTGGCCATTCGGGAATGGCTCGCGCCGCGTGTACTCGGGAGACCGTTCGAGCGCACCGCCGATGTCGCCGCGGCGCTCGAGAAAGACGTCCGGGGCCATCTGATGGCCAGGGCAGCCGTCGAGATGGGTTTTTGGGGACTCGCCGCAGTGATCGACAGCGTCCCCCTCGCAGAGCTCATCGGTGGAACCCGCGACAGGGTCGCGACCGGGATCTCCCTCGGCATTCAGGATCGACCGCAAGTGCTGGCCGAGAAGGCGCGGGACGCGTTCGAGGAGGGGTATCGGAAGGTCAAAATCAAGATCCGTCCAGGCGAGGACGTACCGTTCGTACGCGCCGTGCGCGAAGCGGTCGGCGTTGACGCGCCGCTCGCGGTGGACGCCAACGCCGCCTACACGTTGCGCGACAGCGACTCGCTCGGTGCACTGGACGGGCTGGGTTTGTTGATGATCGAGCAGCCCCTCGAGGGAGGAGACCTGGTTCGCCACGCCGAGCTCCAGCGACGGCTCGCGACGCCCCTCTGTCTCGACGAGTCGATCACCGGATTGGCCAGCGCTGAGGACATGATCGCGCTGGGCAGCGGACGCATCGTGAACGTCAAGCCCGGCCGGGTCGGCGGTTTCCTGCAGTCGATCGCGATCCACGACGTCTGCGAAGCGAACGGGATCGGCGTGTGGTGCGGCGGCATGCTGGAGAGCGGGATCGGGCGCGCGTACAACGTGGCGCTCGCCTCCCTTCCGAACTTCGTCTTTCCCGGCGATCTGTCGCCCAGCCATCGTTACTGGGAGAGCGACGTCGTGAAGCCGGAGTGGACGATGAGCGATGACGGATACGTCACCGTACCTCGGGACGACGCAGGTCTCGGGGTGGAGGTCGACCGACACCGCATCGAGGATCTGACGGTGCGGTTCGAGCGTCTCACGAGATCATGAGCCGAATGCAGATGGGGTCGACGCGATGAACGACAGCTCGAAGGGCCGAGGGGGCGCGTCCGGAGGGGCCGGCGAGCCTCGGGTGGTCGCACCGGATGAGGTCGGCTACCGCCGTCTGTCGTCGCTCCCCGAGTTGCGCGAGTGCGAGCGACTGCAGCGGGAGGCCTGGGGTGAAGGCTTCCGGGACATCGTGCCCGCCACGCTCATCGCGGTGGCGCAGAAGGTCGGCGGCCTGGTGGCCGGCGCCCTCGACCCGGACGGTCAGATTCTCGGATTCGTGTTCAGCCTGGCGGGTCAAGTGCGGGGCGAGGCAGTCCACTGGTCTCACATGCTCGCCGTGTCGAAGCGAGCCCGAGGCCTCGGACTCGGCAGACGCCTCAAGCTGTTTCAGCGCGAGCAGGTGCTGGCCGCTGGGATCGAACGAATCCTGTGGACCTACGATCCGTTGGTGGCGGCGAACGCGCACCTGAACTTCAATCGCCTCGGAGTCGACGCGATCGAGTACGTGGAGAACATGTACGGCCGTGATCTGAGCAGCCCGCTTCATGGGGAAAGCGACACCGATCGACTCGTCGTCGAGTGGAGGCTGAACAGTCCGCGCGCCGTGTGGGCGATTGAGGAGGCGCCAGCCGCGGCGCCCATCTTAACGCTTGCGGACACGCCGATCGTCCGTCCGGAGCTCGACATGCTGGGCGCCCCACCACCTCACTCGGAGGAGCTGCCCGAGGAGGGGACGGTTCGACTGGAAGTCCCCGAGGACATTGTTTACGTCATCGAGCACTCACCGGCCCAGGCCGAGGACTGGCGCAAGGTGACTCGGGTCGCATTCTGCACCTACCTGCGCCGCGGCTATGCGATTCGAAGCTTCTACCGTGACCCGAGCACGAAGCGGTGCTTCTACGTGCTCAGACGACCGTGACCCTCAGCTCGCCGTCTTGCAGCTGTAGATCCCCAGCAACGAATTGGCCAGGCAGAAGCGCGCCAGAGCTGTGATCAGTGCGATCGCCGCGACCATGTTCGGCACAGGCGTGTGGTGCGCACGCCGTAGCGAAGCTATCCGGGACAGCCGGACCGGCCAACAGAGAGCTAACAGAGAATAGAGAATAGACGAGAGTCGACGATGAGTCGTATTCGGGAAAAGCTCGCACTGATCACGGGAGCCAGCGCCGGCATCGGAGAAGCGTGTGCCCGGCGGTTCGCCGCCGAGGGGGCGGATCTCGTCCTGTGGGCGCGACGCTCGCAGCGTCTCGACCGGCTGGCGACTGAGCTTCCCGCCGCGCATGGCGTGCGTGTGGAGTGTTACGTCGTGGATGTGCGCGATCGCGACCGGGTCGAAGAGGTCGCCGCCACCCTGATCGAGGCGGGCCGGGTTCCGGACGTCCTGTTGAACAACGCCGGCCTCGCTTCGGGTCTGGCCAAGATCCAGGATGGGGACCCGTCGGACTGGGACCGCATGCTCGATACGAACGTCAAAGGACTGCTCAACGTGACCCGAGCCTTTCTTCCGGACATGATCCGCAGAGGCCGCGGGCACGTCATCAATATCGGGAGCACCGCCGGTCATCAAGTCTATCCGATGGGCAACGTCTACAACGCCTCGAAGTTCGCGGTCCGGGCGCTGACGGAGGGAATGAATCTGGACGTGGCCGGCACCGCGATTCGCGTGTCGAGTGTCGATCCGGGTTTCGTTGAGACGGAGTTCTCGGTCGTCCGCTTTCACGGAGACGAAGAACGGGCGGAGGCCGTCTACCGAGGCTTCCAACCCCTCGCGGCCGAGGATGTGGCCGACGCGGTGTTCTACGTGGTCAACGCGCCCGCACACGTGAACGTGGCCGACATGGTCCTTCTCCCGACCGCTCAGCGCAACGTGTACGTGGTAGACCGGACCGACGACCACTAGTGGCTGCGTGCGGCGTGACGGGTGCTAGATTGACCTGTGTCGTTGTCCGTCCGACTCGCTCGTCTTCTAGTTCAAGAACGCCACGGCGATGACACTCACATGAAACTCATCAGTGATGGATTCGGCGCTGGAGAAACGATTCCCGCGCGCTATACCTGTGACGGCCCCAACCTGTCGCCGCCCGTGCGGTGGGACGAATATCCGGATGGGACGCGGAGCTTCGCTCTGATCGTCGACGATCCCGATGCTCCAGCCGGCACATGGGTCCACTGGGTTCTTTACGGAATCGACCCACACACGAGCGAGCTGCCGGAAGGTGTGTCCCCGGAGCCGACCCTGCCGGACGGCTCCCGCCAGGGGATCAACGACTTTCGGAGACTCGGTTACGGCGGCCCGTGCCCGCCTCCGGGCGGGGCCCATCGCTACTTCTTCCGCCTGTACGCCCTCGACCGCTCGGTCGATCTGGTGCCGGGGGCCACAAAACCGGAGCTACTGGAAGCCATGGAAGGGCATGTCCTGGATGAGGCCGATGTAATGGGCCTTTACGACCGTTCTTCCGGTCGACGGGGGCACTCATGAGCGGGCCGAGCCCGACACCCGTTGAGCGACTCGACGCGGAGTCGCTCTGTCGGCGTTGCGATCCCGAGGTCTTCGACTTCGAGACCACGGAGGAGCTGGACGATATGTCCGACGTCATCGGGCAGCCGCGGGCCTCGGAGGCCGTGCGCTTCGGAATCGGGATCCGCGGAGAGGGCTTTCACATTTTCGCGCTCGGGCCGGAGGACACGGACAAGAGGAGCCTCGTCCGTCATTTCGTGGAGTCGCGGGCTGTCGGCGAGCCGCCCCCGTTCGATCTCTGCTACGTGAACAACTTCACGGAATCTGACCGGCCCCGGGCGCTCAGCTTGCCGCCCGGCACGGGTCGGACCCTCTCGACCGACATGGAGGGGTTTCTCGACGAGCTCAAGGCGGGGCTCCAGGCCGCATTCGAGAGCGACGAATACCAGGGCCGCATCCAGGCGGTCAAGGAAGAGGCCGGCCAGGAGCACCAGGAAGCGCTCGACGAGTTGGCCGAGCGGGCCAAGGTGCAGGACCTGAAGCTGGTTCGCACCCCGCTCGGCTTCGTGTTCGCCCCGATGAAGGGAGACGAGGTCCTCCCGCCGGACGAGCTTGACGAACTGACCGATGAGGCGAAGGAGAACCTGGAGAAAACAATCCAGGGAATGCAGGAGGAGCTACAGCACATCCTCCGTCGGATTCCTCGTCGCCAGCGAGAGGTGAGGGAAATTCTGAGGGAGCTCCATCGCGAGATGGCGCGCTTCGCCGTCCGCGACCTGCTAGAAGAGCTGCGGACCCGATATTCGGACTTTCCCGACGTGACCGATTTCTTCGACGCCGTCGAGCAGGATGTGGTCGAAAACGTCCGTGAGTTAGTCGAATCGGAGGCCGAGGCTTCTGCGCAGGCCCCGGCGCCGGGTGCGGCTGGCGGGCCCGGCGACCTCGGTCGTTATCAGGTGAACGTGCTGGTAGACCACTCGGAATCGGAGCACGCGCCCGTGCTGTACGAGGAGAACCCCACGTTCCAGAACCTGCTGGGTCGAGTCGAGTACCTGTCGCTACTCGGCGCGCTGGTCACGGACTTCACGATGATCAAGCCGGGCGCCCTGCACCGCGCGAACGGCGGCTACCTCATGCTCGATGCGCGACAGGTTCTGTTGCAGCCCTTCGTTTGGGAAGGGCTCAAGAGGGCTCTCCAGTCGGGTGAGCTGCGGGTCGAGTCGCCGGCCTCGGCGCTCGGTCTCGTGAGCACCGTGTCCCTGGAACCTGAGCCGATGCCGCTGGACGTCAAGGTCGTGCTACTGGGCGGCCGGCTTCTATACTACCTCCTCTCTTCCCTGGATCCGGACTTTCCCGAGCTGTTCAAGGTGGCAGCCGACTTCGCCGACGAGATGGATCGGGAGCCCGAGAACGAGGCCCTGTACGCGCGCCTGCTCGCCACTCTCGCTCGCCGGGACGGCCTGCGGCCCTTCGACCGCTCCGCTGTGGCTCGGGTGATCGAGCGGAGCGCTCGGCTGGTGGGGGACGCGGCGAAGCTCTCGGTTCGAACGAGGGGTGTGCGGGACCTTCTGAACGAAGCGGACTATTGGGCGGCTGAAAACGGCGCCGATGTCGTCTCGGGCTCGCACGTGAGCAAGGCGATCGAGCGCTCGATCTACCGCTCCGATCGTGTGCGTGAGCAGATGCAGGAGCAGATCCTGCGCGACACGATCTACATCGATACGGACGGGGCGGCGGTCGGGCAGATCAACGGGCTCTCCGTGCTCCAACTCGGCAGCTTCGCCTTCGGCCGCCCCAGCAGGATTACGGCACGCGTCCAGCTGGGCGGCGGCCACGTGATCGATATCGAGCGTGAGGTGGAGCTCGGCGGTCCGATCCACTCGAAGGGCGTGTTCATTCTCTCCGGCTTCCTGGGGGGTCGATACGGCGTCGATCGCCCGCTGGCGCTCTCCGCCAGCCTCGTCTTCGAACAATCGTACGGTGGGGTGGACGGGGATAGCGCTTCGTCGGCCGAGTTGTACGCGCTTCTCTCGGCCATCGCCGGGCTCCCGCTCAGTCAGTCGCTCTCGGTGACCGGCTCTGTAAACCAGCACGGTCAGGTTCAGCCGATCGGTGGGGTAAACGAGAAGATCGAGGGTTTCTTCGACGTGTGTCGAGCGCGCGGCCTGACAGGCGAACAAGGGGTACTGATCCCCGCCTCCAACGTGAAACATCTGATGGTAAGAGAGGACGTTCGAGAGGCGGTCGCGAATGGTCAGTTCCATATCTATCCGGTCGAGACCGTAGACCAGGGCATGGAGATCCTGACAGGGCGCCTGATGGGTGAGCGGGATGAGGGGGGACAGTACCCTGAAGAGACGGTCAACTTCCTCGTGGAGGGGCGTCTCCTCGAACTGGCGGAGAAACGCAAAGAGTACGCGGGCCCGGCCGAGGGACTGGACGATTCACAGGGTTGACGGGTGAGACAGGCGGCCACGTGACGCAGGCAGCGGAGGGCACGGACACGGGCGACCGTGAGATGACGATCCGGCGCATTCTGGTCGCGATCGACACGTCCGCCGACAGCCTCGCCGCGCTCGCGGCGGCGGTGGAGCTGGCCTCGGCTCTGCAGGCCGAGTTGGAAGGCATGTTCGTCGAGGACGTCCAGCTCTTGCGCCTGGCGGGTCTGTCGTTGACCCACAGGGTCGACCTGCTGTCCGCGGAGGTACGGCGGCTCGAGCAGCGCGAAATGGAACGCCACCTGCGCATCCAGGCCGCGCTCGCGCGACAGGCACTTCGAAGCGCCGCGGAGCGCCGACAGCTCCGGTGGTCGTTCCACACGGCCCGTGGCCGCGTGATCCCGGAGCTTCGGACGGCGGCGGAGAGAGCCGATCTGGTCATCCTTGGTGTACGAGGGTGGTCCCCGGGCCGGGGCCCCGGCTCGACCGTCTGGTCGCTGCTCCGCGAGCCCTCGACGCCAATCATGGTGATGGGTCGTGCCGCCCGATTCGGGCGATCGATGTACTGTCTTGTCGGCGAATCGCCGAACAGCCGGCAGGCTCTGGAGCTTGCGGCCGCGCTCACCCGGGCGACCGGCCTCCCACTGACCGTGCTCGTGCTCGCCACGGATGAGGAGCAGGCCGAGCGTCGGCGGAACGAGGCCGCAGCCTACCTATCGAAGCACGACGTGCACGCCGAGCTCCGCCGAGTGCAGCACGGCGCCCCGCTGCGTCTGGCCGACACGGTGCGCGCCGAAGGCTGTGGGCTGTTCATCGTGCCGCGACCAGCGGGCGAAGGCGAAGACGGAGAGGACACATCTGTGAGAGTGCTGCTGGGTGGTGTCGACTGCCCAGTGATCCTCGTCGGCTAGCCCGAAGAGCGCCACGCCAGTGTGTGGTGGACGCCGGCCGCGCCCCTGCTGCGCCGGGTGCACACTTTTTCTCACCCCTGGCACTCTTTACTTCTTTACCGGCCGAAAACACCCTTCGCCCGGGCATTTCGTGGTCGGCGCTGTGAGCCCGAGACGGGAACGCAACTTGCGGCTGCCATGCCGGGTATCTGAACGCTGACGCAGAGTTTCAAGGAGGCCGTGAAATGCGCCGAGTGATCCGCTCCACCCTGTTCGTCGTGCTTCTGTCGTTCATTGCCCTTCCGCTCGTGTCGTGCGGTGACGGAATCGGCCCCGTGCCCATGGGTGAGGCCGCCCTGGTCCTGACCGACGCCGACGTCGTCAGCGCATCGGTGGCTCCAGGCCTTGCAACCGCAGTCGCGCCGGCCGGAGACGTGCCGGCAGAGGCGATCAGCGGCATCGAGCTCGTGCTCACGCGGGTCGACCTCCATCTGACCGGTGCGGGCGATGAGGAGGAGGCGGACGAAGAGAGCAGCGGCGAGGAAGGCGGCCAGGAGGAGGGCGGCCAGGAGGAGGGCGGCCAGGAGGAAGGCGGCGAGGAAGCTGACGACGGCGGGGGCGGGTGGCAGTCCCTGACGCTGACGGAGGGGGGAACGATCGACCTCGTGAACCTGCCGGAGTCGGGTGGCCTCCAGATCGCCAGCGGCGAGTTGCCGGCCGGCCAGTACAATAACCTTCGGTTCTTCTACTCCAGCGCGACCCTGCGTCTGGGTGCCCCGATCACGGTCCGCGGCACGGAGATCGCCGCAGGTGATTACATCCTGCTCATCGCGAGCGGCGAGCAGACGGGTCTCAAGGTCCCACTGGCGGGATTCCGCATCGACGCCGGAGAGCTCGGAACGCTCGTCGTCGAGGTGCTGTCCAGCTCCTCCGTGGGATCGATTCGTTGGAACGGGAATGGCTTCCGAATCAGTCCCGTTCTCAAGCAGCGCGCGTTCTAGAGTCGGCGGCGCACCGCGCGGAACCACCGCGACCCGGGGTTCCGCATTCTCCTGCCGGGCCCGCCGCAGCGGCCCGGTCACTCGAGAGTGGCCGGGCCGTTTCTTGCGCCGGTCATCGTGGGTGGGCGGTCTCTCCAAAAACCGTCATGGTTGCGCTAGCCTCGACTTTTCCTATCATCTTCCGGCGTTTTGGAGGGCAACGAACCACGGAGTTGGGGTGAGGGGGGCACGTTGACGCATGGATCGTCGGTCGCGGCGTTCACCCGGTGGGCGCCCGATCTGCCGGAGCGCATCGCCAGGCTGCGGGAGTTCGCTCTCGATCTGTCGTGGAGCTGGAAGCGGGAGGTGCGAGCCGTCTTCCGTGCGCTGGACCCCACCCTGTGGCGGCTCACGCGTCACAACCCGGTGCAGCTGCTGCGAGAGATCGACCCCGTGTTGCTGCAACACTTCTCCGAGGACCCCGACTTCTTGCAGCTGTATGATCGAGCGGCGGCGGCTTTCGACGCCGAAGCGTCAGACGATCACACGTGGTACGCGAGAAACTACCCGGAGCTTCGTGGACGCCCGATCGCCTACTTTTGCGCGGAGTTCGGGCTGCATCACACGGTTCCGATCTACTCCGGTGGGCTGGGCGTGCTGGCGGGAGACCACTGCAAGTCGGCCTCCGATCTCGGGGTGCCACTCGTCGGCGTGGGGCTCCTCTACACCCGAGGGTACTTCGATCAGGCGCTCACGCTCGAAGGCTGGCAGACCGATGCCGACGAGACGTTCGACCTCTCACAGACACCGCTTGAGCTGGTGCGCGGTAAGAGCGGAGAGCCGTATCTGACGCGCCTTTTCTCATCCGGCCGCAAGGTTTACGTGGCCGCCTGGCGCCTGCAGGTGGGACGAGTCTCGATCTACCTTCTCGACACCGACCTGCCGGACAACGACCTGGCCGACCGCGAGCTGTCCCACAAGCTGTACGCCGGAGGCGTGGACCACCGACTCAAGCAGGAGGGTCTGCTGGGAATCGGCGGAGTGCGAGTGTTGGAGGTGCTCGGGATCGAGCCCGTCGCGTGGCACGCGAACGAGGGCCATGCCGCTTTCATGATGGTGGAGCGTGTACGGCGCCTCGGGCAGTCCGGTGTGGCGTTTGACGAGGCCGTTCGGCGCGTACGGGCGAACAGCGTCTTCACCACGCACACGCCGGTACCGGCGGGGCACGACTACTTCACCCACGACCAGATCAAGGAGTGGGCGGGCCCGTACTGGGAAAAGATCGGGAATCGTGAGGAGCTGCTGCACCTGGGTCGTCACCCGACGCTGGACGGCAAGCACTTTCACATGACCGCGGCCGCGATCCGGCTGTCGGCTCGAGTGAACGCTGTGTCGCAGCGACACGGCGAGGTGACCCGCGAAATCTGGCGGGGTCTGTGGAACGGGCGGGCGTCCGAGCAAGTCCCCATCGGCAATGTCACGAACGGCGTGCACCTGGCCACCTGGATGAACTTCCGCATCATGCGGCTGTTCGACCATCACCTTGGACCGGGCTGGCACGAAGCCGTCGACGAGCCCGGGTTCTGGGAGGGCGTGCTCTGGCTTCGTGACAGCGATCTGTGGGACGAGCATTACAAGCTCAAGAACCGCCTGCTCAATTTCGTCCGGGAGGAGGCTCGTCGGCACTGGCGTGATCAGTGGAACGAGGCCTCGCACCTCGTCGGCGCCGGCACCTTGCTGGAGCCGCAAGCGTTCACGATCGGCTTCGCGAGACGATTCGCCTCCTACAAGCGCGCCGACCTCCTGTTTCGAGACCGCGAGCGGTTGCTGAGGATTCTGTCCAACCCATGGCGACCGGTGCAAATCGTGTTCGCCGGCAAGGCCCATCCCCAGGATGAGTTGGGCAAGAAAGTCCTGCAGCGCGTGTACTCGCACACCCGCCACCCGGCGTTCGCCGGGCGGGTCGCGTTTATCGAGGACTACAGCATGCTGGTGGGGCACCGGATGGTCGAAGGAGTCGACCTGTGGCTGAACCTGCCGCGCCCACCTCTCGAGGCGAGCGGTACCAGCGGCATGAAGGCCGGACTGAACGGCGTGCCGCAGCTGGGGACCGACGACGGATGGTGGAGCGAGGCGTGTACGGGCGAGAACGGCTGGAGCCTGCCGTTGACCGACAGTGCGGATCAGGAGGCCAACGACGCGACGGACGCCTGGAACCTGTACGATCTGCTCGAGAACGAGACCATCCCCTTGTTCTTCGAGCGTGACGAGCGGGGGATTCCGACGCGTTGGGTCCGGGTGATGAAGAACGCCATCAAGGTGGCCGGCGAACGCTTCACGTCCCGACGGATGCTCCAGGAGTACGTCCGAGACTACTACATCCCAGCTGTGCACGGGGAAGCCGCGGACATGGACGCTCCGGGACTCTAGTCGGCCGTGGGTTCCCGCTTCAGATAAAGCGCGCTCAGCGGTGGCAGGTGAAGCCGCAGCGAGCACTCCCGTCCGTGTGATTCCGAGGGTGAGGTCACCAAGACCTCGTCATCTGCAGCGCGTGGCCCCTCCCCACCGAACCTGGGATCGTTCGTATCGAGGATCACCTGATACTCGCCTTCGAATGGCACGCCGAGCACATAATCGCGCCACCGTCTCGCTGAGAAGTTCGCCGCCACCACCACGAAGTCGCGCCAGTCGCGGGCCCGCCGCTGGAAGGTGAGTACGCTCCGCTTCCGGTCACTCGAATCGATCCACTCGAACCCCTCGGGCTCCAGCGTGAGCTCGTGTAGCGCCGGTAGCGTCGAGTAGAGATGGTTCAGCTCACGGACCAGCTTCTGCACACCCTCATGCCGCGGTAACTCGAGCAGTTCCCAGGGCAGCGAGGTGTCGTGATTCCACTCCGTTCGCTGCCCGAACTCGCCACCCATGAACAACAGTTTTCTTCCAGGGTGCGCCCACATATACGCGAACAGCAGTCTCAGATTGGCGAACTTTGCTGCGTCCGTCCCGGGCATCTTCTCGAGCAGCGAGCGCTTCATGTGCACCACTTCATCGTGCGAGAGGGGAAGCAGAAAGCGCTCCTGGAACGCGTACATGATGGAGAAGGTGAGCGTGTCGTGCAGCTTCGCGCGCTTCTCGGGCTTGTTTTGCATGACCGACAGCGTGTCGTTCATCCAGCCCATCTTCCACTTCATGTCGAAACCGAGCCCGCCGTCCCGGGGCGGGTGGGTCACCTTCGGCCACGCGGTCGACTCCTCCGCGAATACGAGCACGTCGGGAAACGCCTCATGGATCGTCTCGTTCAGACCGCGGATGAACGCCACCGCGTCGAGGTTTTCCCGTCCACCGAACTCGTTCGGCACCCACTCGCCCTCGGCCCGCGCGTAGTCCAGATAGAGCATGGAGGCCACGGCGTCCACGCGGAGGCCATCGATGTGGTAGCGATCGAGCCAGAACAGGGCGCTCGACTCGAGGAACGAGCGCACCTCGGTCCGCCCGAAATCATAGATCTGTGTGCCCCACTCCGGGTGCGCGCCTCGGCGCGGGTCTTCATGGTCGTAAAGGTGCGTTCCGTCAAACAGCGCGAGCCCGTGCGGGTCGCGTGGAAAGTGTGCGGGTACCCAGTCCAGGATGACTCCGATCTCGAGCTGGTGGGCCCGGTCGACGAAGTAGCGGAAGTCGTCGGGTGTGCCGTGGCGGGACGTGGGGGCGAACAGGGCGACTGTCTGATACCCCCAACTCGCATCCAGCGGGTGCTCGGTAACCGGCAAGAGCTCCACGTGCGTAAAACCCATTTGCCTCACGTACGGCAGCAGGGAGTCGGCGAGCTCGCGGTAGTTCGGCCACCCGGCTGGGTCTCCGTCGGGCGCTCCGGGCCGCCGGCGCCAGGAGCCCAGGTGTACCTCGTAAATGGAAAGGGCGGTATGCGGCTCGTGACGTGCCGGGCGTTCAGCCATCCATTCGGAATCGCCCCACTCATACCGCTCAAGGTCCCAGACCATCGACGCGCTGGCCGGCCGTAGCTCGGCCGCAAAGCCCAGGGGGTCCGCCTTGTCCGTCCAGATCGACAGGCCATCGTCTCTGCCCTTGTGCGCTCGAAACAGAGACCGCCGAACGGAGCGCGGACGGACCTCATACTTGTACAGCGAGCCCTGACCGACGTCCGGCACGAACAGCTCCCACACGCCCGAATGGCGGCGGCACATCGGGAGAGATCGCGCGTCCCAGTCGTTGAACTCGCCCATCAGATTCACCGCGCGCGCGTTCGGAGCCCACACGGCGAAGCACGTGCCCGGGACGCCCTCGTGGCGCACGAGACGCGCACCCAGCGTCTCGTACAGGCGGGAGTCTCCCTGGTCGACAAACGCGCCCAGCCGTCGCTCGTCCAGCACCGGCGAGAAACGGTATGGGTCTTCCACGACGCGGCTGGAGCCGTCGGGGCCGCTGATCCGCAATCGGTAGGTGACGCTTGCCTCTCCAGAACTTCGCGGAAGCTTCCCCTGAAAGACTCCGTCCGAGTGGATCCGCTCGAGCGGCACGTCGATGTCTCCGTCCACGAGGGCCGACACGGCGGACGCTCCAGGCCGAAACACCCGAACGACGCTCGCGTCTCCCCGGCGACCCACCGTGTGGGGACCGAGGAGCTCGAACGCCTCGTCGCAGTCGCCCGAAACGAGCGCCCGCAGAACCCTGGCGCCCGGCTTGCCCGCAGTTCTCGCCTTCACGTATCTCCTTTCGTCTTGCCTCGTATTGCTGCGCACCCGGGAAGTGCGGGCGGCGGCTATCGTTGGCAACCGCTCGCGCCCGCCGGTACCTTGATGCCGTGTTCGCCGGCGCACGTATTTCTCTGCGGCCGCGACCGGCCGCGCATCGGCAATATACAATGGATCAAGTGCAGAACCCGGTTTGCAGCCGAACGACTCTGCGCCGAGACCTGATTCGGTGAGCAAGCCGCGCGCAACGCAGGAAGGCGACGTGGCCGGGGAAGCGGCCGTGCCCCTATCCGTCGTCCACCTGGCAGCCGAATACTGGCCGTTCGCCCGCACGGGTGGCCTGGCCGAGGCGGTCCGCGGGATGGCCGTCTTTCAGGCCGCGTCCGGCATACGCGTCACGGTCGTCATGCCCCTGTATGGTTTCCTCAAGCAAGACCATCCGGAGCTCGAACCTGTTTGGGCCCCCTTCCCCGTTTCGGTCACTGACAAGATGGAGGAGGTTCGCGTTTTCGAGCTCCCGGGGCGACCCAACCCCAGGGTCCTATTCGTAGAACACTCAGGGTACTTTGGCCGGGACGGGATCTACGGCGATCCCGGCGCCGGCGACTATCCGGATAACGCCCAGCGCTTCGCGTTCTTTAACAGAGCAACGATCGAGTCGATCGGAGCCGTGGTGGATCCGCCGGTCGTCCTGCACGCCCACGACTGGCATACGGCGCTCGCCCCCGTCCTGCTTCGCACCGGCAACCGGGCCGAGCCGCCGTACGACGACATGGCCACCGTCCTTTCGGTGCACAACGCCGCTTTTCAGGGACGCTATCCGCGCGCGATCCTTGGCGAACTCGGCTTGTCGGAACGACTGTACGACGATGGACCCCTCGAGTGTCATGGTGAGGTGAACTTCCTGAAGGGCGGACTCGCGTTCAGCGACTTTGCGACCACGGTCAGCCCCACGCACGCCCACGAGCTGCGCACGACGGCCGGAGGTTTTGGCCTTCACGAGTGGATCATCAACATGCAGGACCGCTTTGTCGGCGTGCGAAACGGGATCGATCTCAACGTGTGGAACCCGCGGACCGATCTGGAGATCGCCGCCAACTACTCTGTCGACGACCTGTCGGGCAAGATGTCGTGCAAGGCAGCCCTACAGCGCGAGTGGGGACTTCCCGAGTTGGCGGACGTTCCGGTTTTCGGAATGACGGCCCGCATGGTCGCGCAGAAGGGCATCGATCTCATCCTGGAAGACGACATGCTGCTGAACCACAAGGCGCAGTTTTTGTTCCTCGGCTCCGGAGAGAAACGGTACGAGGACGCACTGCGACAGGTTGCCGCCACCGCACCGGATCGCATCGTCCTCGACACTGATTTCAACGAGTCAAAAGAACACCGGTTGATGGCAGGCTCCGACCTGTTGCTCATGCCCTCATTGTACGAACCCTGCGGCCTGACGCAGATGCGCGCCCAGATCTACGGGGCGTTGCCCGTAGCCAGACGGGTGGGCGGGCTCGCGGACACGATCGACGATCAGGTGACGGGCTTCCTGTTCGACAGTTACACGGCTGAAGGGCTCGAACGGGGGATCCACCGGGCGATCGGACTGTATCGCGGTGCCCGATCGACGTGGGAGTGGCACATGCGGGAGGCCATGGGACGCGACTTCGGTTGGCAGAGCTCGGCTCAGCAGTACCTCGAGATCTATCGGCAGGCGTTGGACCGGCACGCCCAACGGGCCGAGGTCCAGTCGACATGAGCCCACCCGTCCCCGGGGTCGTCATCCACGGGCACTACTACCAGCCCCCGCGCGAGGATCCATGGACCGGAGAGGTCCTGCACGAGCCTTCGGCCGCTCCGTTCAACAACTGGAACGAGCGCATCCACCACGAGTGTTACGAGCCGATCGTGAGGGCCCGGATCCCGGATGATGAGGAAGGATCGCTCGGCACGCTGAACACGCTCGCCTGGTCGAGTTTCGATTTCGGGCCCACGCTGCTCGAGTGGCTGGAGCGAGAGAAGCCCCCGACGTATGAGGCGATTCTCGCAGCCGATGCCGACAGCCGGCGGCGCCTCAGCGGCCATGGAAACGCTCTCGCCATGCCGTACAACCACGTCATCCTTCCGCTGGCCTCGCGCCGCGACAAGCAGACAGAGGTGCGCTGGGGGATGGCCGATTTCCGACGCCGCTTTGGCCGGGAGCCCGAGGGCATGTGGCTGCCGGAAACTGCGGTCGACTTCGAGACGCTCGACGTTCTGGCCGAGGAGGGGGTTCGATTCACCGTGCTGGCCCCCCACCAGGTGGAGGATCCGCTTTGGGGCGGGCTGCCGGGCATCCACCGGGCGAGCGACGGCCGTGAGATCGCGGTCTTCGTATACGACGGTCCCCTCTCGCACGGTGTCTCGTTCGGTCCGTTGACCGAAGACGGCACGCTGTGGGCGCGGCATATCGATGACCACATCGCGGCAGTGGGCGATTCGGAGCCGCTCCTCGTCTCTCTGGCCTCGGACGGCGAGACGTACGGGCACCACCACGAAGGCGGGGAGCAGGGTCTGGCGAAGGTGCTGGACATTCTCCGGAATCGTGAGGACGTGCGGGTCGAGAACTTCGCTTCCGTGCTGTCGCGGCACGGAGCGTCGCAAGACGTGAAGGTCGTGCCGGCCAGCTCGTGGAGCTGCGCGCACGGCGTGGAGCGCTGGCGCTCCGACTGCGGCTGTCGGCTGGCTCCCGAGCTTGAGGGTCAGCAGCGCTGGCGGGCCCCCCTGCGTGAGGGTCTGGAGTGGCTCGCGTCCGAAGTTCACGCCGTATTCGAGAAGGAGGGTGCGTCGCTCTTCGGTGATCCCTGGGCCGCTCGGGATGCGTATGTGAAGAGCGCCTTCGGCTCCAAGGACAGCGATGGCCCTCCGCCGTCCGGGCGAGCGCGTGAGCTGCTCGAGATGGAGCGAGACGCGCTCCGCATGTTCACCTCCTGCGGGTGGTTTTTCGACGACCTTGCGCGGATCGAGCCGGCGGTCGTGCTTCGCTACGCCGCACGGGCCATGGAGCTGGTCGGTGACCCGGAGGGCCATCTGCTGTCCGGGCTGTTGGAACACCTGATGGAGGCCCCAACGAACGATCGGAAGTACGCGAACGGAGCGGACTTCTTCGAGCATCACATACTGGAGAGGCGCAGCAAACAGACGAACTGTCAGGCTGAGGACAGGGGTGCAACCTGAGCCTCTGCTTCATGGGTTCGGAAGCGAACCGCTCAGCGGATCCGTTCCACCACCATGTCCCCCATGGCCGAGGTCGAGATGCCGCTCCGCGCGTCGGCCGACGGGACCTCGCCGCTGGAGAGCAGCTCGCTGATCGCTTCGTCGATCCGCTGCGCCGCCCCGCTCTCACCCAGGAAGTCCAGCATCATGCCCACGGCGGAGATGGCTCCCAGCGGACAGGCGACGTTCTTTCCTGCGTACTTGGGCGCGGACCCGTGGATCGGCTCGAACATGGATGTCTGGCCGGGATGGATGTTGCCCGACGCAGCGATCCCCATTCCTCCCTGGAGTATGGCACCCAGATCGGTGATGATGTCGCCGAACATGTTCGTGGTGACGATCACGTCGAACCAGTCGGGGTTCTTGATCATCCACATGCAGCACGCGTCCACGTAGGCGTGATCCGTCTCCACCTCCGGGTAGTCCCGAGCCACGTGCTCGAACGCCCGGGTCCACACGTCATGGGGTCGCACGGCGTTCGCCTTGTCGACCAGGGTCACGCGGGCCGGCTTCTCGGCTCCTCCTGCGCGAGCGTGATCCGCGGCCCGCCTGCGCGCCACCTCGAACGCGTACCGCGAAGCGCGCTCGCATCCCATCCAGGTGTAGACGCCGTTGACGATCGCGATCTCGTCTGGCGTGTCCTTCCTCAGGTGCCCGCCGATTTGCGAGTACAGTCCCTCAGTGTTCTCGCGAACGACGACGAAATCGATGTCCGCGGGCTCTTTGTCCTTGAGCGGACAAAGAGCTTCTGCGTATAGCTTTATGGGCCTCAGATTAATGTAAAGATCGAGCCCGAAGCGGAGTCCGAGAATCACGTGCCGTTCTACGAGCCCCGTCTCCACCTCCGGGTGCCCGATCGCGCCGAGCAGCACCGCGTCGAGTGTCCGCCATTCGTCGATCGCCGTATCGGGAAGCAGCTCGCCGGTCTGCATGTAGTGCTCGCTCCCGTACGGGTACTCTACGAGCTCGTAGTCGACCGACTCCTGCTCGGCCACCGCTGCCAGCACCTTGAGCCCTTCCCTCGTCACCTCGGGACCGATGCCATCCCCGCCGATCACGCCGATCCTGTATGGTGCCATGGCGTCCCTCCTTCGCTGCCCACAGTGTGCTCGGTCGAGTGGCGCCCGGGCAATGGGCGGAGGGGGAGACGGAAGGTGCTCTGGTGTGCAAACGACAAGCGCCGGCTCCCGGATTCTCCGAGAACCGGCGTCCCTTTGATGAGCCGGCGTCGCTGACTGCCACTGACCCGGGCAGCTAGCTCACGTTCCGCGCTTCCAGTCGATCGTGCGGTCGATCTCCCGGCCACAGATCTCGCCCGTAATGGTGCGTTTCATCGCGTCCGGGTTGCGCACCGAGGTCAGATCGTATGTGCAGCTTCCGTTCCGATCGCTGTCCAGGACCTGCCAGTCGAACCAGCCGGCGATGTGGGTCTCCTGGAGCCCTACCGGCTCGCCGTTGATGCGCCGCCGCTCGGCCTCGAGCGCGAACTCGCCATCGAACTGGACGATCTCGCCCCGGCGCGCCCGCTGGCACTCGACCTGTTGGCCGTCCGCCTCGACGAAGTACTCCACCAGTCCCTCGCCATGCTCCACCCGCTCTACCATACCCGAAAGCGTCACGAAGCCGTCCACGGGACAGGGCCGCTGAACGTCCTCGAACTCTCGAATCGTCGACTCCAGTGCCAGGGAGATTCCGATTCCGTCACCCGAGTCCAGGTTCGCGGTACCGAAGGGCCCAGCTGTCTGACCGAAAACCACGATCCCGCTGCTCAGATCCGTATCGAGTGCCACGGTCGTCACGTCTTCCGTGGTGAGCCCGCTCTCTTCGGGACTCGTGCTGCTGTTGCAGGCGCCTCCCGCGATCGTCACGGCGAGCACCGCGCCCATTATTATCCTTCTACTCATCGTCGTCGCTCCTTCCCTCCACGCCGCAACGGGCGTGGGCTCCTGGCGCTTGTTTCGCCCGTACCGAATCGGTCCTGCTCCCATCGACGCTGACGACGGGCAGACCCGATTCGTTAAAAGCGTCAACAAGCCGGAAGGGCACGTCGACGAGATGGAGACCAATCATCCTGGGCTCAGAACGGGACGCCGATCGCCTCGCAGAGGAAGCGCTGAAGCGGCACGCCGGCGCGACAGCAATCGGTGAATTCTTCAAGAAAACCAGGGCCGGTGATCTGTTTCTGACTCAACCGACTCACGCCGATGAAGTCTTTGCGCCGCAGGTCCTCGATCAGGGAGTGTTCGGGATCGAAGCCACGAGGGTGCGTCTTGAGGCTGTCCCCCTCGAAACGATACGTGTCCCGAAACCGCTTCGCGCCCTTCGCACGCTTCCATTTCTGCGGATTCTCGACGATCGCGTCGCGGATCTTGCTCAGAGTGCTGGAGTCGGGGTGCCAGATCCCGCAGGCGACGAAGACCTGGCGCGGCTGGATGTGAAGATAGAAGCCCGGAGCGTGCACGTCCGCCGCCAGCTCGTGCCGGAACTGGATTCCGGTGTGCGTCTTGTACGGACTCTTGTCCTTCGCGAAACGAGTGTCGCGGTGGATGCGGAACAGCGAGCGGGGTCCGGCATCGAAGTGCGGGCTGATCCGCTCGAGATGGGGCTCGAAGTCGGCGATGAAGCGGAGCGAGGGCTCCTTCACGTACTGTTCGTACTGCCGTTTGTTCTTCTGGAACCAGGGCCGATTGTTGTTGGCCGCCAGCTCGCGGAGGAATCGGAATGTGTCCGTCGTGAAGTGAGATGTCGCCTGGTTGGCCATGCGTCGACTCCTTGTGCCAGTCTTAGCTTCGACTCTCAACGTCTCATAAATCTCGCCTTCGGAACCACAGAAACGACACGACGACGAAGAAGGCGATCCACGCCAGGTTCGCGAGCACGAGCGTGCCGCTGTCCAGGACGACGGCCCGGCTCGCGATTTCCTCGACCGGTCCTTCCATCGGGAGTTGCCAGCGCTGATAGATGGTGAGTGTGCGGGCCAGCGCAAACGGCAGGAAGCGCAACGCTGGCTCGATCCAGTCGCCGAGCTGTGACAGCCCGGCCCGCAGCAGATTCTCGCCCAGCGCGATGTAGGAGAACCACACGGCCATCGCCGGACCGGGGCTGCGCGTCGCCATCGCCGCGGCCAGACCCATGCTTCCGATAGTCATGAAAGCGAGCAGCAGGCCACCAATCGCCTTCCACTGGAGAGCTCCCATCAGGGGCTCGGTCGTGGCGGCGACGTCCGTACCGGCCAGCGCAATGCCGCCCCCGATGAGCACCTGCTCCCCCATGAAGAGGAGCGCGACCGCCGGCAGAAGCAGCGCCTTTCCCGTGAACCACTGATCCTTGGCAAGGCCGTCAATCACGTTCTGGCGCGCTGTTCGCCACGAGAACTCGCTGCTGATCAGGAGGATGAGCAGCACGCCCCCAAAGATAATCCCCACGAAAGACTGCTCGCCGAGGACCTCGGCCCACGCGGAGGGAAGCGCGAACGTCTCATCCGCCTCACGGCGCGCGTCCAGGAACTCCTCCCCGAAGCTCATCACGAGGACGAAGGTGAAGAACCCGACCGTGATCCAGGTCGCGAGTCGCTTGAACGTCTTCCGGGTCTCGTTGCGGACCAGGGCCCCGATCACGCGATCTCTCCCATGCCGCCCTCACCGGCCCCCGTGGCCTCCATGAACACGTCCTCCAGCGTTCGCTGGCGGAGCGCGAGGTGCGACAGGTACACGCCTCGATCCGCGACAAAACGATTGAGAGTGGACAGATCTGAATCGGCCAGCTCGACGACCACAGTGTCATCTTCGACTCGTGCCGAGACTGCACCCGGGTAGACGTCCATGAAGTTCTTGAGTGACGCCGGGCTCTCGCCTCCGCGGAGTCCGGCGATCGTTGTTTCGGAGGTGATCTCCTTCACGCTGGCCTGGCGGACGATAGTCCCTTCCTTGATGATCGCCACGTGCGTGCACGTCCGCTCGACCTCCCCCAGCAGATGACTCGAGAGAAAGATCGTCTTCCCACGCTCGCTCAGCTCTCCGATGATGTGTCGGATCTCACGCATGCCCTCCGGGTCGAGGCCGTTGGTTGGCTCGTCCAGGATCACCAGCTCGGGATCCCCGAGCATCGTGGCCGCGAGCGCGAGTCGCTGTTTCATGCCGAGCGAGAACGCCTTGAACTTCGTCTTCTGGCGCTTGGACAGCCCGACCACTTCGAGCACGCGATCGATGTCCTTCTGGGTTTTGCCCTTCACGTTCGCGACGATCCGCAGGTTGTCGCGCCCGGTTAGATACGGATAGAAGTTGGGGCTCTCCAGCGTCGCGCCGATCCGCTGCCGGGCTGCGTGGATCTCGGACGCGCATTCGCTCCGACCGCCGAATAGCGAGAAGCTTCCGGCGGTCGGCGTGATGATCCCCAGGAGCATGCCGATCGTCGTCGTCTTGCCGCTTCCGTTCGGACCCAGGAAGCCGAAGACCTGACCCGGCTCGACCCGAAACGAGATGCCGTCGACCGCCCGCGTCTTTCGAAAGTGCTTCGCGAGGTCGTATGTGTCGATGACCGACTCGGTCGTCATCGCCCGCCTGACTGAGTGAGGGAGTGAGCGTCCGCCACGCTACTCGAACTGGCCGTCGTTGGCAAAGGTCTTGCGGTCGGCCAGCACGTACGACACCGGGTCATGCGAGTCAGGGAGAGAACATGGCACAAGAGCCACGAACGGACCGCACGACGCATCCGCGGCAGCGAAGTATGCTGACGTGGGCGCTGGTGGGTTCGGTCGCTGTGCTCGTGCTCTCGCCGGGTCTCGAGCTGCTGACCGGCAACCCGCTGTACTACGTGCTCGTCGTCACCAGCGTCTTCCTGCTGTTGTGGGCGATCACCCGACTGAAGCCGGGAGAGGTAGGCTACCGGCCGGGCGACTCCGTTGGGTACCGGATCGCCGTGCTCCACCCTCTCCTGGTGATGGGCGGGCTGGTCCTGGTCGCCACACTCGCCGGCGCAACGCGGCCGACGGATACCCCGGCGCGAGACGTTGTCTGGCAGATCACGATCATGTCGATCGTCACCATTGTCGGCGTCCTTATCACGGAAGAGGGCTTCTTTCGCGGCTGGCTGTGGGGCACGCTGGACCGGGCCGGGTTGAGCGACCCGGCGAGTCTGCTCTGGACGAGCGCTGTGTTTACCGCCTGGCACTTCCCGGTCGTCATCATCGAGGCCGACTTCGCTCTGCCAGTCCATCAGATCCCGACCTACCTGGCCAACGTGTTGCTGCTCGGTATGTGCTGGGGGGCGATGCGCATGGCGACGGGATCGATCGTCGTGGCGTCCGTGTCGCATGGTCTGTGGAACGGGCTGGCGTACGTGCTGTTCGGATACGGTCAGACATCAGGGGCGCTCGGGATCGCCGACTCGGCGGCGTACGACCCGGAGCGTGGCGTGTGGGGAATCGCGTTCAACTTTCTGGCGTTTCTCCTGCTCTGGCGCTGGTGGGTCGGTCGACTCCCGAGCTCGCAGAGCCCGGCTCCGTAACAGAACCCGGCTCCGTAGAGGGTGAGATGACCTGCTGGCCCTACTGACCCACCTCGGCTGCAGTGATCGCCGCCGCCACCCAGGACAAGCTCTCCAGGTAGTCCGCCACGTGAGCGACCTCGACACCCAATTCCCGCAACCGGTCGTGGTCCATGTACATCTGGTTCTCGGACCCCTCGAAACGAAGCACCAACCCGGGCCCCTCAGGATCGAACCGCCGGTTCACGTCGGCGCGCACGTCGCCATACGTTCGTCGGCTACGCTTGCCCACGGGCTCCGGTGGCATCCCGTGGTCGGCCGTGACCAACAGCGCGTAACCATCCGGCCCTGCGACCTCAGCCAACGCGTCCACGATGCGACCGATCTGACGATCCAGCTCCGCCAGCGTGTCGATCATCTCGGACGAGAAGGGGCCGTACTTGTGCGACACGTAATCCGTCGACTTGAGGTTCGCCAGAAACAGATCGGTCACGGAGTCGGCGCCGAACGGCTCGCTGCGCAGCGTGGCCACGGCCGCCTCACCCTCGAAACGCGTGAAGAGAGCGGAGCGTCGAAACTCGTCCGGATCCGACACTTCGTGATCTTGCCATTGGCCTCCGAATTGGACGAGGAGATCTTCGATCGAGCCTCCGACAAGTGTTGCCGGAAGTCGATAGCAGCGATCGTTCGTGTCCCAGCGTCCTTCGTCCGAGCGATAGAATCCGACCAATGCGGCCCGTCCCCCGAAGAAACAGCGACCGTGTCCGGCCAGGGCGACCGCGGGATAGTCCGTTCCGCCCTGGGCGGCGATCACGGCCCGGCCCTCTGTCACTTGAGCCCACCGATCGGCGAGCGTCGGCACCATCACATTATGCGCCGAGGCTCCCTCGAAGGCGCTCACGGAAGCTCGCCTGACCCGGTCGAAGAGCGTGTTGCCCGTGATCCCATGGATCCGAGGGTCCGTGGCCGTGACTAGTGTCGTGTGGCTCACCGACGTGGAAGTGGGCAGGTAGTCGACGCTCGCCCCACCGAACCAGGCGCTCTCGCCCCGAAGCCGTTCGAGTGTCGGGAGCCGGTCGGCGTAGCGATCGAGGTAGTCGGGACGGAAGGCATCGAGGACGAGCACGGCCAGGACACGAGGTCGTTCGGCATCGGGCCGCAGCGCACGAACGACCCGACCGGTGGCGGTCGGCAACGGCGGCAGGCCGAGCAGTGCTCCCAGTGTCGCGCCCATATCCTGGTGTGATGGCGATCCTTCGTAGGCACCCGCTCGGAATTGGGCAGGTCCGTAGAGGATGAGCGGCACGCGCGAATCGTACGCCCACGGGCTGCCGTGCATGAAGCGATAGGACTCGTCGTCGTACGTGACCACCTCGCCACGCTCCGGCACGATCAGCAGATCCCCGATCCGATCAACGTAGGCGCTTCGCACAAATCGCTCGACGAAAACCGTGCGGGCCAGATCGACGCCGGCTGTCTCGGGTGACTCGAGCGTGGGAGCCGTGCACGCTCCAGCCGCACCCCACGCGATCATCACGGCCAGCCAGCAGGAGTGGGTGTCGAGCGTTGCGCGCGTGAGGGGGCGTCGCATCTGTATCTGTCTGGTGCCCAACTTTCTGCGTCCTTGTAGCTGCCCTGTAGCAGTTCACACCGTCCGTGCGGGGCTCCGGACCGGACTTGACCCTTGTTCCGCGCTGCAAGATCTCCGCGTCGGACCGGGGCGGCAACCGAGATTGTGTAACCGTCCTGCAACGGCCATGCTGATCAACGGAGCGGCCGGCCGGACCTGCCGAGTCGCGCATGCCGTTGGCGATGGAGGCCCACAAAAGTGAGTCGTCGTGTCAGAAAGTACCCGCCCTGACCGCATCTACCTGGCTGCCGCTCTCCTGGGCGCCGACGATCTGGCGCGCGCGTGCGAAGCATACGACAGGCTGGCGGCGGAACTGAGGGCGTCGGGCATCGACGTGTACGTGCCGCACGAGCACACCCACCCTGAGCGCACTCCGTCGTTCGGGGCTCGGGAGGTGTTCGACCGCGGCAAGGCGGCGATTCGCTCCTGTGATGTCGTGCTGGCCCTGTTGGACGAGCCGTCGCTGGGCGTTGGGGTCGAAGTGGCGCTCGCGCTCCAGGAGGAGAAGCGGGTGATCGGGGCTTTTCGGTCCGGGCGGTGCGTGTCGCGCTTCACCCTGGGGCTGATCGACAGCGCCCCCCGGACTCATGTCATCGCCTACGACGACCTTTCGGACCTCGCCGCTCGGGTCGCCCGGATTCTCGGCACGGCAACCACCGGCCGCGCAGGCGTTTAGCTGCCTCCCTGCTGCCGGCTGATCAGCCCCCGACCCCATGTGTTGTTCGCCCGATTCGCATCCGGCAGGCGCTGAACGGGGTCGATCTGGACGTTGCGGATGCGGGCCCCCTCCACGGTGGCCACGAAGCTGCTCGTGTCGCGCCAGATGTCGACCGGAAGGCTCAGCTTATCCTCGCTGCCGTCCCGGTAGATGAACCGGAGCTCGAGTGGCATCACGACGTCGCCACGGTTTTCGACCGTCACGCGGGTCTCGCACTCCGGAGTGTCTTCCGTCGGCGCGTCCGACATCGTGGTGCGAGCGGTGCAGTCCGAGCTCACGCTGGCGATCGCCTGATCGAGCACCCCATTACCGTAGAGCCACCCCCGGAAGAACCAGTCGAGGTCGCGACCGGAGACGTCTTCCATGGTACGGAAGAAATCGGCGGGCTGCGGGTGCTTGTAGGCCCAGCGGTCGATGTAGGTTCGGAATGCCTCGTCGAATAGCTCCGGGCCCAGCACCACCTCGCGCAGCAGGCGCAGCACAGCGGCCGGCTTGTTGTAGGCCAGGAAGCCCAGCTCGGTCTCCGACAGACTGTCGGGCGGCGTGACGATCGGGTGCTCCGCGTACTCGCCACGCATCGCGCTCGCCACCTGCCCCGGTTCCATCTGGCCCGACAGAATCGGCTCGCCGCCAAACGCGATGGAGGAGTAGTAGTTCATGAAGTTGTCGAAGCCCTCGTCCATCCAGGCATACCGTCGCTCATCGGACCCGACCAGCATGGGGAACCAGGTGTGACCGATCTCGTGGTCGGTGACCGCGAATAGGAACCCGCCTCGCGCCTGGTGTGAGCAGAACACGATCATCGGGTATTCCATTCCGAACGCCCGGCCCGCGACGTTGATTGCCACCGGATAGGGGTACCGGTACCACTGCTCCGAGTAGTACTTGACCGAGTGCCTGAGATACTCTGTGGAGCGCTCCCAGCCCGTGATGCCCGGTCGGCTTGAACGCCCGGGTCCGCGACGGTCCGCCGGTCTCCCCATGCTCTCGACGGGGTATGCCGACATGATGAGCACGTCTTCCCAGCCGGCGGCGTCCCACACGAAAGCCTTCGAGCCGGCCCATGCGACATCGCGCACGTTCTCGGCCCGGAACTTCCACGTGATCGGCCCCTCCCCGGCGGGTCGCGACTCGTTCTTCCCCACCTCCCCGGGCGCGACGATCAGGACCGCCTCGGCGCTTTCACGCGCCTCGACCAGTCTCCTCTGCTGTTCCGAGGTCAGTACCTCCTCGGGATTCTGCAGCTCTCCGGTCGCGACCACGATCATCTCGCGGGGCACGGTCAGCTCGACGTCGAAGTCGCCGTACTCCAGGTACCACTCGCCCTGCCCCAGGTACGGAAGATCGTTCCACCCGTTCACGTCGTCGTAGGTGAACATGCGCGGATACCACTGGGCCAGCTGGTAGATCGTCCCCTTGTTCGTCCTGAGGCGGCCCATGCGATCCGCCCCGCTCTCGGGGATCTCGAACTCGAAGTCGAGACTCAACTCCAGTTGACCGTCGTTCGCCGGGAGGGGCTCAGGGAGCAGCACCTCCATCATTGTGTCCTCGATGCGGTGCTCGGCGGCGAACGTGTCGGTGTCCTGTGTGACCATCACCGCCGAGATGTCGAACCCGCCGTTCTTGAAGAAGCCGCCGTGCCGATCGTCTTTGTCGGTTCGTTGGGCCCCGTAGCTGTCGCGTCGAAACAGATTCTGATCCAGCTGGAGCCACAGGCTGGTGAGCACGTCCGGACTCGCGTTCGTATACGTAATCGTGACCGTGCCAGAGATCCGGTTGTCCTCGAGCCGGGCCTGGATCCGGTAGTCTGCCCGCTGCTGCCAATAGCGTTCACCGGGGGCCCCGGTAGCGCTCCGATACTGGTCGGGGTCGGGGAGTCCTAGCGGCGCGAAGGCTTCCTCGCTGGAGCCTGCGGGCTGTGATTGCTCCGCCGAAATCGACACGGCCGAATCCTCGACCTCACTCGACGGTTCCTGAGCGAGGACAGGAGACTGGGTCGTGTGCTGCGGAGCGCACAGTGCGACGGCTCCGAGCAGCGTGGCCCGCGTCAGGCGCGACAGGATCGCGAGAAGGGACGTGTTGCAGGTCAAGTCCGGTGGCTGCTGGCTTCGTGTAAAGATCGGTCCGCTCCTTCGATCAGGTCCGTCGAGGCTTCTCGTCGTCTCTCATGGTTGAACGACGCTGGTCGGCTCCAGGTTCACGAGACGATTTGCTGCGGCTATACACGAAGGGGGGCGCGTGGTTCGCGCCCCCCTCACTCGGAGAGACGGCGGAACAACAGGCCCGTCATAGAAACGCGAAGCTCGTACGTACCTTGGGCGGGGACGAAGGACGCCGATCCGTACTCAGCGTCGACGAACGGGAGCAGAAGGGGCCTCCTTCGCGCGATGTCGAACAGATCGTACGGCTTGGGCGCCGCGATCGAGTAGACCGTGCGCGCCTTCGACTGCTCTTCCTCGAGGTCGACGTAGCGCCCTGCCACGCGGTCGAGCTCATAATCGGTGTGCAGCCCGAGCAGGTTGCCGATCGGCTTCCACTTCAGAATGTGCGCGTCCACGTACAGCTCATCACCGGCCAGCTGCAAGTAAAGCGTGTCCCCGTTCGGAAACTCGAACCGGGCGCCGAAGGAATCCTGGTCCAGCCGCTCCGTCCTGACGGTGGCCGCGACCACCTCACGTGTGAGCGCCCGGTAGCCGTATGTCCCTATCGCGAGCGAGCCGATCAGGAGGCCGGCCAACAGGGTGACGATACCCAGAAACAGGCTGAGGAAAGAGGTTGTGTGCCACTTCCGCCGGGTCGCGAACACCGACGCGATGAATGCGAAAAGCGACGCCAGCAGAGTGATCAGGGAAAGCTGGTTGACGAGCCTCATCTTCGATCTCCGAGCAGGGGGAGTCGCGTAAGGATAGCCACACGTGTGTTCGCACGGGAGCCTCGGGGTGGTCGCACTACGCCGGCGAGGCGTTCAGTCGCGGGCGATGAGGTCACCCCCCAGCGCCCGGATGTCGTCGACGGATCGGCACCCGCACAGCGCCATCGCTTCGTCCAGCTCGTCGCGCAGGACCCGAAGCACGCGGCGCACGCCCGACTCGCCGTCGACGGCGAGGCCCCAGATTGCTGGTCGCCCGACGCAGACCGCGTCTGCCCCGAGCGCGATCGCCTTCACCACGTCAGTGCCTCGTCGAACGCCCCCATCGATCAGCAAGGCGAAGCCCGCCGCCCGCTGGGCCGCCACGGCTTCGGCGATGGCGGGGAGCGCGTCGATCGTGGCGATCGATGTGTCCAACTGGCGGCCACCGTGGTTGGAAACAATCACGCCGGCCGCACCGTGCTCGACCGCCAACCGCGCGTCGGCGGCGTGAACGATCCCCTTCACCAGCACCGGCAGACTCGTGAGGCCGCTCAACCACTCCAGGTCCTTCCAGGAGATCGCGGGATCGAGCAGCGACGTGACGTAGGCCGCGAGGCCGGAGCCCCCGCTTGGCGCAACGATCCGGTCCGCACCTGTGATGTCCCCGCCGGTTGCCGTCAGGTTCTCGACCCTCAACCCTGTTGGAAGCGCGAATCTGTTTCGAACATCTCGCTCGCGCGTACCGAGCACCGGCGCATCGACCGTGAGCACGATCGCCCCGCAACCCGCCGACTCGGCACGGCGCACCAGGTCCGCCGTCACCTCTCGATCCTTGTAGACGTAGAGCTGGAACCACACGGGACCCGAGGCGGCTGCCGTCACTTCCTCCACTGCCGTGTTCGAGAGGGTGCTCAGCATCATGATCGTGCCGGCCGCGCCCGCAGCCTGCGCGGATCCCCTCTCGCCATCGGGGTGGGCGAGCCGGTGGAAGGCAGTGGGCGACAGGAGCACGGGGAGGTCGATCTCGTGCCCCAGGACCCGGGCAGACAGATCACGCGAGCTCACATCCCGCAAGACGCGATAACGCAACGCGATACGATCGTAGGCGATGTGGTTCTCGGTAAGCGTGATCTCGTCGTGCGACCCGCTGGCAAAATAGTCGTACGCCATCCGCGGGAGCGTGTCCCGCGCCCGGAGCTCAAACTCGAACAGGTTTATGGGATCCATGGCACCTTCGACTCGAGTCCGTCAGCTGGAACCCTTCAGGCGGGCGCCGATCAAAACGCCAATCGCCCCGATAAACGGATTGAGGAGCGCGATCCATGCCGGCTGCCGGGCCTGACTAAACGCGTCCATCATCGCTACCTCACCCTCGCGCATCATCGCTTCCCCGCCGCCGGTGAGCACGGGGATCGCCATCAGGATTCCCAGCACGAGGACTGCGAGCGCTAACACCTTCGGCGTCCCGGCCTTCCTCGCGATGGCGGTGCAGGCCCGACCCCCGGCGATCGCCGCCAGCAGACCCAGAACGATGCTCCCCAACACCCATCCCCCGGACACGTCGTAGCTGCCAGGCTGAAATGCGTCGTCAGTGCCCAGGATCAGGTACATGAGCGAGAAGGTCACGAACACGAACATCACGACATAACCGAGCACAACGGCACCGATTTCCCCGGCCCATGGCGATCGCCTCTTTCTGAAAAACACCCCCAGACAGTTACGGAGTATGAACCGGCCGAAGGTAGATCGATCCCTGGACCGGCGTCCAGTATGCGACCAGTGGGGCCGTGGCTCACGGGCTGGACGGACCCTCGCTTGTCCCGGCGCTCGTCCGGAAGGATGCCCACACCGGCGCGTGGTCGGAGATGCGGGCCACGTACTCCTCTAGCTGTCCCGGTGGAACCACATAGACGAAGCCGCTCCCGGCCACCGTCTCACCGGTGCGGTCGGATCGGACCATCACGTGGTCGATCAACCCGCGTGGCCCTTCGACGAACGAGTGGCGGGCGGAGCCGGAGCCACGGACGTCGGGAGCCACGAGCGATGCGAAGCCCAGCTCGCGCAGCGGCGCGAGCGTGGGGTCGTCATAGAACGCGTTGAAGTCGCCCACGAGGAGCACGTCATCCTCTCCCGATGCACGGACCAGGTCTTCGAGCCCATCAGCAAGCGCCCGCGTCTGCGAGATGCGGATTGAGTCGGGGCACCAGCCGGGCAGACGCCCTCGGCGGGTGGAGCGCGATTTGAGATGCAGCCCAACCAGCCAGAACTCGAACTCCCCGGCCCGCAGGCGTGCCGCCAGCGGGGCACGCTGCCCCCCGATCCGGCACTCGCCGCCGGGCCACTCGAACGCCGTGGCCATGTCCAGCTCGCGGACGGTGCTGGGCATCAGGTCGAGCTCGTCCTCATCGTAAGCCAGCACCACAAACTGGCTGGAAGCGCTCGTGGTTCCTCTCGCGAACCTGTATCCCTCGGCCCCCAGCGCATCGGATAGCCACTGCCACGCTTCGCTCTCCGTGTCGATCTCCTGGAACGCGATCGCTTCGAGGTCGAGCTCGCGCGCCAACAGATCGGCGATCGCGGCGATGTCCTCGTGACTGCGCTCCCGGCTGCCGAGCCACTCGATGTTGAGCGTCCCGACCTGGATACACGCTTCGCCGTCGCACTCGTCAAACGCGGGGGGCTGGCAGGCGGTCGCGACCAGGAGGGCGGTGAGGGAAGCCGCCGCAAGGCCCACGACGAACACAGTCTTACGGTTGTTCATGCCGCCAACGTGCCTGCCTGTCGGTGACGCTGCAACCGGGCCGTAGCGTCCTCGAGTCCTGGCTATCAGGCCGCCGGCCAGCCACCAGAGGCGCCACCCCTCGATCGCCTCGTCATCCCCGGTCGGGCCCCGCGTCGGCACTGATGTCCATCGTGAGCCGCACCGGCAGCCGCGCCCGCAGCGAGATCGACCCCACTCGGATCGGGACGAGCTCCCCGTAGGACGGCGAGGCCTCACCCGGCTCCACCGCCAGCTCCGCGCCCGCCAGCAGGTCGATCAGCGCAACCCGACAACACCCGTCGCCGCGGTACGCCGCGAAGCAACGGCGCCCGCCCTCGGCCTGTTCCACGTCGACCCGCTCGACGTCGGCCCCGAAAGGCAGGAACCACTCGAACAGGTGCTCGCCGCGTCCCTCGAGCACGTCCTTGACCCGCAGCCGCCCGCTCGCACCATCGAGCTCAAAGCGGCGGCGATGCGTGACCGGCTGCTCGAGCCGGGCGTAGCCATGGTGCTCGGCCTGCACGAAGATGACCCCGTCACGATTGCCGTGCTCGCGCCGCTGCGGAGCGGCCTCGTTGCGCTGGACCCAGAGCTGGATTCCTCCGCCGAGCGTGTTCTGCTCGACGCCGTCGACGCGCACCGTGGCGTGCGCGGCGGTCGCGCGGAGGCGGTTCCGGCGGACCGGGTCGGAAGAGTAGACATAGGTGCCGGGGTCGGCGATCCACGTCGTCCCTGCGGCGTGATAGTCGAAGTGAAAGCGGTCGTTGTGGTCGTGGCCGCCCACTCCTCCACGACCTGAGTCCGCCGCGTCGACGAACAGATGCAGCCCGCGCGTGTCGTCGCGCAGGCAGAAGAACCCCGGCGGCTCGAATGCACGCATGACCGACCCACCGGCTGCAGGCGAGGCCTGCGACCGCAACCGCTCGAGCCGATCCGCCGCCGCCGGTCCGAGGAGCCAGACCGTCTCCTCGGGCAGCACGCCGCCCGCGGCAACCGCGAGGTCGGCCCGATCGAACACCACCGCGGCGGTCGCAAGCAGATAGCGGTGATCGGTGAGCGTGCCCTCGCCGAAAGTGAGGAAGCGACCGTCGTCCCAGTCGCCGCTTCGGGGGAGGCTGCCATCGGGCCGCGTGTAGGCGGCGATGAAGTCGGTGGCCCGCGCGAGGCGCTCGCCGACCGCACCCGGCGTCGGATCCCCCGCGGCGTCGAGCAGCTGTTCGGGATAGAGGAGTAGCTCGAAGCTCAGCCGATGGTAGCCGGTCGAGTGCTCGTAGACGACGCCGCTCTCGTGCACTTGCAGCAGCGCCTCCTTTCGCAGCTCGTCGCGGCCGAAGCGAGCCGCCGCGACCGCCTCGGGGATGAAAGGCAGCGCCGCGCCGATGTAGACCAGCCCTGCCACATCGCTCAGGAAGTGATTGCTGTTGAGTTCACGGAAGTCGTTGCCGACCGGCGAGACTACCCGCTCCAGGTTCGCGAGGATGAATCGCGCGTGCTCGAGCAGGCTGCGGGCAAGGGCGGCGTCGAATGTGGCCGATACACAGGCGGTGCGGCCCAGCAGACGCCGGGCGACGACCCAGTTGGCCGCCCGGATGGCCACGTCCATCGCACACTTCCAGTTGATCGAATGGGCGACCGTGTTCTCGGCAATCCAATCCCGAATCTGCGCGCATACCTCCTTCGCGAAACGGGGATCACGCGTCAGCACCGAGGCCTGGGCCGCCGCGACCAGGTGGTGGCAGCGCGATAGCTCCCACGGAAGCTTGACGTCCGATCCGTCCATGCGGATCTGAACGTAGTCATGGTAGTAGCTGCCTCGCGGCCAGCGGGCACCGCTCTTCCAGTCGACGTGCCAGTCGATATGCTCACCGAACGCGTGCGGCCCTGAGCCCAGCAGGTCCACCTCGTGTCGCACGGCCCGCTCGCCGCGCTCGATCAGACGCTCTCGGGCCTCTCGCCACGCGGGCCGCTCGTACAGGGCGCGCAGGGCGTCGCCGTCCCGGTCGGGGTCGAACGGAAGGCCGAAGCCGAGCCCGCTGAGGCGCCGCCCCACGTCAGCTAGGTCCGAGGCCGGTGGGCGGCAGGCGGCGAGCAGCTCGGCGTCGTCGATTCCGGGTTCCCTCATCCGGTCCCGGAGCTGGGAAAGCGCGCGCTTGACGTCGCGACGCAGCGTCTCGGCCCCCCGGCGGAAGATCACTTCGGGGTCCTTGCCCCGCGCCGCGTCGAGATAGAGCCGCAGCCGCTCGAGGGCTTGGCGCAGCGGATGAGCGCGGCTTGCGTCGTCGTTCAAGGCGCGGTCTCCGCTTACTCGTGCTCTAGAAGCTCCACGATCTGGTCGAGGCGGCTCGCCACGTTCAGCCGCTCGCCTGAAGCCGCGCCAAGCGTTCCGGCGCGTCCCGCAGCCGGGGCAGCTGGTCGATCGACTCGTCCAGCTGCGCAACGAGCGCCTCGTATGCTGCAACGGCCTCCGCGGGCTGGCCCAGAACCTCGTGGGCCCTGCCACACTCGTACAGAGCCCGCAGCTGTATGAGCACGTGGTAGCGCGACTCGCCCCTCAGGCGGCCCCATAGATTCTCGACCAGCGCGAGCGCTCGAGCACCGTTGCCCAACTCGAGGTGGGCTACCACGTCCTCCCACCAGATGAACACATCGGAGGGCGCGCCCGCCTCCTCGCGGATCCGATCGACCGTCTCCACTACGACGGACAAATCTCCCCGATAGTAGCTGGATTTCGCATTCAGGGCGTCGGCGGTCCAGCGGCCCATGCCCAGCTCGCGAACGGCCGTCGTCTCCCCCACGAGACGGATCACGTACTCGTGAAGTTCGTCCAGCTCATCCAACTTCTTCTGCTCACCCAGAGCGGCGAACGCGAACCCGAGCGTCTCACCGTTGAACGGATCGATCCCGTAGAGAACGTCGGTCGTCTGCTCCACCTCCTCGTAGCGGCCGAGCTCCAAAGCGAGCTGCGCCACTGCAATCAGACCCTGGATCCGGAGCTCCGGACGCTGCGCCACGACCCCGATCTGGGCGGCATCGTAGTAGGCAGTCCGAGCATCCTCGAAGGACCCCTCGAACACATGCGTGTCGCCGATCAGGACTCGAACGTGTGCCTGCGCCTCTGGACTGGGACCTGGTTCGTACCGCTCCAACTCTTCCCGCGCTGCCTGCGGTTGCCCCTGCTTCAAGTAGGAGCGCGTGAGGTGCTCGAGCGACGGCAGGAACGCCGGCTCGATCTCGAGCGCTTTGCGGTAAGACTCCCGCGCTGACTCGAATTCGCTTGCCTTCTCGTAGATCTCACCGCGCGAGTCGTGCGGGTTCGGCTCGTCGGGCTCTAGCTCTGCGTACCTGTCGATCGCGTCATGCGCCGCGTCGAAGTCGGCCTTCACGTCCGCCAGGTGATAACCGAGCTGGTTGTACGCAACGCCATAGAACGGATCCAGCCGGATCGCCTCCTCGATCAACTGCAGCCTCTCGTCGCCCTCGCTGAGCTGCCAAAGGAACGAACGTCCTTCCTTGTCGTCGGGGTACTTGAGGACAATCTCCCGAAACTTCTCCCGCGCGGTCTCCCGATCCTCTTGCGCTCGCCAGGCGATGAGCCCGTCGACCAACAACCGATCCCGATCCGACGCGGCCGTTAGGTTCTGGTGCGCCAGGTACAGTGCCTCGAGAGCCTTCGAATGGTTGCCGTCTTCCATCTCCCGGCCCGCAAGCCTCATGTGCGCCAGCGCGAAGCCCGGATCGAGCAGGACCGCACGCTCGTACTGCGCCTTCGCCTCCACCATTCGAAAGCGTCGCTCTGCCTCCAGGCCTTGCTGGTAAGCCTGAAAGGCCTGGAGGTCGGCCGTTGTGATTTCGGCGACGGGAGCCAGCTCCGGCGTCACGTGCTTCTCGCCGTCGACACCGCCCTGCGAGCCGGCGAGAATCTGGATCGAGAGCTGCGACGAGACGTCGTCCACCACCGCGAACGCATCGGGACCTCGTGCCCGGGCCGCTGCCTCCACCTGACCCGTCGCGAGGTTGATCAGGCTGGCGTTCAGGGTAATGTCGTCGCGTCGCCCGAGCACCGTGCCTCGAACCATGAAGCGGGCCCCGGCCCGACGCGACAACCGCATCGCCAGATCATCCGGAATCTCCTCGGCTGCCTGTCCGCTGTCCTGTCGAAGCAGGTCGAACAGGCGCTGTCCGCTCACCACCCGGAGCGCATCGAGCTGGGCCAATCCCGTGGTGAGGAGCTCGGCCAGCCCTCGGCCGAGCCAGGCCATGTCGGGATCCTGGATCTCGTTGTCGAACGGCAACACCGCGACCGACGCGTCTCCCAGATCGACCACGATCTCGTCGGAGGCCAACCCTCGTGGACGCGGCTCGGTGCTGGCGATCCGATAGCTGCCGACGACGGCTACCAGGACCGCGATTCCAAGAAGCGCGACCTCACTTCGGGTCGGGCGTTGCGGACCGCGCGCGCCGTGATGCCAGGCGAGGATGATCGCCGCCGCGAACCCGACGATGAGGAGGAAGACGACGATGTCAAGAAGCGAACGGGAAAGGGCGTAGTTTTCGACCGCGAATTGGGAGGCTTCAGCGAGTACCCATGCCACGCCGGCATACACGACTGCGATCTGAAGGACGCGGCGCTGCCGAAGCGCTTCGAAGAGCTGCCTCACGTACCGCATGATGTGGACCCTCGGTGCCTGCGGGTTAGCCCGAACGTCCCCGGATTGTACCAGAAAAGGTCGACTTTGGTTCTCCGTGCTGCGTCCGGGCTTACTCGGCCGGCAGGACGGGAGGGTCGGACTCCACGTCGAGCGTGACCCGCTCTATCAAGCGGGCTTCGATCGCATCGGCGAGCGCTTCGAGCTTTCGCTGACGTCGGCGTACCTGATCCACAAAGAAGGCGCGCGCGAGGAAGTAGCTGCCCGTGATCACTACAGCCGGGATCGCGACGCCCAGAGCGATCGATCCGAGAGCCCCGCCGAGCGCTCCTCCGACTCCTAGGCCGACGCCGCCTCCCACTCCGCCCATGATTCCGCCGAACAGCCCGCCTGCCAGTTGACCGAGATGCTCCTCGATGCGGATCAGCGTCTCTCTCCTCATGCTGGAGACGACCACCTGTTGAGACGAGACGTTGCCCGAGGTCTGCGAGCTCCAGGTCAGCGTCTTGCCGACAAGACTCGCCTGACCATGCCCGGCGGTCGCCTGCCCGACAAGCGGGACCAGCTCCTCGAGTGCTTCGACCGAAAGTTCGCCCGGCAAGCGACGCTCGATGTGGATTCGGACCGGCGCACCGGCCAGCCGGGTGCCGAGGTCCGCGAACTTGTCCGCGCCGAGCTCGGCCACCGCCTGCCGGATGTGATGCACGTCGATGCCCGCCTCCTGCGCGATCTCTTCCAGATCGGTCTGCGTGAGACCTTCGGGATCGCGGGCTGTGGGCTCGGAGCGTTGGAGCGCGGACGCCCGTCGGAGTACGAGCGCGACTTCCTTGTCGGAGAAGCGCCGGAGACGGGGCGTCAGATCGGATTCGTTCATGGCCCGCCGAAGATAACAGTCCCGGGAGCCGGCTTGAAGGTCGATATGGCGCTCCCCCCTCACCTCTCGCCATGGACCTTGACAATACTTTAGTATCTACTTAAATATTGGCCCATGTCAGAGCCTTTGCGGGTCGTGTCCGAACCGAGGCGTCAGCAGATACTCCAGCTCATCTGGGACCAGGAGCGCCGCGCTGGAGAGATCGCTGCCCTGCTCCCCGTGAGCTTTGCGGCGGTGTCCCAGCACCTCGCGAAGCTACGTCACGCCGGGCTCGTGGACGTCCGGAAGGAAGGACGGCACAGGTATTACCGGGCCCGCAGGCAGAGCTTCGGGACCCTGGCCATCTATCTCGAGAGCATGTGGAAGGAGCGGCTGGTCGAGCTCAAGCGGCTGGCCGAGGAAGCGGAAAGGAGTTCGTGATGACCCACGTGTCCAACAGGTCCGCAGGCGAGGTCCACAGCGAGGTCGACAGCGGCAACGCGACCGAGAAGACCGAGGCCCCAGCCGCCGGCGCAGTCGAGCTTTCCATCTTCATCGAAGCCCGACCGCAGACGATCTTCTCGATTCTCTCCGATCCGGACCGGCTGGGGGCCTGGATGAACGGACAGGCGTCGTTCCAGTCGAGCGCTGGGAGTCCGTTTTCGATCGCGTTTCCGCAGTTCGACACCACCGTGGCGGGCGAGGTAGTCGAAATCGTGCCCAACAAACGAGTGGCGTTCACATGGGGTGTCGCCGGGGGCCCACAGGCGGAGATCCTGCCGGCCGGCTCCACGAACGTGGAGTTCACGCTACGGCCCGAAGCCGACGGCACCCGGCTCACGCTCACGCATTCCGGCCTCGAAGACGAGGAAGAGCGGACGAAGCACGAGGCGGGCTGGCGCTTCCACGGCAGCCGACTCTCGCTGCTCGCCAACCGTGCCGATCTGAGGGCGCTTCTGGACGGGTTGACGTCCGCGTACTTCGACGCCTGGAACGAGCGCGACGCGGAGGCGCGGGCGAGCCTGCTCGAGGCGTGCTGCGTGGAGGACGTCGAGTTCAAGGACGAGTACGCGGCCTTCGAGGGCCGCGAAAAGCTGTCGCTCCACATCGGAGGCACCCAGTTCCACCTGCCAGGAACATTGGAGCTGGACGGTGAGGTCTCGATCTGTCGCGGGGAGCTACTCCTCCCCTGGAAGCACGTGAACGAGGACGGGGAGGCAGTGTACCGGGGAACGAATCACGCGGCGGTCACCCCGCGGGGAATGATCCGGCGAGTGACGGGCTTCTGGGCTGGCTAGGTAAGGCCGTCCAACAAGAAAACGGGGCCGCTTCCGGTGTGGGAACGGCCCCGCTTGACTCTTCAGCCGGTCGGCGCTGCCACGCTGAACGGCCCAGAGTGGGTGACGACCTCAGGTCGCGGCTTCAACCCGCGTGACGTTCTCGGCCGCTGGGCCCTTCTCGCCCTGTACGACTTCGAGCTCCACGCGATCGCCCTCAGCGAGGGTCTTGTACCCGTCGCCCTGAATCGCGGAGAAATGAACGAAGACCTCGGTCTGCCCGTCATCCAGGGCGATGAAACCGTAGCCCTTCTGGTCGCTGAACCACTTCACGGTGCCGCTCGTACGCATCTCGCACTCCTGTGTTGTGCTTTCGGCGCCGGGGGTGCGGTGATCGTCACACCCGCCGACTCCAGAACTTCGCGGACCTGAAGATCCGCGACTTGCTCGTCGAGCCTAACACAAGGAGGGTCCGGGGCGTTCCCCAGACCCTCCATCTGGTACGCTCGACACGCCCGAAACGCTAAGCGAAACGGCAAAACCTGTCAATTGGCGCCTCATGGGGCCGCGCCTACCGATTCGGGGCGCGAGAACGGTGCCCCCCGGTCTACGCCCGGCGGAGCGCCCGGTACGCCTCGTCCCCCATCGACGCACTCACCTCGAGACCCAGCTCGTGAGCCCGCGACAGGGCGTCAAACAGCGCCTCGGGCGTGACCTCGAACGGCTCGTTCATGATGAAGGGGAAGCTCGCCGCGCCGGCCATCGCGCCCTGCAGTCCCTCCGCATCCCGTTCGAGATCCAGCGAGATCTGTCCCAGGTGTACGGGCAACCCGATTTCGGCCAGGAATCCGGCCGCCGTGCGGGCCTCGTCGAGGTCGTCTTCGAGGGCGAGCTGCGTGAGGATGCCGATCGCCACCAGCTCGCCGTGCAACGCGTCGTGATGCGCTTGCGGCAGGAAGGTGAGCGCGCTCGCAATCGCGTGCGTCGTGGCCAGTCCGCCGCTCTCGAAACCGACCCCGCTAAGGAGCGTGTTCGCCTCGACCACTCGCTCCACTGCTTCATCGATCACCCCATCGCGGACGGAGGCCACTGCCGCCATTCCGTACTCCCGCACGGTGTTCGCGCACAGCTCCGCGATGGTGGCCGCCGCTATGGTGATGCGTCCTCCCACCGTGGATCGGGCCGCCGGATTGCGGAAGCAGGTCCGGGCCTCGTACCACGTGGCCAGCGCGTCGCCGATGCCCGCGACCAGGAAGCGTTCGGGCGCGTCGGCCACCACCTGCGTGTCCACGACGACGATCGCCGGATTGCTTGGGAAGTACTCGATCCCCTCCATCACCCCCGCCTCGCTATACATGACCGACACCGCCGAGCACGGCGCGTCGGTGGAAGCGATCGTGGGACAGCTCACCACGGGCACCGAAAGTCGGTTGGCGACACACTTACCGGTGTCGAGACATTTCCCGCCCCCGACGGCGATCACCGCATCGACCCCCTCTCCGTTGCTGGCGTTGCCCGCAAGCCCGGCCGCCACGCGGTCCGCCTCGGCCACCGAGCATTCACCGCCGAACGGCACCGTGACCGCCTCAACCCCGCCCTGCTTCAGGCTGTCATCGAGCCGCGCCCCGAACCGTCGCTGCCCGCCTTCGCTGATCAGCACCGCCGCGCGCCGGCTCGCGATGAGCGACAGATAGCGACCCAGATGATCCAGCACTCCAGGGGTCTGGATGTAGCGATGGGGGCCAACCAGAACGCGAGGCACGCTGGGTGGATCGGTATCCTCAACGGCAAATACGGCGTGCGGAAGAAAGGGCTCGGATGTCGTCATGGTCTCGCTCCTCTGCGCGATGGGTGCGCAATGTCTGGCCCGGGCAGCAGCCCGTCAACGGAACGGCGCGGCCCCCACGCGCGGGTCGTGTGGGAGCCATGATACGGAGGAGGGTCGGGCCGGCTGGTTGCGCCAGCATCGAGCCGCATCGATGTTCTGGCGGTTCTGGTCCGGCCATCCCGTGTGCGAAGGCCCCCCGGCACAGGAGACCTTCATGACGGACCCGCTCACCCGCCTCAGAGAAGCTCTTGCTGACCGGTACGTGATCGATCGTGAGGTCGGGCGCGGCGGCATGGCCACTGTGTACCTCGGCAGCGATCTGAAACACGGTCGTCGTGTCGCGATCAAGCTCATGCGGCCCGAGATCGCGTCGGCTGTGGGCACCGAGCGCTTTCAGCGTGAGATCGAGACCGCTGCTTCGCTCTCGCACCCCCACATTCTTCCGCTGCACGACTCGGGCGAGGTCGAGGGTCTTCTCTATTGCGTGATGCCCTTCGTGGAGGGCGAGACGCTGTCCGATCGTCTGCGGCAGGGACCCCTGCCCATCAGCCGGGCGCTTCGCATCGCGCGCCAGGTCGCCGACGCGCTCGATTATGCTCATCAGCGCGGGGTCATCCACCGCGACATCAAACCCGGAAACGTTTTGCTCACGGGAAAGCACGCTGTCGTCGCCGACTTCGGTATCTGCAAGGCCGCCGAGGCGGCGGGCGGAGAGCGGCTGACCACATCTGGCATCATCATCGGCACGCCGACGTACATGAGCCCTGAGCAGGGAGCGGCTGGCAGCCCGGTGGACGGGCGGAGCGACACCTACTCGCTGGGTTGTGTGTTATACGAGATGTTGATCGGCGAGCCTCCGTTCTCCGGAGCGAGCGCGCACGTGGTCATCGCCCGTCACATGCAGGAGACGGTGCCGTCCCTGAGCGTCGCTCGACCCACGATCGCACCTGCCGTCGAGGACCTAGTCCGCAAGTCGCTCGCCAAGACGCCGGCGGACCGGTACGGGACGGCGGCCGAGTTTGCCAAAGAGCTACGCCACCTCGAAACAGACGCCCGGGTGCACTCGGTCGCCTCGGGGCTCGCAGGGGCGCCCGGCCGCCTGGGCCGGACGGTTGGCGGCTGGCGACGGCTGCTGGAAGTCCTCGTGCTGCTCGGCGTGATCGGCACCGCTGTCACCGTATTCCGCTCGCAAGTTCTGGAGCCGGGAGACGCCTATGCCGTTGATAATCCGGAGCGAAACTTCATCGTTCTTCCTCACCGACTGGCCACTACGGGTGAAGCGGAAGAGGTCCTCGCGCAGGAAGCGGCAGCCGAGCTGACCCGTCTCCTCCAGTCGTGGAGGGAGGTTCGGGCCGTGCCCAACCCGTCGCTCCCGGGCCTGCTGTTCGACGAGGGACTCGAGGACCCGGTTCGCTCGAGTCTCAGGGAGTCCATGCGGGTGGCCCGTCGGGCCCGGGCCGGGACGCTCGTCGCTCTCACGGTCGATGTCCGGCAGGACTCGGCGCTCCTCGAAGCGGTGCAGTACGACGTGGCGAGCCAGGAGGAAAGGGGCTCGGCCATCGTCTCGGTGGCGGACCCGGCCGACCTGTACGCCCTGGTCGCGCCGGTGGCCGGAGAGATGTTGGAGCTCAGCGGCGCTCCGAGCGACATGCGGATGATGCGACGGCAGTCGGACAATCTGACCGCGGTTCAGCGGCTGCAGGAGGGGAAGCGGCACCTCGACCGCTGGGAGCTCGAGCCGGCCGAGGAGGCGTTCCGCAGGTCGCTCGCGGGCGACTCGACCATCGCGCTCGCCAATCACTATCTTGCGATGACGCTCTATTTTCAGGCGGCGCGCGACCCCAACCGGCTCGTAGACCTCGGTGGCCCGATTCGCCGGCTCGCGGGAGCGGCGCGAAGGTACGGGGCAGAGCTACCGTACCGCGACAGCCTGCACGTCGATGGATTCTCGCGGTTTGCGGACGGCCGTCTCGGACCAGCCCGGAACGTTTACGCCACTCTCCTCGCGAGTGACACGCTCGACTCCTACGCCTGGCTCATGCTGGGCAGCGTGGAGCGGCATGATCCGCGTCTTCAGCAGCGGCCCGACGAACTTTCGGCGCCGCGCCGGAACCTGAACGTCGCAGTCCGCGCCTTCGAGCGTGCGATCCAGAACTCGCCGGACTTCTACCTCGGTTACGCCCACCTCGTGGACATGCACGCAGAGCTGGCCGAAGCGGTCTCGCGGGGTATATGCAGCGGTTTCGAGCCGCCCGGCGATGAGCCCTCCCTGATCTGGGAAGTGCCGGACCATCCCGAGACCCTAACCTACCTGTGTCCGGTGATGCTCGACTCGATTGTCTGGGTCGATCGCGAGACCCTACCATCGCTCGATCCCATCCTGGTTGAGGAGGGACCAGGCCGCCTTCTGCGGCGGGCCGAGGTGCCACTCATGCGGTGGGAGAACTACGCTCCGCAGAGCCCGCAACCGCACGATCAACTGAGCCGCCTGCTGCTGGCGCAAAGACGTCATCGAGCGAGTGGTGGGCCGCAACTCGCAGCCGACAGTATGGTTTACGAAGCTCTGGCCCATGCCTCGAGCGCCCTGGCGCTGCGCTCCGATACAACGCCGGAGGACCTGATCCGGCTTGGCAGCCTGCTGCTGGGGGCCGGCGAAAGCGACTCGGCTCTCACGATCACGGAACTCGGGCTGGACCGGCACGCGGCAACAAGAGTTGGAGAGACCGCGCCGCCGCGGCTCGCGACGAACGTCTTGCTTGCTGCGGGCGAGCTTTCTCGCGCCCTGGACGTGCTGCAGAGGTCTTCGGCGAACAGGGAGATCTATGCGGCTCATTTGACCGAGGGCGGCCCGGTGCGGGTCTGGGTTGAGCCGGAGATTGCGCGACTGCAAGCGTACGGAGCGACCGGATACTTAGGCTCCGAGCTGCAAGCTAGCCTCGCCAGAATCGAGGAGACGTGGACATCCAGAGGTTACGGAGATGCGCAGAAGAAGTTATTCCGACAGACCCTCACACGGTACATCGGACCTGCTCTGGCTCTCGACGGAGAGGTTGTGCGAGAGTGGATTTCAGGATGGGCGGAAGTGCCACCTATTTGGGCTGGCCTGGCGGTGGCCGAGGCGGACCCGGAGTCGGCTCGGGAGTTTCTGTACGAACGCCTCGAGCCATCAGTGATCGAGGAGCTCTCACCTGTAACCGCCTACCTGGCCGGCCGGCTCGCGCAGAGAGTAGGAGAACACGAGCTGGCGCTCCAACTCTACGAACGGCTGCGTCTGAGCGCGTTGGACCTGGAGGTGGCCACTGTGACCTGGGGCCTGAGCAGTCTTTCACACCTGCTGAGTGCCCGATCGCTGGCGGCCCTGGGCGATTCCGAAGCCGCCGGCCAACACTCATCGATCTTTCTAGAGCGCTGGAAGGAGGCCGATCCTGCGCTCGCCGACTACGTGGAGGAGGCCCGGCTGGTGGTGAGCAGTAATCGTGAATGATGCCGCACAGGTCAGGCGGCAGGCAGGGAGGCTGGATTCAATCACCCTAGTTTGATAGGAGGTGCGATCATGTCATCGCAGCAGGAAGTCGGTCGTTTAAAGGTGTGGGTGGCGTACGACTTAGATAACGAGATGCTCGCTTGCTGGGTGGACGGACCACCGGGATGCGGCTGCATCACGTGCCCGAACATGCCCGAACCGTACTGCGATTGCCCAAAACCTCGCAGATGTCCGACTGGGCTCGACTTCGACCTGACAGCGGCAAAGGTGATGTCTGTAACGTTCGATGTCGCGGATGTTGACGAAGATTTCCTAATCGCCGTCCGAGCTGAGGGTAGATCGGAAGCGCCACCGGAGTGACCGTCGGCGACACCCGTCCTATCCCGTCCTTGCGGGCCTAGCTGACCGCCTTCGCCCGAAACCGGTTCAGCCCTAGCAGCAGCAAAAGGACATCGCAGGCGACGAGCGCCCCGATAACGGCTACCAGCGACAGGTGGTCAAACTGCGGGGTGAGTACCGCCCGTAGGCCCTCGCTCGCGTACACGAGGGGGTTGAATAGGACGACTTTCTGCAGAATCGGGAATTCGGCGAGCGCCGTCCAAGGGTAGTAGACGCAGCCGAAGAAGATCAGGGGCGCGACCACCAGGGTGAACATGAGACCGATCTGCATCTGGGACACCGTGCTTCCCAGAATCAGTCCCGTCGCGCCCGCGAAGCCCGCGACCAGAAGGGCGATCAGTCCGAACAGCACCGCCCGGTCGAGGCTCAGGTCCAGGCCCGACCCCATCAAGAGGAAGCCAATCGGGATCACCACCAGCCCGGCCACCAGGGCCTGTATCATGCCGGCTGCGACCTTCTCGATCGCCACCCACTCGATCCGAATCGGGGCGAGCAGTCGGTCCTCGATCTCACGCGTGAACTGGAACTCGGCGATCAGCGTGAGGGCGACCGCCTGAATCCCCGAGATCATCATGCTGAGCGCCATGATCCCGGGCAGCAGCAGCGACTTGTACTCCACAGGAAGGAACCCGCTTTGGGTCATCACGCGGCCGAAGATGAACACGAACATCATCGGCTGGAGCAGGTTCTGAACAAGCATCTGAGGAAAGTTGCGGCGAGCGACGTGTCCATCACGGCGGAGGAGGGCGAGGAACGTGCGCACCCGACGGCCACGGTGCGTGATGCCTGACGTGATTCGGGTCGCCTCGTGCTCGCTCATTCGCGCAGGCTGCGGCCCGTGTGATGCAGGAAGAGTGTCTCCAGGCTCGGGGCCTCAAGATGCACATCGTGGAGACCCGCTGCTGCGCCCGCCGCTAGACTGGCGATCTTCGGAACGAGCGGGCCGCCCACGTCGCCGTAGACGTCAATCGCCCAGTCAGCGACGGTATCCGGACCGGCAGCCGGACCCGCGCGCGGGTCTTCCGTTGCTCGCACTTCCCGTACGCCCTCCAGACCCTCGAACGCGGGCACGAGCGCCCGTGGATCTCGGGAGAAACGAAGACGGACGACGTGGCCGCCGGGCACTGAGGCCTTCAGGTCCTCCGGCGTTCCCATGGCAATGATCCGGCCGTGGTCGATGATCGCGATGCGATCACACAGCGCGTCGGCTTCCTCCATGTAGTGCGTGGTCAGCAGCACGGTCCTGCCGGCCGCGTTGTACTCCCGAACGAGCTCCCAAAGCAGGAGGCGGGTCTGCGGGTCCAGACCGGCACTCGGCTCGTCGAGGAAGAGCACCTGCGGATCGTGCATCAGAGCGCGGGCGATCGAGAGTCGCTGGGCCATACCGCCGGAGAAACTCTGAGGAAGGTCGTCGGCCCGGCCCGCCAGCTGAAATTTCTCCAGCAGGCGATCGGCGCGTTCGGCCCGCTCCGACGCTCCCTGGCCGAAGTACGCGCCGTGAAAGACCAGTATCTCGCGGGCCGTCAGTGCGAAGTCGAGGTTCGCCTGTTGTGGCACCACGCCGATGAGCCGCTTCACGGCGACGGGATCTGCCCACACGTCGTGGCTATGAATCCACGCACGACCGGCCGTCGGACGAACCCGAGTGGTCAAAACCCCGACGGTCGTGGTCTTCCCCGCGCCGTTCGGACCTAGCAGGCCGAAGATCTCGCCGGCCTGAATCTCGAGCGATACACCGTCGAGCGCGACCACTTGAGCGGCCCTGGCCCGCCGTCTCTCCTGTCTCGCGGCCCGCACGCCACGTACCGAGGGCGCCCCGTAGCCTCGACCGCGCGCCCCGGCAGGCTGCGCCGACATGTAGACCTTCCGAAGGTCCTCAGTCCGGACGTCGATTCGGTTCGATGCTTCCGCTGCTTTCTCGGCCGCGCTCATGGGAGGCGAAGATATATGCGGGAATCGGCTGCGCACAGCGGAGCTTGTCACAGAGTCGTGGTGTGTCGATATTCGGAGACCTCTTCGCTGTCAGTTATCGAACGACTCCCACCGCAAAGGAGGCCACGATGCCTTGTGTGGAATGTAGCAGAGGTGTTTGGGAGTGCGGGCCAACTGTGGAGGGCCTTTGCAGCGAACGCCTGGCCGTGAGGTCGCCTGATTTCAAGTCCGTGGGTCACATCGAGTGCAGCGGCGAAACCATCAACGTGTACTCGAAGGTCGGACCAGGGGGCTGCGAGGTAAGGCTCGAAGATGCCAGTGTCGCCGACGGTAGCCGGTGCCTCTGGTGCTCCGAAGAGGATGTGTGGCAGTGCGGGCCGGATCAGTGCGACGACATTCCGCCGTGGCACTTTATTGGTTCCGCCTCGCCGGGCGGCTGCGACCTAAACGTCTATTATCGAAACATCGGGGGCGATTGCGAAGTGAAGTTGCTGCCGAAATAGATGGGCGGACGGCGGCTACGCAGCTTGGAGCTAGCAGCGCAGCGTTCATGAAGCATCTGGAAAGCGCATCTGACTCAGGGACCAAAAAAGCGGGGCCGCCCTCATCGAGGACGGCCCCGTTATTACGTCAAAAGCGACGTTAGGTCAGACGGCGGCGGCGAGCTTCGTAACGTTCTCCGCTGCCGGGCCCTTCTGCCCCTGAACGACATCGAGCTCTACTCGCTCGCCCTCGTTCAGCGTTTTGAAGCCCTCGCCCTCGATCGCCGAGTGATGAACGAAGACTTCCGTCTGTCCATCATCCAGGGCGATGAAGCCGTAGCCCTTCTGATCACTAAACCACTTGACGCTTCCAGTCGTACGCATGTCCGTACTCCTAACTGTTGGTGGTGTGTCGGGAGTACGGATTTGCCGCAACTACCGAGCACATTACTGGCGAATCCCTCGACTCGCCTAACAAAAAGTCTCCAAGGGCATAAAAAAAGGGGCCCGGACTGCTACCCAGACCCACCTCTGGCATGCAACTTGGAGATCAAAGCATACTCGAAACATCCGTTTTTGTCAATGTCGCCGGGTCGGGCGTGTTGTAGGCGCGGTTCGAAACCGCAGACCGGTCCGCGTGGTAGGGAGAAGGGACGACTCGACTGGACCCACAGCCGGCTGTGCGTCGAAACGCAGACGGGCCACCTTGAGGAGATCCGGAATGACCGGAATGAGCCTGCTGAAGCACCCGCCGTGCACGCAACGTCGCTCTGCCAGCAGGGGGGCGCGTCGGCTTACTGGCGCTTCCCTTGGAGCCGCCGCGGGAATCCAGCGCTACCAAGATCTGAAGCGCCGGTCAGCCGACTCCTACGACTTCGCGGAATCCGAGCTGAACACGTTGGGCTACTACCTCTTGAGACAGGGCGAGCTCGAAGCTGCCATCAAGATCTTCCGGCTCAACGTCGAGCAAAATCCGGACGCCTATAACACCTTCGACAGTCTTGGCGAGGGTCTGCTGGCCCTGGGCGACACGTTGGGAGCGATCGACAGTTACCTGAAATCCGTCGAGCTCAATCCCGCAAACGAGAACGGGTTCGCGCAGGCGACCGGCCAGGGCGGGCAACAGATCCGGGCGAAGCGAAAGGAATGAGAGATCTCCTTTCCGTCGTCTCTCACTCCGTAGGGATCTACGGGAGCGCGCCCACTTGCTACCTGTCGGGATTGGCCCGCATGACGGGGTTCGAGATCGACGCGCTGGACCGGGCGATCGAGATCGATCGATCGCTGGTGCGGGTGCGGGCCATGCGGCACTCCGTGTACACGTTCCCGCACGACCAGCTCGTTGTGGCCCTCACCGCGACGCGCCGGGAGGGCGTGCAGATGATGAAGTCGGCCTCGCGCAGCGTGGGCGACGCGTACTTCGAGCTGGCCACGGCGGTGGAGAGTGCCCTGGCCGACGCGGAGGGTCCCCTTCCCTCCGCCGAGATTCGAGAGAAGGTCGATTCCGACAAGAAGTTCGGGGGCCGGTTCAGCCTCATTCTCGCGAGGATGGCGGTCGAATGTCGGGTCGTGCGGGCGACCAACACCGGCGGGTGGCGCTCGAACCGGCTCACCTACGCGCGCTGGGCGGACTGGCTCCCGGACCTCGACCCCTTCGTGCTCGAAGAAGACGACGCGAGGCGCCAGCTGGCTGAGATCTACGTATCAGCCTATGGGCCGGTCGAGCTAGAGGATCTTCGTTGGTGGACGGGGTGGACGAAGACGAACGCGCTGGCCGCAGCCGATGAACTTGACCTGGGCATGGCAGGCAGCGCCATGCGCCAGCTAGAAGGGGTCCGGCTTCTTCCGGTGTGGGACGTCCTGATGGTGGCGTACCGGAACCGCGATCGACTCTTCGACCCGGAGCACGCCCGTTTCATTTACGATCGCATGGGAAACGCGACCTCGGTTGTGCTGGACGAGGGCCGTGTAGTAGGAGTGTGGGACCTCGGCCGGACCGACGATCCGTTAATGATTCAGGTCGCCCCGCTCGACCAATGGCCTTCGCGTCGGTGGGATAAGGTGGAAGAGCAGGCTCAACGAATCGGTGAGATGATCGGGGCGAGCACGGTGGAAGTGGCTCGCATCGACGAGCCAGTCGACCTTAGCGAGGCGCCCCGCAACCGCTTCCTGTCGCCCCTGTCGAACTGAGTACGGCGGGGGAGCCATCGGGCGAGCGCAGGCTGCTTCGCGCGTTGCGGCCGGCGGAAGGGCTAGTTCAGGCTCCTTCGCGTACGGCTACGCGATACGGATACAGCTCCGCCGTCATCACGCGCTCACGAACGGCCGGATCCGCATCCATCACCCCGCGTGCGTCCTCGGGCGACGCGGCACGGAAGATCACGAATCCGAGGCTCTTCTCGTCCTCGTTCTGGGTCCGCCCGGCCAGGATAACGGTCCCTGCACCGGCCAGCTCGCGAAGGTAGCCGAAGTGCGCCTGTAAAATCGGCTCTTCCTCCGGCGTGGGCCCGTCGCTGAGCAGCTCCGGGCGTACGGCGTGCAGGGTGTACAGATACTCACCCGTGTGCTTCATTAGCGCCTACCGACCGCCGCCGCCGTCTTCAGCGCCGCCCATGTTGGCCGGCACCGCCGCCTGCAGCTGTTCATTCAGCTCCTCGGCGCGGCTCATCAACGAATCCGATCGCGCGTCGACGACTCGCATCTCAGCGAAAAGGCCCTCGCGGAACGTCTCCACCGACGCGGCGACATCCTCTTGCTCCAGCGCCTGCCCCTGGAGTTGCTGAAGCGTGCCCTGCAGAGTCTGGAGCTCGGCCATGAGCGTCTGACCCTTCTCCTGATCGCCGGCTTGCTGGGCGGCGGCGAACTCGGCCTGGGCTTCCTCGAACCGCGCTTCCAGTTGCAGCACGTCCGGGTTGATCGAGACCATGGCCGCCTGCACCTGCTCTCGAAGCGCTTTTTCCTGCGCCTGGAGCTCGGGTCTCTCGAACGCCTGATCCCGGATCGTGACCAGCTGCTGGTTGATCGACTGGAGCTCGGTCATGACGGCGACCTGCGCCTGCATGTCGGCTGGTGCTCCGCCTGTGGCCGGCGTTCCACTGGCATCCGTCTGACCGCTCTCGGCAGAGGCAGCATCGGACGCACCATCGTCGCCCGGATCGTCCGAAGAGCAGGCAGCGAAGATCAGTGGTGCGATTGCGGCCAGAAATGCGAGTCCGATGCGGGACACGGATCGTCTCATAATCTGAGTTCCTCTCCAGAGCTGGAATCACGGGGATGACCCTGCGGCGACGGTCGGCGAAGGGCGGGACCGACACGCGCTCAGCGCCTCGGGACCCCCGGTGCAGGCCACCCGTATGCCCGGGGACATCCCTTTGTTCCCGCGGTTCGTGGATGAGCCTGCGCCGAGGGTTTGACGTAACCCGGTCAGGGAGCCCAGCCGCCGTGCAGTGATCGGTGCACGCGCAGTCTGGGATCCTTGCAGTCGCAGCCTGGAGCTGAGGATCGCCCGTTTGACGCATTATGCAAGCGCCTTGCGGCAGAGCATTCGCGGGAAAAGCTTTCATATACACGTCCCACCGCGGTTTGAGATGGGACAGGAGGCCTGCTCTATGGCGGAACTTCTCGACCGCCTGAAGGCCGCTCTGTCCGACCGCTACGCGATCGAACGTCCGATCGGACAGGGCGGGATGGCCGACGTGTTCCTGGGGCGTGACCTGAAACACGACCGCCAGGTCGCCATCAAGGTCATGCGTCCTGAAGTTGCATCCGCCGTCAACGCGGAGCGCTTTCGGCGTGAGACCGAGGTCGAGGCGTCGCTCTCACACCCCCACATACTCCCGCTCCACGACTCCGGCGAGGCGGACGGTCTCCTCTACTTCATCACGCCCTACGTCGAGGGCGAATCACTGAAGGATCGCCTGAAGCGGGAGGGCCAGCTGCCGGTCGCTGACGCGGTGCGGATCGCCAGGCAGGTGGCCGACGCGTTGGGCCACGCGCACGAGCACGGCGTCATCCACCGCGACATCAAGCCGGGGAACATCCTGCTCACCGGCAAGCACGCCCTGGTGGCCGATTTCGGCATCTGTCGGGCCATGGAATCGGCCGGTGATGAAACGCTCACTAGCTCCGGCATCCTCGTCGGCACTCCCTCTTACATGAGCCCCGAGCAGGCTGATGCCGAAGGGCACGTGGACGGGCGTACCGACGTCTACGCCCTGGGATGCGTGCTGTACGAGATGCTGATCGGGGAGCCGCCGTTCTCAGGCAGCAGTGCGCACGTCGTAGTCGCGCGCCACCTGCAGGAGAGCGTGCCGTCACTGCTCGTGGCTCGACCGGGCATCCCGGCTGAAGTGGAGGTGGTGGTCCTCAGGGCGCTGGCTAAATCACCGGCTGACCGCTATGCGACTGCGTCAGAGATGGTCACGGCCCTGGAGGCGATCGATACGGAGCACTTCGCCGCGCCGGCGTATGTCCCAGCCGGGAGAGCGCTGACAGCACTCCTCGCGCAAGTTCGCCAGCGTCGGCCATCGATGCTCGTCGCGCTCGCGGCCATCTTCGTGCTCGCCTTTGGGGCATCGTTGGTGAAGTCGTGGCTCAGCTCACCAGGGTCGGTGGCTGGTGGGCGCCGGTTCCCGCCCGACGGAGCGCTTGTATCGTACGCGTCTGCCGCTGAGGACCCGCGAGGCTCTTACGCTGTAATCGCGGCCGGCTCGTACCAGACGAGTGCTGAGAAGAGACTGCTGCAGGAGGCTGCTTCGCAACTCACACGTCGGCTTCGGCATTGGGAGACTATTCGCACTCTATCCGAGCTTGTCGTAAGCGGTTTCGCAGTTAGGCGGGAACTACTCGACGGAATCTTCTCGCCGATCGAGCGAGGTTTCGAGCTCGCCAGACTGCGGGACATCGGAACACTGATCGCTGTCACGGCCCCGAGTTTGTTTGGGGACTCGGCATCTCTCGAGGTCATTCTGTTTGATGTGGAAACCGGTGAGGAGATCGAGTCCGCCCGGAGTACCGGCCGACGCGAGTCCATTGATCAGTTGGTCGTGCCGGTGGCACAGCGCATCCTGCAGCTCCGCGGCGAGAAGGACGTGGACCCCGAGATTTTAAGAGCGGAATCGGACTACCTATTGGCCCATCAGGAATTTCAGGCCGGTCTTGATGCGCTATACGCTTGGCGTCTCAAAGAAGCCGAAACGCAGTTCTCAAAGGCGATCTCGGCCGACTCGACTTTCGCGCTTCCGCAGCATTACCTGGCACTCACGATCTACTGGCAGATCAGCCGTGATCCGGAGCGGATTATAGACCGAGGTCACGAGATCGCCCGTCTGACGCAGAGGGCAAGCGTGCTCGCGAGAGACAGGATCCGCCCAGGTATGCGGGAGCATGTGGACGCCTTCCGAGCCCTGTGGGCTGGCGAATACGATCGGGCCCGACTCCTCTCGCACCAGATCGTGGGCCGCGATTCAGCCGATGTCGAAGGGTGGCTTCTGCTGGGAGCCGTGGAGTGGCTCGACCCGGCAATTACAGAGAACGGGAAGCGGCCGCGTCAGAGCCTCAACACTGCTCGATACGCCTTCGAGCGTGCCAGACAGCTCGCGCCGCAGCACCAGCTTGCGTACGGCCACGTGCTCGAAATCGACAGGAGAGTGGCCGTCGCCGCGGTGGGGCGCGGGTGTCCGGCCTTCGAGCCTTCGGACGGACCCTCGCGACCCCCGTATGTCGCTCCGGAAGCGATTCGCACCATCGGGTTCTGTCTCATGCTCGACGATTCACTCGCTTGGATCGCTGGCGACGATCTTGATCCTGCTGATCGTGCCTGGACGCCGGAAGCCACGGAGCAGCTCTTTCGCCAAACGACAGACGACTTGAGAAGCTGGTCGCAGTTGTATCCGGATCAGCCGCGCCCGCACGAAGAATGGGCCGATTGGCTTCTCTGGCAGCGATCGCTCCGCGATTGCCAGGCGGAGGCCACGGAAGTTGCCGGTTTCGCACGCGAGGCATTGGACCACCGGCAACTCGCCCTTGCCGTCCGTGGAGACACCACCCCCGAGGAGCTCATACGACTCGCCGCACTCCGGCTCGCAACCGGTGACGCGGAGAGTGCAAAAGCTCTCACCGAACGGGCTCTGTCGGAGCGCCACGCGGATGCGGCTGCCGCCTCGCCCCTAGTCCCGTCGGAGGCAGCCAATATCTACTTGGCCACTGGAAGTCCATCCCGAGCCATGGAGATCGTGCGTCCGATCCGGGCTGTGGACAGCTGGGCGATTCTAGACGAAGCAGACGACAGTTTGCTGTCGCCGGGCCGGCCCGAGCCAGCCCTCGGCACACTGGTGTTCCTCGGAAGCTCGGGAATCACGGGAGATGAGTTCTACGAAGCGGCCACAGCGCTCGATGCTGAATGGTCGGAGCCGCCATTTTCTCCCCGGCAGCGAGCGCTGCTCCAGCAGGCTGCGATACGCTGGCGCGGCCTCGGCCCTGCCGTGGCTGTGAGCGATTCGCTGCTCAGGGAATGGTACGAGGACTGGACGCAAGCCAGCCTCGAAATCGGACCAGTGTGGGCAGGACTCTACACAGCCACCTCCGATCAAGGGCGCGCCGAGGACTGGATCCAGCCCGCTTTGCAGGAGCTGCAGATGCGCAGCAGTAAGCGCCCCTCTCACCATTTTCTTGTCGGGCTTCTCGCCCAGCGCGCAGGCCGTGATTCCATCGCGGCAGAGCAATTCCAGCGGGTGGAGTCATGTCCTCTCTATCTCGACCGGTACGATGCAGGCTGGGCCCTCCGGACACTCAGTCTGCTCTACAAAGCCCGGTCGCTCGCCGCCTTAGACGATCGGCAAGCAGCCAGGGAAAGCTACCTGGAGGTGCTGGCTCTCTGGGCAGAAGCGGAGCCACCGTTCGATCCGCTCATTCGTGAGGCACGTGCGTTCGTTGAGAGCTGGGCGGACGCACCGTCACAGTGAGGAATATCCACCCATCATAACTCTGGGAGGTGCAGTATGCGTAAGATACTCCTTGGCATCTTCTTTGTCGTGGCAGTGTTGGTCGGAGCTCGATGGCTTGCGGAGACAGGGGAAACCACTGATCGGGCGCTGGCGGCTGAACCGGAGCTGCTTAAAGACCCGCCGGTGACTGTCAGAGTCAAGCAGGGACGCAGAGTGATTGTCGACGGTAACAACTTCGATGCGGAAGAAAGCGACATCCATGAGAAGCTGGAGAGCCCGGCGTGGGTGACTGAGTTCCCAGAAATGCCCGCCGGTCATCTCGGGCTGCGGATTCAGGCCCGCAAACCCGGACCCCCGCACGATCCCCAGATGGGACCAGAACGCATTATGGCGGTCGGGCAAAGTTCAGATACAAAGGGAGCCCTGGTTGCGTTTCACGTTGACGCACCAGAGTTCGTCAAACCGAACATAGATGCGCCTGGGCAAGCTAAGGGGCTCGGTCGGACGATCTGTATTGCCATTTATGCAGACATGACCGCACCCGATGACAACACCTACAGGTGCGAGCGGTGCAATGGCGGCATCGTTCTCTGCGGTGAGAATCCCATCTGCCTCGAATGACGTAGAGACTCTTCAGCGGGCTCGCTTTCGGAGCTACCGTCATTCGGTACGACGACTTCTCGGGGCGGGGTAGTAGTCACACCAGCAGACTTCAGCGGCGGGGGGAGCCTCCACAACTCCCCCGCCTCCTCTTCTTTCAGCCGCGCCGAGGGATCCACCTCCGCACGGTGCGCTTGTATTCGATGTAGCTATCGCCGAAGCGCTGCTCGAGGCCGGGCTCCTCCACCAGCAGCACGAAGAGGTGGAGGCAGCAGGTGACGACGCCTGCCAGGATCAGGATCGCGACGGACCGGTGCCAGAGCGCGAAACCGACGAACAGCGCGACTCCTCCCACGTACATCGGGTTCCGTACCCAACGGTAGGGTCCCGTGGCTACGAACTGTCTCGGTGGATCGAAGGGGGCCGGTGTCCCCTGACCACGGGTCACGAACGTCGCTCCACACGTCAGCGCCAGTGCACCACCCAGCAGCATGAGAAGCACTCCAACCACACGGCCGCCTGCTGGCATGCCCACACCGAGGCTCTGATCGTACGCGCGCACGCTCAAAGCCAGCCACCCAAAGAAGAATACGAACGCCGTCATATAGAGGGCGGCCCGCAGCGCGGTGAGGAGTGGCATCACGAGACAGCTCCTTCGAGACCCAGCAATGTGGTCAGCTCGTTCAGACTCCGAATGGCAGACGTCTCGCCCGCCAGCCGCTCGACACCCCGATCCACGCGCACCACCTGAAGGCGCGCCCCGAGAGCACCTTCCACGTCGTCCACCGGGCTGTCGCCCACGTGCAGGACTCGCTCGGGCCGACACCCCAGCCGGCGGCAGGCTTCTACAAAGATCCTCGGGTCCGGTTTCGCGTAGCCGGTGTCGGCCGAGGACAGCACCTGATCAAAGACGTCGCCGAGTCCAAGCTCCACACAGAAGTGTCGCAAGCCGCACTGCCAGTTCGAGACGATCGCAAGCGGATAGCTGTAGACCCTCAAGGCGGCGAGCGTCTCTGACACATCGGGATACACGGCCAGGCACCCCGGGCCGAAGATCTTCCAGACGTTCGCGGCGTGGTGCGCTGCGCCATGACGGGCCAACTCCGACGCTGCGTCTCCAGCTTGAGAAGCGCCGGGACTCACCTCCTTTGGCAACGCCGCATCACCCGCCGCACCACCGACCACCCGCACATTCAAGCGACGGAACACGCGCTCAGCAAAACGCTGGTAGTATCGCTCCCGGTCCACCGCGGGCGCGACGGGATCGTATTCGACCCCGTGCCGCTCGAAGACGTCGTACAGCACCTGGTGCTCCCACGGGTCTGACTCGAATCCCTGCTCCCGCAAGTAGTCCATGAACACTGCACCGCGACCCCGGCCCTCGCGCGGGTAGACTAGGGTGCCGTAGAAGTCGAAGGTGATCGCATCGACAGGCGCCGTCATGCCGCGTCACCACCAAACGCTGAGCGCAAGCTCGGCGCCTCAGAGCTACTCACCCCTCGTAGCTCAGCTTCGGATACCAGTCCATCCCACGGCCCTCGGGCGTGAGATCGAGCAGGTTCCACAGCGGCCACAGCAGGTCCACGTGCCGCATGTCCCCGCCTTCGAACGGTCGGAAGAGCAGCTCCGAACCCCAGGAATGGTGGATCGCCCCGTTGCGGCGGGCGAACACGTTGGCCATGGGCCACTGGTTCCCGCTCTCGTCCTCCCCGAAGTAGTCGGCCTGATACGTGTTGTCGGCCGACGAGAGCAGGCGGAGGTTCGTCCAGCCACGGCTTCGCGCGACCTCGGTCACCCGCTCGATCGGCGAGCGAGCGACGACGGCCAGGTTCAAGCGCCGGGCCACGTGCAGAGCGTTTCCGTTCAGGCCGTCGAGGATCGCTGTGCACAACGTACAGGGGGTCTTCATCGCAGGCCCGTACATGTAGCTGTAAATGAACAGACTTTCCTTGTCGGGCGCGAACAGCTCGGAGAGCCTGACCTGCGTGACCTCGCCACCCGGGCCGAGCTCATCGAAGACGTAGTCCTCCTTCACCTCGCCTCCAAGGGGCAGACGTCTGCGGAGCGCGGCGACATCCTCGATGTGCTGGCGCAGCTCTGCCTCTGCCGTCAGCAACGTGTCGCGGGCACTCCGATACTCGGCTGACTCGTTCGGGAAGGTGGGGTTGGTCATCATTTGCTCCTGGCGTCCTGGCATCCCTGGGTCACGCGGGCTTGCGGGATCCGCTCGCGATTAATGCGCGCCGCTCGCCACGCCCTCGCTCAATGGGCGCCGCAGCCATCCGCGCCGGCCGGCTCGGGCAGCTTCCCCATGACTCCGAGGAGCCACCGCATGCACCGATGGCCGACGTCCGCGCCCTCGACGAACATCATCGGGCAGGCGCCCGCGATCACCGAGATTCGCTTCTCATGGCAGAGCGCGACCGCTTCGGGTGACACGCTTCCCTCGCCGAACGAGCGATGCATCCACACGCGCGGGATGGCGAGCTCGGCGCACTGCTCCACCACGGCAGCGGTCGTGGAAGGCGGGGTGGCAATCACCACGCCATCGATGGGACCCGGCACGTCAGCCAGCGACGCGTAGCACAAGCCCCCCTCGACCTGGTCTGTTTTTGGATTGACGGCGAACACGTCGTAGTCGCGCTCGCGAAAGGTTCGGTAGATGAGATTCGCGGCCTGCTTCGTGTCGCGAGAGACGCCTACCACGGCCAGGCGCCGCTGGGTGAGGAATTCGTTTGCGGCCGCGTGAAGTGTGCTCATAGGGCCCCCTTGTGGACTGGCCACTATCGAGGCGTTCCGCCGGAGCGTCAGTCGGCCTGAGTGTCGGTGCCCTCCAGCTGACGGGGTTGGGCGCTGGGCTGCAGCTGCTCGACGAACTCGAGCCCCTCCTCCACCCGGGCCACACGTCGCTCGAGCTGCGCGAGCGCCTGGCGAAGCTCACCCGTGGCGTCGTCGCGTTGCGTGAAGGCTTTTCGGTCCTGCTTCATCTCGAACAGGAGCTCGCTGAGGTTCTTGACTAGAGGGCGCCCGAGAATCACCGAGACGACGCCGAGGACGACCGCCACCGTGACGACGGCCGCCATTGTGAAGACTTCCATGATATACGCCTATCTTACTCGCCGGTTCTTCCAGTTCCACCACTTGAGAAGCTCGGCGTCGTGCTCATCGTTCGAAGCGTAGTACACCGCGCAGCGGAAGGCATAGAGCACGCACGGATCGACACGCTGACCTACCTGCTGGCACAGACGGTCGTAGAGCCGCTCCGGATCAGCTCCCTCCAGATCGCCCACCGACCGCACCTCCAGCCCGCGCAGATCCTGACTCATGCTGGGCCCGATTCCCGGGATCGTCTGGAGCTCGTCGCGTGGCGAGCGACCCGCCGGCCAGGCGGTCGTCGATTTACTGACCGCCGTGCTCCGCTGCGGTTTCATCTCCCTGCTCCGATCCGCTCGCATCACCGCGTGCCTCCTTACCTACTCCGTCGGCTGAATGTTCTGATTCAGACGGAAGAAGTTGTTGGGGTCGTACTTGTTCTTGAGCTGCACGAGCCGGTCCCAGCTCTCTCCGTAGGCGGCTCCCACGCGGTCGGTTTCCTCTGCTGTCATGAAGTTCGTGTACACGCCGCCCGTAGCGTACGGGGTCGTTGCAGCGAACAGGTCCCGGCACCATCCGATCCCGTGCTCGTCATCCGCGGCGTCGTCCCACCGCCCGTGCACGTTCATAATGAACTCCACGTCCCGGTGCGGATATGCCGTGGCGCTGGCGGGCACGCGGTTCGTGGCGCCTCCCATCTGCGCGATGAAGATCTCGCAGCCGAAGCCCGGCAACGAATCGACGTACGGCATCATAGTGTCGATCAGGCCGTCGCTCAGCTCCAGGAAATCGTGCGACTTCCAGTAGTTCCTCGCTCCCGGCGTGAGGAGCGGGTCGAACGCCGCCTGAAAGTCGACGAAAGAGTGGGGCGTGATCGCGTCGGCGATCGGGTTGCCGAACTCGCGCAGCGGGGCGAGCGCCGCCTCGCCCTCCGCCATGTCGCCCGCGTAGAGGGCCGCCAGGACGGTCACCGGCGTGAAGTGGGCTTCCTCGGGGAGGAAGGGGAGCGGCGGCGCTTGTCGCAGCACCACCCACACGGACAGTTCCTCCGGTGCCTGTACGCAGAAATCGCGGTAGAAGCGGAGCACCGCCGGGGCGTCCGCGAGCGGGTGGACGATGAGGCCGGAGAGCACCTCGGGCCCGACCGGATGCGCCTCGAAATCAAACGAGGTGACCACACCGAAGTTCCCACCACCGCCACGGATAGCCCAGAACAAGTCAGGGTTATCGTGCGTGCTCGCCGTGACGATGTCGCCACCCGCTGTCACCACCTCGGCGGAGACGAGGCTGTCGACCGTCAGGCCGTGCTTGCGGCTCAGCCAGCCGAATCCGCCACCCAGCGTGAGACCCGCGACACCGGTCGTCGAGTTGATTCCGACGGGGACGGCCAGGCCGTGCGCCTGCGTCGCCTGATCCAGGTCCCCCAGGGTGGCACCCGGCTGGACCCGAACCCGACGGTTTCCGGCGTCGACCTCCACCCCCTTCATCTTCTTGAACGAAATCATCAGAGCGTCATCGGCGACCGCGTTGCCGGCGATGTTGTGCCCTGCCCCACAGACGGAGGCCAGGAGCCCGTTCTCACGTGCGAAGTCGACCGCGCGCTTGGCGTCAGCCGCACTCGCACACTCGACGATCAGCCCGGGACGCTTGTCGATCATCGCGTTCCACAGCTCGCGTCCCTCGTCGTAGCCCGGCGAGTCGGCCGTGAGAAGCTCGCCACTCAGGTCGGCGGCCAGCGCCGCAACGTCGCTGTCCGAGATTGTCGTCGTACCGCCAGTGAGCGTCGTCATAGTGAGGTCGGCCATCATGGGTCTCCTGTGAAAGTTGAAGGTGCTCGCCCTGCTTCGTGCCCTGGCCCACGTTCCGAAGTACACGCGAATTAGCCGGAAATAGGTACGTGGCTGAGGCAGTCCCGGCAAGCAGGCGGGCGACCGTCCAGACGATCCCGGCAAGCGGGCGAGAGGGCGATCCGTTGGGTAACTCGAGGGTATTTCGGTACCCATGCAGCCATTCGCCATGCATTGCAGAAAGTCCCGGGTTGTGCCTGGAACTCGACTGGCCTGTCCGCCGGCCTGGCTGCTCGCCGGGGCGCTGCTCTTCATCGTCGCCGGGTGCGGCGGTACGGAGGACGCGGGCCGCCCGGGCTTCCCTCGCACGCCCCGGACCCCGATCGCGGGTGCCCCCTTCCCCTATGCGATTCCCGAGGAAGTGGGCCTCGCGGAGGAGCGGCTCTGGTGGCTGAAGGAGCGGCTGTACTCGCGTGTGGTGGCGAGGCACGTGGTGGGAGCCGAAGTGTTGGTGCTCAAGCATCGGAAGATCGTGCTTCATCAGGCGATGGGGTGGGCCGACCGGGAGCGACTCGTTCCGCTCGAACGGAACTCGATCTTTCGGATCGCTTCAATGACGAAGCCCGTCGTCGGGACGGCAATCCTCATGCTGGCCGACGAGGGGCGGTTGGACCTGGACGACCGCGTTGCCCGCCATCTGCCTTCGTTCGACAACCCGCGTTCGCGGGCGATCACCGTCCGTCAGCTCCTGAACCACCGGTCCGGGTTCGTGGGCGGCGGCGAGCCGGACGACTACTGGGAACAGTCTTCGCTGCGCGACGCCATGGGAACGGTGGGCGAGGTGGGGCCGGACTTCCCGCCGCGGCGTAATTCGGTTTGAACTCACCCCGACTAATGTGGCGGCTGTCGCCCCAGCCGGCGCCGTAGGCAGCTTCGTGGTGGCCGAACCCGGGGGGTTTGAGACAGACGTCGGCGCACACTTCTGCAGCCATGTCCACCACTTCATCGATCGGGAGTCTGCGGCAATCTATGCAACAGCCGACGCACGCCGGTATGTGGTGGAGATCGGGGAGCTACGGGTGGCGGCTGAGGAGTTGTACCGCGCGGCGTGGACCTAGTGGACAAGTACGGCCGGTCCGACACACCGCCAAGGTGCGCTGTCCCGTATTCCTTAAGGTGACCGCCGACGAGGTTGCGTCATCGTCGTCTCTCGGGCCTGGCGGATCGCCCGATTGATCTTGCTCCTGTTCCTCCCCGTACTTCACCTCGATGATCTCCTGCACGCCCGGCTCGAACACTGAGTGCGTCTCGAGCACGTGGTACAGGGCGCCTCCGCCCCGCTTCTTCGTGCGACGCCAGTAGAGCCAGCCCCGCGATTCCATCCACAGAAGGATGCGATCGAGAACGAGCGCGGTGCCGAGGGCGAGGAACACCCAGAACATCAGTTTCAGCATGGAATACAATGGTATGGCGGTGATCGACTCGCTGCATGCGGAGCGTCAGTATCGGAACGATTGTTGCACCTTATGGCGTGGTTCGCGGTTCTGACACGTCGTGTGCGGCGCGTCTTGCAGGTCGGCCTCGCAGCGGCGTGTGCAAGAATCGCCTGCTCGTACGTCCAAGAGATCGGAACGGCGCACGGGCTTCGAGCTGAGCGGAGGTAGGTGCAATGCGCAGGCTTTACGTGTACGGATTGACGTTCGTGGCGATCTGCGTGCTGCTCGTGTTTCGAGGCGCCAGCATCGGGCACACTTATTCCCACCCTGCTGTCTCCGCGTTCACGCCGCAGGGCGAGGCGGCTTCCTGGTTCGCTCAGATGAAGCCGTTCTGCAACTCGGTGGAGGTCGAGACGCGTCACCGCTGGAACCCGCCGCCCAAGGGCCTACAGGGCAGCGCGTACAGTGCGGCGTGCTATGCGTTGGCCGGTAAGGTCGAGCACGCGCGTCAGATCATCCTTGAGCTCGAGGGCGATGACCGCTGGCGGGCTGCCGGAGTGGTGTTTAACGTCGCGCACCCCGTGGCGGATGCGGGTGACGACGCGTCGGCGGGTCCGATCATGGAGATGGTCGTCGAGTTCTGGCCCAACCACTACCAGGCACTGTATCACGCCGGAATCGCACGCCTCGGACTCGGCGATCGAGAGGCGGCCCGCGAGTACCTCGAGGAATTCCTTGGCTATTACGACCACAACGACGGCTGGCGCTCCAGCGCCCTGGCCGCCCTCGAAGAAATCGGCGCGCGCTAAACCGCACGGAGCGGAAGGCGTCGAAGCGGGCGATGGCGAGCGAGGCGGAGAGGCCGATGGCGACGCAGCCGGCGGGTGACGCTGGTGAAGGTGGTACATACGTCGCCGAGGGTACGCTCCTCCACGAGCGCTACGAGATCGGGCGTGAGATCGGGCGCGGCGGGCACTCGGTCGTGTACCTGGCCCGGGATCGCTCGCGCGACAGAACTGGAGACTCCCGCGAGGCGACCGACGGATCGCCTGACTCCGCCGGCTCGACTGGCGCGAGCGATGCGAACGACGCCAGCGAAGTCGCGATCAAGCTGCTCGTGCCACCGCCCGCCCTGGCCCATGTGGCGCGTGAACGGATGCGGCGTGAGGCCCATGCCGTCCGCACCCTGACGCACGTCAACATCGTCACGCTCCATGAGTACTTCGAAGACGCGGGGCGGAGCTTCCTCGTCATGGAGTACGTGGACGGGCCGACGCTCTTCGAGCGAGTGCGTAAGCGCGGGCCGCTGACCGAGGACGAGGCGGTGAAGATCGCCATCGACCTGGCCTCCGCGCTCCGAGAGGCGCATCGGCGCGGAATCCTCCACCGGGACGTGAAGCCTCGGAATGTCCTGCTCGACCGGGACGGCCGCGCCAAGCTCACCGACTTCGGATCGGCGCGGCTGGACGGGCAGGCGTCCATGACGATGACAGGCGGACTGGTGGGGACGCTGGCCTACGCGGCGCCGGAGCTCATGGCAGGAGTGCGGGGAGACGCCCGTTCGGATCTCTATTCGCTCGGCCTGACGATCTACTTCGCGCTGACCGGCGAGCTGCCGGATCGAGCGTCACGGAGTCTGCCGCCCGCACCCAGCCTGATCGGCTATACGCCCCGAAGCGCGAAGCCGGAGGTCTCGACCTGGCTCGATGGCGTCGTATCACGCTGCACTCGAGCGGAGCCGGGTCGGCGATACCCAACCGCCGGGGCCCTGGTCGAGGCGCTGCTCGCCGCTCGCATCGCGCTCGAGTCGCAGGAGGAAGCGCCGGCTGCGCTGCTGGAGGCCGAGGCGGGAGCGCCCCCGGCGTGCGACGTGTGCGGCACGCTCGATCCGCTGGGGCTAGGCGGCTGCGTCGCCTGCGGGGCGAGCGAGGGTGCCGACGCACTTCTCTTCCTGGCCCGCGCGCCCAGACGCGTGGAGCGACGGCTGATCGAGGAGTGGGTGGTCAGTTCGCTACAGGGTGCCGTGGGACGATACGCCGTGCGCGAAGTGGCGGAGGGCGAACGACCTCTCGTTCGGCTCCCGAGAGAGATGGCCGACCGGGCCGTCCTCGCGCTCACGACCCGAGGGGTCGGAGCCGCCCGCGTCACGGAGGCCCGCGCCTGGCGGCGTCTGCCGCTCGCCTTCGGCGTCCTGCTGTTTCTCGTTGTCCTTTCGGGGCTGGCCGCCGGGTTCTCGATCGCGCCGCCTATGATGTTCGTGACTCCCGTGTTCGCGGGCCTGCTCGCGCTCACTGCCGTGCGGCGGGTGACGAGGCCCGCGTGGGTGCCCGGTGAGGCGCCCGCGCTGGATCTGCCGCCCGACGCCGAAATCGACGTCCGCGAAACGCTGGCCCGGCTGGACGATGGACCGGCCCGACGGCTGCTGCGGGATGTGACACGTCTGGCTTCGGGTCTCCATCTACGCGAGGAGTACGCGGGCCGCGACGACTTCGCCGGCACGCTCGGTGAGCTGCTCGGTTGGTCGGCCCGTGCCGCGTCGGACCTCGCGCGGCTGGACGACAGCCTCGCCGTGCTCGAAGAGCGGGCCACGGCGGAGGAACCGGACTCGCGTATGCTCGAGGCGGCAACCTGTGCAGGCCGCGCCCGGGACGGACTGGTGCAACGACTGCTCGAAGCGATCGCGGGACTCGGACGAGTGCGCACGGCCTGGGCAGACGCGGACCTCGAGCTGGGTCCGTTGGGTGAGCGACTCGAGTCGGAGGCGCGGCTGCACGCCGAAGCGACGAGCGAGGTGCAGGCACTGCTCCGCTGACCGTCGTTTTTCGCCATCCTCCGTGCTATACTAAAGCGTTATCCGGCCTTCCCTTCCCCCATCCACGGAGGCCCACTATGCAGTCGATGGATACGATCGTTCCGTCGTTCTTCCCACGTCTTCTCAAGTTCCGTCCTTCCCTTCGGTTCCTCGCGACCACAACCGTCGCGACACTCATCGCTCTGCCGTTCACGGCCTGCGGTGACGACCCGGTGGGACCGAACGGAAACTCGGTGATCAGCGTCCCGTTCGAGTTCGTCGAAGACGCGACCGGCAAGACAGGATTTCAGCTCACGGGCGTGAACGGAAATGTCACGGTGACCGGTCTCTCGCAGGGCGAGACATTCACCGTGAGCGGTTTCCGGCGAGTGCAGAACTGCAGCCAGTCGGCCGCCGAGACGTGGATCGACCAGCTTCAGGTCGAAGTCAGGCCGACAGCGACCACCATCGTCATCGAGACGGACCAGCCACAGAATACGAACCCATGCAGCCTGGTGGTCGATTACGAGCTCACCGTGCCAGAGCGTCTGTTTGGCCAGATCGTCAACGTGAACGGTGACATCACTGTCGAGGAGCTGGACGAGGGCCTGTCTGTGGTGAACGTTAATGGCACGGTCACGCTGGACGACGTCGAGGACGACGTGACGGTGGTGAACGTCAACGGCAACATCGAGGCCGACGCTCGGATCAACAACGACGAGTCGATCGATCTGCTGACGGTGAACGGGGCCGTGGACCTCACGATACCGACGACAACCAATGCGCTGCTCTCGATCGCGCTGGCCAACGGTTCGTACAGCGTGTCTAACCTGACGATCACGAACCAGGTGAGCACGGAGACGTCGCTGACGGGCACCCTCGGAACAGGCGAGGGCACGATCATCCTGCGCACCACGAACGGGAATATCTCGCTCACGGGAGTCTGATCGCCGCCGGGGACGCGAGGGGCTGGTGATCGCGACAAGGACCACGGCCCGCACGCAGGCCCGGGCCCCGAGCGCTGCGCTCTGGGCCCTCCTACCTCTCCTGCTCATGCCGAGCGCGCTGATCGGACAACAAGCAGAGCAGGAGCCCGCGACCGCTGAAGCGTCAGCCGAGCGGCCAGTGCTACGAGTCGGCCAGTTCGTGCAGGCCACGCCCGCCGGCGGTATCCTACTGGACGGCGTGCTCGATGAGAGCGCGTGGGCGGAGGCCGAGGCGATCGACGGCCTCACGATGACCGAGCCCACGGAGGGCGGGACCCTCGTCGGTGAGACCCGCGTCCGCGTGCTGGCCAGTCCCACCGCACTGTATGTGGGGGTCGAGGCGTTCGACCCCGAGCCCGATCGGATCGTCAGCTATTCCATCCGGCGGGACGCCTCGCTGGAAGATGAGGACTACATCGCGTTTGTCCTCGATCCGTTCCTGGACGGCCGCTCCGGTTTCATCTTCGGGGTCAACCCCCGCGGTGCCCGGTTCGACGCGCTCGTCGCCAACCGCGGCGAGGGAGACGATTCGCGCTGGGACGCTGTGTGGGAGGCACGTACGTCGCGCAGCGAGAAGGGGTGGTTTGCCGAGATCCGCATCCCCATCCAGAGCCTCACCTTCCAGGGTGGGCTCGAGGAATGGGGGTTCAACATCGAGCGGCGGCTGGATCGGCTGCAGGAGGTGAGCCGCTGGGCCAGCCCGATCCGCGACGCCTGGATCACGCAAACGAGCAGGGCCGGCCGGATCACTCACCTTCCTGCCTTCGACACCGGACTCGGCCTCACCGTACGACCGACGCTGGTCGGCGGCTTCGAGATGCCCGAGCCGGGAGCGGACACGGAGGGCAACTTCGAGCCGAGTCTCGATCTGGCACAGCGCATCGGCCCAAACGTGACTGCGATCGCGACGATCAACACCGACTTCGCCGAGACCGAGGTCGACACGCGTCGTACGAACCTGACGCGCTTCAGCCTCTTCTTTCCCGAGAAGCGGACGTTCTTTCTGGAGGGAGCGGACCTCTACGACTTCGGGCTCGGCCTCTCCTCGTCTCACGATCCCGACGTCGTCCCGTTCTTCACGCGCAGAATCGGACTCGCCGAAGAGGAAGAGGTGCCGCTCATCGTCGGCGGGAAGCTGAACGGCCGGGTCGGGAACACGAATTTCTCGGGTCTCCTGACGCGTACGGGCTCAGTGGAAGGCCTGGTGGACGCCACGACGATGGGCGCGGCGCGGGTCCAGCAGAACATCCTCGGGGAGTCGTCCGTCGGGGCGATCGCCACGTTCGGCGACCCGCAGGGGATCCCCGGCGCCTACACGCTGGGGGCCGACTTCACCTACCAGACCTCGCGGCTGTTCCGGGACAAGAACTTCCTGGTTGGTGTGTGGGGGTTGGTGACGGACCGGGACGGGCTGACGGGAGACAAGGGCGCATTCGGCGGCAAGATCGACTACCCGAACGACACGTGGGACATCGCGCTCGTCTACAAGAGGATCGGGGACGGGTTCGATCCGTCGCTCGGCTTCGTGCCGAGGCCCGGTGTGCACCTCGGGGAGGCCCGCGCCAGCTACGTCATCCGACCCTCGTGGCCGTGGCTCCGCACGATGCGGCACCAGCTGTCCAACTCGCTCGCGCTCGACCTCGACGGCAAGTGGGAGAGCTACCGGATCTTCGCAGCTCCGATCAACTGGACGTTCGAGAGCGGCGAGCGGTTCGAGTTCAACTTCGTGCCGGAGGGGGAACGGATCCTCGAGCCGTTCGAGATCGCCGACGGAGTGGTGATCGAGCCCGGTTCCTACCACTTCGTGCGCTGGCGGCTGGAGGCAGAGATCGCCTCCAAGCGCACGGTGAGCGGGGAGGTGAGCTGGTGGTTCGGATCCTTTTACGATGGCTCGCTGGATCAGATCGAGCTGGAGGTCAAAACAACCCGGCCCCGATCGTCACCATCGAGTTGGGCTGGGAGCGCAACATGGGCAGGCTCGAGGCCGGTGACTTCACGCAGCAGCTATGGGGCGGCCGCCTGCGACTCAACTTCTCGCCCGACTTCGAGCTCAGCAGCTTCGTCCAGTACGACAACGAGAGCCGTGAGATCGGGGCGAACACGCGTCTGCGCTGGACCTTCCGTCCGCTGGGCGACCTGTTCGTGGTTTACAACCACAACGTCGTGGATCAGCTGGACCGCTGGGAGCTGGACTCGAACCAGCTGATCATCAAGCTGCAGTACGCATTCCGGTATTAGACGCTGGCCGGGATCCGGTATGGGTTCTCGCGTGCGTACTTGTGGGCCGTGTAGGCCGATCCCGCGTGACACACCCAGCCCAGCAGCCCGCCGGTTCCGATCCATATGCCCGGTGTGACAATGAGCCAGAAGACTCCCCGCCAGAACTTGCCGTTGTAGAACTGCCCCACGCCGGGCACCAGAAAGCTCAGTACCGCGGCCGTGCCTGGATTCCTCATCTATCGCTCCATTCTGCTATGAGCTCTGCGTCTGTCTCGGCGGACCGACTGTAAACCGGTTCGATCGCCGGCAATCGACACTACGAGGGTGCCCGTGGGTGGGTTTCGAGGGTTGGTCGAGACTGTTCTCGAGGTTGGTGGTGAGAGGCACGATGCCGCCCGACAACTCGAGTCGCTGAACCAGATATGGCGGCTCGACGTTCGCGTAGCGAAAGCGGGTCACGCCGGGACAGCGGCGGGCAAAATGTCCCGCCTGCTCCTTTTGAGTCAGCGGGACACCATCGCCACGGTGGGCAACGGCACAATCACTGGCACCCACGCTTTCCCATACCCACCCCCCCCTGGCAACACACTCAGCTGCCCTCACCCCCTCGGAACACTCGGATGCGTAACCTCCGAATCGTACTCGTCGATCGGGACGAAGCGGAGCGGCGGGAGGGCCACCTTCACATCGCTCACATCCTCGCCCATCAGGAAGCGGACGATCGTCGGGCCCATCGGCCGGAGTATCTGCTCGTGCCCCGCGTTCTCCACGCTCAGGTGGGTCGCGTTCGATAGCCCGAACTTCAGCTTCTCGGCCTGATACGGGGGCGTGTTCCAGTCCAGCGAGCCCGAGAGCAGCAGGGTCCGCACGTCGCTCACCAACGGGGCCCGGAACTCTTCGCCCAGATCGGGCGCGCCGATCGCCTCCCCGACCGCGGGAAAGGGGAAGTTCGCCGCCTTGCCGAACAGGCTCTGCTCGGCCTGCTCCTCGATCATCGCGAGGCGAGCAGGCGAGGCGCCCGAGGCGGCATCCGTCATGGCGCTCATCACGTTGTTGCGTAGCAGCATCCCGTACCGCTTCTGCACGAACCAGGTGAGCAGCGTCGGATCCCCCTGGTCGATCGAGTGGAGGAGCTTCGGGAAGACAGGGAGATCGGAGGCGTCTCCGATGTCGAACCGGAGGATCATCTGGAGTCCGAACTTCCCCACCTTCACGTCGATCGGCTGTCCCGTCCCGGGGTGCCGGATCGTGACGGCCATCGGCTCGCGCTCCAGCTTGTCGAGCACCCGCTCCAGCAACGCCATCAGGTCGGGCACGTGCGGCGCGACCCGCTCGTCCTCGGCCACCATCAGCGACAGCTTGCGGAACTGCGTGTCCAGGTTGAGGGGGAGCTTGTACGTCTCGTCCAGGCCCTCCACTCCGATCATGACCACGTTCTCCAGGTGCTCGCCGTGCCGCTTCATCGTGGCCTGCGCCAGGTGCGTCCCGTAGCTGAAGCCGAACAGGCTGATCTTCTCCAGGCCGAGCGCCCGACGGAGCGCGTCGATGTCGTCCGCCGCCTCGACGGTCGTGTAACCGGCCAGATCGACCGCCTGGGCGCGGAAGTAATCCGCCGCCTCCTTCGCCCCCGCGATGGCTCGCTCCAGAGCCGCGTCCGCGTCGACGAAGGCGTCCTCGGGCACGGGGAGCGGGCTGATCCGGACGAGCCAGGGCCGCGAGGCGCCGGTCGCCCGCTGGTCGAGGAAGATCACGTCGCCCGCCTCGAGCACCCGGGCCCAGCCCGTCAGTGCGTTCGGGTTCTGCGCGAGGGGCGTCGAGCCCTGGCCGGGCCCGCCCGCCAGATAGACGATCGGCGCGCCGGCGTCGTCCGTGGTGCTCTTCAGCCGGACGAAGGCGAGCTCGATCACGTTGGAGTTCGGGTTCGCCCGGCGCTCCGGCACCCAGAAGCGGCCGAAGTCAGCTTCGATCTCACGGCCATTGGCTGTCTCGAGCGTGCGCCTCTCGATATCGAGGTCGCCGGGAGTGTGTGCTTCTTCTTGAAGATCGGCGGTTTGCGACGGTTGCTGGGCTTGGACGGCGCGTGGGAGCGCGAGAGTGCAGGCGACTGTCGTGACGAGGGTGGCGAGGGTAGCGATGGCGAAAGGCGGCTTCATGGAGTCCTCGGGGTTCGGCGTTCTTCCGTCGAGTCGTGGCAGCGCGACACGAAACCTACATGAATGGTCAATTACGTGACCGATCAAACCCAGGTTTCGGGCGTCGTCGTTGGCTCACCCCAGTAGTCGCACGAAGCAGTACACGCCCTCGAGCACGCCGAAGGCTGGGAACATCCCCCAGACGATCGCCCAGTACATGAAGGTGTTCCGGCGGAATCCCAGGTCGCGATCCCAGATGAAGAAGAGGACGGCCGAGTACCAGAAAGGGACCGAGGCAATCAGGCCGAGCAGGAAGCCCCACCGCTGGCCGAGCAGCATGCCAAGGCTCCCCGCGATCTGAAGCGGCGCCCACAAGAACAGGTCAGCCCAAGCGAATCCCTGATGGAACGCGAAGTAGGCGGTCGGATCGGTACGGCTCGGATCGCCACCGTACACGTTCTTGACCGTCCATTCGCCCCGTGGGTTGAGCACGGCCACGAGCTGGATGGCGGCCAGAAGCCCCATCAGGAGCAGTCCGGCAACGGCAACGACCCGGGTGAGAGCGGTCACTTCCATTCGGCTTCCCTTCCCTCAGGATGCGCTTGCAGCACCCGCTCGCCTCAAGAGTCCGGGGGTAGATCGAGCACCGTCCACTCCGCCTCGAGTCGGTCCAGCGCGCGGCGGGCCGATGGATATTCGAAGTCGTGCGTGCAGGAGCGGAGCTGGCGGACGTCGGCGTCCGCCAGCTCCGCTCCCTCGCCGGTCGGCAATCGGCGCACGATGTAGAACATCTCCTGGCCGTCGTAGGCCATCGGGCACGTCCCGGTGAACGGCCGGGCCGTCAACGCATCCCACTCGGACTCGACGATCGCCGCCAATCGGGTGGCGGCCCCTTCCTCGGTCGTGCCCTCAGCCGGGGCTGGTGGCTGCGTCCCTACCGCCGACCAGGTCCCGTCGTCGCGCACCGTGATCTCCACTCGGCAGAGCGCACCGCCCCCGTGATTCACGCACAGTCCGCCGTGGCGGCCCTTCACGAACTCGACGGTCCACGTGAGTTCGTTGGCCGCTCGCTGGCCGGACGCTGGTTCGCCGTCGCTGCGGGCGCAGGCACCCCCGAGGCCCGCCCCTAACGCGGCCACGAGCACTGGCGCGGCGACTCTCGAAAAGCGGGTCGTATTCATGAACTCGTCCCCTGTCCTCGGCACCTCCGTCGCGGGCTTCTCCCGCGGACCTGCCCGCAACGCTCGAACGATCATTGCATGCCTCTACGACGGCGCTTCGACGTGAAAGAAGGGTGTGCCTTCGTCCTCCAGAAAGACCGGTTGGTGCCGATCCTCATCCGCCACGTCCTTGTGCAGCGTCACCCGGAGGTGCAGCTGGTCATCGATCAGGCCAACCCCGTGCCAGGGCAGCCGGCTCTCGCCACGTCTCACGAGCCACAGGGCCAGCCGCCGGGGTCTCTCCTGGCTCGTCGTGTGGATCGCGTCCGGAAAGCACCGGGGCCTGGGATCGAAGCGGTGCAGGATCGAATCCCGCAGGTGGTAGGTCCGCATGGCGTGGTGGACCCGTGCTTCCAGCTCACGGTATGGGGCCTCGAGCCGTCCGTGATCGGCCGCTTCCAACAGTGAATCAGCTTCCTCGGCCGAGAGCTCGCGCAAGTTGATCATCCCGAGGGTCTTCCTGAACCGCTCGCGCCACTCCTCCGAGTCGCGGTTCGCACGCCACCACCCCAGGGTTTCCTGCCGCATCCGGGCCAGGTTCGGCTGAATCTCGGCTCGATGGACGGCGAGGAGGTCGAGGAAGTCGTGGGTGTGGACGAACCCGTCCGCGCCCGAGGCCTCGATCAGCCTGTTCAAATACGCCTCGTAGCGCCGGACTTCCTCCAGGTCGACCTCGAAGATGTCGGCGATGTAAGAGCCATCATGGATGAGGTGGACCTCCAACCCGGGCGCATGGCATGCCGCGATCTTCTCCCTCAGATGACACAGCCGGAGGAGGGCAGTCAGCTCGGCGAGATCCGGCTGAGTGCGGGACCCAACCTTCGCGGGGTTCGGGACCTTGAACGGAAACGCCATGAGGGTCAGCTGAATCGGCTTCCCGGCGGAGATGCAGCGCTCCAGCGTGGTCAGCATCTCCTGTCGACACGCTTCGAGCTCCATCTGCTCGAGGCTGCCCTTGCGCACTGCGCTCGCGGTCAGCAGCCGCAGCACCTCCTCCGTGACGTGGTCCGCGACGTGGATTCCGTTGGTGGACGGCGTGGCCTCTCCCCAATCGACGGAAGAGCTTAGCCACTCGACGAGCTCTGACAGATTGACGTGAGACCCGGCCAGCTCGCCCAGATCGCCGCGTCCCCCGAGCGATGTGAGCCTCACCTTCCCGTAGACGCTCATGGTCTGGGATACTCCACGAACTCCTTCCCCAGTGAGCCTCTGATGGTACCCAGGCCGTAGGCCATTCCTCGTACCGCCCGTACCCGCCAGTGCTCTCCGATCACGAACCCTACGGGATACAGAAGAAGCCCTGCGGCCAACCAGGCCGCCCCTTTCCCCAACAGCCGGGACATCGTCAGGAAACCGGGGGCCACCTCGAGATCCACGTACGCATCCGTGTGACCGCTGCGGAACTTCCGGCGGATCAGCCAGCGCTTGTTGAGCCGTTCTTTCGGGATGTGATGCGTGGTCAGCGCGTCGTCCGCCCAGACGATCGAGTATCCGGCGCGGTTCACGGCACAGAAGAAGTGACGATCCTCCCCACCCGTGAGGTTCAGGCGCTCGTCGAACCGGATGTTCAGGTCACGCACGATCGAGCTGCGGAACATCACGTTGTTCGTGAACGCGGTGTCCAGGCGTGCCCCGGTCGGCCGGCGCGGGCGGGCGAAGAAGTTCCCGGCTCGCACCCAGTCGGGGGGGGTGACCTCAAAATCGGGCTTCAGCGGACCCGTGACGACGTCGGCATCGTGTGTGTCCGCCACCTCGAGAAGACGGTCGAGGCAATCGCGTTCCGGCACCGAGTCGTCGTCGATGAAGGCGATCCAGTCCGCCGCGGGCTCGGCGGCCGCCAGCGCCGCGTTCCTGGCCACCGCGATCCCGGGCTGCTCCACATGTACGTACGACAGCCCGTCACCCAAGCGTCCTCGCCAGCGTTCGCAAACGGACGCAGCGCTCCCATCCGGGTTGTTGTCGATGACCACCACCCTCACGTCGGCGGGTCGCTGGCTGAACTCCTGGCTGGCGAGGGCCTCGAGCAGGTGCTCGAGCCCTTCGTTTCGCCGGTAGGTCAGCGTACAGACGGCAATCCGCTTCGCTTCAGGCATGTCCTTCCTTGTGACGCAAGTATCGTGCAGTCCAACCCGAGCGTGCACAGACCAGGCATAGACTATGCACACTGTCTCCCCGCTGAGCCACGCCGGACAAGTGTGCGGCCCGCGTCATGGTTGACCCGAAACACCCCCGCTGGTAAGACTCCGCATGGCCGAGCCCGTGCGAGTGACCATCTGCACCCTGACGTATCAGCGGCCTGCCGGCCTCGCCCGCCTGCTGCAAGGTCTCGCCTTACTCGAGTTCACAGACGATCCACCGCGGGTCAAGGTGTTGGTGGTGGACAACAACCCCGACGGCAGTGCCGCCACGATCTGCGACGATTGGCGCGACCGTTTCCCCTTCCCCATTTCCTGTGTTCATGACCCGCGCCCAGGGATTCCGCGGGTGAGGAACACGGCGCTCGACATCGCGGCAACCGACACCGATTGGATCGCCTTTATCGACGATGATGAAGTGCCCACCTCACGGTGGCTCGAACGCCTTCTCTCGGGCCAGCAGACCTACCAGGCCGACGTCGTGACCGGGCCCGTCGTTCCCCACTTCGCCGTGGATCCCCCCGAGTGGGTCCGCCGCGGCAACTACTTTGAGCTGGATCGGCATCCCGCCGGAGCTCGACTGAGAGAGGCGTACACGAACAACGTGATGTTCCGAGCCGGGCTGGTGCGCGAGCTCGCTCTGCGCTTCGATGAGCGGCTGGCAAACGGCGTCGGCGAGGACACGCACTTCTTCCGCCGGATCGACCTGGCTGGATACTCTATCGTCTGGGTGGATGACGCACTGGTGGAGGAATGGATCGAACCGGCACGCGTCAGCGAGCGCTGGCTGATCGAGCGCCGGTATCTGCACGCCGTCACGAACGTGCTGATCGCCCGGGACCTGGCCCCGGGCCTGGGAACGACACTGCGTCGGGTGGGGGCCGCGGCGCGCAGGGGGCTGGTCGGCAGTGCCATGCTGGCCGTCGGCCGGTTCACGCCGCAGCATGTGAGGGTGAGCGCGAAGCGCCGGCTTGCATACGCGCTCGGTTCGTTCGAGGCGCTGTTGGACGATGGCGCACCAAACGGGTGGGTCCAACGCGCGCTGAGAGCCGGACTCCGCCGACTGACCAAGGGGAGTGACGGAAGCTCGTGACAGCTCGGCTGGCGATCAACGGCGGCGAACCGGTTCGGTCCCGGCCCTTCCCCACCTGGCCGGTCACGACCGAACGAGAGCTGGAGCTCATCACCGGTGTGGTGGCGAGCGGCGTCTGGTCCGGTAACGGCCCCATGGAAAGGGAATTCGCCGACCGCTTCGCGCAGTTGTGCGGGGCGACACGGGCCGTCTGTGTCTCCAATGGAACCGTGGCGCTCGACATCGCGCTCCGGGGCCTGGGCGTCGGGCCCAATGACGAGGTCATCGTACCGGCGCTCACGTGGATCGCCACGGCGTGGGCCGTAGTCCAGGTGGGCGCCGTCCCGGTGTTCGCGGATGTCGGCGAGCGTGACTGGTGTCTCGACCCGGACTCCGTATCGGAACGTATCACACCGCGCACCCGGGCGATCATCCCCGTCCACCTCTATCACCAGATCGCCCAGATGGACCGGCTGCTGGAGATCGCCCGCGACGCATCGCTGTTCGTCGTCGAGGATTGTGCTCACGTCGTAGGCGCGCGCTGGCGCGATCAGGGCGTCGGCACGCTGGGGCAGGTCGGAACGTTCAGCTTTCAGGCGAGCAAGGGACTCACGGCCGGCGAGGGCGGAGCCCTCGTCACGAACGACGAGGCGCTGGCGAAGCGCATCTACGCCCTCAAGGACTGCGGCCGGCCGATGTTAGAGAGTCAGTCGCCCGGCTTCGGCGGCAACTACCGAATCACTGAACTGCAGGCGGCGCTGCTGCTCGCCCAGCTCGAACGTCTCGGGGCCCAGCTGGCCACGAAGGCGGCCAACGTCGAAGCGCTCGAAGAGCGGCTGAGAGACATCGAGGGAATTGCCGTTCTCCCACGCAAGGAGGACGTGACGCGGACGAGCATGTACGCCCTGGGGCTCGCGTACGACGCAGACGCTTTCGGCGGTCTACCCCGCAAGATCTTGCTCCGGGCGCTCTGCGCCGAGGGGATTCCCGTCGACGTGCCCTATCCGGTGGTCCACCGGTCGCCGCTGTGGAGGTCAGGCGCGCGGTTCATCGAATGGGAGCCGGGATCCGACCCGGGGCAGCGGCTGGGCCTCGACGCGAGCTGCCCGGTGGCCGAGAGCATCTCCGATGCCAGCGGCCTGATTCTCTTCCACCAGGTGTTCCTCGGTGACCAATCCGACATGGCCGACATCGCGCAGGCGTTCGCGAAGATTCAAGCGAACTCTTCGGAGCTCCGCTTCAAGTCCCTCGACCAGAAGGCGCGTGACAGGACGCGGGAGATGGTTCGTCGTCTCGGGAAGGACTTCTGACCCTCAGGGCCAAACTCGCCGCTGATCCGGTCAGCCCTCCGCTGGCCCGGTCAGACTCGCGGCCGAGCCGGCCAAGCCCGCATAGATGCGCGCGAGTCTCTCTCCTTCACTCGCCCACCGGTATCGGGCCAACACCGCCTCCCTGCCACGTTCCCCCATGGCCGCACGCTCGGCAGGGTCCTGCGCCAGCTGAATGATCGCAGCCGCCAGCCTGGCCGGATCTTCAGCCATCCCCTCCACGGTGCGGCCGCAGCGTGACTCCGAGATGATGCGAGCGGCCGCCCTGCTCTCGCTCGCCAGCACGGGGCACCGCAGGTACATGTACTGAAAGAGCTTGTTGGGCAGCGTGGTATGCCAATACTCGTCCGGCGTAAAGGGCAGCAGTCCCACGTCGGAGATACTCATGTAGCCCGGTACTCGGGCTCGCGGCTGCCAGCTCTCGAACGTGACGTGTTCGGCCACTCCGAGCTGCTCGGCCAGCTCGCGGCACTCCGGCTTGGCCTCGATCTGTCCGACGATGAGCAGGTGCGCGTTGGAAACACTCTTCAGGACCATCGGCATCGCCCGAACCACCGTGTCGATCCGTACGAAACTGGACAACGACCCGAGGTACGAGATCACGAAAAGTCCGGCGTAGGCTGCCTCGAGCTCCGGATCCCGCTCCGGGAAAGAGAGGAAGTAGTCACGGAGCGTGTTGCTCACGACGGTCACTCGGTCCGGCGCAACGCCGAGTTCCACCACTCGCTTCTTGGCTTCGTCGACGACGACGATGACGTGGGCAGCCTTCCGCACGGCCGTACGTTCATATCGGTGCCAACGGTTAAAACTGTAGAACAAGCGCTTCTTCACTCGCGTCGTGAATCGCATCCGCTCGGGCCAGATACCCTGCACGAAGGCAGGGTAGTTCTCGTGCAGATCGAGCACGACCGCCATTCGGCGCCACCGCCCGACCCACAGCCCGATTCGGGCCATCGGGAGGTCGTGGACATGGAGCGCCTCGAAGCCCAGTTCGTGCTGGAGCTGGAGTAGCGCCCGGAGCCAGCGGGCGTTCACCAAGAGCAGAAGCTCGATTGCCCTGTTGAGCGGATGCCAGAACCGCGACGGCTGGCCGAGCCGAACGATCTCCACGCCGCCGAGACTTTCGCGAGTTTCGCTCCGAGCCAGGTAGTCGCACACGACCACGACGTGATGACCGTCCTGAACCAGGCGCTGCGCCTCAGTCAGGACGCGACTGTCTCTGGTGACATCGTTGTCGTGCAAGACCATGCAGACGTTCATGACGGCGTCCTGGCTATAACTCCACGCTATGCTGAACCAGACGAGGCAGCGTTTGGGACACGACGCTACAATGCCACCCTTTCAAAATCGGAGACGACACACTCGGCCGCCCGCAGGCTGAGCGCCATGATGGTCAAGGTTGGATTCTGATAGCCGGAGGAGACGAAGCAGGCCCCATCGGCAACCACAAGGTTCTCCACCTCCCAGCAGCGGTTGAAGGGGTTCAGCACGCTCGTCTCCGGGTCGTCGCCCATCCTCGCGCCACCCAGCTCATGCACGGCGAGCCCCGGATAGAACACGCCTGGCTCGGGACAGGCTGCCCGCAGCAGCGTCGAGACAAGCGCCGATTTCCCGAAACGTCTCTCCGGAGGCAGACCCGCCGCAAGCGTCATCTCCTCCAGATTGCGCTTCGCATCCGCAATCAATGCGCGCTCGTTCTCGGACCAGGTGCACTCGATGTGGGCCACGGGGATTCCCCACGCATCCACCTTCCGCAGGTTCAGGACGACCCGGTTCTCGGCCCGAGGGAGCATCTCGCCGAACGCGGCCAGCCACCACATCGAATGGAGTCTCCCCACGGCGCCGAGCACGCCATACCCACGCAGAAAGCCGTCATGCGGCCGTGCGACGTTGCGAAAGCTCGGGATGTAAAAGCCCTGTGAGGCACCGAAGTCGTAGGGATCGTCCGCATGCTGCGGCGGCTGGTGTACGGGCTCCGCGAAGTAACCGTGCCTGTGCACGTGGCAGTGATCCATAATGAATCGACCGAGCACTCCAGACGACCCGCCGATCCCATCCGGGTACCGAGGCGCCCCGCTGTTCAGGAGGATCCGCACGCTCTCGAGGGCCGAGGCGCAGAGCATGACGAGCCGCCCGCGCGCCTGATGCGAGCGCCTGGCGGTCCGGTCGACGAACTCGACACCGGAGGCCTTTCCGCTGTCCGGGTCGGTCGTGACCCTCGTCACCACTGCGTTCGGGCGCACCGTCAGGCGGCCGGTAGCACGCGCCTCCGCAATCGGGATGGGGACCCGGCCCGAATTGTGCGCTGTCACCCTCGCCTGGATGACGTGACGGTCGGGCCAGCGACTCTCGACGGCGCTCTTGAACGCGAGCTCCCGGGCGGTGAGCTCGCGCGGAGCCACGTATCGTCCGTCGGGGACGTGGGGCAGGCCGTCGGCGTTCCCGTACAGGCCGAGGCACGTCTCGACCTTGTCATAATACGGTGCCAACTCCTCGTAAGAGATCGGCCAGTCCACGCCGTACCCGTCGTGACTCGCGCCGTGCAGCTCGCGATCGGACATGCGGAGCGCCATACCCGCCCACGTATGCAGCCGGCCACCGACCTGTCGACCCCGGATCCAGAAGAAGGGTTTTCCGGTCGGCGTCGTATAGGGATTCTCGCGGTCGTTTACGTACAGGTGCCGGACGAAGGCCATGAAGGAGGGGGAGCGGGCCTGAACGCGCTGCCCGGACATCGCGGCCAACAGACGCGTCCAGATCGCGTCACGGCGGTCGCGCGGTCCCATGTGCGGGAAGTCCTCGTCCGGCCGAAGCTCCGGCCCCGCCTCCAGCAGCAGGGTCTCCAGGCCGCCCTCCGTCAGCGCTTTCGCGGCGAAGGCGCCCGCCGCGCCAGAGCCAACGACGATTGCGTCGTAGAACTGATCCCCGCCTCTGTCATTCATGTCGGTCACTCGTGGCTGCGAAGCGCGTCGGCCTCCCGCACCTCCGCCTCGCCATCTCGCAGGGTCGCCTACCGCAGTTCCACGGTCCCCGTCGGGCAGGCTAGCGTCGCAATGAGCCCCGGCTCCGGGGCCTCCGTCACCGGCATGTCCACCAGGAGCGCGCCCAGCATCAACCGGATTCGATCGGGTGTGGGATGCTCTCCCCTCAGGCTCGTCAGCGTGCATCCTTTCGGCGATCCGGCGGCCGGGTGCTCGGAATCTCGCCAATCGATCAGGAAGGGCACGAGCCCGTCCCACGCCTCGGCGTCGGGAGCGGTCAGCCGCCACGTCAGAAGGCTGCCGTCGGGCTTCTCGCGACTGCCGGTGGAGATCTCTCCCAGTAAGAGGCTCCCACGGTGCGCCCACGCCCTCCTGCCCTCCAGATCACTCTCGGCGACTGCCCAGGCCACCAAACGCGGTGCCTCGAGTTGGTCGAGCCCCAGCAGGGTCGGCGTCGCCGGATCCGAACGCTCGGGGTCGGGCCCGAGAATCTCGAGGTAGGTGGTCGAGCCGAGTGCCAGCAGGGCGTTCCACGTTCCCCACCGCTCGTGCCGACCGCCCGGAATCGCCCGCACGCCCAGCCGCTCTTCCAGTTCGTCAACCGCAGCGTCGAGGTCGGGCACCGCGTAGACCAGGTGATCGGTCTCGGCCAGGTATTCGCCTGCTACGGACGCCACGGCCGCTGCGGGCGTCGCTTCCGCAGTTCGATCCGTCACCGCTCCGGTCTCCGCGGCACGCTCCGCGGCAGGCACCATATCCGCCCCCGGTTCCGATTCATCGCCAGGGCCACAGCCTGAGATCAGCATGCCGAGCAGGACCCAAGCGAGTACCGTAGGTTGCTTCCCCATTCCACGCTCATTCTTCGCAGAGTGTTTCGATCACGAGGTTCAGCACGAACCGAGAATATATGGCCGGACGTGGCTGGCCAGGGCGAAGCTCCCCAGGGCGAAGCTCCCCAGGGCGAGGCTCGCCGAGGCATAGACTGGACAGCCTGAGTCAGACGCGCGACCACATAACGCACTGGCAAATAACGCACGGAAAACCGAGTGAACACCACACACGAGTCAGACGCCGCCGAGGTGCGCCGCCGGGTCGAGCTGGCGCTCAAGCAGCTCACGGTTCTCGACCGATACTTGCTCAGGCACGACGTGAACGAGCGGGCGATCAACCACCGGCTGGCCGTGTTGCTGGGGAATCACTTCGACGGGTGGGACGTCGACTGCAAGTTCGACCGCATCGGGAGAGATCCTATGCCGGCCGCCTCGTCCAGCTCCAGACGGGCGAGACCGACGACGATCTGTTCGAAGTGGAGTTTCTGTAGAACCCGTACCGCGCCGGGTCTCAGAATCCCCGCGCTCAGCCGTCAATCGGGCGTGGGCGCCGGGCCTCAGATACGGACCGTGTACCAGATAGTGGGTGCGCCGGCCACGCCCGCTTCCTCCATCACCTCCCGCAGACGGTCTGAGCCGACGAACTCCTCCGCGGCTTCCAGCGACTCGAAGTCATGGAAGACCGTGACGTCGTTCGGGTCCTCCGCTCCCTGGAAGACCGCGTCACTCAACACGCCCATGCCCGTTCGCTCCACGTCGAAATCGTCGTAGGCCTGCTTCCACGTGGCGAAGTCGGCGACGGGATGCCGCACGAACATGCGGATCATTACGACCTCCTCCTATCGGGCCGACCGTCTTCCGGTCGAATGCTCCTTAGGTACCTTCTAGTCGACCTTCTCCCATACGTCGACGCAGGCGTCCGACGTCGCGGTGACCGTGTTGCCTCCGTACGTCACCACCACGGGGTCTAACGGCATATCGAACATAATGCTACTGTTGTCCATCGTGACGGTCGACGGCTCCGCTCTCTGGACCCAACAACACCTCAAAGTGCTTCACGTGGCGGTCGAACTCGATCAGGAAGCGATCGTCCTCCGGGAAAAAGACGCCCTTTTCAGGCTCATCGCCCGCGAACGCCCGCACCGCCTCCATCGAATCCCATAGCGAGAGGAACAGGAACTCCGCCCCGGATTCGACTGTTCGACGCGTGACCCACACGCCGCGGTTACCGAGCGTGGCTCGACACTTCTCGACACCGGTGGCCTGCAGATAGTCGAAGTAGCGATCCGCGTCCTCGAGCGACGTCGTGCCACGCCATGTTCGGAGGATCATCTACGAGCGAGGCTGCCTCGCGGGGGTCATGTCCGCGCACATGCCGCCGACGATCTGCCAGCTGTCGCCCACCTTTAACCAGGTGTGCGTGAACTTCCGCCACTCCCCTTCCCCCTCGCTCGTGCCGTCGCCGTAGTCGAACACGTACGAGGCCCCGTAGTGCACGACGGCCAGGTCGCCGATCAGCTGAACGGCCTCGGGCCGAAGCGTATAGGTGAGCGCCCAGCCGTTGTCGCGGATGTCGCGAACCCAGCCGCTGACTTCCTTCTTCGTCACCGGCTCCCACGTCGAGCAGGGCCACCCGACGAAGTCTTCGTGCCACAGGGACACGTACCGATCGACGTCACCGGCCTTCACGTATCGCCAGTAGGATGCCTCCATGTCCCATACCGCCTGCTGATCGGCCGAGAGCTCGGGCGCGGAGTGCTCGGTGGCCGCCTCCTGCGCGGCGAGTGGCACGACCGCTGACAGCGCCAGCGTGGCGGCGAGCAGCACGACCTCCACATCGAATCTCGTCCTCATCGCGATTCTCTCTCTCCTCTCGCCCGCGGCTCGCGCATGCCAGCTCGTACGGTTGAACCTCTCACTCGCCCTCATCATCAAACGCGTTCAGAATCCAGGCCCGGTGCTTCTCCAATTGTCCGCCCCTCAGATGCGGCTCGTCGCGCACATGCGCGTCGTGCATCCACACGAGGCTGGCCACACGGCTCAGGAAGCGCAGGCGTTCCATGAACTCCGCGTCGACGCTCTGATCGTACGCGTCCAGCACGTCGAGGGCGAATTTCCATCCCCGCCAGGGGGCCAGGACGCCGAAGTCGAACGACGGGTCGCCCAGCGCGGCATCACCCCAATCCAGGATGCCGGTGAGGTGTCCGGTTTCCACATCGACAAGCAGGTGGTCGGGGCAAATGTCGTTGTGTATAAAGACCAGCGGGCCCTCGAATACGCAATAGCCTAGGTCCCATCCGCCCGGCGGTGTGGCCGGGCCAATTCACCCGCCCGGCGGAGGGGCCCCGAAGCCGCCCTTCTGCCAGATCGCCAGCAGATCCATGGTGATCGCCACGCTCCAGTGGAGCAGCGCGCCGAAGATCCACGTCCGACTCTTGAGCGCGAGGTACCCCAGGATCAGACCGGCCGGGATCGCCATGAACACCTCGGCGTGCGGCTTCCCGAAGTGTACCATGCAGTACGGGATGACCATGATGAAGATCGCCAGGTACCCGAAGCGCGGGTACAGGCCGAACGTCATGTAGCCCCGGAAAAAGCCCTCCACGCCCAGGAACTGGATTCCGTACGCGATCTGATAGACGAGGAACTGGTTCAGCCCCTGAGCCGATCCCGGAAACAGCGGATACTTGGCCTGAAACGCCTGTGTGTAGCTGGCGAACAGCACGATCGGGATCATCAGCACGAAGAAGAGGGCGTAGGTCCAGGCGTGCGGTGAAATCCGGCGAATCCGGAAGCCGAAGTCGGCCGGCCGTCCTCGGATGAGGAAGAGGATAATCAGCACGGGGACGATCAGCCGCAGCACGACCGAGGTGAGCGCCCAGTAGAGGAACGGGAGCTGCTGGAAGTAGGGGTGCTGCGGCGACCAGCCGATCAGGCCCCCGGCCCCTATCATCCGCGACCGCAGGAAGACCGGCTTTCCGTACAGCGTGAATACGACGAGCAGCAGTAGCGAGGAGATCAACACGATGATCGCCTGCCGGTTGTTCTCGCCTCCCCACAGCTCGGCCCACTCCCGCCGGAAGAGGCGGATCAGATGACCCGTGCTCTCTCGGTCGGCCGTCTCGCTGCTCGGGCGGTCGTTCACGGTGTCTGTCCAGATCTCGTGCGCAGGTTCGGCCTTCATCCCTCCATGGTCAGCCAACTTCGGCCTCAGGCACAACGCGCCAGAACCTACCGGTGACTAGTGAGTCGGGCCACACTCGTCACGGAGACGCTGCCATTTGGGTGACGGGGAGGTGGGCGAGATCGAC